>JBCBCN010000025.1:0-544 GCA_038530555.1 Pseudomonadota bacterium | reverse complement strand
AACGGACCCGAATGTGCACCTTGACAATTTCATGTTGATTCGATGAATAGCACTCGGACAGCGCATGCCTAAGCAAAAAAGTGTCGTCAAAAAAGCTTCAAAATAACGACGCTTTTTTTACTTAAGCATGCGCTGTCCGAGTGCTATTCATCGAATCAACATGAAATTGTTAAGGTGCACCTTCGGGTTCATTACCTATCATGTGTTAAAATTTCAGTGAAATCGGTCCTGTAGTTTCTGAGAAAAACGCGGACAAACATACAAACACACAAACAAACAAACAAACAAATGAAAGCGCTCTTCCGAGCGACACTTGCGAAATCTGCCGAAAAAAGTGTTTTTGACCTTTTGGTGACCTCTGGCCTTGACCTTTGACCTTTTGGTCCCAAAAGTTGATGCGGTTGAGCTTTTTTACATTCATAACCACTGAAGAAAAATGGGTGCGATAACTCGAAAACTGTGGCCGTGGCGCTGATAATAAACAAACAGACAAATGAAAGCGCTCTTCCGAGCGACACTTGCGAAATCTGCCGAAAAAAGTGTT
>JBCBCN010000024.1:0-558 GCA_038530555.1 Pseudomonadota bacterium | reverse complement strand
ATCAGCAATTTCACGTTTTTAACCGGGGCTTCGCATGCAGAGGAGCTGGTCACGCGGGCGCATAAGCTCGATCTCGGCGGCGTTGCGATTGCCGATACCAACACATTTGCCGGAATTGTCCGCGGGCACAGTGCGGCCAAGGCGCTGGGTTTGCCTTATTTGGTTGCAACCCGGCTCAGGCTGATGGATGGAACGGAGATCCTCGCCTATCCACGGGACCGAAAAGCATTTGGGCAGCTGTCGCGTTTGCTCACTCTTGGCAAGCGCCGCACCGTCAAAGGCGCGTGCGACCTCACGCTGAAGGATGTGCTCGGCTATGCCGACAATTGCATTCTGATCGGCCTTTCTGGTCCAGACTTCGAGGCGACGCTCCAACGGCTCAAAACCGCCTTTGATGATCATGTCTTTGTCGGTCTCCTGCCGGAATATGATGGCCAAGATCCCGCGCGGTTTGCCGATGCTCAAACGCTTGCCGACACGGTTGGGCTTGAGACTGTGGCGCTCGGCAATGTCATTATGCACAGCGCCGCCCGGCTGCGTCTTGCAGATGTTCTCTCC
>JBCBCN010000023.1:0-592 GCA_038530555.1 Pseudomonadota bacterium | reverse complement strand
TAAAAAGGGGGACTCCATGTCCGGGAATCGAACCCGGGGCGTCTGCGTGACAGGCAGAAATGTTACCAACTACACCAACACGGAAAGCCTCCAGCGAGGATCGAACTCGCGACCTTACGCTTACTAAGCGCATGCTCTGCCAGCTGAGCTATAGAGGCAAATTGTTGCTCCCGACCAGGATCGAACTGGCGACCTTGGGATTATGAGACCCACGCGCTGCCAACTGCGCCACAGGAGCTGCAAATAAAGTTTGTGTGTAATGATCTGTTGACATGAATATTAATCCAAAGATAAAAAGCTGTTCTCCCACCGTGGGATTCGAACCCACGACCACAAGATTAAGAGTCTTGCGCTCTACCAACTGAGCTAGGCGGGACAGGAGGGACAATATAGCGAATCTAAGTTTCGATCTTAGGACCTTTGGGTTATGAGCCCAACGCGCTTCCGCTGCGCCAATTCGCTGACATGGATGCGCGAACACGGGTAAGCGACCCCGCATCGGTTTCAGAGTGTGGGCCGATTGCGGGCCAAAAACAAGGGGCCATGAGGGAATTGAACCCTCGACCTCTCCTTTAGGGTAGGAGAGGTCGAG
>JBCBCN010000022.1:0-1618 GCA_038530555.1 Pseudomonadota bacterium | reverse complement strand
GATGTGCTCTACCAACTGAGCTAAAGCGGCACATGTTGATTGCCTTGCAGCAATCGTGTGTGGAGGCCCGAGCCGGAATCGAACCGGCGTATACGGATTTGCAGTCCGCTGCGTCACCACTCCGCCATCGGGCCGAGCGCCCTATTGCCGAACAAGTCGGCGTCAGGCGGAAGCGGCCCACTAGCGCCTCGATTGCGGCTTGGCAATGGGATTCGCCTCGCGCTCTCCATCTAGAGCGCAAACCTTTCCGCAACGTCAATCTGGACCCGGAGCGTGTGGCAAGGCAGAGGCCCTATTATGACGATTGAAAGCCTTCTATCCCCGATCACTGGCGAAGCTGGTCCGGCCCGCCTTTCCCACGCGCAAGACTGGATGCAGGGGCGCACGCTTTATGGCGGTGCTTCGGCTCTGGTGGCCTACACTATGGCAACCAGAGCCTTCACCGATCTGCCGCCGCTCAGAGCCGCTCAGATCGGCTTTGTCGCACCGGTGGGTGAGGAAATTGAGCTGTCGGCCGAAATCGTGCGTCAAGGACGGAACGTCACGCAGGTGCGCAGTGAAATCCATTCCGATGGCAAGGTGGCGTTGACTGCGTTCTGGCTCTTCGCGACAGGCCGAGAGCCCAACGCGATGCGCCCGGCTGACCCGCCGACCGATTGGCCCGGCGCACCCGACGACGCGGCCGTGGCGATGAAGGGGCAAGGCCCGGCTTTCATCCAGAACAACTTCGACATCCGCTTCGGCCAAACGAAGGGTGAAGATCACGGCGCGACCATCCGGCGCTGGGCGCGACTGACTGAGGATCACTCTCTCGATCCGGTCGCTAAGCTGGTGTTGATGGGTGACGTCATGCCGCCAGGCGCGATGCGGATCATGCAGCGCATGGGGCCGATCAGTTCGATCAACTGGTCGTTCAACGTGCTCGACCCCGACACGCAGTCTGCGGGGGGCTGGTATCTGGCGGAAAACGCCAGCCAGCACGCGGACCTCGGCTATTCCTCGGAGAGGCTGCGGATGTGGGATGCAGAGGGCAAGCAGGTCTTGGAAGGCCTGCAATGCGTCGCTGTGTTCGGATAGCAGAGAGGCTCTAAACGTCCTCGAACTTGGGCGTACGCTTCTGCATTTCGGCCATAACGGCTTCGATCTGGTTGGGCGTGCGCATAATGGCGTGTTGCTCGATGCTTTCCTCGAGCAGGATCGCGTCCGTGTCGCGCTCCATCATACCCGCCTGCAATCGCTTCGCCGCGCGGATCGCGCCGGGGTTCTTGCCCGCAATCTGCTGCGCTATCGCGTTAGCGCGCGCAAGCGGGTCTTCGTCGTTGTACGTCGCAAAGCCGAGCGATTGCGCTTCGGTCCCGCCAAAGATCCGGTTGGTGTAAACAAGCTCGCGCAGGACATCGTCGCGCACTAGGCCGCGCCACAACGCGTAGCCGCCCATATCCGGCACAAGGCCCCACTTCATCTCCATCACGGACATGCGCGTTTCAGGATGGACGATGCGAATGTCGGCGCCGCTCGCGATTTGCAAGCCACCGCCAAAGCAAACGCCATGGACAGCCGCGATCACGGGAACGGCAAGCTTGCGCCATGTCATCGCGACCTGCTGAAACTTGTTGGC
>JBCBCN010000021.1:0-8633 GCA_038530555.1 Pseudomonadota bacterium | reverse complement strand
CATGGGCGTATTCTGTTGAAAAACTCGAGCTTGATCGAATGGTAAGTCGCTGATTCAATTCTTCCTAGATGGAGGGATTGGCGATGATGGGACCGAGGCAAGAAGCGCAAGCTGCGCTGTTCTATGAGTTCTCGCTGGAAGAGCATGTCCCTCAAGATCACCTGCTGAGGTCGATTGATCGGTTTGTCGATCTGAGCAGCATCCGGGCGCATCTGTCGGACTTCTACAGCCACACGGGTCGTCCATCGGTTGATCCTGAACTGCTGATCCGCATGCTGTTGGTTGGCTACTGCTTCGGCATCCGGTCGGAGCGGCGGCTCTGTGAAGAGGTCCATTTGAACCTCGCGTACCGCTGGTTTTGCCGCCTCGATCTGAACGACCGCATTCCCGACCACTCCACCTTTTCGAAGAACCGGCATGGGCGTTTCCGTGACAGCGAACTGCTGCGCCATCTGTTCGAGACGACCGTTGCCCGCTGCATTGAAGAAGGCCTTGTCAGCGGTCAGCGCATGGCGATTGATGCCAGCTTGATCGAAGCCGATGCCAACAAGCAGAACTCGACGCCAAAGGAAGAGTGGGATGCGGCGGACATCAACTCGGCAGATGCACCCCGCGCCGTCCGCGAGTATCTCGACACGCTGGATGAAGCTGCGTTCGGCGCGGCGAGCGAGGTACAGCCCAAGTTCACCTCCCATTCTGATCCGGCAAGCCAATGGACAGCAGCACGCAAAGGGCCTGCTTTCTTTAGCTACTCTGACAACTATCTGATCGACACGGACCACGGTGTTGTCGTCGATGTTGAAGCCACGCGATCAATCAGACAGGCCGAGGTTGGATCGACGAAGACCATGCTGAAGCGGGTTAAAGACAAGTTCGATCTACATCCCGAACGGCTGATCGCGGACACCGCCTACGGTTCTGGCCCAATGTTGGATTGGCTGGTCAGGCGCAAGATCGCACCGCATATCCCGGTCATCGACAAAGCGGGACGTACTGACGGCACATGGTCCCGCGCGGATTTCGAATGGGATGCCGCGAACAACCAGTACATTTGCCCTGAGGGCGAAGCGCTTAAGCAGTTCCGCCGGAACTACTCCGATCCCAATCGTGGGCCAACCGGCAAAGGCGTGGCCAAGTATCAGGCCCTCAAACACACCTGTCAGGCGTGCCCATCAAAGATGAAGTGCTGTCCAAAGGCCGATGCGCGCAAGATCACCCGTGAAGAACATGAGGACGCCAGAGATGTCGCCCGTGCCATCAGAAAAACGAAGCAGTATAAGGTGTCTTCGAAGCTGCGAAAGAAAGTCGAAATGCTCTTTGCCCACCTCAAACGCATTCTTGGGCTGGGACGTCTCCGATTACGTGGCCCATGTGGCGCAAATGACGAATTCCTCCTCGCCGCCACCGCTCAGAACCTCCGCAAACTGGCCAAGATCTTTCCTGCACCGCAGCAAACGGGCAAAGCCTGATGAGAAAGGTGCTCGCGCTCTGTCTAGAACCGTACTTTCTGCGCCCGCAACACGTTGTTTTTCCACAGAATCGGCGGAAACCGGACTTTCGCTGCGAGTGCCAACAAGGTGCGATGCGGCTTCAAATGCTGACATCTAGAGTGCCTAGAAATGCCGATAGCGCCAACATGAAGGTGTTGGTTCCTCTTCGTACAGGCTAACAGCGCTTCTATTGACCAAATATCTGTCATTTGCTATCAAATGATATCAAATAGGAGTTGAGTATGCAGTCCGATTGGCTATCGCTCGAAGAGGCGGTCGATTTTTTGAAGATCGGAAAGACGTCGCTGTACACGGCGGCTCGTGAAGGGAAGATCCCTGCTCAGAAGGTGGGAAAGAAGTGGATTTTCGAAAAAGCCCAGTTGGATCAGTGGCTTCGTACCAGCCAATCTTTTGACACCTTTTTTGTAGACTTGGACGTTGATATCGAGGCGAACTCCAACCTTCGTGAGCCTCAGCGAGACGGCTACCAAAGAGTGCATGAGCACTTCGCAGCAGGAAAGAACAATGCCATCGTTCAAATCCCAGTTGGCTGCGGAAAGTCAGGCCTCGCTTCTATACTGCCTTTGGGGATTTCAGAGGGGCGCGTGATGGTGATTGCCCCTAATCTGACGATCAAGGACGGCCTCTACGAGGCAATGGACATAACAAACCGCCAGAAGTGCTTTTGGAGAAAAGCTCGCGTGTTGGAAAACAGCCAGATGATTGCTGGGCCACTCGTAACCACGTTGGATAGTGGCAATATGTCGGTGACAAACAAATCTCATATTGTTGTCACCAATGTGCAGCAGCTTGCGACCAACGCTGACAAATGGCTCACGCAGTTTCCTGATAACTTTTTTGACATGATCATTGTCGATGAGGCGCATCATGCAGAGGCGGAAAGCTGGAAGCGTGTTATTGGCCGATTTCCAAATGCCAAGGTTGTCTTGTTGACTGCAACTCCCTTCAGGAGCGACCGCAAGGAACTTCAGGGTGAGTTGGTCTATCGTTACCCGTTTCGTAGCGCTACTTTGAAGGGATACATAAAGAGACTAAAAGCTAGTTATGTTGCTCCATCCGTCATTGAGCTAGGTTTCACAGATGAGCGCGGCCGTACCTACTCTCTGGAGGAAGTCCAAAAGCTCAAAGAAGAAGTTTGGTTCAGCCGGGGAGTGGCGTTAGCGCCTCTTTGCAATCAGCATATTGTCGACAACAGTCTCGGTAAGTTGGAAGAACTACGTCAAACCGGGACTCAACATCAGCTAATCGCAGTTGCTTGCTCCATCAATCATGCGAAAGAAATTAGGTCACTTTATCGAGAGCGCGGGTACTCGGCAGAGGTGATCCATAGCAAGCAGACTCCTGAAGACCAGTCAGCCGTCATCGCGGCACTACGAAACGGAACTTTGGATTGTATTGTTCAGGTCCAGAAACTTGGTGAAGGATTCGATCATCCAAAACTCAGCGTAGCTGCAATATTTCGACCTTTCCGTTCACTTGCTCCATACATTCAGTTCGTTGGTCGAATAATGCGCGTCGTTGTTCAGAATGATCCCTCCCACCCTGACAATGTGGGGCATATCGTAACTCACTTGGGTATGAATTTGGACCAGAGACTCAAGGAGTTCAAAGACTTTGAAAATGATGACCAGGCGTTCTGGGATTCTGTTATTGGTGGTTCTGAGCCAGAAACTCCAAGCAATGTAACCGAGGGGAACACTCGCCTTCAAGCTGGCGAGCAGGTGGTTGTTCACAACGAGGTTGTTGATTCCCTTTGGGAGGAAGACTTCACCTCGCCCGACGAGGAAAGCGTCATCGCTGACCTGCGAGAGCGATTAACCCTTTACGGGCTTGATCCAGAACAAGCCCCTGAGATGTATAGGAAGGCTAAAAACTCGCCGATGCGAAAGCGAGATGCTTCTGAGCCATTTCTCGTTCAGCCGCAGAAGGAATGGGAAGAAGCGAGACGGCGCCTTCATGAGCAATCCGGGCGCGTGGCCAAGATCGTTCTGAACCACGCCGAACTGCAGACAACAGGCCGTGAGATCCCCTACAAATACAAATCACTAAACTTGGCGGGCAGAGATAATTACGTCTGTGCGGTAATGATGGTGAACAAAGAATTTAACGAACTTCTTGGCAAAGACCGTTCAGACGCTTCAACCGAGGATTTCAAGTATGTTTTGGATAAGTTGGATGACGTTGTTCAAAAGCTCGCCCGACGACTGAAAAAGGCAAAATCGGTTTATGAGTCGAAGGAAGCCTAAGGGAAAGACCCCGTCTTTGATCGGTGGAACGAACGGTCGCCCAAAGTTGGCCATCGCTAAGCGCAAATGTGAGTGCTCTCGTTGTCATGATGAACTGTCAATGGGAACGGAGTGCATCGACATCCCCAAGTTGGGTGGAGCTTACTCGAGCGCGCGCAGAGTGTGTAAGGCCTGCTTCGATGAAATCTTGGAACAAACCTCCGCCGACTTAGAGGAGCTGAAGGTCCTATAGTCTTCAATCACAAAACTCTTAGCTTAGTGAAACGATACTCAAAGCAGCATGCACGACGACTCAAAAATACAATGGACCAATGCATCAGTCAGAGCATTCGCAAGAGGCAATGACCCGCTTCTCGCGATCGAAGAAGCTGCCCGCTCGCTCGTTCTGAAGGCAAGAGAAAGAGGTTGGGAAGGCCCGCCGTTCAACCCGCTTCAAATAGCGGAAATGCTTGAGGTGCAGATTGAGGCGAACTCGAATGTTGCTGACGCCCGGCTGATTTCAACAGACAAGGGCCCAAAGATTGAGTTCAACCCGCGACAACCGCGTGAACGCGTACGGTTTTCTATCGCCCACGAAATCGCACACCTGCTCTTTCCCGACTGGTCTGATCAGATCCGTAATCGCGGTGGCGACGAATCGTCTGACACTTGGCAGTTGGAGATGCTATGCAACCTTGCCGCTTCGGAATTTGTACTTCCAATAGGGAGCATGTCGGCGGCATCACACATTCCGCCAATCGAAACACTGATGCAGCAACGCCGGGAGTACGACGTTTCCGCAGAGGCTTTTCTCATTCGACTAGCGAAGATTTCAAGGCAACCGATAGGCATGTTTGTTTCATCGCCGAGGGTCTCCGAGGAGGGCGCACGGTTTTATAAGATCGACTATTTCGTTGGTTCGCCAACAGCACCTAGAATTCAACTTTCAGGGCGCAAAATACCAGGCGATAGTATAGTGCATCGATGCACCGCGATTGGGCACACAAACAGCTCGGTGGAAAACTGGGCAACGGGTAAACCCACGCAGATCGAATGCGTGGGACTAACGGCTTATCCTGGCAGCGTTTTCCCACGAGTTGCCGGGTTAGTCAGATTTGACCAAGCTCAAGAGAATTTTCGCCCGATACGGTTGCTCCACGGTAACGTTTTGGAACCTCAAAACGGCGGAAAGAAAATAATCTGTCAGTTAGTTAATGACAAGGCTATCAAATGGGGCGGCGGGGTTGCTAGAAAGATAGCGAAACGTTTTCCTCGAGCAGAGGAAACCTTTAAAGTCAAAGTACTGCAGTTGCCGCAGGCTGAGCGCTTGGGTCAGGTCATTTTTTCAGAGGCTAATGAAGATGTAACTATCGCCAGCCTGATTGGACAAGAGGGATTTGGGCCGTCTCTTTTTCCGCGGATTCGTTACGTTGCATTGCAAAATTGCCTCGAACAAGTTGCCGACCACGCGGCTTCAATCGAAGCAAGTATCCATATGCCAAAGATCGGAACGGGCGCTGCCGGTGGAGATTGGACAACTATTGAAGAAATGCTTGATGATTTGATGGTGCGCTCGGGGTTATCAGTGACTGTTTATGATGTTCCTCCGAAGCGCCAACAACTCGAGTTGTTTTAGTTGTCTATTGGGTCTGCAAATCTCCGCATTGTGCTACTGTCCGGACCAATATGTTCCGGCAAATCAGCGTTGGTGCGTTTGCTCAAAAAGAACCACGGCGCAAAGGTCATCAAGACTCGGGAACTTATTCTCAAGAAGGCGCCAAAAACCAAACTAGAGCGCATTGCATTGCAACGGGCCGGACAAAGATTTGATAGAGAGGACGGTGGAGCTTGGGTTGGAGAGGCCCTGCAACGCACAATCGATACCGCTGGGGCAGGACAGACGCCAGAGGGTCTTTATGTAGTCGACTCGGTTCGAATAATTGGCCAGATCGATGCCATACGGCGCGCATACGGCGCCGAGGTTCATCATATACATTTGACCGCTACTGATGAAGAACTTCGCGCTCGTTACGAGGGTCGCAGTAGAGAGGACGATGATGCAGTTCCGTACACCGAGTTGAAACGCAATCGGACGGAGCGTGACATCGAAAAACTCGCAGATGTCGCGGACATTGTCGTTTCGACCGACCGCTGTAGCGAGGAAGCTGTTCTCGTCAGGGCCACTGCGCTCCTCAATCTGTACCCGCGATCGAACGCCCCCTTAGTTGATGTATTGATCGGGGGTCAGTTTGGAAGTGAAGGCAAAGGAAACATCGTCGGGCACATTGCACCGGAATACGATCTCTTGGTTCGTGTCGGCGGGCCGAACGCCGGCCATCAGGTTTATGCAGAACCAAAGCCGGAAAAGTACTATCACTTACCTTCCGGCACTCAACGCGCTCCGAATGCAAAGCTGCTTCTCGGTCCTGGCGCAGTAATTTACCCTAAAAAACTACTTGAGGAAATTGCCGAACACAAAATCGATGCTGAGAGGCTCACTATTGATCGGCGCGCGATGATCATCTCCGACGCGGACCGTGACGAAGAAGAGAAGCGTTTTGGCAGCATCAGCTCGACGGCGCAGGGAGTTGGCATTGCCTCTGCGCGGAAAATGACAGGACGATCAGACTATAAGGAAGAGAAGGATGCGTTTCTTGCTCGTGATTGTGAGGTACTTCAGCCCTATCTTGGAAGCGCGCGTCAAGTCCTGGCAGACGCGATGGTGGCTGGCAAACGCATCCTTCTGGAAGGTACTCAAGGTACGGGCTTGAGCCTTCATCACGGGGAATATCCACATGTAACAACGAGGGATACGACGGTTTCAGGATGTTTGGCGGATGCCGGCATTGCACCTTCTAACGTGCGCAAGGTCATTATGGTCTGCCGCACTTATCCGATCCGTGTCGGCGGCCCATCGGGGCCGATGGCGCATGAGGTTGAAATGGCTGAAATCCATAGCCGTAGTGGCATTCCTCTTGAGGAACTTGAAAAGACGGAACGAACGACCACAACTGACAGGCCGCGGAGGATAGCAGAGTTCGACTGGCTTCAGTTCCGTGACGCAGTACAGCTCAACGGTCCGACTGATATCGCGCTTACATTCGTTGATTACTTCGACGTGGAAAATCGGAAGGCCTTTCGGTTTGAACAGCTTTCGGAGGACACAATCAGTTTTGTTGAGGAGGTTGAGAGAATATCTGGCAGGCCAGTCTCACTCCTTTCGACGGATTTCAACTGGCGTAATGTTATCGATAGGAGAGCGTGGTGACAGAAGCGGAACTTGAGGAACTGATCACCAACTGCCCAACGTTATTTCATATGGCAGAAAGGGGCTCATGGGGGTCTATCAAGCAATTTGGCCTAATGAGCACAAGTGCGCTCTTAGACCACTATGCTGTTCAACCACCAAGGCGGACTCAGATCGAAAGTAGACATCGACCGGCAAGTGTAGAAGTGACCGGAACAGATCTGCCGCGCGCTGTCGTTCGCGATCAAATTCCAATGAGCGACTCTGGCCTTCGGCGGGCGCTGCCTGATCGACTTTCACCTTCTGACTGGTATGAGCTCCTCAATGCAAAGGCGTTCTTTTGGCTTTCGGAGGAACGCCTCCACAAGTTGACAAATGCGAAGGCCTATCGCGACCAAGAGCACGATGTTCTCGAGGTGAATACGCGGTCGCTGATTGAAGCTCATCGAGAGGCTATTTGGTTTTGCCCAATCAATAGCGGTTGTACGAAACCAATGCCTCACCCCCGCGACGAGAGTATTTTTGCCCGGATTTCGGACTACCCATATGCCCATTGGCGAAAGCGGCGTGGCCCTCGAGAACGCGTCGTAGAATTAGCTGTTGATCATTCGGTGCGAGATATTCGCGACCATGTTCGGCGTGTCGTTGTGAAACGTGGGACTGAGGTTCTGAGTATCATCGAATGAAGGAGAGAAATGACGCTGCACGCGACCTTTGGGCTCAAATCTTCGAGCGGGCAGCGGCGGATCCATACGCGACCATGCATCAGCCGGACGAAGTGTCGGAGGCAGCCCAACGGGAGCGAACCATTCAAGCGTTGAGAGATGCCGGCTGGTCAGAGGAACTGATCGCACGGCGACACGAGGAGAACTTCACCGATAACAAAATGGAGAACGTAAACAGTCCTGGTGTAGGACCGGGCCTGGAGTTCCGGTTGAGACATCTCTCCGACAGGATCCGAAAAGTAATTTCTGAAACCGGAGAGACGTCCCATGAAAAGGTCGAAGTAGCAATTGAACCCACGGTGGGGGTTTCAGCGGCACTTACAAACGTGATTATGACCGAAGAAGGGATTGTTTCGGTCAGTTCGTTCTTGTTTCGGTGGTGCGGTCTGGTCGCACGGGCGTACACTCGCACCTTGGCTGCAGGTATGGAGCATTGGGCTTTTCAGGAATCTGATCGTGCACTCGATAGGGAAATCTTGATGAAAGACCCGGAGCTCATGCTCTATTGGTTCCGGATTTTCGTATCCTACTCTGGAACGGGCACGCACGCCCTCGTACCATATCGTCCATCTTCGCCAGAAGAGTTTCGCCTCTTTGAACAAGTGGCGTGGGCAATGGAGTACTTCACGATCGCACACGAGTTTGGCCACCATGTCTTGGGCCATCGCCATATCGGGGACGATCCTAGAGCTCAGGAATTTGAGGCAGATGCATTTGCATTGAAGGTCTGCGAAGGTCTTGAGTTCGAGCCATTTCCATTTCTATCTAATCCGTATTGCAGTACTGGCGCCGGAGCATCTCTGATGTTGCTCGCACTCCAGATTCTACGCTCGTTCGCGGAGTCGGACGGATGCAAAGATGTAGATCCGGATACGCACCCTTCCGCAAGTGAGCGCATCGCCAAAATCTCCGCGCGACACGTTAT
>JBCBCN010000020.1:0-12488 GCA_038530555.1 Pseudomonadota bacterium | reverse complement strand
GCCCGAGTGATGGCGGGCTATTCCCTGGGCGGGGCCGACCTGTTGCGCCGGGCGATGGGTAAGAAGATCCAAGAGGCGATGGATGCCGAGCGGCCTAAATTCCTGGCCGGTGCCGCGGCCAATGGCGTGGACGAGGGCAAAGCGCTCGAGGTTTGGAACCTGCTGGATAAGTTCGCCAATTACGGCTTCAACAAATCCCACGCCGCCGCCTACGCAGTGGTGAGCTACCAGACCGCCTGGCTCAAGGCCAATCACCCGGTCGAGTTCATGGCCGCGGTCATGAATTGCGACATCCACCTGACCGACAAACTGGCGACCTATAAGCAAGAGATCGACCGGATGGGGATCGACACCGTGGCACCGTCGATCAACCGCTCCATGGCGACGTTTAGTGTGGAGGGCGGCGCGATCGTCTATGCGCTGGGGGCGCTGAAGAATGTCGGCGTTGAGGCGATGCGCATGATCGTGGAGGCCCGCGGCGAGAGGCCCTATGCCACGCTTTACGATCTGGCGCGCCGGGTCGATCTCAAACGGGTCGGCAAGCGCAGCCTTGAGATGCTGGTGCGCGCGGGCGCCTTCGATGAGCTGGACCGCAACCGCGCCCGCGTCTTCGATAGCCTGGACGCG
This sequence comes from Pseudomonadota bacterium, assembly GCA_038530555.1. Classification (GTDB taxonomy): domain Bacteria; phylum Pseudomonadota; class Alphaproteobacteria; order Rhodobacterales; family Rhodobacteraceae; genus HKCCE3408. The sequence goes on along the minus strand of JBCBCN010000020.1, from coordinate 11,861 downwards.
TTGACGGCCTATTCGGCGGCGGTACATGAGGCGCAGGCCTCCGATCAGGTCTCGCTATTCGGGGAAAGCGGCGACGATCTGCCCGAGCCGCGCCTGCCGGGGCGCGACGATTGGCTGCCCAATGAGCGGTTGTCGAATGAGCATATGGCCGTGGGCTTCTACCTCTCTGGCCACCCGCTTGACGATTACATGTGCGCTCTGAAGCGCAAGGGCTGTCTCACACTCAAAGAGATCGAAGACCGGGTGCAGGGCGGCCCGCTAGTGGCCAAGATCGCGGGCGCGGTTTCTGGCCGGCAGGAACGCAAAAGCCAGCGCGGCAATCGCTTTGCCTTTGTGCAGCTCTCCGACACGACGGGGCTTTATGAAGTGACGATGTTCTCGGACGTCCTTGAGGTCTCACGCGATCATTTGGAGACCGGCGCGAATGTGGTGCTGCAGGTCGAGGCGACGCTGGAGGCCGATCAGCTCAAGCTGCTGGCGCGCGGGGTGCAGCCCATCGACGACTCTGTCGCGACCGAGATCGGCGCGGGTTTCAAGATCTACCTCGAAGATGTCAGCGGGATCAGCGCGGTTGCGGGCTTGCTCGATCGCAGCAAATCGGAAAGCGGTCTGAAGGGGCGGGGGCCGATTGACCTTTGCCTGATGGCGCCTGATCTACCCGGAGAGGTCGATATGCGGCTGGGCCATGACTTCCCTGTCTCGCCGCAGATCCGCGGCGCGCTCAAAAGCCTGCCCGGTGTGCTCACCGTAGAAGAGCTCTGACGACTTGGGGCGTTCAGTCCTTTCTGGAAACACTCTGTCTCTGCGCCATCGGCGGATTTTTTCCCATTAGTGGCCGCAACCATGCAAGCTTAGCTCAGTTGTGTGATGAGTATTTCGGAGAGCGCTATGCGCATTTTAATCTTTGCAGGCACGTTTGTGGGCCTACTGCTGGGCGCGTTTGTGACCGTCCACGCCACCGATTTTGACCTGGCGCAAAGCGCGCCTCCGCCGGAGAGTGTGCTCGCGCGGTAGCGCCTTCGCCATCCGATTTTGATTGCAGGCGGCGCGGGCTCCCTCGTAGCGTCCGCCCATGGGGCTCGACAGTCGATATTCCTGGTGGCGATTGGCCCTGTCCTTGGTGATTGCCGTGATCGGTAATGCCGGGATGTGGGCGGTGATTTTCGTTATGCCGCAGATCCGTGGCGCGCTCAAAAGCCTGCCCGGCGTGCTGACCGTCGAAGAATTTTAGGCCCTCTTGGAAACAGTTTGTCCTGCATCGCGGCCCGTTTTTTTCCCCGCGAATTGACGCGTCTTCCTCTATAGACGCGCGGTGGAACAAGTGGTGATGGAGTATAAAATGAAAACCTTGGCTTTTGCCGGTGCGTTGATGGGACTGGCACTGGGTGCAACCGTGTCCGCCAACGCGGCCATTTTGGATTTTGACAGCGGTCAAGCGTCGTACTCTGGTTTGAACAACCTGACCGGGTATTCCCAAGATGGCATGGATTTCGCGATTTCGCTGGATAGCGGAGACCCGCGCGCATCCGGGGCAAACTTGTTCGACACGTCCGCGTGTGCGAACTCCAACAACCAAACCACCAATTGCAATGGCAATGATGATGGCGACCTCGTCCCAACAACCACAGCCAATGGTGTGTCCGGCAATGTTTTGATCCGGCAAGAGAACGGCAATCGGGGCAATCAGTTCGGCGCGCTCGACGACGACGCGACAGGAACGGGGTCGATTACCTTTGAGCTTCTGAGCGGATCTGCCTTCCGCCTTTTGGGTTTTTCAGCAGTCGATGACGGTCGCTTCTCGATTTTGGTGAACGGACAAGAGCTGGGCTCCCTGGCGCCGGGTGCCGACCGGGCCTCCGCGTCCACGACGTTCGGTGTCTCGCCGATCATCAATGTTGGAGGTACCTTCACGGTGCGCTTTGAAGGGTCAGGCGCTGTCGACTCGATCCGCCTTGCGCCCGTTCCGGTCCCCGCAGCCCTGCCGATGCTCATCGTCGGCCTCGGCGGTCTAGGCGCGTTGGCGCGCCGCCGTAAGCGCCCGGCCTGACCTTAGGAACATCCAAGATCAGAAGGCCCGCCTATGTCGCGGGCCTTTTTTGTGCCGACACAGGTTTGGCGGGCGGCTAGCCGAGTGCTCGCAAATGCACGGATGCCCGCGGCTATTGCGCTTCGACTATGGCGCATTCGAAATGAAGTTCATTATCGGCGGATATATCATGTTTGAACGCTTGGTTTTATGGCCGTGATCCAACAGCTTCCCGGTGGATGTAGGCCTTTTGCAATGCGCCAGCGTCGGGCGCGCGGGTTGGCCTGGTGATCATGGTCACGATCCTGGGCATGGCGCTGGGCGGGTGGCTGTCGGGTCTGATCTTTGACCTAACCGGGAGCTATGATCTGGCGTTTTGGAACGGGATTGCGTTCAACGTGATCAATATCGCGATCATGGCGCAGATCCTCTGGCGCTCGAAGGTGAGTGGGGGACAGAGCTGCGGGCAGGGCCGTTTCTCTACGGCCTGAGGGTTCTTGAGCCGGGTAAGGCGCGATCAGTAATGCGGGGGAGGGGGCTCATCTCCGAAGACCACTGCGCCACCCTCTTGCTCCCGCGCGGCTTCGCGCCCAATCAGCAGTTCAACGCGCTGGCTGAGCGCTTGGATCTCTTTGTCCTGGCGCGCGATCACATCGCTCAGCTCTTCAACCGTACGGTGCAGATGCGTTAACGAAGTTTCGATCTGTTCAAGCTTTTCCATGACCTGTGGCATCCTTGCATAACGCGCTGATTGCAAGAAGTTTTCTGGCGCGCGCGCCCTGAGTGTCGGCCTGGGATTGTTTCGCAGACGCAGAATAATCCGATAATCCGCTTCCCTCTGTTAACGAATTTTGGTACTCCTCTGCTCAACGAAAAACCGCGTCAAACGGCGCATGTGGTATGCAGTAATCAGTAGTTTACCATTTCTGGGGTTTAATGGTGATACGCCTTGTCAAAGCGGCAGTTCTCTGCCGCTTTTATTTTTGTGCGCTCGCCTGTCGCCGCAGCAGCAGTGACGCACCCGGTCGCGCCGCACTGCGCTTGCTCCACCGAACCTTCCTGGGTAGATACCGCGCGATCTTGCGATAAGGCGCATCCTGACCATGGCCAAAGCGAAAAAACAGCCCCGTCCCAAGGCGGAGACGCCCAAGGGGTTCCGGGATTATTTCGGATCCCAAGTGCGGGAACGGGACGCCATGCTTGCCCGGATCGCCGAGGTTTATACGCGCCATGGCTTCGACGCGCTGGAAACCTCCGCCGTGGAGACGGTCGAGGCGCTTGGCTCGTTTCTGCCCGATGTCGACCGGCCCAATGCCGGTGTCTTCGCCTGGCAGGATGAGGATGCAGGCTGGCTCGCGCTGCGCTATGACATGACCGCGCCCCTGGCCCGCGTGGCGGCGCAGTACCGCAATGAGCTGGCCTTTCCCTATCGCCGCTATGCCATGGGCCCGGTCTGGCGCAATGAAAAACCGGGGCCTGGGCGGTTTCGTCAGTTTTATCAATGCGATGCCGATACAGTCGGTGCAGCGAGCGTTGCCGCCGATGCCGAGATCTGCGCGATGCTGGCCGAGGCTTTGGAGGCTGCAGGGATCGCTCGGGGCGATTACATTATCCGGGTGAACAACCGGAAGGTGCTCAATGGGGTGATGGAGGTCGCGGGCCTGGCGGGCGAGGCCCATGAGGCCGCCCGGGGTATTGTCCTGCGCGCCATCGATAAGCTCGACCGGCTGGGCGTGGACGGCGTGCGCGCGCTGTTGGGCGAGGGTCGCCGGGACGAGAGCGGGGATTTCACCGAAGGTGCGGGGTTGAGCGAGGCGCAGACGGCGCCAATCTTGAGCTTTCTGGCTGGCAAGGGAGCCGACAATGCCGCGACCTTGCAAAACCTTTCGGAGATCGTGGCGGAGGAGGCGCTCGGCCGCGAAGGCGTCGAGGAGCTCCGCCAGATCTCGGACCTCCTGCTCGCCCAAGGCATCGGACCGGACCGCATCGTCATCGACCCCTCGGTCGTGCGCGGCTTGGGCTATTATACCGGGCCGGTGTTCGAGGCGGAGCTGACCTTCGAGGTCACCGGCGAGGACGGCAAACCGCGGCAGTTTGGCTCGGTCGCGGGCGGCGGGCGCTATGACGACCTGGTCAAACGCTTTACCGGTCAGCCGGTGCCCGCGACGGGGATTTCCATCGGGGTCGACCGTCTGCTGGCCGCGCTCAGGGCCACAGGCCGGATCGGGGTCAGCGCGCGCGGCCCGGTCATCGTGACCGTGATGGACCGGGACCGGATGGCAGACTACCAGAAGATGGCCGCCGAGCTGCGCGGGGCGGGGATCGCGGCGGAGGTCTATCTGGGCAATCCGAAGAACTTCGGCAATCAGCTCAAATACGCCGACCGACGCGAAAGCCCTGTCGCCGTCATCCAGGGCTCGGATGAGGCCGCGGCGGGCAAGATCCAGCTCAAGGACCTGATCCTCGGCGCCAAGCTCGCCCAGGATGCGAGCCTGGAGGAATGGAAGGCGCAACCGGCGCAAACACAGGTCGATGTCGCGGATCTGGTGGCCGGTGTGCAAGCGATCCTGGACCGCCACAGGTGAGCCTGCCCGAGACGATCCAAACCCTGTCCGAGACCCTGTCGGCGGGGTTCATGACGCAAGGCGCGCAGCGGGCGGACCCGGACCTGTTGCAGCCCGCGGGGCCGCTGCTTGATCTCTATGGCGAGGATATGCGCGCGCGGGCCTATGTGACGCATGACGCCGAAGCGGGTGAGCTGATGCTGCGCCCCGACTTCACCGTGCCTGTGGCGCTCGCGCATTTGCAAAGCGGGCAGGACGCGGCGCGGTATGTCTATTCCGGCCCGGTCTTTCGCATGCCGCCCCAGGGCAGCGGGCGGCCGCGCGAATATGCGCAGGTCGGGGTGGAGATCTTTCACGGGCCTGGCGCAGCGGCGGTGGATACCGAGCTGTTCGTGGCCTTTTGCGAGGCTCTGGCAGATGCCCGGGTGACGCCCGTGACGGGCGATCTGGGCATCCTATTGGCCGCCATCGACAGTTTGGAGATCACGCCGCGCCGCAGGCGGGCCTTGCGCCGCCATGTCTGGCGCCCGCGTCGGTTTAAGGCGCTCTTTGACCGGTTTGCCGGTCGCCGCCCCTTGCCGCCGGGCCGGGCCGAGGTGCTGGTGGCACTAGAGGCCGGTGCGCTCAAGGCGCCGCAAGCGCCGGAGATTGGCCTGAGGACGTGGCGGGATGTAGAAGCGCGGCTAGAGCATCTGGCCCAGGACGCAGCGGCCGCGCCGATCCCGAAGGCGCAGGTCGAAGTGCTCGATGCGGTGCTGTCCCTGCGCGAGAGCCTGCCCAACGCCCATGAAGCGCTCAGCGATATCGCGGTCGATTTGCCGGGGATGAGCCGCGCGGTCGACCGGCTGGGCGCGCGGATCGAGGCCTTTGCGTCGGCCGGGCTGAGCCCTGAAACCCTAGCCTTCGAGACCAATTTCGGGCGCACCAATATGGAATATTACGACGGGTTTGTCTTTGGCTTTGTCTCAGAGGACCGGCCTGATCTGCCGCCGGTGGCGACGGGCGGTCGCTATGACGCGCTCCTTGAGATCTTGTCGCCAGGCTGCGGGCAAGCGGCAATCGGTGGCGTGATCCGGCCCGAAGTGCTGGCGGAGGTCGCGCGATGAGCCTGACCCTCGGCCTGCCCTCCAAGGGGCGTTTGATGCAAAAGACGCTCGACTGGTTTCAGGGCCGCGGCGTGCGGATCGCGCGCACCGGCTCGGATCGCGAATATGCGGCTGAGGCCGATGCCGATGCGGCGCTGACCATCCAATTGATGGCCGCAGGAGAAATCCCGCGCGAGCTGTCGGCGGGGCGTTTGCATCTGGGTGTGACCGGCAGCGATCTTGTGCGCGACCGCGTGCCAGCCTGGGATCAGGCGGTCGAGGAACTGGCCGAGCTTGGCTTTGGCGAGGCCGATCTGGTGATCGCCGTGCCGGAGTTCTGGGCCGATGTGACGAGCCTTGATGATCTCGACGCGGCAGCAGCTGATTTCCGGGAACGCCACGGCCACCGCTTGCGGATCGCCACCAAATACCACCGCCTTGTGCGGGAATTTCTGCGCGATGCGGGGGTGGCGGATTATCAGCTGATCGACAGCCAGGGCGCGACCGAGGGCGTCGTGTCCCACGGTCTGGCCGAGGCGATTGCCGATATCACCTCGAGCGGGGAGACGCTCAGGGCCAACCATCTGCGACCGCTGGAAGATGGTCTGGTGCACAAGAGCCAGGCGACGCTATTCCGCGCCCGGCGCGCCGAATGGGGCCCCGAAACACGGGCGGCCTGGGCGGCGTTGCGCGACCGTTTGGGGCTGTAAGGGTCGTGGCTGGTCCAGCTTTAGCTGGCAAATGCACCGCATTTGAGGCCATGACGGGCGGAGCCCCGGGGGAATGGGCGCTGCCCTGCCGCCATTGGCGCTTGGGCTGTGAACACTTGCGACTTTGAGGCCAAGGTTGGATTGGGGGCCAGCCCCCAAACCCCCGGGATATTTTTGCGATAAAGACAGATCGAAACGGTCCAGCTTGCTGGCGAACGCATTGCGTTAGAGATCATGATGGGCGGAGCCTAAGTTGGACGGGCGGCGCTTGCGACGTGGCCGGGAGGCCCCTCAGACCACCCCGATCTCGGCCAAAGCGCGCTCGAGTTGGGGCGGTAGGGCCGCGTCCTCTTGGCGGGCGGCGCCGAGGTCTTTAGGGGCGTCTGTGACGGTCAGATAGCGCCAGCCTTGAAAGGGGCGTTTGGGCGTGGGGGTGACGCGAGTGACGGGCTGACCCAGCACGATACCGCAGCGCGCGATGCCGTCGCCGCGATCCACCTGATCGAGGCGAAGGATCGGCTGGCGGCAGAGGATGAGGCCTTTGAAGACCCAATAGATCGAGCCGCCATCCAAAAGCTCCTCGGCGCGCTTGGGCCACATGCGGGTCACGTGGCGCGGATGGCCGTCGGGGCCGCGGGCGCGGGCCTGGCTTTGCCATCTTTCAAGGTCTTCAATACCTTGCGCGCCGACGCAAATCTTTATGAGGTTTAGGTTATCCATGCCTTATCCACAGGTTATCCACTGTTTTGTCGGCTATCCTGTGGATACACAGGATTTAGTATGGTTTCGCTATTGAAACGCAACAGTTAGGCGATAACGTTACGTTATCGCGGACGCAGCGATTCGAAGCGGCGAAGCTCAAAGGATGAGCGCCCCGCCTTCTTGGCTTCTCGAACTCAACAATTGAGAGGTACAGCGGGGAGGTTGCAGGTTCAAGTCCTGCCGCCGCTCCCATTACCAATGAGGTGTGAAAATGAGCCGCTTTGCCGCCCCAATCGCCGAGCAGATCTGGGACATGAAATATCGCCTCAAGGAGGCCGATGGCAGCCCGATCGACGGCTCGGTGGAGGAAACCTGGCGCCGGATCGCCCGCGCATTGGCCGAGGTGGAGGCGGACGCGCCCGCCTGGGAAGAGCGGTTCTATGCGGCGCTTGAGGATTTCAAATACCTGCCCGCCGGTCGGATCACCGCAGGCGCGGGGACCGGCCGCTCGGTGACGTTGTTCAACTGCTTTGTTATGGGCACTGTCCCCGACAGCATGGGCGGCATTTTCGACATGCTCAAAGAGGCCGCGCTGACCATGCAGCAGGGCGGCGGCATCGGCTATGATTTCTCGACCATCCGGCCCAAGGGCGCGGATGTGAAGGGCGTGGCGGCGGATGCGTCGGGCCCGCTGAGCTTCATGGATGTCTGGGACGCGATGTGCCGGACGATCATGTCGGCGGGCTCACGCCGCGGGGCGATGATGGCCACGATGCGCTGCGATCACCCGGATATCGAGGATTTTGTCACCGCCAAATCCGACCCCGCGCGGCTCAGGATGTTCAATGTCTCGGTGCTGGTCACCGACCCGTTCATGGAGGCCGTGGAGGCGGACGGCCCCTGGGATCTGATCTTTGACGGTAAGGTCTATCGCACGATCCAGGCGCGCGATCTGTGGAACAAGATCATGCAGGCGACCTATGATTACGCCGAGCCCGGTGTGATTTTCATCGACCGGATCAATGCCGAGAACAACCTGAACTATCTCGAGACCATCGCGGCGACCAATCCCTGCGGCGAGCAGCCCCTGCCGCCCTATGGCGCCTGTTTGCTGGGCTCGGTCAATCTGGCGCGCCTCGTGAGCCAGCCTTTCTCGGATGCCGCCGCGCTCGATCCGGCGGCCTTGTCGGAGCTTGTGAAAACCGCCGTGCGGATGATGGACAATGTGGTGGATGCCTCCCGCTTCCCGCTAGAGGCGCAGCGGCAGGAGGCCCAGGCCAAGCGACGGATCGGCCTCGGTGTGACGGGTCTGGCCGATGCCCTGGCCATGGTCGGGCTGCGCTATGGCTCGGATGCGGCGGTGGTGCAGACCGGCAAGTGGATGCGGGTGCTGGCCAATGAAGCTTATCGCGCCTCGGCGGAGCTTGCGGCCGAAAAGGGGGCCTTCCCGCTCTATGATGGGGCGGCCTATGCGAAGGCGCCGATGATCACCAAGCTTGATCCGGATGTGCGCGCGCTGATTGCCGAGCATGGGCTGCGGAACGCGCTGATCACCTCGATCGCTCCGACGGGGACGATTTCGCTTTATGCGGGCAATGTGTCCTCGGGGATCGAGCCGGTTTTCGCCACGGCCTATACGCGCAAAGTGCTGCAACCCGATGGCTCTCGCACCGAGGAAGAGGTGGTCGACTACGCCGTGCAGGTTTGGCGTGAGACCCATGGCGCGGCCGATCTACCCGAGCACATGGTGACGGCCCAAACGCTGGCGCCTGAGGATCACGTCAAGATGCAGGCCGTGGCGCAGGATTGGATCGACAGCTCGATCTCCAAGACGATCAACGTGCCCGCCGAGATCAGTTTCGAGGCCTTCAAGGATGTCTATATGCAGGCCTACCGGACGGGCTGTAAGGGCTGCACCACGTATCGGCCCAATGCCGTGACGGGCAGCGTGCTGAGCGTGTCGGAGGCCGAGGAGAAACCGGCGGCGCAGGAGTTGGCCGAGGTTGCGACGGGTGAAGTCGTCTACATGTCAGAACCGCTCGATCGGCCGCAGGCGCTGGAGGGACAGACCTATAAGCTCAAATGGCCCGACAGCGAGCATGCGCTTTATATCACTGTCAATGACATCGTGCAGGGGCGTCAGCGGCGGCCGTTCGAGATCTTCATCAACTCCAAGAACATGGAGCATTTCGCTTGGACCGTGGCGCTGACCCGAATGATCTCGGCAGTGTTCCGGCGGGGCGGCGATGTGTCTTTCGTCGTCGAAGAGCTCAAGGCCGTCTTCGATCCGCGGGGCGGGGCCTGGATGGGCGGCAAATACGTGCCCTCGATCCTGGCCGCGATCGGCGGCGTGATTGAGCGGCACATGATCGCCACGGGTTTTCTGGAGGGCGAGGGGATGGGCCTGAAAAGCGACCCTCAGGCCGAAGTTGTCAATCTGGGCCACAAGCCCGGGCCCGCATGCCCGAATTGCGGGCAATATGAGATGCGGATGAGCGAGGGCTGCATGACCTGCGGAAACTGCGCCTATTCAAAATGCAGTTGAGTAGACAAAGACGGTGTTAATCGTGTAGCGGTAGGAAAAAGATAATCGGCAGGCAAAACGAAGCAGGTTCCATGCCCCGACGCTCATTCCTCCGTCTCGCAGCGCCGCTTGCGGCTATGCTCAGCGCGGCGCTTCCGGCCAATGCGCAGCAAACACTGGGCTTCGGACGGCTTTTCACCAACGATGCTATTGGCGACAACCGTGATCGCTGGCGCAGTGCGGCGATCAATCTATCGCTGTTGCGCGGGCCCTCGTGGAGCGGCGCGCTGCCGACCCGTCCGGGTGAGATCATCGAATACCGCTTCCGCACGGAGTGGAACACGCCCGCCGATCTGCGCAATCCCGGACCGCCCAGCCGCCCTTATGCCGGTGTGATCAGCTTGGGCGCGCATACGCATTTTGACTGGCGCAGCTTGGAAGTTGCTGCCGGTGTCGATCTGTTCGTTCTGGGCGAGCAGACGGGCCTCAGCGATTTTCAAGCCAGCTTGCATGATGCATTGAGCTTTCCGCGGGTCGAGATCGACGGCTATGAGATCCACAATTCCGTGCAGCTTGGTGCGACGCTCGAAGTGGCGCGCAGTTTTCAGGTCAATGACGTATCCGTCCGGCCCTTCGCGGAGCTTGTCGCGGGGCCAGAAACGCTGGCCCGGGTGGGCGCGGATTTAAGCTTTGCGGGCTTCGGAAGCGGCGCGCTTTTGGTGCGCGACCCGGTCAGCGGTCAGCGCTATCGCGGGATCGCGGGCGACGGCCCGGCAGGCCTTAGCGTGAGCCTGGGCGCCGATGCGGCCTATGTCGCCAACAGCCAGTATTTGCCCAGCAGTTTCGGCATCGAGGCCGAGGATACACGCTACCGCGTGCGGGCAGGTCTGCTTTACGAGGGCGGCGTCGGTTCGGTCTTTTATGGCGCGACCTATCTATCTGAGGAATTCGTGGGTCAGCCCGAGGGGCAGATCGTCGGCGGTTTGACGATCCGGCTCAATTTCTGATCCGCGCTTTTGCCGATAATTCTTTGCTTCGCAGCGGTTTCGTGTTAACTCCCTGTTAACAATTAACGATCGCATCGACGGAAAACGTCGAGCGAGCAGTGAGACTGAGGCGGTTTGATGGGCAGTGGGCTGTTTGGCGCGGCAATGATCGCGTGGGCGCAAAGCCATATTGACGGAATTCCCGCTCTGCAATTCCAGGCCGTGGCCGAAGGTTTGTCCTGGCGATGGCATGGGGCGGCTGTGCCGCTGGTAGGGCCGCGCGCGCCCCTGATCCTGGGCGGGGCGCTCAATCAGGCTGAGCTGAGGGCTCGCACGCGCCGGGCTCCAGCCGATGATCTCCAGGCCGCGGAGATAGGTGCGACAGGTGGGACTACGGCGGGAACGCAGACAATTATTGCTGGGCCTGAATTTGGCTCGGCCTTCGTGGTCAGCGACGGAGAGCGGGCCTATTCCGGCCTGCCGGTCAGTCCTTGGGGCACCGAGGCGCCGCTTTTGGTTTTCCACGATCACCTGCCGCCCTCCGCGACTGATCTGACGATCCTTCAGGCCAATGCCGAGCTAACCAAGCCGCGGCCCGAGGCGGCGCGGCCTGCACTATTGTGTTTCACGCCCGGCACGCTGATTGACACCGAGGACGGCCCCACGGCGATTGAGGATCTGGGGCCTGGCGACCGGGTGCTGACCAAGGATAGCGGCGCTCAGGAAATTGCCTGGATGGGCCACAAGAAAATGACCGGCGCGCGGCTTTTCGCACTGCCGCACCAGCGCCCGATCCGGATTAGGGCGGGTGCTTTGGGGGACGACAAACCGGCGCGTGACCTATGTGTATCGCCCGATCACCGAGTTCTTATGAAGTCCGACGCGGCCCAGGCGCTCTGGGGTGAGCGTGAGACGCTCGTGCGCGCCGCAGATCTTGTCGGGCGGCCGGGCATCGCGCGGGATGCGCGCCTGACCGAGACCTATTACATCCACCTGATGCTCGACCGGCATGAGATCTTGCGAGCCGATGGCCTGGAGGTCGAAAGCTTCCATCCCGGTGTCGCGGGCCTCCGCAGTCTCAGCCCGGAGATGCGGGACACGCTTCTGGATGTGCGCCCCGATCTAGGCGTGGATGAACACCGCTATGGCGGGTCGACCCGGCGGATGCTTACCCCGGGTGAGGTCGATCTGATGGCCTATGGTGCCGAGCGGGGCAGTTCGGCGCGCCGGCCCGTTCTGCGCTAAATCTCCCCGCAACTCCCCT
>JBCBCN010000019.1:0-13572 GCA_038530555.1 Pseudomonadota bacterium | reverse complement strand
CCCCCCCCCCCCAAGGATCTCGCGGTTTGGAGGGCTGGCCCCCCAAGGATCTCCCGGTTTGGGGGGCTGCCCCCCCCCCAAAAAAAAAGGTCCAGCAGCGCGAGGGGCTGGCCCCTCGTTCACGCGGGTTGCATTGAGCCCTGACGCAAGCGATCCGGGGTCAGCTGTGCTGCCACATCCGCCTCGATCTCCGGCGCGCGCCCTGCGATCAGATCGGCGAGAAGCGCGCTCGCACCGGGGCTGGTCTGCATCCCATAGCCGCCTTGCCCCGCGCACCAGATGAAGCTCGGCGCTTCGGGATCGGGGCCCAGCACGAGGCTTCGATCCGGGGCGAAGCTGCGCAACCCGGCCCAGGAGGTCTCCAGCCGGGTGACGGGCGCGGTCACATAGTCCTCGTAGCGGGCCAGGCCCTCGGCCAGGACCATATCCTCGGCCCAGGCATCATGGGGCTCAACCGGGTCTTCCTCGGCGGGGGAGACCAGGAGCTTTCCGGCCTGCGGCTTGGCGTACCAGCTCTCGCCGGGGCCAAAGAAAATCGGCCAGGCGGCGATATCGCGGCCCTCGGGCGCCGGGATCTGCGCCATAGACCGGCGCAAGGGCGTGATCCCCAAGGGCGCGACCCCGGCCATCGCGGCCACTCCGTCGGCCCAGGCACCCGCGGCGTTCACCAGCAGGCGGGCGGAGGCTGTGACGTCTCCGGCCTCCACATGCCAGCCGTTTGAGACTTGCGTGATCCCAGCCACCCGCGACCCCACCACGATTTCCGCCCCGCCTGCGCGGGCGTCTTTGGCATAGTTCTGCAGGAGCCGGTCGGTGTCGATATCCCAGGCATCGGCGTGGTATCCCGCACGCGTCACGGCCCCGGGTTTCAGGATCGGAACATGGGCCCTGGCCTCGTCCATGCCGATTTCCGGCAGGCGCATGGTTTTGAGATCGGCCTCGAAACGCTCTTCGTCATCGGCCGTCGTGACGATCATAAGGCCGCGCGGGCTCAGCACGCCGCCATGGGCCGTCTCGTGATAGGTGCGGCTCGCGCGGTTAAGCGCGACGGTCGACGGCTTGCCGTAGTTTTCCTCAAAAAGCGCCGCCGAGCGGCCCGAGGTGTGATAGCCCAGCGAGCTTTCGGCCTCCAGCAGCAGCACCCGGCCCAGCTCGGACAATCGTGCCGCTGCAGACAGGCCCGCGACCCCGCCGCCGATGATCAGGAAATCATATTCCATGCCCCTACTTTTCCCTGGTGCCGTCCCTCACGCAATTCCAAATGCGACAACCAGGGATCTGTCGCGGTCGTGAAAAGCGGCCCTAAAGGCGGTCATGAAAAAGGCCCGCCGGGTGAGGGCGGGCCTTTGGTGGTCTTGCTCCGGCGATCAGTTCGGAATGTCGCCCACGATGCCTTCGATGTAGAAATCCATTCCCAGAAGCGTGCCGTCATCGGCCGTCTCGCCCTCGGCCAGCCAGGCGGAGCCGTCTTGGCGATTGATCGGCCCGGTGAAGGTGTGGACCGAGCCGTCGGCGAGCGACGCCTCAAGCGCTTGGGCGGAGGCACGGACCTCTTCCGGCACGAATTCGGTGATCTCGCCGATCTCGACCATGCCGGGCCCGATGCCTTCCCAGGTATCGGCCTGCTCATAGGTGCCGTCAAGCGCTTCACCGACGCGGCGGACATAATAGGGCGCCCAATCGTCGATGATCGAGGCGATGCGCGGGGTCGGGGCGAATTGGAACATATCCGACGCTTGACCAAAGCTCAGGATACCGGCCTCGGCGGCGGCGGTCTGCGGTGCGGTACTGTCGGTGTGCTGCATCAGGACATCGACGCCCTCGGCAATGAGCGCGCGGGCCGCATCGGCCTCAACGGCCGGGTCGAACCAAGTATAGACCCAGACGATCCGCATCTCGACATCCGGGTTGACCGCGCGCGCATGGTGGTAGGCCGCGTTGATGCCGCGGATCACTTCGGGGATCGGGAAGGAGGCGATATAGCCGATCGTGTTGGTCTCGGTCATGTGGCCCGCGATATGGCCGATCACCGCGCGGCCCTCATAGAAACGCGCCGAATAGGTCGAGACATTGGGATGATCACGGCGGAAACCCGTGGCGTGCTCAAAGAGGACATCGGGGAACTGCCCGGCTACGGTGTTGGTCGGGTCCATATAGCCGAACGAGGTGGTGAAGATCATATCCGCGCCGCCCAGGACCATCTGCGTCATCACGCGCTCGGCGTCGGCGCCTTCGGGCACGTTCTCGACAAAGACGGTCTCGACCTGATCGCCGTAGGCCTCTTCTACGGCGAGACGGCCTTGGTCATGCTCATAGGTCCAGCCCAGATCGCCGATGGGTCCGACATAGACAAAGCCGACCTGGAACGGGTCGTGGCCGTCTGCATAGGCCGCCCCGGCCAGGCTGACCGCACCGGCGGCGAGAAGTGTGGATAGGTATTTCATACGTCTTTCTCCTTGTTGGATTTCGTTTGTGGTTTTGTCTCTCTACCCACTTGCGTGGAACACTTTGCCAAGGGCTGCGGGGGCATTCAATGCCGCCCGCGCACGGCCCGAGGACATCACGACCAAAACGGCGATCGTCACGAGGTATGGCGAGGCATCCAGAAGCGCGACGGGTAGGTCGATCTGCGCGGCTTGCAGGCGCAATTGCAGGGCGGTGATGCCGCCGAAGAGATAGGCGCCGATGAGCGCGCGCCAGGGTCGCCAGGAGGCGAAGACCACGATGGCAAGGGCGATCCAGCCCGCCCCCGCCGTCATGCCCTCGGTCCAGGAGGGTACGCGCACCAGGCTGAGATAGGCCCCGCCCAGCCCCGCGCAGGCCCCGCCAAAGAGGATTGCGGCAAAGCGGATGCGGACGACTTTGTAGCCAAGGGCATGGGCCGCGTCGTGGTTCTCGCCGACAGCCCTCAGGATCAGGCCCACGCGCGTGCGGTTGAGCGTGATCCAGACCCCGGCCACGAGCGCGACAGAGAGATAGACGATCAGGTCATGGCCCAGAAAGATCGGGCCTATTACGGGCAGCTCGCGCAGGCCCTCGCCAAAGAGCTTGGGCGTTAGAGCCGGGTTGATGCCGGTATAGCTCTCGCCCATCAGCGCCGCGATGCCCAGGCCAAACAGCGTGAGCGCAAGGCCCGTGGCGACTTGGTTCGACAGCAAAACCTGGGTCAGAAAGCCAAAGACCGACGATAGGGCCGCCGCCCCGATTGCGCCCGCGATAAAGCCAAGCCAGGGGGAGCCGGTATTGACGGTGATGATGAAGCCGCAGACCGCGCCCATGATCATCATCCCTTCAACGCCCAGGTTCAGAACGCCCGAGCGCTCGGTCACCAGCTCTCCGATGGCGGCGAGCAGGATCGGGGTGGAGGCGCCGATGAGCGTGGCGATGAGGGGGACGAGGAGGTCGATCATGCGCGCGCCCCTCGTCTCGCCGGGTGGGTGAGTATTTGGGGAAAAATGAAGGCTAGGGGCGTCATGTCAGCTCCGTCACCAGTCGCAGACCGAAGCTTACGAGCGCAACACCAGCGCCAGCCGCAATCCCGATCTTGATCGAATGGACGCGCATAAAGGTTGGTGGTTCGGGCGCTGCGTCGACCTCGAACGCCTGGCGCACGTCGTCATCTTCGGTCGCTTCATCATCTGGGCGCCGTCCAAAGATCAGTCGCCAGAGGCCTAAGATCCCTTCTTGCACAAGAAATTGCACCAGGACGAATGGCACCGCGAGAACGAGCAGGGGCCAGAAACCGTCAAAGAGCAAAAACACCGCGAGGCTTGCAAGCACCAAACCGATGAAAAAGCCGATCACAAGGCCGACCAAACTGGGAAGCCCATCGCGCTTTACCTCGAATGGGCGGTAGGTCGTCTCGCCCTCGGATGCCCGCGCCCGGACCGTCACGCCGCGACCTCCCGCCCGAACTTGATGCGGTAGTTCGACAACACGTCGAGCGCGAGCAGGAAGAACAAAAGCATGCCCTGGAAGGCCTGGATCGCGCTGGCCGGCACACCGAGGAGCAATTGCGCAAGCTCCCCGCCAATGTAAGTCAGCGCCATCAGGAGCCCGGCCAGCAGGATGCCCACCGGGTGCAGGCGGCCCAGAAAGGCCACGATGATCGCGGTGAAGCCGTAGCCCACGTTGAAATCGATGCTGATCTGCCCCGAGGGACCACTGACCTCGAAGAGCCCGGCCAGACCGGCCAGCGCGCCGGAGATCCCGAGGCAAAAGATCACCAGCCGGTTCGGGCTGACGCCGTGAAAGCGCGCGGCGCGGGGGGCCTGACCCGTTAGGCGGATCTGATAACCTAGGAGGTGCCGGTTGAGCAGCACATAGGCCGCGATCACGGCCAGAAACGCGGTCAGCACGCCCCAATGCATGCCCGTGCCCGCGATCAGTTCTGGGTTGTCGGTGCCCGGATGCTGGCTGAGATTGCGGCTGCCGGGGAAGCCGCGCCCATCCGGGTTGCGCAGAAAGCCCGTGGCGGCTAGCGACAAGATCGCCTCGGCCACATAGACGAGCAGCAGCGAGACCAGGATCTCATTGGTGCGGAAGGCCACGCGCAGAAGGGCGGGGATCATCGCCCACAGACAGCCCCCGATGGCGCCCGCCACGACCATCGCGGGAAACAGAAGCGGGCTTTCGGAGGGGAAGGCCGCGAGGCCCACGGCAGCGCCGAAAATCGCGCCCAGGATGTACTGACCTTCCGCCCCGATATTCCAAACGCCCGCGCGAAAACCCAGCGAGAGACCGATTGCAATGAGGATTAGCGGACCGGCCTTCACCAAAAGCTGGGGCCGGGAATAGCTGGCGAATTGAGCATTGAAGAGCGGGTCCCAAAAGATCACGCGGATCGCAGCGAACGGGTCTTGGCCCAAGGCCGCGAACATCAGCCCGCCCGCGATCATCGTCAGAACCACTGCCAGAACGGGTGTGGCATAGGTCCAAAGCCGGGACGGGTTGGGGCGTTTTTCAAGCCGGAGCATGCGGCGCCCCTATCGCGGCGGCCTCATCGGCCTCGTGCATATCATGGGCGCCGCCCAGCATCAGGCCGATCTTTTCAACGCTCAAGCTTTCGGCCGGGTAGGCCGCGCTCAGACGGCCTTCGTTGAGCGCGGCGAAGCGGTCGGAGATCTGCAGCAGTTCATCAAGATCCTGGCTGATCACCACCACGGCCGAGCCGCGCCCGGCCAGATCAAGCAGCGCCTGGCGGATGGCGGCGGCGGCGGAGGCATCGACGCCCCAGGTCGGCTGATTGACGACAAGGACCCGGGGGTTTTGAAGCATCTCGCGCCCGATGACGAACTTTTGCAAATTGCCGCCCGATAGCGCGCGCGCCGCGGAACCGGTGCCCGGCGTGCGGACATCGAAGGCCTCGATGATCTCGGCGGCGAAATGCTCCGCCGCCGCCCAATCGACCATTCCGCCCTGCACCAAACGGCGCTGCGCCTTGCCGGTCAAAACGGTGTTTTCGGTCAGGCTCATATCCGGGGCGGCGGCATGGCCCAGGCGTTCTTCAGGCGCTGTCATCAGACCCCGGGCGCGGCGGGCATCTGGGGATAGGGCGCCGATCTCATCGCCCGCAAGGCGGATCATGCCCGCCCCGCTGCGCGCCTCACCCGAGAGCGCCGCCAAAAGCTCATCCTGGCCATTGCCCGCAACCCCGCCGACGCCTAAGACCTCGCCCGCGGCAACCTCGAACGTGATCTCACGCAGATCGGTCCCGAAAGCGGCGGCTGAGCGCAGCGACAGGTCGCGGACTTCGAGCAGCGCCGGTCCTCGCTCTCGCGCTGGGCGCGCGGGCACGCTGAGCGTCTTGCCAACCATCATCTCGGCCATCTTGGCGGCGGAAACATCGCGGGGATCACAGCGCGCCACCACTTTGCCCAGGCGCAGGATCGTGGCGGCATCGCAAAGCGCGCGGATCTCCTCGAGCTTGTGCGAGATATAGAGGATCGACGTGCCTTCCGAGGCGAGCTTGCGCAGCGTGCCAAAGAGAATTTCGACCTCTTGCGGGGTCAGAACGCTTGTGGGTTCGTCCATGATCAGCAGGCTGGGATCTTGTAGAAGACAGCGGATAATCTCCACGCGCTGCCGTTCCCCCGCGCTCAGATCGCCGATGATCCGCCCAGGATCGAGGGGCAGTCCGTACGTCTCCGAGACCTCGGCGATGCGGGCGGCCAGATCGCGAATGGGCGGCGGGTTTTCCATGCCCAGGGCGACATTTTCGGCCACGCTCAGCGCCTCGAACAGCGAGAAGTGCTGAAACACCATCGCGACACCTGCGGCGCGCGCGGCGCGGGGTTCACTCGGGGTGTAAGGCTGGCCTTTCAGGCGCATGCTGCCCGCATCGGGCCGCACCAGGCCGTAGACCATTTTCACCAGGGTCGATTTGCCCGCGCCGTTCTCGCCGAGCAGAGCGTGGATCTCGCCCGCGCCGATGGCGAAGGAGACGTCGTCATTGGCGATGACGCCGGGATAGGCCTTCGAAAGCCCAGCGATCTCCAGAACTCGTGTCATACCCCTCCGTCCGCAGTCGGCGAAGCCGTTTTAAGACTCGCGCGCTGCCCAAGCTTTAAGCTGCGCTGCTGCGACGCCGATGGCAATGGCCTGCGGATGCTTGCCCAAGGCGGGATCACCGATTGGGCACATGATGCGCGAAATTTCATCAACCCCGTGACCCAGCGCGCTCAGCCGCTTGCGAAACCGCGCCCATTTGGTGGCCGATCCGATCAGGCCGCAACTGGCGAAACCGTGTTTGAGCGCGGCATGGCAGAGCGCGAGGTCAAGCTCGTGGCTATAGGTCAAGATCAGGTGGTGGGCGGCCTTGGGGGCCAGCGGCATGGCCTGGGCGATCTCGGCCGCCGGGAGGGTGTTGACGCCGTCGGGCACGACCTTGGGAAACCGGTCGGGGCCGGTATCGATCCAGGTCAGGCTCAGGCCGGGCATGGGTGCGAAAACCTCGATCACCGCGCGTCCGACATGGCCCGCGCCCCAGATCCAGAGCGCGTGGCCCGGCGTGGCCAGGGGCTCGATCAGCCAGGGGCCTTGGAGTGCGATCGCTTGTAGGTCCGGGTCGATTTCGGGCGGCGCACCGGCCTCGGAGCTCAGCGCGCGCGCAAGCGGGAAGGCCTCGGCGGCTGGCGCTTCGGCAAAGCGTTCGGCGAAAAGCGTCACCGCGCCGCCGCAGCATTGGCCGAGCGCTGGGCCCAGCGGCATCGACCAGCTTTGCGTCGCTGCGCCCTTGGTCAGCATCCGGCGCGCCCGCTCGGTCGCGTCATATTCCAGCGCGCCGCCTCCGATCGTGCCCTCTTGGCCGTCCGCCCAGATCAGGATCGCCGTGCCCGCGCCCCGGGGCACGGAGCCCTTGGCCTGGGCGATGACCACGCGGACCACTGGGCCATGGGCGGCGATGGCCCGTTTGAGGCCGCCCAGATCAAAGCTCATTTCGGGGAGACCGGGCCGTGGCGCGCGCGCGAAACGGCGGCCATGACCGCCTCCGCCGTGGCCGGGGCGCGCAAATCTGGAAAATGCGGCCCCGCCGCCCGGCAGGCATCGCTGAGCGCCATGAACACGCTGATCCCGTGCATGAAGGGCGGCTCCCCCACGGCCTTGGAGCGATAGATCGTCTCCTCGCGATTGGGCTGATCCCAGAGCGTGACGTTGAAAATATCAGGGCGGTCCGACATGGCGGGGATTTTGTAGGTCGAGGGGGCATGGGTCAAAAGCTGACCCTGGTCGTTCCAAACAAGCTCCTCAGTCGTCAGCCAACCCGCGCCCTGCACAAAGCCGCCCTCGATCTGGCCGCGATCGATCGCGGGGTTCAGCGAGGCGCCGCAATCGTGCAGGATATCGGTGCGCAGGATGCGGTTTTCGCCCGTCAGCGTGTCGATCACGACCTCCGAGCAGGACACGCCATAGGCGAAGTAGAAAAACGGCCGCCCGCGCCCGGCGATCCGGTCCCAGGCCAATTTTGGCGTGGCATAGTACCCCGTGGCGCTCAGCGAAACGCGGGAGAGATAGGTCTTTTGTACGGCCTCCGCCCAGGGCATCGAAGCGCCGCCCGCACGCAGCTCACCGGCTTCGAACCGGATCGCCTCGGGCGCGGCTTGCAGGTCAGGGGCCACCACGGCGGCGATGCGGTCGCGCAGCTCATCGCAGGCCAGCTTGACCGCCATCCCGTTGAGATCCGTGCCCGACGAGGCGGCGGTGGCCGAGGTGTTGGGCACTTTGGCAGTGTCCGTCGCGGTGATCTTTACAGCGGAAATTTCCAGGCCAAAGCGGTCGGCGGCAACCTGCGCGACCTTGCGGAACAGCCCCTGGCCCATCTCGGTGCCGCCATGGTTCATCGCGACCGAGCCGTCTTGGTAGACATGCACCAGGGCGCCCGCCTGATTGAGATGGGTCAGGGTGAAGGAGATGCCGAACTTCACCGGTGTCAACGCGATGCCGCGTTTGAGAACCGGCTCGGCCGCGTTCCAATCGGCGATTGCCCGGCGCCTAGCAGCGTAATCGCAGTCCCTCGCCAGGCGCTCGGTCATGGCTTGCAGAACGCTGTCTTCCACCTGCATTCCGAAGGGCGTGAGGTTGTCTGTTGCCTCGGTCGGCTCGGCATCCGCCTCTGGGTAGTAGTTCCGCCGCCTCAGCTCTAGCGGGTCGAGCCCAAGCTGATGCGCGGCATGATCCATCACCCGCTCGATCCCGATCATCCCTTGCGGCCCGCCAAAGCCGCGAAAGGCCGTGGCGCTCTGCGTATGGGTCTTGAGCCGGTGCGAGGTGATCCGCGCGGCGGGCAGGCAATAGGCATTGTCGGAATGCAGCATCGCCCGGTCAGCCACCGGGAGCGATAGGTCCATCGCCCAGCCGCAGCGCACGTAATGGGTGAAATCGACGCCCAAACAATGGCCGGTCTCGTCAAAGCCCGCGCGGTACTGGATACGAAAATCGTGCCGCTTGCCCGTGACTTTGAAATCGTCGTCGCGGTCATAGCGCATCTTGCAGGGCCGCCCGGTGCGCTGCGCCATGAGCGCGCAGGCGATGGCGAGGTGATTGCCCTGGCTCTCCTTGCCGCCGAAACCGCCGCCCATACGCCGTACCTCGACGCGCACCTCAGACATCGGCAGGCCCAGCGCGTCGGCCACTTTGTGCTGGATCTCGGTTGGATGTTGGGACGAGGAGTGCACGATCATCGCGCCGTCTTCTTGCGGCAGCGCCAGGGCGGCCTGACCTTCGAGATAGAAGTGCTCCTGACCGCCGATCTCGAAACTGCCCTCGACGATGTGTGGCGCGCCGTTGAGGGCCGCGTCCACATCGCCTTTGCGCCAGATCCTCGGACCCTCTTCAAACCGGCTATCGACGGCGAGTGCGTCTTCGATGCTCAGCAGAGCCGGGCGGGGCGTGTAGTGGATCTCGCCCAGAGTGGCGGCATAGCGCGCGGCGATGTGGGTTTCCGCGGCGACCAGAAAGATCGGCTGTCCGGCATAAAACACCTCCCCCTCGGCCAGGAGCGGCTCATCATGGGCCGCCGGCGCGCAATCGGGCACGGCGTCCAGATCGGCGGCGGCAAGAGCGAGGGCAACTTCCGGTGCGGCCCGCACGGCGCTGAGATCGCAGGTGATCGCGGCGCGGGCATGGCCGCTCAGACCGAAGGCCAAGTGCAAGCAATTGGCGGGCAGGGGCACGTCATCGACATAGCGGGCCTGGCCCGTGACGTGCAGCTCGGCCGCGTCATGGGGGAGGGGTTTGGCGATGGTCATGGCGTGACGGCAAGCACGCTGGTCGCGTGCCCCTGATCCTCGTGCCAGACACGCCAGAGCATGTTTTGCGCGGATCGTAGCCGGTACTCGGCGGAGGCGCGGGCATCGCTGAGCGGGGTGAAATCCTGGGCGAAGAGCCGTGCGGCGTCCCGAACGGTGGCTTCGGTCCAGGGCTGGCCCTCAAGCGCCGCCTCGACATGGCGGGCGCGGGCGGGGATGCCGGCCATGCCGCCGAAAGCGATCCGCGCGCCGCGGACTTGGCCGTCTGTAACCGGGATGTTGAAACAGCCGCAGACGGCGGAGATGTCTTGGTCGAAGCGCTTGGAGAGCTTGTAGCATTTCAGCCGGTCGTCTTGGCGTGGGATCAGCACGGCTTCGACGAATTCGCCCTTGGCGCGGTCCTGATCGCCGTAGGCGTGGAAGAAATCCTCCAGCGCAATCTCCCGGCGCGCATCGCCATGCCTCAGCCGGAGCCGTGCACCCAGTGCGATGAGTGGCGGGGGGCTGTCGCCGATGGGGGAGCCGTTGGCGATGTTGCCACCGATCGTGGCCGCGTTGCGCACCTGGGCCGATCCATAGCGACGCAGAAGCTCTTGGAAGCCGGCATGAAAGGGGGCGATGGCGTCGCTGACATCGGCGATTGTGGTCATCGCGCCGATCTCGATCATGTCCTCGCCGATGGAGACGCCCTTGAGGTCGTCACAACCCGCGAGAAAGACGACCTGGCCAAGCTCTCGAAAATCCTTGGTCACCCAGAGGCCGACATCGGTCGCGCCGGCGATCAGCGTTGCGTCGGGGTTGGCGGCGTACCAATCGGCAAGCGCGTCGGAGGACTGGGGATAAAAGTAGCCTTTTTGTTCTATGTCAGAGCGTTGTGCGGTTTTTTTGTCTCTGGATAACTCTGGGGACAGATCTGGGATAGGGGCAGAGGCTTCCGACTTGAGCCAGGGCGGCACCGGCTGTGTCGCGGCGCGCCGCGCCGCCTCAGCTATGGGCGCATACCCGGTGCAGCGGCATAGATTTCCGGCCAGTTGGTCATCGTGATCGGTGCGCCCGTTCAGATGCGCCGCGGCCATCGTCACCACGAAGCCCGGCGTGCAAAAGCCGCATTGGGCGCCGTGGCAGTCTACCATGGCTTCCTGCACCGGATGGAGCGTGCCGTCAGGCCCGCCGATCCCCTCGACCGTGCGCACGGACTTACCTTGAAGCTGCGGCAGGAACAGGATGCAGGCGTTGAGCGCGCGGGCCCCCGCGCCATCGTTGACCATGACGGAACAGGCGCCGCAATCGCCCTCGTTACAGCCTTCTTTCGTGCCGGTCAGGCCGCGTTCCTCTCGAAGCCAATCGAGAAGCGTTGTTGTGGGGGTGGCGGTCACCTCAACCGGTTGTCCGTTCAAAACAAAACGGATTGCCATGATGTAGATCCGCCGCGGTACCGTTTTTGAGCGTGCTCAGCCTTCGATGCGGCGTAGAAGGCAGCCCGATTTGTTGCAGGCCGAGACCGAAAAGAGCGGAAACCGGGGCAAAAAGCAATGATTTGAGCGTGATGCCTGCCCGATCCCGCGCAAGCGCCTAGTTTTTAGGCAGGGCGCTCGTCGCCCTTGCCAGCGCTCTCGCCGGGTTTGCGCATCCCGCTCATGAGGGAGGCGAACGTGTCCAGACGGCTCGATGTGGCCCGGCGCCGGGAAGCGATCCAGGTCTCGGCCGGGCGGAAGGCATCGGAATTGAGCCGACAGGTCCGCACGCGCCCGCGCTTGGTGGAGGTCACAAGGCCCGCGCGCTCCAGCACAGTGATATGCTTGAGGAAGGACGACAGCGCCATGCCATGGGGCTCAGCCAGTTCCTTGATCGAGCACGGCCCCTCGGCCAGGCGCGCGATCACAGCGCGACGTGTGCCGTCGCCCAATGCGCTGAACAGACTGTCCAGAATGACGTTTTTTTCGTTAGCCATGCGGATAACTACACCGTTAACCTATTGATTTGCAACGGAAAGAAACAGTATGTGTAAACTAGGTGATGTGGGCGGCCTAGAGGTTATCCACAAGATGCTGTGCCAGGTCCGCTTTTCAAACAGATTGTTTCCAAATACGCTCCCGCCATGGCACCGCGTCCGCGTTTTATTCACCTCAGAACCCATACCGAATATTCGCTCCTGGAAGGCGCGCTTCGCGTGAAGAGCTTGCCGCAGGCGGCGGTCGATATGGGGATGCCCGCGCTTGCCGTCACAGACACCAACAACATGTTCTGCGCGCTTGAGTTTTCGGAAGGTGCCGCAAAGGCCGGGCTGCAACCGATCCATGGCTGTCAGCTCGATCTGATGTTCGACGCGGCCGCGCCGGGTGAGAAGGCGCGTGCGCCCGCGCCAATTGTCCTGTTGGCGCAGAACGAGACCGGCTATCGCAACCTGATGAAGCTCAATTCCGCGCTTTATCTGCGCGGGGACGGCGCCCTGCCGCATGTAAGCTTGCCCGAGTTGGAGCGCCATGCAGAGGGTCTCATTTGTCTGACTGGAGGGCCACAGGGCCCGTTTGGTCATCTGCTGGCGGCGGGGCAGGCGGCCAAGGCGGGTGTGTTGCTCGACCATCTGCAGCGTATTTTTGCGGACCGGCTCTATATCGAGCTTCAGCGCCACCGCCATGACGGCACGGCCAGCCGACAAGAGACCCTGGCCGAGCGTTGGTCGATCGAGACGGCCTATGCCCGCGATCTGCCGCTGGTGGCGACCAACGATGTCTATTTCCCCAAGCCTGAGATGTATGAGGCGCATGACGCGCTGATTTGCATCGCTGAGGGCGCCTATGTCGATCAGCAGGCGCCGCGCCGCCGCTTGACGCCGGAGCATTATTTCAAAACGCCCGAGGAGATGGCGGCGCTTTTCGCCGACCTGCCCGAAGCGCTGGAAAACACGGTTGAGATCGCCCGGCGCTGTGCCTTTCGCACGCGGACCCACGACCCGATCCTGCCGCGCTTTGCCGATGATGAGCTTGAGGAATTGCGGCGCCAGGCCAAAGACGGGCTGGAGCGGCGGATGCAGGTCATCGAGCCCGCCGCCGAGCGTTCGGTCTATGACGAGCGGCTCGAGTTTGAGTTGGGCATTATCGAGCAGATGGGCTTTCCCGGCTATTTCCTGATCGTGGCGGACTTCATCAAATGGGCCAAGGCTAAGGACATCCCGGTGGGCCCGGGGCGCGGTTCGGGCGCGGGCTCTCTGGTGGCCTATGCGCTGACGATCACTGATCTCGACCCGCTCAGATATGGTCTCCTGTTTGAGCGGTTCCTTAATCCCGAACGCGTCTCGATGCCCGATTTCGACATCGATTTCTGCATGGATCGCCGCGAGGAGGTGATCCGCTACGTCCAAGAGAAATATGGCCGCGACCGTGTGGGTCAGATCATCACCTTCGGAGCGCTGCTCAGTAAGGCCGCCGTGCGCGATGTGGGCCGGGTGCTGCAAATGCCCTTCGGCCAGGTCGATAAGCTCTCCAAGATGATCCCGGTCGAAGGTGTCAAACCGGTCTCAATAGAAAAGGCCCTGGCCCAAGAAGAACGCCTTCGCGAAGCGGCGAAATCCGAGGAAGTCGTCGACCGGCTGTTGAAATACGGCATGCAGATCGAAGGGCTGCTCAGGAACGCCTCGACCCATGCCGCCGGTGTGGTGATCGGCGACCGCCCCCTCGATGAGCTTGTGCCGATCTACCAGGATCCGCGCTCGGACATGCCGGCCACCCAGTTCAACATGAAATGGGTTGAGCCTGCGGGCCTGGTGAAGTTCGACTTTCTGGGTCACAAGACCCTGACGGTTGTGCAAAACGCGGTCGAACTGATC
>JBCBCN010000018.1:0-14319 GCA_038530555.1 Pseudomonadota bacterium | reverse complement strand
GTGATGAACTCTACATCCGCCTCACGCAGCACCTCGATGGTTTCCTGCGGGCCGCTGCCCTCCTCGGCGAGGATCAAGTCAGGGTTGACCGACAGCACACCCTCCGGGCTGAGCGCGCGCATATAGCCGACATCGGGCAAATCGGTGATCTCGGGCGGATAACTGGAGGTGGTGTCGCGCGCCACCAAACGGTCAGAGGCGCCAAGAGCATGGATGATCTCGGTCACCGACCCGCCGATCGACAAGACCCGCTGGCCCGAGTCTTGGGCGATGGCGACGCCAGAACCAAATGCGAAAAGCACTGTTGCGATTGCCAGGGCGCGCCAGAGCCCTCTGCCCGAGCGGGCAGTTTGCCCAGACTTAAGTTCAGACCAATGGTCTTTCCCTGCCAACTCAGTCGGTTTCATCGCGCTACATCCGATACTTAAGGGTCGAGCTAGCACTCTTTCGATGCTGGCAACGTTTGGTACGACGGCACGCCGTTCCAAACCAAATTTCGATCCTTTTAGTCGGGTATCTGAGCCGTGACAACCAGCGGATCAGGCTAGGCCAGCGCCGGTCTAAGGATGCAGGCGCGACAGCATAGAGATTGGCGCGACGACGCGGGCGGTGTCCTGGTAGGGCGCCATATGCTGCGCGATGCGCCGGTCTTGCCAAATCTGAAACGGCTCAAACCGGTCGTTGGAAATATCCGTGGGAGAGTCTTCAGCCGTCGGTTCATCAGCGTGATCAGCGCAAGACGTTGCGCGACCGTCGTTCAAGCGCAAAAGACCTGAGCACGCGAGCGTTGCTTGGACCGCGTCCTGGGCCGCCTCGGTATCGGCTGTGACGAATTCGACGCGGACCGGGCCCTTCGCACCACGCGACGCCAGATCTATCGCTTGGTTTGTGTCGCGGTAGCCGATCAAGGTTGCAACCGGACCATAGGTCTCAATTTCATGAACACTCGATGACGCATCCGCGCTGTCGCAGCGCAATAGCGTGGGGGGAATATACGCCCCCCGCGCCCAATCAATCCCGGCCAAAGCAATATCCTGTGGCGTGCCACAAAGGCGATTTGCATCGCGCATCAGAAGTTCGATCCGGTCCATCACGTCATAGCGGTGATCTGCCGAAATCACCGGACCCATTTCAACATGAGCATCGCGAGGATTTCCAATGACGATCTTGCGCAGCCGTCCTGCTAGATCGCCGCCAATCTCATCGAGCGCGTCCTCGGGCACTAAAACGCGGCGGCTACCCGGCAGGGTTTGCCCGGCCTTTGAGGTGATGTCGCGGATCGCTACAGACAAAAAGTAGCGATACGTCTCGCTGTCGCGCGCAAAGTCGGGGCCTAAGACCATGGTCGTCGCGCTTTGTGCCTTTGCGATCAAGCTCGGGGCGTCATTGCGCCCGGCGACACGGTCGCGCAGAGCTTGCTCAGTATCCGGAGATCCGGAGAAAACAACGACATCTTGGGCGGTCAAGAGATCTATTAGGGGCGTCACCGGAAGCGTCAAAAGTTGCAGAGCGCCCGGTGGCAGAATCTGCGCCTCCAACATCACGCGTACCGCCTGTTCGGTGACGAATGCACCCTGTGTGGCGGGTTTCACAATGACGGGCATCCCAGCCAACAGCGCGGGCGCTAGCTTGCTCAACATATCGTAGATCGGAAAGCCAAAAGCGTTGACCTGAACGGCGACGCCATCCTTTGCGCGATAAACTCGGTCACTTCGCAGATCCCCGCGCGCAGGTCCCTTCTGCCAAAAGCCATCGGGCAGATCACGCAAGGCCGTTTCGGCAAAGCCTTTGAGAAATGCGATCCCTCGATCGATGTCGAGCCGCTGATCCGCCAAGGTCGAGCCCGCGGCAAAAGAAAGTTCCGCCAAATCCAAGCGCCGCTCTGCCAAAGCGCGCGCAAGACCGCCAAGAATACGCGCCCGGTCGTGAAGGCCCAGCCGAGCCAGCCCAGCAGCCCCGTGATCAATGGCGTACATGCGCATGGCGCCCATATCGACGGAGGCATCTCCGATGCGCGCGAAATCACGACCCGTTGCGGCATCCGCCAAGACCTGCGCAGAGGCACCAGGCGCCACCCATGCACCGCCGGCAAAAGAATGGATATCCAAAAGGCTCACTTTTCCACCTCGCATGCTGTCTTGGCTCAAGGAGCTCCTGACTAGCCGTCCAGCGTTCACAACTCGCTAATGTTTTGGATTGTCCACAAAAAGGCCTACGGTCACACCGAACTGGCCGCGCTTGCTTGGCGGACGTTCCTGCCCTAGCTCACAGGTATGCAGTTGAAGTCGCCGCCACCATGAGATCTTTGCGCTTGTCCGGCTCGGCCTGGCTCGCCGCGGGGCTCTGCATCCTCCCACTGGCCGCCGTCCTTGTCGCCGCGTTCAGCGGCGGAACCGAAACGATCGCAGGCCTTATGGACACGGTACTGCCGCGCTATGTAGGTACTACGCTTTTGCTTGTCGCCATCGTCGGCACCGCGACGGGGATCATCGGCACGGCGACGGCCTGGCTTGTGACGATGACGTGGTTTCCGGGCCGCCGCTGGCTCGAGATCGCTTTGGCCATGCCGCTGGCCTATCCGGCCTATGTGTTGGCCTACGGCTACACCGATTTTCTCGATCACCCGGGTTGGGTACAGACAACGTTGCGCGAGGTGATGGGCTGGGGCCCGCGCGATTATTGGTTCCCCGAAATTCGATCGCTTGGTGGCGCTGCGGCCATGCTGAGTTTCGTGCTCTATCCTTATGTCTATCTTCTGGCCCGTGCGGCGTTTCTGGGACAGTCGGCCACCGCCTATATCGCCGCGCGTTCGCTCGGCCACCGGCCTGGGCGCGCCTTTTTCAAGGTAGCCCTGCCAATGGCGCGCCCGGCCATCGCGGCGGGTGTCCTGCTTGCGATCATGGAGACGATCGCGGATTTCGGCACCGTCTCCTATTTCGGCGTGCAAACCCTGACCGAGGGGATCTTTCAAGCCTGGCGATCTTTCCAAGACCGGCCGGCAGCAGCGCAGCTTGCCCTCTGTTTGCTGAGTTTCGCCCTGCTCTTGGCGATCCTGGAACGCGCCCAGCGCAAGAATGAGCGTCAATACGGGGCGGGCCGCAGACATGAGACGATGCCGCCCCAGCAGCTGATTGGTTGGCGGGGCTGGGCCGCAACAGCGACGTGTTTCCTGCCGGTCTTCTTCGGGTTTCTACTGCCCACGGGTCTGTTGATCTCGCTGGCTTGGGGATCCGGGCAGTTGATGCTGACACCGCGCTACCTCGGCTTTCTCACCAACTCGCTTCAACTTGCGACCGTGGGCGCTTTGGTGACGATGGCGGCCGCGCTGATCATTGGATTCAACACACGGCTCAGACCGACGCCAGGCAACCAGCTTCTCGCGCGCCTGTCGAGTGTCGGCTACGCCGTGCCGGGCATTGTGATCGGTATGGGCCTCTTCGTGCCCTTCGCGCGGTTCGACAATGCACTCGACAGCTTCATGGAGGGGACGTTCGGCATCGACACAGGGCTTTTGATCACGGGCTCCATGTGGCTGTTGATCATTGCTTATATGGTGCGGTTCATGGCTATCGCACTGTCGACCTATGAAGCCGGGCAGGCGACGATCCATCCAAACGTGGACGCCGTGGCCAGAACTCTCGGGCGCGGTCCCGGCGGGCTGCTGCGCGGCGTCCACTTGCCGATCCTGCGCCCGACGGTGTTCACCGCACTATTGATCGTGTTCGTCGACATTATGAAAGAGCTTCCAGCGACGATGATCCTGCGCAATGTTTATTTCGGCGATACCTTGGCCGTGCAAGCCTATCAGCTTGCCAAGGACGAGCGGTTGCGAGAGGCGGCTGTGCCAAGTCTGGTGATTGGCGCGGTGGGCCTATTGCCCGTGATCCTCCTATGCCAGACACTTGGTCGGCGAAGAAGCCCCGGAGCGGAGGCGACAGGCATTGGCGTCCAAGCGGCGCGCTCATGAAAAAGGCCCACGCGATGCGCGGGCCTTTCTGTCTCAACAGATCGCGAAGACCGGCAAGGATTACTCCCAGCCAGCGCCGTTCAGGATTTCCTGAGCCGCTGCGATGTTGTCGGCGATCTCCGACAGCTCGATCGTGTCGGGGCGGAAGAAGCCCAGCTCAGCGACAGACGGCGACAGGCCAACACCCGGAACTGCCGGATACTCGTCGTTGCCCGCAGAGAAATATTCCTGCGCCTGCGTCGAGGCGAGGTACTCCAGGAACATAACCGCGTTGTCGCGGTTGGGGGCATTGGTCGCCACACCGCCACCTGAGATGTTCATGTGCGCGCCGATATCGTTCTGGTTCGGGAACACCCACGAGATCATGTCGGTCGAAGCGCTCAGACCGTCGACTTCTTTGCGCAGGGCGCGGCCGAAGTAATAGGTGTTGGACATGGCGATCTGGCACTCACCCGAGACAATGCCGCGGAGCTGATCGGTGTCACCACCCTGGGGCGCGCGGGCAAAGTTGGCCACGACGGCCTCGGCCCATTCAGCGGTTGCTTCGGCGCCCAGATGCGCGACCAGAGCCGCAGTGATGTTCTGGGTGTAGACGTTCGAAGACGACCGGATGCAGATCTGGCCGGCATATTGCGGATCAGCCAGGTCTTGGTAGGTCATCGGCGGGTTCTCAACCGTTTCGGGGTTGTAGAACAGGATCCGCGAACGCTGCGAGAAACCAAACCAGCGGTTTTCGTCGTCCTGCAGGTAGCTGGGGATCGCTTCTTCGAGCACGGCGCTCTCGACCGGCTGCAGCAGGCCAAGGTCTGCGGCGCGGGTCAGGCGAACGGTGTCGACGGTCATAAAGACGTCAGCGGGGCTATTGGCGCCCTCTTCTTCCATCCGTGCGATCAGCGTGTCAGCCGAATCCTCGATCCGGTTGATCGTGATGCCGGTCAGGTCGGTGAAGTCCGAATAGAGCCGCTCGTCCGTGTCGTAGTGACGCGAAGAGTAGAGGTTGAGCTCTTGCGCGGCGGCGTAGCCAGCCGTACCTGCCACGATGGTAGAGGCAAGAAGCACAGACGTAATACGAGTCATTGTGGTCTCCCAAATGTTCAAAGGACATCCTGACACGATCGGTCAGGTTTTGGTCGCGCGGGACTTCAAACGCACAAAAATACCACTGTCAACCTTTTCCGAGTGAATTTGTCAGATTCGATAGCAAACACCTATTTGCCTGATTTTTTGCAGCCCTTTCCCTTGACAGAACCATCGTGTAAGCCACGCGCGCGGCGCGAAAAGCGCGCTGTTCAGCACAATCATTCGAGGGTCATCATGGGGTATAAGGTCGTCGTTGTCGGTGCGACCGGGAATGTCGGGCGCGAAATGCTCAACATCCTGTCCGAGCGTCAGTTTCCGGTGGAAGAGATCGCCGTTCTAGCCAGCCGCCGGTCCCTGGGCACAGAAGTGAGCTTTGGCGATGAGACCCTCAAAACCAAGGATCTCGACACGTTCGATTTCACCGGCTGGGATATGGCGCTTTTCGCCATCGGCTCGGATGCGACCAAGACCTACGCCCCCAAGGCAGCCAAGGCGGGCTGTGTCGTTATCGATAACTCGAGCCTCTACCGCTATGAACCCGACATCCCCCTGGTGGTGCCGGAAGTGAACCCCGAAGCGGTTGAGCAGTATTCGAACCGCAACATCATTGCGAACCCGAACTGTTCGACGGCGCAGATGGTCGTGGCCCTAAAACCGCTCCATGACCGGGCTCGGATCAAGCGTGTCGTCGTCTCGACTTATCAGTCTGTGTCCGGCGCAGGCAAAGAGGGCATGGATGAGCTTTGGGATCAGACCAAGGCGGTTTATAACCCAACCACCGAGGTCGAGCCATCCAAATTCCAACGCCAGATCGCCTTCAATGTGATCCCGCAGATCGACGTCTTCATGGAAGGCGGCGACACGAAGGAAGAGTGGAAGATGGTTGTCGAGACCAAGAAGATCGTCGATCCAAAGATCAAAGTCACGGCCACCTGCGTCCGCGTGCCCGTCTTCGTGGGGCATTCGGAGGCCGTGAACATCGAGTTCGAGGATTTCCTCGACGAGGATGAGGCGCGCGACATCCTGCGGGAAGCGCCTGGCATCATGGTCGTCGATAAGCGGGAGCCTGGCGGCTACACCACGCCGATCGAATGCGTCGGCGATTACGCAACCTTCATCAGCCGCATCCGCCAGGACCCGACGATTGAGAACGGCATCAACCTTTGGTGCGTGTCCGACAACCTACGCAAGGGTGCGGCGCTCAACGCGGTGCAGATCGCGGAGACGCTCGGCAATCGGGTGCTCAAGAAGGGCTAGGGTTATTGCATAGCGCCGACTGAACAGCCACGCTCCGCTCACGTTGATTGGAGTGATTGCATGCGCTTGATTCTGTTTGTGCCCGCCTTGGTCTTGGCGGGTCCTGCCCTCGCCGACGATGTCTTTGTCCGCGCCGATATTACCGAGGCGGTGATTTATTCAGGCACCGGCACCGCTGTTCGAGAAGAGACAATCACGCTGGATGCCGGGCGTCACCGGGTGCTGTTTCCCGTGATAGGCCTGGGCGACCGCCCGCCTCTGATCGAAGTGGACGGCGCCCGCGTTCTTCAAACGGAGTTTCTGCATAGTGCTCCGGTGGAACTCGGGGCGTTGGACAACGCGGCGCAGGCGGAGGCCCGGTCTGCTGTGGAGGACGCCGAAGACGTGCTTGATGCGGCGGAACTTGCGCTCAGTGAGACCTTGGGTGACCTGAGCGCGCTCGACCTGCAGCTCGAATACCTCAACAGCCTCGTTGAGGGTGGCGAAGCTGGCCTGCCGATGCCGTCGAGCCCGGGAGCCTTGGAAACCACTTTGATCACCCTCGGGGAAACAGCCGGGCGCCTCGCCGCAGAGAGGGTCACGATTGAGCAGGAGATTGCGGCGCGTCAGGATGACATCGAAGACGCCCAGGAAGACCTGACCCGCGCCGAGGACACCCTCGACGCGCTACGCCCAATCACTGAGGTAGCCCAGATGTGGGCTGTCACCCTCGATGTTGCTGAAGCCGGGGAGGTCGCACTTTCGGTCTTGATTAACGTTCAAGCGTCTTGGAGGCCGTTCTACGATCTGTCGCTAAACACCGAGACAGGTGCGCTCGTATTGGACCGCGAAGTGGCGCTCTCCGTTGCAAGCGCCCTTTCCTGGACCGATGTCGCCGTCACCCTCTCAACCAGCAATCCGAACCGCGCGCTGGCGCCGCGAGAGCCCGGGCCATCGCGGGCTGTGATCCAGGAGGCGGCTCCTGCGGCCCCGCGCATGGCGGAAACCGACAGTCTCGCTGGTTTGTCCCGAGAAGCGATAGCGGAGCCTGCTATGATCATGGCCGACACTGGACCCGGAGCTGAGATCAACGGTCTTTCGATTAGCTATCCCATCTCAGACCCTGTCACGATTGCACCCGACGGGCGCGCCTTCCTCGATTTCGGCCGCGAAGAGCTAACGGCGGACCTAATCAACCGTGCGGCCCCGCGCCGCGATAGCACCGCGTTCCTGATCGCAGAGGTGGTCAACGACACCGGCGCGCCGATCCTGCCGGGCGAGGTTAAAGTTTTCCGCGACGGCGCTCTGATCGGCGAGAATTTTCTGCCGCTGATCGCCGCCGGCGAAGAGATAGAGCTGCCCTTCGGGGCCCTCGATCACATCCAGCTTTCCTGGACCGATCTAAGCCGCGATACCGGTGATCGGGGTGTCTTTGTGAGCTCCAACACGCAGGAGCAAAGCGTGCGGCTTGAAATAGAAAACCTAAGCGGTCAGCCGGTCGAACTTGAGGTTTTGTACGCGACGCCTTTCTCCGAACAAGAAGACCTGGAGATCGACGTCGACAGCAGCCTGCCGCCAGCGGAAACGGCCTGGGAAGACCGGCGCGGCGTTTATGCCTGGCGCTTTGAGTTGAGTGCACAGGCCAGCCAATCCATCGATCTAGATTTCGGCTTCGACTGGCCGGACGGGCAGGTTCTCATTTGGCGGCCCTAGGGCATTTTGCGGCTTATTTGAACCGCAAAAAACTCTAACCCTCGACCAGCGCTTTGAGATTGGCGAGCCCGGTGTCGTAATCCGGGCCAACCATCCCATCGAGCATCAGGCCGACCCAGCGATTGATCGGGTTGTTGCCCATTTGCGCGTCGAGACCCCAAGTGACTTGGGTTCCTGCATCCGTTTCCGACAGGACCCACCAGGCTTCCGCCGGGGGCATGCCGCCAAATTCCAGCGCGGTTAGCACCCGCTCATTCTCAGCAAGTTCCACGATCTCCTGGCGCCCGTCACCAACGCTCGGCTCATCCGAGCGCCATTCCATCACATTGCCAACGCCGCTTTCGGGGCCGGAAAACTCCATTGTCATATCTGGATCGCGGTCCTGCCAGGGCGACCATCGCGTGAAGTTCTGCAAAGAGCTGACCTGCTCGAACACCGCCTCTGGCTCGGCATCGATCACGATCTGCCGCTCGACCACGACGCTGGATGGCAGGAAGTACGCGACCGCTGTCAAAGCCGCGCCAAGAAGGATAAGTGCGACAAGTGCTTTTCTTAGAAATGCCATGTGAATTCACCTTTGCAGTCTGGATGCAGCTGCCGGCAGTGTCCTCCCGAGGGCGCGTTTTGTCAAAAACGCTCGGCCCGAAGGACTTGAGCATCGGAGACGCAGACCACGCCGATATGCCGCTCAACCACAGCAAAGGCCGCGTCCAGGAGGCCGTCCAAACGCTCGGGCCTGATCAGGCAAACCACGCAGACCATCCCGCCCGCACGGCTAACCTGACCCTCACGGCTCCACTTTCCGGACCGCCCTGAACCACCTCGGACAGGCAAGACGGTATAGCCGGTCACACCCGCCTCATCCAAAGCCTCGGTTAGGCGACGCTCCATAATGGCTTCGATGGTGATCTCAACACGTTTGGCGTCGTGCGTTTGCATCGCGTCAACCTCCGGTCACAGCGCGGGCGACGGCCAAATAGGTCGGAATGCCCAGGATCAAGTTAAAGGGAAAGGTTACGCCCAGGGACAGCGTTAAATAGATCGAAGGGTTCGCCTCAGGCAGAGCGACACGCATCGCCGCCGGCACCGCGATATAGGAGGCCGAGGCAGAAAGCGTCATGAGCAAGGCCACGCCGCCCGTCGACAAACCCAAGGCCAGCCCGGCCAGCAATCCAAGCGCCGCGCCGATGAGCGGCATAACCAACCCAAAAGCCAACAGGGGCGGCCGCATCTCGCCGCGCGCTTCGCGCAGGCCCCGACCTGCGACCAAGCCCATATCCAGCAGGAACAGGCAAAGCACACCTTGGAATGGTGCCGTAATGAAGGCCGAGATCATCTGAAGGCCCTCATCGCCGGTAATCGCGCCAATCGCAAACGAGCCGACCAATAGAACAATGGAGCCGTTCAGGAGGATTTCTCGGATAAGCCCCTGTTCCATCCCACCGCCAGCACCCGCCCCAGCACCTTGATAACGCGCCACAAGCCATAGCGCAGAAAGGATCGCGGGCGCCTCCATCACCGCCGCCACGGCAACCATATAGCCCTCGGGCGAAAAGCCAGCCGTTTCCGCGACTGAGGTTCCCGCGACGAAAGTGACAATCGAGATCGAGCCGTAATGCGCCGCGACCGCCGCCGCATCCGTCACGTTCAGACGCGTCACAGCACGCAGCAGTGAAAACGCTATAAACGGAATCACGAAGGACAGGACACCGCCCGCGAGAAGCGACAGGACCAGGCGCGAATCGATACCGTGCGCCGCGACACTGGCGCCGCCTTTGAAGCCAATCGCGAACAGCAGATAAAGCGACATGCCCTTGGCGATTGCCTCGGGCACGGAAAGATCGGACCGCGCGAAGGCCGCCCCAAAACCCAGGGCGAAGAACAGGATGATCGGCGACAACAGGTTGTCGGCAGCAAGTGCTAAAATTCCGTCCATAGGCCCCATCCTCTCGGCTGACGCTTCGATAGCGCTGGAAGGCTTGAAACGAAAGGGACCGGCTTTGTGACTTGTGCACCGACTGGGCTGTGATCAGTTAAGATAGAGGCGCCTATTCAAGCGCGGCTCCGACGCAAGTAAGCCCTCCGACGCAAATCGTGCAAATTTCGTATACTTCCCGAATGCGGATCAATCCTTTGTTTACGCGTGCCCGTCACTCTCTGCGGCGGGTGATGAATGATGGAGCGATGTCAGACGATGTCTGTCTGTGAATTGATACATGATGAAACCGCGCGTTTTGATCCGCGCAGGCTTGAGCGGTTATGCGTCGAGATCGGCGAAGACCGGGCCGAGCACCAGGCCGCCGAAGCGCTGGACCGCATCAACCGGGCGCTTAAGGGGATCGAGCGCCTGGGAGAGACGCAACACCGCGCGCGCCTAATGGCCCGCCTGGCGGAGTTGATCGAAGCCTCCGACAAAATCGGCATGTCCACCCTGGGCCGCGTGGCCCGCGATGTGCGGTATTGCGCTCGTAAGGCCGATCCGAATGCGCTCGCGGCGACTTTGTGCCGCTTGGAACGGGTCGGAGACCGCTCAATCCACGCGATTTTCGACCTGGAAGGTCAGCATGTCTGAAACGACTTGCACCCCTGCGGCGCGCGGGTACGCTTTGCGCGCAGCAGGGAGATTTGCATGGTTTTCGACTTCGCGCAGCCCTCAGCGGATGCTGTCGCCCTCCGACTGACGGACAAAGCGTCCCTTGCCGCGATCGTTGACGGCCTGAGCGCGCCGCACTCGGCTTGGCTCGACTACCAAGGCTTTGGCGCTGAGCTTGGCAAAACCTGTATCTTGCCGTCGGAAGCCGGAGCGCCGGACCTGGTCCTGGTCGGTGTCGGAACGCCCGAGGATCGGGCGCGGCGCCGCTTCGCCATCGGCGCTGCCATTGCGGCCCTGCCAGCTGGAACGTACCAGATCACAAGCAACCTTCCGGAGGGCATTGCGGCCGACGAAATAGCCCTAGGCTATCTGCTCGCCTGTTACCGCTTTGACCGCTACCGCAGCGCACCGCCTGCCAAAGCGCACCTGATTGCGCCTGACGGTATAGATGCTGACCGGCTGAAAACCCTGGCCGAGGCGGAGGCGCTAACCCGCGATCTGATCAACACACCTGCCGAGGATATGGGCCCGCCCCAACTCGAAGAGGCCGCCCGCGCCCTGGCCGAGCGCTTCGATGCCGCGATTGAGATTACCCAAGGCGAGGCGCTGCTTGAGGGGAACTTTCCGCTGATCCACACGGTCGGTCGCGCAGCGGAACGCGCACCGCGGCTGATCGATCTGCGCTGGGGCGTGAATGGGCCCAAAGTCACGCTCGTCGGCAAGGGCGTTTGTTTCGACACAGGCGGTTTGAACCTAAAACCCGGCGCCTCCATGAGCCTGATGAAAAAGGATATGGGCGGCGCTGCGAATGTCCTTGGCCTGGCGCAGATGGTGATGGCGCAAAGCTTGCCGGTGCAGTTGCGCGTCCTGATCCCAGCGGTTGAAAACGCGGTTTCCGGCAATGCCTTCCGGCCGGGCGATATCTTTCGCGCCCGCAATGAGATGAGCGTGGAGATCAACAATACCGATGCCGAAGGTCGGCTGGTTTTGGCGGATGCCCTGGCCTACGCGGCCGAGGACGCGCCCGATCTGTTGATCTCGATAGCCACGCTGACCGGGGCTGCCCGCGTGGCGCTTGGCCCCGATATCGCGCCGTTCTTCACCGATGATCCGGGCTTTGCGGAAAGCCTGACACGCGCCTCCGATGCGGTGGCGGATCCGGTTTGGCGGATGCCGTTCTACCCTCCCTATGAGGCGATGATCGAGCCTGGGATCGCGGATCTGGATAACGCGCCTAAGGGCGGCTTTGCGGGGGCGATCACAGCAGCTTTGTTCCTGCGCCGCTTCACCGACAATCATCCACGCTATGCCCATTTCGACATCTACGGCTGGCAGCCAAATCAAGCGCCCGGCCGCCCGAAAGGCGGCGCACTGCAAGGCGCGCGAGCGATCTTTGAGGCCCTGCCAGAGGTTCTGTCCCTTGACTGAACAAAGCGCGCCCGATCCACGACAAACGCCCAGCAATGGCAGGGTGGCGCATGTCTCGCTGCAAGGGCAGGTCACAGCCGAGCGTTTCGTCGAGGGTGACTGGCGCATGGTGCAGCAACCCATGGCCAACATGCTCAACCGTCCGGGCGGCAAACGAACAAGTCAGCTCTTGTTCGGCGAGCGCTTCCTGTCGCTCGAGATGCAGGACGGCTTTTGTTTCGGGCAGGCCGCGCGGGATGGCTATTGCGGATATATCGCGGCCTCTGCGTTGGGTGAGGTGAGCGAGGCAACGCATTGGGTGGCCGCGCCCGCGACGCATCTCTACCCCAAGGCCAAGGTTCGCGCGCCGCCGGAAGTCTCGGTCTTTTTCGGCTCCGAAGTGCGGGTTGTTGCCGAACGCGAGGACTATCTGCGCATCCAGACCGGACATTTCATCCCCCGCCCGCATCTCCAGCCACTCAAAGCGCGGTATGGCGATCCGGTTGGCGTCGCCGATCTGTTTCTCGGCTCGCCCTATCTGTGGGGCGGCAACAGCCGCTGGGGCATCGATTGTTCGGGATTGGTGCAGATCGCGCTGCTCTCCTGCGGTCGCACATGTCCCAGGGACAGCGACCAACAGCGCGAAGCCCTGGGCCGTGAGCTTGGCCGAAGTGACACGGCCGAGCGCGGCGATTTAATCTTCTGGGACGGGCATGTGGGTTTGATGGCCAATGACCAGATCCTGCTGCACGCCAATGCGCATCACATGGCCGTCGCCTATGAGCCCTTGGACGAGGCGGCGGCTAGGATCGAAGCGTCCGGGGGCGGTCAGATCACCGCGCGCAAGCGGCTATAGCGCCTAATCCACAGCGCGGATCAGCTTGCGTTCAAGGACACGGAGAACCGCCTTGAGGTCTTGGCCGCGTTTCAAGATGCGGCCATCCATACCGACCACCGAATACATGCCCTGGCGCGACTGCAGCTTGGGGCGTTTCTCGATGCGGTATATCGGGTGCTCGGCCGTTCGGCGAAAGATCGCGAAGACCGCCACATCGCTGAGATGCGACAGGCCGTAATCGCGCCATTCCCCTGCCGCCACCATGCGACCGTATAGGCCAAGGATGACGCCCAACTCCCGCCGGTCGAAGGCGATTTGATCGGGCACGTATTGCGTGCCCGCGATCCCGCTATGCATTACCATTGGGCGACCCTGACCCGGCCCGCCCGGCAAATCAAGCGCTGGCCTGCGAAAGCCTGCGCGCTTTGGGCAAAAGCGCGTCAATCTCCGAGAGGTGGCGGGGCAGACAGACCTCAAGGAAGTCATAGCGCTCCGCCACATGGACGCGCGCGGCTTTGCCAAGCGCGCGGTAGTCTTGCGGGCGGCTCAAAACATCGGCGACATTCCGGGCCAAATCCTCAGGGTCGAAAAAATCGGCGAGCAAGCCGGTCTTGCCATGCTCAATCGCTTCGCGCACCGGCGCCACGTCGGAGGCCACAACCACCGCCTCCATCGCCATCGCCTCAAGCACGGACCAACTGAGGACGAAGGGCACCGTTAGATAGATATGGCAGCGGCTGACCTGAAGGATCTCGCAGAACTGCGCGTAGGGGACGCGGCCGACGAAATGCACGCGGTCCCAGTCGATCCGCTCGCCGATCTCGGCCTCCATCTCGGCGCGGTAGCCGCCGCCGGCTTTGCTGTTGCGCCCATAGCTTGCCTCGTTGCCGCCGATAATGATGGCCCGCGCCTTAGGCCGCGCCTCCTGAATGATCGGGAGCGCGCGCATGAATTGATGAAATCCCCGCGTCGGCTCAAGATTGCGCGCCATAAAAGTGAAAACCTCGTCTTCGCGCGTGACCGGCGCGTCAAGGCGGCCAAGACTGACCCGCGCTTGCCTGTTGGCCCTAAGACGGTCGGTGCGGATCCCGTCATGGCAGACATAGAGCTTTTCATGAAAACTCTCGGGAAAGGTGTCGTGCTGCCAGCGGGTCGGGCAAAGGCCGCGATCAACGATCTGGATATTGGCAAAGTTCACCGCGTTGCGCGCATGCATGATGAAAGGCGCATGCTCAGAGGCCGGGTATTCGGGATCGAACCCGACGGAGCCACCCTCCGACAGGTAAAAATACTCGAAGTACCCCAAGATCGGCACATCCGGCCAAACCAGCTTGAGAAACGTCAGCTCCCCCCAGCCTATATGGCCGAGGATGACATCCGGCACGAACCCCTCCGCGGCAAGCCTTTCAGCCGCCTGCGCCGCGCCGTACCCGTTCCCTGCACACTCCTCCCAGTATTGCGACAGAGCGTAGTCGGTCTTGGACG
>JBCBCN010000017.1:0-28136 GCA_038530555.1 Pseudomonadota bacterium | reverse complement strand
GACCCGGAGCCTGAGCCTGAGCCCGACCCGGAGCCTGCGCCCGAGCCCGACCCGGAGCCTGCGCCCGAGCCCGACCCGGAGCCTGCGCCCGAGCCCGATCCGGAGCCTGAGCCTGAGCCGGAAG
The DNA here is from genome assembly GCA_038530555.1 of Pseudomonadota bacterium. Lineage (GTDB taxonomy): Bacteria > Pseudomonadota > Alphaproteobacteria > Rhodobacterales > Rhodobacteraceae > HKCCE3408. The sequence continues at coordinate 28,012 of JBCBCN010000017.1, read as the reverse complement.
ACGAGTTCGAGGAACTTGTGGCCCGCATCGTCGCGATCATTCTGGAGCTCTTCGGCTTCGACCCGGATGAGGACGACAACACACCTGCCGTCGATGACGATGTCATCGAACAGCTCGAAACGGCGGAAACTCTGCTCACCGATCTCCTTCCGGTCATCGAGCCCGAGGATGACGACTTCGAGACTGAGACGTCTTCGCAGACCGATGAGATGGAAATGATGATGTAGCCATCGCCACTTTTGACACCGCTAGGCACAGGGCGGGGTCAGAGCCAGGCCGCGCGTCGCATTCCGGCGCGCGGCCTTCTTATGCGTAACGACCTATTTGCCCGTCACCTGCTGATGCACCTCGATCACATTGCCTTCGGGGTCGTGAAAAAAGACCTGGTGCCATTCCTTGGCGAAGGCCGTGCCATAGTCGGAATAAGGGATGTTGTGGGCGCGCAGCACCTCTAGCAGCGCACCGATATCGTCGGTGCGAAAGGCAATATGGCCGCGCTCAACCGGGTTGATGACCTGGCCGTTGCGAAAGGCCACATCAAAAGCGCGTTCAGCTAGATGAAACTGCACGGTGCCGTCGGTCGCGAATTGGATATCACCGGTAAAACCTGTGTCTTCATCGGCCTCGCTGCGCGGGAATTGCGCTTGTGGCAGGCTCTCAAGGCCCAGGACTTTGGTATAGAAGTCATGCAGCCGCCCGACCTGCTCGGAGACAAGGTTTATGTGGTGAAACTCAAGCTTCATGGTGTGGCTGCCTCTCCCTGCTGATTGCGCGAAGCTTACGCATTTTCGCGCCCCAGTCACGTAGAGGCCCCAGTCACGTAGAGGCCCCAGTCACGTAGAGGCCCCAGTCACGTAGAGGCCCCAGTCACGTAGAGGTCGGGGAAGGGAAGCCACACGCACACAGCGTTCGATCTGATGGAATGGTCTGCCATGGCACCGGCCTGCCATGGCGGCAGACCGGTCCCGGCAAGGACCACTTTTCGCCAGGAGCTGCATGCGCCAAGGCCCACGCGGCCCGCCGAGATCGCCCTCCACTAATAGGCGACAGGCGGGTGGAGACGCCGCAGAAGGCCGGGCGCGCGCTGCGCCAGGGTCCGGGCCGCCTAGGGTGACATGCGGCCCGGAAACTCAAATACTCATTGCGCACTTGGACGGGCTAAAAAGGGACGCCCAGCTTACTCACTCACTCGTTTTACAGCCGTAACCGCGCGCGGTGGGAGCGGCGGGCTTGAGGACGGAGCGCGGATGGCCCGCGCGACCCTCGCCCGAACGGGTGAGTTTTGCGGCGGATCGTTCGGGATAGGGTCCGATCCACCAGCTACCTGCCGTTCGAGTTTGAAGGCATCTGACCAACCGAGGGGGATGGTTGAGGATTTTCAGCGCCTTCCAAGCCAAACTAGCGCCGTGCGACCGCGCAAACTGTGATCTGCATCACAGGTCGTTGCGACGGTGATCGGGCACATTTGCAATCGTGGAGCGACACAAGGTTTTTGTCGCTTTTGCCGGTTGAGGCGTGCATGCTCCGCCTAGGAGCGGACGGGTTTTCGGCGATTGGCGCGCCCTGAGACCCAAACGGTGGGAAGTGAGGGGAAGATGGGGATAGATCGCACGCGGCTGTTGCAAAAGCCGCGGCACCGGCTGAAGACGTCGCATCTGGGCCTGGCCCCGCCGCGCCATGTCGAGCCGAGCGCCTGGTTTCTTGGGCCAAAGGGCGAGAACCTGACCCTCCTGCAAGAGCTGATGGACGACACATTCGTGGCCCATGCCGGGGCGCGTGAGGCATTCTCGGACCGTGAGCCCGACTTCATCGACGATGCCACCCGCGCCGATGAGCCTTTCCGCCACACCGCCGAGGATCTCAAAGCCAACCTCGCACAGATCAACCGTGCGCTGCGCAGTTCCACCCCGATGTCGGCCTATCGCAACAAAAGCCATATGAATTGGGACGTCTCGCTGCCGGGCGTGTTGGGCTATGTGGCGGGCATGCTTTTTAACGCCAACAACGTTGCGCCGGAGGCCAGCCCGGTGACAACGCAGTTGGAGCTGAAGGTCGGGCAAGAGCTCTGCGAGATGTTGGGCTTCGATATCTCCGAAGGCGCGGCAGTGACGCCCTGGGGCCATATCACCTGTGATGGATCGGTCGCGAACTACGAGTCCATGTGGGCGGCGCGCAATCTGCGCTTTCAGGGTGCCGCCTTGGCCCGCGCGATCCGCCTGGAAGACGATCTGGCCCCGGCCCGCGGCTTGATGGTGAGCACCGCGCGCGGCAATCTTGTCCGGCTTCTCGATCTCGAGCCCTGGGACTTGGTAAATCTGCCCAATGCCCAGATCCTCGATCTGCCGCGAAGACTGCATGAAGAGGCGGGCATCCCGGAAGAGCGTGTTGGCCAAGTGGTCAAGGCCTACAGCCTGCAAAACATGGGGCTATTGCGGTTTTACTCCGAGATTTTACCCGGGATCTCGCCGCCCGTGGTCCTCTGTCCGGCGACGGCGCATTACTCCTGGGACAAAGGCGCGGCGCTGTTGGGCCTAGGGCTGTCGGCACTCAGGCATGTCGCCGTGGATGTCGATGCGCGGATGGCGATCCCGGCTTTGCGCGCGCAGCTGGATGCCGCGATCGACGCGCAATCGCCCGTCCTGCAGGTCGTGGCGGTGTGCGGCACCACCGGCGAGAGCGCCGTGGACCCGATTGCCGAGATTGAGGCCTTGCGCGTGGAATACGCAGCCAAGGGGCTCAGCTTTGCGCTCCATGTCGATGCGGCCTGGGGCGGCTATTTCGCCTCTATGCTGCGCCCACCCAAGGGCCAAGACGGCTTTACGCCCTCTGATCCGCTTAGCCCCCATGTCACGCGGCATCTGCACGCGGTCGCGCAGGCCGACAGCATCACGATCGACCCGCATAAAAGCGGCTATATGCCCTATCCCGCGGGCGCGCTGTGCTACCGCGATGTGCGCATGACCCGGTTGATCGCCTTCGCCGCGCCGGTTGTGTTCCATTCCGAGGCGCCTTCGGTCGGGGTCTATGGGATCGAAGGATCAAAACCAGGCGCCGCGGCCTCTGGCGTCGCGCTCAGCCATACGACGATCCCGCTGGATCAGGCAGGCTATGGAGAGCTTTTGGGCCGCTGCGTGTTCAACGCTAAGCGCTGGTATATGGGGCTGCTCAGCATGGCGCGGGACAGCGATCCGTTCTGGGTGACGTGCCTGCCGCGCACGCCTGGCGAACGTGCCGGAAGCTCTGAGCAGATCCGCGAAGAGCACCAGATTTTCCGAGAGCTTCACCCGCTGCCCAACGCGGCTTTTCTCGAAGCGCTCAAGATGAAGCGCGTGGGTGATCTTGTGAAAGATGTGGGCCCGGACATGACGGTCCTGGCCTATGCGCTGAACTTCTCGCATCCCGACGGCACACCCAACACTGACATGGCGGCGGCCAATGAGTTTAACAACCGCGTCTTCGAGGCCTGCTCGGTCGAGGTGGTTGCGGTCAAAGACCAGGTGCCAAAGGTCGATCTATTGGTCACCTCGAGCGTTCTCGATCCGCAGTATTACGGTGAGGATTTCATGGACCTGTTCTGTGAACGTCTCGGCGTGGAGGGCGGGAGCACCGCGCCGCGTGTGCTCATCTCGACGATGATGGACCCCTGGGTGAGCGACGCCTCGGGTCACAACTTGATCCCGATGTTGACCGACACTTTCCGCGACAAGATCCTAGAGGTCTGGCGCGATATGACCGGAGGCTAAGCCATGGTGCATCTGAACGTCAGCCATCCCACTCCGCACCCGGACGTGTTCAATACCGACTGTCAGCACGCCTTTGTGCTGATGGGTAAAGAGACGCTTTTTGGCGTGCACATGACACAGTACCATTGTGACAAGCACCGCTATCAAGTGATCCTTCGCATCAATCTGCCCGAAGAGGCGCGCGCGGAATACTTGCGCCAACGCGAGGCCCATCCGGACGCCACCTTTATCTTTTGCAACGGTGAGACGGCGGAGGAAAAGTTCTCGATACCGGCGCTGGGCGCGGGCAACGTCTCCTGGGAGGGGGAGGCGGACGTCATGCATGGCAACATCTTCTTTGGCTTTCGCCCCAATGAGGCGCCGCCGCCCGATTGGTTCCCCTGGAACCTGCGCGACACGATCCCGATGATCGAAAACGTCGCCGTCACGGTGGAGCGCGTCGTGCTCTACCGGCCCTTCAGCCTGGGCGACACGGCCCCGGATAAGGCGACCTACCTTATTTTTGGGCGCGGGGATGAGGCGCATATGACCAATTTGCAGACCGGCGAATTGGTGACGGGGCAGCGTGATATCCCGCTTTATGGGCTCGATGTCGATCACATCATGTCGCTCGCCAAAGTGCCGGATTGGCTGCAAGATCATATGCTTGAGGCGGGAACGGTCGTGACGCTTCCGGCGATCGACCGCTATGATGACATGGGCGAGCTAAAGATCCTGCCAGAGCCGCCTTTTAAGCCTTATGATGATGTTTATTGCCTCTATCGCGGCCTGCAACCGCCGCGAAAGCTGGTGGCGGGGCCCACATATTTCTGGGGCAGCGAGGTGTGCAATTCTCACGAGCTCATTGAGCCGATGGCGGAGAAGTCACTGATCATCACGATCATGCCGCGACGATTTTGGCGCTGAGCGAAGGTATGAAGGGATCGGGAGATGGCTGAGCAGGATATGGAACCGGAGCGCGGCAATGAGGAACTGTGGTACCACGTCTTCGCCGTCGGGGCAGGGGACCTGCTTGATCAACGCGGCTTTCACTCCCGCCTGCCAAGCCCGCCGCGCTGTCGGCTGTGCAAGGTGCCGTTTCAGGGCCTGGGCGGCCTGATCCTGCGGTTCCGCGGCAAATCACGCGCCAAGCGAAACCCCAACTATTGCTCCGCCTGCGACCAATTCCTCGCGGCCAATCCCGGCGGCGCCGAAGTGCCCATGGCGATCCTGTACGCTGATATCCGCAAGTCGACCGAATTCGTCCAAGCCCATGCGCCCGCTGAGGTATTGCGCCGGACCAATGCATTTCTTGAGCTCGCCACCCGGGCGATCACCGAGAATGACGGCTTTGTTTTGGCCTTTTACGGCGATTGCGTGCTGGCCAATTGGCCGCCGGGCTTTTCCGGCAGCGACTATCGCGAGAAGGCTGTAAAGACGGCCGAAGAATTGTCGGGTGCCAGCCAAAAGGCAGGCATTCCTGTCGGCGTCGGGCTCCATGCGGGCACAGCCTATATGTGCTCGGTCCAGGCGAACCAGGGCTCATTCCGGGATGTCTCGGTCTTTGGAGAGGCGGTCAATATCGCTGCGCGTTTGTCAAGTGCCGCGGCGGCGGGCGAGGTCTTGGGAAGCGCTGAGATGGCCGAAATTGCGGAAACTAAGGGGCCGGAACAATCGTTTGATCTCAAGGGCTTCAACGATCCAGTCGCGGCTTGGCGTATAGGGCGCACCTAGAGCTGAGCAGCCACTGCGATCGCGTCTGGATCGCACAGAATGATGGTTTTTCCATCCCGGCGGATCAGCGCATCATCTTCCCACAGGCGCAGCTGACGATTGACGTTCTCGCGGGCAAGACCTGCAAGATCGCCCAGCTCCGACTGAGAAAAGCCCTTGATCACGGTCCCGCCCTCCGGGCCGCCATCGCCCGCGCGGCCCCATTTCGCGGCCAATTGAAGCAGTGCACGAGCAAGGCGGACCTCGGCGCTTTTCTCAGATTTGACCTCGAACATGTCAGAGGCGTTGCGCACACGTTTGCAGAGTTCGCGAATGAGCGCGGTCAGGACATCTGAGGACTTTTCGAGGATTCGGTAGATCTCGGCATGGCTCACCGCGATGAGGTGCACATCGGTGCTGGCCGCGATGGCATCGGCACTACGTGGGCCACCATCGAGCAGGGCGATTTCGCCCAGCACTTCGCCTGGTCCCATCTGATTGAGCGCGGCCTTGTTGCCGTCGGCCAGAGTGACGGAGATTTCCACCCGGCCGCTTTCGATCACATAGAGATTGTCGGCGAGCGAGCCGCGCGCGATGATGGTTTGCCCTTTGGCAAAGCTCAGCCGCCGCCCACTTTTCAGCAGCTCGGCCCAGTCCTGATCGCCCAAAGCGGCCCGCAGGATCGCGCTGCGTATGTTTTGTTCTCGCACCATGGCTCGCCTTCTTTCCCCAACGTCAGCGTAGGCCCAGCGGCCCATGAGCGCCAGCGGGACGTGGCGCTTTCGAATGGTCTGCGTGTCAGCCGGGTGACAGGCCCGCGCGGTGCGGCCTTCCCCCTTACAAATGCCACGTTAGCCCTTATTATGAATTGCATATTGGTTTCGGAGATTTTGCGTGAACGCCCCCACAGAGCAACCTTTAAGCGTTGATGATGCCAGCCCGGCCATGCCGCGCCGCGTGTTTTTGGCGGCGGGTTTGGCCGCTTTGACGGCGGGCGGGGCGGTGGCTTTGGCGACGCTTGGCGGGCTGGGCGCGCCGCAGCAAGAGAGCTTTCGGTTTAGCCGTGGCACGGCCTTTGCGGCCGGTGAAGAAGACCGTCTGCGCGCGTTTGTGCTCGAGGCCGCGCGAGATGATGCGATCGCCGTGGTGATCGCGGGCCATAGCGGTACATCGGGCGATGCCGAGGCCAATCGAGATCTCAGCCAGGACCGCGCCGCGCGCGCCGCTGAAATTGCCCGCGCCGCCGGTGTGCCCGATGCGCGTATGAGCGTTGTCGCCCTGGGCGGGGCCGCGCCGTTGAGCCAGGAAACGGGTGAGGCCGAGCGCGCCTATCAGGCCCGTTTGGCCCGTGTTGAGGTCAGCTTGCAGGTGCGCCGCTGATGTCGCGGCGCTTTCCCTGGCTGGCGGCTGTTGTGGCGGTTGGGATCTCTGTGATCTTCACGTTGAGCGTGCGCTTGCCGCTGCCCTTTGAAGGCTTCGCTGCTGTGGTCGCGGCGCTTTTGGCGGGGCTTTCGACCCTGGTCTTCTGTCTGGGCGCCCCTGCGCGGTTCCTTTGGAGCGATACCGAGCGTCTGAGCCATGCCTTTTCGCTACGCCACAACGTGACCGGGCCGCGGGCCGCGGCGAGCCTGCAGGCCATCGCGGGCGCCCATGGTCGCGCAGATGCGATCCGCGCGGCGGCGCAGGACTTTGCCGAGCCCTTGAAGATCCGTTCCGAGCTTCTGGCCGATCGGATCGACGGGCTGGCGCGAGAGATGTTCTACGATCCCGAAACGATTGCCACCCACCGCACCGCCCTGGTGCGCACCGAGCTGATCGAGCAAGCGCTGGAGACCCACGCCAAGCTGCGCCGCAGGACCGGCGAGGCCCAAGCCGCCCAGCTCGAGGACAGCCGCGCAAAGATTGGTGCGGCCCTCGACGCGCTCGATGAGGCTTTCGAGGCGGGGACAAGTCGGGGCGCGGATGTGTTGCTTGAGAAAATCGGCACATCAAGCGCGACGGCGGAAATGCTGCTCAGGCGCGGGAAGCGCCGAGCATGATGTGTATGACGAAAGGACGAAACCCCATGCGCAATTTGGCATTGCTCGCGTGTTTTGGATTGAGCTTGGCCGCGGGTCCCGCTCAGACCGAGCCCGGTGATCTGTTGGCCGAAACTGTGACGACAGCGGCGCGGGATTGCCCGTCTGGCTGGATCGAGGAAATGCCGCTGATTGCCTGGGGCGCGGACGGGGTCGTGGCCTGGGCCAATGGCGCCTCGCTGAGCAATGACGGAGGGGCTTTGGGCTCTGCCGGCCTGCCTCTGGAGCTGAGCGTTGAGGATGATTTTGCAGCCCAGCTTGAGGCCTATCTGACCTGCGAGACGCCCTATCTGCGCGGCACTTTGGGCATGCTTGCCGCTGCTGCGCCGGTGACGCAGGCCGATGCCCGGACCGAGCAGATCGTCTTTTTCAAGCATTCCTTCTCGGCGGGTGACGGCATCGTCGGCGGTGAGGGCATCGCGCAGATCGGCGATCTGGCCGGGCAGCGCGTCGCGATCCAGGCCAATGGTCCGCATGTCGATTTCGTGGGCCGGATCCTGGCCGATGGCGGCTTGAGCTTTGCCGATGTCGAGATCGTCTGGACCGCCGATCTGACCGGCGACGGCGACACGCCCGCGGCCGCCATGGCCGAGGGCCGCGCAGATGCCGCCGCTGTGATCCTGCCCGATGCGCGCTTTCTGACCTCGGGTGGAACCGTGGGCACGGGCGCCGAAGGCTCGGTACGTGGCGCGCAAATCCTGATCTCAACGCAAGAGGCGGCCTCGGTCATCGGCGATTATATCGCGGTGCGGGCCGACTATTTTGACGCCAACCGCGACGACATTGCCCAGATGGTCAACCTGCTGTTCCAGGCCGAGGAAGAGATGCGCCAATTCATGGCCCAGGACGGTGATCCGCGACAGGCGCAGATGGCTGATTTGATGGCCGATGCCTTTCTTGGCGGTCTGCCGCGTGAGGAGGGGGTGTTCCTTTGGCAGGACGCGATCACGGATGGCTGGGCCGGCAATGCCGCGCATTTCGCCGACCCGAGCGAGCCGCGCCGGTTCGAGGTTTTGCTCGAAGAGGTCAACGTGGCCCTGCGCGGTGCCGATAGGCTCAGCGCGCCCGCCAATCTGGCCGGGGCCGAATGGGATTTCGCGGCGTTGAGCCAGGGCTTGCAGAACCTCGATGCGCGCCAGATCGCGGCATTTGACCCTGAAGCCGCCGCCACTGCGGTTCGGACACTCCGGCGTACGGGACAGCTGGATGCGGCGACGCGGATCGACTTTGAGGTCTATTTCGACCCCGACAGCACGGATTTCCCGATCGCGCTTTACGAGGCCGATTTCGAAGAGATCCTTCGCCTCGCCTCGACCTATTCGGGCGCGATCATCACGGTCGAGGGGCATTCGGACCCGCTTTACTATCTGCAACGCGAACAGGACGGCGCCGACAACCGAGAGTTGCGCGCGATCCAGACCTCGGCCCAGAACCTGTCGCTTGACCGGGCCATTGCGGTGGTCGGCGCCTTGGAGGGCTATGCCGGCGATATCGAGCTGCGAATGAACACCGATCAGTTCACCGTCGACGGGGTGGGCATCAGCAGCCCGCGCCACAACCCGCCGCAGACCGAGGCGCAATGGCGCGAAAACATGCGCGTCGTCTTTCGGATTTTGACCGTGCAAGCCGAGGCGACGACGTTCGCCCCGCTGCAATAGAGAGCGGGGAGGCGGGCATATGGCCAAATGGGGCAATGCAGTCTTGATCTTCGCGGGCGGTGTCGCGGTGATGAGTTTTGTGGGAACGGAGTTCGGCTCTATCATGGGGCCCGAGCCGGTGGCGCCGGATTGGGAGGCGATCAGTGCCTGGCCGGGCCAGGAGGCCGAGAATGTCGAGGCGGCGCCAGATCCCAACCGGGTCTTCACCGCGATCGTGCTCGATGATTCCGGCTCGATGTCCGAGGATATGCAGGCCGCGCGCCTAGCCGTGGCGGCCGCCGTGGAGACGATGGCACCCGAGGACTTTGTGTCTATCGTCGCGCTCAACAAGGGCCTCGTTTTGCCGTTTATGCCTGTCGAAGAGGCACGCCCGCAGCTCAGGGCGATCCTGGCCGATGTGGTCAGCCAAGGCTCAACTCCCCTGACAGGGGCTGTAAGCACGGCCCGGCGGGTTCTGGGCGAGGAAGCGGCGCGCGCGGGCGGCTTTGGGACCTACCGCATTCTGGTGACGACGGATGGTCAGGCCGATGACAACGCGACCCTTCGCTTGGCGATTGAGGATCTGGCGCGCACCACGCCCATCCAGATCGCAACCATCGGTGTGGGGATCAGCGGGAGCCACGTGCTCAACCGCTCAGATCTCGGCACCTTCGTGGCCATCGACGACGTTTCTGACTTGGAACAGGCCCTGCAAAGCGCCGTGGCCGAGCAGACGACGTTTAGCGCGATCACCAGCTTCGGAGGAGAGTAATGAGCCGACGCATTGATCTGACCTGGGAAGAGTGGAACCCCGGCCTCGACACCGATGACAGCACGCTGGCCGCGGTGCTGGCGACGATGCCAGCGGCCAATGCGGATGACGTGCCCGAGATCATCAAAAAGTACGAAAACCCCGAAAGCCCTGATGCTCTGCCAGGCGCGATCCATCTCGACCGGCATGATTGCCTACACGTCCTGTTCGGGCGCGGATTACATGTTCAGGATGAGGCCTTTATCATCGGCGCCACGATGGGCGCGGCCTCGGACCTCACCCAGGAGCATATCGATTTCTTCATCCAGGTCTCGACCCAGGAATACCCCAAGCACTGGCGCTTTGAGGAGGCGCATATCGCCTCATATTTGTTGGGCGTGGGCTATGCGACCGACAACCTCAAGGACCGTGATCTGCATCTCATTCCGATGGAAAAGGAGCCCTGGCAATCCAAGACGGTGGCGGAGGCACGGCTGGAGCTCGGCATCTCTAAGCACGAGCTGCGCGCCTATTTCCGCAAGGCCGAGATGCTGGTGCCGGGTACGCGTGCGTCACGGCGGCTCGACACGTCGTCCTCGCGGCCCGATGGGGATTTACAGCAGGATAAATCGCGCGGTTGAGATCGGGCGGCACTTCTAGAAAGTGGCATTGCCGACCCCATGCTTTCGACCCAGCTTTTGCGCGTTAAGCTCAGCCTGAAGCACATTCAGAATGCCAATGGTCTTCTCTTCGCTGAAACGGCTCCCCGTCAGTTTCTGATGCGCCAGCCTGTTTTGAATATCCACCAGATGGTCGTGATACAAAGCGCCGTAAAGGCAGTTATAGCAACGAGGCTGACACCCACAGGTATATCGGCAATGCCGAAAAACGCCCATCGGAACCCGGAGATAAGGTAGACTACTGGATTGAATAGAGAGATCGTTTGCCAGGCTGGCGGGAGCATTGCGATAGAGTAAAAAGATCCCCCAAGAAAAACCAAAGGCGTGATGACCAGAAGTGGGATGAGTTGAAGCTGCTCGAAGCTACCGGCCCAGATGCCGATGATGAAGCCGAACAAAGCGAAGCTGACGCAGGTAAGAACCAGGAAGGCGATCATCGCTAGTGGGCTGACTATAGTAAGCTCGACGAAGAATGTCGCGGTAACCAGGATCACTACACCAATGAAAAGGGCCTTTGTGGCGGCGGCACCGACATAGCCGATTGTGATTTCCAGAAAACTCACCGGAGCGGACAGCAATTCGTAGACGGTTCCGATGAACTTCGGAAAATAAATGCCGAAGCTTGCGTTTTGCATGGCCTGCGTCATGACACTGAGCATGATCAGCCCCGGCACGATGAAAGCGCCGTAGCTGACGCCTTCGACTTCCTGGATGCGGCTGCCGATCGCCGCGCCAAACACGACGAAATAAAGCGCCGTCGAGATCACTGGTGATACGAAGCTTTGTGTAAGTGTCCGGAAGAACCGCGCCATTTCGAACAGGTAGATGGCTTTGATCGCGGTGAGGTTCATGCCGGTTCTTTCACGAGATCCACGAAGATATCTTCGAGACTCGACTGCTTGGTCTCGATGTCCCGCATGTGCAGTCCAGCCGTGGCAAGGTCATTGAGCAGACGCGTAATGCCGGTGCGTTCGCCGGTGGATTCGTATCGGTAGGTAAGGGCAAACCCGTCGTCGCTGCGCTCCAGGTTGTATTGACCGAGACCCTCGGGGATGGCGTCAATCGGCTGATGGAGCTCGATCGTCAGTTCTTTCTGACCCATACGGGCCATCAGAGCTGATTTCTGCTCGACCAAGAGAATTTCCCCCTTGGCGATGACGCCGACACGATCAGCAATCGCTTCGGCCTCTTCGATGTAGTGCGTGGTCAGGATGATCGTCACACCGTTTTGCCGCAGCCGCTCGACGATCCGCCACATGTCTTGGCGCAGTTCGACGTCGACACCGGCGGTTGGCTCGTCGAGGAAAAGTACGCGCGGCTCGTGGCTCAACGCCTTAGCAATCAAGACCCGGCGTTTCATCCCACCTGACAGCGTCATGATCCTGTCGTCGCGCTTGTCGTCGAGCGAGAGCTCCCGCAGCAGCCCGTCCAGAAACGCGTCGTTTCGAGGACACCCGAAAAGGCCGCGGGAGAACCTGACGGTGTTTATCACCGTCTCAAACGGCTCCAGGTTAACTTCCTGGGGAACCAGGCCTATCAAAGCCCGCGCGGCCCGGAACGCCTGGACGCTATCAAAGCCGCCCACTGTGATTGTCCCGGATGTTGGATTGCTGATGCCACAGATGGTTGAGATCAGCGTGGTTTTCCCCGCGCCATTGGGGCCGAGAAGCGCGATGATTTCGCCTTCTTCGATGTCCAGGTTGACGGCCTTTAGTGCCTCGAACCCTCCGTCGTATCTCTTGGTAAGGTCCTGAACGGAAACGATGGCAGGCATATCGGCTGGTCCTTTAACCCGGCGACAAAGTCTATTGCACAGACGGCGGAAGTCCAGAGAGACTGATCCACCAGGTCCCGGCGCTCGAACTCTGTTGCATCTGTATAGCAAGCGTCTGATCTGACGGGACGCGCAGCGAAGCTTGCAATATCCACACACATGCTGAGCCGGAATCGCGAAAGAGCTCTAGACGGGCCGCGACGGGAGCATGCTGACCGGTCGGCGTACTGCAGCTTAGGGCCGCTTCGCGCCAAAACAGTGCCCCATCGCTCTCATCGAGCTTTCGAACCTGCGCTCACCAAGGGTGTTCTGATCCATCGGCGTTCAGGAACTTTCCATTGGCTGTATGGAGCGCGCCGGACCCGTAAAGGTCCAAGATATCGGCGGCCGTTTGCTCCGGCGAACGCTCTGCCTTGGCCCCGCCCATATCGGTTTGCATCCAGCCCGGGTTCAGCGCGACGGCCGCGCGGGGTGTCTCCTTCCACTCCATCGCCAGGGCGCGGGTCATCATGTTCAAAAGAGCCTTCGAGCCGGCATAGCCGTAATGCCCGCCGCTGGTTTTGCCACCGATGGAGCCCAGCCAGGAGGATACGTTGAGCACGACGGCATCCGGCGCCAGCGCGGGCAGCAGGCGAGAGACAAGTTCTGTCGGCGCAAGGGCGTTTATCGCCATCGCTTCTGCCACATTGGTCGCCGAGAATGTCTCGATCTTGAAGGTAGACGCGAAATAGTCGGGGTCGTCTTTGCGATCCTTGGGATTGAAGCCGGCATTATTGATCAAGAGATCGATCGCCTCGCCAGCATCGACAACTGCGCTTGAAAGGGCGTGGACGCTGTCGATTTGTGAGAGGTCGAGCGCGTGTTTGGCATGCGCCGTCTCAGAGGCGATGGCTGACGGGTTGCGGGCTGTTCCAAGCACACGCCATCCCGCTTGCCGAGAGTTACTGGTTAGAGCCGCCCCGAGGCCACGATTGGCGCCGGTGATCAAGGCAGTCTTTTGCATGTGGTCATCCTTAAAACGCTTTGATTGTGACGACCCCTGCGATCATCATCGCCAGCCCAAGGGCCCGGGTAAGCCCCAGTGATTGCTGCGGGTTGCCGAAGGCGCCGAAGTGGTCCAGAGCAAGCGCCATGCAAAGCTGGCCCACCAAAATCAGCGCGGTTGTCAGGCCCACGCCCAGCTGAGGCGTGATCACCACGATCGCCAAAATGTAAAAGGTCGCGATAAGCCCGCCGAGCCACACCGTCTTTGGGGCCGCCGTCAGTTCGCTGAGACCTGGTAGGCTTGGCCGCGTGATGCCGATGATCGCTGTAAGAACAATAAGGCCAACGGCAAACACGATGAAGGAGGCGGTAAAGGCGTTGCGGGTCACACCGCCGAGCTGGGCATTGAAGACCAGCTGCAGGGGCACCAGGGCGCCGGTGGCGAAGGCCGCGGCAATCAGAATCGACTGGTTCATGGGTTTTTCCACAGCGCTAGGACAACGCCGCGATGACCTCTTTGGCAGCGGCGGCGGCGGATACCTGTTGCTGGCCCGTCACCAGGAGGCCGTCGCGGATGGCAAATTCCTCCATCGGGCCGGCCACTTCGAACTGCGTGTCGGGGATCTTCTTCGCCTCGGTTTCGATCCAGAAGGGCTGAATCTTCTGGCCGACCGCGTTTTCGGCGTATTCCTCTTCCGAATTGGCGAAACCGGTCCAGCGCTTGCCTTTTACCAGAAGTTCCCCGTTCGACAGCCGCGTTTTCAAGAGAATGCAGGTGCCGTGGCACACGGCTGCGGTGACCTTACCGCTTTCATAGAACGCACTGACGAAACTGTGGACCCGGGTGTCGTCGATCATGGTAACCATGGGCCCTTGCCCGCCGACCACGAAAAGGGCGTCGAAGCCTGCCGGGTCTACCTCTGAAAGCGCCGGTGTGTCGGCAAGGAGGGCCATCTTCGCGGGATCGTTCTTGAAGGCCAGCGAGATCGTGTCTTGGGTGGAATAGCCGCTTTCATCTTCGGGGTCGGAGTAGCCATCGGCCTCCAGCATGCCGCCATCAGGCGACACGATGTCGATCTCATATCCAGCGCCCTCGAAGACCTCGAAAGCGTGCGATAGCTCAGCCCACCAAAAGCCGATGGGCCAGCCTGTGACCGGCGAGAGGGTGGGGTTTGAGGCGATCATCAGGATGCGTTTGGATGTGCCCATGATCTGTCTCCTTTCTGAGGCGCGTGCGCCCGGTTTCGACACAGACATGGACGGTGATTGATATGAGTGCTAACGAATTTATGTCATGTCAGATACTAGTGATGCTCAAGTCAGAAAGCTGGATTTCATGCTGCTCCTCGTGATGAGGGAGGGCGTAAGGCGCCGAAAGTTGTCCGATGTGGCAGCGACACTTGGCGTAACGCAGACAGCGATTAGCCATTCGGTGGCGCGCCTGCGCGCCCTCTTCGACGACGAGCTTTTCATCCGCAAACCTCACGGCGTTGAACCGACGGCGCGTGCGGTGCAGCTCGCCGAAATCGCCGAGCAAGTCATCGAAAGTGCCGTGCGGATGCTCGGTGATCCAGTTCCTTTCGAGCCTGCGCGGATGGAACGCGACATCCGCATCTGCGCGCTTGACTATGAGGTGGCGCTTTTGTCGGACGTGATCGAGACGTTGCGCCTCGAAGCGCCTGGCATGCGCTTGCATTTGCGCGCCATGGGTCGTGAGGCGTCGATTGGCGCCCTAGGGCAGGACGAGGCGGACATCTGGCTCGGCTTTGCCAGGGATCTTCCCACCACTTTGGAGAGTGTAGAGCTATTTGACGAAGGTTACCGAGTCATTGCCAGAGTGGACCACCCTCGGTTGGCAAACTGCACCGGTCTCGACCTGGACACATTCTGCGCCGAAAGCCACGTGGTGGCTGCGCCGGGCGGGACAGCGGGTGGGATCGTTGACAAGTCGCTGCGCTCTATGGATCGGGCACGCAGCGTTGCCATTATGACAACGGGCTTCCTGTCAGCGCTCGACCTGGTGTCACGCACGGATTTGATCGCCACGATCCCGGCACGTCTTGCCGTCGGCCGAGCGGATCGCTTTGGTCTCAAGCTCTTCGACCCGCCGTTGGCGCTGAGACCTTTTCAGGTCTCTGCAACTTGGCATCGGCGCCTCAGCAGCGATTTCGCAATCGCGTGGTTCGTTGATCATTTGCGTAAGGCTCTCGGACCCATGTCCAATGCAAGGATGACCTACTAAGACCTGCTGCCAGGAGGGTGCATAGCGGCAGAATTAGGCAGCGTCAGCACAATGTAATTTGGTCCTATTTCGTACTTGATAGTACGATTTCGCATCTATATGTACGAAATCGTACTAATGGAGTATGCTATGACCACTCGTAGAACTTTTATTAAAATCCTCGGCGGCGGCTTGATTGCCTCTGGAGCTGGCGTCGGTACCTTCGCAGTGACCCGCACGCCAACCCGGGCTTTGGCCCCTTGGGAGCAAGCAAACGCTTTCACAGATCCGATTGAACGCGCCCTTGGCCACGCGCTGCTGGCTCCGAACCCTCACAACCGTCAACCCTGGCTGGTTGATCTCAGCCAGGCTGATGAGGTCACCATTCTGCGAGATCCGGATCGAGACCTACCGATGACGGATCCATTCAATCGCCAGATCTTCATTGGTCTTGGATGCTTCATCGAGAACATGGTCATCGCAGCCTCACAAACCGGACACAGCGTCAGTTTGGACATTCTGCCCGAAGGCGATGACGGCCCTGTCGCCGTGGCGCGTTTTCGCGAAGGCGCACAGGAAGATCCGTTGGCGCGATACATCACCACCCGTCACAGCGCGAAGGATGCCTACACGTCTCAGGGATTGTCCGCAGAGGATATTCGGAGGCTGTCGCAATATGTCGATGTGATTACCGACGAGGATACGGTTCAGTATCTGCGCGATTTAACCTGGGAAGCCTTCCAACTCGAAGTTTTCACCGAACGGACATTTCAGGAGAGCGTCGATCTAATGCGTATCGGCAAACGCGAGATCAATGCGAACCCCGATGGGCTGGAGATGCGCGAACTGCACCTTGACGCGCTTTACAGCGTTGGTCTGCTGACGAGGGATATGCTGGCGGAAACGTCCGGCGCGGCATTCGAGGCCTTTATGAATGGGTACCGAGACGTCTGCTATGCGACACCGGCCTATACACTCCTCAAGACACGCGGAAACACGCGGCTTGACCAAATCCAAGCCGGACAGACCTGGATGCGTAACAGCCTTGCGGTGACGGCTTTGGGGCTTGGCACGCATCCCATGAGCCAGGCGCTGCAGGAGTTCCCAGAAATGTCTGATCTCTACAGCAGCATTCACGGTCGGCTTGCACAATCGGGCGAGACAATTCAGATGTTGGCACGCATCGGGCATGGATCACCTGCAGTGGCAACGCCCCGTTGGGAGTTGGAAACGCGCGTCATTGATGGATGAACAGGATCACCACAGCGTAAACAGGTTCTTCCTCGAAGCTGGCATTATCTCGCAGTTTTCTGGCACGCTCATTGGGCGGCATTTGCCCGAACGTTTATCGAACCATCACTTTTATCTCTTGGGGCACATCTCTCGGCGCCCCGAGGGATCTACGCCGCAACACTTGGCTTATGCATTCCAGATCCCAAAGACGAGCATGACCCACATGCTAAAAGTGCTCGAGGAGCTCAGCTTAATCGAGATCGCGCCCAATCCCCGTGACGCCCGCTCAAAGGTGGCGAGGATAACCGAAGCGGGCGGGGAACTGCTTCACACGACGTTGGGTGCCGTTGCAAAAGACATTGCAAAGATGGATCCGCCAATGGATCTCGCATTGATCGGTGAACTTGTGCCGTTGTTGCAGGCGGTCCGCGAACAATTGGACGAAGCGCGAGACAACGAAAACCGTTGGGCAGGCCAAAGGTAACATTTTAATGCCAACGAATAACCGCCTTAGAGTGCCGCTCAGCTGACGACGTTCGCCTGGCGGGACGGTCGGAAGATGCTCGCGCGCGACCCTCAGAGCCCGGGGCTTCAGCAATCTGCTGACTGGTTAGGCGCCGCTTGTTCGTATCAACCAGAGTTGATGAATGCAGAACTATGGTTCTTCAAATCGCGTATTTCGCAGCGGCAAGTACGCTTCCATTTTGTCGACCCGTCGCTTGATTGACACCGCCATGGTGCTCGGCGGTCTGAACACCTCAGTTTGCCGCGTAAAATCGGCGATGTCGTTTCCGCCGGAGACATACTCCATCGCTTTCACATTGTCCTTCATGCTTGCGTTTAGCAGTCCCATGATACCGAATATGACAGACGTGATGAATTTCGGCGGACGTTGGGCCTTAATCGGACGCCCAAGCTCCTTGGAGGGCATCTAGGCGATTTGAATGATGTTGGTAGGCTTATCCACCCCCAGGTCGATACGCTCACTCTCGATGCCCGGCACCCGCGTCGCTGGAGCCTAGCAACACGCGACATCGGCAGTCAAAATGTCCGTTGCTGGAACCTCCAGATCGGCGGGCATGGTCTGCTCACCTTTTTTGAGGTATGCGGCATTCATCTCCAGCAGCGTGTCCAGAACACCGCCGGGGCGAAGGGCGACCCACTTCATGCCGTCCGCGATCTCGGGCATCTCCAACTGCTCTTGTGTGCCATGTTCCCGGGTGAAATTGGACACAGCGTCGATGCCTGTCGGAAGGATGTGCCCAAATTCCCGCAGTATGCTACGGATCACGTTCACGACCTGGGTGCGCTGGCGGACAACCAAATCCCCAGCATGATGGATGGCGAGCCAGGCCTGTTGGTCATCAGGCTTGATCTCGACAAAGCGCATGGTTGATCGACGTACAGCTTCGCAGATCGCTTCCGCATCGGCCGCATCTGTCTTTCCGCGCTTTACATTGGGTTTGACCAATGCTGCGGGCATCAGACGAACGTCGTGGCCGAGTTTGCGTAACTCGCGGCCCCAGTGGTGGGACGAGCCGCGCGTTTCCATCCCAACCACACATCGCGGCAATGTCTCATAAAAGGCGATCAGCTTCCCCCGTTTGAGCTTTTTTGATGATCCGACGCCGCGTGGCTGGAATGCAGTGCACCTGAAAAACGCCCTTGGCCAAATCCGGGCCCACGGTCTTGGCTGTCATTGGTTGGCCCTTTTCCGCACAAAACGGTCGTGGCTGGGCAAATGTGCCAGGACGTCAAGCGACTTGCTGTGCACGATCGTCCTTGCGAGCTTGACGCCCGATTTCGTCTAACCTACCACGATGCTCGAAAGCGGGCGTCGTATACTGGCTATTACCTCAGCCTTCCAAGCTGATGAAGCGGGTTCGATTCCCGCCGCCCGCTCCAATCCTTCCGCGATCCAATCCTTCCGCGATCCCAATCCCTCCGCGATTCCGATCCTTGCGCGATCATAGTGAACCAGCGGGCGTCGGTTCTTCCCGACCACTGAGTGTTTGACCTAGGCCCATTCCCCGCCAGGTTGCACGTCAGCGGCTGAGGTGCACGCTCTTGTCTGGCGCGGCATTGCCGCGTATCGCATCACTTCGCGAGAGGAGACCCGAAAGTATGGCCGATCCGGGCCCCGTTTTTTCACCGCCCAGCGGCGCCGCGACCGGCGGCGATGCCGAAGACCGCGCGACCCCCAAACGCATCTCCGGGCTTTTCGCGCTCGCGCCGTTCCTTAAGCCCTATTGGGCGACAATTGTGGCCGCTTCGCTGGCCTTGGTGTTGACCTCGGTGGTTTCCCTGTCGCTTCCGGTGGCGGTGCGACGGGTGGTCGACACGTTCGAGACCGGCGCGGCCGAGCTTTTGGATCGCTACTTTCTGGCCGCGCTTGGCATCGCGCTGCTTCTCGCGGCGGGCACGGGGCTAAGGTACTACCTCGTGACCCGCATCGGGGAGCGGGTGATCGCAGACATCCGCAAAACGGTGTTTGACCGTATGCTGCGGATGAGCCCGGCCTTTTTCGACAAGCTGATGACCGGCGAGATCTTGAGCCGGATCACGACTGACACAACGCTGATCCTAAGCGTGATTTCCTCGTCGGTGTCGGTGTTTATGCGCAACTCCCTTCTGGCGCTTGGCGGGGTGGTTTTGATGTTCGTGTCCTCGCCAAAGTTGACCTTTTATGTGGTGGCCCTCGTGCTGCCGGCGATCGTGCTGCCCATTCTGGCGCTGGGCCGAAAGCTCAGGACGGTAAGCCGGGAGAACCAGGATTGGATCGCTGCAAGTTCTGGTTTGGGCTCGGAGGCGCTGTTGTCGGTGCAGACGGTTCAGGCCTTCAACCATGAAGCGGCCAGCTCGCAAGACTTCGCCCGCGTCACCGAGGAGAGCTTTGAGAGCGCCAAGGCCCGCATCAAGGTCCGCGCCTGGATGACGGTGATCGTGATCGCCCTGGTCTTTGCCGGTGTGGTTGCGGTTCTATGGATTGGGGCCCGGGATGTGCGCGCCGATGCGATGACCATCGGGGAGCTGGTGCAGTTTTTGATCTATGCGATCATCGTGGCGGGGGCTGTCGGCTCACTGAGTGAAGTTTGGGGCGAGTTGCAGCGCGCCTCGGGCGCGACGGAGCGCTTGGTAGAGCTTCTTGGCATGGAAGACAGCGTGCAGGATCCCATGGCGCCCGTTCCCTTGGCGCAGCATGGCCGTGGTGAGATTGCCTTTGACGATGTCAGCTTCAGCTATCCCAGCCGGCCCGAACGCAAGGCGCTTGATCAGGTCAGTTTGCGCATCAAGCCGGGTGAGCAAGTGGCGCTTGTTGGGCCGTCGGGCAGCGGGAAGTCGACAATTCTGGCGCTGCTGCAGCGCTTCTACGATCCTGATGCGGGTACAATCAGCCTGGACGGCACGCCGCTGACTCAGTTGGCGCGCAGTGAGTTTCGTCGCGCCCTTGCCTTGGTGCCGCAAGAGCCTGTGATCTTTGCAACATCGGCTCTGGAGAATATCCGCTTTGGCCGCCCGGAGGCCACTGAGGCTGAGGTCGAGGCCGCCGCACGTGCCGCAGGCGCGGATGGCTTCATCCAAGCTTTGCCTGAGGGCTATGCGACGTTTGTCGGCGAACGCGGCGTGCTGTTGTCGGGCGGTCAAAAACAGCGCATCGCAATCGCGCGGGCGATCTTGCGCGATGCGCCGATCCTGCTCCTTGATGAAGCGACATCGGCGCTCGATGCCGAGAGCGAGCATGCAGTGCAGAAAGCCTTCCGGGAGTTGTCCAAATCGCGCACAACCCTGGTGATCGCCCATCGCCTGGCGACGGTCAAAAGCGCCGATAGGATTCTGGTTTTTGAAGACGGCCGGATCGTGGCGGACGGGACCCATGACGCCTTGGTTGCGCAAAACGGCCTCTATGCGCGGCTCGCACGGTTGCAGTTTACGGAAGGATTGGCGGCGGAGTGAAGAGGGTTCCGGTATGCTTCGGTATGCCGGTATGCAAAGGAACACACTGAAAAGGCGACGTTTTTTCTTGAAAAGGCGACCTCGCGGCAAATATGATCGGACTATGATGTTGCAGCGATGGACACCCTACCCAGATGCCAAAGCCAAACACAAAGTTTGATCTGACCGTCGATGATATCGAGGTTATCGAGACCGCCCTCACGGCAGCTATGAGTGACGAGGCAGCGGCAGACATCGATCCGCGCCGCGCGCATGAAGTCCTCGGGCGTCTGCACAATCAAAAGATCTTCTACCGGCCGCGCAGCACGACCTACATCTCTGGCTGAACTGCCAGACGCTAGAACCCGCGCCTAACCTTTTCTCGCAGCGTTACTCTTGCGCCGTAGCGCAATCCTCCACATGCTCACACACCACATAGTCCCGCGTTTCGGCGCGGGTATGCCGGGCATAAGGGAGGATGTTATGGCGCGTTTTGCGACCACTGCGGACATTTCGCAGCTTGAGGGTGAGCAGCCCTGGCCCGCGGCTCAGGTGGCTGAGACCGTCTATGAGCTTATGGGACGTACTTTAGCACGGGTCCCTGACCATGATGCCGTCAGCTTTCAGCTATTCTCTGGCCCCAGCGACTCGGCTGAGACGCTGAGCTGGCGCGCGCTGCATGCCAAAACCACACAAGCCGCCAACATGTTCCGTGATCTCGGGATCAAGGAAGACGACGCGGTCGCCTATATCCTTCCCAATTGCAACGAGACCGTCTTGACCCTGCTGGGCGGGATGGTTGCGGGCATTGTCACGCCGATCAACCCGCTTCTGGACGCCGAACAGATCGCAGGCATCCTGCGCGAAACTGGAGCGCGCGTGGTGGTCACGCTCAAGGCTTTCCCCAAAACGGACGTTGCGCAGAAAGTGGCTGAGGCCGTACGCCGAGCACCAGATGTCGAGACCGTCCTGGAGGTCGATCTGCTGCGTTATCTGACAGGCCTAAAGAAGTTTATCGTGCCTCTGGTGCGGCCGAAAAACCCGGTCTCCCACCGCGCCCGCATTCTCGACTTCAACGCTGAGATGGCCAAGCATTCCGGCGAGCGCCTGAGCTTTGAGGAGCGCCCCGGTGACCGGGTGGCGGCCTATTTCCATACCGGAGGGACGACCGGCACACCCAAGGTCGCGCAGCATAGGTTTTCGGGCATGATCTATAACGGCTGGATCGGTGACACGCTGCTCTTCTCTGAGGAAGACAACGTGATGTGCCCGCTGCCGCTGTTCCATGTCTTCGCAGTCCACGTGATCCTGATGGCGATGGTTCATTCCGGCGGTCATGTGGTCTTTCCCACGCCTCAGGGCTATCGCGGCGAGGGTGTCTTCGACAATTTCTGGAAGCTGGTGGAGCGCTGGAAGATCACTTTCATCATCACCGTGCCGACCGCGATTTCGGCGATGATGCAGCGGCCCGTGGATGCTGATATTTCGACGGTGAAAACGGCGTTTTCCGGCTCCTCGCCTTTGCCGGTGGAGCTGTTCAATCGTTTTGAGCGGGCAACCAATGTGACGCTTGTGGAAGGCTATGGCCTGACGGAGGCGACCTGTCTGGTGTCCTGCAACCCCACAGATGGTGAGAAGAAGATTGGCTCGGTCGGGATCCCGCTGCCCCATTGTAATGTGCGGATACTTATGGACGCTCCGGACGGCCCGCGCGATTGCGAGACCGATGAGGTGGGCGAGATCTGCATCGACAATCCGGGCGTGATTGCAGGCGCGACCTATACCGAGGCCGAAAAGAACCGCGAGCTTTTCCACCATGACAGCTTTCTGCGGACGGGCGATCTGGGCCGGATCGACGCGGATGGTTATCTCTGGATCACCGGGCGGGCGAAGGATTTGATCATCCGTGGCGGGCACAATATTGATCCGGCCGAAATTGAGGAGGCCCTGGCCGGTCACGATGCGGTGGCCTTCGCCGGTGCGATCGGGCAGCCCGACGCCTTCGCCGGTGAACTGCCTTGCGTCTATGTCGAGCTTGTGGATGGCGCCGAGGCCAGTGTCGAAGACCTGCTCGGGCATTGCAAAACCCATATCCATGAGCGTGCGGCGGTGCCGAAACATCTCGAAATCCTGGGCGAATTGCCCAAGACCGCCGTGGGCAAAGTATTCAAGCCTGATCTGCGCAAAAGGGCCATTACGCGGGTTTATAACGCCGCTTTGAGCGAGGCCGGGATCGCCGCAGAGGTGGTGGCGGTAGTGGAGGATAAAAAGCTCGGGCTGGTGGCGCATCTGGCTCGAAACGGCGAGGTGGACGAGGCGGCGTTGGAGAAAGTCCTGGGCGAGTTCACTCGGCCTTGGATCTGGGAAGACGCGGCGAAAAGGGCGGCTTAGACGGTCGGGAACTGCTTTAAGGCTCCGTGATTGAGCCGTGACGCGCATCATGCGCCTCGGTCACGGTGTCGCGTCGGGGCCTGTCCCCTCGTCCTGGGCCGCATCCGGCTTACCTTACGAGGATGGACCCCGCCGAAACCTCCGACACTGCATCCGCTCATCCGGCGCAGGATTACGAACCGCTCGCCTTGATCGATGGCTCCTGCGCGCTGTGTGGTTGGGCGGCGCGCTGGATCGACCGATTGGACCGGTCGGGCCGCGTGCGCATCATGCCCATCCAGAGTGCGACCGGGCAGGCAGTGCTGCGGCATTTCGGCGAAGACCCCGAGGATCCGGAGACTTGGCTTTTTGTGGAGAATGGCCGCGCGGCGAGCGGGTTGGAAGCCGTGGCGGCATTGGGCAGGGCCTGCGGCGGGGTGGGGCGGATTTTGCAAACGGTGATGATCCTGCCCGCGCCGCTGCGCCGGGGGCTCTACCGCTTGGTTGCGCGCAACCGCTACAGGATGTTTGGGCGCCGTGACATCTGCGAGATGGCGCCTGCGAGCTTGCGCGCGCGACTGGTGCTCGAATGAGCCAGACACGCAAGAGGCTGACGGTCGCGATTATCGGCGGCACGGGCGTCTTTGGCGCGCGGCTCGCCCGGCTGTTGGCGCGAGACGGTCACCGGCTGATCGTGGCGGCGCGGCGGGGTGGCGGGGCCCTGGCGGCAGAGCTTGGAGCAGAAAGCCTGACGCTCGATCTGCGCGAGGACCTTACGCCGCTTTTTGCCCACAAGCCTGATATCGTGATCGACGCGGCCGGGCCGTTTCAAACCTATGGTGAGAGCGGTCAGCCCGACAGCACTGCGCTTCTGCGCGCGGCGATTGCCGCTGGTGCGCATTACATCGACCTTTCGGACGCGCCTGAGCATTGCGCCCGGGTCACCGCTCTGGACGCTGAGGCCCGGGCAGCGGGGATTGTGGCGCTGACCGGTGTCTCGACCGTGCCCGCGCTGTCGGCGGCGGCGGTCCATGAGCTCAAACGTGGCTTGGATCAGATCGACCGGATCGAAAGCGCGATCCTGCCCGGCAATCGGGCCCCGCGCGGCAAGGCTGTGATGCAGGCGATCCTGGCGCAGATCGGGCGCCCTTTGCGGATCCGGCGCGGTGGTGCTTGGTGGCCCTCGCGCGGTTGGTCCGAGCCGAAAGTCTATGACTTGCCCGGCGGCTTGAAGCGGCGCGCCTATCTGATCGGAGCTCCCGATCATGAGCTATTTGGCGCGCATTTTGGCGCGCAAAGCGTGGAATTTCGCGCAGGTTTGGAGCTTGGCATCATGGGTTGGGGCCTCGACGCACTCTCACGGTTGCGCGCGCTCTATGACTTTCCGATCCCGCTTGCTCCAGTTTCGTTTGGGGCGTGGGCGCTGGCGCCCTTCGGCACCGATCGCGGCGGCATGGTCGTGGCCGTAACCGGCCGTGTGGGGCAGGGCTGGGAGCGTCGCAGTTGGCGGCTTGTGGCCCGTTCGGGTCACGGACCCAGCGTTCCGGCGATTGCCGGCCGTGTTCTGGTGGACAAAATGCATGATTTGGCCCCGGGCGCGCGGGCTGCGCTCGATGAGTTGAGCCTTGCGGATGCCGAGGCGGGCATGGCTGATCTGGATATCTCCTTCACGCGCGACAGTTTCGCGGTCACACCGCTCTTTGAGGCGGCATTGGGTGAAGATTTCTCGACTTTGGCGCCCGCCGTGCGAGACAGCCACGCCTGGGTCGATGCCAAGCGTTTTGCCGGTCGGGCCCGGGTGACCCGTGGCCAGGGTCTCTATCAAAACCTGATCGCACGGCTTTTTGGCTTTCCACCCGCCGCCGAGGATGTGCCGGTCGAAGTGCTCAAGCTGCGCCGGGGGGACGGCGAGATCTGGCACAGGCGTATTGGAGATGCGCGCTTCCGCTCGGTTCTGCGCCTTGATCGGGGCAAGATGACGGAGCGGTTTGGGCCGTTCACCTTCACCATCGGTCTGACAGTGGAGGACGGCAATCTGCACTATCCCGTCATTGGCGGTCGGCTTGGCCCGGTCCCGCTGCCGCGTTTTCTTTGGCCGCGTTCGGAGGCGGTTGAAACCGCTGGGGAGGAGGACCGCTTCCGCTTCGATGTGGCGCTTTATGCGCCTCTCACCGGACAATTCATCGTGCGCTACGAGGGGGATCTTAGCCCGGTTTCGGCCGAGGATGGCGGGGCGAGTACGCTTGGGGTGGCCAAGGCCAGCTAGGCCCTACCGTCCGGCGTAATCATCGACTAGCGTTCTGGAATGGCGCGCGCCCCGGCACAGTCCCGCAATCTTGTCCCCAGGCTTGGCAATGCCGAGGCCCGCGCACTGTTTTTGCAGCGCCACGACCTTCACAAGCCACCGTCTGGCTCTGGCCGCGGGGCGGGCCTCGCGGACCTTATCGAACGCCTAGGCTTTGTGCAGGTCGACAGCGTCAACACCCTGGCCCGCGCGCATGACCTGATCCTGTGGTCCCGGCGGCCGAACTACCGCGCCGCGTCTTTGCGCTGGCTCAATGATCGGACGCGCCAAACCTTCGAGAGCTGGACACACGACGCGGCTATCCTGCCGATGAATTTCTATCCCTACTGGCGGCTCAAATTCGCGCGCGACCGGGATCGGATCGAAAGTAAGTGGTTGCGCCAGCGCGGCCCGGAATTCCTCAAAGAATGCGACACCGTCCTGGAGGCGATCGCCCGCAACGGCGCGATTTGCAGCCGCGATATGTCCGCGGGCGCGACACGGCCCTCCACCGGGTGGTGGGATTGGCATCCTTCCAAGACCGCCTTGGAATATCTGTGGCGGTCGGGCCGTTTGGCGATCTGCCACCGGCGCGGCTTTGCCAAGTATTTCGACCTCGCCGAGAATGTGGTTCCTGCGGAATATCTCAACGCGTTTTATCCCGATCGGTCGATTGTGGATTGGGGCTGCGAGGCGGCCTTGAACCGTCTGGGCTTGGCCACGTCAGGTGAGATCGCGTCTTTCTTCGCCCTCGTCACACCGCAAGAAGCCAAGGCCTGGCTGCTGCGCGCGTTGGCGGACGGGCGGGTGATCGAGGTCGATGTGACCTCAGCGGATGGTAGTCTGCGCCGCCATGCCATGCGGCCCGAGACATTGGCTGATTTGCCAGGGCCGGTGACGTCTAAGCGTATGCGGATCCTGTCGCCTTTCGATCCCGCGCTCCGCGATCGCAAACGCGCCGAACGGTTGTTTGGGTTCCACTACCGGATCGAGATTTTCGTGCCAGAGGCGCAGCGCCGCTACGGCTATTACGTTTTTCCAGTCATGCAGGGCCAGCGCTTGATTGGACGTATCGATATCGAAGCGGATCGTCCGCGTAGCGTGCTGAAATTGCGCAGATTTTGGCCGGAGTCTGGCATGCGCATGGGAAAGGCGCAAATCACCCGGCTATGGTCCGAGCTTGCGCGGATGGCGCGGTGGCAAAACCTGACCGAGATCGAGGCGCAGGCCGACTGGCTACAACCTGAGGTAATTGGCGCTAATTAATCGCGCTCCATTCACTCTTCTTTAGAAACCTTGCTGCTACCCCGCGGGCGGTCACGACCAAGTCCCCAACGCGAGAGGCAGCGTATGAGCGATAGCGGCACCACACACATCGATCTCAGCGATGCGTCTTGGTTTGAAACGGGTGCGGAAACTCTGGCGTCAATCGTGAAAGACAAGCCTCAGGCCATTTCAATTGCTGCCGAAGGTGCCTACGCGCCGGAAGTGCCAGAAGCTCAATACATCGCGGTCCTTCATCATTATGCCGATAGCAACTCGATTAAGATTTCAGTGACCGGTACGAGCGAGGATTTTATCGAAAGCCTGCGTCGGTTTGGGCTCGAGGCTCTGTGTGAGCGGTTGGAGGGTTAAGACTTGGCACAATCTCCGCATATTCTCGCCATCGACGACTCCTTCACAATTCGTGAGATGGTTCGGCAAACGCTCAGTGCCGCAGGCTTTGAAGTTACCACGGCAAATGACGGCGTGGACGGTGTAGAAACCTTTGATCAACACGCTTTCGATGCGGTGATCACGGATATCAACATGCCGCGGATGGACGGCTTTGGTGTGATCGAGAGCATTCGTGACGCTGATCGAGCCCGCAACCGGGTGCCGATCCTCGTGTTGACGACGGAGAGCGGTCCGAAACTTAAAGAGCGAGCCCGAGCTGCGGGGGCGACAGGTTGGATTGTCAAACCCTTTGACGATGTCGCGTTGGTCAACGTGCTCAATCGGATCACGGGAAAGGCCTGAGCGATGCCGATAGACAATCTCAAGGATATGTTCTTCGCCGAATGCGAAGAATTGCTCGAACAGCTCAGCTGTCCGTCGTCAGAGTTTTAGGAACCAATAGGGGCCTATACTAAGAGAGAGTTTGGCTCATCTGGTTGGTTTGATTATGCGGCGTGCTGGCGGTGATGCAAGCGTCGCGCTTCGAGTGTCTTTCGCTTGATCCTTTCGCGTTGTTTTAGAATATCCTTGTCCCGTCCGAAGTAGACGTCGGCGGGTGTGACGTTGTTGATGCTCTCGTGATAGCGCTGGTGGTTGTAGTGATCGACGAAGGCGTCGATCTGAGCTTCGAGGTCACCCGGTAAGAAGTAGTTTTCCAGTAGGATGCGGTTCTTCAAGGTTTGGTGCCATCGTTCGATCTTGCCTTGGGTCTGAGGGTGGTACGGCGCACCGCGCGAGTGCTACATGCCCTTGTCCTGCAGCCACTCAGCAAGGTCGCCAGAGACGTAGCTGGACCCATTGTCACTCAGCAAACGTGGCTTGTGAACGACATGCACCTTATCGCAGCCGGATGCTTGCAATGCGAGGTCCAGTGTGTCGGTGACATCCTCAGCCCGCATAGTGGTGCAAAGCTTCC
>JBCBCN010000016.1:0-30328 GCA_038530555.1 Pseudomonadota bacterium | reverse complement strand
GGTGGGCAGAACGCGGTGACCGAGTTCGAGGGCTACCTGCCGCTGAGCGAGGAAGCGGCGATCGCGGCCGCCCCGGATGTGATCTTGATGATGGATCGCGGCGGCGATCATTCCTCGGACAACGCCGAACTGTTCGGGCATCCCGCCCTAGCCCTGACGCCCGCGGCTCAAAGCGAGAGCGTGGTCCGGATCAACGGCCTGCTGCTCCTGGGCTTCGGCCCCCGCACGCCCGAGGCGGTGCGTCGTCTGTCCGAGGGCCTGGGCACGGCGTCGAATGGCTGAGGCGGCGGTTGAGGTGACTGGCGGCATGCGCTTGGTCCGGCTCACATGAGCGTACAGTCAGATCGCGGAGACGCGCCAGCCAGCGTCCTGCGCCCTGGCGATCGAGAGGGCGTGGCAATCCTGTGCATGGTCGCGCTCCTAAGCCTATTGGCGCTGATCGCGGTGGCCAGCGTGGCCTATGGACCATCGGGCACAAGCCTTTGGCAGGCGGTCGCCAAGACCCTTACCGGGCAAGATCTCGAGGTTCGCGAGCGGGTGATTCTCTTTGACATCAGGCTCCCGCGGACTGTCATGGGCATGATGGTCGGCGCTGCTCTGGCTGTATCGGGCGCCGTCATGCAGGGGCTCTTTCGCAATCCTCTCGCTGATCCGGGCCTCGTCGGTGTCAGCGCCGGGGCCGGTCTCGGGGCAGGTTTGGCGATCGTTTTGGGCGGTGCGCTTCCGGCTGCTGTTTTGGCTTTTACCGGCTTCTACCTTGTGGCCTTCGCGGCCTTTTTCGGGGGCTGGGTCACCACGATCTTGCTCTACGCGATCGCCACGCATCGCGGCAAAACCTCGGTCGCCATGATGCTCTTGGGCGGAATTGCGTTGGGCGCTTTGGCCGGGGCAGTAAATGGGCTTTTGGTTTATATCGCCGACGATCAGCAACTTCGCGATCTGCAATTCTGGGGCTTGGGCTCCTTGGCCGGAGCGAACTGGCCCAAGGTTTTCGCGGCAATGCCGCTGATCCTCGCCGCTCTGGCCGCTGCACCCTTCTTGGCGCGCGCGCTCAACGCGTTGGCTTTGGGAGAAGCTGCGGCCGCGCATCTGGGCATCGAAGTGCAAATGATGAAGGCCATCGCGATCCTCACCGTGGCAGGCGCGGTTGGCGCGTCGGTCGCGGTGGCGGGCGGGATTGGTTTTGTGGGGATTGTGGTGCCTCACCTTCTAAGACTGATCACCGGCCCCGATCATCGGTTCTTGTTGATCAATTCCGCGCTTTTGGGCGCATCTTTCCTGCTGCTCGCCGATATCATCAGTCGTCTGATCGTGGCCCCGTCCGAGATGCCGATCGGGATCATTACGGCGGCGATTGGGGGGCCGTTCTTTCTCTGGATCTTGCTGCGCAATCGCAGCCTTCTGGACCTCTAGGCATGCTTCTTGCCCAAAATATTCAGGTTACGCTCGGCCGGACGCAGATTTTGCGCGATGTTGAATTCAGCGCTGAGCCCGGCGCGCTCACGGCGATTGTTGGGCCGAACGGCTCTGGGAAGACGACGCTCCTGCGCGCGCTCACGCAAGAGGTGCCCTATCGCGGTCGCGTGCTTCTGGACGGGGATGACATCGCCGCGCTCAAGCCCTGGCAATTGGCCGCGCGGCGCGGGGTGCTGCCGCAAGCGTCGCGGATCGCCTTTCCCTTTAATGTGCGCGAGGTTGTCCGCCTTGGCCTGACGGCTGGACAATCGGGCATGCGACGAGACCTTCCCGAACAGGCGCTTGAAAGGGTGGGTTTGGCCGGTTTTGAAAGCCGCTATTACGCCGAGCTTTCGGGCGGTGAGCAGCAGCGTGTGCAGCTCGCACGCGTCTTGTGCCAGGTTTGGGAGCCGACATTCGAAGGGCGGCCGCGCTGGCTCTTTCTCGATGAGCCGGTCTCAAGCCTAGACATTGCCCATCAGCTTGACGTCATGGGGATCGCGCAGGATTTCGCGCGGGGCGGCGGCGGAGTGGTCGCGGTTATGCACGACCTTAACCTGACGGCGATGTTTGCCGACAAGATTGCCGTTATGCATCAAGGGCGGCTTGTCGCGGATGGGACACCGCAAGAGGTGATGACCGACGCAACCCTGAGCCGGGTGTATGAGTGCGACTTGAGTGTCAATCAAAGCCCCGGGCCCGAGGCCACTTATATTCTGCCGCACACGGCCTTGCGTTAGAGCGTAAAGCTGTCCAAGTCCTCGGCGATTGAGGCCGGGCCGTCGAAGCGTTCGGCCATCGCCGCAAGCGCCGCCGCATGGCACCCTTCTGCGTCCATATGCGTGCGAAAGTGGCTCAATACGAGCCTTTTTACGCCTACGCGCGCGGCCATGTCGGCGATCTCGGACGGGGTGGGAGAAAGGCGCTCCATCACCGGGTCAGCACTTTCGCCATCCAGTCGGTAGCACCAATGGATGAGCAAGTCCGCATCCTGCGCCAGCGTCTCCAGCGCGTCGCACCGGCCCGCATCGCCCGAATAGACCAGGCTGTTGCCTCCGCATTCCAGGCGAAAGGCCATGCAGGCCAAATGCGGCTGCGCATGGGGCACCTCGCAACTGCTGAGCCGCCAGCCCGTGCCTTCATAGCGAAAGCCCGGCGTGATCTCTTGGACGATCGGTGCGGGCCAGGGCCGGGGTAGCGTGCCGCCGCGTGCGGTCCAGACCTCCTGCGAGGGGGCGAATTCTGTCCGCGCCCTCAGGTCATGCGCCAGGACACCATCCGGTCCGAAATAGCCCTTTGTGATGTCTTTGATCGGGTGCGGGCCGAAGACGTGGATCTCGGGATTTGCCTCTTCCCAGGCGGCGTGGATCAGCCGCGCGTAATCCATCATATGATCGCTATGCAGATGCGAAAAGAACAGATGATCGATCTCCGACGGCCGGTGGCCGGCGCGTAGGAGATTATCGAACACGCCCCCGCCGCAGTCAAAGAGCAGCCGGTTGCCCGCCACCTCCACGAGGTAGCCTGATGACGCGCGCCTGGCATAGGCCTCGGGCGAGCCGGATCCTAGAACCGTGACCTTCATCTGCCCGGCGCCGCGGGCGGCGGTGTTGCGCCGGGCGCGCCGAGGGCCCGTGCCGCCTCGGGTCCGCCATAGCTTACCACCAAAGCGTCCTGATCGGCGAACGCTTGGGCGTTGACCGCGTCGGGATCGAGCTGGGCGCGCAGGGCTTTCTCCATCTCGGCGAGCCGTGCCGCGAAGGCCGGTTCTTGTGCAAGATCACGCGCCTCCTCCGGGTCCGTTTCAAGATCGAAAAGCTCGGGCGAAAAGCCGACGTAATGGTGATACTTCCACCGTCCGATCCGCAACATGTAGGCCGCCGAAACCGCGCCTGCGGCGTGATACTGGCTGAGGATCGGGCGGTCGGGCTCGGTGGGCTTTCGAGCTATATCTTGCAGGGGCCGCACCCCGTCAGAGGCCGCGATACTGGTGCCGAAATGCGCCGCGATTCCGGCCGACAGATCGAGCAGGCTAACCGGTGTGTCGCAATCGCCCGCGGGGAAATCTGGGCCCTTGGCCAAGAGGGGGACGTGGGTGCTTTCCTGGTAGAGGCAGGACTTCCCCCACATGCCTCGCGCCCCGTTGTTGTCACCGTGATCGGAGCTGTAGACCACGGTTGTTCGCTCACTCAGACCGACGGTTTCGAGGGTGTCCAAGATACGCCCAACATTGTGATCGAGCCAGGAGCACAGGCCAAAATAAGCGGACATTGCGCGCAGCCGCTCGTCTTCCTCAGTGAAAGCGCCCTCGCTGTCCATGAAGGCGTTCTGCAGTTCAACCCAAGGATGGCGTTCATAGCCGTCGCGGGGATGAAGCTTGGCCTTGGGCAAAGCATCTGCCGGATAGAGGTCGTAGAAGTCAGGCGGCGCGATCAGCGGAAAATGCGGGGCGACCAGCCCAACATAAAGGCACCATGGCGTATCATCATCGGCATGGCGGCTGAGCCAATCACAAGTCGTCTCAGTCACGTCGCGGTCATAGGCAGTATAGGCGCTTTCGCCCGCGCCGATCCGGGGGCCGAGCATTCGGGGGCGGCCGCTCACGCGCTCCTCTGGGCGCCGCATCGAGGCCCAGACCATCCCGATGCCGTCTACGACCATCATCGGCATATGTTTTTGATCAAAGCCGTCAGGGTCATCGGCATGGCGATAATGGAGCTTGCCGATGCTTTCGACGGGAACACCGGCACTTTGCAGGGCGTGGCCCCATCCCGGAATGGCGCCCGTATAGGGCATGGCATTGTCCCAAAGCCGCGTTTCATGCACGTGGCGGCCCGTCGCGAAACTTGCCCTGGCAGGAACGCAGATCGGCGAAGGAGTATAGGCATTCGTGAAGCGCGTCGCCTGGGCCGCGAAACGATCCAGATTTGGCGTTTTGACCAAAGGATGCCCAGCCCAGCCCATTGCGCGGGCTTGATGCTCATCCGACAGCACCACGAGAAGGTTTTGCGCGTTGCTCATCGGGGTGTCCTTCACTTAGGGCGTTCCTTCTGGCCGCGGTCGCATCAGGCGCGACTGACTGGAAATCCTTCACTTCGCAGTCTTGGCACTTTTACCTTTTCTGTGGGCTGTGGCGTGTGCAAGCCTCACGTATTTCGTACTTGAGTGAAATTAAGTTGACAGGTCAACTTAAATGTGGCCTTTTCACAGGCAAGGATTTGGGAGGAATCTATGCGAAATCTCATGAAAGCCGCGCTCGCAGCGGCCGCTTTGACCATTGCGCCGAGCGGTGCAGCCCTTGCGGACGGGCATGGCTGGCAGCCGGAAGGTCCCATCGATCTCATCATCGCGTTCCGTGCCGGCGGCGGTGCTGACACGTCGGGACGATTGATCGCGGACCAAATGCAAGAGGCCACGGGTTGGGAGATTATCCCGCGCCAGGTGACGGGTGGCGGCGGTGTGAATGCCCTCGTCGAGCTGCAGGATCTGCCTGCAGACGGCACGGCGATCGCCCTCGTCGTGACGGAGTCGCTTGGCTACAATGCCGCGAGCAGTCCCGACGCTGGTGTCTCGCCCGATAGCGTGACCGGCCTGACCACGACTGCGGGATTTCAGATGGGCATCGTCAGCCAGTCATCGATGGGCTGGGAGAGCTTTCAGGATGTGATCGACGCCGCCCAAGGTGGCGCAGAACTTCGCTTTGGCGCGATGAGCCCGAAGCTTGCGGATCTTGCATTTCTTCTGGGCGAGGCCAACGGGGTCGAGTTCAACATCATCGAGGTCCGCGGTGGACGTGCGGTGCTCGACGGCGTGACCGCGGGCGATATGGATCTGGGCTTTATGGCTGGCATCCAGGGCCGTGGCGTGGCCTCCGGCGATCTGGTGAACCTGGCCTCGGCTCTGTCGGTTCCCCTGGTGCAGACGCCTGAGGCGCCGACCATGGCGGATCTCGGCGTGGAGTTCACGGCAGACGGCTATTTCGTCTTCGTCGCACCTCCGGGCCTGCCCGATGATGCGCGTGAGGCCCTGACGGCGGCGATCGTGGAGGCCAGCAATTCGGGCGCAGCCCAGGAGATGATCGGCAATGCCTTTGGCGGCACGGTCAATATCCAGGGAGACGAGCTCGACACGCTGCTGTCGGACGACTTCAACGCCGCAGGCGCGTTGATGGAAGCGGCACAGTAACGGGCGGGCGCGGCGGGCCAGGCTATGCGCTTTCTGGGACATCCAGACCGTGTGCTTGGCCTTCTCGCCGCGATCTTTGCGCTGCTGGTCATCTTCGTTTGGGCACCGCTCGATTCCGGGTCGGGCCTGGTCGAAACGGTTCGGCGGCGCACGTCCATTGGGGATGCGATGGGCCCGGTTGTCGCCGGTGTGATCATCTCGCTGGGCGCGCTTTTGACCATCGCGCGCCCGTCGCACCCCGCCTCGCCCGTCACGCTCAAAAATCTGGCTTGGATCGCCGTTCTGTTCGCCGTTTTCGCGGTGTCCCTGGCGCTGATGCGCTATACCGGGCCGGTTCTGGCGGTGCTTTTGACCGAGGGCGAATACCGGCCGTTGCGCAATACGGTGCCCTGGAAATACCTCGGTTTCATGACGGGTGGCGCCGTCTTGATCGCGGGCACGGGCCTTGCGGCGGCCCGGCGGGTCAGTTGGACACCGATCATCATCGGGCTGCTTGCCGCTATCGTGATCGCGCTCCTCTACGATCTCCCGTTCGAAGACGTGCTTTTGCCGCCCAATGGCAGCGTTTGACGGAGCTGCGCGGTGTTTGAGCATATCCTCCTCGGCATCCAAGCGGTCTTCAGCACAGAAGGCGGGCTGAGCTTTCTTGGGATCAGCGTGCCTATGACGCTGATGATGATTTTCTTCGGGTTTCTCCTGGGGATCTTCGTAGGCGCGACACCGGGTCTTGCCGCGCCGATGGCTATGGCGATTTCCCTGCCCATCTTGATCTCGGTCTTTGGTTTTTCGTCGGAAGCGTTTCTGCCTGTGCTGGGGTTCCTGATCGGGATCATGAAAGGCGGCACGGTCGGAGGCGCGGTGCCTGCGATATTGTTCAACACGCCGGGCACACCCGATGCGTTCATGACAACGCTGGACGGCTATCCGATGGCGCAAAAGGGCCAAGCCAAGCGCGCTTTGAAGATCGCCCATATCTCGTCGGTCACCGGCGATACCTTCTCCGACATTGTTCTCGTGGTCTGCGCGCCGTTCCTCGCTGTCCTAGTGGAGCGTTACCTCGACCTGCCGGAAAAGACGGCGCTGTTGCTCCTTTCGTTGGCCTTTATCGCCGCTGTGATCGGCCGCTCCGTGGGTAAGGGGCTCATTTCGATGGGCCTGGGCGTTCTGGCGGCGATGGTGGCGACGGGTGAGGATTTCTATCCCCGGCTCAGCCTGGGTCAGCCGGGCCTATCCGATGGTATCCCCATCGCGGCTGCGGTCCTCGGTGTTCTGATCGTGGGTGAGGTCTTCAAAGGGCTTGAAGACATCTCACGCGAAGGGCCGAGCGTGCGGCCCTCATTGGCGCTGAGCGGTGCCCGCGCGCCGGGCCTCTGGGCCGATCTGCCACGGCTTCTGCCCTATATCGGGCGCTCTGCGGTGATCGGGACGGCCATCGGCGCCTTACCGGGCATCGGCTCCACTTTGGCCGCGACCCTGGGTTATACCAGCGGCCAAAGACGCCACGCTGCACGCAAATCCGCGGAGGACCCCGCCTTTGGCGAGGGTGCGCCGGAAGGCATCGCCGCCACCGAAGCGGCCAATTCCTCTGTGTCCGGTGCCAACCTCATCCCGGTGCTGTCCCTGGGTATCCCGGGCAATGCGGCGGCGGTGTTTTTGATCCTGGCGATGGAGTCCATCGCGGGGTTCAATCCCGGCCCAACGGTATTCCGCGTGCCGCAAGACGGCATCAACCCTGAGCTTGTGATGGCCTTCGGCATCTTCACCGCGATGTTCGTGGCCAATGCGCTCAACTGGACCATCGGGGGCGCCTTCATGCGCGTGGTCGGTGTGATGGCGCGCATCCCGAAACAGCACCTTCTGCCCGTCGTCCTGCTGCTGACGCTGACAGCGATCTACGTGCAAGAAACCAGCTTTGCCGCGATCTGGATTACCTTGGGCTTTGGGGCCCTGGGCTATGCCATGCGGCGGATCGAGATGTCGCCCCTTCCTTTCGTGATCGCATTCATCCTAGGCGGCAATCTCGAACAGACCGCACGCCAGGCGTTTTCGGCCACCGGCGCCGATCCGTTCTTCCTCTTCTCAAGCCCCACATCCATCGCCTTCATCGCGCTCGCCGTTTTTGTCGTGGCGCGCAATTCCTGGAAACGGCCATGACAAAGCGACCCAATATCCTGCTTATTTCCAGCGATCAGCACCGCGCCGATTGCATGGGCTTTGCGGGCCGTAAGGTGCAAACACCGCATCTCGACGCGCTGGCTGCTCAAGGCACGCATTTCGCAAATTGCATCACGCCCTGCGTGGTCTGTCAGCCCGCGCGCGCCTCCATCCTGACCGGGCAGCTTTGCCGCACCCATGGGGTCCATGACAATGGCATCGATTTGGCGCCCGAGATTGGAGAGCGCGGCTTTGCCGGGACACTCGCGGCCAGCGGCTATGAGACCGCCTATTTCGGTAAAGCGCATTTCGCAACCTATCACACCCACGCGCCTACCGGCACACCGGAATGCCTGAGCAGTTCTGCGAACTGGCCCGACGATTGGAACGGGCCCTATATGGGCTTCGACCATGTCGAGTTGATGCTTGTCGGGCATAACTGGTTTCCACCAGAAAAACCGCCTGCGGGTCAGCATTATGAGCGTTGGTTTCACGCTGATGGCCGGGGCGATGAGAAGATCGCGGCCTATTGGCGGAACGGCGGCGACACGAAAGACGCGGCCCAGACCTGGCATTCACAATTGCCGGTCGAATGGCATAATTCGACATGGACGGCGGATCGCGCGATCCAATGGCTGCAACAGGGGCGCGGTGATCAACCGTTTTGCGCCTGGATCAGCTTTCCAGATCCGCATCACCCGTTCGACGCGCCTGAGCCTTGGTCGCGCCTGCATGCGCCCAAGGATGTCGACCTACCGCGCCACCGCAGAAGGGATTTTGACCGCCGCCCCTGGTGGCACGAGGCGGTTTTGAGCGCCGAGCCCACCGGCTCCAAGCAGAGCGCGGAGGTGCGCAAAGCCTATTCCCGCATCCCGCCGCAAACCGATGACCAATTGCGCGAGATCATCGCCAACACCTACGGGCAGATCGCACTGATCGACCACAATATCGGCCGGATTCTGGATGCGCTGGATGCGGCGGGGCTGAGTGAGGATACCCTTGTGGTCTACATCTCTGATCACGGCGATTGGCTAGGCGACCATGGTTTGGTGCTCAAGGGGCCGATGCATTACGAGGGTCTGTTGCGGGTGCCGATGATCGTCCGCGGGCCTGGTGTGCCTGCCAAAGCGCGGGTGGAGGAGCCTGTCTCAACCCTCGACCTATGCGCGACCTTCGCGGATTTCGCCGAGACCGCGCCGCAGCTGCCGCAGCATGGCCAAAGCTTGCGGGCTCTGATGACTGGTGGAAGCGACGGCCGTGAGTTTGCGATGAATGAATGGGAGCTTTTGCCGACCCGCGCGGGCGTGGCGCTCAGCCTGAGAACCGTGCGCAGCGAAACCGCCAAATTGACCGTGGATCTGCGATCTGGCGCGGGGGAGCTCTATGATCTGAGCACGGATCCCGATGAGATGGAGAACCTCTTTGACCAAGCCCAGGCGGCCGCGCTTCAGGCGAAGCTCATGGAATATCTGCACAGCCGCCCCGACGACATGCGCCCTAATCAGGAGCAGGTGGGGATGGCGTGAGGAGAGGCATCCGTTTGCGGGGTATTGAACGCCCTGAAGTGCTCAGATGTCGGAGGCTGATTGGTCGGAGTGGCGAGATTCGAACTCACGACCCCTGCCTCCCGAAGACAGTGCTCTACCAGGCTGAGCTACACTCCGACCGTGTCGGGTCGTGTAGCTTCCCGCGAGGCGCATTGCAAGGTGGATCGCGCGGCTAGAGTGTGTCATCGGGGGATGGTTTCGGCGCCCGCCTTAGGAGGGTCGAAATCCGGGGGGCGGCTGGAGCAGCGTCCCGGGATTTGGTGCTAAGGACCGGCTGCGTACGCGACGTACCCCCGCGCTCCTCACGCAACGCGATGTAGAGGCCCGCGGCCACGATGATCGCCCCGCCGACGATGGTTTGAACTGTAATCGCTTCCTCGAAAATCAGCACTCCAAAGAGGCTTGCCCAGATGATCTGTGAATATTGCATCGGCGCCACTTGGATCGCCGCCGCGGCGCGATAGGCCAGGATAAGGCAGCCCGTCGCCATCAGCGCCAGAACGGACACCAAAGCCACCGCGCCCAAATCGATCAGCGGCATGGGCACATAGACGAAGGGTAGGGCCAGTCCCATCAGGACAAAGTTGCCGAGCATCGGGAACAGCATCAGCACGACTGACCGCTCATCTCGGCCGATCTTGCGCATGACCACGGCGGCAAATGAACCGCAAATCGTGGCTAGAGCCGCAGCAAGATGCCCTTGGTTCAGATCCGTCTCGGTCGGGTTCAGCACGACAACCACACCGCCAAGACCGCAGATCACCGCGCAGGCCCGGCGCCAGCCGACCGTTTCCCCTAATACCGGGATTGCCAGGATCGTGATGAGCAAGGGACCGGCGAAGAGGAACACATAAACCTGTGCCAAGGGCAGCACAGAGAAGGCGTAGAATGCGCTCAGCGAGGTCGCGATGGCGGCCAGGGTGCGCGCGGCGGTCCAATAGGGATGCACCGGCCTCAAATTGCGCTCGGTCTGATCAGTGATCAGCAGAAAGCTCAGCACCGGAAAGCCAAACAGAACGATGAAAAAGACTATTTGGAACGCGCTGTACTGCCCGCCCAGGTACTTGATCCCGACATCGTGCAGCGCGAACAGGCCAAAGGCGGCGAGGCCGAGAAGACTGCCCTTAAGATTTGCCGACATTGCTACGCTCGAGGTCTTGAAGCTCGCTGGTGAGCGTGCCCCTAGCTTGCCGCTTGGGCAAGGGCGGCCACAATCGCGTCGCCCATTTCACTCGTTGAGACCGGCATTGCACCCTCTTCGCCCAAAAGATCAGCCGTTCGCAGACCCTGGGCCAGGACGTGTTCCACCGCAGCCTCCAGCGCCGAGGCTGCATCACCCATGTCAAAGCTGTAACGCAGGGCCATGGCAAAGCTCAGGATCGTCGCAATTGGATTGGCTTTGCCCTGCCCAGCGATATCCGGCGCTGAGCCATGGACCGGCTCATAGAGCGCCTTTGGCCGACCATTTGCCATCGGTGCACCCAGGGAGGCGGAGGGCAACATCCCCAGCGAGCCAGTCAGCATTGCGGCCGCATCCGACAGAATATCGCCAAAGAGATTGTCGGTGTAGATGACGTCGAACTGCTTAGGGGACCGGACGATCTGCATCGCACCATTATCGGCCAGCATATGGGTCAGCTCGACTTCCGGGTAATCCACGGCGACCTCTTCGACGACCTCGCGCCAGAGAATGCCGGCCTCCATCACGTTGGACTTCTCCATCGAACACAGCCGCCGGCTGCGACGCATCGCAAGCTCGAATGCGGACCGCGCGCAGCGGGCGATTTCGGCTTCTGTATAGCGGTGCGTGTTGATGCCCACGCGCTCATTGGCCTCGGTGAAGACACCGCGCGGCTCACCAAAATAAACGCCCGATGTAAGCTCCCGCACGATCATCAGATCCAGTCCCGCCACCACGTCGCGCTTGAGTGAGGAGAAGTCGGCCAGGGCGTCGAAACACTGGGCCGGGCGCAGATTGGCGAAAAGATCCATCTCTTTGCGCAGCCGCAAAAGCCCTCGTTCCGGTTTGACCGAAAAGCCCAGGTTGTCGTATTTCGGGCCACCCACCGCGCCCAGCAGAACCGCATCGACCCGCTGCGCCTGCGCCATCGTCTCATCGGTCAGCGGCGTGCCGTGCGCATCGTAGGACGCACCGCCGACAAGACCCTCGGAGATGTCAAAGCTCACACCCGTGCTTTGCTCGAAGAAGGTGATGACCTTGCGCATCTCGGCCATGATCTCCGGCCCGATCCCATCGCCTGCCAGTATCAAAATCGACGGGTTTGCCATGGGTCATATCCTCGATATCGCTGTCTGGATGTCGGGTAGCTGTGGCATGTGCAGGCGTCAAGCGATGGGGTCCTGAAACCTCCCGCCGCTGTGGCGGCCAAGCGGCCTAGGGCAGAATATCGACGAACACGATCCGGTGGGCCGGAGTGCTGTCTTGGTCTGCTTCGGCCTCAGGCCATTGGACGCCGCTGCCCAACACGGTCAGGTTCGCCGAGGGCAGGATATAGTCGACGCGCAAATCACCTGGCCGGGGCTCAGGCCAATCGACGGTTTGTGTGCCGCCGCCCGGGCGTTCCGGCCGCGGATCCTGCAGTTCGGGGTGGTTCAGCAAGTCGCTCAGCACCCCGCGCCGTCCCTCGCCCTGTTCCGGGTCGATATTGAGCGTGCCAATTACGGCCAGGTGGTGGCTCGTGTCACGGGACAGCTCCGCCATCACAAAGCGCATCTGATCGGCGTTGCGCTGGCCGTTGCGATCCTCGGGCCCGTCGAAGACCGGAGCGCTGGCGTGCAGTGCCAAAAGATCGAGACGCGTGCCGGAGGGTAGCATCACCGGCACCCGCCAGGCGCCCACCCCAAAGAGCCGGAGCGTGTCCGCCGCCTCCCGGGGCAGCACGTCCTGAGGCCGCGCGCCGGGGCCGTCGCGCCATAGAAGATCGGTGAAGTCGAGGATCGCGGGCTCATCGACCGGAAAACGCGACAGCAGGGCCATCCCGCCCTGCCCGGCAAAGAGGCCATGACCGTGACTGTCCTCGGGCTCTGCCAGGCGGCCATCGCCATCGATATCAAGGCCCGTCGCGAGCCCTGTATTAGGCCGCAAGCTCACCTGGTGCGGATAGTCATGACCCAGCGCGGCAAGGCGGTCGGCCAAAGCGTTCAGTGCGCGGTGTTCGGCGTCATAGTCAAAATCCAACAGCAGAAGGATATCAGCCCGGGCGGTCGCAATCTCGTCAATCACGGCGTCGATCTGAGGATCGTCCCCCCGCAGAATATCGCGCAGCAGCAGGCCGGGGCCGTCGCGTTCGAGATCGGTGTGGTAGACGGCCAGGCGGAGTGGCTCGGATGCGGCCATTCCGGCAAGGCAGATCAGACCGGCTGAAAGCCATCCTCGGGCCCAAGCCCAGCAGTCAGGCGCCGCCGCCGTGCCTCGATCATGTCTGCGATCCGCGCCATCGCCATGCCGCGCATGAACAGGGATACGGGCAAGAAAATCCATAACATCACCGCCCAGACCAACGATTGCGGATGTCCCAGGATCGACACGTCAAGCTGATGCGCCGCCAGAGCCGCCACTACGGGTAGCAGAAACGGCATGATAAATCCCGCTGCGATGTTCAACCGGCTGTCGCGGGTCAGGCGAGACACCACATCGCCCCCGGTCGTGGGGTCGAAGGTGGGCAGGTTGATCCAGACATTGAACGCCTGATCTCGGTTCGGCCAATGGTTCATGCGGATCAGGATCGAAAAGACGGCAAGTGTTACCAGCCCGACCAGCGCCGCGATGCCTGCCATGATTTGTAGGCGCACCCGGACATTGTTGGGCGTGCCTTCGGCGAGGCCGTCCAGAACTAAGGTCACGGGCGAATAGGGAAACTCCAAAGCTCTTCCGACGACGAAACCGGCTGCGTTGACGACTAGCGAAAGGGTCGATGCATTCGGCCCACCAGAGACCACGAGGCTGAGCAGAAACAACGTGACGAATATTGAAATGATGCGAACGCGGTTGAAGGGCGGGGCATCGCGGAACTCAATCAGCCCAGGATAAGTGCCCGCATATTCGGAATAGACCAAAATGGCCGCCACGATCGCGACGAGTGTCACGATCTGCGTCGTTTCATCATGGGTGCCCGGGATCAGCAAAGATGGGGTCGCGATGACCACCAAAACCGCTAAGGCCCGCACTGCGGCTCCTGCCACCTGTGAGAACACGATCTAACCCTCAAATCCGGATGCGCCGGTTTGCCCGGTGCTCGGTCCAAATTATTGCCCCAGACTGCTCAGGGGTGCCTCATGCCTGCAATTCTTGCCGCAGGCTATTGTTCACGCAAGGGCTTGCTCCAGCCGAGATGGGTATGGGCGAAATGCGGCAAAAATGTGGTGCGCAATTACATCAAATTGTCAAAATACTGAAAATAAGGGGCTTTTATAGGTAAAGGATGCTGTCGTGTTCGCGAAATAGGGACGCGGCGAGCGACGCTGCTCGTGGAACTTAGGCAGTCGACCCTAAACGATTCGCACCGGTTGGAGGATCGATCTTTGACCCGCCTCAGGGCACCGCGAAGGTTAGTCCGGCCCAGTAGGAATGCCAGACCGGATCAGTCTCCGCTTCCGGCTCTCGCGCCTCCAAAACCACGGCGTCGGCGAAATAGACATGGTCGGGCATGACCGGAAGCACGGCGATCCCCTCGTCATCGGTCCGGTGTAGCGTGATGCTCACCTCGCCGTCCGGCGCGCGCTGGAACAGCTCGACCTGAGCATCAGCCCGTGGCGTGCCCGAACGGAAGACTTGCACAGCCAAACCGTCTGTCAGGTCGTCCGTGTAGGGATTGGCCAGGGCCACGATCTCGGTCTCAAGGCCAAGCGCGCGATCCTCACCCGCCCCATCACCGATGGCAAAAAGCGCTTTGACATGACGGGAGAAGCTTTCGCGAAATTCGGTCTGCGAGATGCCGCTCTCGACATGCTCGGTCAGCGCTTCGGTGAAATCCTTGTGCTCCGCAAAGCGCACGAAGCGGTCCCATTCGCGGTAGGTTAGACGGCTCGAGGTGGTCTCATGGGCAACAATGGCCAGACCTTCGGGCAGGCCATCCATGCTCAGCGCGGGAATATCGCCAAGGCGGCCTTCGACCGGGAACAGCTCATTGCCCACCGTGATATCGAACCGGGTATAGCGGCTGGGCAGGTAGGATTGCGGCGCGCCTTCAAACTCCTGACCTACGCGGAGATTGCCCTCGATGATGCCCCCGATCGGCACTTCAAAGATCTCGGCATCGATCCAGAACTCATGCGAATTGGCCTTGCCCAAACTCAAGATGAGGGCGATGGTCGCCGCCGCAGCTCTAACCCACACTGTTAGCTCCTTCATGACACGTCTCCGTCGCCTGTTTTCTGCCTTGGCCGTTTTGCTGGCGCTTGCCTCGCTTCAGCCATCGCCTGCCCGAGCCCATGAAATTACTCCGGCAATCGCGGATGTCGAGGTGGGCCAGGAGCGTGTGACGCTTTCGATCCGGATCGCGCTGGAATCGCTGCTGTCTGGGATCAATCTCGCCGAGGTGACGGACAGCAACAATGCCCCAGAGGCCGCGCTCTACGACCGCTTTCGCGTGATGTCCCCCGCGGAACTCGACGATGCGTTTCGCAAGGCCTGGCCCCGCATCTCTCAGGGTTTTGTGGTTCGTGTGGGTGAAGCGCCGGTTGAGCTGGAGATCGACGACCTGGCCATCCCCGCCATTGGCAATGAGGAGCTTGTCCGCTCCAGTGTGATGACCCTCAGCGGCGCGCTCCCCGAGGGTGACACCCCGGTGACAATCGGCTGGCAGGCGAGCTATGGTGCCTTGATCGTGCGGCAGGTGGGGGCGGGCGAGGATGCCTATGAGGCCTTCTTGATGGCCGGCAATCTGTCTGAGCCGCTGGATCGGTTCGATATCCCGGCCGAGAGCGGACGGACGGTGTTCGCCCGATACGTGGCGGTTGCGTTTGAGTATATGGTGCTGAGCGGCGCGAATATTCTCTTCATATTCGGCCTGTTTGTCTTTGTGTCCCGCTTGGGACCGCTGTTCGGGCAGGTCGCGGCCTTTACGCTGGCCCATGCGATCACTCTGTCGCTGACGGCCTACGGCGTGCTGAGCGTTTCTGGCGGCATCATCTACCCCCTTATCGCGGCCTCTGTCGTCTTTATTGGGCTCGATAACATCTTTGGCTCAGGCAGCCTGCGGATGCGTGTTGCGCTTGTGTTCGCCTTCGGGCTCTTGCACGGTCTCGGGTTCGCCGAGGCTTTGGCGCAGTTTCCCATCGCGCCCAACCATCGCGTGGAAGGCCTGATCGGCTTCAATCTTGGCGTCGCGCTGGCTCAGCTTGCCGTGATCGCCGCGGCCTTCTTGCTGGTCGGGGTTTGGTTTCGCAAGCGCTCCTGGTATCGCCCGAGGATCGTTGTGCCCGTTTCCGCTTTGATCGCGTTGATCGGGGCCTATCTGGCGATAGAACGGACTGGCCTCTTTGC
Organism: Pseudomonadota bacterium; assembly: GCA_038530555.1. GTDB lineage: Bacteria > Pseudomonadota > Alphaproteobacteria > Rhodobacterales > Rhodobacteraceae > HKCCE3408. Next base: position 14,482 of record JBCBCN010000016.1, on the reverse strand, counting down.
CCTGCCCCCGCTGCCATATTTCTAAACCGCCCGGCCCGGCGCGATGTTGAGTTTTCTGCGTGAGAACGCGCGCTGGCTCTTTGCTGGGCTGACGCTCACCTTCGCATCGTCTTTTGGGCAGAGCTATTTCATCTCGCTCTTCGCTGGTGAGATCCGGGCAGAGTTTGGCTTGACCGATGGCGGCTTCGGCGGGCTTTACACAGTCGCGACGCTGGCCTCGGGCCTGCTCCTTCTCAGCCGAGGGTCCTGGGCCGATACTGTTCCCGCGCGACGCTTGACGCTCTTCATCGCGTTCGGTCTCGCCGGGGCCGCCCTGTTGATGGCGGGTGTAAAATCTGTCCCAATCCTGCTGCTTAGTCTCTTTCTTCTCAGGTTTTGCGGGCAAGGGATGTTTACCCATATCGCCATCACCACGATGGCGCGCTGGTTCGTGGCGAGCCGCGGACGTGCGGTCTCGATTGCTGGGATCGGGCATTCGCTGGGAGAGGCGATCCTGCCTTTTATCGTGGTGCAGCTTTTGCTGGTGCTCGCGTGGCGGCAGGTCTGGCTTCTGACTGCGGCGGTGCTGCTCCTCGCGCTGCTTCCGCTCCTGATGGGTCTTCTGGCCCGGGATCGACAGCCCACGGGTCAGGAATTGAGCGTCGGCACCGGTGGCCTTGGGGGGCGCCATTGGCGCCGGGGCGAGGTTTTGCGTCACTGGCTCTTTTGGGCGATTGTGCCGATGGTCTTGACGCCGGGCTTCATCGGCACGGTGGTCTTTTTCCATCAGGTGCATGTGTCGGAGGTGAAGGGCTGGTCGCTGGCGGCGATGGCGCCCGCCTATCCGGTCTACGCCGTAGTGACTGTTGTGACAGCGATCACCACAGGCTGGGCTATCGACCGGATTGGACCGCTCGCGTTCCTGCCCTTGGTCCTGTTGCCCATGGCGCTCGGGATATCTTTCATCGGCCCGTCCGAGACGGTCTGGGGCTGGATCGCGGCGCTTGGCATCATTGGGATTACCCAAGGGATGAGCGCGACGCTCTGGGGCACGTTTCTGCCCTATCTTTACGGCACCGATCATTTGGGCTCGGTCCGAGCGATCACCGCTGCGATCATGGTCTTTTCCACCGCAATCGGGCCGGGCCTCACAGGCTGGATTATCGATCTGGGCGTGGATTTCCCGGATCAGGGCCTGGCGATGGCGCTGTGGTGCGTGGCCCTGTCCGCAGCGATGGTCCTGGTTGGGCGTCGTTTGGCGCGGGAGACCGTCTCAGCTTAGATCGCGCACATCGGTCAGGCGCCCGGTCACTGCCGCCGCCGCTGCCATTGCAGGCGACATCAGATGCGTACGCGCGCCGCGGCCCTGGCGGCCTTCGAAGTTCCGGTTGGAGGTTGAGGCACAGCGGACCTCGGGGCCAAGCTGATCCGGGTTCATGCCTAGGCACATCGAACAGCCGGCGAGGCGCCATTCGAACCCGGCCTCTTTGAAGATGTCGGCCAGGCCTTCTTCTTCCGCCTGCATCCGGACAAGCCCAGAGCCGGGCACAACGATTGCGGTATGGATGCCGTCCTTGATCTTGCGCCCACGGATCACCTCTGCGGCAGCACGCAGATCCTCGATACGGCCATTGGTGCATGAGCCAATAAACACCGCGTCGATTTCCACGTCCTGCAGCCGGGTGCCAGGTGTAAGGCCCATATAGTCGAGTGAGCGGCGCGCGGCGTCGATCTTGCCGCCTTCGAACTGCTCGGGGTCCGGCACGACATCGGTGATCGGTAGCACGTCTTCCGGGCTCGTGCCCCAGGTCACGACAGGCGCGATCTCGTCGGCCTGGATCGTCACCACTTTGTCGAAGGCCGCGCCCTGATCGCTGTAAAGTGTCCGCCACCAGGCCACCGCGGCGTCCCAATCCGCACCTTTCGGCGCGTTCGGGCGCCTTTTCACATAGGTGAAGGTCGTCTCATCGGGGGCGATCAGACCGGCCCGCGCGCCGCCTTCGATGGCCATGTTGCAGATCGTCATGCGGCCTTCCATGCTGAGGTTGCGGATTACTTCGCCGCAATACTCGATCACGTGTCCGGTCCCGCCCGCCGTGCCGGTCTCACCGATGATCTTCATGGTGACGTCTTTGGCCGTGACCCCGGGCCTCAGCTTGCCCACGACCTCGACCTTCATGTTCTTGGACTTCTTCTGGATCAGCGTCTGCGTGGCCAGGACATGCTCGACCTCCGAGGTGCCGATGCCGTGGGCCAGCGCACCAAAGGCACCGTGGGTCGCGGTATGGCTGTCGCCGCAAACGATGGTCAGGCCCGGCAAGGTCCAGCCTTGTTCCGGACCGACGATATGCACAATCCCCTGCCGGATATCGTTCATCTCATAGTAATGGGGCAGGTTGAAAGCTGCGACATTGCTGTGCAGCGCGTCCACCTGGATCCGGCTTTCCTCGTTCTCAATCCCCCTTTTGCGGTCCCAGGTGGTCGGCACGTTGTGATCGGGGACCACGATGGTCTTTTCCGGCGCCCGCACCGGCCGCCCGGCCATTCGGAGCCCTTCGAAAGCCTGGGGCGAGGTAACTTCATGGACGAAATGGCGGTCGATATAGATCAGGCAGGTGCCATCCTCGGTCTCGCGCACGACATGCGCGTCCCAGATCTTATCGTAGAGCGTTTTCGGAGAGGGCATCGGCTAGTCTCCAGGATCGGTGAGGGGGATTTCTGCGGGGGCGTTAGCCCAATAGAAGTCGCCCAAGCGCCCATAGGCGCTTGCCCAAAAGCCGTGTGTCGCGGCCCTGATCACCAATATCGAAACCGATATGCATTCGCGTTAGATACATCGCTGTCCTGCCTCCGACAAGTGGCAGGCGAAAAATGCTTGATTTTCTGTGCCCTCTGGAACCTATCGCCTGCGCATTGCATTGATTGGCGGCAGGGCGCGGCTAGCTATCGGCCAAGCGCGGCCGGGGCCAAAACCCCGGCCAGGGATTCATCGCGAAGGAGCCTCTTCATGGCGGCTGGAAATCTACTCGGACTTTGCGGCTCTCTGCGGGCCGAAAGCTTCAACCGGAAACTGATGCGCGAAGGCGCGCGGCTCTTTGATCCGACGGAGTTCGTCGAAGGCAACCTGCGCCTGCCGCTCTATGACGGTGATCTTGAGGCGCAGGGCATTCCGCTGGAAGTGACCGAGCTCGGTGAGCAGATCGCCGCGGCGGATGCCGTCTTGGTGGTGGGTCCCGAGTATAACAAGAACCTGTCCGGTGTGCTGAAGAATGCGCTTGATTGGGTCAGCCGAGTGCCGGGCGGTGTGTGGAAGGACAAGCCCGTCGCAATCGCATCGGCCACCGCAGGCCGTGCCGGTGGTGAGCGGAGCCAAAACTCCATGCGCCTTTGCCTGACGCCTTTTCGCCCCCGCATCGTGAACGGTCCGGAAATGCTGCTGGCTGGGGCGCATAATGAGTTTGACGAGAACGGGCGCCTAAAGGGTGAGATCTACATCAACACCTATCTTGAGCTGATGCAGGCGTTGAAGGCGGAAGCCGGGCTTTAGGCGGCCCGGTTCTGCTACGGTCGCACTGTCTGCACTTAAACGCCCCCGCCGTATCCGCCGCCACCGCTGCTTCCACTGCCGTCGCTCCCGCCGTCACTATCATTGGAGTTATTTAAGTCGCGCAATGCGTCGCGCACGGCGTCCTCGCAGCGTTCAACCGTCGCTCCGCACTGGTAGGGCTGGCCCTGCACGATGACCTGAAACGCGCTCGGACGCGCCTCTATGGGGATAAGGCCAGGGCCCAATGAGCCGGATTCAAAAAAACTGACCTTTTGAACCCGATAATTTACGCCATCGACGTCGATAAAATCAGCGTCTTCGACCACCGTTCTAACGCAGGCTGTCAGCGCGATTAGAGCCCCCGAAAACACTATGAATTTGCCACCCATTATACGCTCCGCCTGATAAGCTACAGCGGCCATTTCGGCGTAAATTCGATGTGTGCGCCGTCCGTGTTTGGCAGGCATTATCCAGTTTTGGCAGAAAAGTTGCGCATGCGGTGAATTTGGACGCTAGGCTGACGGCATTGGAAGCTCGGAAGACATTTATGCTCGAAAATTATGAAGTTTTGCGGACCTCGGATTTTGAGCAGGCCCGCGACCGATACAGCGCATCGCAATTGGACCTGTCCGCCGTGCAGCTCGCCGATACGCGTGCCCCGTCTAAGTTTCTTGCCCGCGGCGTCTTCGCGCCTGATATCCAGATTTATCATTACTGCAATGCCATCGATACCACGCTGATCGCGCCCGCGGACAACCCTGATTACTGGGTCGCTTTGCCGGTTCGCCAGGCCATACGCGCCGATGGCAGCCTTTCTGTACGGCCAGTGCTTGAGCCTTCTCGCATCGCCTCGCCTGGCGCCCATGATCCCCTCTCTTTGCGCGCGCATCACGATTTTCTGGGCCTAAGCCTTTCGCATAAGGCGATGGCACGCTTTGCCACTAAATTTCTCGGCGAAGAGGTCAAAATGCTGCGTTTCGATCCCAATTTTTCGCTGGATCGGGGCGTGCATCGGGCCATTGCCAACATGGTAGCCAACGTGGTTGAGGAAGACGCTATCGACCCGTCCTGTCTGGCCGATCCGCGCACTCTGAACGCGCTTCGCGATGCTGTTCTATCGATGCTATTGCTGCATTGTCAGCACACCTATTCTAGTAGGCTCGACACCCCGCCAAGCGCGCCGGCTCCACGGGACGTGCGTCGCGTGATAGACCTGATCCACGCTGCGCCAGACGCGGCCTTAACGCTCGATGATCTCGTGGCGGAGGCCGGCGTGCCGGGCCGCACGCTCAATGAGCATTTCCGCCGTTTCACGGGTCTTTCGCCAATGGCCTATCTACGGCGCGAAAGACTGCGTGCGGCCCGCCGTTTCATTGAGTCCGGCGAGGCCAACAGCGTCACCGATGCGGCCACGGCGACCGGTCATTGGCATCTGGGCCGGTTTTCGAGCGCCTATGCAGCGATGTTCGGCGAAAGCCCAAGTGCTGCTATGCGCCGCGTCCGTCGTCACACCTGATTGTCGGTCAGGCCTCGGTGGCTTTGCGCAGGTTGGCGTCAACACGAAAGCTCCCGGGGATGCGGTCGCGACCCTCCAGGATCAAATCGGCCATAACCTCGCCGACCTGAGGAGCCATGCCAAAGCCGATCTTGAAGCCGCCATTGGCGATGAAGACGTGCAAACGATGCGGGTGAGGCCCCAGCATTGGCGCCCGGCTTTTGGCGCGCGGTCGTAAAGCCGCCCAACGCTCGAGCACGGGCGCATTGCGCAAGGCGGGGCAGAGTGCGCGCGCGCGAGTGATCACCTCGTCAAGTTGGGCGTCGGTCCCGGTCGCGTCTTCGAAATCCCGCTCGGAGGTTGAGCCTACGGCAACCGTGCCATCGTCATGTGGAATGATGTGCAAGCCATCTACAAAGATCTGCGGTGACGCGCCGAGATCGCATCCCAAGAGAGCCGCTTGTCCTTTGACCGCATTGCCCACCGGCTGATCCAGCTCCGCGCTGAGAGCTGCAAGGCCCGCGGCACCCGTTGCCCAGACCTCGAACTCGGGCGTCTGCTTGGGCTTGTCCACGATACGCACACCGAGTTCGCGCAGCGCTTGGGCCAGCGCGAAAATCGCGCGGCGGGGGTGGATGCGGGCGGTCAGGTTATCGAAAATGACCTTCGCGGTACCCTCGGGCAGACGGTCGGAATAGGGCGCGGCATCCTCAATCCGCCAAGTATAGCGACCCTCCCAAAACGTCTCTGCACCGCGTGTTCGAGCCTTTGCCAGCGCCTCTGATTCTTCGTTTAAAGGCTGGATCCGGCCCAGTCTTGCGTAGCCCGTACTTCGCCTAGAAACCTCTTCGATCCGGCTCCAGAACGCCTCACCCCGATCCAGACTTTCGAACTGAAACGCCTTTTTGTCGTTCCAGTTTTCCGGCACATGCGGCGCCAAGGCGCCGACGATCCCGCCAGAGGCGCCCGAGGCTGGACCCCACGGATCTACGACCTCGACCTCCGCCCCGCGCCCGGCAAGGGCCCAGGCCACCGATAGGCCGAAAATTCCTGCGCCGAAGACGGTCACGCGCGCCATTGCCAAGCCGCGCCTCCTCGCGCAGTGTCCGGGAGCCCGGGTGAGAGGATCCTTCCTCGGGTCTATGGCCGTTCACCTCCGGGAGCCAGGGCTATCGTCAAACAGCACCCCCATCCTGTCGCTTGGTCGGAGCGCGGCGTGCCCGTCTCGGAGCGCTTTGATGACCCGTTCTACTCGCTTGAGGATGGCTGGGCCGAAAGCCACCATGTCTTCGTCGCTGGAAACGACCTGCCACGCCGGTTTCGGCCTGGGTTCCACATCGCGGAGCTGGGTTTTGGTACGGGGCTCAACCTCGCCGTGACCCTCGCGGCCTGCCCACCTGGCATGTCGATCCATTACACCAGTTTCGAGGCCTATCCGCTTAGTGCCGGGGATGCCCGGGTAGCACTTGGCGCTTTCGCCCAAACCGAGCCTTACCGGGCGGCGGTGTCTGAGCTGTTGCAGGCCCCCGACCTGAGGCTCTCGCGCGATGACCTCGAGAGTCAAATCATCCCGGGAGACGCGCGTGAGACCCTGCCCGTCTGGCAAGGTCGCGCCGATGCCTGGTATCTCGACGGCTTTGCCCCGGCTCGCAACCCTGAGCTTTGGGGGGCGGAACTGATGGCCCAGATCGCGCGCCACACCGCGCCGGGCGGCAGCTTTGCCACCTATACCGCCGCAGGCCATGTCCGCCGCGCCTTGGCCGAGGCGGGCTTTGACGTCACGCGCAAGCCGGGCTTCGGGCGTAAGCGTCATATGAGCGTCGGCACTCTGGCGTGACCGGGCAAAACACCCAGCTTGGGATCGTTTTGATGGTGCTGACGACCTTCGTCTTCGCCGTGCAGGACGGGATCAGTCGGCATCTGGCGGGGGAATACAACACGTTGATGGTGGTGATGATCCGCTATTGGTTCTTCGCGGCCTTCGTGATCGCCCTCGCCCTGCGTCAGTCGGGCGGCATCCGGGCAGCGGCGCGGACAGGGCAACCGAGCCTGCAGATCTTTCGCGGTGTCCTATTGGCGGTTGAGATCTGCGTAGCTGTGATCGGCTTTGTCATTCTGGGCCTGGTGGAAAGCCATGCGATCTTCACCTGCTATCCCCTGATGATCGCAGCCCTGTCGGGGCCGGTTCTGGGGGAAACGGTCGGCTGGCGACGATGGGTTGCGGTGATCGCCGGGTTTGTCGGTATCTTGATCATCCTTCAGCCCGGTTTGCGCGTGTTCAGCCCGGCGGCTCTGATCCCCGTGGGCTCGGCGTTTCTCTTTGCGCTTTATGGTCTGCTGACGCGCTACGCCGCGCGCCAGGACAGCGCGGCGACGAGCTTTTTCTGGACGGGGATTTCTGGGTCCGTCGTCATGACCGCCGTGGGCCTGTGGTTTTGGGAGCCGATGGCGCGCGCCGATTGGGCCTGGATGCTAACCCTCTGTGTCACGGGCATCACAGGGCACTGGTTGCTGATCAAAACCTACGAAGTGGCTGAGGCGGGCGCGGTGCAGCCCTTCGCCTATTTCCAACTCATCTTTGCCGCCGGGATCGGCCTTTTGGTCTTCGGAGAGGCCCTAGAGCTCAACGTTATCATCGGTGGCGCCATCGTGGTCGGCGCGGGCCTATTTACCTTGTGGCGCGCCCGGCTCAACGCCGGGTAAGCACCGAGCTTAGCGCGGGCTCACTCAGGCTCCCGCTTAGTTGCGCGTCATAGATGGCGAGGCTTTCGGTGACCCGCATGATGTAATTGCGCGTCTCCTCGAAGGGCACAGCTTCGATCCAGTCCACGATGTCAGTGGCGGGGTCACGGGGATCGCCGAAGCGCTCGATCCAAGCCAGCGCGCGGGAAGGCCCGGCATTGTAGGCGGCCGCGATCAGGACCGGATTGGTGCCGAACTCTTCCTCGAGATACTCGAGATAACCAGCCCCAAGCAGTGCGTTGTAATCGGGATCCGAGATCAAGCGACTTTCGCTAAATGGGATCTCAAGCCGCGCCGCCGTATCGCGGCCTGTGCGCGGCATCACTTGCATCAGTCCCAGCGCGCCCGCGCCAGACCTAACCACCGGGTCAAACTCGGATTCGCGCCGGGCGATAGCTAGGATCAGGGCGGCATCGGCGGGCAGGTCCGCCTCGGCCAAATCGGTCACGGGGTAATAGGCGCGCATGATCTCATCGCCCGCCTGCGCGGCGCGTTTGGCAATCCTGAGCGCGATGTGCGGACTGCCCAGATCGAAGGCGAGCTCTCCCAGGCTCCCGGCCTGCTCACGTTCAAGGCTTTCGGTCAGATGGGTCAGAAAGCGTTCGGCCATGTCGATCTCACCGCCTTGATAGAGCGTCAGGGCGGCTTGCAGCACGCTGGAATTGATGAAGTCTGCCTGGCGCCAGGGGCCGAATTGCTCATTGCCCAGAAACGCGGGATCGGGCGCTAAATCGGCCCGCTCGGCAGCCAGTTGCCCGTAAAAGCTCGACTGATACGTCGCGCCCAAGGCATAAGCTTCAGCCGCAGCGTCGGCATTCCCGTCGGCCTCATGGGCGCGGCCGAGCCAGTAGCCCGCTCGGCCGAGGCTGATCGGGCTAAAGACAACTTCGCGGAAAAGCTGGAAATGCTCCACCGCTGCCTCTGGGCGACCGAGGCGTAGTGCGGCGTATCCCGCGAGCCATTCCAGATCGGCGAAACCTAGGTAATCGACGCGCGGATCGATGAAATGGTGCGCCGCGACCTCATAGCCGAGGTCAAAATCCCCGTCGCGCATTACATCGCGCGCTAGCGTGGCGCGGCGATCGGCCCAAGCCTCAGGTCGCCCCAAAGCCTCTGCTGAGGTGCTGACCTCTTCGACGAGATCGGTGGCTGTGTCCCAAAACCCGCTGCGCATGCGCCAGACCATACGGTCATGGTTCAGGCCGGGAGCGTCGCGCAACTCATCGGGGACGGCCTCGATGGCCGCGTCCACGCCATTGCCCCGGCTTTGCAGCACCAACCGGGCTTCCGCAAGCCTTTGCCAATCCTGCGAGACCAGCGGCAGCATGGCCCGGGCTTGTTCCTCCGCGCCGATCCACAACAGGTGATCAAGGCGCATTGTGTGAAAGGGCTCCAGCGCTTCGCCGTAAAGCTCGCGCAGCGCGTTGGCCTCTGACTCGGTTAAGGCCATCGAAGTCCAAGCCTCCACGACCAGTTCAACCGCGCTTCCCGCGGCGCCGGTCTCTTGCAGCGCCTGGGCCTGACGGAGAACCCCTGTCCCAGTTTGCGGCGGCGTCGCCTCGAAATAGGCTAGAACACGGGCGGCATCGGTGCCGGGCGCGATTGCATATTCGCCTTGACGCCGCAGGTAGGGGAGCCCGGGCCAGTCATCGTTGCGGGCAAGGAAATCCTCGTAATCCGCGAATTCGCCGGACCGTGCCCGCAGGCGACTCCAGACGATGACATCGCGCGCCGCCGGATCCTCGATCTGGCGCGATAGATCCTCGGCCAAGTCAAAGTCCCGCGCAGCGACTGCCGAGAGGGCTTGGGACAGCGCCTCGGGAGAGGCCAACGCCAAAGTGCCCTGCAAAGTCAGAGCCACTGCTGTCGCCAGGGCAAAAAGGGAATGTCGCATCGGATCGTGCCTGTTTCGTTCGAAGCACCAGGATAGGTGCGCTCCGCCCGGGTGCAACACACGAACTTGGCATTCCAGTGTCTCGGCGATAGGGTCCGCCGAATTCCGCTGATCGGGTGCGGCCCATAGCTCTGCCCGTCCATTTGCCTCGTCCCTCTACAAGGAGCGCAAGATCATGTTCCAAGGCTCGATGCCGGCACTCGTGACCCCATTCCGCGACGGCGCAGTGGATTTCGAGGCGTTGAAGAGCCTAGTCGAATGGCAGATCGCCGAGGGCTCCAGCGGCTTGGTCCCGGTCGGCACGACTGGTGAAAGCCCAACGCTTAGCCATGACGAACATGAGGCGGTTGTGAAGGCTGTTGTGGATACGGCCGCGGGCCGAGTGCCGGTTATCGCCGGGGCTGGGTCGAACAACACGCTTGAGGCGCAGCGCTTTGTCGATCACGCAAAATCCGTCGGTGCGCAGGCGGCGCTTGTCGTCACGCCCTATTACAACAAGCCAACGCAAGCGGGCCTGATCGCGCATTTCGAGGCGCTGAACGAGATCGGGATGCCGATCATCATCTATAATATCCCGCCGCGCTCGGTCATCGATATGAGCCCGGAAACGATGGGCACGCTGGCGAAGTTGCCCAATATCATCGGCGTCAAGGATGCCACCGCCGACATCACGCGGGTCTCCAAACAGCGGATCACCTGCGGGCCGGATTTCGTGCAATTGTCGGGTGAAGATGCCTCTGCGCTGGGCTTTAACGCGCATGGTGGCGTGGGCTGTATCTCGGTGACGGCCAACGTGGCGCCCCGGCTCTGTGCGGAGTTTCAGGCGGCTACGCTGGCGGGTGATTACGGCGCTGCGTTGGCCCTGCAAGACCGGCTGATGCCGTTGCATGAGGCGATCTTCTTGGAGCCTGGATTAAGCGGTGCCAAGCACGGATTGAAGGTGCTGGGCCATTGTGCCGACGACGTTCGGCTGCCGCTAACCAAGGTGGGCCAGGACACTGCATCGGCGATCGAAGCGGCGATGCGCCATGCCGGGATTTTGAACTAAGCCTCTGGCGAATGGATCGGCACGGCTGGGCGCAAAGCAATTCTAATTTTTGATTGTCGGTGGGATCGCATTCATCTTTCGTTTGGAAATGCGGAACTAGGATCGTGGCACTCGACCCAACGTCTCCCTTTAGCTCCAGAGTTCGACCCGATGAAGCCGCGCCTTTCCAATTTGATGCTGGTCGATGATGAGGAATTCGACCACCGCATCTTTGAGCGTGTCGCGCAAAAGTCGGGTGTGGTTGACCGCATGGTGATGTTCTTCGGGGCCGACCCTGCGCTCGAATATCTTCAAAGTCGGGATGTTGTGATGCCCGACGCGATTGTCGTGGATATCAACATGCCGGGTTTGGACGGGTTAGAATTCGTCGAACGCGCTGCCGCGCTGCGCGGGGGACTATTCGCCGAAGTGCCTTTTATCATGCTGACAACCTCGTTGATGCAGCGCGACATTTCCCGGGCGAGTTCCTTGGCCTCGGTCCGAGGGTATCTCCACAAACCGCTTATGCCTGAGCATATTGCTTGGATCGCATCGGTGGCGGCACGCAAGGATTCGCCGCAAAAGTTCAACTTGATCGCCAGATGATCTGCCCGTTGACGTGCTTTAGTGTGGCTAGGGCCGCCCGGCATTGGCGATTGTAAGATCGTCCCTGTCCACTTATCTCCTGCGCCATGGCAAAGCCAAAGGATAACCCAAACTACAAGGTCATCTCCGAGAACCGCCGGGCTCGGTATGACTATGCGATCGAGGATGATTTGGAAGTCGGTATCATCCTGGCCGGCTCCGAGGTGAAATCCTTGCGCGCCGGAGGGTCCAACATCGCCGACAGCTATGCCAGCGTCGAAGATGGGGAGTTGTGGCTGACCAACGCCTATATCGCACCTTATACCCAAGCCAAAACCTGGGGCCATGAGGAGCGTCAGAGGCGCAAGCTTTTGGTCTCGAAAAAGGAGCTTTCGCGGCTTTGGAACGCCACCCAACGCGAGGGTATGACGCTGGTGCCATTGGTGATGTATTTCAATCACCGGGGCTTGGTGAAGCTCAAGATCGGTGTCGCCAAGGGTAAGAAAACGCAGGATAAACGTGAGACCTCGGCCAAGCGAGACTGGCAGCGTCAGAAGCAGCGGCTGTTGAAGCAGAGTGTCTAGGGAAGGTGCCAGACCCTTGCACCGCGCGTCGCCTGCGATTACGGCGTGCGAGCAACGGGCCGCATGAGGAGACGTTTTGATGCCTGCCGATGACCCCCGTAGCTTGGTCTCAACGCAGTGGTTGGAGACGCATCTCTCCGACCCCGATTTACGGATTTTCGACGCCTCGTTTCATATGCCCGATGCTGGTCGTGACGCGCGCTCCGAATACGAGGCGGGCCATATCCCGGGCGCGCGGTTTTTCGACATCGACGAGATCGCCGATCAGCGCAGCGCGTTGCCGCATATGGCGCCACCGCCCGAAAAGTTCGTCTCACGGATGCGCGCGATGGGTGTGGGCGACGGCCATCAGGTGGTGGTTTACGACAGTGTCGGCCTGTTTTCGGCGGCGCGGGTCTGGTGGCTGTTCCGGCTGATGGGCAAGCCGGATATCGCGGTGCTCGACGGCGGGCTTCTGAAATGGCGTGCCGAGGGGCGTCCTATGGAGGATATGCCCCCGGTCCTTCGCGAGCGGCATATCACTGTTTCGCGGCAAAATCAGATGGTTAAAGACGTGACGCAGGTTGCGGCGGCGTCAAAACTGGGTGATTGGCAGATCCTCGACGCGCGCGCCGAAACACGCTTTCGCGGTGAGGCGCCGGAACCGCGCGAAGGCATGCGGGCGGGCCATATTCCCGGCTCTATCAATGTGCCCTATGCAAGTTTGCTCAACGCCGACGGGACGCTCAAAGACGAGGCCGGGCTTCGCGCGGTTTTTGTTGAGGCGGGTGTCGATCTTTCCAAGCGAGCGATCACGACCTGCGGTTCGGGCGTGACGGCGGCCATAATCAATCTGGCGCTCGACCGTCTAGGCCACCGCGACAATGCGCTTTACGACGGGTCCTGGGCAGAATGGGGACAGTTCGAGCAGCTCAAGGTCGAGACCGGCTGAGCATGCTCAAAGCGGGGACACGTCTGGACGTCACAGTCAGCTATCTTCGCATGACAGATAATCCTGGGCTGAGCGAGGCGCCTCTGCCCGCGGGGCACCATCTGACCCGGGCTATCGAGCCGCCGGTCTGGTATTTTTTATCGCTTTATCAGTCGGTTGGTCGAGATTGGGAATGGAATGACCGGTTTCAGGAAGGCGAGGCCGAGCTCGCGCATTTTGTCTCTGATCCGGCAGTTGAGCTTTGGACGGTGAGCGCGGGGGGATGGCCCAGGGGCTTTTTCCAGTTGGATTTTCGCGCGGGCTTCGCCGTGGATCTCGCGTATTTCGGCCTCGTGCCGGAGGCGATTGGCGCGGGGCTGGGCCGCGCGCTATTGCAGAGCGCCGTGGCGAAAGCTTGGTCCAGGCCGCAGACGCGCAAGATGACGGTGAACACGTGCACCCTCGATCACCCATCTGCCGTGGCGCTTTATCTGAGCGTTGGATTTCTACCAGCATCGCATCAGGTGATAAAAAAGACCCTAAAATATGATCGGGTTGCGCCGCTCGCCGAACCGGCGTAAGCCGCGCCACCGCCCGTAAGGGCCAAGTCTCCGACCACCTTGTCAAAACGGAAAACTCTATGTCTATGAGATATTTGCCCGGCATCGCCGCCATGGCCGCCATCGTTGTGGCCTCCAACATCCTCGTGCAGTTCTTTGTCGGCGATTGGCTGACCTGGGGCGCGTTCACCTATCCTATCGCGTTTCTCGTCACCGATGTGATGAACCGCGTCTACGGCGCGGGGCCTGCTCGGCGGGTGGTGCTTGTGGGCTTTGTCGTGGGCATCATTTGTTCGCTGATCGGGACGCAGATCACCATCCAGATCGCCCCGGATTTCGCGGCACCTGCCGTGACATTGCGCGTGGCGCTGGGCTCTGCGACCGCGTTCTTGGTGGCGCAACTGGTTGATATCGCAGTCTTTAACCGGCTGCGTCAGGGCACGTGGTGGCGGGCGCCTTTGGCCTCGACCCTGATCGGTTCAACGTTGGATACCGCGATCTTCTTCTTCATCGCTTTCTCGGCCGCAGCGTCTGGTGTCTTGGGCGTGGATCACAATACCGAGTTTTTCAACGAGATCGTGGCAACGCCCTTTGGTACGGACCTGACCCGCTGGATCGGGACTGCGGGCGTGGATTGGTGCGTGAAGCTGTCGATTGCTTTGCTCGCTTTGATGCCGTTTCGCCTGATCACCGGCCGACTTTTGGCCCATCCTGCGTAAAAGGAATTGACAGACACCAAATCTATGCCAATCTCACTTCCAACAGCAACTTAGTGAAAGGAGGTGATCCAGTGTCTAGAGAGGTATTGGAGAATGGCGTCGGGACAGTCGGGGAGGGCCGTTTTTAGGCAACCCTGGGGACGATGATCCCCTCCGGCTGGGCTTAACCTAACCGAGCCCGCCTCCGCATCTTTCGAAAGGGCCGCCTACCTTGGGCGGCCCTTTTTAGTTGCCGTTAACCATTGCGGCCGCGGGCGATTTCGGGCGGTAGAATGCGGGTAGAATTGAGGTAGAACCGGGGTAGAAACCGGGTAGAGGGCGCCATGGGCCTGCGCGTTAACGATTTGATCGAGATCGCCGATTGGGAGCTGACGGAGCAGTTCGTCCGCGCCTCGGGTCCCGGTGGGCAGAACGTCAATAAGGTGGCGACGGCGGTCGAG
>JBCBCN010000015.1:0-40714 GCA_038530555.1 Pseudomonadota bacterium | reverse complement strand
TTGACGATATGATATCGTCAATTGCGGGGGCATGTGGGCGCGCGAAGTGGGCCTGATGGCGGGCACCAATGTCCCCCTGCAGGCCTGCGAACACTTCTATATTGTCACTGACAAGATCGCCGGGCTGGGCGCTCTTCCCGTTCTGCGGGTGCCGGATGAATGCGCCTATTATAAGGAAGATGCGGGCTCGATGCTGCTGGGTGCGTTTGAGCCGGTGGCCAAGCCCTGGGCGCTCGGTGGCATTCCTAAGGATTTCGAGTTCGACCAACTGCCCGAGGATTTCGACCATTTCGAGCCCATCCTGGAACGCGCCGTGACTCGGATGCCGATGCTGGCCGAGGCGGGCATCCAAACCTTTTTCAACGGGCCCGAAAGCTTCACACCGGACGACGCCTATCACCTCGGGCTGTGCCCAGAGATGGACAATGTCTGGGTCGCGGCGGGCTTCAATTCCGTGGGCATTCAATCGGCGGGCGGCGCGGGTATGGCGCTTGCGGAATGGATGGACACCGGCAGCCGGCCTTTTGATCTTGGCGATGTCGACATCGCCCGGATGGAGAGCTTTCAGGGCAACCGCCGCTACTTGGCGGAGCGGGTCACCGAGACACTCGGCCTGCTTTACGCCGATCACTTCCCCTACCGCCAAAAGGCCACGGCGCGCGGTGTTCGACGCTCCCCGCTGCATGCGCAACTGGCCGAGCGCGGCGCAGTCTTTGGCGAGACGGCGGGTTGGGAGAGGGCCAATTGGTTTGCCCGCCCGGGCCAAAACGCGGCCTATGACTATACCTGGAAGCGTCAGGTTTTCTTCGACAATGTCGCTGAAGAAGTCGCCGCGATCCGCAATGGCGTCGGCCTTTACGACATGTCCTCGTTCGGCAAGTTACGCGTCGAAGGCCGCGATGCCACAGCGCTGCTGAACAAGACCTGCGGCGCCGAGATGGATGTTGCCGCTGGAAAGATCGTCTACACGCAATTCCTGAACGCGACGGGCGGGATCGAGGCGGATGTCACCGTCACCCGGCTTAGCGAGACCGCCTATCTTGTTGTCACACCGGCCGCCACGCGGATCGCCGATGCGGCCTGGCTGGCGCGCCATCGCGGCGATCTCAACGCGGTCATCACCGATGTCACAGCGGCCGAGGCGGTCCTGTGCGTGATGGGGCCCGACGCGCGCAAACTGCTCAGCAAGGTCAGCCCGAATGACTTGAGCAATGAGGCGCATCCCTTTGGTGTCGCGGCAAATATCGAGCTTGGCCTGGGCCTCGCTCGCGCCCACCGCGTCTCCTATGTGGGTGAGCTTGGCTGGGAGCTTTATGTCTCCGCAGACATGGCCGCTCATGCGTTTGAGGAGCTTGACGCCGCGGGCCGTGATATGGGGCTCAAGCTTTGCGGTCTGCATATGATGGATGCCGCGCGGCTTGAGAAAGGCTTTCGCCATTTCGGCCATGACATCACCTGCGAAGATCATGTGCTCGAGGCCGGTTTGGGCTTTGCGGTGTCGAAAACCAAGGCCGATTTCATCGGGCGTGAGGCTGTCGAGGCCAAGCGCGAGACGGGTCTGCAAAGCCGCCTCATTCAGTTCAAACTCGAAGAGGCCGAGCCGCTGCTTTATCACAACGAGCCGATCGTGCGCGACGGTGAGATCGTGGGCTATCTGACCTCGGGCAATTACGGTCACCATCTGGGCGCGGCCATCGGCATGGGCTACGTGCCCTGCCCCGGCGAAACCGCCAAGGATGTTCTGGGCTCGCGCTTTGAGATCGACGTGCGGGGCACCCGCGTCGCGGCCCAGGCCTCACTCAAGCCATTCCACGACCCAAGCTCGGACCGGGTGCGCGCCTGAACCCATGGCGATCCCTCCCGAAATGCTGCATCTCGACCCGCGGGTCGAAGGAACTCTGCAGGAGCGGATCCAACAGATCGTGACGGCGGGCATCCTGACCGGGCGGTTCAAGCCCGGCGAACGCCTGCCCTCGTCGCGCAAACTGGCCGAGCATCTGGGCATCAGCCGGATCACCGTGACGCTCGCCTATACCGAGCTTGTGGCGAATGACTATCTCGAGGCGCGCGGGCGCTCGGGCTATTTCGTCTCGCTCACAGCACCCCAACTGCCCGACCTGCGCCAGTCCGAGCCCTCAGCCGACAGTGAGATCGACTGGAACCGCCGCATCGGGCAGCATTTCTCCGGGCTCAGCACGCTTGGCCGACCCGCGGATTGGCAACGTTTTCGCTTTCCCTTCATCTATGGCCAGACCGATCCGGCGCTGTTCGATCACGGCAATTGGCGGCTTTGCGCGATCCGCGCCCTGGGGGTCAAAGACTTCGACGCGCTGACCGCCGATCATTACGAGCGCGACGACCCGATGCTGATCGACCGCATCGTCAGTCAGATCCTGCCGCGCCGCGGGATCGCCGCCCGCCCGGAGGAAGTGCTGCTGACGATGGGCGCGCAGAATGCGCTGTGGATCACGGCGCAGGTCCTGCTGACCCAGCGCCGCAAGGCAGCGGTCGAGGCGCCCTGCTATCCCGGTCTCCGCGACATCCTCGACCAGACGCGCTGTCACATGGTGCAGGTGCCCGTCGATGGCGAGGGCCTGCCGCCCGACCTGCTGCAAGGCGATGAGGATGCGGTGTTCATCACGCCCAGCCACCAGGCGCCGACAGGATCGACGATGCCAACGGAGCGCCGCCGCGCGCTGCTTGAGCGGGCCGGGCGCGACGATTTCCTGGTGGTCGAGGACGATTACGATTTCGAGATGTCGTTCTGGCGCTCCCCCTCGCCCGCGCTCAAATCGCTCGATGCCGAGGGCCGCGTGATCTATATCGGCTCGTTCTCCAAATCGATCTTCCCGGGCCTGCGCCTGGGCTACCTGGTGGCGCCTGAGCCTTTTATCCGGGAGGCCCGCGCGCTCCGCGCCCTGGTGCTGCGCCACCCGCCCGGCCATATCCAACGCACAACGGCCTATTTCCTGTCGCTCGGCTATTACGACGCGCAGCTCAACCGCATGAGCCGCGCCTTCAAACGCCGCCGCCTAGAGATGGAGGAGGCAATCGGGCGTGAGGGCCTGACCATCGCGGGTCACGGCGCCCAAGGCGGCTCGAGCTTCTGGCTCCGCGCGCCGCAAGGCGTCGACACGCGGGAGCTGGCCCATACGCTGCGCGCCCGGTCGGTCCTGATCGAGCCGGGATCGGCGTTTTTCAACGGTGAGGCGCCGGACCATCAACATTTCCGTCTGTCCTATTCTTCGATCCGCTCCAAAATGATCTCCGAAGGCATCGCCGAGATCGGCGCGGCGCTTTCCTGACCGTCCCTTGTCTATTGGAGAGGCGCGGCGCAAGCTGACGCTATGCAACCCTACCTCTCGATGGCCGGTAACAATGCCTGGGCGAATGCGACGCTCTATACCGCGCTCAGCGATCTGGACGCGGCCGCCTTCGCAGCGCCAAGACCGGGCTTCTTCGGCTCGCTCAAGGCCACGCTGAACCATATCTACGAGGTCGATCTCTATTATCTCGATGCGCTCGCGGAAGGCGGCCTGGGCCGGTCGGTCTATGACCGGGAGGAGGTCGACACTGTCGCGCCACTTGCCGCACGCCAGGCCGAGCAAGACCAGCGCCTGATCGAATTCTGCCGCACGCTCACCGCGGACGACCTGACCCGACGCGTGACGACCGAACGCAAGGACGGCCCCGTGTCTGAGCGCATCGACCACCTTCTCGTGCATCTCTTCCAGCACCAGGTCCACCACCGAGGACAGGCCCATACGATGATCGCCGAGGCCGGGATCGCCCCGCCGCAACTCGACGACTTTTTCCTGGATTACGGCCGCGTCCCCAGCGCAGACACCTTCCCCAGATAGCGCTTCATTTTTCCAGAAATACTCTGGGGGGGTTGGGGGGCCAGCCCCCCAAGGATGTTGCGGGTTTGGGGGGCTAGCCCCCCATAATAGTCTTGGTTTCGGGGGCCGGCCCCCATGGATGTTGCGGTTTTGGCGGGCTGGCCCCAAAAACCTCACCCCGTCTCGAACTCTTGCTCCAGCTCCGCCAGCTCTGCCCCGCCTGCCATCAACGCCCGGATATTGTCCAGATCAATGCTCTCGCGGTCGCCTGATGCCAGGACCCGGCCGCGATTGAGAAAGGCGAAGCGGTCGCCGACCAGCTTGGCGTGCAGATCGTTATGCGTGATGAAGATGATCGCCAGATCGCCACGGTCGCGCACCTGCTTGATCGTCCGCAGCACCTCGAGCTGTTGCTTCTGGCCAAGCGCACTGGTCGGCTCATCGAGGATCAGAACCTTGGCGCCAAAATAGATCGCCCGCGCGATGGCCAGGGTCTGCCGCTGACCGCCCGACATGGTGCCGATGGCTTGGCTTGGATCGGCGACATCGATGCCGATCTTGGCCATCTCCTCGCGCGTGATCCGGTCCATCGCGGTGAAGTCCAAAAACGGCCCCCGGCTCAGCTCACGGCCCAGAAAGAAATTCCGGCTCACACTCATCAAGGGTTGCAGCGCCAGATCCTGATAAACCGTGCCGATCCCGGCGGCGGCGGCGTCGCGGGGCGAGTTGAACTCGACCCGTTTGCCGTCGATGCGGATCTCCCCCTCCGAAGGTTTATGCACCCCCGACAGCGTTTTGATCAGCGTCGATTTCCCCGCGCCATTGTCGCCCAACAGCGCGGTTACCTCGCCGCGATAGACCTCGAAACTCACATCTTTGAGCGCGATGATATTGCCGAAGAACTTTGACAGGCCGTCGATCTCGATGGTCGGTGTTCTGCCCATGGCCCTACCCCCTCACCACACGGTTTCGGAGCGCTTGGTTCAGAAGCGCAGCCCCCAGGATCAACAGGCCCAGCATCACCCGAAAGAGGTTGTTGTCGATGAATGGCACGAAGTTGATGCCCCGGCTGGCGATGGCGAAGATGAAGGCCCCGAAAACCGCCCCCACGACCGAACCGTAGCCCCCGGTCAGCGCGCAGCCCCCGATCACCGCTGCGGCGATGGCGTGAAGCTCCCGGAAATCGCCAGCTTGCGGGTCGGACGCGCCTGAGCCCAGGACCGTGACGATGCCCAGAAGGCAGGCCATGCAGGCCGAAAACATAAACAGCGTGATCTTCACCCGCGCCACCGGCACACCTACGGCGCGCGCGGCTTCGGGATCGCCGCCCGAGGAGAAGATCCAATTGCCGTACCGCGTCTTGTGCAGCATCAGCGTGGTCAGGATCGCGATGATCACGAAGTAATAGACATAGGCGTCGAACGGCAGCCCGAAGGCGTTCTTGAAGGCAAAGACATTGTCGATCCAGGTCGGGTCTTCACCGCCACCCGCGGGCGCTTGGATCAGCGGGCGCACCGAGAGGCGCGATTGATTGAAAATCGTCTGACCCATGAAGACCGCGAAACCGCGGCTCGCGAACCAAAAGCCCAGCGTCACGATAAAGCTCGGCAGGCCGGTGCGCACCACGATATAGCCGATGAACGCGCCCAGCATGGCCAGCTCGATAAAGGTGAAGAGGATCGCCAGGGGCAGTGGCACACCTAGAAGGGCCAGGATCGAAAAGGAATGCCCAGCCAGCGCGATATTGGCCCCGATCGACAGATCAAACTCGCCTGAGATCATCAAAAGCGCGGCAGCAATGGCCAGGATGCCCACGAACGCGGCCAGCTCCACCCAGGCCTGAAAGCCCGTTGGGTTGACCCACATCGCCTGAAATGTCCCCGCCGAGGACGTCATGATCACGAAAGCGATGATAATCAGGATCAGCCCGAAGACCGAGCCCAGTTCCGGCCGCGCCATCAGCCGCTGGATCGGGCCGATATTGCGGATGCGTTCGTCTGCGGCAGTGCTTTTTGCCTCGGCCATGCGGCGCCTCCCCCTGATCGATTTGATGTTTGAATGTGGTAGGGCGCGACCCCTGTCCTCAGGTGCCGCGCCCGCCGATTTTGCTCTAATGCGTGACGCCTAGATCAGCGCTCGACACCGGCCAGCGCCTGCACCTGCTCCACATTGGCGGTGGTCACGAAGCCCGGGCCCGAATTGATCGAGTTACCTGGCAGCGTACCGTTGCGGGTGTTGAGCGCGAGCACGACGATCGGAATATAGCCCTGCAAGAACTGCTGCTGATCAATGGCGTAATCGACGGTGCCGTTGATGATCCCGTCCACGATGGCCGGGCCCAGATCGAAGCAGCCCAGAACCACGTCGGCGCCCAGCTCTTCGATGGCGGCAATCGAGGGGTCGCAGCCGGTCGGACCCACGGCCATGACAGCGCCGGTATCCGGGTTCGAGGTCAGATAGGCGATGACGGTGTTCTTGATGTCATCGAAATCCTGGCTAACCTCGACCATGTTGAGGTCTTCACCCAGACCGTCTGCAAAGCCCTGGCAACGGTCGAGAAGCGCGGTGTTGAACGCCTCATGGTTGAAGCACACACCGTTCGAGCCGCCCAGCGACGCGGTCCGCTGACCGCCGCCCAGACCGGCATCGTATTCCGGCTGACCGACATGCATCAACGCGCCAAGCTCAGCCGAGACACCGGCGCCCGAATTGATCGAGATCACCGGAATGCCAGCCTCGATCGCCCCCGCGATCGGGCCGCTGAGGATGTCTGGATCGGGGATCGAGACCACGATGCCGTCGGGGCCCTGCGCGGTCGCCGCTTCGATCAGCGCGGCCATCTCGTTCAGATCGCCGGTGGGCGGGTTGCGATATTGCACATCCGCACCGGTGGCTTCGGCAGCGGCCTCAACGCCGTTGCGGACAACGCCCCAAAAGGCGTCGGTGTCCGATCCGTGAGTGACGACAACGATATTCGCCGGCGCAGTATGGCCGTCGGCAAAAGCCGCCGTTGCCGTGACAGCTACAGCCGCGACTGTGGTCAGCAAAGTCTTCATGAGGGTCCTCCCAAACCTATTTTGGAGCGCCTGAGGCGCCCATCTCACAGCATTGAATTGCCTGCTGTGTGGCACAAGAAAAAATTGAACATTATTTTCATTCTGTGTAAACCAAAAATTAGAATAAATATTTCGCGGCACGGCAAAGATTTGTGTTTTCTGAGGCTTAGACCCGGGTCGAATCGCGAGATTTTCAGGGAGGGAGACGGATGCAAACGACGCGCATGACGATGGCGCAGGCGCTGGTCCGCTGGCTGGTGGCTCAGAAGATCGAGACTGAGGCGGGTGTTGTGCCGCTCTTTGCCGGGGTGTTCGGCATCTTCGGCCACGGCAATGTCACCTGCCTGGCCGAGGCGCTGGAACGGGTGCAAGATGAGCTTCCAACCTGGCGCGGCCAGAACGAGCAAGGCATGGCCTTGGCCGGTGTCGCCTATGCCAAGGCTCGGCGGGCCGAACGCATCATGGTCGCGACCTCCTCAGTCGGGCCTGGCGCCACGAACATGGTCACGGCCAGCGCTGTGGCGATGGCCAACCGCCTGCCGCTTTTGATCCTGTCGGGCGATACCTTCCGCTCCCGCCGCCAGGATCCGGTGCTCCAACAGGTCGAACATTTCGGCGATCCGACGATCACCGTGAACGACTGTTTCAAACCCGTGACGCGCTATTGGGACCGGATCACCGACCCCGAACAGTTGATGGCGAGCCTGCCGCAAGCGGTGCAAACCATGCTCGACCCGGCCACGCGCGGCCCGGCTTCCCTGGGCCTGCCGCAGGATGTTCAAGCGGAAGCCTGCGACTACCCGGAAGTCTTCTTTGAAGAGCGGATCTGGCGCATCCCGCGCCGCCTGCCCGACCCGCGTGAGGTCGAGGCCGCCGCCAAGCTTTTGAAAACCGCGAAAAAACCCCTGATCATAGCGGGCGGCGGCGTGCTCTATTCCCGCGCCGAAGACGCTTTGAATGCGTTCGCAGCTTCACGCGGCATTCCGGTCGCCGAAACGACATCCGGCAAAACAAGCGTCCTAGACAGCCACGCCCACGGCGTCGGCCTGACCGGACCGACGGGCAGTTCGGCGGGCAATGCCCTGGCGTTGGACGCGGACGTGGTGCTTTGCGTCGGCACGCGGCTGCAAGATTTCACCACGGGCTCCTGGTCATGTTTCCAGGACCCGGATGTCCGCATGATCAGCCTGAACGCCGCCGCTTTCGACGCGACCAAGCACCGGGCGCTGAGCGTGGTCTGTGACGCGCGCGCGGGGCTCGCTGCGCTCAACGACGCCTTGGGTGATTGGACCGCACCCGCCGCCCGGTTGGCGCAGGCCCAGGCGGAAATGGACGAATGGCGCGGCTATCTCAAGGGCCGTCGCGCAACGGGCAACGATGTGCCGCGCTATTCCGAAGTGGTCGGCGCGATCCACGCCCTGGCCACGCCGGAGGACCGCGTCTTGACCGCGGCGGGCGGCCTTCCGGGTGAGATGAACAAGGGCTGGCTGGCCAAATCGCACGGCTCCTACGATTGCGAATACGGCTTTTCCTGTATGGGATATGAAACCTCTGGCGGCTGGGGCGCCGCGATCGCGCAAGCTGAAACAGGCGCCGGAGACCTGATCGTCTTTGTCGGTGACGGCTCCTACATGATGATGAATTCCGACATATATTCCAGTGTGTTATCGGGCCATAAGATGATCGTCATCGTCTGCGACAATGGCGGTTATGCGGTCATCAACCGGCTGCAAAACTTCAAGGGCGGCGCAAGCTTCAACAATCTGATCAAGGATTGCCGTTTGGGAGACGGCGTGGCGCCCTTCATGCCCGATTTCGCGGCTCATGCCGCCTCGATGGGCGCTGAAACCTATGCCGTGACCCGCATCGCAGAGCTGCAAGACGCCTTCGCCAAGGCCCGCGCAGCCACCCGAACCTGCGTCATTTCCATCGGCGTGCAAAGCCACGATTGGACCGGCGGGGACAGTTGGTGGGATGTCGGCGTGCCGGAAGTGTCACCGCGCCAAGAGGTACGCGATGCCAAATCAGAGCATGAGGCCGGGCGCAAGAACCAGCGGATAGGTGTCTGATATGGCTGTGAAAATCGGCATCTCGCCCATCGCCTGGCAGAACGACGACCTGCCTGATCTCACAGCCGCTTACACGATGGAGCAGGCGCTCAGCGAGGCGCGCGAGATCGGCTATACCGGGGTCGAACGCGGCCAACGCATGCCCAAAGAGACCGAGGCCCTGCGCGGCTATCTTTCCGCCGCCAACATCGCGCTCTGCGGTGGGTGGTGCTCGGGCAACTTGCTCATGAATGACCTAAAAACCGAAAAGGAAGCCGTGCGCGGCCAGGTCGAGCAATTCATCGCCCTCGGCGCCCCCTGTATCGTCTATGCCGAATGCTCCAACACCGTCCAAGGTCAGCAGGGCACGCCCGTCTCTGCCCGGCCCAAACTCTCGGCCCAAGAGCTTAGCGGTTACGCTAAGTCTGTGACAGAGCTGGCAAAATGGATGGCGGATCTGGGCATGCCAATGGCTTACCATCACCATATGGGCACGATCATCGAGACGGAGGCGGAGGTCGACGCACTGATGGCGGGATCGGGCCCGGAGGTTTCGCTCTGCTTCGATACCGGCCATTTGCTGTTTGGCGGCGGCGATGTGATGGCCACGCTCAAACGCTGGGGTGAGCGCATCGCCCACGTGCACTACAAAGACATCCGGCCAGACGTCGTGGCAGATGTACGGGCAAATGACCGAAGCTTTCTCGACGCTGTGATCACAGGCGCCTTCACGGTGCCGGGCGATGGCTGCATCGATTTCGCCGGTGTCACCAATTATCTGAAATCAATGGAATATTCCGGCTGGATCGTGGTCGAGGCCGAGCAAGACCCGGCTAAGGCCCCTCCGTACGAGTATTCGAAAATGGGCTATGAGCACATCGTGGCCACCTGCCGCGCGGCCGGCTTGGGAGTAGAGAGATGAAGCGCGATATCACCATTGCCGGGCAGCCGGAGAACAAAACCGGCGTGCAAAAATTGCGCGTCGGCGTGCTGGGCATGGGGTTTATGGGCGGCACCCATACCTTCGCCTGGAAAAACGGCAAAAGCACCTTCAATTGGCCTTGCGAGGTCGAGTTGACGGCGCTCTTCGACATGTCCGAGGACAGCCTCACGCTCAATGGCGGACGTTTCGGTTTTGGCCGCGTGACACAGGATTGGCGCGAGGTGACAGAAGCCGATGACGTCGATGTCGTCTCGATCTGCACGCCCAATTTCGCCCATCCAGAGATGGCGCTAAGCGCGCTCAAGCACGGCAAGCATGTCTGGTGCGAAAAGCCGATGGCCACATCCCTGGACGATGTACGCGCCATGGTCGCGGCCGCAAAGGCCAGCGATGCCAAAACGATGCTGGGCTATAACTATATGAAAAGTCCTGCACTTCTTGCGATCAAGCGGTTGATCGACGAAGGGACGATCGGGGACATCGTGCATTTCCGCGGCGTCTATGCCGAGGACTTCATGTGCGATCCGATGGCGCCCCATTCCTGGCGCCTGACCA
The DNA here is from genome assembly GCA_038530555.1 of Pseudomonadota bacterium. GTDB lineage: Bacteria > Pseudomonadota > Alphaproteobacteria > Rhodobacterales > Rhodobacteraceae > HKCCE3408. The sequence continues at coordinate 30,273 of JBCBCN010000015.1, read as the reverse complement.
AGGCGGGTGGCGGCAAGGGCGCGCTAGGGGATATGGGCAGCCACCAGGTGTCCATGGCGATCTGGCTGTGCGGCCCCCTGCGGGATGTGGCCGCGCGCCTGCAAACCGTACATGGTCAGCGTCCAGGCCCAGACGGCGAGATGTTGGCAGTGGAAACCGACGATCATTTCTCGGCCATCGGCAGCTTTGAAAGCGGCGCGATGTTCACCATGCACACCTCCTGGCTTGGCCAAGGACACAAGATGAACCTCGGCTTCGAAGTCACTGGAACGAAAGGCGCAATCATCTTCGATCAAGAGGCGATGGGGGAGTTTCAGCTCTATGAAATGGGCGACCGGAAGGGCGGTTTCGCGGATACCGATCGCAACGGCTTCAAGCGTGTTCTGATCGGACCACAGCACCCGCCGTTCGGCAATTTCTGCCCCGCGCCGGGCCACCATGTCGGCTTCAATGAGATGAAGGTGATCGAGGTGGGCGAGTTCGTCCGCGCGATCCTCGAAGACGACCAGGCCTATCCCAATTTCGCCGACGGGCTGGTGTTTGAGGAGGCACTTCAAGCGATCCAAGACGCGTCAGAAGCCAAGGTCTGGCGCACGCTCGGAGGGGCCGCGTGAACGAAACCCGACCTAGCGATCTTCGGCAGGCCTTACTCAACAGCCATCCCGACCTGCCACCCCAGCTTCAGATCATCAGCCGTTTCGTGCTCGACTGGCCCGAGCGGGCGGCACTCATGACGATTGCCGAGATCAGCGCCGATATCGGTGTGCAGCCTTCTGCGGTAATTCGATTTTCGAAAGCTGTTGGATATCAGGGCTTTAGCGAGATCCAGAAGATCCTCCGAGACGCCCTGACCGATCAAGCGCCGGCCAATTACTTCGACCGCCTCTCAAGTCAGGACGGCGATTCTGACCTGACGCGCTTTCGCCGTTTGGCCGAGGCAAGCCTCGCTCAGCTTCCCAATGAAGTGGAGATAGCCCGCGCCGCAGAGCTGATGGCCCAGGCGCGCATCATCCACGTGCTGGGCTTTCGCCGCGCCTATGGGATCGCTGCCTATCTCAGCTATCTGCTGTCGGGTTTTGATGCGCCGGTCAATCAGCTGCAACCGATGGGCAATATGAGCGAGGTGATGACGTCGATCCTGGATCCAAAGGACGTGCTAATCGCCCTGTCCTTTCCGAACTATACGCCGCAAACAATTGAAAACATTGAAATTGCGCGTGATAAAGGTGTCCGCCACATCGCCATCACAGATTCCATCGTCAGCCCAATCGCGGCGGGTGCGGAATGTGTTTTGATCACCGACCAAATGACCGATGGCGGCTTTCGCAGCGCCGTTGGCTCCCTCGTGACGGTCCAGGCGCTCGCCTCCAGCTATGGGCGCCTTATGACTGGATAGCGGCCAAGGCACGTTCGGCCAGTTCGAGCGATTTGAGCCCGTCTTCCGCGGTTGGCATCCCGCCCTCTCCGTCAAGGACCAAACGCACAAAGCCGTCCCATTCGGCCCGGTAGGCGCCGGCATAACGCTCGAGAAAAAAGTGCATCGGTTTGTCGAGCCGCACACCTGTGGCATCGGAAATCACGACCGAGCTTTCGCGAATGTTCTCGGCCGCCACCAGGCCCTTTTCGCAATGCACTTCAATGCGTTGGTCATAGCCATAGCTCGCCCTGCGGGAGTTCGAGATGTTGACCAGTTTCCCCGTCGCGCTGCGCAAAGTGACGATGGCGGTGTCCACATCGCCCGCCTCCGCCACGCCCGGATCGACCAAGGCCGAGGCTTGGGCACTGAGCTCGGTGAACTCCTCTCCCAAAAGCCAGCGCGCGACATCAAAATCGTGGATCATCATGTCGCGAAAGAGGCCGCCCGACGCCCGGATATACTCCATCGGCGGCAGGCCGGGATCGCGGCTCAGGATCGTGACCATCTCGATTTCACCCATATTTCCACTGTCAATTTCCGCCTTAAGCCTTTGGAAATTCGCGTCAAACCGCCGATTGAAGGCCAGCATCATCGGCACGGGATGCGCCTTAAGATGGGTGAGCACATCGCGCACGCGGCCCAGGTCGAGATCGATGGGCTTTTCGCAAAAGATCGCTTTGCCCGCGCGGGCGGCCTCTTCGATCTGGCGCGCATGTTCAGGCGTGGAGGAGGCGATCAGCACGCCGTCGATGGCCGGATCGGCGAAGACATCCGCCTCGTCGCGCACCACGCTGCCGTGGGCAGCGGCCAAGCTTTCCGCGGACGGCCCGTGGGCATCCACCACGGCGGCAAGGTGTGACCGGGGATGTGCCGCGATGTTTCCAGCGTGAATTTTGCCGATCCGTCCGGCGCCCAGCAAAGCGATTTGCATGCTGTTCCTCCCCAATCTGCCGCCCAAGGCGTTGCGTGCTTGGAATATATATTCTACTTTTCCCGACGAACGGAAGGAATATTCCTTCATCAAGGGAGGGCGGTATCGATGGGAAAAAAATCCCTCGATGCGATCTATATCGGGCGCGCCGGTGTCGATCTTTACGGAGATCAAGTCGGCGGTCGCCTCGAAGATATGGGCTCCTTCTCAAAGTATATCGGCGGCTCGCCGGCCAATACGTCGATTGGCGCGGCCCGTTTGGGCGGACGTTCGGCCCTGATCACCCGGGTTGGCGATGACGCCATGGGCCGTTTCATCCGCGAAGATCTGGCGCGCGAGGGGGTCGAGACCTCCGCTGTGATCACAGACCCCGAACGCCTGACCGGCTTGGTCCTTCTGGGCATCCGCGACAAGGCGCAATTCCCGCTCATCTTCTACCGCGAAGATTGTGCCGATATGGCCCTGACAGCCGAAGACGTCCCCGAAGACTTGATTGCCAACGCCCGAGCTGTGGTCACATCTGGCACGCATTTCTCGACACCGTCCACTAAGGCGATGAGCCTTAAGGCGCTGGAATTCGGCGAAAAAAATGGATGTTTACGCTGGATAGATCTCGACTTTCGCCCGGTCCTTTGGGGCCTCGCGGACAAGGGGGACGGCGAAACACGGTTCGTCGCCAATCCGGAGGTCACCCAGCATCTGCAAAGCATCATGAATGCCCTCGATGTCGTGGTCGGCACCGAAGAAGAGATCCATATCGCAGGCGGATCGACCGACACGATCGCCTGTTTGAAGATGCTGCGCACGCTAACCCAGGCGACTTTCGTCGTGAAGCTCGGCCCCGACGGTTGCGCCATTTTCGAGGGCGCGATCCCTGAGCGGATTGAAGACGGCCTCGTCGTGCCGGGCTTTGAGGTCGAGGTGTTTAACGTCCTGGGCGCAGGCGATGCCTTCATGGGCGGGTTGGTCACCGGCTACCTCGAGGGCCGAGGCTGGTACGAGGCGGCGCGCATGGCCAATGCCTGCGGCGCCTTCGCAGTCAGCCGCCACGCCTGCGCCCCCTCCTATCCAAGCCGGGCGGAATTGGACCATCTGATGGAGCATGGCTCCCGGCATGTCCGACTGCGTGAAGACAAAGCGCTGGCGCAACTCCACTGGTCCACGACCCGTCCGCGCGACTGGCCCGAAGTTTTGGCCTTTGCCTTCGACCACCGGTCCCAGCTCGAAGCGCTTGGCATGAACTCAGCAAAGATCAGCGAATTCAAGGGGCTCTGTGGCGACGTTCTTGTAGACGCGCAGGCCAAACACCCAGGGGCGAGCTTGGGTGCCCTTTGCGATGCGCGCTACGGTGAGGACACGCTGGCCGCGCTTGAAGGGCGCGGGCTTTGGCTTGCCCGGCCGATCGAGGCGCCGGGTTCACGACCCTTGAGCTTTGAGGCGGGCGGCGATCTGACCGGTGCGCTCAAGACCGTGCCAAAAACGCAGGTGATCAAGTGCCTGTGCGCGATGCATCCCGACGATCCGGCCGATCTGATGGACGCGCAGATCGCGCAGCTTCGGCACCTTTTCGATGCGACGCGCGCCGAGCGTTTGGAGCTTTTGCTGGAGATCGTACCGCCATCCGAAAGCGGTCCAGATCACGGCCCCGATCAAGACGATGTGGCGCGCGCGATCGAGATCGTCTACCGCGCCGAGATTTTCCCGGATTGGTGGAAGCTGCCGGCACCGCCAGCAAATGCCTGGGCCAAGACTTGGTCGGGGTGGAAGCAAGTCATTCAGAAACATGATAAAAACTGCCGCGGTATTCTTCTTTTAGGCCTCGCCGCCCCGCTATTCGAAGTCTGTGACGCGATCTCCCGGGCGCGAAAAGAGCCGCTGTGTCGCGGCTTCGCTGTGGGGCGGACAATCTTTGCAGACGCGGTCGAAGCCTGGGCGAAAGGCGCTATCGATGACGCCGAGGCCAAGGCGCGCATGGCGGGCCTCTACGACCGTTTGATCGCCGCATGGGCATGATCGCGGCGCATCCGGACGCGCGCTTCGACGCGATCGTCATCGGCCGGGCGGGGCTTGACCTCTACCCCGATCCGCCCGGAACCCGCACGGATCAAGCCGCGCATTTCGTCACAGATTTAGGCGGCAGCGCGGGAAACATCGCCGTCGCTCTGGCCCGGCACGGCCTGCGCGTCGGCCTCGCCGCCCCGATCAGCGATGACCCCGTAGGCGCATATGTCAGCGCGGCCCTGGCCCGTTTCGGCGTAGATCACCTGACGAAGACACCTGTCGCGGGCGAGGCGCGCACCTCGCTGGCCCTGGCCGAAACCATCTCCGAGGGCTCCCGGACCGTAATTTACCGCAATGATGCCGCAGACTTCCAATTGTATAGCAATGACTTACCGGACGACATTACAGCAGCTTCGCGCACGGTGATCGCCACCGGCACAGCGCTCGCCCGGAGCCCAAGCCGAGAGACGACGCTGGCGGCTTTGCGCAATGCCCGAACCGCGATCCTCGACCTCGACTACCGGCCCTATTCCTGGGGCGCAGAAGCTCAGACCCGCGCCATATATGCCGACGCAATCGAGGCCTGCGATGTAGTCGTTGGAAACATTGAGGAATTCGCCCAAATCTCTGGGCAGGACGGCTTTGATGAGGCGCTTGAAATGTCCAAGTCACGGGCGGTTCTTTACAAGATGGGATCGGACGGCGCGCGCTTCTTGCGCGCAGGCGAGGCCGGGCCACTGATCGCGCCCTTCCGCGTCGACGCGCTCAAACCGTTCGGCGCCGGGGACGCGTTTCTCGGCGGCACGCTGGCGCGGCTTTTGGCCGAGGACAGCCCGGAAGAGGCCATGCGGTTCGGCGCGGCGGCGGCTGCCCTCGTGGTGAGCCGCGTGGGCTGTGCCTCCGCCATGCCTGATAGCGCCGAGACCCGCGCCTTCATCACCGCTCAGCAAGGGTAAGCCATGCATAAACCCCGGTATAACAACGAAAATCAACCGATCGTCGGGATCGATGACGCGGTGACACCCTTGGTCTACTTTTCCATCATTAAGCTCCAGCCGGGAGAGACCGCGCTTAGCCAAGTGCCGGGCTATGAGACCTGCATCGTGCCCGCGACCGGCGGTATCTCGGTAGAGGTGGACGGCTTCACCGCACCGGAGATCGGCTTTCGCGGCGCGGATGTCTGGGATGGCGAGCCCTCCGGCGTCTATGTGCCCAGCGGCGCGGCGGCACGGATCACGGCGCGCACGGCTTGTGAGGTCTTTGTCGCAGGCGCGCGTTTCGACGAGGTTTATGAACCCTTCGCCGTCCTGCCAGAGCAGATTGACCCGGTCCAATACGGGTCAGACGACACAAAGACTCATAGAAAAATCAAACATATTCTTGGGCAAAACCCGCCTGGGAACGTCGGCAAGCTTTTGGTTTCCGAACTTTTCACCGTTGGCGCTGGGGGATGGTCCGGCTTTCCGCCGCACAAGCACGACACCGACCGTCTGCCCGAGGAATCGCGGCATGATGAGGTCTATAATTTCCGCTTCCGGCCCGGCCACGGCTTTGGCATGCAGCTTTTGCAATACGAGGATGGTCGCACCGGCGAGGCCTATCACATCACCGACGGATCCACGGTGCAGATTGATCGCGGCTATCACCCCTGCGTCGCAGCACCCGGCTATGAGATGTACTATTTCACCATCTTGGCCGGCCTCTCACAGCGCCCGCTGGTGCAATATTTCCAACCCACACATGCCTATCAGGTCGAGACGATCCCGGGCATCAAGGATATGATCGCCAAGTTCAAGTAATGCCCCTCGCGCCCCTCAAAGACGTCCTGGCCCTGGCCCATGACCGCCGCGCGTTCGCGGTGGGTCTGGTCTGCTTGAGTTGGGAGGATGCGCAGGTCTTCGTGGCGGCCGCTGAGGCCGCGGAGACGCCGGTGATCCTGTCCGCGGGACCCGGGGCGCGGCGGCACATGCCGGTGGCGATCTGGGGGAAGATGTTCGCCCATCTTGCCGAGCGTGCCAGCGTGCCAGTTGTGGCCCATCTCGATCACGGCGCCTCAGCTCAGGATTGCCAAGCGGCGCTTGAGGCGGGCTTTTCCAGCGTGATGTATGACGGCTCAAGCCGCCCCTTTACGGAGAACCTAGAAACCACACAAACCATTGTTTCCATGTCGAAAAACGCAGGCGCGAGCGTTGAGGCAGAGATCGGCGTCGTGGGCTATGATGGCGAGGGGGCTTCACAAAGTTCGAACCCGGAAGAGGCCGCGCGCATGGCCGAGACGGGGATCGATGCGCTGGCCGTGAGTGTGGGGAACGTGCATCTGCAGACCCACGCCCAGGCCGAGCTTGACTGGCCCCGTCTGAGCGCCCTAGCCCAGGCCTGCCCCCTGCCCCTGGTGATCCACGGTGGCTCGGGCGTGCGGGCCGAAGACCGCGCGCGCATGGCCCGAGAGCATCGCGTGCGCAAAATCAACATCGGCACCGAGCTACGGCAAGTGTACGGCCGCGCCCTGCGCCACCGCCTGAGCGAGGATGCCGCGCTGTTCGACCGCCTCGCGATTGCCCGCGCCGTCGCGCCTAACCTGATTGAGGCGACGGCTGCCATCCTGCGCAACGCCTGGCGCGATCAGACGGGCGCGTGAACCGGCACCAGATGGTTGTCGAATTGCAGGCCCATGTGGTGGGTCATCGCCCCGTCGACACCCGCAAGGCCCACCTGGCCGGTGCCGGTCGTCACCATCAATCCGCGCGCATCGGGCGCGATACCCGACACATCGCGCAGCCGGGAAAAGCTCTCATAAGCTTCTGTTTCCGCATCAAAAACCAACATCAGATCGCCGCGCGGCGACGTAATCCCGACCTGCGCGCCATCTCCCGAAAACGCCGTTGATCCGACATAGCCGCGCTGGCGCCGGTGGATGGGTTCTGGCGCTTGCACCAAGCGCAAGCCCTCCCCCGCCCGCGCCAGGGCCAAAAGCGGCGGCGCGGCCAATTCATCGCCCTGCCACTGCATCGCCGCCGCCACCAGGCCGTCGGCGCGCACATCGATATGGCGGATCGAATTGAGCCGCATCGCCTCGGGCAATTCGACCCGATCGAGCACTGCACCCTCGGCGCTCAAATGGCTAAGATTGGCGCGCATCGTTGGCAGGTTCAGCTTAGCCCGCCCGCTCTCGGGATGGGTCGCGATCCCACCATTGGCCACGACCAGGATATCGCTGCCCGGGCGGCGCTTGATCTCATGGGGACCGATGCCGCCGCTGGCAAACTCACCGATGCGCCGGTAGCCGCGCGTCTCCCAGATCCCGATCACGCCCTCCAGCGTCTCGGTGTTGTTCTCGCTGGTGTAAAGCCTTGTTCCGTCGAGAGAAAACGCGCCGTGACCATAGAAATGACGGCCCGCCGGGCTTTCAAGAGTGGCGCTTGTCTCCCCGCTCACGCAGTCGATCACCAGGGCGAAGGTGCCGGGCCTGCGGGCAAAGGCGACCGCCTCGGGCCTGTCTGGATGGGCGGCGGCGGCATGGCCGCGTCCGGGCAAAGGCTGCCAGAAGATCAAATCCCCCCCGGCTGCAATCCCGTAAAGGCGATAGCCGCCATCGGGGCCTAGGGCGGCGGCGAGAAAGGCAGGCGATCCTGCATCCGCCCAGCTCAGCCCAGGCGCGGCCGAGGCGGCGAGCAACCCGCCGAGAAAGGCGCGCCGTGTCGTCACGCTCAGTCGCCGTCGAGTGAGTTGAAGCCCGCCGCGACGCCCAGAGCCGGGCCAATCTGGTTCTGCGCGGTCTGCATCGCCTGCTCGACCGATTGCATCAGCGCCTCGACCCTCAGCCGACCGCCGGGATTGTCGACACCGGCAAAGGCCGGATCATCGAGCGCGCGCACCCGGGTCAGGGCATCCTCGAACGCCGCGGCGATCCGGTCGCTGTCGGCGGCGTCCACATCCGACAAAAGCGCGGCCAACTCGGCCAATGTTTCCAGTGCCAATTCCACATGCCTTTGCGAGCGTTCAGAGCGCCGCACCTCGGCCCGGCGCGGGCGCGGCCTATCGAACGTGCCTAGGGGGCGGCCCAGGCGCAGATCGCGGGTGAACTCCATGCCCTCGACGAAACTGCCATAGAGCGCGCGCAGGGCTTCGTTGGTGGACTGATAGGTCTGATTGCTGCCCGCACTGCGCATCAATTCGGCGTGGCTCTCCTGCCAGTCGGCCAGGGCATCGGCGGAGGTGGCGGCGATATCGGCGGCGACGGCCTGGATCAAGGCGCAGCCATACGCGCCCTCGGCGGCGGCGGAGACCGCCTCGTCATAGAGGAGAAACTCCATTGCATAGAAGCCGCGTGCGGCGACCGAAACTGTGGCATAGCTCTCGGCGGTCTCGATCACCGGGTCCTCCTCGGAAAGCAATTGGCCCAGTGAGCCCGGCGTGGCCCCGTTCCGGTCGGGCCAGAAGGCCAGGGCAAAGGCCCGGTTCTCGGCCTCGAGCGGGCCAAAGCGCAGATGTGAGACGCCGATCCAGGCATCAAATGCCGTGCCATAGGCCGCGCGTAGGGTCTCGGATCCGGGCGCGCAATCTTCCGCCGCGACGGCCGCAAGCTCCGATGTTTCCGCCGCCAACATCTCAAAGCCCGGCAGCACATAGTCATCCAGCGCACGGTCCACAATCTGTTGCTGCGCAAGGGCCGGAGCGGCCAAAAACAAGGCGGGCGCAAGGGCGGACAGGGGGACAAGGCGCATCAGAGGCTCTCCAGGAATGTGATCAGGGCGGCGCGGTCTTCGGGCGGCATCTCGGCCACGGCATCGCGGCTCGCCTGCCCCTCTCCGCCATGCCAAAGGATCGCTTCGAGCAGGCTACGCGCCCGCCCGTCATGCAGGAAGTAGCTGTGGCCCGACACCTCCTCGGTCAGGCCAATCCCCCAGAGCGGCGGCGTACGCCATTCCCGGCCCGTCGCGCGGCCCTCGGGGCGGTTGTCGGCCAGATCCGGCCCCATATCGTGCAAGAGCAGATCGGTATAGGGCCAGATCAGTTGAAACGAGCTGGAGGGATCGCCTTCTTGCCGCGCAGTCACGTAGGACGGGCGATGGCAAGCGGCGCAACCGGCGGCGAAGAACACCTCCTTGCCTTGTAGGACCAATGGATCGTCCACATCGCGCCGTGCCGGAACGCCCAAATTTTGGCTGAAATAGGTCACCAGATCGAGGGCGATATCATCGACCTCAAAGCCATCCTGCTGCGGCTGACCGCCATCGGGCGCGGCGAGGCAAAGGCTTTGATACTGCGTGCAATCCCCTGAAAACACGTCGAAAATCGGGGTCGAAATCCCGATATCATTCAGGAAGGCATCCGCCGATTGCTCGCGCAGGGTGGGCATAATCGCCTTGAGCCCGAAGCGGCCAAGCATGGGTTGCCCGTGCTCATGGGACCAAACAACATTGGGCCGCCCAGAGACGCCGTCACCGTCGAGATCATCGGGATCCGCCCAGGCCAGGATGTCCTGCGCGGGGATCGCCTCAAGAAGACCCAGACCAATCATCTGCGGCGCCACGCGGGGCGAGATCATCGTCTCGGGGTGCATCTCGCCATAGGCAAGGTCGGTCATGCCGTAAAACGGCCGCCGGAGCTCAATCAACTCGCCCCCGCTCAGCGCGACGTCGAATGTCTCATATTCGACCGTCACCCGCCCCTCCGCGGGCACACCGGCGACAGAGAAATCGTGGAACTGATTGCCATAAACCGGCTCAGGCGCGACCGCCAGGGTGCCGGGGATGGCCGAAGCGCGGGCGCGGTCGGCGGGCACCGACAGGCGCAGGGCGAAGCTCACCGCGTCATCGTCCGGCCCCGCAGGCGGGTGCCCGCGCCCATTCATCACATGGCAGGCAACGCAAGCGCGCGAATTGTAGAGCGGGCCCAGCCCGTCGGAGGCGATATTGCCCGAGGGCGCGGAGATCCAGATCCGGTCGAATACGGCCGCCCCGGCATGAACCTCGAGGCCCTCCATCGCGCTCAGATTGGCGGCCGGTTGCATGAAGGCCTGGCCCAGATTGGCAGGTCGCACAGTCGTGGCGCCGCCGGAATTGACCTCAAACCGCTGCGGTTCGCTAAAATCCAAAGGCGGGGCGAGCACGGCCGCGATGCGCGCGGCTTCGTCCTCGGTGCGCGGGACCACGTCGAGATGCACATCGCCCAAGGCTGACCAATCCGGCGCCTGGGCGATATTGGCCAGGATCGGACCGCTCACCACCAATCCGGCAAGGCCGAGGCCCAGACCGATTTGGATATGCTTTGGCGTCCGCTCGACCATGTCCGCGCGGCCTCCCCCAGGGACCCGGTTAAGGCAAACCGGCCGCGAGACAAATCTCTGCGGCCGGTCGATTTTTCACATGCGTCGGGCCGACATCACGTGCCGACCCATTAGGCTTTACTCGAACACGGCGTTCGGGTTGTCGAGGCTGTCGGAGCCTTCGAACTCGATCGCCGACAGGTCCAGAGCCGCCACAACACGCTCGATCGACTCGGTCTGCGCCACAAAGCCGTTCACGCCGCCCATGATCAGCGCCTCACCGGCCTCATTGCCGCGCTCAAGCATCTGATCGTAAGAGAAGCCGCCTTCGGCCGCCGTCTTGATCCGGCCCAGCGCGATCACCGTGTCAGCCAGACGCGTCTGCATCTCGGCATCCAGCGCCGGATCGGCCGCCGCGACCAGATCGCTCAGCGAGGGGCCTTCGACCAGGCTGCCATCGATGCGGACATACTCGCCCAGGTAGACGCTCCGGATGCCCACGCCGTTGAAATAGTGACTGTTATGGGTGTTGTCGGCGAAGCAATCGTGCTCCTCCTCCGGGTCATTGAGCAACAGGCCAAGGCGCATCCGCTCACCGGCGGTTTCCCCATAGCTGAGCGAGCCCATGCCGGTCAGCATCGCCGAAAGGCCTGCGGTCGGGTCGGCCATCACGTTCATGCGCGCCTCACCTGCATCACCCCAAGCGGCGGTGATCTCTTCGAGGTCGGTGACCAGCAAGTCTGCCAGTGCGGCCAGGAACTCACCCCGGCGGTCGCAATTGCCGTTGGTGCAGTCATCGCCCATCGCATAGTCAGTCCAGGAGCGGTTGCCCGCGCCTTCGCCATGCCCGTTGAGGTCTTGGCCCCAGAGCATGAATTCGATGGCGTGATAGCCGGTGGCGACATTCGCCTCGACCCCGTCTGCCTCGTGCAGGGTGTCCTGCAACAGGGCGGGCGTGATCATCGAAGCATCGACCATTTCACCCGACAGATCGAAGGACGCATTCGCCACAAGGTTGAGTACGGCAAACTCGTTCTCATCGGTCGGGCCGCCATAGCTGGCATCGACATAATCAAGGAGGCCCTCATCGAGCGGCCAGGCATTCACGCGGCCTTCCCAATCGTCGACGATCGGATTTCCGAACCGGAAAACCTCGGTTTGCTGATAGGGCACGCGGCTCGCGAGCCAAGCTGTCTTAGCGGCCTCGAAGCCTTCGGCGGACGGCGCGGCGAGGAAGGCGTCAATCGCAGCGTCTAGCGTCTGGGCCGCCATCAGGCTGTCCTCGTACTGCGCCTGCGCCATGTCAGCGTAATGGCCCACCACAGACGCGGCATCGGCATGGCCACCCGCTTGGGCGGCACCGGTGGCAGCGAATGCGACAGCGGCTGTCGTCATCAAATATCTTTTCATCTGAGGTCTCTTCCCTGTTTGGGTTGGTTTTCGTTTCTTGTCTGAGCAAAGGCTGGCTGGCGCTTACATGATGGCTCTGGCTGCGACGGGTCTCCGGCCGCTTATCCCCCTTTTCAGACGCATCTTTGGCAACGGTAAACTGGCTCAACAATCGCCCGCCCTCCGAAAGTAGGCGGCTCATCGTGACGGTCCAGCACCGACGGCGCCAAAGGGTTTTAGCGCGTCGCGGGCGTTGAATGCAATCCCGACAGTTTCTCTAATAAATGTGCGTATCGCGCCCTGTCGCGACCTTCCGCCGCAGCGTGCATCAACGCCCATCTGCCCCTAAACTGGCCCTATGACGGCATCTGATTTTTATCTCCGTTCCGCCTCCCAAAGGCACGTTCGGCCCCCGACATGAGCCGCACATGAGCAAAGCCGCGCGTCTGGCTTGGATGGCGCTAGGCGCCCTCGCACTCGCCTTGGGCGCGATCGGCATCGTTTTGCCCATCCTGCCAACGACGCCCTTCCTGCTGGTCGCGGCCTTTGCCTTTGGCCGGGCCTCACCGCGCGTCGAGGCCTGGCTCCTGGGCCACCGGGTCTTTGGTCCGCCCATTCTCGACTGGCGCCGTCATGGGGCGATCCGCCCGCGCGTCAAAGTGCTTTCTGTGCTTACGATGTTGGGGGTTTTGGCCCTGGGTTTGGCCGTTGGGCTCCGGCCAGGGCTTCTGGCGCTTCAGGCGATCTGCTTAACCGGTGCTGCGACTTTCATCCTCAGTCGACCAAACGGGCCCGCATAGACCCACCCCCCGATCAATCCTGCCGCGTCGGCGCCAACTCCGCCTCAAATTCCGCCACAGCGTCCTCAAGAGCGTCTGGCCGATCAAAAGGGATCATGTGGCCCGCATCCAGGCGCAATACCCGGGCACCCGGCGCGAGACGCGTGAGATTTTCGTCATAGCGCCCCGTTGTCATCAGCGAGCGCGTGCCCGTCACAGCCAGGACCGGACAGCGCACATGCGGCAACACGTCGAAGCCGTTGAAGCGCCCGGCCACGGTCAAAGCGTCGGCCAACCCGGATGGATCCGCCGCACCAACATGGGCGCGAAAGACCGCGCGCCCCGCCTCGGTCTCAACCCGTCGCCCGACCGCATTGGCGATGGCCTTTGTCCCTGGCACGCGCGCGACGATGGGCGCCACAAAAGGCGTGTACCAGGAGATCAGCTTGAGCGGCGCGCGGATCGGGACCGAGACCAAAACGAGGCCCCGCACCTTTACCGGAAACTCTGCCGCCAAAGCCATGGCGACCATCCCGCCCAACGAATGCCCGATGAGCACCGCGTCTTCGGGAATATCCGGCGCCAGCGCCCGCGCGAAATCCGCCGCCGTTGCAGCCGCTCTGGCCCGTCCGTTATGGCCCGGCAAATCGGGCGTCATGCCCGCAACCTCGCCCCAGGACGCGCCGGCCAGACCGGCACCATGGAGATAGACGCGCTGCGTCATCGCTTTGGGGCTTTCGCGATCATATTGCCGCTTGTCCTCCCGGCGGCGGCGCGTTGCAATCCCCCAATGCTGGCCCCCAATGCGCGCTGGCCCCAATGCTCGATGGCCTAGCAGCGGCCAGGCGACGCCTCAGCACGCCTAAGCAGCACAGCGCCTGCATGCGACCGGCATCGATCATCGCTTGACTTTCCATTTCAAGTGCAACGAAATGGGATCAACCGCTAGGCGAGCGCCCAGCTTCTCACATCCATCCAAATCATCGGAGCCTTGGCTTTGGAATTCCTGTTCATTTTTCTGATCATGCTGAACTTCTTCCTCGCCACTGCGCTGATTATGGGGACGGCGGCGAAGCGGCGTGTACGTCAAAGCCGTGCCAACGTGCTGGTCTTGGACGAAAGCCGGCGAAAGCGGCAGCGCGAAGGCCGTCAATAGACCTGCGGCCCAAGGGTCCAAAATCGTATTCGTTTCGCTGCATACTGATACTATCAGCGGACGTTATCCCATTGTTATCCCCAATACTATCCACAGACTTATCCAAAGCCTTCTGGCGTTTGGATCTGCCCCGAAGCCCCATGGCGGCATAGCGATGTCGCTTTTGAGCGCGTCGACCCCCTCTGCCCGGTCCTAGCCTGATCCCAACGACCGGGAGATCAGACATGCAAAAGCACGCACAAGTTGTCGTTGTGGGGGGCGGTTGCGTCGGCGCGTCCTGCCTTTACGGATTGACCAATCACGGGGTCACCGACGCCGTCTTGCTCGAACGCTCACAGCTCACCGCGGGTTCAACCTGGCATGCAGCCGGGCTTTTGGTGACCTTCGTGCGCTCACACGCCGTTTCGCGCATGACGATGGAAACGATCAAGCTCTATGCCGAGGTCGAGAAACGACTGGGCACCTCGGTCGGACTGCGCCAGGTGGGTCAGTTGCGCATCGCCAACACCGATCTGAGATGGGATGAGTTCCGCTCCTACATCTCCATCGCCGATGCCGCGGGCGTGCCCTGCCGCCTGGTCGATCCGGCCGAGATCGCCAAACTCCACCCGCTGCTGGCGCAATCCAACGAGATCCGGGGCGGGATCCTGCACACCGAAGACGGCTATGTGAACCCCGCCGACATCACGCAAGGCATGGCCAAACTGGCCCGCGATGCTGGGGCCAAAGTGCACCAAGGCGTTGAGGCGCAGGGCTATGAAAAGCTCTCCGATGGGCGCTGGAAAGTGTTGACCAATCAAGGAGATATCACCTGTGAGCATCTGATCTTCGCCACCGGCAACTATGCCCGCGAGAACGCGCGCCGCGTCGGCCTCGACCTGCCCTGCATCCCGATCGTGCACCAATACTGGACCACCGAAACCGTACCCGCGCTCGCCGCGCGCAAAGCCGCCGGAAAGGCCGAATACCCGATCCTGCGCGATGAGGATTACGGCGCTTATCTGCGCGAGGATGTCGGCGGATTTCAGTTCGGCCCCTACGAGTTCGAGGGCGATCTGAAGCTTTTCGCCGAGAACCGCGTGCCACCCGATTTCGGCGCCGATCTGCTGCCCGAGGATTTCGACGCGGTCGAGACACAATGGGGCCGCGCCATCGAACGCGTGCCCGCCCTGGGCGAGGTTGGCATCAAGGCCAATACCCGCGGCCCGTTCCAGATGACGCCCGATGAGCTCCCCCTGGCGGGTCCCGCGCCGGGCCATGACAATCTGTGGCTGGCTGAGGGGATGCCGGGCGGGATCCTCTGGGGCGGCACCGTGGGCGAGCGCCTGGCGCGCTGGATCACGACGGGCAATCCGGGCATCGATATGTCCGAGCTCGACCCGCGCCGCTTCGGCGATTTCGCCTCCAAACGCTGGACGATGGACAAAGTGCGCCAGACCTGGGGCTGTCACATGCACGCCCATGTGCCCGGCGAAGATCGCCCTTCGGCCCGGCCTATGAAAACCGCGCCCTCCTACGATCTTCTGACCGCCAAAGGCGCTGTTTGGACCACCTTCAACGGCGTGGAATTCCCCCGCTGGTTCGCGCCCAGCCCCGAAATGGCCGTGCCCGAGCACAGCTTCCGGCGCATGGCGCATATGGAATATGTCGAGCAGGAAGTGGCCAATACGCGCAGCGCCGCGGGCCTGATCGAGATGTCGCCCATGACCAAATTTTGGGTGCGCGGGTCCGGTGCGGCGGCCTGGCTCGACACGATCATGGCCAATGCCCTGCCCCGTATCGGGCGCATGACCCTGTCGGTCGCGTGCAATGCCTGGGGCGGGATCGACGGCGAATACACGATCGTGCGCACCGCCGAGGACGCCTTTTACCTCGTAAGCATGCCCAACGGGCAAGTGTTCAACTGGGACACGCTCAGCCGTCTTTTGCCCAGCGACGGCTCCGTCACATTGCAAGACGTATCGGAAGAAATGGGTGTGATCGCGCTGGCCGGGCCAAATACGCGGGCGTTGCTGCAACCGCTCACGGATGTGGATCTGTCGAATGAGGCCTTCCCCTGGCTGGCGGCCCGGCTGGGAGAGGTCGGCTATGCCCGGGACGTGCATCTGCTGCGCGTCAGCTATACCGGAGAGCTGGGCTGGGAGCTCCACCACCCAATGAGCTATAACCGCCATCTGGTCGATCTGCTCCTGCGCGAGGGCGCGGCCCATGGGTTAAAACCCTTCGGCCTGGAAGCGCTGGAATCGATGCGCCTGGAGAAGTCCTATCGCGCGATCAACCGCGAATTGGCCCGCGATATCAGCCCGCTGGAAGCCGGTCTTGAACGATTTACAAAACTTGAAAAGGGCATCTTCATCGGCCGTGAGGCGTTAACCAAACAGCGTCAAAGCAACGATTACCGCCGCCTTGTGACGCTGAAACTTCCACTCCGCGAAACCTCGGTCATCGCCGACGAAAGCGTCTATGGCAGCGATGGCGCCTTGGTGGGCCGTGTGACGTCAGGGGGCTATTCTTACCATTTCGGCCATGACCTCGCGATGGCCCTGGTGTCTGCCGAACATGCCGCCCCCGGTACGCCTCTTGAGGTCAGCATCCACGCCGAAAGGCGCGAGGCCATGGTGATCCCACACAGCCCCTACGATCCCGAAAACCTGCGGCCCCGCGCGTAGGGAGGAGGCAAAATGGTCGATACTTCAACACCTTCACCCGAGACCGCGTCCCGGCCCGCGCGCGGTGGGCGCTCTGGTAGGGCGGCCCGGATCGCCGCCCGCACCAACCCCGCGCCGGTCTATCTGAGCACGCTCAACCGCCGGATTGGCCCCATCGACGCGCTCAGCGAAGAGGGCGTCGCGGCGCTGCATGACGCGGCCATGACCATCCTAGAGACCACAGGCATCGAGTTCCGCGATGAAATCGCGCTGGCCGATTGGGCCCGGGCCGGTGCCCGGGTCGATGGCGCGCGTGTCCGGCTCGACCGCGAAAGGTTGATGGAGCTTATCTCAACGGTGCCGTCTTCGTTTGACATGCACGCGCGCAACCCGGATCGCACTCTTCGCGTTGGAGAGCGTTCTTCTGTTTTTGCAAACGCTTACGGCGCGCCCTTCATCCACGATTTCGACGGAACGCGGCGGCCGTCCCAGCTCAAGGACGCGCAAAACCTCTTCAAGCTCGCGCAGATGAGCCAGGCCATGCACGTACCGGGGATCCTGCCGGTGGAGCCGCAGGACGTGGCCGTGCCAGAACGCCATCTGGAGCTTGTCCATGCCGCCCTGACCCTGACCGACAAGCCGATCATGGGCCCGGTCTATTCCGAGACGGCGGCGCGCGACACGCTCACCATGCTGCGCCTGACCCTGGGCGAGGAGTTTCTCGAAGATCACGTGGCGGTTGCCGCGCTTCTCAACTGCAACACACCGCTCGTCTGGGATGAGACAATGCTGCAGAGCTTGCGCGTTTATTCCGCCGCCGGTCAGCCCTGTTTGCTCACGCCCTTCGTTCTCGCCGGAGCCAGCACACCGGCCAGCCCGCAGGCCGGGGTCGCGCTGCTGATTGCCGAGGCGCTGGCCGGGATCGCCTATAGCCAGATCATCCGCCCCGGCGCGCCCGCGGTCCTTGGCGTGGCGCTGATGGGTGTGTCGATGAAAACCGGCGCGCCGATGCTGGGCTCGCCCGAGCCCGGACTGATGAACCTGATGGTGGGCCAGATGGCGCGCTTTTACGGTGTGCCCTGGCGGTCTTGCACCATGTGGACGGGCGGCAAGGCGGCCGATCTTCAGGCCGGGTTCGACAGCGCCAACACCATGTGGTCGGTCCTTTTGGGCGGGTGCAACTTCATCGTTCACTCCGCTGGGTTCGTGGAAGGCGCGCTCGCCGTGTCTTACGCCAAGTGGATGCAAGACAGCTATCAGCTCGAAGGTTTTCAGCGCTTTTTCGAAGGGCTTCGCGATGAACCGATGCAGGCCATCCTGAGCGATATCGCCGAGATTGGGCCGGGCGGGCATTTCCTGGGCACCGATCACACGCGGGAAAATCCGTTCTTGATCAATCCCTTGCAGAACAACGACAGTTTCGAGCAATGGGAGATCGAGGGCAGCTGCAACGCCCAAGATGTTGGCGCCAAGGCCGCCCAGGCGCAGCTTGAGCGCTATACAGAGCCGCCCATGGCGGGCGAGACGCGCGAGGCGTTGGCCGCGTTCATGGCCGAAAAACGTGCGCTTTATCGGGGGTAAGAGATGCCCGACCGGCTAAGCATTGCGGAGCTCGATGCCTTCGCGCGCGATTACCTCACCGCCTCGGGCGCAGACGCGAAGAATGCCGCCGCCCTTGCGGAGCTCGTGGCGAAATCCGAGCGTGACGGCCCCAAAAGCCACGGCCTGGCCATGCTGCCGCGCTACCGGCAGAGCTTTGAAAGCGGCTATGCCAATCCCGCCGCAAGCCCCCAGATCACGCAGATCGCGCCCTCGGTCCTGCGCGGGGACGGCGATAACGGCTATTACCAACTCGCCTCGGCCGAGGCCCGCGCGCCTCTGATCGCGCTGGCCCAAGAAACCGGGCTTGCGGGCTTCACTTGCGCCAATTGCCACCACCTCGCAGCCCTGCGTTTCGACACTGAGGCCCTGGCCGAGGCGGGCCTGATCGCGATCTGCGTGGTCAATTCCCTGGCCCTGATCGTGCCCCATGGCGGGCAAAAGCCTGTCTTTGGCACCAATCCGATGTCGTTTGCCTGCCCCCGCCCGGGCCGGGCGCCGATCGTTTGGGATCAATCCTCCTCGGTGGTGGCGCTGATGGATATCAAGCTTGCCGCGCAGCGAGGCGAAAAGCTTGAGGCCCCTGGCGGCCTGGACGCGTCGGGTCGACCTACAACCGATGCGGCGGCGATCAATGACACGCTCAGCCTGCTGCCCTTCGCCGCCCATAAGGGCACGGGGATCGCGCTGATGGTCGAGATCCTGGGCGCGGCGCTTGCAGGCGGGCGGCTGTCGACCCAGACGGAGGAAAAAGACGGCTTTGGCGCGCTCAATGTCAAACCCGGCGTCACGATGATCGCGCTCGATCCCGCGCGCTGGGGCCATGACGGGTTCGCTGAGGCGGTCGCGCAGATCGTCGAGGCCATTGAGGCCGAGCCCGGCGCGCGGGTGCCCGGCGATGGCCGCCTGGCCAAACGCGCAACTGCCGAAGCGGGCGGCATCCCCGTGGATGACGCGCTCCTTAAGTCGCTGGGCTACAGCGCGAAATCGGCCAAGACGGGGTAGTGATCGGTCGGCCAGACCTCTCCCAGTTTCTCCCGGTAGACCATCGGCGCGCCGACCGGCCTCAGCCCATCGCTATGCGCCACGTGGTCAATGGCGCCGAAAAGATTAAGCCCCCGATCAAAATGCACCGTCGCCCCGGCCACGGGCAGAAAGCTAAGGCCCTCCCCCTCTAGCATGCGGTGTAGGCGTGAGCCCCTCAGCGCGTTCATGTCGCCGATCAGGATCACCTCGCGCCCCTCCGCGCGCCAGCCCGCCACGCGGTCCGCGATCAGCTCCGTCGACAGTCGGCGGTTCTCACGGCTGGAATAGTCGAGATGGATGTTGAGCACACGAAAGCTATTGCCCGTCTCCCGCACTTCGAAATCCGCCCAGGAGGCGAAGGCAGGAAAGGAGCCGTTGAACGTGCGAGAATAGATCACATCGGGCGTTTCGGAGAAGAAAAACCAGCCCTGATCCAGCAGCTCCAGCCGGTCAGGACGGTAGAGAATGGGCTGGGTCGAAGGGAACTGAGCCGGATCCCCGCTGGCCGCGGCGGCATAGCCCGGGTTCTCCGCGAGCAGCCAATCCCGAGCCAGATTGACGTCGTTCGAGGACCGACGCGCAAAACTCTCCATCTCCTGAAAGCCCACGATATCGGCGCCCAACGCTTTGAAGGTCGCGTCCAGCGGCGCCTGGCGATTGGCGAAGTTCGCCTCCGACCAACGGCCCTCACGCTGACCCATGATGATGTAATGCACGTTGAGCGTTGCAATCCTGAGGTTGCCCTCGGCGCGCGGCGCCAGTTCCGGACCCCGGCTCTGCCACAGGTAATTGACGCCAAGCCCAAGGATAAGCAGCGCGATAGACAGGATCAGCATTCTGAACACCCTTCTCATCCCCTGCATATGGGCCACCGGAGCCGGGATTTAAGCGGGCCTCAGGCCCAAAATCTCGCGCGCTTGGGCCGGGCTGGCCACGGGACGGTCGATCTTGTCGCACAGCGCCACCACCCGCTCGACCAGGGCGGCATTCGACGGCGCTAGGGTGTCGCGGTCGATGCGCACATTGTCTTCCAGCCCCGTCCGCGCATGGCCACCCGCCCCTACGGCCCATTCGTTCAAGACGATCTGCTGGGCGCCAATCCCCGCCGCGCACCAGGGCGCCCCGGGCCCAAACAGCCGCGCAACCGTGGCGATATAAAAGTCGAAGACGGCGCGGTCGACAGGCATCGCGTTTTTGACGCCCATGACGAATTGCACATAAGGCACGCCAGTCAGTTGCCCCGCCGCCTTCATCTTGGAGGCCTGGAAAATATGGCTGAGATCAAAGGCCTCGATCTCAGGCTTCACGTCATGCGCCTGCATCTCCGCGGCCAGCCATTCCACCAAGTCAGGCGGGTTTTCATAGACCCGCGTGGGGAAATTGTTCGAGCCGACGCTGAGCGAGGCCATATCCGGCCCAAGGCTCAACATACCGCCGCGCTCGCGCCCCGCGCCGGAACGTCCGCCGGTCGAAAACTGCACGATCATGCCCGGGCAATGGGCCTCGACGCCTTCTTTCAGTGCCGCGAATTTGTCGGGATCCGAGCTTGGGCTTTCATCATCGTTGCGCACATGGGCATGCACGATGCTGGCCCCGGCCTCGAAGGCCTCATGGGTGCTTTCGATCTGCTCGGAGACGCTGATCGGCACGGCCGGGTTGTTGGCCTTTTTCGGCAGCGATCCAGTGATCGCGACACAGATGATGCAGGGGGTCATTGCTGGGCCTTTTTATGATGGGGCCTTTAGATGTCGAAGAATATCGTCTCGCCGTCGCCTTGAAGGCGGATCTCAAAGCGGTACACGGCAAGGTTGCCGCGCATCTCGCGCCGCGCGATCAAAGTGTCGGCCCGGGGGGCCAGTTCGGGCAAGCTCAGGACGGGATCGGCGGCATTCGCCTCCTCTTCATCATCGAAGTAAGCCCTTGTGTTCAGACCCATATTCACACCACGCGCCACGATCCACAAGTTGAGATGGGGTGCATGACGCGTGCCGTCCGGCGCCGTAACAGCGCCCGGTTTGACGGTGTCAAAGCCCCATTCGCCGCTGTCGAAATCGCTGATCGTGCGCCCCCAGCCGCGAAAGCCCGGCTCGACCGGGCCCGCCCCTTCGCCACCGGCCCCATCGCCACCAGATCCGTAACCTCCGGCATAATGACCCGCCGCATTGGCCTGCCAGATCTCGATCAGCACATCCTTGACCGGCTCACCCGTGCCGTCGAGGACGATGCCCTCCACCCGGATCCGCTCCCCCTGGGCCTCAGCGCCGGCGATATCCCAGGCCGGTTCATGCTCAAAAATGTCGAACCCCGCCGCTTTGGGCGCCAGGCCGATATGCACATAGGGGCCCGCCGTCTGGGAGGGCGTCTCTTTCAACCGCGCCATTCAGCCACCCTCCGGCCGATTTTCGAAATAGGTCTGCGCACGGCCTCGCAGGATCACGTCAAAGCGATAAGCTATGCTGTCATGCGGCGCATTGCTGTCCATATCGAGCCGCGCGACCAACTGATCGATGGCCGCCGGGTCCTTGATGGTTTGCACGATA
Organism: Pseudomonadota bacterium; assembly: GCA_038530555.1. Taxonomy (GTDB): domain Bacteria; phylum Pseudomonadota; class Alphaproteobacteria; order Rhodobacterales; family Rhodobacteraceae; genus HKCCE3408. The sequence goes on along the minus strand of JBCBCN010000015.1, from coordinate 8,519 downwards.
GCGCAAAGCGGGATCAGCGGATCGCCCTCGAAATAGCACTGGGTGATCAACCGCTGGGTGAAAGCGCGGCCGAAGACCGAGACATGGATATGCGCCGGGCGCCAAGTATTGGGGCCGTTGGGCCAGGGATAGGCGCCGGGCTTGACGGTGTGGAAGCGGTAGCGACCCTCCGCATCGGTGACCACCCGCCCGCAGCCGCCGAAATTCGGATCGATCGGCGCGAAATAGGTGTCATTGCGATGGCGATAGCGCCCCCCGGCATTGGCCTGCCAGATCTCAACCAGCGTATCGGGCACCGGGCGGCCATCCTCGTCCAGGATACGACCATGCAGAAAGATCCGCTCCCCAATCGCGCTGTGGCCAGAGGCGGCATAATTGGTCAACAGGTCGGCATCGCCCGGCATCACATCGTCATGGCCGAAGGTCGGCCCGGTGATCTCACCCACGCTATGCTCAAGACTAATCAGCTTTTGCCGCGGTGAGCGTGCGACAGTGGTTTTGTAATCGGGCGCATAGGCCGGTGGCTGCCAGGCATAGTCGCGTCTTGCATACCCTGGGATTTGGGCGGCTGGACGATCAGTCATCGGGCTTTCCCTCCTCAGTGACGGCCTCCGCCTCCATGGCGTGCAGGGTTTCCTTGGCCAGTTTGATCGCGTGATTGGCCTTGGGCACGCCGGCATAGATCGCGACATGTAGAAAGGCCTGCATAATGTCTTCGGCGCTGGCCCCGGTCTGGCGCGTGGCGCGCACATGCATCGGGATCTCCGCGAAATTGCCCGTCGCTGCCAGCAGCGCGAGTGTCAGCATCGAGCGTTCGCGCCGGGAGATCGTGTCATCGGCCCAGACCGTGCCCCAGGCGCCCTCGGTGATCATCCGCTGAAACGGCGCGTCGAAATCGCTGGTCGCGGCCGTGGCGCGGTCGACATGGGCGTCTCCTAAAACGGCGCGGCGCACCTCCATCCCGCTGTCATATCGCTCGCTCATCAATCGCCGTCCTTCTCGGTTGGGCGCCCGCTCAATAGGGCAGGCCCACATAATTCTCGGCCATCGCCCGCTGCGCCGCGGCGTTCGAGCGTAGAAAGCTCAACTCAGCCAACTGCATCTTGTGATCGAAGGCGCTTTGATCGGGAAAGCGGTGCATAAGGCTGGAAAACCACCACGAGAACCGTTCGACTTTCCAAACCCGCGCCAGCGCCTGGGCCGAATAGCCCTCGATCCCCGCCATGCTGCCACTTTCGTAATACTCGGCCAGCGCCCGAAACAGGTAATTGACGTCTGACGCTGCGGTATTAAGCCCCTTCGCCCCGGTCGGCGGCACGATATGGGCGGCGTCCCCGCACAAAAACAGCCGCCCCCAGCGCATCGGCTCACAGACGAAAGACCGCAATGGCGCTACGGATTTTTCAATCGACGGCCCCGTGATCAGCGCCGCCGCCGCCTCCGCGGGAATGCGTGCCTTGAGTTCCTGCCAAAAAGCCTCATCGGACCAATCCTCAGGCCGGTCGGCGATATCGCATTGGATGTAGTAGCGGCTCAGCGTGGGGTTACGCATCGAGCACAGCGCAAAGCCGCGCGGGGAATTGGCGTAGATCAGTTCCGCGTCGACCGGCGGCGTTTCCGACAACACGCCCAGCCAGCCGAAAGGATAGACCTTTTCGTATTCGCGCCGAAGCTCGGCCGGGATCGTCTGTCGGCTGACCCCGTGAAAGCCGTCGCACCCGGCCACGAAATCACACTCGATCCGGCCGCTGGTCTCGCCCTGGCGGTAGCGCACCGACGGGCTGTCACTGTCGGCGCCCTCGATCGTCACATCCTCAACATCGTAAAGGATCGCGCCGCCCTGCGCCTCGCGCGCGGCATAGAGATCGCGCGTCACTTCGGTCTGGCCATAGACCACCACCGGGCGCGCCCCATGCTCGGTGAAATCGATGCGGAAACTCTCGTCGCCATAGCTGATCCGCGTGCCGGTATGCAGGTGACCCTCGGCATGGAGCCTGTCGGCGCAGCCCGCTTCTTCCATGAGGCGCACGAGGCCCTCTTCTAGGACGCCCGCGCGGATCCGGCTGAGGACATGGGCCTTACTGCGCCGCTCCAGAACCACGCTGGCGATGCCGCGCGTCGCCAAGAGTTGTCCCAGCAAAAGGCCCGACGGCCCACCCCCGATGATGGCGACTTGCGTGCGCATAACGTCCTCCCGGAGGAGAGCGTAGCATATCGAAAGCAACAGGATACTTGAGAAAATCGGGTTTTAGATGCTACTTTGAATAAGTATATCCGCCTCCCGCGCAGCCTCCTGCAAAAACCGGCGGCTCACAGGGCTCATCACGTCCGAACGGCGCGCCATCGCCCCCACCGCGCCCAGTGTCGCGCCGGTATCAATCTGCAGCGCCTCCAAACGCCCCTCGGCCAGGTCGTGGGCCACCACGCCCCGGCTGGTGAACCAAACGCTGCCCGGTGCCTCAAGCACCAACGCCCGAGCACAGGCCGCCGAGGCGCATTCGATCCGGTTTTCATAAAGCGGCACGCCTTGGGCCATAAGCGCGCGCGCCACCAGGGGCCTGATCGCGCTGTCTTGCGGGGGATAAAGCACCTGAAAGGAGGCCAGCGCGGCAAAGCTGCGCGCCTGCAGGGCCGGGCTGCCCGGCGCGGTGACGATAACCACATCCTCGGTATAGAACTGGTGAAAGCTCAGCCCCTCCATGCTTTCGGCCAGGCCAAGGCGCCCGAATACCAGATCCAGGGCGCCGCTTCTCAGCTTGGCCGTCAGGTCGCGATGCGGCCCCTCATGGATGTCAATCAGAAGATCCGGGATACTCTGGGTCAACCGATGGAGCGCGCGGGGCAAAAGGAACGACGCCACCGAGGGCAGCGCCCCGATCCGCAAGCGCCCGGCGCGGCCAGGATTGCCCTGCACGGCGCGGATCCCCTGGCGAATGGCACCGCTGGATTGCTCGGCGAATTGCAGGAAAATCTCCCCCGCTGCCGTGATCTGCACCCCGGCGCGTGAGCGCTCCAAAAGCCGCGCGCCTAGGATCTCTTCAAGCTCCGCCAAGGTCTTGGAAATCGCCGGCTGCGTAAGCCCGATCTCATCGGCGGCCCGCTTCAGACTGAGATTGCGGCAGATCGCGCTGAAGACGTCGAGATGGCGAAACTTGATGCGGCGGTCCATGTCTCTCCTCTGCAGGCCATGCAAACTTGCCCATAACGGCAATGAAATGGCCCGAAGTCCTAAGCTTCATTCCCAAAGCGCGAATTTGCAAGCCCACCGAACCAAGCTGCCGCTCCCGCCAGCCCCCTTTGCGCCAGCATCCAAATCCCGGAAACAGGTCGCGCTACACCGCCTTCACTTTTCAAAAAATACTCACTGCGGAGCGCCAAGGGCGGCGCAACGCAGACCAGGATTGCGCGTCCAGCCGACATCGCCCCCACGACCAGCCCCGCGAAAACCCAAAGGCCGATTACACGGTTGACGCAAGGGCAGCGCGGCTATTTGTTGGTCTGCACGGATCCTTGATCGCATCCTAAAGGGTGCGGCGCGAGATCTGACATACTCTGGGAGGAGACAACCATGAAAACTCTGCTTGCGGGCACATCCGCGGCCGCTTTGGCCCTGGCCGGTCTGGCCGCCACCACCACGACTTTCGTCAGCTCCGGCGCGGCGCAAGCCGACGGTCACGGCGTCACGGCGTGCCTCATTACCAAAACCGACACCAACCCGTTCTTTGTGAAGATGCGCGAAGGTGCGACCGCCGCCGCGGAAGAGCTTGGCATCACGCTCAACTCCTATGCCGGTCAGGTCGACGGCGATCACGAGACGCAAGTCGCGGCCATCGAGACCTGCATCGCCGATGGCGCCTCGGGGATCCTGCTGACGGCGTCTGACACCTCGTCCATCGTCTCAGCTGTGGAACAGGCGCGCGAGGCGGGCCTTTTGGTCATTGCCCTCGACACCCCGCTCGAGCCGATTGACGCCGCCGACGCAACCTTCGCCACCGACAATTTCGAGGCCGGACGCCTGATCGGCGCCTGGGCTGCGGCAACGATGGGCGATGATGCCGCAAACGCGCGGATCGCGATGCTCGATCTCGCCGTGAGCCAGCCTTCGGTGGGCGTGCTGCGCGATCAGGGCTTTCTGACCGGCTTCGGCATTGATGTGGGCGATCCCTCGCGCTGGGGCGACGAAACCGATGAGCGGATCGTCGGCAACTCGGTCACACAAGGCAACGAAGAAGGCGGCCGTCGCGCTATGGAAGAGCTTCTGGCGCTCGATCCCATGGTCAACGTGGTCTACACCATCAATGAGCCCGCCGCAGCCGGAGCCTATGAGGCCCTGCGCGCCATTGGACGGGAGAACGATGTGCTGATCGTCTCGGTCGATGGCGGCTGCCCGGGTGTGCAAAACGTCGAAGACGGTGTGATCGGCGCCACCTCGCAGCAATACCCGCTGCTGATGGCCTCACTTGGCATTCAGGCGATTGCGCAGTTTGCCGATGACGGCACAGTGCCCCAGCCCTCCGACGGGCTCGAATTCTTCAACACCGGCGTGGCCCTTGTGACAGCGGCGCCGGTGGACGGCGTCGAGAGCATCGATGTGGCCGAGGGCCTGAACCTCTGCTGGGGCTGATCGCCTAACCCAAATGCGACGGGCCGGAGCGTGTTCCGAACGCTCCGGCCCAGCCTTTCTCGAACGGCCCCGAAAGGACGCCCGCTATGAGCGCCCATGACGACTACGAATCCAGCCTCAGCGGCGCCGATGGAAGCGTCGCGGAGTTCGAACAGCGCCAGGGGTTTCTGCCCAAGCTGCAACACGCGCTCCATGTCACCCCAGCCCTCGTGCCCCTGGTGGTCCTGGTCAGCGCAATCATCGTCTTCGGCCTGCTTTTGGGGCAGCGCTTTTTCTCACCCTTCACCCTCACTCTGATCCTGCAACAGGTGCAGATCGTGGGCATCGTGGCCGCCGCGCAAAGCCTGGTGATCCTGACCGCAGGGATCGATCTGAGCGTGGGCGCGATCATGGTCCTAAGCTCGGTCGTGATGGGGCAGTTCACTTTCCGCTACGGCCTGCCGCCGGAGGTGGCCGTGCTCTGCGGTCTGGCCTGCGGCGCGCTGATGGGCTTCATCAATGGCGTGCTCGTCGCCAGGATGAAACTACCCCCCTTCATCGTGACCCTGGGCATGTGGCAGATCGTTCTGGCCACGAACTTCCTCTATTCCGCCAACGAGACGATCCGCAGCCAGGACATCGAGGAGTTCGCCCCGATCCTACAATTCTTCGGCCAGCGCTTTAATATCGGCGGCGCCGTCTTCACCTATGGCGTGATCTTTATGATCGCCCTGGTGCTGGTCCTGGCCTATGCGCTGCGTCACACCTCCTGGGGCCGCCACGTCTATGCCGTGGGCGATGACCCGGAGGCCGCCGGCCTGGCGGGCGTCAATGTCTCGCGCACGCTCATCTCGGTCTATGTCCTCTCGGGGCTGATCTGCGCCTTCGCCGGCTGGGCCCTCATCGGGCGGATCGGCTCGGTCTCGCCAACCTCAGGGCAATTCGCCAATATCGAAAGCATCACCGCCGTGGTGATCGGGGGGATCTCGCTCTTTGGCGGGCGCGGCTCGATCATGGGCGCGTTTTTCGGCGCGCTGATCGTCGGCGTCTTTACCCTGGGCCTGCGCCTTGCGGGGGCCGATGCACAATGGACCTTCCTACTGATCGGGGTGCTGATCATCGCCGCTGTCGCGGTCGATCAATGGATCCGCAAGGTGTCGGGATGAGGATGTTTCTGGAGGGCGCGCAATGACCCAACCCATGCTCACCGGTCGCGGCCTGGTGAAACGCTATGGCCGCGTCACCGCGCTCGATCATTGCGATTTCGACCTGATGCCGGGGGAGATCCTGGCCGTGATCGGCGACAATGGCGCGGGCAAATCGACCCTGATCAAGGCCATCTCGGGCGCGGTTGTCCCCGATGCCGGTGAGATCCGGCTCGAAGGGCAGCCCGTGCGTTTCACCTCGCCGACCGAGGCGCGTGATGCCGGGATCGAGACGGTCTATCAAACGCTCGCCATGTCGCCGGCCCTGTCGATCGCCGACAACATGTTCATGGGCCGCGAGATCCGCAAACCGGGGATCATGGGCACGGTCTTTCGTCAGCTCGACCGCGCCGGGATGGAGAAATTCGCTCGCGATAAGCTCAGCGAGCTCGGCCTGATGACGATCCAGAACATCAACCAGGCCGTCGAGACCCTCTCGGGTGGTCAGCGTCAGGGCGTGGCGGTGGCCCGCGCGGCGGCGTTTGGCTCCAAAGTCATCATCCTCGATGAGCCCACGGCGGCGCTCGGCGTGAAGGAAAGCCGCAAAGTCCTGGAACTGATCCAAGACGTGAAATCGCGCGGCATCCCGATCATCCTTATCAGCCACAACATGCCCCATGTCTTCGAAGTGGCCGACCGGATCCATGTGCACCGGCTGGGCCGCAGGCTCTGCGTGATCGACCCCAAGACCCATTCGATGTCCGACGCTGTGGCCTATATGACCGGCGCGAAAGAGCCGGATCAGCACCTGGAAGACGCCTAGGCCAAAGACCCAACACTCCTACAGCTCTGGGCGCCTCTCGGCCCAAGGCGCGGCCTCGTGGTAGGGTTGCGCCATGGCCAGCAGGTCTAGATCGCGGCGCTTGGGCCCGATCAGTTGCAGGCCCATGGGCAGGCCCGCAGCGCCGAACCCGGCGGGCACCGCGAGCGCGGGCAGACCCAGCATCGAGGCCGGGATAACGACCTCCATCCAGCGGTGATAGGTGTCCATCACGCGCCCGGCGATCTCTTTGGGCCAATGCGCCTCCACCGGGAAAGGCCAGCATTGCGCGGTGGGCAAAGCCAGTACGTCGAAGCGTTCGAAAAGCCTCAGCGCTTGGGTGTACCACTCGGTCCGCGTGACGCTGGCGCGGTGCACATCGAGGCCTGATATGGCCCGGCCCCGCTCCAACTCCCAGCGCGCCTCGGGCTTGAGTTGCTCGACTGCGCCGGGGATCTGCGCGGTTGCGTCCAGGCTGGCGGCTGTCTGCCAAGACCTCAGATCCGTCCAAGCTCGCCAGAGCGCATCGGCCGAAAACCCGGGCTCACAAGGCGTCACTTCATGGCCCAGGCCCTCCAGCACAAGCAGCGCGCGCTCGCAGGTCTTCAGCACGCCGTCCTCCGTCGGAAAGGCCCCGCCCCAATCGCCGAGCCAGCCAATCCGCATGTGGCGTGGTGCCTCCTGCACCTCCTCCAGTGCGAGCCCATGCGGCTGGCGCGGATCGGGCCCGGCCTGGACCCGCAAAAGCAGCGCCAGGTCTTCTGGGCTCCGCGCCATCGGGCCATGGGTCGAGAGCTGATGCAGAAAGCTGTCACCCCGGGGCTCCGGCGGCACCAGGCCCCAGCTTGGCCGGAAGCCATAGACATTGTTCCACCCCGCCGGATTGCGCAGCGAGCCCATGAAATCCGAGCCATCGGCGAGCGCCAGCATCCCCGCGGCCAGGGCCGCTGCCGCCCCGCCGGACGAGCCCCCGGCGCTGCGGCTCGGGTCGAAGGGGTTCCGCGTCGGGCCAAAGACCGGGTTGATCGTGTGACTGCCCAGGCCGAACTCCGGCACATTGGTCTTGCCGATCACAATGGCGCCCGCCGCCCGCATCCGCGCCACCATGATGTCGTCGCGCGTCGCGGGCCCAGCACCCGCGAAGATCGGCGAGCCCTGAGAGGTGGGAAATCCGGCGGCATTGGCCAGATCCTTGACCGCCAGCGGCAAACCATGGAGCGGGCCGACCGGCGCCTGGCAGTCCGCCGCTCGCGCGAGGGCCAGGGCCTCGTCTCGCGGCAAAAGCGAGACCAACGCGTTCACGCCCGGATTGACCGCCTCGATCCGATCATACGTGGCCGCCATCAGATCGGCGGCGCTGAGCCTCCTCTCGGCAAGCTCAGCGGTCAGGCGCGTTGCGCTGTCATAGGGATCCATCATGCGCCAAGCTTGCCCCGGACCCGGCCGAAGCAAAAGCCCCCTGGCTTGGTTCTGGCCTCACGAAAGCCTGGGCGAAACCCTGCCGCCCCCCTTGATCGCACAGGCTCTGTGCGCAGCGCCATGTTGAAGCGCGGATGGCACCGCCCCATTTAGTGGCGCATCTCCAGAAGGGGCCTGGCATGGACGCCTTTATCATTCCCGTCATCGTTCCCCTCGCCCTGGGGCTGATCCTTGGCAGCATGGCCCTGGCCGGTCACCGGTTGACACTCTTGCATGCTCTGGGCTTTGGCGCGGCGATCGTGGCCTCGCATGCACTCATCGAAAACAGCTTCGCCATCCCGCCGGTTTCTTCCAAAGAAAAACTCGCTCTAGCGCTCGTCGCCGCCGCGATCCTAGGCGCGGTCCTCACCCCAACTGGCGCGCGGTTGCGCTGGCCGCTCTTGGGCGCGGGGCTTCTGGGCACGCTCTATTGGCTCGGCGCGCGAAAGCTTGCCCGCGACCCGCTTGACCCGGACCTTTACGTGGCGCTCGC
>JBCBCN010000014.1:0-53101 GCA_038530555.1 Pseudomonadota bacterium | reverse complement strand
ATTGAGGAGAAGGCCCTGGGGAACCTGGAAAAGATCGGCCGCACCTCGCGCTATATCGACATCCTGGAGCCGGCCGAGCAGCCAAGCTCGGGCGACGGGCTCTACTTCATGGACAGCTCCTCGGCGGCGGCGGAATGCGTGACGCTGATGGCCGCGGGCGGCGCTGTCATCCACACCTTCCCCACGGGCCAGGGCAATGTGGTCGGCAACCCGATCGTGCCGGTGATCAAGATCACCGCCAACCCGCGCACGGTGCGCACGATGGGCGAGCATGTCGACGTGGATGTCTCGGGCATCCTGCGCCGCGAGATGACCATCGACGAGGCGGGCGATGAGCTCATAGACATGATCCGCCGAACCGCCAACGGCAGAAACACCGCCGCCGAGGCCCTCGGCCACCGCGAGTTCTCCATGACCAAGCTCTACCGAAGCGCATGAGCGGGGCGGCGGAAAGGCTGAGCCTAGAGGCAGCAAGGGCGCTGGCGACAGCCGCGCTCGGGCAAGCGGGCGGCGTGCCGTCGGGTATCGCGGCCTCGGTCGCAGCTGCCCTCGTCGCGGCGGAGGCTGAGGGGCAGGCCGGTCACGGTTTTTCCCGGCTCAGCGATTACGCGGCGCAGTATCGCTCGGGCAAGATCAACCGAGCCGCCCAGATCCAAGTGCATGAGCGGGGCCCGGCTTCGCTTTCGATCGATGCGGATTTGGGCTTTGCCTATCCGGCGATGGACGCCGCACTCGCCGCGGGCCTGCCCGTCGCCGAGGCCCAAGGCATCGCAGTGATGGCCATCGGCAACTCGCACCATTGCGGCGCGCTGTCGGTCCAGGTGGAAAAGATTGCCGCGCGCGGTCTGATCGGCCTGATGGTAGCCAACGCGCCCAAGGCCATCGCGCCCTATGGCGCCTCGCGGCCCATTTTTGGCACCAATCCCATCGCCTTCGCCACGCCGCGCCCGGACGGCCCACCGCTGGTGATCGACCTGTCGATCTCCCAGGTTGCGCGGGGCAAGGTCATGGCCGCCAAGAAGGCCGGGGAGGCGATCCCGCTGGGCTGGGCCCTGGATGCCGAGGGCCAACCCACGACCGACCCGGAGGCTGCGCTGGCCGGAACCATGGTGCCCATCGGCGGGGCCAAGGGCACGGCTTTGGCCTTGATCGTCGAGCTTCTCGCGGCCGCTTTCACGGGGAGTGCGTTTTCCAAAGATGCAGGCTCGTTCTTCACTGCCGAGGGCAAGCCGCCCAGCGTGGGCCAGACGATGATCGCGCTCAGGCCCGATGCGGAGACGGGCTATCTCGACCGGGTGGGCGCGCTTTTGGCTGAGATCAGCGCGATGGACGGCGTGCGCCTGCCAGGGGACCGCCGCCGCGCCGCCATAGACGCCGCCGCGCGGGAGGGTCTGACGATCCCGGGCCACCTTTTGGCGCAAGCCCGCGCGATGGCCGAGGGGCGTTGAGCCTCGGACCCGGTTAGAGAGACCACAAAGCGGGTTCAGACAGACCCAGCGCCGTCAGATGCGCCTGCATCGCGTCCCGGTGGTCTTGACGCTCCTGATCTGAAAGGCCCGGTTCTGCGCTCAATCGCGCCCGCGCCATGGCTTGATCGAACGGCATGACCAGAGCTCCCGCGCTCTGCTCGGCTTGGGTGTAGTGGCGCCGTGCGGCCTGAGCCTTGCCGTTCAGCCGCGCCAGATCGCCCTGGGCCAGGGCTAGGCGCGGGGCGGCGGTGGGATAGGTCTTGGCGATGGCCCGGGTCTTTTTGACCATGAACGCAAGAAGCGGCTCGAGCCTGTCGGCGGGCACATCCCGGCGGCGCAAAGCTTCGATCGCGTCCAGGATATAGCTCAGCGGATCGACCATATAGACCTGCGGGCTGGCCAGGGCGGCATAGAGGCTTTGCGTTTGGCTCAGCTTGTCCAGAGCCGCGGCGTCCTCGCCGCGCGTTAGATCCAGGATCGCTCCGAACAGAGCCACCGCGATACTGTTCGAGGAGGCCGCGTTTTGCTCGTTGAGCTTGTCGGCCAGAAGGGCGCGCGCGCGGCCCAGCCAGTCTTCCATCTCGTCGAACGCGCCAAAGATGCACAGGTTTTTAATGAGCCCCGTGCTCCCCCATAGCTTCACCTGCGGAATGCCCCGGTCGTCGCCGCTTTCATAGACGCGCCGGGCATAGTCTTGGGAGATGCGGAACTGTCCGGCCAAGCGGTTGATATTGGCCAGGTTGGCGGCGGCGTATTCCCAGTTCTTGCGCTCCCGCGCAGCTTCGGCGGCGCTCAGCGCCTCGTGGTTCAGCACGCGGGCCTCATCCCATTGGCCGCGCGCGAAGGCATAGCTTCCCGCCAGCATAATCACCCAAGACCGCGTCGCCGGATCGCGCACCCGGCGTGAGGTTTCGATGGCCGCGCGTTGATAGGCCGGGCCATCCAGCAGGGCGGGCATATAAAGGCTCGTCATCGCCAGCTGCCCATTGGCATTGGCGCGCACATCGCTGACCTGCGGCCCGCGCCGCGCCAGGACCGCACCGCTGAAGGCGCCGTGCAGCACCGCCAGGGTGTTCTGCTGATCATAGGCGATCTCGGAAGCCAGCATATGCGCCCGCGCGGCCAGGATCAGATCGGGTTCGTCCGCTTCGGGCGCGCGCCGGGCCGGGCGACGCAGGCGCAGATATTGCCGCAGCACATCTACAATAATCGCAAGCTTACCCTCCGGAGGCGGTGTGGCCAGGCGGCTGAGCACCGCCCTCAGATGGGTCTGGGCGGCAAGCTGATTTCCCAGTGACCGGTAGGCCTGAGCCATCGTGGCATGGGCCCGTGCGATCGCGCTGTCGTCCAGCGGCTCGGCCACCGCACCCGCCAGTTCCAGCGCCCGCCCCATCAGGCCCACCACCTCGGCATCGGCCTGCACGGCGGCGGCAGTCTCGGCCGCCTCAAGGTAATGCGCCAGGGCGCGCTGTGGCTCCGCTCCGCGGTCCCAGTGATAGGCCATGAGCCCCGCTGTACCGCCCGCCTCACCTTCCAACGCCTCGGCCGCCTGTCGGTGTAGGCTCTGGCGCTGCTCGGTCAGAAGCAGGTCATAGGCCGTGTCTGTGATCAGCGCGTGGTGAAAGCGCAGGTCCCCCTGACGGTCCCGCTCGATCAGGCCCGCCGCCTCGATCGCAGCCAAATCCCCCATCAGCGCCCCATCCCCCTCGGGATGGATCCGCGCGAGCACTTCCGCGTCAATCGCGCGGCCCAGCACGCTAGCCACCTTCAGCGTCAATTGCCGCCGCGGGCTCAGCGCCGAGATCCGGGCCGCGACCACACCGCTCAGACCCTCGGGCAGGTCGACCCGGCTCAGATCGACCTTGTCGCGGGGGATATGGGCATGCCCGCCTTCGACGCGCACAAACCCCTCCTGGCGCAGATATTGCGCAAGCTCCTTGCTATAGAGCGGGTGCCCCTCGGCCAGGTCATGGATCCGGTCAAGTGCGACGCGCGGGCAGGCCTCAACTTGCCAAATCCGCGCCACGAGCTTGCCGATATCCTCCCGGGTGAGCGGCCCGAGCACCCGGGGCTCACCCGTCACCTCATCCAGCACGGACAGTGCTGCGGGCGACAGATCCGCCTGCTCCACCGGGCGTGACAGGATCAGTGCCGCCAGACGCGGGATCGCGCGGCGTGCCTCGGCCAGAAGCAGCCAGGACGCGGAATCGAGCCATTGCACATCGTCCAGGACCAGGACGGCAGGCCCCTGGGGCAAACACCTTTCGAGAAGCGCAACGGCAAGTTCGCGTGTGAGGGCGGCGCGCCCGGTCGCGGCCAAGGCTGAAACCTCCTCGGCGACCTCTTCATGGTGGTTTTGCGCGATGCCCAGGATCGGGCTCAACAGTGACAGATAGGCGGCGTTGAGATTGCGCGCGTGCAAAACCGCCGCCAGATCCTCTTCACCCGGCGCAAGTTCGGCAAAAATGGCCTGCCAGGCGCGGTAATCCGTGGCGCGCCGCAGGGCATCCGCTGCGCCGATGAGCACCGGCGTGCCCGCCTTGCGCAGACCGCTTACCGTGACATGGCGCAGATGCGACTTGCCCATGCCCGCCGGTCCGATGACCTGCAGCAAAGCGCCCGGCTGGGTCAGCCCCGCGACCAGATTCGCCGTCACGGCCTCGCGGCCCACGAATGTCTCATCGAAAGCCTGCTGGCGCCGCCGCTCCGCCCCAGGCGCATAGATCATGCTTGCCGCGGCCTCACCCTTGAGCCGCTGCTGGCCCAGCTCGCGCAGATCAAAGCGGCCCTCGACTGCCCGCGCCGTCGCCGCGTCAAGCAGGACGCGCGCGCCCATCTGCGCCTCCAGGACGGGTGCCGTCAGGCTGGCGGAACGGTTCACGGCCTCTGAGATCACGCTGTATTGCCGGTAGTCCCGATTGCCCAAAATACAGGCCAGGACATTGCCGCTGCTGACCCCTACGCGCAGGGCCGGGTTGAGATCGGCCAGGGCTGTCGCCGTCAAAACCGCCCGCTCGGCGTTGTTCTCAAAGGTGTTGCGCGGCAGGCCCCAGGCGGCCAGCAGGACCAGGCCTTTGTCATCGCTCTGGCATTGCACGACCGCGCCGTCTTGCGCCTCAATCGCGGCCAGCGCGGCGCCAAGTTGTGCGCCTGTTCCGAAGGCATCCGGATCGCCCAGACGCGCGAAGACGATTGTGACGGCGCGAAATTCGGCCATCCAGTTGGCACTGGGAAGGCTCAGAAGTTCTTGTAAAAGATTGCCTTGCCGCGTCGGTGCCGGATCTGAAACCAACGATTCTTCAATCTCCGAGACCGCGCGGGGCGCAGGCGCGTGCCAGCCGAGCCCATAGCTGATGCCTGGCCCCAGGTCCGCAGCCGCTTGCGGCAGGCGCGCGATGATCGGACCGGCCAGGAGGGCGTATACGTCTTCCCCATCGCGCCCAGTCCTCCGGTCGATCCTCAGACCGCCCGTATCCAAAAGAACTTTAAGGTCGAGATCGGGATGGGCGCCGTGCAAAGCCTGCAAAAGCGCCTCGGCGCAGTGTTCCGCCGCCTCACGAGTATTATCTCTGGTGTCCCTTGGCCAAAGCGCAATAAGCGCATCCCCGGCGAGAGACGCCACGGATCCCCCATGGCTCCGGATCACCGGGAATAGCGTTTCATAGACCGCGTTGAGCAGGGCTGCGATCGTTTCCGCGCCGCGTGTGTCTCGGGCGACAAGATCCGCCGACATTGCAGAAAAGCCGCTGATATCGGCAAAAAGCAGCACCACCTCCCGCGTCGTAGGGCCGCCGTCGCGGGCAAACTCCGGCACAAAGCTTTCGCCAAAGGCGGCCTCGCCTTCCTTGGCTTCGTTTTGGCGTGTGGCGTGGTCGTGCATGCGGGCGCGGCTCCTCAGACGCGGTGCAGTTGAGCCGATATAGGGCGCTGGCTCAAGCGCTCTCGCGTCCGGTCGCTCGCCACCTTTTACCCAACCCCAACTACCCCCGGTCGCGGGCCAGTTCATGGGCCAAAAGCGCGTTGGTCTGGGTCAGTTTCGCCGCGACCGAGCGGCCCAAACCGGCGAACACGATGCGCCATAGCTCCGGATCATCTTGGTGCATGCGCGCCAGGGCCTCCGCGCTCAGTTTCCAGACCGAGGCCGGGCCGTCGGCGATCACATCGGCGCTGCGGACGCCGCCCAGGAACGTCGCAAGCTCACCGACGATAGCGCCCGGGCCCATGGCCCGCACCCGAAAACGGCTGCCGTCCTGGTCTTGGAGGTAAACGCCCAGCCGCCCATGCTCGAGCACGAAGGCATCGCGGTCCTCGGCACCGTGGCGCAACAGTGTCTCGCTATCCGCCAGGGCGACTTGTTCGAAATAGCTGCGCAGGTCCTCGGCGCGGGGATGGTTGTCCGTCAGCTCGCGCAGCGCATCGCCCAGGCCGACCCGGTCACGTGCGGCATTCTCGGCGGCCAAAAGGCGGCTCTCGGTCCATTCGATGGCATCGTCGAGCCCTGTCCAGACCAGGAATTTGCCCGCTAGGGCCAGGTCGTCCTCTCCGGCCTCCGCCAAGGGCATGCCCCAGCGGGCAAAGCCGGTCTGCAAGTCGCGCGATAGCCCGCTCAGGTGCAGACCGCCCGGCAAATCGCCGCATAGATAGCTGAGCTTGACCAGGGCTGAACAGGCCGTGCTGTCGAAATAGGAGACATCGGCCAGATCGAAGATGATCGCGCTCAGTGGTTTGCCCGCGGCGCGGTGGTCCTTAATGTCGTCGTTCAGCCGCTCGACCGAGCCGAAGAATAGCGCGCCTTGCAGGTGCAGGATGCGGATGCCCGGGCCGATCTCGGCCAGGGCGCGGCGTTCCGAGGGGGCGCGGTCGACGGCGCTGGGTCGACGCGCGGCATCGCTCGATAGGCGGAGCAGCGGCACGCGTCCCAGACCGATCGCGAATGTCGCAAGCGCCAGGATCAGGCCAAGCCCAATCGCGGGCAGGATCCCAAAGACCAGCGTGGCGCCCACGATCGAGAGCAGTACGAGCCGGTCGAGCCAAGAGAGCTTACCGATGGAGGAAACCATCCAGTCATCAAGCATCGACAGCCCGATGAACATCAACAGCCCGGTGCTCACGAAGATCGGCACGGCGGCCACGATGGCCTCGGCATAGATCGCGGCGGCGACCAAAACGGCGGCGCCTCCGATGACCGCCGGGCCTGCGCTTACACCGATCTTGTTGATGGCCAGCGTGGAGCCGCCGCTCATCCAGGTGCTGAGCGCACCGAATGCTCCGAGGCCCAGATTGCCCAGGCCGGTCACTCGCAACTCTCGGCCCACATCGATATCGGTGCGCGTGCCAAGCTCCACGCCGGAGATGTTTAGCATCACCCCGATGAGATTGATGAACATCACCGCCGCCAGGACCGGCAGCGCCAGCGCCACCTGGCCCCAGTCAATCGCTGTCAAAAGCTGTGGTGAGATCTCCATCGGCCCCGCTTCGCCCGGGCTTGCCAGCAATCCCAGAGCCACGGCCTCCTCCCGGCTCAGCCCCGTGGCGGCGGCATAGGCGTAATAGGCGCCAATAAACCCCGCCATGATCGCCAGGACAGTGACCGCCCCACCGCCGAACCGCACCGCGCAGAGCAGCGAGATGGCCAAAAGACCAGCGATCAGGCCCAAAACCTGCGTGTTCGGGTCCGCGAAACCGGCGATGATCGCCCCGACTTTGTAGCTCCCGGTCAGCACGGCAAAACCCGCCAGGACCAACAGCACTCCGGAGCTGGCCAGAAACCCCGCCGCCACCGGGTAGGGGAACAGCCGCACCAAGCGCCCAAGGCCGAAGCGCCCTGTGATCCAAAACGCCGCGCCGGTCAAAATCGCCGAGACGCCGATCACCGCAAAGGCCGTCGCGACCCCCGCCTCCGCCGGTCCGGCCGCAAGGCCCGCCGCTGTCACCGCCGGGGCGAGAATGGCGATGGAGGTGTCTTGGGAGATCGCAAGCGGCAGCGCGAAGGCCCCAAACCGCGACAAAAGCAGCATCATCACCGCCGAACCCAGCACGAAAATCGAGGTGGCCAAGGGCAATCCGGTGGCCAGGGCGCCCGCGAACAGGATCGTTGCCATGGCCAGGCAATGGCCCGTCGTGTCGATGGCGAAAACCGCGCCAATGGCGGCAGATTTGAGCGCGCCCTCTTGGGTCGGCCCACCTTGAAGTGTCGTCATAGGGCCTCCCTACCGCGCGGACCCTAGGGCGAGGCGAAAGGCTTTTGCAATGCCCCCGACGTCTTCCCGGCGGAATATTCTTGCCAGGTCAACGATCTCCGGGTCTAGCTGCGTAAGATAGACCAAGGGGGTGACAGACATGGCCGATGTAGACGTATTGATTGCAGGCGCGGGGATCACCGGGCTCGTCGCGGCCTACCGACTGCAACAGGCGGGCAAAACCGTCCGCGTGGTTGAGGCCAACACACGCGTCGGCGGGCGCACCTACACCATGACCTTCACCAACACGAACGGAGTGAACCATTTCGACTACGGCGCGCATTTCATCGGGCACGAGACCTTCCAGGCGCCGATCTGGGATCTTGTAAAAGAACTCGGGCTTGAGGTTTTCCCGCAGTATGAAGGCCCCGAAAACGTGGCCCCGCCGCCTTATTGGGCCGGAGAAGGCGCGAACCTGCAGTATTTCGGCCACCAGAAAAAAACCTACGCCTATATCGGCGGGACAATCCCCGAGACCCCGGCGGGGCAGTTCTACCTCTACTATCTCGATCAACTGGCCAGCGGCGTGCGCGTCGACGCGCCAGAGCTGACCGACAACGCGGACAATCTCGACAGTCTTTCGGTCTGGGATTGGGTCAGCGACGTCAATCTGCCGGGCTACGGCCCCGCGCCCGATGAGTTCAAATCCCTCACGCGGATGCTTTGCCGCGTGGGTTTTTCGACCGAGCCGGAGAATATCTCGATGCTCTGGCTGCTGTTCTATGTGGCCTCGTCCGGCGGGCTGGCGCGCTTCCAAGACCTGCGCTGGCCGCTACAGGGGGCGCAGGGCTACCGGCTCAAGAAAGGCGCGCAGTCGATCGCTGAGGCGCTCAAAGACAAGATCCTCGCCAATGACCCCAATGCGCTGATGCTCTTTCACGCGGTCAACGACATCGACAACGCGCAGATCCCGGTGAAGGTCCAAGTGATCGACAACAACACCTCCGGGGTCAAATATGTGACGGCGGACCGGGTGCTGGTCGCGATGGCGCCCGCGGTCTTCGAGGGCATGTCGATCACCAAACCGAACCCGGCGCTCAAAGGTATCGGTCAGGCGATGGAAAATTCGCACATGATCATGACCTTCGTGACCTTCAAAACCGCGTTCTGGAGGACGGACACGACCAGCTATACGAGTGGCAAGGTGAACGGCGTGCCCACGTCGAATATCTCACGCTACGGGCTCTCGGGCGATGTCCTGCTGGCCGATGAAGACGTGGTCTGGATTATGGACAATACCTCCGCCGAGGGCACGCCCGCGCTTTTCGCGTTTATCGTGGGCGATGCCGCGAAGAAGTGGTCGAAATCCACTGCCGCAAAGCGCCGGGGGATGGTCCTGGGCTATATGCGCCAGATGTTCGGTGCCCAGGTCGATGCGGAGGTCACGAATTACTATGAGCACGACTGGAACCAAGACATGCTGTCCAAGGGCTGTCCTGCCGGGCATTTCACCAAGGGGCAGTTCCTGAAATATGCCGAGGGATTCCTGCTCAACAAGGCCAAGCCCTATGGCGGGGTCTATGTCGCCTCGACCGAAACGGCGCTTTTGTCCAACGGCTATATGAGCGGCGCGGCCTGGTCGGGGGAGACCGTCTCACGCCATATCTTGGCCGATCTCGGTGGCACTGGCGCTACGCCGGGCGATCCGACCGTGCGGGCTCAGGCCATGGCGTTCTGCGTCAACCGGGTGATCCAAGCCGTGCAGATGAAAAACCCGGGGCTTGAGCAAAGTGTCATCACGCAAACCTGCGCCTTCACGCCGCCGGGCGGCAAGGCCCTGTCCAATCCGGCGGGCGGGGATTTCACCGGTATGGCGGGCACGGTCGCGTTCTATGTGCAGCTCGGATCGCTGGCCAATATCACCCGGTTTGAAGTCCTCACCTCCACCATCGATGTGGCCAACAACATGGCCTATGCCAGGGTCTCGATATCGGGCACGGCGAATATGACGGGTTCCAGCTTTGTCGATCTCGAAGGCACGATGGCCTTTTTCTTCAACGACCCGACCGAGGCGGAGGTGCTGATCGCCAAAGACATGCTGCTCATGGATACCAACATCGCCGATGAGGTGCTGTTGGGCCTGCCGCCTGCCACCGCTGCGGCGATTGGCGAAAACGAAAGCGAAAGCGGCGGCGGATCCGGGGCCGGTGCCGGAGCCAGTGCTGGAGCCCTGACGCTCGAAGCCATGCTTGAAGGGCTTGATCTGGGCGAGTTCGATTTGGCTGGCGCCTCCGGCCCGCCGGATATCGACGCCAAAACGGTGATCTTTGGGCCCGGCGGCTCAGCGGCGCCGAGGGGGCCTTACTTTGGTAAAAAGGGGTGGGCGCAGATCACGACCCATGGGATTGCGCAGATCGTCTCCTCGGTACAACGGCTCGGGCACGTCTACGATCCGGCGCAAAAGTCGGTCTATGTGCTCTATCAGATCAAGGGTCTGGGCGCTCAAAGCGGCAACCCCTTCGATCAGCCGCTGGCTGTCACTGTCCAGCTCAGCAATGGCGCGGGAACCTATGTGGAGCGGGTGCAGCTCCAGACCGACGGCGTCGCCCTGGTTTGAGGGAAGCCGTCTGAGGGAAGGCGTCTCAGGCAAATGGTTTGAAGCGCGTCGCTTACTCCGCCGCGGTTGCCGCCAGCGGCAGGGGCGCGGCGGACACCCGCGCCACCGCTTTGGGCCAAGTGAGCGACAGGATCGCGCAGCCCGTCACCCCACGGGCGCGGAGGCTCTCTTCCAGATCGCAAACGGGCGCCCGGAATAGCTGTTCTGACGGTTTGGAGACATCGGCGGCGACCTGGATCTCCATATCCCCGGGACAGCCCTGGGCCAGCAATGCCTCACTGATCCGCGCGGCCTGGCCCACGGCCATATAGAACGCGGTCGCCGTGCCCGGCCCTGCATGGCGGACGCAATCGGGCAGGGGCGCCTCGGCGCGTCCGGTGCCGGTGGCCAGGATCAGGGTATCGCAGACCCCGCGCTCGGTCAGGGGCGCTCCCATCGCGGCGGCCGCAGCAGAGGCGGCGGTGATGCCCGGCACGATCTCCACCGGGATACCGGCCTCGCGCGCCGCGCTGAGCTCCTCGGCGGTACGCCCGAAAATGCCCGGATCGCCGCATTTCAGGCGCACGACGCGTTGGCCTTGCAGGGCGGCCGCCGTGATCACCGCGTTGATGCGTTCCTGCGGCCAGGCATGGGCGCCGACATGCTTGCCCACAAAAACCCGCTCGGCGTCGCGGCGGGCGAGCTCAAGGACGTCTTCCTCGACCAGGCGATCGTAAAAGATCACATCGGCCTCTTGCAGGCGCTGCACGGCGCGCAAAGTCAAGTGATCGCGCGCGCCCGGCCCGGCACCGACCAGGGCGATGGAGCCGGTATCGCTGGTGTCCTCTGGAGCTTGGCGGGCCGTGAGGGCGTCCTTGATGGCGCGGGCGGCATGGGCCTCTGCGCCCCGGCTCCACATCTCGCGCGGTGCGCCGTTGAAGACCCAGGCCCAAAAGGCGCGGCGCTTGGCGCGCGGCACGCGCGCGGCGACGCTGGGCCTCAGCCGTCCGGCCAGGGCCGCCAGACCGCCCAGATTGGGGCTCAAAAGCTCTTCGATGCGCGTCTTGATCCCGCGCGCCAGGACCGGCGCCGTACCCTCCGTTCCGATGGCGATCACCACTGGGTCGCGGTCCACCAGCGACGGCGTCGTCAGATCGCACAGATCAGGCCGGTCGACCACATTGACCGGACAGCGCGCCGCCTTGGCCAGACCGTGGAGACTGGCGTCGAGGCCGGGGCACCCCGTCGCCACAAAGGCCATCGCCGCGTCGTCGAAGACCGCGCTCGTCACCGCCCCGCCATGCTGCTGCGCGCGGCCCTCGGCCACCAGCGTCTCCAGCTCCGCATCAAGCTCCGGCGCGACCAGGACAATCTCCGCATCGGTCTTGAGCATCAGCCGCGTCTTCTGCGCCGCCTGCTCGCCGCCGCCCAGGATCACAACCCGGCGCCCGCTTGTGCGGATAAACATTGGAAAGCTCTTCATATCTGCCCCTCTACTCCGCCGCCTGTCGGTGTCTCGATTGGCTCAGTAACGCGGCCAGCTCCGGCTTACACGAGCCGCAATTCGTCCCCGCCTTGAGCGCCGCGCCGATCTCCTCCACGCTGGCCAGGCCATCGCTTTCGACCGCGGCCAGGATCGTGTTGATCCCCACGCCATAGCACGAGCAGAGGACCGGCCCGGGATCGATCACGTTGGGCGGTGTACGGCCCGTCAAAACGCCCTGCGCCTCCTGGCCCGGCAGCCCGGCGAGGTAATCGCGCATCACCGCCACGGGCGTGCGCGCCACAAAGAGCGCCGCCTCAAGCCGCCCGCCCTCGAAAAACGCCAGCCGGGCCGACCCCCGCGCCGCGTCGCTCACACTGGCCAGCTCCGCCTCCGGCAAACCAAAGAGCCCGCGCGCTGCGTCGGCCCAATCCTCCGGCGCTTCCGACCCGGCGAGCTCCGCGCGATAGCCTGCCTCCGTCCGCGCCAAGGCCCAATAGTCACAGCCGGGACGAAACCCGCGCCGCGCCACCGCAAAGCCGTACCACTGGGCCTCAAACCGCTTCACCGCCACCACCGAGGCCTTGCTCTCGGGCTGACCGGACACCGGGTCAACCGCAGCGGCAACAAGCGCGTCGATCCGGGCCGAGGGCGCGGTCTCCCCGGTCCAATGCATCGGCGCGAAAACCTGTCCCGGCTGCACCGCATCGCTCAGCCAAACGCGCAGGATCGCCCGGCCCGACGGGCTGGTGACCAGAGCAAGATCGGCCGCCGCCAGGCCCAGGCGCGCCCCGTCTTCCGGGTGGATCTCCAGGAACGGCTCGGCCAAATGCGCCGATAGGCGCGGCGACAGGGCGGTGCGCGTCATCGTGTGCCACTGATCGCGCACGCGGCCGGTGTTGAGGCGGAAGGGATAGCGCGGCGCGGTCTTCGCTGCGGGCGGCCTGGAGGTCACCGGGAGCAGACGCGCCTTGCCACCCGGGTGATAAAACCCACCTGCGCCGAAAAACCGCCCACCCTCACGCCGGGCGCTCACGGGCCAGCGGCGGGGCGTCATCGCGTCATATTGGGCCGCATCCAGATTGGCCAAACCGGAAATGTCGAAATCCCGGCCCAGCTCTGCCGCGATCCCCGACAGGGCCGCATGCTCGCGGAAAATCTCCACCGGCGCAGTGTAATCAAACGCCTCGCGCCAACCCATGCGCCGCCCCACCTCGGCCAGCATGCGCCAATCCTCCATCGCCTCGCCCGGCGCAGGCAGGACCGCGCGCTGGCGGCTGATGATCCGGTCTGAATTCGTCACAGTGCCGCTTTTCTCGCCCCAGGCCGAAGCGGGCAGGACCAGATGGGCAAGCCGCGCGGTGTCCGTGGCCTCGGTGATGTCGCTGACCACCACGAAATCACAGCCCGCGATCGCATCGCGCACCGCGTCGGCCTCGGGCATGGACACTGCCGGATTGGTGTGGATCACCCACAGCGCCTTGATCCTGCCGTCGCCCACCGCGCGGAACATATCGACGGCCTTCAGCCCGGCTTGTTCCGGCATCTCCGGCGCCTGCCAAAAGCCCCGCACCGCGTCGCGGTGGGCGGCGTTTTCCAGGTCCAGATGACAGGCCAGCATATTGGCCAGGCCGCCCACCTCGCGCCCGCCCATGGCGTTGGGCTGACCGGTTACGCTCAAAGGGCCCATGCCCGGCCGCCCGATCCGGCCCGTTGCGAGGTGACAGTTCAGGATCGAGTTGACCTTATCGCTGCCCGACGTCGACTGATTGACCCCCTGGCTAAAGACGGTCACCACCCGCTCGGTCCCGATCCACATCTCGCAGAAGGCCGCGATATCGGCCTGGCTCAGCCCGGTCGCGCCCGTCTCGGCCTGGGCCGCGCGCACCGCCTCTTCGAACCCCTGCGTATGGCTCAGATAATCGCGGTCCACCGCGCCCCGCGCGACGATCTGGGCCAGCAATTGGTTGAACAGTGCCACATCGCTGCCGGGCTCAAGCGCGAGGTGCAGATCGGCCGCATCACAGGACGCGGTGCGTTTGGGGTCGACCACCACGATCCGCGTGCCCCGCGCCTGGCGGGCCTTCAGGACGCGCTGATAAAGGATGGGATGGCACCAGGCGAGGTTTGAGCCCACCAAGACCACAAGATCGGCCTCGTCGAGGTCTTCATAGGTGCCGGGCACCGTGTCGGTGCCAAAGGCGCGCTTGTGTCCCGCCACGGTCGAGGCCATGCAAAGCCTTGAATTCGTGTCGATATTGGCGCTGCCCATAAAGCCTTTGATCAGCTTGTTGGCGACGTAATAATCCTCGGTCAAAAGCTGGCCCGAGACGTAAAAGGCCACGGCGTCCGGCCCATGCTCTTCGAGGGTCTGCCCGAAGCGCTGCGCCACGAGGTCAAGCGCACTGTCCCAGGAGACGCGCCGACCATTGAGCTTGGGGGTCAGAAGCCGATGCTCGAGCCCCACTGTCTCGCCCAGGGCCGAGCCCTTGGAGCAGAGCCGCCCGAAATTCGCCGGATGCTCAGGATCGCCGCGCACCATTAGGTTTCCCGCACCGTCCGGGCTCAGCATGACGCCGCAGCCCACGCCGCAATAGGCACAGGTCGAACGGGTCGGCAGGGCCGGGGGCGCGCCATCCATCATGGCGACGCTTCGCTTTGATGCGGGGAGGTTACGGGCTTTACGATAGGGGGCATGGTGAAGACTTCGGGGCGGGTCAGGCCGTCACAGCGTCGCTCAAGCGGCGATGCTGCAACGGCTGACAGAGGGTCCGGCGGCCCGCCTTCCGGGCCCTCGCCCGATGCGGCTTGGCCAAAGATCACAAGTTCGCGGAAGTCGGCGACGCTGGTTTTTTCTTGTATAAGATCGAAGAACCACGGCCCATCGCCCGTATCCCCATAAAGCACCGCGCCCACCAGGTGATCGCCCTCCAGGACGAGGCGGCGATAGATGCCTGGACGGCGCAGGACGATCTCCTCGCGCCCGGGCGCGTTCGCGAAATCCCCGGCTGAAAACAGATCGCAGCCCGTCACCTTCAGCTTCGTGGCCAACGGTTTCTGGGTGAAGGTCGCCGGCTGGCCCAGCAGAGTCTTTGCGGCGACCTTCGCCTGCTCAAACAGGGGCGCCACCAGGCCGAAAACCGCGCCGCGATGCTCTACGCATTCGCCAATGGCCAGAACGTTGTCGTCGGATGTGCGCATCTGATCGTCGACCAGAACGCCGCGCTCCGCGTGCAGCCCCGCGTCCTTGGCCAGGGCCAGGTTCGGGCGGATGCCCACCGCCATGACCAGCAGGTCACAGGGCAGAACCGTCCCGTCTTCCAGGGCCAGTCCCGTCACCCGGCCGTCCTCGCCCAGGATCTCTTTGGATTGCGCGCCCAGCCGCAGCTCGATGCCTTTGGCTTCGAGGGACTTGGCCAGCATCGCGCCCGCTTCCGGGTCAAGCTGACGCTCCATCAGGTGATCCATCAGGTGCACGACCGTGACGTGTGCCCCGCGCGCTGCCATCCCGGCCGCCGCTTCCAGCCCCAGAAGGCCACCGCCGATCACCACGGCGCGCTGCCCGGCGCCGAGGGCCATCATCCGGGAGGTATCTTCCACGTCGCGATAGGCGATCACTCCGTCGAGGTCGTGGCCCGGCAGCGGGATGATGAAAGGCGTCGAGCCCGTGGCCAGGATCAGCTTGTCATAGGTATGGCTCTCGCCGTCATCGGTCTGGACAAGGCGCGCGGCGCGGTCAATCTCGCTCACGCTTGTGCCAAAGCGGCAGGTGATGCCGCGCTTGGCGTACCACTCGGCGTCATGTGTAATGATCTCGGCCAGCGTCTTGTCGCCTGACAGGACCGGCGAGAGCATGATGCGGTTATAGGAGCCGCGCGGCTCGGCATTGATCAGCGTGATCTCAAAGCGCTCCGGGTCCGCCTCGGTCAGATGCTCCAGCATCCGGCCCGAGGCCATCCCGGCGCCGATGACAAGCAGCCGGTCCTTCTTGGTGGTCTCCGGCACGTGCCTTACTCCGCCGCGATCGGGCTGGCTTTGGCCTTGGGTTTGGCGTCGCGCCCGTGCTCGTACTCCTCCAGGAAATCGAGCACTTCCTGGCGGTATTCGTAATAGTCCGGATGCTCCAGCAGGGCCTTACGCGTCCGCGGTCTCGGCAGGTCGACATGGGTGACCTTGCCGATCGTGGCGCGTGGCCCGTTCGTCATCATCACCACCCGGTCGGCCAGCAGGATCGCCTCATCGACGTCGTGCGTGACACAGATCGCCGTCACCTTGGTCCGGCTCCACACCTCCATCAGCACTTCCTGCAGCTCCCAGCGCGTCAGGCTGTCGAGCATACCGAATGGCTCATCGAGCAGCAGCAGCTTGGGGCTGAGCGCAAAGGCCCGCGCGATCCCCACCCGCTGCTTCATCCCGTTCGATAGATCGGCCGCCGACTTATCCATCGCATCGGCAAGACCGACCCGCTCGAGGTAATACTCCACCACATCCTGGCGCTCGGGCTGGCTCGCCTTGGGATAGACCTTGTCCACCCCGATCGCCACATTCTCCCGCGCGGTCAGCCAGGGAAAGAGCGACGGCGCCTGAAACACCACCGCGCGTTCGGGATCCGCGCCCATCACCGCCGTCCCGTCGAGCTTGATCGCCCCCTTGGAGATCTCATTGAGACCCGCCACCATCGTCAGCGCCGTGGACTTGCCACAGCCCGAATGCCCGATCAGCGAGATGAACTCGCCCTTCTTCAGCTTCAGATCGAACTCCTCGACCACCGTCAGCGGGCCCTTGGGCGTGGGATAGATCTTATGCACCTTGGAAAACTCCAGGTACTTTTCCTCCAAAGCGCTCTGCGCGGCATTTTTCACCGCCGCCGGGACACCGTGGATCGGCGTCACCTCAGGCAGAACCCGCGTCCCCTCGACCTTGGCTTCAATGCCGACATCCATCAGATAGGTCGTTACCTCCGCCCGCAGACGCTTGAACTCTTCGTCGTGGTTCATCGCCGTGCGTTCGCGCGGGCGCGGGATCGTCACCTCAAAGGGCGCGCCCAGCGTGCCATTGGGGTTGAGCGGGATGATCCGGTCCGCCAGCAAGATCGCCTCATCGACATCATTGGTGATGAGCACGCAGGTCTTCTTGTTGGCCTCCCAAATCCGCTCGATCTCATCGGCCAGATTGGCGCGGGTCAGCGCATCGAGCGCGCTCAATGGCTCATCAAGGAGCAGCATCTTGGGATCCATCGCCAGGGCCCGGGCCACATTCACCCGCTGGCGCATCCCGCCCGACAACTCCGCCGGACGGCGTCCCGCGGCCGGGGTCAGACCAACCATCCCAACGTAATGGGCGACCTTTTCGGCCCGCTCCGTCTTGGAGAGCTCCGGGAACATCGTGTCCACTGCCAGGCCCACATTCCCCGTCACCGTCAGCCATGGCATCAGCGAATAGCTTTGGAAGATCACCCCGCGCTCCGGGCTCGGCTCGGTGATCTCGGCGCCCTTATAGGTCACCGTGCCTTTGGTTGGCCGCTCAAGACCCGCCATCAGGTTGATCAGCGTCGTCTTGCCGGTCCCCGAAAACCCGAGGAGCACGAGGAACTCGCCCTCCTCGACCGTCAGGTCAATGTCCTTCAAGACATCGGTCCGCGCGGTCCCCTCGCCAAAGGTTTTGGAGACGTTTTTCAGCTCTAAAACAGACATGGTCCGGGCCCTCAGCGATTGTTGGTGAAGGTGAAGAGCGATTGGATCGTGTACATCAGCCGGTCCAGCAGGAAGCCGATGATGCCGATGGTGAAGACCGCCACCATGATCTTAGCGAGCGACTGAGAGCTGCCGTTCTGGAACTCATCCCAGACGAACTTGCCCAGGCCCGGATTCTGCGCCAGCATTTCAGCCGCGATCAGAACCATCCAACCGACACCCAGGCTTAGGCGCAGACCGGTGAAGATCAGCGGCAGGGCCGAGGGCAGGACCAGTTTCTTGATCTTGGTCCAAGTGCCCATCTTCAGAACCTTCGAGACGTTCAAGAGGTCCTTATCGATGGAGCTGACGCCCAGCGCCGTGTTGATCAGCGTCGGCCAGAGCGAGCAGAGCGTCACCGTGATGGCCGAGACCAGGAAGGATTTCTCGAACCAGCCGTCATCGGTGGTGTAAACCGCCGAGACCACAATCGAGACGATCGGCAACCAGGCCAGAGGGCTCACCGGTTTGAAGATCTGGATCAGCGGGTTAAGCGCGGCATTGGCCGTCACGCTCAGGCCCGCCGCGATCCCCAGGGGCACGGCCACGGCGGTGGCGATCAGAAAGCCGAAGAACACCGTTTTGATCGAGGTCCAGATTTGCTCGTAATAGGTCGGCGCGCCGGTAAACTCGCGGATCGGGCGCGGCTCCTCGCCATTGGCGATGCGGTCGGCGTTGCGCGTCTCTTGCCGCTCATAGAAGTCGGCGGCGCGTTCGCGGGTGCGCTCGGCATCCGCGTTAAGATTGATCACCTGCTCCCAGACCTCACCGGGTCCCGGGATCGCGCCTAGCGAGGTTTGCACCTTGGGCGCCAGCGTCCCCCAGAGGACCAGGAAGGCTAGGATGGCCAGGAGCGGCACCGCCAAAAGGCGCCAGATCTCGCCCATCTGGGCGCGGGGATTGTCGCCTGCGGCCGCCCGCAGAACCGGCGTTATCCAGGCCAGGCCCAGGACCCTAAGCCAGGTATCGGCCCGGGTGATGGCGCTGAAGCGGCGCTCGCGGCGGGCCTCGCGCTCGGCGTCGAAATTCGGATCAATCGTGGTCATGGCGTCGCGTCCTCTGTCATAGGATCCCAGGGTTCGCATCGGATGCGGGCCGGGTCAGGGGCGCGTGGCTTTCGGTTAAAATCCGGGCAAAGGGCGGTTTTGGGGCCGTTCGTCTACCCCGTTTCTAGCCGCTTTCTACCCCGGTTCTACCTGCATTCTACCACGCGGATTTTTGCCTAATTTTTATGCATTTGGGCGCCCACCCTGCGAGGCAGGCGCCCGTATTTCTCGGGCTCAGCCCTGCACTTCGCCTTCGATCACGAGCTGCCCACCGTTCAGGCCGATGGGGAAGCTGTCGATATAGGCGTTGGGGAAACGGCCGTCATATGGGATGCCGTCAATCAGCGTGTCGACCTCGGCGCGGAAGCCATCGCTGTCCCAGGGAAAGTCTTCCTCGGCGGCCAGACCGTCCTCGACCAGGCTGCGCGCGGCCTCCAGGTAGATGTCCGGGCGATACACCTCACGGGCGACCTCGTGGTACCACTCATCGGTCTGCGGCTCGGCGATTTGACCCCAGCGGCGCATCTGCGTCAGATACCAAACCGCGTCGGAATAATAGGGATAGGTCGCGTTGTAGCGGAAGAAGACGTTGAAGTCCGGGATCTCGCGCACATCGCCCTGCTCGAACTCGAAGGTGCCGGTCATCGAGGCGGCGATCACCTCTTCATCGGCGCCGACATATTCGGGGAAGGACAGCATCTCGACCGCTTCCAGCCGGTTGGCGTTGTTGTCCGCGTCAAGCCACATGCCCGCACGAATGAGGGCCCGCACGATGGCCTGTGTCGTGTTGGGGTTTTCCTCCACAAACTCGGCGGTCATGCCAAAGACTTTTTCGGGGTTGTTGGGCCAGATTTGGTAATCGGTGATCACCGGCACGCCGATGCCACGGGCGACCGCCGCCTGGTTCCAGGGCTCACCCACGCAATAGCCAAAGATCGTGCCAGCCTCGAGTGTGGCGGGCATTTGTGGCGGCGGGGTCACGGACAGGAACACATCGGCTGCAATTTGGCCGGTAATGTCCTCAGGGCTATAAAAACCAGGGTGCAGACCGCCTGCAGCCAGCCAGTAGCGCAGCTCGTAATTGTGCGTGGAGACCGGGAAAACCATGCCCATGTCAAAGCGCACGCCTTCATCGCGGAACTGCTCGACCACGGGGACCAGGGCCTCCGCGCTGATGGGGTGGACCGGGCGTCCGTCATCCATCGAGGGGATGTGCGGGCGCATCAGGTCCCAAACCTCATTCGACACCGTGATGCCGTTGCCGTTGAGGTCCATCGAGAAGGGCGTGACGATATGGGCTTCGGTGCCAAAACCGATCGTGGCGGCGATGGGCTGACCGGCGAGCATATGCGCGCCCTCCAGCGTGCCATCGATCACACCGTCCAGCAGGACGCGCCAATTGGCTTGGGCTTCGAGCGTGACGAACAGGCCTTCGTCTTCGAAATAGCCGAGCTCATAGGCCACGGCGAGCGGGGCCATGTCGGTCAGTTTGATGAAGCCGAAGGTGAGCTCGTCAATCTCCAGGTCTTGGGCGGCGAGCGGGGCGGCGAGTGCGGCAGCAATTGCTGTCGTGACCGCTGTCGTGGTGGCGAGCCGTTGCAGATACGGGCGCTTCATAGGGTATCTCCTACCTATAGGCCCGGTCGGTATTTGGGAGGTGCCGGGCGCATTACATGAGGTCGCTGACCAACGCGCGAAAGGGAGGTGCGCAGGGTCGAGCGACTTCGCTCATAATCCCGGTCGGTGGGAAGGGGTGCAGGGACAACCTCGCCCCACGCATATCAAAGGGTGCGCGGCGATTCTTGAACGATCAAGCACTTTGCCGCAGCGCATCCGCGCCAGGCGGCGAAGGCACGGCGCGCCTGCCCAAAAAAAAGGCACTATTCCCCATAGGGATCAAAAACCCGCCCATCAAAAAACCCATCCCCCTCCAACACGATTCCGCCTCCTCCTGAGGCTACGGGGGTGGGGGCGGACAGGCTGCCTTCGACTTTTTCGGACGCACCGGGCAGGTCGGCGCCGGTTCCGGCGAGGGCTCGGCGGTATTGATCGCTGCGAAAGCTCTGGGCGGCGGCTTCGCGGGCTGCAAAGCGGTCGAGCCCGGTCCGGACGGCCAATTGCTCACCGATCCACTTGGCCTGGCTGCGCCACGGGAAATTCGCAGCACCTCGGTGAAATTCCACGAACCCCGGGCAGTGGCGCTGATCCCCATTGCGCGAAATCGTCAAGCGCCCAGACAGCGCACGGTCGATCACCTCCTCGGGCACGTCCAGGACATCGCCCCGCGCCAGCATCGCCGCGGCTGTCAGCCGACTGTCGGGCTGCGAGAGCCAGCGGCAGGCGCGCCAGAGCGCCCGGACCAAACGGTCGAGAAGCAGCGGCTCGGTCTCGGCCCATTCGGCCCGCACGGCCAGCACCTTCTCCGGCGCGAAGGACCAGATCGCCTTGCCAGGCAGGAGCAGCCCGCCGACTCCGTGCTCGACCACCATCGACCCCCAAGGCTCGCCCACGCAAAACGCGTCGATCTCGCCCTCCGCGATGGCGCGGGTCATCAGGGGCGGCGGCACGGTCTGCACATCGATGTCGCAGCTCGACAACTCCGTCGCCGCGATCCAGTAGTGCAGCAGCTCGGCATGCATCGAGAATGGGAAGGGCACGCCCACCGTAAGGCGGCCATGCGCGGCCTGAGCCAGGGCCCGGCCCGCGTCTTTGGCGTTATTGAAGGCAAAGTCGTGGCCCTGAGCGCGCAAACGCTCCTCAAGGGCCGCGCTGATGCCGATCACATTGCCATTGACCGACAGCACCGCCGCCGCCGAGAGCGGGCGCGTGACCCCACCCATTTGCAGGGCCATCGCGATGGGTACAGCCGAGAGCATATGGGCGGCATCGACCCGGCCAAAGGCCAGCATATCGCGCAGCGACGACCAGGAGGGCGCGGCGATCATGTCAAGCTCAAGCCCCTCGGCCTGGGCAAAGCCCATCTCTTGCGCCACGACCAGAGGCGCCGCATCGACCAGCGGCATATAGGCGATGGGCAGCGTGACCGTCTTCATGGGCGCTCGCCGCAGAAGAGACCGCTGACCCGTCTCATGACAACAGATCCGTCGCCGTCAACAGCGCGCCAGCGACATCGACCAGGCGCTTGCCCTGGTCCATCGCCGTCTTGCGCAGCAGGGCATATGCGGCGTCTTCGTCGATCCCTTTGACCTTCATCAAAAGACCCTTGGCACGGTCGATGATCTTACGCTCTTCCAAGGCACGCCGGGTCTCGGCGAGCTCGGAGCGCATCTGCCGCATCACCTGAAAGCGGGCGACAGCGGTGTCGAGAATGGGCATCAGGCGTTCTGGTGCGAGCCCATCGACGACATAGGCGGACACACCGGCCTCAACGGCAGTGCGGGTCAGATCGCTGGCGGCGCCCGAGACAAACATGGCCACCGGCCGTTCCATAGGGCCCGAGGCGATCGTGAGCTCTTCGAGTGTGTCGCGGGAGGGATTGTCGATGTCGATCAGCACGACATCCGGCTCGAACGCCGCGATCTTGCGTGCGAGCCCTGAGACATTGCCGATCACCTGCACATCATAGCTCCCGGAGGCTTTGAGCGCGTCGATAATCTGCAACGCGCGGTCCCGGTCTTGCTCGACAACGACGATCGTCAGTGGCTCGGCCATTGCGCTGCTTGGGCCGGACGTCGGGTCCTGTGCAAGCAGCCCGCGAGACCGGAGCGCGCCGCTCGGGCAAAGCGCCTAAAAATCCATCGCCATCGGTTGGCCGTGCGCGATTCTTGCGCGATCGTTGCCCGATGAAGCACCGCACGGGATCGCCCCAATTTGCCAAACAGCCTGAGATTTGTTCTAAAAGAAGGGCTTAGCGATCTCTTCAACCAATCGGGGCGAGATGCCGGATACTTTCGACGAGATGTGGGGCACAAGCGATGAGCTGCGTGACCCCTACCGTCAGTTTCACGACTGGTTCACACAAGAAGACAGCAAGCGGCTCAAGTCCAAACAACGCGATGCCGAGGATCTTTTCCGCCTGAGTGGGATCACTTTCAACGTCTACGGCAAGGCCGAGGCGGAGGAGCGGCTGATCCCGTTCGACATCATTCCGCGCATCATTTCGGGCAGCGAGTGGTTCAAGCTCAGCCGCGGGATCGAACAGCGGGTGCGTGCCATCAACGCGTTTCTTTACGACATCTACCACAGCCGGGAGATCGTGAAGGCGGGCCGCGTACCCGAGGCGATGATCCGCGACAATGAGGCGTTCCTGCCGCAGATGATCGGCGTCAACCCGCCCGGCGGCGTCTATACCCATATCGTCGGCATTGACCTGGTGCGGACCGGGCCGGGTGAGTTCTTTGTCCTAGAAGATAATGCCCGCACGCCCTCGGGTGTGAGCTATATGCTCGAGAACCGCGAGACGATGCTGCAGATGTTTCCGGAGCTGTTTTCGCAGAACCGCGTGCAGCCTGTGCAAAATTATCCCGCCGATCTGGTGCGCTCTCTGGCTGCCTCGGCGCCGGACATGGGTGCGCGCGATCCGGTCGTCGCCGTCCTGACCCCGGGCATTTATAACTCGGCCTATTTCGAGCACGCATTTTTGGCTGATCAGATGGGTGTGCAATTGGTCGAGGGCCACGATTTGCGCGTGGTTGGCGGCCGCGTGGCGATGCGCACGACGCAAGGCTACACGCCCATCGATGTGCTCTATCGGCGCGTCGACGATGAGTTTATCGACCCGCTCAACTTCAATCCCGAAAGCGCGCTGGGCGTGCCGGGGATTATGGATGTCTACCGAGCGGGGCGGATCACCATCGCCAATGCACCGGGCACCGGGATCGCCGATGACAAGGCGATCTACAGCTACATGCCCGAGATCGTGGAGTTCTATACCGGTGAGCGCCCGCTCCTAAAAAACGTCGAAACCTGGCGCTGTTCTGAGCCTTCGTCGCTGAGCTATGTCCTCGACAATCTCAGCGAACTGGTGGTCAAGGAGGTGCATGGCTCGGGCGGCTACGGCATGCTCATAGGGCCGACCAGCAGTAAGAAAGAGCTCTCAGAATTCCGCAAAAAGCTTGAGGCGAAGCCCGAGAACTATATCGCGCAACCCACGCTAAGCCTGTCGACTGTACCGATCTTTTCGCGTTCGGGACTGGCGCCGCGCCATGTCGACCTAAGGCCCTTCGTTCTGTGCAGTCCCGGCAATATCCGCGTCACACCGGGTGGTTTGACGCGGGTGGCGCTCAAAAAAGGCTCCCTGGTGGTAAACTCAAGCCAGGGCGGGGGCACCAAGGACACTTGGGTCCTGGAGGATTAGCGGCATGCTGGGCAAGACAGCGAACGGGTTGTTCTGGATGTCGCGCTATCTGGAACGCGCCGAAAATACCGCCCGCCTGATCGAAACCGGACAGCGGATCGCGCTCACGCGGCTGGGCGCGACGGATGATGAATGGACCTCGATCCTGCAATCGGCCAGCGCGCAGGGCTCATTCGAAGCGGCGGGCCTGGAGGTGACGCGCGACAATGCTGTGAATTGGCTGTTGCGCGATCCGGCCAATCCCTCCTCGATCCTCAGCACCATCGACACGGCGCGCCAAAACGCGCGGCTGGTGCGGACTGCGATCACCGGCGAGATCTGGGAGGCGATCAACTCCAGCTACATGCAGATCCGCGAGATGCTGGCGCGCAAAGTGCCCGAACGTGATCTGCCCGGCGTCCTTAGGAGGATCCGGCAGAACGCGGCCCTGGTCCGCGGCATGGTCCACGGCACGATGATGCGCAACGACAATTACGACTTTCTGCGGATCGGCACCTTCCTGGAGCGGGCGGACAATACGGCGCGTATCCTTGACGTGAAGTACTACGTGCTCCTCCCCTCGGTCAGTGCAGTGGGATCCTCGATCGATAATGTCCAATGGGAGAGCATTCTGCGCTCGGTCTCGGCGCGGGGTGGGTTTCGGATGGAATACGGCATCCAGGGCGGCCCGCGCGAGATCGCGCATTTCCTGATCCTGGACAAACGCATGCCGCGCAGCCTGGCCTTTTGCGTGGGTAAGCTCGACAACAATCTGCGCTACCTGACCAGTGCGATGCCCAAGGCCTGTGAGACGCAGCGCAAGGTGACGCAGCTGCAACAGGCCTATCTGTCCCACGATGTTGACGCGATTTTCGATTACGGGCTGCACCAGTATATCCAATCGGTGCTTGGGCGACTGTCGGACATCGCGCGGCAGATCGAAATTGATTTCCGCTTCTATGAGTGAACCATGCGGCTGAAGATCCACCACACCACGCGCTATAGCTTCGAAGAGCCGGTCGTCTTTGCGCTGCAACAGGTGCGCAAGACGCCAAAGACGGCGCATTCGCAAACGGTCCTGCAATGGCGCACCCATGTGACCGGCGGGCGGCGGGAGCTGAGTTTCGAGGATCATCACCACAATGTGGTCGAGCTTTTGAGCTATGACCGTGACACCACCGCGCTTGAGGTCGTGTCCGAGGGCGAGGTCGAGCTTGGCGTGAGCGACGGCATCGTCGGCCGCCATCGTGGGCCCGTGCCGCTGTGGCTCTATCAGAAATCGACCAGGCTGACCGAGGCGAAGGCCGGTGTGCGCGCGCTGGTGCGGGGGATCGAGACCGGCGAAGTGCTGGAGGCGTTGCACGCCCTGTCGGAACAGATCCGAGGCAGCGTCGCCTACCAAGTCGGCGCCTCGCAGCCCGATTGGAGCGCCGAGGACGCGATCGCGGCGGGCGCGGGCGTGTGCCAGGATCACACGCATATTTTTCTGGCCTGCGCGCGGCGCATGGGTGTGCCGGCGCGGTATGTGTCGGGCTATCTCATGCTCGATGACCGGATTGCGCAGGAGGCGATGCATGCCTGGGCCGAGGGCTATATCGAAGGGCTTGGCTGGGTCGGCTTCGATGTCTCCAACGGCATTTCGCCCGACACGCGGTATGTGCGCGTTGCGACGGGGCTGGACTATCACGACGCGGCGCCGGTATCTGGCCGTAGGATCGGTGGCGCGGGCGAAAAGCTCGAGGTTGCGATCGACGTGACCCAACAGTGAGGCCCAGGTGACTTATTGCGTCGGAATGTTGCTCGATCGCGGGCTGGTTTTCATGTCGGACACGCGGACCAATTCCGGCGTCGACAATATCTCGACCTTCAAGAAGATGCATGTCTGGGAAGCGCCGGGCGACCGGGTCATCACTCTGATGTCCTCGGGCAATCTGGCCACGACGCAAGCGGTGGTCTCGCTGCTTGATGAACGGACGAAATCGATGGAGGAGCGGCAGCCATCCCTCCTGGCGGCGCCGTCAATGTTTCAGGCCGCGCGACTGGTCGCAGACACCCTGCACGAAGTCATCTCAGAGCACAGCGAGGAGGGCGATCAGGCCGAGGCGCAGTTCCGCGCCACGCTGATTGTCGGCGGGCAAATCGCGGGCGCGCCGCCGCGGCTGTTTTTGATCTATCCCGAGGGTAATTTCATCGAAGCGGGCGCCGACACGCCGTTTTTCCAAATCGGTGAGACGAAATACGGCCGTCCGATTCTGGTGCGGGCCTATGACCCGGCGATGAGCTTTGAGAAGGCGGTGAAGCTTCTCTTGGTCAGCTTCGACAGCACACTCAAGGCCAACCTGTCGGTCGGCGCGCCGTTCGATTATGTGCTTTATGACGCGGGCAGCCTGGAGGTCGGGCATCAGGGCCGGATCGAGGCCGATGATCCCTATTTCGAGCAGATCGCTACCGGCTGGGGCACGGCGCTGCAAGATGCCCTCGACAGTCTGCCGGAGTTTGAGCTTTAGCGCTGGGTGAACCGGGCGGCGCTAATTTTATTGCCTTTCCCAAAAGTCAGGTCTTTACTTCCCGCAACCGAGCCTTGGCTCGGGGTAATGGGAGGAAAAAATGTATATCACGAAATTTAGGGCGCTGGCCGCTGGGGCCGCGCTGAGCATGACTGCTATGGCCGCATCCGTCACCGCGGTGAGCGCGGCGGAATGCATTGCACCGGCAAACCCGGGCGGCGGTTGGGATTTCACCTGCCGTCAGATCGGCCGCATCATGTCTGAGATCGGCGCCGTCGATGGCCAGGTTCAGGTGACCAATATGGCTGGTGGCGGCGGCGGTCTGGCCTTTAACCACGTGGTCTCTGAGCGCAATGATGACGCTGACCTGTTCGTGGCGGCCTCCTCGGCGACAACGACGCGCCTCGCGCAGAACGCCTATGCCGGCATGACCGCCGACCAAGTGCGTTTTGTGGGCGCCATCGGCATTGACCCTGGCGTGATCGCGGTCGCCGCCGATAGCCCCTTCATGACGCTCAATGATCTGGTTGAGGCCGCCGTGGCCGATCCCAGCTCCGTTGCGTTCGCGGGCGGCTCGGCCGTGGGTGGCTTTGACCATCTCAAGCCGCTGATGATTCTGCGTGAGGGTGGTCTGACCGATATTACCCAGGTGCGCTATATCGGCGTCGACGGTGGCGCAGACGCAATCACCCAGACGGTGGGCGGCTTTGTGCAGGCGATGACGGGCGACATTTCCGAGATCGTGGGCTTCCTTGAATCGGGTGACGTGCGCGCCCTGGCGGTTCTTACCGAAGAGCGGGTGCCGGGTTTTGAGGATATCCCCACCGCCCAGGAACAAGGCTATGACGTGATCGCGGGCAACTGGCGTGGTCTCTACGTGCCGCGTGGCATCTCGGACGAAGAGTTCCAGGAATGGGCCGGTCGTCTTGAGGCCGTGGCCAACTCGGAGCAATGGGCCGAGGCCATGGCCGCCAACGGCTTGGCGCCCTTCACCCTCGTGGGCGATGATTTCCAGGGCTATGTCGACAACCTGGTCATGGAAATCCGAACGATGTCTCAAGAGATCGGGGTCATCCAGTAATGGTCTCAGACCGGATTTTCGGTCTGGTCGTAACTCTGGTGGCGCTCGGGTATATCGCGAGCGCCACACAGATCCAGACGAGCTTTCTCGCCGATCCGCTGGGGCCCAAGGCCTTTCCCTATCTGGTGGGTGGTGTCGGCGTTCTCTGCGGCGCAGTGATCGTGCTCAGGCCTGATCCTGATCCGGCCTGGCCGGGTCTTGCGACCATCGGTGCCCTGGCTGTCGCGACGCTGGTCCTGATCGCCTATGCCTACACGCTTGTGCCCCTTGGCTTCATCATCCCCACGGCCGTGACCGCGGCAATCCTGAGCTATCAGATCAGCCCGCGCGTCGTGCCTTCGATCCTCACCGGGATCGGCCTGTCGGTGGGGCTCTTTATCATTTTCAAATTCGCGCTGGGCCTCAGCCTGGTGGCGTTTTCAGACGCGATCATCGGGGGATAGCGCGTGGACCTGCTTGCCAATCTGAGCTTGGGCTTTTCCATCGCGCTCAACCCGTTCACGCTGATGCTGGCCGTTTTCGGCTGTTTCATCGGCACGATCATCGGCGCGCTGCCGGGCTTGGGGCCCTCGAACGGTGTGGCGATCCTGATCCCGCTGGCTTTCGCGCTCAATCTCGATGCGGTCTCGGCCCTGGTCCTGATGACCGCCGTCTATTACGGCGCGATGTATGGCGGGCGGATCTCGTCGATCCTGCTGAATATTCCGGGCGATGAGCCTGCGATGATGACGACGCTCGACGGCTATCCCATGGCCAAAGCGGGCCGCGCGGGCGATGCCCTCGTCCTGTCCGGTGTCGCCTCGTTCGTCGGCGCGCTGCTGGCCACGATAGGACTGATGCTCCTAGCGCCGAGCCTGGCGCGGGTCGCGTTCCTGTTTGGCCCGGCGGAGAATTTCGCGCTCTACCTCTTGGCCTTTGCCACGCTGGGAGGTCTGGCCTCCAATAATCAGGCGAAATCGGCGCTGGCGGCCTGTATCGGGCTGGGCATCGCTGTGGTTGGCGTAGACAACAATTCCGGCCTGCCGCGCCTGACGGGTGGCAATCTGCACCTCTTTGACGGGATTGATTTCCTGGTGGCCATTGTGGGCCTTTTCGCGGTGGCCGAGGTTTTCATGTTCATCGAAAGCCAGGGCAAGAACACTTCGATTGGCGTAAAGCTTGAGCGGGTGACCGTTCCGGTCAAAGCCATCGTGAGCTCGGGTTGGACCATGCTGCGCGCTTCGGGGGTGGGCTTTGTCGCGGGGATCTTGCCCGGCGCGGGGGCATCTCTGGGCTCGTTCCTGGCCTATATGACCGAGAAATCCATCGCCGGGGATAAGGGCGGGTTCGGCACCGGTGTGCCCAAAGGCGTCGCGGCGCCCGAGGCGGGCAACAACGCGGCCGCCGGTGGCGCGCTTGTGCCGATGCTGACCCTGGGCGTGCCCGGCTCTGGCACCACGGCCGTGCTTCTGGCGCTGCTCATGACGCTCAACATCACGCCGGGGCCGACGCTCTTTACCGAGCGGCCCGAGGTGGTCTGGGGCCTGATCGCGTCTTTGCTGATCGCCAATTTCGTCCTGCTGCTCATGAACGTACCGATGGTGCGGATCTTCGTCTACATCCTGTCGGTGCCCGCCTGGATCCTGTTGCCGGGTGTGATGATGATCAGTTTCGTGGGCATCTTCTCGCTGTCGGGGAGCTATTTCGATCTGCTGCTGATGATCGCCTTCGGCGTGCTGGGCTATGTGCTGCGCAAGTTGTCGGTTCCGACCGTGCCGATCATCCTGGGCATCCTTCTGGGCAAGCATATGGAGGACGCGCTGCGCGATGCGATGGTCCTGTCACAGGGGGATTGGACTTATCTCTTCTCCTCGCCCATCGCGATCGGGCTCTGGTCGGTGGCGGCGATTGGCTTTGTCGCTCCGATGTTCCTGCGCAAGGTCTTGGCCAAGCCCGAACGGGTGGCGGATTGAGAACGCGGGTCCTCGTTCCCTCGGGCGCTCTGGGGCTGGGATGGGATGCCGAGGCGATGGCGCGGGGCATCGCCAATAGCCCGGACATCATCGTGATCGATG
This sequence comes from Pseudomonadota bacterium, assembly GCA_038530555.1. Taxonomy (GTDB): domain Bacteria; phylum Pseudomonadota; class Alphaproteobacteria; order Rhodobacterales; family Rhodobacteraceae; genus HKCCE3408. Next base: position 23,658 of record JBCBCN010000014.1, on the reverse strand, counting down.
GCGGCTCAACCGATAGTGGGCCGCATTACCTGGGCACCGGCACGTCAAAGTATTCGCGCCAATCCACCAAGGTCGAATGGGGGGGCTTGATGGCGGCGCGGGCCGAGGCGGGCGTACCCCTGGTCATCGGCACTGCGGGGACCTGCGGGGCCGATAGCGCGGTGGAGTGGCTTTTGGACATCACGCGGGAGCTGGCCGCCGAGCGGGGCGAGCGTTTGACCGTGGCCGTGCTGAAATCCGGTCAATCGGCGGAGGATCTGGCGCGGGCCTTGCAGGCGGGCCGCATCGCGCCGCTCGAGCCCGCGCCGGAGATCAGCGCCGAGAGCCTTGCGGCCTGCACCAATATCGTGGCGCTTGCGGGGGCAGAGCAGATCCAAGCCGCCCTGGCCACGGGCGCGGATATCGTCATCGCGGGCCGAACATCAGACGCGGCCTCCATCGCCGCACTGCCCCTGGCCCAGGGGGCCCATGCGGGCGCGGCCTGGCACGGGGCGAAGGTCGGGGAATGCGGCGCGCTGTGTGCCAGCAATCCGCAATCGGGCGTGGTGCAGCTCGATTTCGATGAGGGCGGCTGCACGATCACGCCCCTGGCCGACGGGGCCCATGCCACGCCCGCGACGGTCTCGGCCCATATGCTCTATGAGAATGCAGATCCCTTCCACCTGAAGGAGCCCGGAGGCGTGCTGAATGTGACCGGGGCCAGCTATGCCGCCCTCGATGACACCAGCGTGCGGATCACCGGCGCGGCATGGGAGGAAGGGCCCTATGCCGTGAAGCTGGAAGGCGCGCGGCAGGCGGGATTTCAAACGGTCAGCCTCGCCACGATCCGAGACGCCCGTTATGTGAAGAATGTCCGCGCCTGGTGCGCCGATATCGAGGCTCAGTGCCGGGCGAAGGCCGAGGCGCGGCTGGGCCGGTCAGATTTTGAGCTCGAGCTCCGGATCATCGGGCTCGATGCCACCCTGGGCGAGAGCGATGGCGGCGCGCGGCTGGGTAGTGAGGTCGGCGTGATGGGGATCGTCACCGCCGAGAGCCAGGCCCTGGCCACGGAGATCGCCAAATTCCTCAACCCGTTCCTGCTGCACCACCCGCTGACCAAGGCCGAAGAACAACCAACATTTGCCTTCCCCTTCTCACCGCCGGAAATGGCGCGCGGAGCGGTGCATGAGTTCTGTCTTAACCATGTTCTGGCCCTTGATGAGCCTATGGCGGGCTTTCGGCTTGAGGTTGAGGAGCTGGGCGCATGAGCGCCAGTTTGGGCGATTTGGTGCTGAAGGTGCGCTCAAAGAATGCCGGGCCGTTTTGGCTGACCATCGATATCTTTTGTGGGGACGCATTTCAGGAGGTTTCAGCCCGGCTCGATACGGGCCAGGTGGCGGCGTGGCTGTCGCTCGATGCGGCTCAGATCAAGCGCTTCGACATCGAAGATCTTCAAGTTATCAAGCTGAGCTTCCCGCGCCCGGTCACGCAAGGACATGCCGCCGATCGGGACATGCACGGGGCGGGGATGGCGCCGCTTTTGGCCGAGATGGAAATATAGCCCTGCTTGCTTGCAGCCGCCTTGCGCGGTGGATATATGCGCCTCACACAAACGCTGAGCATTCTTCATGGCCAATCCATTCCAGTTTCTCCAACAAACCCGCGCCGAGGTTGCCAAGGTCATTTGGCCGACCCGCCGTGAGGTGATGGTGACGACCGGCATGGTGTTTCTGTTGGCCGTTTTGGCGGCCTTGTTTTTCTTCATGGTCGATTGGCTGATCCGCCAGGGGCTTGAACTGATCCTGACCAGCTTTGGGTAATCGGCACGCCGTCGTGCCTTCACCGATCCTCTCTTGATCTCTGGCCTTTGGCGCAGTAGCCAAGGCACACTCCTGACATAGCCGGCCGACCAAATCACAGCCCCTGTGTTCGAGACCCAATTCACCCCGCCCCCGGGCGCGCGGATCAGAGGAAGACAAGGCGATGGCAAAACGGTGGTACTCGGTCAGCGTGCTCTCGAATTTCGAAAAGCGCATCGCGGAGCAGATTCGCACCGCCGTGATCGAGAAGGGTCTGGAGGACGAGATCGAAGAGGTTCTGGTCCCCGAGGAGGATGTCATCGAGATCCGCCGCGGCAAGAAAGTCACGGTGCCGCGCCGATTCATGCCGGGCTATGTCCTGGTGCGCATGGAGCTGACTGACCTGGCCTATCACGCGGTCAATTCGATCCCGCGGGTCACCGGCTTTCTGGGGCCGCAGGGCCGCCCGATGCCGATGAAGGACGATGAGGTGAACGCGATCCTCAATCGCGTTGAAGAGGGTGAGGCGGCACCGCGCTCGACCATCACCTTTGAAGTGGGTGAAAAGATCAAGGTCAATGACGGCCCGTTCGAGGATTTCGAGGGTATGGTCGAAGAGGTCGACGACGACAATCAGCGCCTGAAGGTGACGGTGTCGATCTTTGGCCGCGCCACCCCGGTCGAGCTGGAATACACCCAGGTCAGCAAGCAGAGTTAAAGCCCGAACCAGCCCACGGCGAGGGGGACGATAAGGCTCGTCAAAAGGGCGTTTGCGGCCATCGCGATCCCTGCATAGGCGCCGGCCACCGGGTTGACCTGAAAGGCGCGCGCCGTGCCGATCCCGTGCGAGGCGACGCCCACGGCAAAGCCCCGGGCGCGCCAGTCTTTCACCCCGAGCAAATTCATCAGAGGCGTCACGGTGACAGCGCCGATGATGCCCGTCAGGATCACCAGAACCGCCGTTAGGCTGGGCAGGCCGCCCACTGCCTCCGCCACACCGAGTGCGACCGGCGCGGTCGTGGATTTGGGCGCGAGGGACAAGATCACCTCAGGCGGCAGGTCAAAGGCCAGGGCCAGAGCAATGGCCGAGGCCACAGCCACCACCGAGCCCGCGACGAGCGCCAGGATGATGGGCGCGACCGAAGCCGCGATGGTCTCACGATTGTCCCAAAGCGGCAGGGCCAGCGCCACGGTCGCCGGGCCCAGCAGGAAGTGGATGAACTGCGCGCCGTCAAAATACCGCGCATAGGGCGTCTCCGAGAGCCACAGGACGGGCACCAGGAGGAGGACGGCGAGAAGAACCGGATTGGCCAGAGGCGGATTACCCAGGCGGCGGGAGACTGCATCCGCCGCCAGATAGGCCAGGATCGTCGCGGTCAGCCAAGTGAGCGGCTCGGTGGACAGATAGCTCCAAAGCTCGGCCACATCGCCGAATGTCGGGGCGCCGGTCTCCTCTGGCATTACTCTGCGCCCCGCCGCCCGAGCCGTCGCGCGGCCAGGAAGGTAAAGAGCGCGGCGAGCATCGCGGCCCAGGTCGAGACACAGAGCACCACGATCAAAGCCACGGCATCGCGAGACAGCACCTCGAGATTGCCGATCACGCCGACGCCTGCGGGCACGAAGAGCAGCGACAGATTGGCTAGGATCACGCCGGTCGTGGCCCGGAGCCCCTTGGCAAGGCTGGGCCTGAGGGCGAGGAGCGCGACAAGAAGAACCAGGCCGAGCACCGGGCCAGGCACTGGCAGGGCGAGGGCGCGCGCAGTGACTTCTCCCAGCAACTCACAGCCTAGCAGCAATCCCAGGGTCAACAGCATGATCCGCCTCCAATCCGATCTCCTGCCCGTCATCTGACCCAAGCGGCCCCGAGGGGCCATGGAAATCGCTTGTGCCTGCGTAGGACTTGCTCCGCTTGGGGAAAGCCGCTAGAGCGCAGGCCTCAGGTTCAGGGTTAGCCCCGGGCCGCCACCGTGGGAGGCGAGGTCTTCGCGAAGACCGGACCGGACCACGCTAACATAAGCCAAAGGGCGCGCCCGGCGGCTGTTGGAAAAGGAGAGGCCACATGGCCAAGAAAATTGCTGGCACGATGAAGCTGCAGATCCCTGCAGGGCAAGCCAATCCCAGCCCGCCGGTCGGCCCGGCCCTGGGTCAGCGCGGCATCAACATCATGGAGTTCTGCAAGGCGTTCAACGCCAAGACGCAGGAGATGGAGCAGGGCGCGCCGATGCCGACCTTCATCACCTACTATCAGGACAAATCCTTCGCGATGGATATCAAGACGCCGCCCGCGTCCTACTATCTGAAAAAGGCCGCTGGTCTGAAGCCGGTGGGCAAGCGCAACCGTCCGCGCGGCGCCGAGAACCCGGGCCGTGAGACGGTGGCGTCGATCACCACCAAGCAGTTGCGGGAGATCGCCGAGGCCAAGATGAAGGACCTCAGCGCGAATGATGTGGATCAGGCGATGCAGATCATCCTTGGCTCGGCCAAGTCGATGGGCATCGAGGTGAAGGGCTAGGATATGGCGAAGCTTGGAAAAAGAACCCGCGCGGCCCGTGAGGCCTTTGCCGGTAAAGAAGACGTCACCGTCGAGGAGGCCGTGGCCCTGGTCAAAGGCAATGCCTCGGCCAAGTTCGACGAATCGGTCGAGATCGCGATGAACTTGGGCGTTGACCCGCGTCACGCCGATCAGATGGTGCGCGGCACCGTGACCCTGCCCAACGGCACCGGCAAATCGGTGCGCGTTGCGGTGTTCGCCCGGGGCCCCAAGGCCGAAGAGGCGCAGGCCGCCGGAGCCGATATCGTCGGTGCCGAGGACCTGATGGAGACTGTCCAGGGCGGCACGATCGAATTCGACCGCTGCATCGCCACGCCGGACATGATGCCTATCGTCGGCCGTCTTGGTAAGGTCCTCGGCCCGCGCAACCTGATGCCGAATCCGAAGGTCGGTACGGTGACCATGGACGTCAAAGAGGCCGTCGAGGCGGCCAAGGGCGGCCAGGTGCAATTCAAGGCCGAAAAGGCCGGTGTTGTGCATGCTGGGATCGGCAAGGCGAGCTTCGATGAGGCCAAGCTGGTCGAAAACGTGCGCGCCTTCGTGGACGCCGTGGCCAAGGCTAAGCCCGCAGGTGCCAAAGGCTCCTACATGAAACGGGTCTCGATCAGCTCGACCATGGGACCGGGTGTGTCCGTTTCCGTCGAGAGCGCGACCGGCAACTGAGCTGTCGCTCAGATCCAAGTTCAAGCGGGCCCTTTCGGGGGCCCGTTTTGTTTTGCGCGGTCCTGAGCGGGCGATTTGAGAGCCTGGTTTTGGCGAAATGGTTAACGATTGGTTAATTTTTCGTTTCAAAACGGAGCCTTGCGTGCCTGCTCGGCAACACCAGCGATGCAATTAAAAGCCAAAATGACGGCGCCATCGCTTTTCATTGGAGCGCGTGTCCCTGCGAGAGGCAGAGTGTTTAGGTCTCTCCAAGGGCGGTATTGTGATGCGAGCTTTTTTCTTCGATTTGCGATTTCTCCGAGCATTCCTTCTAGGCGGGGCGCTCGTTCTGGCGACGGCTGCACCGCAAGCCGCCTTGGCTCAAACCGCTGGCGCGTCCCGCGAAGGGCCGACAGGACTTGTCACGCCGGGCGGAGACACAAGGCGTTTTCCCAGCATCTTCGGCACGGCCAGCGCTTTCCCCTCTCCCGGCGGGACAGGATTTGTCGGGCTGAACTACGTCAATCCGCGTGGCGGGATTTCAGGTGAGGGATCGGATGGGGATTTCGGCGCAGGCTACACGATCGGCAATCCGGTCGAGAATGTCTCTCTGACCTTTGGCCTGTCGATCACCAGTTTGAAGGATTTCGGCGCGGATGGGTCCCTATCGCTCAGCGCGGCGCGCGCCCTGGTCGTGGGGGAGCGGTCGCTGACCTTCGTGGGCGCCACGGCTTCGAACCTTGCGGCCTGGGGCGATGCGCGGCTCAACCCGGAAGCCTATTCGATCTACGTCTCGCGTCTGTCAGCGATCCCTCTGGCGGGCGGTGAGCTCCCGATCCAGCTCTCGGTCGGGTATGGTGACCGCATCACCTTGAGCGATGACGGGCTTGGGCGGATCGATGATGGTGCCTTCATTGGACTTGGTGTCGGTGTCTCGCCCAATCTGAGCGTGAGCCTGTCGGCGACCGAGACGCAACTGAATGCCGGGATCGGCTTTGGCATCCCCGAATTCCCCAATCTGAGCATTGGTATGGGGGTCTTTGATGTAACCGACAATGTCGAGCGGCGGCAGTTCTCACTGAGTGTATCGCTGGGCTTTTGAGCCACGGCAAGCCGGTCGGGGCGGCTCGCCTGGGCCGTTAACCAAAGCTTACCAAAACCGTAGCGAAGTTCGGACGAATTTGAGTAAAACGACTTTGCAACGTCGAGAGTGGCGTTCGCATCGGGGGTCGGTTTTTACATGTGGTCTGAGGCCACTTCGGATTTTGGAGACTACGCCATGACGACGAACGCACTTCGCCTTGCAACCGTTCTTTTCCTGACCAGCGCAGCCGCGGCAAGCGCCGGCCCGATCGCCACCGGTAACGCCTCCGGCGGTGCCCTGCCGATCATTACGCCCCCTCCTGCGACCGAGGCGCCCGCACCGCAGGCACAGGCACAAGCCGCAGCGCCCGCACCGGTCCAGTCGACCTTTATCCAGGGCTATGTGGCGTCCTTCAGCCGCTAAACCCGGCTTCGATTTCGTAACGAGTACATGTGTTTGTGTTGAGAGAGGGCGCCTTCGGGCGCCTTTTTTCTTGCCCAATAACGGCAAGCAGCGGCTCGAAAGTTGTTTTTCCAGGAAAACCCCCTTCACAAAGGGACACAAACTGCCTATTCCGCCCTTCGCGCGGTTTGCTACGCAGGCCTGCGCATTTCGTCCGAGACGGTGGGCGGGGCGCTTGATCCCCATAATTCCTGCCTGAGACGGGAAAACCAGTTTCCGCAAAGCCTGCACCAAGTGCGGCTCTGCCGGCGATTTCGGCTTCCCCGTAAGGACTGATGTCTGATCCGGGAGACCCCGGGTCGGCGGAAGAGCCGGGGAGCGATCCCCATAACTTGGAGTGAAACTGTGGATAGAGCCCAGAAAGAGAAAGTGGTCGAGGAACTCGGCCAGATCTTTGAAAGCTCTGGCGTCGTGGTGGTTGCCCACTACGAGGGCATGACAGTTGCCGAGATGCAGGATCTGCGCGCGCAAATGCGTGAAGCGGGTGGGTCCGTACGTGTCGCCAAGAACAGGCTCGCCAAAATCGCCCTGGACGGGACGGCCGCAGAAGGCCTGACCGACCTGATGACGGGCATGACTGCGTTGTCTTTTTCCGAGGATCCCGTGGCTGCGGCCAAGATCGCGGACAAATACGCCAAAGCGAATGACAAGTTTGTCATTCTCGGCGGCGTTATGGACGGCAACGTTCTCGACCCGGCCGGTGTGAAGACGGTCGCCTCGATGCCATCGCGGGAGGAGCTTATCGCTTCGATCGTGGGCTGTATCGGTGCGCCTGCCTCCAACATCGCCGGTGCGATTGGCGCACCTGCTTCGAATATCGCCTCCATCCTCTCAACAATCGAGGAAAAGGCGGCCTAGGGCAGCTTGAACCCCGTGGCCCGGATCTGTCCGGGCGGCGTTGGAACACATCAGATATGGAAACGGAAACATGGCAGATCTGAAAAAACTCGCCGAAGAGATCGTGGGCTTGACCCTGCTCGAGGCACAAGAGCTCAAGACCATCCTCAAGGATGAATACGGCATCGAGCCCGCCGCAGGCGGCGCTGTGATGATGGCCGGCCCGGCAGGCGGCGGCGACGAAGGCGGCGCGGCTGAGGAGAAGTCGGAATTTGACGTCATCCTGACCTCGGCCGGTGCCTCCAAGATCAACGTGATCAAAGAAGTTCGCGCGATCACCGGTCTGGGCCTGAAAGAAGCCAAAGACCTCGTTGAGGCCGGCGGCAAGGCCGTTAAAGAAGGCGTCGACAAGGCGGAAGCCGAAGAGATCAAGGGCAAGCTGGAAGCAGCGGGCGCCGAGGTCGAGCTCAAGTAATCCCAAAGCTTTGGGACCTGAGGCCCGGTGCATTGCGCCGGGCCTTTTTCCCTGGCCCTTTTGGCGGGGGCGCCCATGTTTATTGTGGAAAACAGGCGGTCACATTTGGATAACGCAAGCGACTGTGCGGCGGGTCGGTTGAAATAGCGCAACCTCGCTGCTATCTGATCCTTGTGATTCGAGGCATTGGCGCAACATCGAAGTACATCTAGCATGAACATCCCTCTCAAAGCAGGTCCGCTCGGCCTGCTTTGACGGGGACGTTTGCCGTTTCGGGCGGAGGATCGTGGGCGATCCTTCTGGTATGGAGGCGGCACGACCCATAACGGCGACGTTTGCGGCTGCCCAACCGCAAACGGATGCCGCGATCAGGACGGAGATCGAACACCCATGGCAACAACGTATCTTGGCCAGAAACGTTATCGCAAATACTACGGCAAAATCCGCGAAGTTTTGGAGATGCCGAACCTCATCGAGGTCCAGAAATCATCCTATGACCTATTCCTGAAATCCGGCGACCAGCCCGAGCCTTCTGAAGGCGAAGGTATTATGGGCGTGTTTCAATCGGTCTTTCCGATCAAGGATTTCAACGAAACGGCTGTGCTGGAGTTCGTGAAGTACGAGCTTGAGGCGCCCAAATACGACGTCGAGGAATGCCAACAGCGCGACATGACCTATGCCGCGCCGCTTAAGGTGACGCTGCGCCTGATCGTGTTCGATGTCGACGAAGACACCGGGGCGAAGTCGGTCAAGGACATAAAAGAGCAGGACGTCTTTATGGGCGACATGCCCCTTATGACGCCCAACGGCACGTTCATCGTCAACGGGACCGAGCGAGTGATCGTCAGCCAAATGCACCGCTCGCCGGGGGTGTTCTTCGATCACGACAAAGGCAAGACGCACAGCTCGGGCAAGCTGTTGTTCGCATGCCGGATCATCCCCTATCGCGGCTCATGGCTGGATTTCGAATTCGACGCCAAGGACATCGTCTTCGCGCGGATCGACCGTCGCCGGAAGCTCCCCGTGACGACGCTGCTCTATGCGCTGGGTCTCGACCAGGAAGGCATCATGGATGCCTATTACGACACGGTCGATTTCAAGCTGAACAAGAAGAAGGACGGCTGGGTCACGAAATTCTTCCCCGAGCGGGTGCGTGGCACGCGGCCTGCCTTCGATTTGGTGGACGCCAAGACCGGGGAAGTGATCGCCGAGGCGGGCAAGAAGGTCACGCCGCGCGCGGTGAAAAAGATCCTTGATGACGGTGAGATCACTGAACTGCTCTTGCCGTTCGATCAGGCCGTCGGCCGGTTTGTCGCCAAAGACATCATCAACGAAGAAACCGGCGCGATCTATGTCGAAGCGGGCGATGAGCTGACCTGGGAGCTCGACAAAGCCGGCGAGGTTACCGGCGGCACCCTGAAGGAGCTGATGGACGCAGGGATCACCGATATCCCGGTGCTCGACATCGATAACGTCAATGTCGGCCCCTACATGCGCAACACCATGGCCGCGGACAAGAACCTGAACCGCGACACGGCGCTGATGGATATCTACCGGGTCATGCGCCCGGGTGAGCCGCCCACCGTTGAGGCCGCCTCGACGCTGTTCAATCAGCTATTTTTCGACGGTGAGCGCTATGACCTTAGCGCCGTGGGCCGAGTGAAGATGAACATGCGCCTGGCGCTCGATGCCGAGGACACGGTGCGCACGCTTCGTAACGAGGACATCGTGTCCTGCATCAAGGCCCTGGTTGATCTGCGCGACGGGCGCGGCGATATCGACGACATCGACCACCTCGGAAACCGCCGGGTGCGGTCTGTCGGTGAGTTGATGGAGAACCAGTACCGCGTTGGCCTGTTGCGTATGGAGCGCGCCATCAAAGAGCGGATGAGCTCGGTCGAGATCGACACGGTGATGCCGCAGGACCTGATCAACGCCAAACCGGCGGCTGCGGCAGTGCGAGAGTTCTTTGGCTCGAGCCAGCTCAGCCAGTTTATGGACCAGACCAACCCGCTATCTGAGGTGACGCATAAGCGGCGCCTCTCGGCCCTCGGGCCCGGCGGTTTGACGCGGGAGCGTGCGGGCTTTGAGGTGCGCGACGTGCACCCTACGCATTACGGCCGGATGTGCCCGATTGAGACGCCGGAAGGTCCGAATATCGGTCTGATCAACAGCCTGGCAACCTATGCGCGGGTGAACAAATACGGCTTCATCGAAACCCCCTACCGTAAGGTCGAGGAGGGTCAGGTGACCGACGATGTGCATTACATGTCGGCCACCGAAGAGATGCGCCATACCGTGGCCCAGGCCAACGCGACGCTCGATGAAAACGGCAAGTTCATCAATGAGATGGTGAACACGCGCCAATCGGGTGATTACACGCTGGCCCCGGTGGAAAGCGTCGATCTGATCGACGTCTCGCCCAAGCAGTTGGTCTCGGTCGCGGCCTCGCTCATTCCGTTCCTGGAAAATGACGACGCCAACCGCGCTCTGATGGGCTCGAACATGCAACGTCAGGCCGTGCCGCTGTTGCAGGCGGATGCGCCTTTTGTCGGCACCGGGATCGAGGGCGTTGTGGCCCAGGATTCAGGCGCTGCGATCATGGCGAAGCGCGGTGGGATCATCGACCAGGTCGATGCCCAGCGGATCGTTGTGCGCGCCACGGAAGATCTCGAGCTTGGCGATGCCGGCGTCGATATCTACCGGTTGCGCAAGTTCCAGCGCTCAAACCAGAACACCTGCATCAACCAGCGTCCGCTGGTGAAGGTGGGTGACACGGTCGGCAAGGGCGAAGTGATCGCCGATGGTCCCTCTACGGATATGGGGGAACTGGCGCTCGGCAAGAACGTGGTCGTCGCCTTCATGCCCTGGAACGGCTACAACTACGAGGACTCGATCCTGATCTCTGAACGGATCGTGCGCGATGACGTCTTCACCTCGGTCCATATCGAGGAGTTCGAGGTCGCCGCCCGAGACACCAAGCTTGGCCCGGAAGAGATCACCCGCGATATCCCGAATGTCGGTGAGGAGGCCCTGCGCAACCTCGACGAAGCGGGCATCGTCTATATCGGCGCCGAAGTGGGGCCGGGCGACATCCTCGTGGGTAAGATCACGCCCAAGGGCGAAAGCCCGATGACCCCGGAGGAAAAGCTCCTCAGGGCCATCTTCGGTGAGAAAGCCTCGGATGTGCGTGACACCTCCCTAAGGCTGCCGCCGGGCGACTATGGTACGGTCGTTGAGGTGCGGGTTTTCAACCGTCACGGCATCGAGAAAGATGAGCGTGCCCTGCAGATCGAGCGTGAGGAAGTGGAGCGTCTGAGCCGCGACCGCGACGACGAGCTGCTGATCCTGGAGCGTAATATTTATGCGCGCCTCGAAGGCATGATCATGGGCAAAGCGGCGGTCAAAGGCCCCAAAGGCGTGAAGCCCGGCGCGACCATCGACAGTGAGTTGCTCGACACCCTGTCGCGCGGCCAGTGGTGGCAGCTTGCCCTCAAGGACGAGAAGGACGCCGCCCAAGTCGAGGCCCTCAACGAGCAGTTTGAGGCGCAAAAGCGTGCCCTCGATCACCGCTTTGAGGACAAGGTCGAAAAGGTCCGCCGCGGCGACGATCTGCCCCCGGGTGTGATGAAGATGGTCAAGGTGTTCATCGCGGTGAAGCGCAAGCTTCAGCCCGGTGACAAGATGGCCGGTCGTCACGGCAACAAGGGCGTGATCTCTAAGGTTGTGCCGATGGAGGACATGCCGTTCCTGGGTGACGGGACGCCTGTCGACTTCGTGCTCAATCCGCTCGGCGTGCCGAGCCGGATGAATGTCGGTCAGATCCTCGAGACGCATATGGGCTGGGCCGCGCGCGGTCTGGGCATCAAGATCGACGATGCGCTGGGCGAATATCGCCGCTCGGGCGACATGACCCCGGTCAAGGATGCGCTCAAGATCGCCTATGGCGAGCAGACCTATGACGATGCCTTTGGTGGTCTCGACGACGAGGCGATCCTCGAGTCAGCTGGAACCGTGACGCGCGGTGTGCCGATCGCCACGCCGGTCTTTGACGGCGCCAAGGAAAGCGATGTCGATGACGCGCTGGTCCGGGCGGGCTTTGACACGTCGGGTCAGTCGGCGCTGTTCGACGGTCGCTCTGGGGAGCAGTTCTCCCGCGATGTGACGGTCGGTGTGAAATACCTGCTGAAGCTGCACCACTTGGTCGATGACAAGATCCACGCCCGCTCGACGGGGCCGTACTCGCTCGTCACCCAGCAGCCGCTGGGCGGTAAGGCGCAGTTCGGCGGTCAGCGCTTCGGTGAGATGGAGGTCTGGGCCCTGGAAGCCTACGGCGCGGCCTACACTCTGCAGGAGATGCTGACGGTGAAGTCCGACGACGTGGCGGGCCGGACCAAGGTCTACGAGAGCATCGTGAAGGGTGAAGACAATTTCGAAGCCGGCGTGCCCGAAAGCTTCAACGTCCTTGTCAAAGAAGTGCGGGGCCTCGGCCTCAACATGGAACTCCTGGATGCGGAGGAAGAAGACGAGGGAGGGATCGCTGCGGAGTAACGCAGCACAAGAGCGGGCGCGGAACACATGACCGGGCCAGCACTTCTTGGAGCAGCGTGTTTGGTTTGTATCGCCATCGATTTCGTGTCGGCCTTCTGGCCTGATGACAAAGAAGCGAAGTGGTACGAGAGAAACACAGTTCTGAGGGTGGCCTGGATCACAGCACTTACCGCGCTCGCAATCGACTTTTTTGTCTTCGGATAAACGCCCTTACGGGGAGATTAGAATGAACCAGGAAATCACCAACAACCCGTTCAACCCGCTCACGCCGCAAAAAGCGTTCGATGAGATCAAGGTCTCTCTGGCCAGCCCGGAGCGGATCCTGAGCTGGTCCTATGGCGAGATCAAAAAGCCTGAGACCATCAACTACCGGACCTTCAAGCCCGAGCGCGACGGCCTGTTCTGCGCCCGGATCTTTGGTCCGGTGAAGGATTATGAATGCCTGTGCGGCAAGTATAAGCGGATGAAGTATCGCGGCGTTGTCTGCGAGAAATGCGGTGTGGAGGTCACGCTGCAAAAGGTCCGCCGTGAGCGGATGGGCCATATCGAGCTGGCCGCGCCGGTCGCCCATATTTGGTTCCTCAAGTCGCTGCCGAGCCGGATCGGCCTGATGCTCGACATGACGCTGCGCGATCTGGAGCGCATCCTCTATTTCGAAAACTACGTGGTGATCGAGCCCGGCCTCACCGACCTGACCTATGGCCAGTTGATGGGCGAGGAGGAGTATCTCGACGCGCAAGACGCCTATGGCGCGGACGCGTTTCAGGCCAATATCGGCGCTGAAGCCATTCGGGAGATGCTGTCGAATATCGACCTGGAGGCCGAAGCCACGCAGTTGCGTGAGGACCTCAAAGAGGCCACCGGTGAGCTCAAGCCCAAGAAGATCATCAAGCGGCTGAAGATCGTCGAGAACTTCCTGGAATCGGGCAACCGCCCGGAATGGATGGTTATGACGGTGATCCCGGTCATCCCGCCAGAGCTGCGCCCGCTGGTGCCGCTCGATGGGGGCCGGTTCGCGACGTCGGACCTCAATGACCTCTACCGCCGGGTGATCAACCGGAACAACCGCCTCAAGCGCCTGATCGAGCTGCGCGCGCCGGACATCATCATCCGCAACGAAAAGCGGATGTTGCAGGAATCCGTCGACGCTCTGTTCGACAATGGCCGCCGCGGTCGCGTGATCACGGGCGCCAATAAGCGCCCGCTGAAATCGCTCAGCGATATGCTCAAGGGCAAGCAGGGCCGCTTCCGCCAGAACCTTCTGGGTAAGCGGGTCGACTTCTCGGGCCGTTCGGTCATCGTGACGGGCCCGGAGCTCAAGCTGCACCAATGCGGTCTGCCCAAGAAGATGGCGCTCGAGCTCTTTAAGCCGTTTATCTATTCGCGGCTGGAGGCCAAGGGCCTTTCCAGCACCGTGAAACAGGCCAAAAAGCTGGTGGAGAAAGAGCGCCCGGAAGTGTGGGACATCCTCGATGAGGTGATCCGCGAGCATCCGGTCCTGTTGAACCGCGCGCCGACGCTGCACCGCCTGGGCATCCAGGCGTTCGAGCCGGTCTTGATCGAAGGTAAGGCGATCCAGCTTCACCCGCTGGTCTGCTCGGCCTTCAACGCGGATTTCGACGGCGACCAGATGGCCGTGCACGTCCCGCTGAGCCTTGAGGCCCAGTTGGAAGCGCGCGTCTTGATGATGTCGACGAACAATGTTCTTTCGCCCGCAAACGGCGCGCCGATCATCGTGCCCTCGCAGGACATGATCCTCGGTCTTTACTATGTGACGCTGGCCCGTGACGGCATGAAGGGCGAAGGCATGGTCTTTGCCGACGCCGATGAGGTGCAGCACGCGCTCGACAGTGGTGAAGTGCATCTGCATGCCAAGATCACCGCGCGCGTGAAGCAGATCGATGAGACCGGGCAAGAGGTCTATCAGCGCTTTGAGACGACGCCTGGCCGCGTCAAGCTGGGCGCGCTGTTGCCGCTCAACGCCAAGGCACCCTTCGAGCTGGCCAACCGGTTGCTGCGCAAGAAGGAAGTGCAGCAGGTGATCGACACGGTCTACCGCTATTGCGGCCAGAAAGAGAGCGTCATCTTCTGCGACCAGATCATGTCGATGGGCTTCAAGGAGGCCTTCAAGGCGGGCATCTCCTTCGGCAAGGACGACATGGTCATTCCGGACGAGAAATGGACGCTGGTCGATGAGACCCGCAGCCAGGTCAAAGAGTTTGAGCAACAGTACATGGACGGCCTGATCACTCAGGGCGAAAAGTACAATAAGGTGATCGATGCCTGGTCGAAGGCCAATGACAAGGTCACCGATGCGATGATGGGCTCGATCTCTTCGGCCAAAACCGACGAAAGCGGTGCCGAAGCGGAGCCGAACTCGGTCTATATGATGGCCCATTCGGGTGCGCGGGGCTCGGTCACGCAGATGAAGCAGCTCGGCGGGATGCGCGGCCTGATGGCCAAGCCCTCGGGTGAGATCATCGAGACGCCGATCATCTCGAACTTCAAGGAAGGTCTGACCGTTCTTGAATACTTCAACTCAACCCACGGTGCCCGGAAAGGTCTGTCGGATACGGCGCTCAAGACCGCGAACTCGGGCTACCTGACCCGCCGCTTGGTGGACGTGGCGCAGGACTGCATCGTGCGCATGCATGATTGCGGGACCGAGAACACGATCACCGCAGAGGCGGCCGTCAATGACGGAGAGATCGTGGCGACCTTGGCCGAACGCATCCTGGGCCGCACGGCCGGGGAAGACGTGCTCAAGCCCGGCACCGATGAGGTGATTTTGGCGCGCGGTGAGCTGATCGATGAGCGTAAGGCAGATACGGTCGATGAGGCCGGGATCCAGGCCATTCGCATCCGCTCTCCGCTGACCTGTGAGGCGGAAGAGGGTGTCTGCGCGATGTGCTATGGTCGTGACCTGGCGCGTGGCACGCTGGTCAATGTCGGCGAAGCGGTGGGCATCATCGCGGCGCAGTCGATCGGTGAGCCGGGCACGCAGCTGACGATGCGGACCTTCCACATTGGCGGCGTGGCCCAGGGTGGTCAGCAAAGCTTCCAAGAGGCGGCAACCGAGGGCAAGGTGGTCTTCGCCAATGCCAACCTGCTGACCAACACGATGGGCGATGTGATCGTCATGGGCCGCAACATGACGCTTGCGATCATGGACGATGCGGGCGCGGAGCGGGCGAGCTTCAAGCTGGGCTACGGCACCAAGGTCCACGTGGCCGAGGGCGCCAAGGTCAAGCGCGGCGATCGTCTTTTCGAGTGGGATCCCTACACCCTGCCGATCATCGCCGAAAAGTCGGGCAGCGCGAAGTTTGTTGATCTGACCGTGGGCGTCTCCGTCCGCGATGAGACAGACGATGCAACCGGCATGACGCAAAAGATCGTCTCGGATTGGCGCGCGGCCCCCAAGGGCAACGAGCTTAAGCCCGAGATCTTGATCGTGGCCGACGATGGCGAACCGGTCCGCAACGATGCGGGCAACCCGGTGACCTATCCGATGTCGGTCGATGCGATCTTGTCGGTTGAGGATGGCTCGATGGTTGAGGCTGGCGATGTCGTGGCACGGATCCCGCGTGAGGGCGCCAAGACCAAGGACATCACCGGTGGTCTGCCGCGGGTGGCGGAGCTTTTCGAGGCACGCCGTCCCAAGGACCATGCCATTATCGCCGAAATCGACGGCTACGTGAAATTCGGACGCGACTTCAAGAACAAGCGCCGGATTGCGATCGTGCCCGCTGACGAAAGCCAGGAACCCGCCGAGTACATGGTGCCCAAGGGCAAGCACATCCCGGTGGCCGAGGGCGATTTCGTCCAAAAGGGCGACTACATCATGGATGGCAACCCGGCGCCGCATGACATCCTGCGCATCATGGGGATTGAGGCGCTTGCCGATTACCTCATCGACGAGGTGCAGGACGTCTACCGACTGCAAGGCGTGAAGATCAACGACAAGCATATCGAAGTGATCGTGCGCCAGATGCTGCAGAAGTGGGAGATCCTCGACAGCGGGGAGACCACGCTTCTGAAGGGTGAGCATGTCGACAAGGCGGAGTTCGACGCCGAGAACGAAAAGGCGGTGGCCGAGGGCCGTCGCCCGGCGGAGGGCGAGCCGATCCTGCTCGGTATCACCAAGGCCTCGCTCCAGACCCGCTCGTTCATCTCGGCGGCCTCATTCCAGGAGACGACGCGCGTGCTGACTGAGGCCTCGGTGCAGGGCAAGAAAGACAAGCTTGTCGGCCTGAAAGAGAACGTCATCGTTGGGCGTCTGATCCCGGCGGGCACCGGTGGTGCCACGCAACGGGTGCAGCGCATCGCCAAGGACCGCGATCAGGTTGTGATCGAGGCGAAACAGGCCGAGGCCGAAGCTGCAGCGGCCCTCGAGGCACCCGCGCCCGAGGCGGAAGCTCCGGAGAGCGCCGCAGAATAGAGCGGCCCGCCACAGCAAAGAAAAGCCCCGCCTGAGTGATCCGGCGGGGCTTTTTCGCGCTTGGTCGCTCGCCTGCGCCGCCGCGCGGATTTATCGCCTCGTCCGAGACTGCATCTTGTGGCTTGCTTTGCAGGGAGGGAGGCGAAGATGTATGAGCCGAAGGGTCACGGACGCGACCGCGCGTTAGACCAAGTGGTATTTACCGAAGCGCCGCCACCCGCGCATTTGGCCCACCTCGTCCATCGCTATCTTGAGCTCCGCACGCGCGAGACCTTGGCAGAAGACAATCTCTTTCACGCGTTGCCCGATGCCTGCGTCTACGCGGTTTTCGATCAGTCCAATCCTGTGATCACCGGCGTCACTGGTCTGAGGGCCGCGGGACAAGAGCTCAATCTCGGCCGCAGCTTTCATTTCGTAAATATCCGCTTTCTGCCCGGTATCTGGGACCAAGCCAAAAGCGCGGTCTCGCAGGGGATCATTGATGCGCCCTACGCGGGCGACCTGCCGCTGCGCGCGGTGAACCAACGTCTGATCGGTCGACCTTTCGAGGCGCAACAGACGATCCTGACGGAGTTTGTCGAGAGCTTGGTGACAGAGGGGATCCTCCGGCCCAATCCCGTCACCGCGCGGATCTTTGCGGCGCTCGATGACATCGTCTCAGTGGGTGATATGGCGCAGGTGGCGGGTCTATCGCCGCGACAGCTTCAGCGCGTCCTTAAGCGCAG
Source organism: Pseudomonadota bacterium (assembly GCA_038530555.1). Classification (GTDB taxonomy): domain Bacteria; phylum Pseudomonadota; class Alphaproteobacteria; order Rhodobacterales; family Rhodobacteraceae; genus HKCCE3408. The sequence goes on along the minus strand of JBCBCN010000014.1, from coordinate 6,115 downwards.
CACCGGCTTCGCGCCGCACGATTTTCTCAAAGTGCTCAGGGTGCAGCAATCCCTTCTTGGCACGCCGTCGCTCGCCTATTCCGATCAGGCGCATTTCATCCGATCGTTTCGTGAGGCAACAGGCTACACGCCGGGCCGTCATGGGCGGAAATTCGATGTCTGCAATCTTCAATACAGGGCGCCCGTGCCCCGGTATCCAGATTGCAGCAATAACAAGGAGGTCGCCATGACCAAGATGAACGCAATCGGTTGGTTTGACATTATGGTGAGTGATTTGGAGCGCGCGACCGCGTTCTATCAGACCGTACTGGACTGCACGCTCGAGGCGATGGGCGATCCGACCGGTGAGAGCCAGATGATGGCCTTCCCGGCGGATATGTCGGCCTATGGCGCAGGCGGAGCCCTGTCCAAGATGGAGGGGTTTGAACCCGGGCCGGGCGGGACGTGCGTCTATTTCAATGCCGAGGATTGCGGCACCTGCGAGGCCCGTGTCGAGGCGGCCGGAGGGCAGGTCGTCCGGCCGAAGTTTTCCATCGGGGAGTTCGGCTTCGTCAGCCTCTGCCAGGACAGCGAGGGCAATATCTTCGGCATCAGCTCGATGCAGTAGGCCCTGCGCTAATCGCCGCCCGGCCCTTGACCTTGGGCCGGGCGCTTGTCACGCCTCGGGCATGGCTGATCTTAGCAATCAGATCGTCGGCGTGTGCCGGTTTTCCTATCCGAGCGATGGCGGCTTTTCCGGGCCAAAGCGGTCGGCGGCTGAGCTTGAGGCTTTTCTCTTTTCACCCGAGCGCCTGGCACAGCGGTTTGCCATGTTCGAGACGCTGGTCCTGCCGTCCTTGGCCGCGCAGAGTGACCCGGATTTCCGGCTTGTCGTGCTGATCGGCGAGGCCATGCCGCCGCGTTGGAAGCGGCGGATGCGGGGCCTTGCAGAGCACTACCGGTTTCTGCGGATTTGCAGCCTGGAGCGGCTGGGCCCGCTGGTCTCCACCCGGCGGGCCTTTCGGCGCGGGCTGGAGGGGGAGACGGCCTTTGTGACGGGCTTTCGCATCGATGATGACGACGCGGTGGCGGTCGATTACGTGGCGCGCACCCGGGCGCTCGCCGAAATGCTGCTCCATGAGGGGCAAGCCGATGCGGATCGCCCTGCGGTGGTGGCCTTTCACCGCGGCATCTACTGGAACATGGTCGATACCGAGCAGCCGTTCTATGAGTTCACCGAGAAGACACCGCTCGGCCTGGCCTCGGCGATGATCACGCCGACGGATGGTCAGGTGAATATTTTCCGCTGGAACCACCGCCGCCTGCCCGCCCATGTCCGGTGCTGGACCGATCCCGATGAGATCATGTTTCTCAGGACCCTGCATCAGAGCAACGATTCCGACCGCTCTGTGCCCGGCTCGGCCAAGCCGCTCGACAGCCATGAGGTCCGCGCGATGCTTCAGGCAAGGTTCGGAATCGACCCGGACGCGGCCTGGGCGTTGATGGAGCCTGACCAACTGGCGGCCCGCCCGTGACGCTCAGCGACAATCTGCGTGGCGCGGGTCTGATGATGGCGTCCATGGCGCTCTTTACGATCAACGATGCCTTCATGAAATCGCTGGCCGGGGAGGTGCCGCTGGTTCAGGCTGTGTTTCTCAGGGGGCTCATCACCGTTGTCGTCATGCTGGGCCTCTTGCGCCTGATCGGGACACCGCGCGTGGCCCTGTCGCGGCGCGATCGCGGGCTGATCCTGGTGCGCAACGCCGCCGAAGTCGCGACGTCGTACCTGTTCCTGCAAGCGCTCTTTAACATGCCCATCGCCAATGCCAGCGCGATCATGCAGGCCACACCCCTGACCGTTAGCCTCGCTGGCGCGGTGTTTCTGGGCCAGGCCATCGGCTGGCGGCGGCTATTGGCGATTTTGCTGGGCTTCGGCGGGATCTTGATGATCGTGCGGCCCGGGCTCGAGGGTTTCACCGTCTATTCGCTTTACGCCCTCGGGGCCGTGCTGATGGTGACAGCCCGCGATATCTTTGCGCGGATGATCTCGCCGGAAGTGCCGAGCCTCATGATCGCCTCCAGCAATGCGGTGTCTGTGACATTGGCCTTCGGCATCGCGTTCCTGTTTACCAGTTGGGAGCCGATGGAGTTGAGCCACGCGCTCAATCTCGTGGGCGCGGCTTTGGCCATTGTTGGCGCGTATTTCTGCGCCGTGGCCACCATGCGGCAGGGTGACATCGCCTTCATCGCGCCGTTCCGTTACACTTCGCTGCTCACGGCGATTGTCTTGGGCCTGGCGATCTTTGGCGAAGTGCCCGATGCGCTCACGCTTCTGGGTGGTGCCATCGTTGTAGCGACGGGCGTTTTCACGCTCTGGCGCGAAGGGCAGAGGCGAAAAGCAGTGATCCGCTAGGGGCTGTTGACATGCCTTCGCCATCCTCCTATTACCGCGCCACTTGGCCCGGGGGGAACCCTCTGCCCGTGTCATTACAGCAGATTTAAGTGGTCATGATCCGGGCCGATTGCGTGCCCCGATCCTCTGAGAGATCCACCGCGGCGCCCTCCAGGTAGGGAAGGGGCGCAGGCGGCTTTTGCGTTTGGTCTATTGCCTTGTCCGATTTGGGCAATGTGCGTTTCAGGCCTCGCGCGCTCAGAGATCCGGCCGCTGGGACATGACGATACGAGATTGAGCAAAACGGGGAGCCCGAATGCCGACGATCCAACAGCTGATCCGCAAGCCGCGGCAGCCGAAAGTGAAACGCTCCAAGTCGCAGCACCTGGAGCAGTGCCCGCAGAAGCGCGGCGTGTGCACGCGCGTTTATACGACCACGCCGAAGAAGCCGAACTCGGCTATGCGGAAGGTTGCCAAAGTGCGCCTCACCAACGGTTATGAAGTGATCAGCTACATCCCCGGTGAAAGCCACAACCTGCAGGAGCACTCGGTGGTCCTGATCCGTGGCGGCCGGGTGAAGGACCTTCCCGGCGTCCGCTATCACATCCTGCGCGGGGTGCTCGACACCCAGGGCGTCAAAGACCGCCGCCAGCGCCGCTCGAAATACGGCGCCAAGCGCCCCAAGTAAGAGGACACGCAGATGTCACGACGTCACCGCGCCGAGAAACGCGAAGTTCTGCCCGACGCCAAATTTGGCGATCGCGTTCTGACCAAGTTCATGAACAACCTGATGATCGACGGCAAAAAGTCGGTCGCCGAAAGCATCGTCTACAACGCCTTTGACCGCGTTGAAGGCAAGCTGAAGCGGGCCCCGGTGGAAGTGTTCCACGAGGCGCTCGACAACATCAAACCAGCCGTCGAAGTCCGCTCGCGCCGCGTCGGTGGTGCCACCTATCAGGTGCCCGTCGAAGTCCGCCCCGAGCGCCGTGAGGCCCTGGCCATCCGCTGGTTGATCACCGCTGCGCGCGGCCGCAACGAGAACACGATGGAAGAGCGTTTGGCCGGGGAACTGGTCGATGCGGTCAATTCCCGTGGCTCTGCTGTGAAAAAGCGCGAAGACACGCACAAGATGGCGGATGCCAACAAGGCGTTCTCCCACTACCGCTGGTAAATTTTCTCCTCCCAAGGATCTGACCCATGGCACGCGACTATCCGCTCGAGCGCTACCGCAATTTCGGCATCATGGCCCATATCGACGCGGGCAAGACCACTTGCTCGGAGCGCATCCTGTATTACACCGGCAAATCCCATAACATCGGTGAGGTGCATGACGGCGCCGCAACGATGGACTGGATGGAGCAGGAGCAGGAGCGCGGCATCACCATCACGTCTGCTGCGACCACCACGTTTTGGGAGCGGACGGAGGACGGCCAAACGCCGGACACGCCCAAGCACCGCATGAACATCATCGACACGCCCGGCCACGTGGACTTCACCATTGAGGTTGAGCGGTCTTTGGCGGTTCTCGACGGTGCGATCTGCGTGCTGGACGCGAATGCCGGGGTCGAGCCCCAGACTGAGACGGTGTGGCGTCAGGCCGACCGCTATAAGGTTCCGCGCATCGTCTTCGTCAACAAGATGGACAAGATCGGCGCCGATTTCTTCAAGTGCGTCGAGATGATCGAAGACCGCACCGGCGCCCGCGCCGTGCCCGTGGCCATCCCGATCGGGGCCGAGACCGAGCTTGAAGGCCTTGTCGACCTCGTGACCATGCAGGAATGGGTCTATAAGGGCGAAGATCTGGGCGCGTCCTGGGAAAAGAACGACATCCGCGACAGCCTCAAAGAGGTCTGCGAGGAGTGGCGTGGCAAGATGATTGAAGCGGCCGTCGAGCAAGACGACGACGCGATGATGGCCTATCTCGAAGGCGAAGAGCCGGACGTGGCCACCCTGCGCAGCCTTCTGCGCAAGGGCACGCTGAGCCTGTCCTTCGTGCCCGTTCTGGGTGGCTCGGCCTTCAAGAACAAGGGTGTGCAGCCACTGCTGAATGCCGTGATCGACTACCTGCCGAGCCCGCTCGACGTGGTCGATTACATGGGCTTCAAGCCGGGCGACGAGAACGAAGAGCGCAACATCGCCCGCCGGGCAGATGATGACATGGCGTTCTCGGGCCTCGCGTTCAAAATCATGAACGACCCCTATATGGGCACGCTGACCTTCACCCGGATCTATTCGGGTAAACTCGCCAAAGGTGACAACCTGCTCAACTCGACCAAGGGCAAGCCCGAGCGCATCGGTCGTATGGTCATGATGCATTCGAACAAGCAGGACGAAATCACCGAGGCCTTCGCGGGTGACATCATCGCGCTGGCCGGTCTCAAGGACACGACGACCGGTGACACGCTTTGCGACAAAAACGACCCGGTCGTGCTCGAGACGATGACCTTCCCCGATCCGGTCATTGAGATCGCGGTCGAGCCCAAGACGAAGGCCGACCAAGAGAAGATGAGCCAGGGCCTTCAGCGCCTGGCAGCCGAGGATCCGTCCTTCCGGGTCGAGACCGATATGGAAAGCGGTCAGACGATCATGAAGGGCATGGGCGAATTGCACCTCGACATCCTGGTCGACCGCCTCAAGCGGGAGTTCAAGGTCGAGGCCAATATCGGCGCGCCGCAGGTGGCCTATCGCGAGACCATCGGCCACGAGGTCGAGCATACCTACACCCACAAGAAGCAGTCGGGTGGTTCGGGTCAGTTCGCCGAGGTCAAGCTTATCATCACGCCGACCGAGCCGGGCGAAGGCTATTCCTTCGAGAGCCGGATCGTCGGTGGTGCGGTGCCGAAGGAATATATCCCTGGCGTTGAGAAGGGCATTCAATCGGTCATGGATAGCGGTCCGCTGGCGGGCTTTCCGGTGATCGACTTCAAGGTGGCGCTGATCGACGGTAAGTTCCACGACGTGGATTCCAGCGTTCTTGCCTTCGAAATCGCCGCCCGTATGGGTATGCGCGAGGGCATGAAGAAGGCCGGCGCCAAGCTGCTTGAGCCCATCATGAAGGTCGAAGTGGTGACCCCGGACGAATATACCGGCGGGATCATCGGCGATCTGACCTCCCGCCGGGGTCAGGTGCAGGGTCAGGATACGCGCGGCAATGCCATCGCGATCGACGCCTATGTGCCGCTGGCGAATATGTTCGGCTACATCAACACGCTGCGCTCCATGAGCTCGGGCCGGGCGAACTTCACCATGCAGTTCGACCATTACGAACCCGTGCCGCAGAACATCAGTGACGAAATCCAGGCGAAATACGCCTAAGGGCGCCTGCAAAAGATAGAAGGAGGCCATCATGGCAAAGGAAAAGTTCGAACGTAACAAGCCGCATGTTAACATCGGCACGATTGGTCACGTTGACCACGGCAAGACGACGTTGACGGCTGCGATCACGAAGTATTTCGGGGATTTCCAGGCCTACGATCAGATTGACGGCGCGCCGGAGGAGAAGGCCCGCGGGATCACGATCTCGACGGCGCATGTGGAGTACGAGACGGACAACCGTCACTACGCGCACGTGGATTGCCCGGGCCATGCCGACTACGTCAAGAACATGATCACCGGTGCCGCTCAGATGGACGGCGCGATCCTGGTTGTGAACGCGGCCGACGGCCCGATGCCCCAGACCCGTGAGCACATCCTGCTGGGCCGCCAGGTTGGCATCCCGAAGATGGTCGTGTTCCTGAACAAGGT
>JBCBCN010000013.1:0-56217 GCA_038530555.1 Pseudomonadota bacterium | reverse complement strand
GTCGAACGCCACCGCAGACGACCTCGCGGCGATCGACCCTGTCACGCAAGCACGCTCGACCGTGCAGCGGACCGCCGCTGCGCCATAAGCGCATCGACTGACTACCCCATCATTGCGCGGCTGCCCCTGCCGCGCCGCAATCGGGCCGCACCTCTCGTGCGGCCCGTTCGCGTTTGCGCCGCCCTGTTCGCTCTCCCTCCGCGCTCCCTCCGGCGGTCGGCGTCCATCGCCGGTCACAGCCCGGTCACAGCGTTACGGGCGCACACCCTGCCTCGCAGCAATGGACTACCGCTGTTTGGGCGCTCGTAACCTAGAGCGCGTTACGGAAATTTTTATTCAATTTGATTGTTTCACCGCGCTGCACCAAAAGCCCCATTTCGCGCGCTCCGAAATGGTTAAACCCAAAAAACAGTCGCAACGTATTGTTCACTTTTGCCCAACAGAAACGCAAAAGAACCCTTCGAAAATCTTAAATTGATCCATGTCCTGCCCAAATCCCGCCCCGATCCAAGGTCAAACATCTCTCATCCCCGGAACAAAAGGGTAGCCGGGTAACCTGAAGTCAAAGACATCTGATTGGAGATACAGATATGACCATGATCAAAAACTTCCTCGCCGCCGAAGACGGTGCCGTGACCGTCGACTGGGTTGTTCTGACCGCAGCACTCGTGGGCCTCGGCCTGGCCGTTCTGGCCGTCGTGTCGGACGGCGTTAACACGCTGTCGAACAACATCGCAGACGACCTGGCCGCGATCGATCCGGAGACCGAGAACTCCACGATCATCACGCGCGCTCCGGCCGCAGCCGCACCGTAATAGGTGGGTCAGGCTGGCGCCGCATCGGCGCTCGCCATACCGTTCAAAGCGGGTCGCACAGCTGCTGTGCGGCCCGTTTTTTATGCCCGCGCCGCGCTTGACCGGCGCTCCAGCCGCGAAACAATCGCCCGGGATTGCTGACGCGATTGGGGCCGAAAGCCGCTAAACTCCAACCCAAACGCCATGCTTTCGCCACATTCGATGGCGATACGTGCCCCGTCGCGATTGTTGTGTTTGCGCGGCCGTGTTGGAGTAAAGAGTATGCCGGGTCTAAGCACCTTTGGCGCATTTCTGACCGATGAGTCAGGCGCCGTCACCGTCGATTATGTCGTGATCACCGCTGCCTGCATCGGCATGGGGTTTTGGACGACGAATGTCATCTCGTCGGGCCTGCATGAGCTTAGCCACAATGTCAAAGCCCAGATCGAAACCGATTACCTGCGCACCAGCTTTGATCCGGTCGAGGAAGATCCCAACCCCAATGGCGGCTCGGACGACGACGACGACGATGATGATGATGACGACGACGACGACGACGATTGATCACCCCGCGGCCTGAGCCGCGACCAGATCTATTGCGCGTCCCGCGGCTAGGCTGCGGCTAGACTCCGGCGGCCTCAACCGTCCATTCCCTTAAGCTTTATCGACCAGACAGAGATAATCCGTCTTTCGGTCCTCATTCTGCCCAATTCTTCGGACAATCAGGGCGCTGGTAGATTGCGTGTTCGGACCTTGGGGGCGGCACGCGCAGCAGCAAGGGACCGAATAAGATGAGACTGATTTTCGGACTGGTTCTTATCGTGGGTGTGGGCTTGGCAGGTATGGCCGTCTTCCTCGCGAAAGACCGTTTTGACCAATATCAAGCCGCCAACAGCAATTTGCGCTCCTCGATCATCGACACGACCGAGGTTTTCGTGATGACCGCACAGCTCCGCTATGGGCAGCAATTGCGCCCCGAACATGTGCAGGCGATCCAATGGCCGGCCGATCACGTGCCCTTTGGCGCGTTCACCACCATGGAAGAGATTTTCCCCGAAGGTGAAGACGTGCCGCGCACCGTGCTGCGCATCATGGAGCGCGATGAGCCGATCCTTCTGTCCAAGGTCACAGCACCGGGTCAGGATGCGGGCATCGCCTCGCGCCTTGGTCGCGGGATGCGGGCCTTCGCCCTGCGCGTCGATGTGACCTCGGGCGTTTCGGGCTTCCTACGCCCCGGTGACCGGGTCGATGTCTATTGGACCGGTGAAGTGCGCGGCGAGAACCAAACACGCCTGATCCGCGCCAACGTGCAGATCATCGCCATCGACCAGATCGACGACGAAGACCGCGCCAACCCGATGGTCGCGCGCACCATCACGGTCGAGGCGCCGCCCGAAGAGGTCGCGGCCCTGGCCCAGGCGCAGGCCTCCGGTCGTCTGACCCTGGCGCTGGTTGGTGTGGAAGACGACACCGTCGCCGAACAGGTGCAGATCTCGACCAACCAAGCGCTTGGCGTGGCCGAGGTTGAGGCCCAGGCCGGGCCTGAGGTCTGCTCCACCCGGGAGCGTCGCGGCGGTCAGGTGATTGTCACGCCCGTGCCGTGCACCGACTAAGCCTGAGAATTCATCCACAGGTTATCCCCAGGCTGGATGATCTTGTGGATAAAATTGCGCGCCAGCCCCCGCATCTGGGGGCTGGCTTTCTTTTTGACCCTAGGTGTGGCCCCTGCGGCCCCGGGCGTGGCCTTATTGGCACATAAAGAACTCCTGCCAAGCTTCTGATTATTGATCGGAAAGTCGTTTTCGGCCATGGTGCGTGCAATTGCCCGAAAAAACGTGGGCATTCACCGTGATCCAAAGAGGCAGGTCACAATGAGCATGACATCCTTACTGCGCGCAGTCCTTGCGGCCTGCGTTTTGTCGCTGAGCTTTGTTTCAGTGTCCAACGCGCAAACCCTGCGCGTTCTCGAAGGCGAAATCTCCACATCTCTGCGGGTTCCCGTGAACCGCGCGGTGGTTGTGGAAAGCGACGCCATCTTCGCAGAACTGACGGTGGCCAACCCGGCCATCGCCGATATCGCATCCCTCTCCGAGCGCACCATTTACGTGCTCGGCCAGACCCCCGGGCGTACCACGATGACGCTGCTGGGGGCCGAGGGGCAACTGATCGCCAATGTCGAGGTGCAGGTCGTGCCCGATGTGGCGGAACTGCGCGAACGTCTGCGCCAGATCCTGCCCGGTGAGGGCATCGAAGTGCGCACGGCGGGCGCGGGCATCGTGCTGTCTGGCACGCTGAGTTCGGGCAACGCGGTCGATCGCGCCATGCAATTGGCCGGTCGCTACTCCGAAGAAGTGTCCAACCTGATGAACGTTGCCGGCTCGCAGCAGGTGATGTTGCAGGTGCGCTTCGCGGAGATGTCGCGCACGGCGCGCCAAAACCTGTCGCTCAGCTTGTCTGGCGTTGAGGTCGGCACCGATGCGGGCATCGGCCTTGGCACCGGCAGCCTCAGCGGCGGTGGCGGTTTGGCTCCGGGCTCACTTCCCGGCGGTCTCAATGGCCGAAACGGCGCGCTGTCCATCGCCTTTTCCAGCGGCGGCACACAGCTCGGCATCCTTATCGAAGCGTTGGAAACCAATGGCTTGGTCCGCATCTTGGCAGAGCCAAACGTCTCGGCCCTGTCGGGTCAACCGGCCAACTTCTTCGCAGGTGGTCAGTTCCCGATCCCGGTGCAGTCCGATGACGGCGTGGGCGTTGAGTTCAGAGACTTCGGCATCGATCTCAGCTTCACGCCGACGGTTCTCGATGACCATGTCATCAACTTGACGCTCGATACCGAGATCTCCAGTTTGGGTGAAACGGTGGCCATTAGCGGCAACCAGATCCCCAGTCTACGGACGCGCGAGGCCTCAACCACGGTGCAGATGCGAGACGGCGAAAGCTTCGCCATCGCGGGCCTGCTGCAGGATGATTTCCGCGACTCGATTGGCCAAGTGCCCTGGCTCGGCGACCTGCCGGTGATCGGCACGCTCTTCCGCTCCACCAACTGGCAGCGGGAACAGACCGAACTGGTCGTGATCATCACTGCGCATCTTGTCACTCCGATCCGCGGCGAGGCGCTGGCGCTTCCCACTGACCGGGTGGCCATTCCCAACGAACGAGAGCTGTTCCTGTTCGGCCAATTGGCCGGTGGTCAGGGCAATGTCAGCGGTGCGGCCGCCGATGTGGCCCAGCAGGACTTCAACGGCTCTTACGGCTACGTGATGGAGTAAGACACATGATGTTCCGCACACCACTCAAACTCCTCACCGCCGCCATCGCCGCCTTCGGCTTGTCGGCCTGTAGCGAGCTGATCACCGGCACCACGCCGGTGGGCTCCAACCTCGATGAGGGCCGCTTCGGCAACCCCACGATGAACAACGTCCTGGTCATGTCCGGCCAGCGTGGCTTCGTGGAAAGCCTGCAGGAGCGGTTCCGTGGCGAGGTGACGCCCACGATCACCTTCGACTTCGACAGTGCCGTCCTCGATGAAGAGGCCCGCGCCGTCTTGCGTCAGCAGGCAAGCTGGATCCGGCAATTCCCGGAAGTGCGCTTTAGCGTCTTCGGCCATACCGACCTTGTGGGCTCGGACGCCTACAATCAGTCGCTGGGCCTGCGCCGGGCGCGCGCGGCGGTCAACTACCTGGTCAGCCAGGGCGTCAACCGTCACCGTCTCCAAGCGTTGGTCAGCCGCGGTGAGCGGGAGCCGGTCGTTGCCACTTCGGACCGGGAGCGTCGCAACCGCCGCACCGTCACCCAGGTCTCGGGCTTCGTGCAATCGCACCCGATCATCCTAAACGGGGAATACGCGCGCATCGTTCAGCGCAACTATGTCACCAGCGCGGCGGCAGCCGAGGGCGGCTAAGCCCGCATCCCTGCAAAACTTGTAAAATTTGAAGCGCCGCGATCCTGAAAAATCGCGGCGCTTTTTCAAATAGTTTCGGATTTTTGGTCGTATTGTTGCCCACTTTGACCGTGACAACGGAGATCGGAGCGAAAAGCGATTCCGTTCTCCGAGCGGACCCATCGCGACGCGCTCCACCGTGACGGCCCATTGGGGGTCGCCTGAATTTGGGTGGGGTCCCGGAAAACCCGGGCAGTATGGGATTTGAGAATGGGTACTGAACTTGCTTTGAAGTCTGATCCAGAGCCGCTTCTGGCCTGCACCATCTCTCGGGATGTGCAGAAATTCGATCTGCTCATCGACGATATGGAAGCTGAGCTCGGAGAGGCCTGGGGCGATCTTCAACTGACCGAAGCCAAGGCGTTTTTCGCCCAGCCTGAGGCCAGCAACCTGGAATTTATCGCCATCGCGGTCGATGCCGAGGATGAGGGCGATATCGGCCTGATCGGTGAGATCATCGGCAACGCCATCGGGCGCAAGATCAAGGTAATCTTGATCGCCGACGATGTCTCGACCGCCGGTTTGCACCAGCTTTTGAAGCTTGGCGCCCACGATTTCGTCCCCTACCCCCTGCCCGAGCGGGCGCTGCACGAGGCCATCGAACGCGTCCGTCAGCCTGAGCCTGAGCCGGTGCCTGCGGCCCAAAGTGGCAACACCACCGCGCCGGTGGCTGGCCAAAACATGAGCGCGCCGGCGGCCGTTTTCGCCGTGCAAAAGCTTGCCGGTGGCTCTGGCGCGACCACGCTCGCGGTGAACCTCGCCTATGAGTTCACCAAGCTCGACAAAGAGGCGCCCTCGGTCTGCATTCTCGATTTCGACCTGCAGACCGGCTCGGTCGCGACCATGCTAGATCTGCCGCGTCGCGAAGCGATCACCGAGATCCTGACCGACGCGACCTCGCTTGATGAGGAAAGCTTCCGCCAGGGTCTCGTGGGCTTCCAAGAGGCGATGTCGGTCCTGACCTCCCCGGCTGAGATCATCCCGCTCGATATGATCGGCCCCGAAGAGATCGAGGCCATTCTCGAACTGGCCAAAACCAGCTTCGACATCGTCGTCATCGATATGCCCTCCTCCATCGTGCAATGGACGGAAACCGTGCTGGCCCGCGCCGATGTGTTCTTTGCCGTGATGGAGCTCGACATGCGCTCGGCCCAGAACGCAATGCGTTTCATCAAGGCGCTGCAATCGGAGGATCTGCCGCTCGACAAGGTGAATTTCGTGCTCAACCGGGCCCCGAAAATGACCGATCTGAATGGCAAAAGCCGCATGAAGCGCCTCTCCGAAAGCCTCGGCGTCAAGATCAGCACCCAGCTCAGCGATGGCGGCAAGCAGGTCACCGAGGCCGCCGATCACGGTATGCCACTGGCCGAGATCGCCAAGAAAAGCGGGACCCGCAAAGACATCAGCAAACTGGCCGCCTCGCTGCATGAGGCCATGCTCGGCGACGGCGCCGCTGCCACCGGTTAAGGGGAACATCCACCATGTTTTCGAAGTATAAAAAGCCCGCATCACCCAAGCCCGTCGGCGGCGCGGAAGGCGTAACCGAGCTTAAGCCCGTCCCCAGCGAAGGCGAGGCCGCACCCGCCGCCCCGGCGGAAGTGGCGAAATCGCTGCGCAAAAAGCCTGATCAATTGCCGATCCCCGCCGCCACCGCGGCGGCCCAGGACAAGGAGGCCAAGCGCCGCCAGCGTCTCGACGAGATCAAGACCGAGATGCACCACCGGCTGCTCGAGAACCTGAACCTCTCCGCACTCGAAGGCGCCAAGGAAAGCGAGCTCAAGGCCGAGATCACCGCCATCACCTCCGATGAGCTTGGTGAGATGGGCATCGTTCTGAACCGCGAAGACCGCCAGACCCTGCAAAGCGAGCTTTTCGACGAAGTGACGGGCCTCGGCCCGCTCGAGACGCTTCTGAAAGACGACAGCGTTAACGATATTCTGGTGAACGGCCCCAACCGCGTCTTCATCGAACGCGCCGGCCGTCTGGAGCTCTCGGATATCCGTTTCAAGGATGAGCGTCACCTTCTGCGCATCATCGACAAGATCGTCTCGGCTGTGGGTAGACGTGTGGATGAATCCACGCCGTACGTCGACGCGCGCCTCAAAGATGGTAGCCGTTTCAACGCGATGGTCCCGCCAATTGCTGTGGATGGATCGCTGGTCTCCATTCGTAAATTCAAGAAAGAAAAGCTGGGCGTTGACGACCTGGTGCAGTTCGGCGCCTTCTCCGAAGAGATGGCCGCCTACCTCCAGGCCGCCTGCGCCTGCCGCCTCAACGTCATCGTCTCGGGCGGTACCGGTTCGGGTAAAACCACCACCCTCAACGCGCTGAGCTCGTTCATCGACAACAAAGAGCGTATCCTGACCATCGAGGATACGGCGGAACTTCAGCTCCAACAGATCCATGTGGGCCGGATGGAAAGCCGCCCGCCCAACGTGGAAGGCAAAGGCGCCGTCACACAGCGTGACTGCTTGCGCAACGCGCTGCGGATGCGTCCCGACCGCATCATCGTGGGTGAGACGCGTGGCGAGGAAGTGATTGACATGCTGCAGGCCATGAACACGGGCCATGACGGCTCGATGACGACGATCCACGCCAACTCCGCCCGGGACGCCTGTTCGCGTCTGGAAAACATGGTCGCCATGGCAGGGATCGAAATGCCCATCAAGGCTGTCCGCGCTCAGATCGCCTCGGCCGTGAACCTCATCGTGCAGGCCTCGCGTCTGCAAGACGGCTCGCGCCGAATGGTCTCGATCACCGAAGTGACGGGCATGGAAGGTGAGGTGATCTCGATGCAAGAGATCTTCCGCTACCAGCGCCTCGGCCTCAAACCCGACGGCACCATCATCGGCCGCTTCACCGCCTGCGGTGTGCGCTCGCACTATTCCGACCGCTTCAAGCAGTGGGGCTATGAGCTGCCAATGTCCATCTATGACCCTGTCGCCGCGGAGTAACGCGCCATGAACATCTCTATCGAGCCGCTGATTTATATCGGCATTTTCGTCGGCGTGGTGATGCTCGTTCAGGGCATCTACCTGCTGGTTTTCGGCAAATCCGTCAGCCTGAATGCGCGCGTCAATCGCCGCATGTCGATGCTCGACAAAGGCTCCAGCAAGGAAGACGTGCTGGCCAAGCTCCGCAAGGAGATGGACCAACACATGTCCTCACGCGGGGTGCCGCTCTATTCGCTGATCGCCGATAAGGCGCAGAAGGCCAATATCGCCTTCACCCCCAAACAGCTGATGTACGTCATGGCCGGGATGGCCGTGGCGAGCTTCCTGCTCATGTCAATCCTGACCCAGGCCTCGCTGCCGCTCACGATCCTTCTGTCGATCGCCTTCGGCATCGGCACGGTCTATTACTGGGTGAATTCCAAAGCCAAAAAGCGCATCGGCCTCATCGAGGAACAGCTTCCCGACGCGGTCGAGCTTATGGTGCGCAGCCTGCGCGTGGGCCATCCTTTCGTCTCGGCGATCAACTCGGTCGCCAAAGAGGTCGCCGATCCCCTGGGCTCTGAGCTCGGCGTGATCGCCGACGAGGCCGCCTATGGTAAAGACGTGGCCGAATCCATCGCCAATATGGCCGAGCGTCTGGGCATCCAAGACCTTCACTTCATGGCCGTCGCGGTGGGTATTCAGCAAACTTCGGGCGGTAACCTCGCCGAGATCCTCGAAGGCCTCGCCCAGGTGATCCGCGCCCGTTTCCGCCTCTTCCGCCGGGTCCGCGCGATCACGGCCGAGGCGAAATGGTCGGGCAACTTCCTGTCGGTCTTCCCGATCCTCGCCCTCGTCGGCATCAATGTCGGTCAGCCCAACTATTACTCCGACGTGGTCGACACCCCCTATTTCATTCCTGCCTGCGCGGCGGTCGCGGTGATGCTGTTCATCAACGTCGTCTTCATGCGCATGATGGTGAACATCAAAGTCTAAGCGTGGCTTCCGGCCCTCAGCGTCCAGCCACTGCCGTCTAGATTGGAAAAGACATGTCCGCACTCAACGAGATGATCGTGAACACCTTCGGTGAGCTTGGCCCCCTGATCGTTGTGGGCCTGCTCGGGGTTCTGTTGATCCTGGTGGCGCTGCCCGCGATCCTCTTCCGCAAGAAAGACCCGTTCGAAAACCTGCGCGACCGCTCGCGCGACACCGGCGGCGACACGGCCGAAGACGGCAAAAAGCTGCGGATGAAGAACCAGGCGGACCAGCGCCTGGAACGCTTCAGCCAGTTCCTCGAGCCGCAAAGCCAAGAGGAGCTGTCCGCCGCAAGGATGCACCTGATGCGCGCGGGCTACCGCTCCAAGGGCGCGGTGCAGACCTTCCACTTCGCCCAGTTCGCCCTGGGCATCGCGGGCCTCGCGCTGGGCATCATCCTGATGCTGACGCTCGGCGCCGAGACCACTCAGGCCACTGTTATCACAGTCCTCGCACCGGGTGCCGTCGGCTATATGGGCCCGAAATACTGGGTCACCAAGCGCGTGCAGCAGCGCGAGGAAGAGATTACCTCGGGCTTCCCCGACGCCCTCGACCTAATGCTTGTCTGCGTCGAAGCGGGCCAGTCGCTCGACCAGGCGATCATCCGCGTGGCCAAGGAAATGCGCGGCGCCTATCCCGCGCTGGCCGAAGAGTTCGAGATGGTCGCCTTCGAGATGAAGGCCGGTAAGGACAAAACCAAGGTCCTGCGCGACATGGGCGACCGCGTCGGCGTGCAAGACGTCAACAGCTTCGTCACCGTCCTGATCCAGTCCGCTACGTTCGGTACATCCGTCGCCGAAGCGCTCCGGGTCTACGCCGCCGAAATGCGCGACAAACGCGTGATGCGCGCCGAAGAAAAGGCCAACAAACTGCCGACGAAACTGACGCTAGGCACGATGATGTTCTGCGTCCCCCCGCTCTTGGTGATCCTGATCGGTCCGTCGGTATATGGGATGGTGGTGAATTTGTCTGGGGGCGGGTGAGGGCGCGGCTACAGAACGCGCACTTCGCAGTCGTTTTACATGCCGCAGGGCGCCGAAATGCATCTGTCGAAATCGATCACTTTCGACACGAGGTGTTCGGATCGTTTTAAATCAGGAGGGTATTTGTTGCAAAACGATGCCCGAAATTCCGCTTTGAGCCCACAGTTCAGCGATCCGTGTTGCCGCGACTGACCGCTCTGATCAACCTCGGTACGAAAAACGCGCGTCGTCCGGACTAACTTTATCTCTAAAGGCCCCTGTTCGGAAGAGAGAGCGAAGATATGCCCTTTTCGCGCAGAAATTTTCATGGTCATTCAGGATATCATCTAAGCTTTCCGTAATGCGTATTAGGGTTTTCCCGCTGTCAACCTTTCCAAAAGCAGCCTCCTTGGTCAGACATTCCGGGTTGAAAACACCCTTAAATTCTACACCAAAGCAATTTCCCCAACTCAATTCGGGGATGTAACAATACTGCATTGGGTTTGTCCGTTTACGGCGATCCACACCAATAACGTTTCCGTCCTTTGAAAGTTTGTTGGTGAACACCCCTTCCCCTACGACCGGTCCATCAAAATTGCAAAGTTCGACCAGTTTTCTTTCCGTGTCTGTGAACAGATGTAGCATCCCATAAGCAGGGTTTAGTATATTGCAAAGACTTGAAAATAGGTGCCACCAGTCAATGCTAGCATTCCAGCGAAACGACAAACTAAGCGTGGAATCGTCGTTCCAACCGTTCGTTGAAGCGTGGCTAACACACCCCCAACTTTGCACCGAGCGACGTCGCCGCCACAAACCACCAAGCTTTGTATCCATGGCTGAACCATGTAACCGAAGCACGGCGTCCCGTGACCAATACTCAAGCCAAACCGCTTCATCATTGACCGGAACGTTAATTGGCTCATGCCAATTTACGAACTCAGGACATAATCTTGCGTCTGTTTTTTGCAGTATTCTGAAAACGGATCGAGCAATCTCTGCGCTCGAGATATCATCGTAAGTGGTCAAGCCAATGGCAACAATTGGGTTTTTCATTTCAGGATTGGGCGCTTTGTGGACCTCTCACCACAAGGTAAGGGCATACTCAAAATCCACAAGCAAACAATGTATCTGCGGCAGCTTTGTCCGCACAGCCGACATCCACCCCCGGTCGCAAAAACCTTCCGATTTACACAGTCACAAAACACCACCGCCCCGGGAGAAAAGCATCGGCAGGCCTCCCCCCTTCCCGCACCCCCCTCACCCTGCTAACCTCCGCCAACACCAATCCCGAACCAACCGGGGCACACATGCGGGCATCCACCACCATCCTCCTCGCGGCCCTCTCGGCGCTCCTGGCCGCCTGCGCGCCCACCGGCACGCCCGAGGACAGCCCCTTCGCAGGCGCCAACACCGCCCCGCGCACCACCGCTTTCGAGGGTGAGGTCGATCAGATGATCGTCGGCGACCGCCTGATGGAGGCCGGGGAATACGAACTCGCGCTCCGCGCCTATATCCGCGACGCCGCCGCCGACGGGTTCGAGCCCGTCCACCTACTGGCCCTCGGCTCCGCCAATCTCGCCCTCGGCCGCCTGGGCCAGGCCGAGACGCAGTTCCGCGAGGCGACCGAGGCCCTGCCGGACGAACCCGTCGCCTGGAACAATCTCGGCGTTGTCCTCATGGAGCGGGCCGAATACGGCGAGGCCAGTCAGGTCTTCCGCCGCGCCTTCGCGCTCGATAGTGGCCAATCGGACTCCATCCGCGAGAACCTCAGATTAGCCCTCGCGCGATTGGAAAATCGGGCCTATACTCGGCCCATAGACAGCAACCGCTATGGGTTGGAGAGACGGGGCGGAGGGCGCTACCTCCTGATCGACTCGACAATACCGTGATAAAATAAAAGCGGTCGAGCAGATGAGGCAGCGATATGAAGCTTGTGACCCGGATCACTCTGGTGGTCGGCCTGACGGCTGGTCTTTCGGCATGTAGCGACAGACAGCCCGGCGAAGACATCGACATGTCGATGGGCAACCTGAACGTCGTCGATGAAACCAATCTTAACGACATCATGCTGACGGCTGCCGATCCCGGCGAAGCGGTCGCCTATTTCCACCGCGCCAGCGCCGAACAGCCCGACAGGCTGGACCTGCGCCGGGGCCTCGCCCTCAGCCTGGTGCGCGCAGGCCGCGCCACCGAGGCCGTGCCGGTCTGGGAAGACATCATCGCCAACCCCGAGGCGACCGAGGGCGACAGCGTGCAATATGCCGACGCGCTCATTCGTAACGGCGATTGGAGCAGTGCCGAGCAAACGCTCGACGCGATCCCCCCCACCTTTGAGACCTATGAGCGCTACCGGCTCGAGGCGATGGTCGCCGATAGCAACCGCGAATGGGACCGCGCCGACAGCTTCTACGAGACCGCTTTGGGCCTGACGACCACCCCCGGCAGCGTGCTTAACAATTGGGGCTTCTCCAAACTGACCCGCGGCGATTACACCGGGGCCGAGCGGCTCTTTACCGAGGCCGTGACCTACAGCCCCGACATGTTCACCGCGAAAAACAATCTGGTGCTCGCCCGCGCAGCTCAGGGCAATTTCAACCTGCCGCTGGTGCAGATGAGCCAGGTCGAACGCGCCGAGCTTTTGCACACCGCGGCGCTGGCGGCGATCCGGCAGGGTGAGGTCGATGTGGGCCGCGGCCTTCTGGCCGAAGCCATCGACACCCATCCGCGCCATTTCGAGGCGGCGGTCCGGGCCCAGCGCGCCCTGGAGGCAGGGATCCGCAACTGATGTCGACGCTCGCTCTGACAGGGGCGCAGGCGCTCTGGTTCGCGCCCCTGTCGATCCCGATCTGCCTCTGGGCCGCCTATACCGATTTGAAATCGCTGCGCATTCCCAATGCAGCCGTGCTGGCGATGCTGGCGGTCTTCGCGGTCACAGGCCTCTTCGCGCTCGGTCTGGCGGACTATCTCTGGCGCTACGCTCATTTCGCCGTGGTCCTGGCCGTGGGCTTCGTGCTCTGGGCCCTGCCGGGCTTCGGCTTCGGCGCGGGTGACGCGAAATTCGCCGCCGCCATCGCGCCTTTCGTGGCCCTGCAAGACGCCTCGATCTTCCTGCTGATCCTTTGCGCCACCACGATCATCGGCTTCGCGCTCTATAAAATCGCCAGCCGCATCCCCTGGATCCGCCGCGTCACACCCAATTGGACCTCCTGGAGCAAACCCAATAGCTTCCCCTGGGGCCTGTCGCTATCCTCGGCGCTGATCCTCTACCTGGCCATCGCGCTCGAGCCTGTGATCCTCGGAGCCTAAACGCGCGGCCCGGGCTCCGCCCGTTCTCCCCTGGGCTCCGCCCGTTCTCGCCTCAAACGCGATGCGTTTGTCAGCGAAGCTGGACCGGTTCCGGGCTTCGCGCGCCACCCCCTGGGCTCCACCCGTTCTTCCCGGGGCTCCGCCCGTTCTTCCCGGGGCTCCGCCCGTTCTTCCCGGGGCTCCGCCCGTTCTTCCCGGGGCTCCGCCTGTCATGGCCTCAAATGCGTTGCATTTGTCAGCTTACGCTGAACCGACCATGACCCTCAAATGCGTTGCATTTTTCAGCTTACGCTGAACCGGCCATGACCCCCAAAAAATTTCATTTTTCCCAAAATACTCAAATCCGACCGGTCTCTCACGCGGCGCAGTCGCTCAATATGACGACCGCTGAGGGCCAAGCCCCCCGGCTCAGACCGCAACAATCCGGCTCAAAATCGCCCTCTGGCGCAAAATCTCGCCCTTTTCGCCAAGCTCCCGCCGCATTCGCCCGCCAAGCCTGCACCCCGACGCGGTCCTTTTCGGCCGCCAGACGACATCGCATTAGAGCCGCCTTACCCCGCAGGTCCCGATCATGAACGTGCAAACCCCCGCCCAGCCGACCGAAGCCAAGACTGAGAGCACGGCCCCCCCGGCCCTGCGTAAGCTCTCTGACACCGGGCTTCAGCCGGTCATGCTGCGCGACATCATGCTGAAAACGGTCTTCCGCAAAAGCGTTGAGACCGCGACCGAGATCGCCCAGGCCGTGGCCCTGCCCGTCACGCTGACCACCCAGCTTATCGATGAGCTGCGCGATATGAACCTGATGCAGGCCACCGGCACGCTGCACGCGACCTCAAGCTCCGAGATGGGCTTTCAGCTCACCGATGCGGGCAAATCTCGCGCCCTCGACGCGCTCAGCCAGTCTGAATATTACGGCCCTATGCCTGTCCCGCTGGAAGACTATAAGGTCCAGGTCAAGCGTCAGTCGATCCGCGACATCCACCTCACCCGGCAGATGCTGGTGGATAGCATGGGCCACCTGATCATCCCCGACGATCTCATCGACCAACTCGGCCCCGCCGTCGGCTCGGGCAAGTCGTGCCTGATGTATGGCCCGCCCGGCAACGGTAAATCCTCGATCGCCGAAGGCATCCGCGCCGCCATGGGCGACACGATCTACATCCCCCACGCGCTGGCCTATTCCGGTCAGGTGATCACACTTTTCGACCCGATCGTGCACACCCCCGTCGAGGCCGAAGAGGCCGCCGGCTCGTCCTTACGCAAATCGACCTCAAAGCACGACACGCGCTACCTGCTGTGCAAACGCCCCACCGTGATGACGGGGGGTGAATTGATGCTGGACATGCTCGATCTCAACTACAACTCCGTCAGCCGCACCTATCAGGCCAGCCTGCAGCTGAAATCCACCGGCGGCGTCTTCATCGTCGACGACCTTGGCCGCCAGGAAGAGCCGCCCCAAGCCCTGATCAACCGTTGGATTGTCCCGCTCGAAGTGGGCTATGACATCCTCGCCCTGCAATCGGGTGAAAAGTTCGAAGTGCCCTTCGACACGCTGGTGGTCTTCTCGACCAACTTCCACCCCAACGACATCTTCGACCAAGCCGCCCTGCGCCGGATCTTCTTCAAAGTGAAGATCGACGGCCCAACCCAAGACCAGTTCCTGAAAATCTTCTCGATGGTCGCTAAGAAAAAGAAAGTGCCGCTGAACGAAGAAGCGCTGCTTTACATGCTGAAAAAGAAGTACCCGACGGTCGACAACGTCTATGCCAACTACCACGCGCCGTTCCTGTGCGATCAGCTCATTGCGATCTGCGCCTTCGAAGGCATCCCCAACCAGATGAACCCGGATCTGATCGACCGGGCGTGGGAGAACCTCTACGTCAAACAGGAAAAGATCGTCCACTGATCGGGCATGGTCGATGTTTCGGGCCGGCGCCAAAAGCGCCGGCCTTTCTCATTTTGAATGTCAATTTTCTGTTGGATTTCAGCAGCATACAGATCGTAAATTAGCCCTTGAGGGAACTTTCTCGGCCATCGCGCCGCCGATAACGTTACCAAAGCGTTAACGAAACGCGACGAAGGCAGAGCAGTATGAGTTTTTCTATGAAAACCGCGACGCGGGCCCTGATGGCTGGCGCACTCACACTCGGGGCGGCCTCTATCGCCGCCGCACAAACCGCGTCCTACGGTCCCGCATCCACAAGCGTCAGCGGCGGCGGCAGCGTCACGGTGAACCTCTCGGTTCCCAGCAGCGTCACGGGCGCAGGCTCGCTCAATATCACTTACTTTGGCGATTTTGGTGGCACGAGCGAGTTCCTGGGCGTCACTGTCGAAGGCACATCCATCGGAACGCTTCCAGGCGGCTTCGCTGGCGATTGTGCTGGAGATGGCACCGCGACCCTGGCCATTCCGGCGCCCCTGCTCGCCTCGGCTGCGGCCGACGGGACCGTCTCGATCACCTTCACGGATACTAGCGGCTTCGTTAATAATTTTTGCGGCACCGACAACTCCGCGACGTTTAACTTTGACAATTCCGGCATTTTCTCCGGCTCAACAGCCTTCGCAGTCCAAGGCACTCTGAACTTCACCGCTGCCATGGCCCCTCCCGGCAGCGCCACGGCGGAAGGCGACATGATGGCCAGCCGCGGCAGCATGATCCTGGGCAATTCCATCTCCACCCCGCGCCGGGTGCAGCGCTTGGTCCAACGCTCCAGCAACACCCAGGGCGCGCTCAGCTTTCAGGGCACCACGCTCGCCGATGGGCTCGGGCTGGACCTCAATATCGGCCCCGACGCGCTCAGCTTCGCCTCCGGCACGGATGCGGGCGGCGCCATGCTCTGGGTCGAGGGCCGCATCGCGCGGCTCAGCGACGATGTCACCGATGACAACCGCTTTGGCATCCTGCATCTGGGCGCCGATGTCCTCGTCGCGCCCGACGTCATGCTGGGCTTTGCCGCCTCGCTTGAGACCTACCGCCAGGAAGAGATCGCCTCGGGCGACGACTACAGCGGCACAGGCTGGCTCCTGGGCCCCGTTCTGACAGCGCGGCTGCATCAAAACGTGTTTCTCGACGGGCGTTTGGCCTATGGCCAGTCCAGCAATGACATCCAGCGCGCCGCCGGTGAAGACAGCTTCGACAGCCACCGCCGCCTGGCAGAGATCGCCGTGATCGGCGACTTCCAAAGCGGCGCCACGACGATCTTCCCGGAATTTGAGCTCAGCTATTTTGAGGAAAGCTCGGAAAGCTATGCCTCGGTCGCCGGTGGCACGGTTGCAGGCGCTGACGTGGCCCTAGGCCAGGCCCGGATCGGCGCCGCGTTTGAGCGCGCGCTGCCCTCAGCGTCCGGCGATCTCACGGGCTATGCCGAGCTCTTCGGTGTTTTCACCAGCTTGCGCCAAGGCAGCGTCGCCACCGGCTCCTATATCGATCTGACCCGCGGCTGGACCGGTGAGGCCGCTCTGGGCCTGCGCTACGCCACCCGCTCTGGCGCCACGATCAGCGGCAATATCGGCGTAGGCGGCCTCTTTAGCGACGGCTCCAGCACTTCGGCCACGATCGAGGCGCGCATTCCCCTGCAATGATAGAGCTTTTCGGGATTAACCTGATACGTCAAACATCGAAAATGTCCCGAGAACGCGCAGCGTGGCAGGGTATTTTCGATTCAAGTTCATCCCGAAACGCTATGGGCCCTGTGCGGTCACGGGTCTAAAGCGGCAAGACCGGATCGTGGTGCCTTCAGGCCCGCCTTCGCTGTTGTAAATCAGCCATAAAATCCGTGAAAAAGTTGCCATTTGGCTACGTTTTGCGCCGAATCCCAGCCAGGTCCGTTACGGATGCCCGGACACACTCGCCGAGGCAGAGATGACAAACTCACCAGTAAAAAGTATCGCGCGAGCCGCTTTGGTCGGCGCATTTACCCTGGGCGGAGCCTCGATGGCCGCCGCGCAAACCGCCAATTTCGGGCCGGCGAACACGACCGTAGATCGCGGCGGCAGCATCACATTCAACCTCACCGTGCCAAGCACTGTCACCGGCAATGGCACGCTCAATGTAACTTATTTCGGCGATATTTCCGGCACTCCGATCGAAGATATCAGCGTGATCGTGGAAGGCACAAACATCGGTGTGCTTCCCGGGGGCACGAATGATTGCCTCTCCGATGCCACCACGACGCTTTCGATCCCGGCCGCCACCCTGGCAACCGCGGCCGCCGATGGCACCGTCACCATCGTCTTCAGCGACACCAACGGTCAGCTCGACAATTTCTGCGACACCACCCAATCCACCGCCTTTACCTTCCCGGGTGGAAACACCGCCTTCGCCGTCCAGGGCAGCCTGACCTACACCACCGCCGGCGGGGGTGGCGGCGGGGGCGGCGGCGGCACCCCGACCGGTGAAGGCGACCTGATGGCCAATCGCGGCGCCATGATCATCAGCAGCCCGATTTCGACCCCGCGCAGACTGCAACGGCTCGAGCAACGCTCCGGCCGCACCGAGGAGGGCGTGCTCAGCTTTCAGGGCACACCCCTGGCCGGTGGCCTCGGCATGGATCTCAATATTGGCCCCGACGCGCTCAGCTTCGCCTCCGGCACCGATGCGGGCGGCGCGATGCTCTGGGTCGAGGGCCGTATCGCCCGCCTGAATGACGACGTCACCGATGACAACCGTTTCGGTATCCTGCATATGGGCGCCGATTTTCTCGTGGCCCCCGACGTGATGCTGGGCTTTGCCGCCTCGCTCGACAGCTACCGCCAAGAAGACATCGCCAGCAGCGATGACTATAGTGGCACCGGATGGCTCCTGGGCCCGATCCTGACCGCGCGGGTCCACCAAAACCTCTATTTCGACGCCCGCCTGGCCTATGGCCAAGCCAGCAACGACGTGGAGCGCGCCGCCGGGGAAGACAGCTTCAACAGCCACCGCCGCCTGGCCGAATTTGCCCTGATCGGTGATTTCCAACGCGGCGCCACCACCATCTTCCCAGAGTTCGAGTTGCATTATTTCGAGGAAAGCTCGGAAAGCTATGCCTCGGTCGGCGGGGGCATTGTGCCGGGCGCCGATATCGCGCTGGCCCAGGCGCGCTTGGGTGCGGCCTTCGAGCGGCCGCTCAACACCGAATTTGCGGGCGATCTGACGGGCTATGCCGAGGTCTTTGGCGTCTTCACCAGCCTGCGCCAGGGCTCCGTCGCGACGGGAACTTACGTCGATCTGACCCGGGGCTGGACCGGTGAGGCGGCCCTAGGCCTGCTCTACACCACCCGCTCTGGCGCCACGATCAACGGCCATGTCGGTGTGGGCGGCCTCTTCAGCAGCGGCTCCAGCACTTCGGCCACGATTGAGGCACGCATCCCCCTGCAATAAGCGGTTCAGATCCGGAGCAACTCAAGCGGTTCAGGTCCGGGGCTTCTCAGCCCGAAATCGGCTAGCCGCCGCAAAAAGCGCGGCCAGGCTTAAGCCCCTCTTCAGGGTTTTTGGCAAATGCTCTGGCGCAAGTGCTGCGCGGGCGAATCCCGTCTCATCCGCGCGCTGCCCCCGCACCACGCCCTGCGCCAGGAGATGCCGCCATGAAAGCCGTTGCCAGCCCTGATCTCACCTGCACGCTCTATGAGTTCGACCCAGGCGCTGCCCTGCCCGCCGTGACGGGTCAAAGCTTCACCTATCGCGGCCCGGCCCTGGCGGAGGCGGCGCTTTGGGTGGGCGCGATGCCGGGCTTTGGCCGGTTGCAACGAACGGGCGCGGCACCGGTCAGTGTCGAATTATCGATGACCGCGCGCTGGGTCCTCTGCGATGCCCAAACAAACGTCTGTTTCGAGCTCGCCGCCGTGGCGCTCAGTGACGGTCTTCTGGAAATTACCCTGGCCTATAGCCATAGCTCTTTACGACCGGGGCGGCGATATCGTGTGATGTGGTATGACGACAAACCCGATCTCGATCTCGCCGGTTTCGCCGCAAGCGCCGCGCCGCGCCTCCTGGATACTCCCCGGGACCCTGCATCGATGGCGCCGCTTGGGCACCAAGGGACGCCCGGATCAAGGTATGCGACCGGCTAAGACACCATTGTCCGCCCTGCGCACGGGGCTGAAAGCCCTCGCGCTGATCTGTGGGCTCACCGCCTTCTGGGCCGCGGACACAGCCCAGGCCGCGCCCGAAGATGTCATCTGTCTGCAAAACCAACTGAACGCCGCAGGCTTCGCCGCCGGGCCCGCCGACGGCATCCTCGGCCCGCGCACCCGCGCCGCCTTCGATCAATTGCAAAGCGCCTTCGGGATCGGCGTCGCCCTGCCCTTGCATGACGTCTCCGCGCTGGTCGCCTGCCACCGGATCGGCCTCGCCCGGCCCGAGCTGCGGCGCTACTGGCCCGCACGGCAGCGGCGTGTCACCTTCCACATGGGCCCGGGCATCACCGATGACCTCGCCACCGCCATCCGCACCCACGGCGCCGAGCTGCACGAGGCCGCCTTCCGCCGCCTGGGCGTGGAGCCTGCGGGCACCGACCTTGTCCTCACGGCCACCAACCCGGCCGAGCTAGAACGCCTGGTCCGCACCCATAACAGCTTTGTCTTCCGCGCCGAGGCCTATCAAGAGGCCTGCGGACACCCCGTCTTCGGCGGCCTCGCGGCACCGGGCATCACCATCCTATGCGCCAACCCCGAGCTGACCCTCGGCGGCGCCCTAACCTTGAGCGAAGTGCGCTATGTCCTGGCCCATGAGCTCACCCATCTGGTGCAGTTTCAGATCGCCGGGGCCGCTGCACCGAACCTCGCCGTCGGGCGCCGCCAACAGATCCAAGGCCCGCTCTGGCTCATCGAAGGCATCGCTGAGGTGGTCTCGTTCTCACTGACCACTGGGGCCAGTTTGCAGGAATATCGCGCCTTCAGCGTCGATCAGCTTGGCAAAGGCCCCCTCCCCGCGCTCGAAAGCTTGGCGGGCCGCGGCGCGCTGGCGGAAAACGCCGAAGCGCTCTACCGCATGGGCACCATCGCCACTGTCGACCTGATCGCGACCCACGGCTATGAGCGGATCGGCCGCTTTTTCACAGCGCTCGGCAACAGCGCGGATTTCGACACCGCCTTCGAAGAAAGCTTCGGCCGCAGCCCCGCCGCCTTTTACGACGCATTTCCCGCGCGCCTCGGCCGCGCATCGCCCTAATATCTGCGCCATGGGCAATCTTCCGACAGAGATCACCGGCTGGTTCGATGCGCGCGGCTGGCAGATCCACCCGCATCAGCGCGATATGCTGGACCGCGCGGATGACCCCTGCACGCTCCTGATCGCGCCGACCGGCGGCGGTAAGACCATGGCGGGCTTCCTGCCCAGCCTCGCGGACCTTGCCCCCGGCACCCATCAAGGCCTGCACACCCTCTATGTCTCGCCGCTCAAGGCGCTGGCGGCGGATATCAAGCGAAACCTCACCGGCCCGATCACCGAGATGGGCCTGCCCATCCGGGTCGAGGACCGCACCGGCGACACCTCCTACGCCAAAAAGCGCCGCCAGCGGGCCGACCCGCCGCATATCCTGCTGACCACGCCGGAAAGCCTGGCGCTGCTGATTTCCTACCCCGATGCCGCGCGCACCTTCCAAGGGCTTCAGCGCATCATCGTCGATGAGATCCACGCCCTGGCCGAAAGCAAACGCGGCGATCAGCTCATGCTCGCGCTCTCGCGCATCTCGACGCTCGCCCCAGGCCTGAGGCGCGTTGGCCTCAGCGCCACGGTCGAGGATCCGGCCCAGATCGCCCGCATCCTGGCCCGCCACCCGGACCCTTGCGCCATCCTTGAAGCCGATCCCGGCCCCGATCCCGATATACGCATGCTCAAAACGCGCGACGCCCCGCCTTGGGCCGGGGGCGGCGGGCGCTATGCGGTGCGCGATGTCCTGGATCAGGTCCGCCAGCACAACACCACGCTGATCTTCCACAACACCCGCGCCCAGGCCGAGATCTTCTATCACGAGCTCTGGCTCATCAACGAAGACAACGTGCCTATCGGGATCCACCACGGCGCGCTGGCCCGCGAACAGCGCGAAAAGGTCGAAGCGGCGATGGTGGCGGGCGATCTCAAGGCCATTGTCTGCACCGGCTCCCTCGATCTTGGGATCGATTGGGGCGATGTCGATCTGGTCATCCAGGTCGGCGCGCCGAAAAACGTCAAACGCCTGGTGCAGCGGATCGGGCGCGCCAATCACCGCTATAACGCGCCCTCCAAAGCCCTGCTGGTGCCCGCCAACCGCTTCGAAGTGGTCGAATGTCACGCCGCGCTTGAAGCCGTGAAGGCCCATACGCTTGACGGCGATCCCGCGGGCCCCGGCCCGCTCGATGTGCTCTGTCAGCACATCATGATCTGCGCCGCCTCCGGCCCGTTCGAGGCCGACGCGCTCTATGATGAGATCACCAGCGCCGGGGCCTATGCCGACCTGACCCGCGCCACGTTCGACCGTTGCCTCGATTTCGTGGCCACCGGCGGCTATGCGCTCCGCGCCTATGACCGCTGGCAACGCCTGGTGGAGCGGGACGGCAAATGGCAGCTCCGCGATCCGCGCGCCGACGGCCAGGTCCGGCTCAATATCGGCACCATCATCGACGCCGACAAACTCAAAGTGCGCATGCGCCATGCCCGCGGCGGCGCGCCCC
This sequence comes from Pseudomonadota bacterium, assembly GCA_038530555.1. Taxonomy (GTDB): domain Bacteria; phylum Pseudomonadota; class Alphaproteobacteria; order Rhodobacterales; family Rhodobacteraceae; genus HKCCE3408. Next base: position 34,616 of record JBCBCN010000013.1, on the reverse strand, counting down.
TGGGCGAGGTGGAGGAGTATTTCGCCTCGATCCTCAAAAAGGGCGACACCTTCCTGATGGGCGGTCAGATCGTGCGTTTCGAAGGCATGCGCGAGATGACCGTCGAAGTCGCCCGCAGCCCTTTCGAAAAGCCCAAGATCGCCACCTTCATGGGCACGAAATTCGCCACCTCCACGCAGCTTTCGGACCGCATCCTGGCGATGTTCCGCCAGGACGACTGGCCCGAGCTTCCCGCCCATACCGCCGATTGGCTGGCGCTGCAGCGCAAGGTCTCCCGCCTGCCCGAGCGCGACCGCCTCCTGGTCGAGAGCTTTCCCCATGACGGGCGCGACCATGTCTGTGTCTACGGCTTTGCCGGGCGCAATGCGCAGCAGACCCTCGGCCTGCTCCTGACCGAGCGGATGGAGCGCGAGGGCTTAGACCCGCTGGGCTTCGTGACGACCGATTACGCGACGCTGGTCTGGGGGCTGAAACCGCTGCGGGATGCCACACCGCTTTTCGATCGCGAGAACCTGATCGAGACGATGGAGACCTGGCTCGCCGGCAACCAGGTGATGAAGCGCACCTTCAAGGGCGCCGCTATCATCGCGGGCCTGATCGAGCGCAACAGCCCCGGCAAGCGAAAGACCGGGCGTCAGGCGACGTTTTCCACCGACATCCTTTATGACACGCTCAGGAAATACGACCCCGATCACCTGATGCTTGAGATCACTCGGCAGGAGGCGATGCGCGGTCTGGTGGATTTCGGCCGCATCGACCAGATGCTCGAACGCATCGAGGGCCGGATCGATCACGTCACCCTCGACCGCGTCACGCCCCTGGCTGCGCCGCTCTTCCTCGAAGCCGGGCGGATTCCGGTCAAGGGTCTGGCTGAGCGGCGCCTGCTGGAAGAGGAGGCGCAGCGCCTGATGGAAATCGTGGGGTTGGAGGCCTGAGCGCCTGAGCTTTTCGCCGCGCGCGCATGTCGGGCTCGGGACGCCTCCGGCGGGGGAGTATTTTTGGAAAAATGAAGGGTCGTGATCGGTCCGGCGCAAGCTGGCAAACGCATCGCGTTTGAGATCACGACGGGCGGAGCCCCGGGGGAGCCGGTCCAGCGCAAGCTGGCAAACGCATCGCGTTTGAGTTGAGAACGGGCGGAGCCCAGGGGGTGATCGGTCCAGCGCAAGCTGGCAAACGCAAAGCGTTTGAGGCGAGAACGGGCGGAGCCCCGGGATAGCGGGCGGAGCCCAGGGATAGCGAGCGGAGCCCAGGGATCGACGGGCGGCGCCCCGTAGGCGACGGGCGGAGCCCCGGCCGTTGAGCACCGTTAACCATAGTTTGTTCGCTTTTCTTGCGCTGCAGCACAGTTCGCCGTCTACCCGGATTCTACCCCGGTTCTACCCCAATTCTACCCGTCTTCTACCGGCCCGATTTCGTCCCCGCTCCGCGCTCGGCCGATGGGTTAACGCAGTGCGCGTCTTGCCAAGGCCGTCGAGGCGTGGCACGAACATAGCATGAACACCCTCGCCCTAACCTTCGCCAATACGCAGCTTCTGGCCCTGCCCTCCGGCGCGCTCTATTGGCCCGATGAGGCGCTCCTATGCGTCTCCGATCTGCATCTGGGCAAATCTGAGCGGATGGCGCGGCGCGGTGGCGCCCTTTTGCCCCCCTATGAGGGGCGCGAAACGCTGGACAAGCTGGCCCGAGACATCGCCGCGACCACGCCCAGCACGGTGGTTTGCCTGGGCGACAGCTTTGACGATGCGCGGGCCGCCGACGCGCTCGAGCCGGCTTTGCTCGACGCTCTGGGCGTCTTGATGGCGGGGCGGGATTGGATCTGGATCGAAGGCAACCATGAGGCAGGCCCCGTCGCTGTTCCGGGCCGTCACTTGCTCGCTTTTCGGCGCGCGGGCCTGGTCTTTCGCCACATCGCGGAGGACAAAGAAAACGGCGAGATTTCAGGCCATTACCATCCCAAGGCCCGCGTCGAAACGCGGGCCGGGGCCATCTCACGGCGGTGTTTTCTGAAGGACGCGCGACGCTTGATCATGCCCGCCTATGGCGCCTTCACCGGCTCCCTGGATTGCTGTGATACGGCGCTGGCCGAGCTGATGGAACCCGATGCGCTCGCCGTCCTCCTCAGCGATCCGCCTCTCGCCGTGCCCATGCCGCGCGCAGCAGCCAAGCGGGACGGCACGCGCCGTATGCGTCGTTTGGGCGCCTAAGCGATAACCGGGTCCGGCAGATCGGCGTGATAGGTCCGGCTCACCGGCACGCGCCCGCCGCAGGGCATCACGATAAAGCGCCGTGTCCCTTCCTGCTCCACCCGCGCGATGGCCCGGCGCGCCACCCAATGCGAGCGATGCACGCGCAATCCATCGAGCGCACCAAGCTCTCCGACAGCGTCGGAAAAGCGGACAAGCACCCGGGCTGAACCGCGCGGCGTGTTGAGGACGGTATAGTGCCCATCGGCCCGCACATGCATGATCTCGCCCTCCAGATCGCCCATCGCGCGCCGCACCATCGGCCCTGGCGCCACCACCTGGTTAGGGATCAGTGCAGGGGGCAGATCGCGCGGTTTCTCAAGCGGCGCATCCTCCAGCACAAAGCTGTTTGCCCTGGCCGCCCATAGTCGCACTAAGCCAATGATAAAACAGATGTTTCCAGCGATCACGATGTGGTAGCTCAGGGTCATGAGATGGTCTTCGGGGATCAGGAAAAAGCTTTGATTCACGGCCCAAACCGCCGGGCCGATCGTCAGGCTCTGCAGCGCTGCGGTCAGCAAAACGCCGCGTGGAGCGCGAACGTCAAGCCTCAGACTGACCGCGTAGCGGACCGCCAAGCCGACCAATGTCCCAAGCCCCATGATCGACACCCAATATGTCAGACGGCTCATCGTATCGAGCGCGATATAGGTGCCGAAAGGCCCCCAGATCCAGGCCGTCAAACTGCCGCAGACCCAGATGCCCAGGGCCGCGCGCAGCATAGATGAAGGCTGCGTTCTGCTTGCAACCGGTGTTGAGCGTTTGCTGGCCATCTCCCTCTCCCACCAACATTTTTTCTTGATCGGGCGCGGTATTCAAGTTGTCCTTTTGGTGAGTTTCGCGCAGGCGGATAAACCGGGAGGGGGCGCCAATCGAACACATTGCCAAAAGCTTCGCGCGCCAGGGCCTGATGACCCATATCGACGCCCGGATCGAGGAGATCGCGCAAGGCCGCGTGGTCCTGTCCGCGCCGATCACCGAGCAAGTGGGCCAACAACACGGCGCCGCCCATGCCGGGGTGACCTTTGCCCTGGGGGACAGCGCGTCGGGCTATGCCGCTCTCACTCAGATGCCCGAGGGCTCGGAGGTGATGACGGTCGAGATGAAGATCAACCTTCTGGCGCCCGCGCGCGGGTCGCGGCTCTGGGCCAGCGGTGAGGTCGTTCGCGCGGGTCGCCGGGTCGTAGTGGTGCGAGCACTCGTTGAGGCCGAAGCCGAAGACGGGACCCGTAAGGATGTCGCCATCCTGCAAGGCACGATGATCCCGGTCCCACCCGCCTGAGCAAAGGCCTCAGGCGGTCAAACCGGCCGGCGGCTCAAGGCCATGGGCCCGGCAGGACGCCGTCAACGTATTGGCCAGCAAGCAGGCAATGGTCATCGGCCCAACTCCGCCGGGCACCGGTGTGATCGCACTTGCGACCTCGGAGGCGCCGGCGAAATCGACATCGCCCAACAGCTTGGTTTTTCCGGGCTTTTCGGGATGGGGGATGCGGGTAATGCCGACATCGATCACCGTCGCTCCGGGCTTGACCCAGTCCGCTTTCACCATCTCCGCCCGGCCCACTGCGGCTACAAGGATATCCGCGCCACGGCAAATCCCGGCCAAATCGCGACTGCGCGAATGGGCGATTGTGACGGTGCAATTTTCCCTGAGCAGAAGCTGCGCCATGGGCTTGCCGAACAGGTTCGAGCGTCCGACCACCACCGCATTGAGACCCGACATATTGCCAAGCTGATCGCGCAACAGCATCAGACACCCCAGCGGCGTGCAGGAGACCAGACCCGTCTCCCCGCTGGCCAGCAGACCGGCATTCGTGACGCTCAGTCCGTCGACATCCTTGGCCGGGTCGATGCGCGCCACGATGCGCCGCTCATCGAGATGGTCCGGCACTGGAAACTGGCACAGGATCCCATGCACTGTCGGGTCGGCATTGAGCCGGTCGATCAGCGCAAAGAGCGTCTCCTCTGAGGTATCCGCAGGCAGCTTATGCTCGAAAGAGGCCATGCCGACCTCCACCGTCTGCTTGTGCTTGGCGGCCACATAGACCTCACTGGCCGGATCCTCGCCCACCAGAACGACCGCAAGGCCCGGTGTGACGCCATGCTCACCCTTCAAGCGGGCGACATGCTTGGCAATCTGGCCACGCACCTGCGCGGCAAAGGCTTTCCCGTCGATCACTTGAGCGGCCATCTCGCCCCTCCTTCACTTTTTCGAAAATACTCCGGAGAGCGCGAGAGGCAGCGCCTCTCGCCAGACAAACTCTAAAACAGGCCTTCGATCTGGCCCGCCTCATTGAGGTGGATCGCCTCGGCCGAGGGCACACGCGGCAGACCGGGCATCGTCATGATCTCACCGCAGACGGCCACGACAAAGCCCGCCCCCGCGCTCAGCCGCACTTCGCGCACCGGAACGGAATGGCCGGTCGGCGCACCGCGCAGGTTTGGGTCGGTGGAAAAGCTGTACTGCGTTTTCGCCATACAGACCGGCAGATCGCCATAGCCCTGCTCTTCCCAAAGCTTGAGCTGATCGCGGATCTTCTTGTCGGCCAACACCTCGTCGGCGCGATAGATCCGCTTCGCGATGGTCTCGATCTTCTCAAATAGTCCCATCTCATCGGGATAGATCGGCGAGAAATTCGCGACCCCGGCATCGGCCAATTCCGCGACTTTCGTGGCCAGATCTGCAGAGCCCTCTGAGCCATGCTCCCAATGCTTGCTGAGGACCGCCTCGGCCCCCTGCCCGGCCACGTATTCGCGCACGGCGGCCACTTCCGCATCGGTGTCGGTGACGAAATGGTTGATCGCCACCACCACGGGCACGCCGAAGCTTTTGACGTTTTCGATATGGCGGCCGAGGTTCGGGCAGCCCGCGATCACGGCGTCGACATTCTCGGCGCCCAGATCGGCCTTGGCCACGCCGCCATTCATCTTCATCGCCCGCACGGTCGCCACGACCACCACAACCGAGGGGGCAAGGCCCGCTTTGCGGCACTTGATATTCATGAACTTCTCGGCGCCCAGATCGGCCCCGAACCCAGCCTCAGTCACCACGTAATCGGCGAGCTTCAGGGCGGTTTTGGTCGCGATCACGGAGTTACAGCCATGGGCGATATTGGCGAACGGGCCGCCATGCACGAAGGCCGGGTTGTTCTCCAGCGTTTGCACCAGGTTCGGCTGCATCGCGTCTTTCAACAGCACGGTCATCGCGCCATCGGCCTTGATATCGCGGGCAAAAACCGGAGAGCGGTCGCGCCGATAGGCCACGATCATATCGCCTAGGCGCTTTTGCAGATCGCTCAGATCGCTGGCCAGGCACAGGATCGCCATGACCTCGGAGGCCACGGTGATGTCAAAGCCCGCCTCGCGCGGGAACCCGTTGGCCACACCGCCCAGCGAGGCCGTGATCTGCCTCAAAGCGCGGTCATTCATGTCCACGACCCGGCGCCAGACGACGCGGCGCGTGTCGATCTCAAGCGCATTGCCCCAATAGATATGGTTGTCGATCATCGCGCTCAGCAGGGAATGGGCGCTGGTGATGGCGTGAAAATCGCCCGTGAAATGCAGGTTCATGTCTTCCATCGGAACAACTTGCGCATAACCGCCCCCGGCCGCGCCGCCCTTCATCCCGAAATTGGGCCCGAGCGAGGCCTCGCGGATACAGATCATCGCGTTGCGCCCAATCCGGTTGAGCCCGTCCCCCAGACCCACCGTGGTCGTCGTCTTACCCTCGCCCGCAGGCGTCGGATTGATCGCGGTCACAAGGATCAGCTTCCCATCGGCGCGGTTTTCCAGCGAGTTGATGAAGTCCTGGCCGACCTTCGCCTTGTCATGGCCATAGGGCAGCAGCGCATCGGTCGGGATGCCCAGCCGGTCCCCGATCTCACCGATGGGTTTTTTCGTCGCCGCGCGTGCGATCTCAATGTCGGATTTGTAGGCCATCGCTGCCGTCCTTTGTTCACCGCATGCTGTCTTGGCCCCTATAGACCCCGTGGCGCGGCTGTGAAGGCGTTTTTGCGACGTTTCGATAAGGCCAGATGACAAAATGGGGCCGCGCGTGAACCATTTCGAAAGCCCGCGCGACCTAACTTTGACGCCACCGCAAAACGGGGAGGATAGGATGTCTGCTCATACAATATTGGTTCATACGGGCTTTTTGGCCGGTCTCAGCTTGGCCCTGGTGGTCGTCAGTTTGCTCTGAGATCCGGCGCATCCGCACTGCTCCCCTGCGACGTCTTCGCGCGGGGGCAAATGGCGCGGCGCGGATATGCTGATTGGTGATCGCCCATCCCTTCAGCAGGAGTTTCCATGACCGATCCAGCCGACTTTTTCGCCAAAGCCAAAGAGAATTACGACAAATGGACGGCTGAAATGTCGTCGATGCAGGCCAAGATGATCGAGGCCGGGGACGCCAATTACGCGCAGATGAAGGCGCAGATGGAAAAGATGACCGAGCAGCGCAAAGACATGGAAGCGCAGCTCGAAAAGGTCGGCAAGGCCAATATGGATGCGCTCAAGGACATGCAATCAGGCGCCGAGAAGGCCTGGAAAGCGATGGAGAAGTCGCTAGAGGATGCCCGCAAGCGCTACAAGAGCTAGGCCTTTTGCAAGGCTTTCTCGCATGAGCGCGTCGCGCTTCGGCTAAGGCCGAGCCCCTGCGGTGCCTCAAGCGCTCCGCGCCGCTGCCCGTTCTCTGGCGCTTCGCGCCGCTGCCCGTTCTCAGGCGCTTCGCGCCTCGTCAATCTGCTTGGCGCGCAAATTTCCGGCGATCAGCTTTTGACGCATATCCCGCGACAGCGCGCCTTCGATCTGCAACCCGATCTCGGTATCGGCAACCAGGATTTCCAGCCGATCTGCCGAATGCTGCCAGATACGCGCGGGTTCACTCAAGGTCACGGTCACAGTGGCCGTCGCCGGCAGGCCGCTCAGAACACCCATCTCCCCTACCAGGGCGGGCGCCTGCATCTGCGTGATCAACACCCCGTCGAGACGCACCTCGGCTGTGCCGCTCGCCAGAAAGGTCAGCGCGCTGACGCGGGCGCCTTCTTTCACCAGGATCTCACCCGGCGCAGCCTCGCGCCAGGCGCCGCCTCGGATCAGGCGGAACGCGGTCTTGCGGTCCATCGCCTCGAACATCTCGCGACGAAAACCCTCTTCCTCCTCGGTGAACCGGATGGACCGCGCCATCAGGTAAAGCCGTGTCAGGCCGAAGATCGAGATCACGATCCACGACACCTGGATCGTGGCGGAGTAGACGTTGAAACTGTTGAAAAGGCTCACCAAAACCAGTGACGACGCGGCCAGGTTCAGCACCGCATAGAGGTAACCCGAGCCGCGAATGAACCCGGCCTGGAGCGCGAAATACGAGCCCAGATAAAACGCCACGCCCGCAATCCCGGCGAGATCGAAGATACCCGCGCCGCTCAAGCCCGCCATCATTATTCGGCAGCTCGCATGGTTGGCCGTCTCCGCTCAATCGTGTGCAAGATCGTCGAGCCGATCCCCTTGAGACGGGTGCGCCGCTGGCGCTGATGCTCAAACTGGTTGCCCACCCGCTCAATCACCCCCTCAGAGACAGTGATCTTGCCCGGCTTGCCAGCCTCCTCGATGCGCGAGGCGATGTTCACCGTGCTGCCCCAAAGGTCATAGACAAAGCGCAGATCGCCGACCACACCGGCCACCAGCGGGCCGGAATGCACCCCGATGCGCACCTGCACGTCGCGGCCGAGATTCGTCGAGAGCTGTCGGGTTTGAAAGAGCATATCGAGCGCCGCATCCACCGCCGAGGCGCAATGGTCCGAGCCGTCATCATTGACGCCCGCCACGAACATATAACAATCACCGATGGTTTTGATTTTCTCGAGCCCGTATTCCGCAACGACTTTGTCATAGCTGCCAAAGAGCTTTTTGAGCAGGTCGATGCTTTCTTCCGGCGGCACCGAAACGGCATATTCGGTAAAATCCACCACATCGACAAAGACCACCGTGGCGTCGGTCACCTGATCTACGATCTTGTCCTCACCGTCATTCATCCGCGCCGCGATCCGTTTGGGCAGAACCGATTCAAGAAGTGCGTTCTTGGCTTCCATCGTCTTGTTCAGCTCATCTGAGGCTTCCTTGACGCGGTCGAACGAGCGTTCGAGCTCAAAGATCACCGAGTTGTAGAACAGCCCAATCTGACCCACTTCGGTAAAGGGCGATTGCGGCGCGCGCATGCTAAGGTCCCGCTCCCTGGCCTGGCGTTGCATCACATCGAAGAGCTCGTTGAGATCGGTATTTGCGCCATGCTCACCGACATTCACGCCGATCCCTTCGACATGGTTGGTCACCCTGAGCGGGAGAACCGCATCGATCGCGCGAAACAGGAAGTAGGGCAGCGCGCAGGCATAGGACAAGAGCGCGACGATACCCAGGATCTGCGCGCCAAGCCGGGCAAAAAGGCCGGCGCTGTCAGGGCCAAAATCCCCAAAGATCGCCACCGCCAGAAGGCCCCAGAGGCCCGCAAACAGGTGCACCGGCACCGCGCCCACGGCGTCATCGATGCGCAGACGCTCCAGCAGTTTGTCACCGCCATAGGTGATCAGGCCACCGCACGCGCCGATCAGAAGCGACGCGCCTGGCGTCAGGACATTCGCGCCCGCCGTAACCGCCACCAGACCGCCCAGTGAGCCGTTCATCGCGTAAAACACACTCGGCTTGCCCTCGAGGCTCCAGGTCAAAGCCAGACAGGCCAAAACCCCTGCCGAGGCCGCCAGAAACGTGTTGAGCAGGATCTCGGGCACTTGATCGGTCAAGCCGCCCGCGCTGCCGCCATTGAAGCCAAACCAACCGAACCACAAAAAGAAGACGCCCAGCATGGCAAGAGGTAGGTTAGAGCCGTTAAAGCGCCGCGGCGGGCCAGCCACCGGAAAGCGCCCTTCACGCGGTCCAAGCACAAGGATCGCGGCAAGGGCCACGCCGCCGCCGACTGCATGCACCACGCCAGATCCCGCGAAGTCGTAAAACCCACTGCGCCCAAGCCAGCCTGCGGCGTCTCCGTCCGGCCCCACGGCCCAGGCCCAATGGCCGAAGACCGGGTAGATCAAGGCCGCCGACACGACCGTCATCACGAGGTAGCCGCCAAAGCGACAGCGTTCGGCCACGGCGCCCGATAGGATCGTCGCCGCCGTACCGCAGAACATCGCCTGGAACAGGAACTGCACGTAGTCGTCGCTGGACGGCCACGCGCTGAGGCCAAAGCCTGACGTGCCGAACCAGCCGCCCGCCGAGGCGCCGAACATCAAGCCGAAGCCCACCAGCCAATAAGCGAGGATCGAGACCGAGAAGTCCGCGATATTCTTGATCGCGACGCCGATATTGTTCTTTGAGCGTGTGAGACCCGCTTCGACGCACATAAAGCCGGGTTGCATGAGCAGGATCAATGCCGCGCAGAGCAACAGCCAAGCCTGATCGATGAGCGCGAAAACCGCGCCTACGTCACCGGATTGCTCCATCATACCCCCCACCAAAATCACTCGTCAAAACGCCTTAGCGCTCATGTCCGAGATGTCCCTCCGCCTTCTGGCGTAGCGATAGCGGCCTATTGCGTCAATGGTGCCAAGCCCTACCGCCCATCCGTCCCGGAAAGGCCTCTGGGCGGCATCGCGAAAAGGGTCTTTGAAACCGGGTGTGTTTGGCAGGCGCGGGCTTGCATGCCCTGGCCAGACGCACAGGGAACATCTGGCCCTAGGACACCTCGCAGGGCCGCCATAGCCCGGTCTAACCGCTAGGGAGCAGAGCGCTATGACCCGATGGGCCGTGATTTTTCGAGATACCCCGGAAATGCTGGAGATCCGGGCGGACCAAGAGCGCCGAGATGCACATGTCGCCTACGCAAAATCCCATCCAGAATTGTTGATCGGCGGCGGGTTGAAGCCGTCGGCTGAGGCTGATTTTTGCGGAGCGCTGTGGATCGTCGAGGCGGACACGAGCGCCGAAGTCGAGCGCCTCTTGCGGGAGGATCCATTCTTTGTGCCAGAGTTGCGCGAGTTTGAGATCTACCTCTGGGGTAAAATTCTCGAAGACCGAACCGTCACTTTGTGATCGCGCGCCCCAGGCGGATGAAAAATAACCGGATAAAAAACCCGCCCCCGGGGTAAGCCAAGGGGCGGGTTTGTGAATTACTATAGTAAGCGCTTGAGCCTTAGGCCGGATCGGGCTCCATGTCGCCGTCGCCAACCGGTTTGACGCGCGGTTTGGTCTTCGGGATCGCCGTGATCGACGAGCCTGAGCCGGTATCGCTGTCGATGCCATCATCGTCGTCATCGCCCCGGTTGAGCGCCTCACCCGCGATCACGCGGGTGATCTCGTTGCCGGTGAGGGTTTCGTATTCCAGCAGACCTTGCGCCAGACGCTCGAAGTCCTGGTTCTTGTCGGTCAGGATCTTCATCGCGGTCTCATAGCCCTCATCAATGAGCTCTTTGACCTTGGCGTCGATCTTCTTCTGCATGTCCTCGGAATGCGCCGTCCCGCCGTTATAGGCGCCGAGATAGCTCTGCTGCTCATTGGCGTAATCCACCATCCCCAGCTCATCGGCAAAGCCATATTGCGTGACCATCGCGCGGGCCATTTGCGTGGCCTGTTTGATGTCCTGCGCGGCACCAGATGTGACGTTTTCCTTGCCGAACTTGATCTCTTCGGCGACGCGGCCGCCCATCGCCATGGCGATCCGGCTGGTGAACCAGGTGTAGCTGGCCGAGATCCGGTCCCGCTCCGGCAGGCTGAGCACAAGGCCCAGGGCACGCCCGCGCGGAATGATCGTGGCTTTGTGGATTGGGTCATGCTGCGGTACGTTGAGGCCGACGATGGCATGGCCCGCCTCGTGGTACGCGGTCAGCTTTTTCTCATCCTCGGACATGACCATTGAGCGGCGTTCCGCGCCCATCATCACCTTGTCCTTGGCGTTCTCGAAATCCTCCATCGTCACAAAACGCCGGCCGACACGGGCGGCCATCAACGCGCTTTCATTGACGAGGTTGGCGAGGTCCGCACCCGAGAAGCCCGGCGTGCCGCGCGCGATGATGCGCAGATCCACATCGGGGCCCAGCGGCACCTTGCGGGAATGCACGCCCAGGATCTTCTCGCGGCCCTTGATATCCGGGTTCGGGACCTGGACCTGACGGTCAAAGCGGCCCGGACGCAAAAGCGCGGGGTCAAGCACGTCGGGGCGGTTGGTCGCCGCGACGATGATGATGCCCTCATTGGCCTCAAAGCCGTCCATCTCCACCAGAAGCTGGTTCAGCGTCTGCTCCCGCTCGTCGTTGCCGCCGCCATAGCCCACGCCACGCGAGCGGCCGACCGCGTCGATCTCGTCGATGAAGACGATGCAGGGCGCGTTTTTCTTAGCCTGTTCGAACATGTCGCGGACACGGCTTGCGCCGACACCCACGAACATCTCAACGAAGTCCGAACCCGAGATGGTGAAGAAGGGTACGCCCGCCTCGCCCGCAATTGCGCGGGCCAGAAGCGTTTTACCAGTCCCCGGAGGGCCGACCAGCAGCGCACCTTTGGGGATCTTGCCGCCCAGGCGCGAAAACTTCTGCGGATTGCGCAGGAACTCGACAATTTCCTCAAGCTCTTCCTTGGCCTCGTCGATGCCCGCCACGTCGTCAAACGTCACGCGGCCATGCTTTTCGGTCAAAAGCTTCGCCTTTGACTTGCCAAAGCCCATCGCGCCCCCGCGACCGCCGCCCTGCATCCGGTTCATGAAGAAAATCCAGATACCGATCAGGACCAGCACCGGAAGCCACAGCGACAGCACGCTGAGGAAGCCCGATTGCTCCTGTGGACGCGCCTCGACGCGCACATCGTTTTCCAAAAGGATCTCGGTCAGGTCGGTTTCGGCCGGTTTGATCGTGGCGAAAATCCCGTCGGAGGTGCGGAATTCCACATCCTCGCCATCGAGCGTCACCTGCGTAACCTCGCCGTCCTGGACGGCCTCGATGAAGTCCGAATACGGGACGGTGCGCTGCGCCATTTGGCTTTGACCGCCCGAAAACAAGTTGAAAAGGGCCAAAACCAGCAGAATCAGGATGACCCAGAAAGCGATATTTCTCGCGTTGCCCAAGAGAAACTCCTCATAATCACCGGACGCCTAAGGGATTAGGCCGGCTACGTTACGACTAACATAACCACTGAAAGGTCGAATTCAACGCGAAAGGCGGTGCGTCGCCGGGGGCGGAAAGGGCAGCACGTTGATCGTGATGCCGGTCGCCGCCCCGGGCTCAAAGCCGGCGATCGGTGCGGCAAGGAGACGGTCACCGGACAGGATTGCCGGAAGCGCGCTCAGGGAGCGTCGGCTCAAGCCGGTCTCGCGCCAACCGGGCAGCGCATCCAGAACCTCGCCCAAGGGCGCAATGGTCAGCGTCTCTGCAAAGGGCTGGGAGAGCGCAATGTGCCAGCGATGATCCCAAATCAGCTCGCTCTGGCCCGCCTCGAGCGTCGCAGCAACGCTGATCTTTTGCGGCTCCCGCCAGAGCCGGATCGCCCCCGTTTCCGACCGCTCCGCCAGAACACCACCTAAAGGTGCGGCCTTGCCCGCCGCGATCCGCTCCTGCCAGTGCTGCATCGCTCGGCGCCGCGGCTTATAGGGTACTCCGCTGAACCAACTCAGCGCGGCCGACAGGACGCGGGCGCGCAGGGCCGTGGGGGCCGCACCATAGGCTACCCCATCGAGGATCAGATCGCCGCCCTCGCGCCGTGCATGACGCGCGCACCAACGCTCGGTCGTATAGGCCAGAAGGGCCGCATCCTCGGCCATCACATCCGCCATCCGCACCAGGCGGTCTTGGCCCAAACCCAGAGCCTCCAACGTATCGGCGATTGCGCGGGCCTTGACCCGGTCAAAGCGCAGATCGCTGTTGGAGGGATCCTCCGACCAAGTGAGCCCGCGCGCGGTCAGCCAGGCCCTGAGATCCGCGCGGCGCGCGCCCAGAAGCGGACGGAAGATCGGCGGCTCGGCCTCCGCCATCCCGGCCAGGCCATCGGTGCCGGAGCCGCGCGCCAGACGCATCAGAACTGTCTCAGCCTGATCGTCCTGCGTATGGCCTAGAAAGACGGCCCCCGCGCCGAGCCGCGCCGCCTCTGCCAGCAGGATATTGCGCCGCGCCTGCCGGGCCTGGGCCTGCAGATTGCCGCGTCCGGACCAGGTCCAATCGACCGATCGATGCGTCACGCCGAGGCCTTCGCATTGGCGGGCAAGGGCGGCGATCTCATCTGCCGCTTGCGCGCGCAGATTGTGATTGATCGAGACAACGTGGAGGCGTTCCGGACCCAGTTGCGCGGCGCTGAGATGGAGCATCGCGGTGCTGTCACCGCCGCCCGAACAGGCCAGGAGAACGGGCGCATGGGGCGTAAGCGCAAAACGGGATAGGGCTTCGGCGAAGGCCTCGTCGACGGCAGACCCGCCATCCAAACCGCCATCCGCGCTCAATTACAGCGCAGCCCCGCCATGGCCCGCTGCGCATCGACCACCGAGGGCGCTGTGGGATAGCGACGCTCGACCTCAAGGAGCGTCAGACAGCCCTCCTCGACCTGGCCAAGTTCCGCAAGCGATGTGCCGAGGCGCACCAGAGCCTGGGGCGCGCGCGGGCTTTCGGGGCTGCCGGAAAAGCTGTCGAGAAACGCGCGGGCGGCCTGGCTCCAATTGGCCTGCTGCACATGGGCCTCACCGCGCAGGAAATGCGCCTCAGCCGACAACGGCCCGCCGGGATAAGTCTCGGTGAAGGCCGCAAAAAGCTGCGCTGCCTGGGGGTATTCGCCCGCATCAAAGGCGGCCTGGGCGCGGTCAAAATCGCTTTGCTCGGCGACGGCGAGGCTGCCCTCGGCCGGTGCCGTCCCGCCGCTTTGCCCGCCACCCTGCGCGGGCGGGAGCGTGGCCGTACCCACCGCCGGGAGATCCCCACCGCCCAGCGTCGTCGTCTCGCTGAGCGTGGCGATGTCGCAGGCGGTCTCAAGCTCACAGAGCCGGAACTCCAGATCGCCGACCCGCGTCGTGCCATCGCGCACAACCCGGTCCACGCGCAGCTCCAGCGCTTCGCTGGCCCCGCTCAGGCGTCTAAGCTCGGCCTCCAGCGCATCCAGCCGGGTCAGAAGATCGCCGCTCGGCACGCTGCTTTGAGCGCCGCCGGTTGTCGACAGCTCCGTGCGCAGGCGCTGCATTTCCACGAAGAGAACGGTCAGCTCCTGCCGGATATCGGCCAGGGTCTGGGTCCGGTCCTGCGCGGGTATCGGCGCGCCAGACAGCGCAATAGCAGCCACGAAAGCCGCAAGCCAGGCCGAGCGACGCGCGGTCATCCTAGACCCCTCCGGCAATCGACAAGACGGTCACGGCCCGGCGGTTCTGCCGGTAGCAGGCCTCTTCCGAGCAAATCTCCAGCGGGCGCTCTTTGCCGAAGGAGACGGTGCGCAGGCGGTTGGCGGCCACGCCGCGCTGCACCAGGTATTCCTGCACCGAGTTGGCCCGACGCTCACCCAGGCGAAAATTGTATTCCTGGGTGCCCTGCTCATCGGCATGGCCTTCGATCACGGCGGCGTATTCGGGATTGGCCATCAGCCACTCGGCCTGGGCGTCGAGCATCGCGCGCGAAGCAGCATCAAGCTGATGCTGGTCCACGGTGAAGAGCACCCGGTCGCCGACATTCTGGTTGAAGAACGCGACCGAGCTGGGATCGCTGGCCCCGCCGGCGCCAACGCCCGCGCCATCTGCGCCGCCGCCGCGATTGAACAAGCCCTGGCCGCAGGCCGACAAGCTTAAAACCGCGACGAGCAGAAGGCCTTTGCTGAAAAATGTCATTGCTCTCTTCCTCTGTTTATCTTTCCTTGAGCCATAGCACGCCCGGGATCTTTTGAAAATTCACAAGCACGTCGCGGGGGCACGTCGCGGGGGCACGTCGCGGGCCGCCCAAGAAACTCCTATTGTCTTGGCGACCAGGCCGGATCGGAGGCCATGCCGGGCGAGGCCACGCGCTGCAAGTTCCGCCCTGAGATATCGACGGAATAAAGCGCGGGCGCCCCGTCCGCCCCGGCCGTCTCTCGCGTGAACATGATCACGCGGCCATTGGGCGCCCAAGTCGGGCCCTCATCGAGAAACGAGGCCGTCAGCAGCCGCTCGCCTGAGCCATCGGTGCGCATCACTCCGATATGGAAGCGCCCCTGCGCCTGGTAAGTGAAGGCGATCAGATCGCCGCGCGGGCTCCAGACGGGCGTGCCATAGCGCCCGCTGCCCTGGCTGATCCGCCGGGCTTCGCCGCCATCGGCATTCATAACATAGATCTGCTGGCTGCCGGTGCGGTCGCTTTCAAAGACGATCTGGCTGCCATCGGGTGAGAAACTCGGCGCCGCCTCGATCGAAGGCGCTTGCGTCAGTCGCCGCCGCTCCCCACTGGCCAGGGTTTCGATGAAAATGTCGGAATTGCCGCCCTGGGATTGCGAGAACACAAGCCGCGTGCCGTCGGGCGAGAAGCGTGGCGTGAAGGCCGATGTGCCCTCATCGACCTGTAGCGGCCGCGTGCTGACCGTGCCCAGATCCATGTAATAGACGCTGGGAAAGCCATCTTCGAGAGCGGTGTAAAGCAGGGTGGAGCCGTCGGGCGAAAAGCGCGGCGCCAGCACCAAATCACGGCTATCGGTCAGAAATTGCACATTGGCGCCGTCGTAATCCATGATCGCCAGGCGGTGCAGGCGGGCATTCTTGGGCCCCTCCTCGGCGATGAAGGCCACGCGCGTGTCGAAATACCCCGTCTCGCCGGTGATCCGCTCATAGACCTGATCGGCCACGGCATGGGCCATGCGCCGCCAACTTTCCGGCGCGCCAACGAATTGCAGTCCGTCGCCGAGGGGCTGACCGCTGGCCACGTCAAAGAGGCGGAAGCGGACAACCAGCTGACCATTGCCCGACTGCTCGACCGAGCCGGTGATCAGAGCCTGGGCGTTGATCGCCTGCCAATCCGGGTACTGCACCGGCGCCAGAAAGCTGGTGACGGTCGAGATATGCGCACTGGCCGGGATTTCGCGGAACAGCCCAGTGCCGCGCAGATCGGCGGCCACGACACGGGTGATATCTTGCGCGGCATCCGAGGCGCCAGCATTCTCAGCCACAAAGGTAGGGATCGCGAAGGGCAAGGGCTCAACCACGCCATCGGTGATCTCGATCCGCAAGGGCCCGGGGGATTGGGCGAAGACGGGCGTCACAACGAAACCCAAGCACAAGGCCAGGGCGAAAAGGGGGAGTATAAGAAGGGGCCGAAACATCAGCGCGTGCCTCCGATTGGGGGAAATTCAGATAGGGGGCGCGGCCCGGGCTGTGTGCCCCGAGCCGCCGCATGGAAGAAACGCGGGCCACTCATCGCAGGGAAATCCCGCTGGGCCGGAACACGGCTTCGACCTCGCGCCAGCGTTCATAGCTTTCCTCGGGCAAGCCGTAGCCCGAGCGTCCGCAATTGATCACAGCCCGGCGCCCCGCCTCGTAGAGCGTGCGCGCGCCGGTCTCAGTACCTGCGAGGATCTGGACCTGACGGAACGTGCCGATATCGGGCGTGCCGTCGGGATTGAGTGAAAAGCCGATCACAACCTCCGCCTCCAGCGCTTCAGTCGAAAGCGCGCCGGTGTTGAAACAGCCCTCCACAGCAAGCTGAAAGCCATCGACCTGCCCGGCGGTCAGCGGCGGACCGGCGGCGGCGGGCGCAGGCGCGGGCGGCGCGTCATTTGCATCGGCCACGGCGTCGGCGATGGCATCGGCCAGCGGGTCACTTTCAGGCTCTGGCTCGGGATCGCTCGCGGTTTCGGTTTCGGGCTCAACCTCGGGCTCAGTTTCCGGTTCAGGTCGGGCGGGCCGCGCGGTCGGGATCAGGGAGGCAAGGGGCGCCGAGGACGCCTCATCTGCCTCGGTCACGATCTGCGTCGTCGCCTCTTCGGGCGCGGCTTCTTCCTCGATTTGCTCGGTCACATCAGAGGGCGCGTCTTGGGAAGGCTCCGGCGCTACCTCAGGGGCGGTTTCGGCCTCGGGCGGCGGCGCAGGGGCCGGTGTAGGCGCAACGCGCGGTGCCTCTTCGGGGGTGGGCGTGTCGGAGAGAGGTGCGTCGAGCGCACCAAGATCGGACGGCAGCGCCGGGGCCTCAATCGGCGCAGGCTCCGGCTCAGGTTGGGGCGCAGGCTCTGGCTCTGGTTCCGGCTCAGGCTCCGGCTCAGGCTCCGGTTCTGGCTGCGTCTCAGGCTCGGGCTCAGGCTCGGGCTCCGGTTCTGGCTCAGGCTGCGGCGCGGGCTCTTCGACGGGGGCGGTGATCGCGGGCGTTAAAAGCGCTTCGAACTCGGCGTTCGAAATGATCGTCACGCCGGTCACCTGGAACTCCTCCTCAACCCGGGCCTGATAAAGACGGTCGCCGAAGATCAGCCAGAGCAAAAGCGCGACGTGCAGCGCGGCAGAGGCGTAGAGCTCGACCCGCATCACTCACTGACCCTCCCCACCGGCCTCGACCGTCCCGGTCAGGCTCGGCCCGCCCGCATCCGTCACCAGGCCAATCTCACGGAACCCCGCGGCATTGAGCGCGCCCATAATCACCATCACATCGGTGTAGGGGATCGCCCCATCGGCCCGCAGGAAGATCTGATTGCTCTCCCGCTCGGCTGCGATGGCCTGTAGGCGCGTGATCAACTCGTCCCGGCCCACTTCCGTCGTCTGGATCAACAGCCCGCCCTCAGCGGTGATCGTCACCGACAGCGGCTCTTCTTCCTCATCGCTGGGCAGGGCCTCGGCCGCGGTCTCCGGCAGCTCGATGGGCACGCCCACGCTCAGCAGGGGGGCGGAGACCATGAAAACGATCAACAGCACCAGCATCACGTCGACGAAGGGCGTCACATTGATCTCAGACATCGGCGCGCGGCCTCCCGCCCTGGAGCGGCGGCGGCGCGTGGCCTGGCGGGCCTGGCTGACTTGCGCGCCCATACCCTCAATCCAACTGTCGGCTCAAGAGCGTCGAGAATTCATCGGCGAAGCTTTCGAAGCTTTCGACAAGGCGGTCGGCCTGAGAGGTCAGCGTGTTGTAAAGCACGACCGCCGGGATCGCGGCCAGAAGGCCCAGACCGGTGGCGAGCAGCGCCTCAGCGATCCCGGGCGCCACCACAGCCAGGGAGGTATTGCCCGAAATCGCGATATCCTGAAACGAGCGCATGATGCCCCAGACCGTGCCGAACAGCCCCACAAACGGCGCCGTCGCCCCGGTGGTGGCCAGAAAGCCAAGCCCGGCCGTAAGGCGGGTGTTCTCCCGCGCGATGGCCACATCCATGGAGCGATCGACGCGCTGCTGCACACCGGGGATCAGCGCCCCGTCATCGCGGATCGAGCGGCGCCACTCTGTCATCCCGGCCACGAACACCCGCTCGGAGGCCGAACCCGGCGCGGCGGCGATCTGGTCGAAATATTCGTCCAGCGGCTCACCCGACCAAAACTTGGCATCGAACGCGGCCATATTGGCCCGGGCCCGTCGGAACATCCGAAATTTTGAGAAATATATCGCCCAGACCCAAACCGAGACGACGATCAGACCGATCATCACCAATTGCACGACCAATGCCGCCCGGAAAAAGAGGCTGATGAGTGTAAAGTCTGCGTCCTGCGCGACCTGTAGCGCGATGAATGCCATCCGTGCCCGTCCTGTCTGCCCCGGATCCCGCAGCACCTGCGCGATCCCTACTGCATCTGCACCGTCTGTTCGGCGCTCTGGCGTTTTTACCAGTCTTTATTGCGTTATCTGATAGCAGGGCGCGCCGGAAAAGGCCAAGCCTTCCCTGCTCACATCGCGTGACAAAGCGGGCCTAGCCCGTAACATCCGGCGCCAGAGCGGCGATTTTCTGCCGGATCTCGGCGGGAATACGGGCCGGACGGCCGCTCTCGGCAAGGCAAACAATCTCGACCTTGGCTTCGAACAGGGTCTGAGCCTCCCGCAGCACGGCCTGCGCCATCACGAACCGCGCCCCGCTAAGGCGCTCCAGGCGGGTCTCCACGGTCAATTGGTCGTCATAGTGGGCTGCGTTGAGATACTCGGCCTCGACACGGCGCACGGCAAAGACAAGGCCCGCCGCCTTCATCGCGCGCTGATCCACGCCCGCCTCGCGCACCATCTCCGAGCGCGCCCGTTCGATGAATTTGAGGTAATTGGCGTAATAGACGATGCCGCCGAAATCGGTGTCTTCGTAATAGACCCGGATGGGCCAGCGATGCGGATTGAAGGCGCTCATGGCAGGGGGCTCATGGCGCGGGGCTCAACGTCTGGCCGTCAAAGCGAAAGGAGGTCACGGCGTTGACGGGCATGGGCGTGGTGAAGCGGAGCGTGATTGCGCCGGGATCGACGCTGATCTCACCCAATGCCTCAAGGCAATGGCCGAAAGGCGGGCTGAGCGAAATCTGATCGGCGCTGAGCTTTACCAGGACGAAATGCCAGGGGCAGCCGGCCGATGGCGGGCTGCGCACGGAGGTCAGGACCCAGTCGAAGGTCTCATCAGCGCGGCCAAATCCCCCTCGGATCTCGATCTGAGCCGCGCCCAAAAGCGTGGTGTAGGGCGTCTCGCGCCCCATCAGAGCGAGGATCTGATCGACCTCACCCCCGATGACCTGTAACTGGCCAAACCGCGTGTCGTAGACGTGAAACTGCCCCAGCGGGACTTGCGCGCCCGCCGCCTGCGCCAAACCGATCAGCAGCGCAGCGATGCGCCCAGCGCGACCGAGGGGCCAGGCATTCAATCCGCGCATCCTATTGCACCTGCGCCACGTCGATGCGCGCGCTCATCCTTAGGGAATGCGCCGGCTCCGTCGAAGCCACCGGCAAGACGGGATCATAGGCCGCGCGGATCACCGCGGCGATATCGGGGCGCAGGATCGCCACGCCATCGGCCAGGGCAAGCGGTGACTGACCGAGAAAGGCCGTATCCGACCAAAGCAGGATCGTCTGCACGGCCTGGCTCAACGCGATTGTGTCGGCTGAGGCGGCCTGCATCGCGGCATCCATGCGTACAAAGACGAAGGCCGCCTTTATCCCGCCCGCCTCATCGAAGCGGAAGCTGCGGTATTGATTGGCCTCAGCCTCGGTTAGGCGTGCGACAAGCGGGGCAAGATCGGGGATCAGGCGGTCGAGGCCCGGCGTCTGCGTCAACTCTGACCAGTCGCGGATGAAAAACACCATCAGGTTGCTGCCGAGCTCAGAGTCAGTCTCGGCCATTGCATGTCCGGCCAGCGTGCAAACCGCCTCGAACGCGCCTTTGAGCGTGGCGATGGTCGCGTCCTCGACCCCGAAGACCACCGGCGCGATCGGACGGCCCCAGCGGGCAAAAAGAAAGGTTCCATCGGCGCGCGTGAACAGGGCCTCGATCGAGGCTGCGCGCGCTGCCGCCTCGCTCATTCCGTGCCCCCATCCGACGAGCCAAAGAGATCCCCGTCCGGCGCGCGCGGCGCCTCGAGCCCTAAATGGCGCCAGCCCTTTTGCGACAGCATGCGCCCCCTCGGCGTGCGCTGTATAAGGCCCTGTTGCAGCAGGAACGGCTCGATCACCTCCTCGATGGCATCGCGCGCTTCGCTGAGCGCCGCGGCCATGGTTTCCACGCCCACCGGCCCGCCGCCGTAATTCTCGGCGATGAGGCCCAGATAGCGCCGGTCCGCCCCATCGAGGCCCAACCCATCCACCCCGAGCCGCGTCAGCGCGGTATCGGCAATCTCCCGGCTCAGATGCCCGCCGCCTTGCACCAGCGCGAAATCCACCACCCGCCTGAGCAGGCGTCCGGCAACGCGCGGCGTGCCCCGCGCCCGCGCCGCAATCTCGGCCAGGCCCTGCGCGTCGGCTCGGATGCCCATGAGGGCGGCGTTGCGCGTGACGATCTCGGTCAGCTCGGCCTTGGTGTAGAACTCAAGCCGCGTTGGAATGCCGAACCGGTCGCGGAGCGGCGTGGTCAACAGGCCAAGCCGCGTGGTCGCACCGACCAGCGTGAAGGGCTGCAACTCGATGCGCACCGTGCGCGCGGCGGGCCCCTCCCCGATCACGAGATCAAGCTCAAAATCCTCGAGCGCGGGGTAAAGCACCTCTTCGACGACGGGGTTGAGGCGATGGATCTCGTCGATAAACAGGACATCGCGCGCCTCAAGATTGGTGAGGATCGCGGCCAGATCGCCCGCCCGCGCCAGGACCGGCCCGCTCGTCATGCGGAAATTCACGCCCAACTCGCGCGCCATGATCTGCGCCAGCGTGGTCTTGCCCAGGCCCGGCGGCCCGTGAAACAGGACATGGTCCATCGCAGCCTGACGCTGCCGCGCGCTTTCGATAAAGACCTGCAGGTTCTCCCGCGCCTTTTGCTGTCCGATGAAAGCGTCGAGCGTTTGGGGCCTTAGGGCCTTATCGGCGCTGTCTTGTGGCTGGGGCTCTGGGCGCAGGTTAGGATCAGGCCCAGGATTGAATTCGGTCATCTCAGCCCTCCGCACTCGGCGCGAGCTGTTTGAGCGCCGCTCGGATCAGGGCCGAGGTCTCGGCCTCCGGCGCCTCTGCTGCCGCCCGCGCCACGGCCGATGCGGCCTCGGCGGGCGCATAGCCCAGATTGGCCAGCGCCGAGAGGGCTTCGGCCTGGGCCACGCCCGCGCTGCGCATCGCCGGGGCCCCGGGGGCTGCGGTCACAGGCACATCCTCGACCAGCGTCGCTGCCTGCGCCCCGTCTGAGGCAGCGACGACCGGATCCGCCCCGGCAAGCGCCATCGCGGCCGGCGCCTTTTCCTTGAGCTCATTGACCACGCGCTGCGCGAGCTTCGGCCCGACCCCGGGCGCGGCCTTGATCGAAGCCCAGTCGCCCAGGGCAATCGCGCGGCCCAGAGGATCGGGGCCCAAAGTGCCCAGGATCGCCATCGCGGCTTTCGCACCCACGCCCTGCACCGAGATCAGCAACCGGTGCCAGGCCCGCTCCTGCGGGGTGATGAAGCCGAAAAGTTGCATCAGGTCCTCGCGCACCAACATCTCGGTCCAGACCGCGCCGATCTCACCCACCGGCGGCAGAGCGGCCAGCGTCCGGTCCGAGCAATGCACAACATAGCCCACCCCGCTCACATCGATCATCACGTGATCGGCGGCCTTAAGCGCCACGCGTCCGGTCAGCCGACCGATCATCGCGCCGCCGCAATCGCTTGGGAAAGCTTGTCACCGCCCCGCGCATGCATCGCGTGACAGAGCGCGATGGCCAGGGCGTCGGCGGCATCCGCGCCCTGAGGTGCCGCGCCCGGCAATTGCAGGCGGACCATATGGCCGACCTGACGCTTATCGGCATGGCCTACTCCAACGACGGCCTTTTTCACAGCATTGGGCGCGTATTCGGCCACCGGCAGGCCAAATTGCGCGGGCACCAGAAGGGCCACACCCCGCGCCTGGCCCAGCTTGAGCGTGGCCGCGCCGTTCTTATTCACGAACGTGGCCTCGATGGCGGCGCAATTAGGGGCGAAACGCTCAACAATGTCGCTGAGGGCAATGTGCAAATCGTGAAGCCGCAGGGCCAGGTCACGCTCAGGCGTCGCGGGTGAGATCACACCGCTCTCGATATGGCGCAGACGTCCAGCCTGGCTTTCGATGACGCCCCAGCCTAGGCGACGCAATCCGGGATCGATGCCGATGATGCGCATTCTGGCGGCGCTCGCTGCTCGGTGACACTTGAAATGGCGCTAGCACGAAACACGAACACTGGCCAGCCCGGTGGAAAAACACTGCTGTTTTTTCCTGGGCGCACGGGCCGGAACTGGCGCGCGGAGCCAGGCGGCGAGAAGACGTCCAAATTCGACGCCTGATGATCAAAAATCGACACAGGCTAAGGCGGAATTTTAACATAATTTTCAACAGTTTGTTTGGCATTATACCTATGCGAAAATTGCATATGTGACATGCGAAAATCGGCGCTAGTCAGCGCGAAATTTCGCAACTAGGTGCGGCCTGTCACGGCATGGTGCCGCGACCCAAACAATTAGGAGTTAGAGATGGCATCGATCACCAACCGTTCGTTCGGTCGCGGCAATTCGATCACCAAAACCTTCGCCGATCTCGTGGGTCGGCTGGCAGCGTGGCATGATATGAAGACGACCCGCAATCAACTGAGCAAGTTGAGCGACCGGCACCTCGAAGATCTGGGCCTTGTGCGCAGCGATATCGAGCAGGTGGCCCGCAACCGCTACACCGGCCGCTAGGGCGCGTCACAGGCACGACATAAGCCGGCCCCGGGGCCGGCTTTTCGTTCTCAGGACCTGGGGGCCAGAGCCGCCGTTTAAAACGGCAGGAGGGCGACAAATTCGCCGATCCGTGCCGCAGCCCAAATCGAGACCGGGTCGGGCATCAAAACCTTGGCGGCAAGCTCTTGATAGGCGCTGCCCTCAAGCATCACCTGCATCCGCGCGACATAGTCGGCCTCGCCCAGCGAGTAGAGCAGGAAGCCCTTGACCACCATCACAGCGATGAAGCCTGCGAACAGCGCTTTGAATGGGAAATAGAACCGCAGACGGCTGCGGACTTTCGGCACGACCAGCCCGTCAGAGCGGACAAGGAAAGCCTCGGGAACACGCCTGGAATAGGCACTATCGATACGGCCGACACGGCGGCGGAATTCGCGGAATTGGTCGTTCATTTGGGCACAACTCGCGGTACTATTGTGCCCCCACCGGCGTCGTTGTTAGCACAAAAACGCCCGCAGGAGAAGCGTTCACTGCCCTAAGGTTAAGCACGTCCAGTCGACAAATTGTTGCCGATTTTCGACCATAATTCCCTGCGCGCGGTAGGCTTCCACCACGTCATCGGCCTGCTCATTGAGCAATCCAGACAGGATAATCCGACCACCCGGCGCCAAATGCGCCGCCATTTCCGGCGCTAGCTCAATGAGCGGGCCTTTCAGGATATTGGCCAAAATCAGGTCAAACTGTGCGCCGTCTAGCGCGGGGTGGCGGAATCCCGCCGCTTCGACCACGTCCATTCGATGCGCCAGGTCGTTGGCGGCGAGATTTGCCTGCGCCACCTCGACCGCGACCGCGTCGATATCGCTGGCGATGATTTGGGCCTCGGGGAAGACGCGCGCCGCCGCCATGGCCAGCACGCCGGTGCCACAGCCGATATCGGCAACCCGGTGCGGAGCGGGCAGGCGATCGGCCAACAGATCGAGCGCCGTAAGACAGCCCTGCGTCGTGCCGTGATGGCCGGTGCCAAAGGCCATCGCGGCCTCGATCATCAGGGCGATCCGGCCCTCGGGCACCTTATCGGCGTCGTGGCTTCCATAGACAAAGAACCGCCCCGCTTCGACCGGATGAAGTTCCCGACGCACCTGGGCGACCCAGTCGGTATCCGGCAGCTCTGAGATCACGAAGTCCTTGGCGCCATGGGCAGCGGCCAGGAGCGCCAGACCGATCGTGTCGGGCGCCTCACTGAAATAACCACCGATCTCCCAAAGGCCCGATCCGTCCTCAAGCTCGAAGACACCCACGCCCTGCGGCTCGGGCGAGAGCGCCTCGAGCGCCTCGCCCAGGGCTGCGGCAGCTTCAGCCCCAGAAAGGGTCGTAAACGCGGTGAAGGTCGCCATAGGCTATTCCGCCGGGGCCAGGGCACCGCCCCGACCTGTCAGTGTGGTCTCATTGCCCTCGGTCGGGTCGCGCGGCACCAGAAGCGACAGGAGCAGCGAGACAAAGGCCATCGCTGCCGCCAGCAGGTAAACCGAGACCTGAGAGCTCTGCCAGAGATAGCCCAGGCCAGCGGGCAGAAACACCGCTGCGATATGGTTGATCGTGAAGGCGACGGCCGCCGTGGGCGCGATATCCTCGGGCGATGCGATCTTTTGAAAATAGGTTTTGATCGCGAGCGCCAACGAGAAAAAGATGTTGTTGGCCACGTAGAGCGCCGCCGCGATCCCCGCGCCCCAATCATAAACATAGACGCCAGCGTAGAGCAGAAAGACCACGGTCAGCCCGACATATTCAAAGACCAGCACCGCGCGTTCGCCAAAGCGCGCGACCGCCCGGCCAAGCGAAGGACCGGCCAGCATCGTCACGGCCAGCGTCACCATGTAAAGTGCTGTGACCTGGTGCACTTCAAAGCCGTAGCGCTCTACCATCATGAAGCCTGCGAAGACCACGAAGATCTGACGCCGGGCGCCGGACATGAATTGCAGCGCGTAATAAAGCCAATAGCGCGGTCGCAGGACCATCGTTCGACGCTGGGGATTGGGGCTTTCGAATTGAGGGAAGGCCAAAAGCGCGTAGATCGCGATCAGGGTCGTGACACCGCCGGCCATCCAATAGACGAAGCTATAGCTCAAATCGAATGCCCGCCAGGTCACCACAATGAGCGCATAGGCCAGAAGCGTCGCGCCCGAGCCCATGGCCAGCAGGATGCCTAGGACCTGCGGCGCGCGCGCTTTGTCGATCCACTGCAATTGCAAGGATTGGTTCACCGTCTCGTAGTAGTGAAAGCCGATCGAGCTGAGCATGGTGATGGCCAGGATCCCGCCAAGCGAAGGGAATTGCGCCGTCAGCGCCGTGGCCACCCCAAGCAGGATCAACATGATCAGGCCCAAAAGTTGCTCGCGGATGAAGACGATGAGTGCGATCACCCCCACCGCCAGCAGGCCGGGCACTTCGCGGATCGTGTGGAGCCAGCCGATCTCAGCCCCGCCAAACGAGACATGCTCGATCACCCAATTGTTCAACAGCGCCGACCAGGTGGAGAACGAAATCGGCATCGCAATGGCCATCAGCACCAGCAGCGCAATGGGCTGACGCCAGAGCGGAAGCTCTGCGGCTTGGGCAAGGCTCATGCGGGGGGCACGATCACCGATCATGGGATGCGCTTACGCCCTTGGACGTGAAATGAACAGCCTCGGCGTGCAGGGCGCGCCCGCCCCTCTACCTCGCCCGCCTTAGCTGGCCAGAACGTTGCGGAACTGCCAGGGGTCAGAGGGGTCAATGTCTTCGGGGAAAAGCTCCCACCGGCCCTGAAGCGGCGTCCAGTCGGTGTAATGCCCCTCGACCGGGCCGAGATACGGACGTTGCACCTCGAGGCACCGTGCATGGTCCATCTCATCGGTTTCGACGATCCCGGCATTCGGGTTTTCCAGCGCCCAGACCATTCCGGCGAGAACGGCCGAGGTCACCTGAAGCCCCGTGGCGTTCTGGTAGGGTGCAAGCGACTTGGTCTCTTCGTTCGACAGCCGTGAGCCGAACCAAAGCGCGTTCTTGGCATGCCCGTAGAGCAGCACGCCCAGCTCATCGATGCCTTCGGTGATCTCATCGACATCGAGAATATGGTACTGCTCCTGCTGCGCCCCGCCGCCAAACATCTCATGCAGCGACAGCACCGCATCGTCGCAGGGGTGATAGGCATAATGGCAGGTCGGCCGGTATGTCGGCGCGTCGGGCTCGCCCAGCGTGTAATAATCCGCGATGGAAATCGCCTCGTTATGGGTCACGAGAAAGCCGAACTGCGGCCCCGGGGTCGGGCACCAAGAATGCACGCGCGTTGCAGCACCCGGCCGGTCCAGCCAGATCCCCGCCTGACAGCCCTTGGCGTGGCGATAGCCGTTCTCGGGAAACCACGTCTCATGCGTGCCCCAGCCCAGCTCGGCCGGTTGGAACCCCTCGGCAATGAAGCCCTCGACCGACCAGGTGTTGACGAAGACATCGCGCGGGCGCGGGGTGAGGCGCGCCTGGGTGTCGCGCTCGGCGATATGCACGCCTTTAACGCCAAGATCGCGCATGAGCTGACCCCATTGGGTGCGGTTTTGCGGCACCGCGCCCTGGTGATTGGTGTCGCGCGCCAGCATGAGCAGCGCGTCTTTGACGAACCACGACACCATGCCCGGATTGGCCCCGCAGCAACTGACCGCCGTGCTGCCGCCGGGGTTCCTCGCCTTTTCATCGCGTACCGCCTGGCGCAGGGCATAGTTTGAGCGCGCGGCGTTGTCCTCGGTGTCGAAATAGAACCCGGCCCAGGGTTCCACCACCGTGTCGATATAGGGCACGCCCTGCTCACGGCAGAAGATCATCACATCTAGCGAGGCGGTATCGACCGACAGGTTCACGCAAAAGCCCTGCCCCGGCTCGATAAGCCCGCCCAAGACCTCGCGGAAGTTCTCAGGCGTCAGCGCCGTGTCCACGTAACGCAAGCCCATCTCATCCAGAACTGCGTGATTTCCCGCATCGGGTTCAATGACGACGAATTTCTCGCGATCAAAGCTGAAATGCTTCTCCAACAGCGGCCAGGTGCCCCGCCCGATCGAGCCGAAACCGATCATCACGATAGGCCCCGTGATGGTGCCGTAATTGACCGCGTCTGCCATGCCTCATCTCCCGTCTCAGGCGTTTTCTGGGATCTACCGCCCAAACTCGGAAATGAAAACGGCTGGGCCCGCTAGAGCCCGTCGAGAAACTCCCCCAAGCGCACGAAAAACGCGAGCTCTTCTTCGATGAAGGGATAATGGCCCGAGGCGTTGAAAAGCGCCACCTGCCCCTGAGGCGCGAGCGAGGCGATGCGGCTGGCCCCGGCCTCATGCGGCGTGATCCCATCACTGCGTCCGGCCACGGCCAGAATCGGCACCTCTAGATCGGGCAGCGCCTGGAGCATGTTGAAACCGCTCAGTAACCGCAGCCCAGCATTCCACGCCTCATGGCTATAGGTCGTGGCGCGGTCGAGTTCTGCCAGGAGCGCCTCATCGGGCTCGTGGAAATACATCGGGATCGTCAGGCCCCAACGCTCTTGCCATGTCGCATCATCCGGCATTCCGGAAAAGAGCGAGCCGAACGCGGCCATCTGTTCCGGCGTGCCGATCACCTCGGGGCCGTAGTCAAAGGCGGGCACAGTCGCAACGAGGACCAGACCGCGCAGGTTTTCGGGATGTGCCTGGGCATAGGCCTGGGCGATGAAGCCGCCATAGGAATGGCCGATCAGGACCATGTCTTCGAGCCCCAAAGCTTGGCGCAGCCCTTCCGCATCGGCCACCAGTCGGTCCATCGTGATCTCGGACCAATCGCCCGGATCGTCCGAGCGGCCATTGCCCAGATGGTCGTAGAAAACCACCGTATGATCCGCGGCGAGGCGGTCGAAATAGGGCCTGAGATAGGTGTGATCGAGGCCAAGCCCGCCATGCATCATCAAGATCGCGGGCCCGTCGCCGATTTGCTCGACGAAAAGCTCCGCCCCGCCCACCTCAACCATCTCGGCCTTGAGCGCGCCGGGTATCAGAGCGGTGGCAAGTGCGGCAGCACGGATAAAAGTGAACATGACGGGATCTCCTGTTGGACACCGAGCTATCAAGCCAGAGACGGGGTGCCGCGCCAAGGGGCAACGGGTCGCGGCCCCGATATGCGCGACTGGGTGCGTGCCGTTTATATTGCATCGGTCGCGCCGATCTCTCTTACTGGTGTGAGCAACGAAAGACCGGGAGCACCGGAAAGGGGGACGCATGCAACAAGATCTCAGGATGCAGCTTCAGATCGCGCGGACGGGTCAATACGGCGACATCATGCGCACCACGATCTTCGCGCAGCTCGGCCTAACCGCCTTGATCGCATTCGGCGGTCCCAGCATCGCGCTTCCCCTAGCAATCGCAGTTGTCATGGTCGCCCTTTTCGGAGCCCTAGGCGGCGGCACAGCGCTCGACGATATATCGGTCCTGCGCGACGATATGGACGAGGCGACGGGTACATCGAACTACGGCCGCCTGGTCAAAGCGCGCAATCTCGGCCTGCTCAAAATCCTGACGATGGTTTTGATCGGCGCGATTGCGGTTGCACAACTGGTGGCGATTTTAGCGTGAGGTAGGGGCCTTGAGACGAGGGCGGGGTCGCAGTCGAGCCAACCAAATAGATCAATCTAAATTCATACTCAGCGTTTGAGGATGCGCCATCAAACTCTGAAACGCTGCAAGGCGGCTCCGAGCCCAATGCAACCAATGCCTAATTTCGAGTGGATATCGAGCATCAACTGTCCTCCATATTCCCACTTCTGTTCCTCAGAGAAAGAAGCTCCAGATCGAACGATTGATTTGGCAGAGTTCGCTTTCCGCGGAATGCTGGTGTTTAGCCAGTCTCAGCGTTCACCTGAACTCTGGAGCCTCCTATCAAGCAGGTGAATCGCCTCCCAAAGGCCACGCTCTTCTTCGAAGGTCGCGGTCGACAAGATGGTTCCGTCGTTATCAAGACAAAAACGCGCTGGTGACATGTGGTAATTTAACTTGGACATAACGGAGTCATCTTCATCCCAGAGGACTGTCAACCGTAAACCAAGTGTCTGTGCTAGTCCTTCTGCTCGGCGCCGGTGCTCAGCGTCCAAAGCATAAGTTGAAGACGTGATTACATGCACATCGGCTATACGTCCTAGGCAAGACCTATGCGCCAGTGCCAACCTCTCAATATCCAAATTTGCGTAGTAGTTCGAACGATAGCCTCCCATAGCGAAGATGATCAGCAGCTGATCAGCGTCCATTGCAGCTAGCGTAGATTTCAGCCCCACGTCGTAACCGTGGGAAGGGAGCTCCCTAACCGGATCGTAGTTTGGCAGTTTGTAATCAATTCGAAAACGCGTACCGGAAGGGAATTGTTCGACGGGCGGAGGTTCCTTGCCAATAATACGCCTATACGTATCTCGCAAAAATGGGTGCTCAGGTTTCAAATCCATGGCTTCAACAATGTGAGCTGCGGCGTCTTCGGATCGGCCTTGTGCTTCAGCGACCATTAGCGCCGTCACGTGATAGACGGCGTATGTGTTGCCCGAGTAACTTGGTTGGCCCACCCGGTCGCGTGCTTCCGTTGCCGCATTGCAGGCCTCAAGAGCCTCGTTGAAACGACCAGCCGCTGCATAGCCTAGCCCGAGAAAGCCAAGCAATTCATAGTCATCAGAAGTTGGAACGATCTCTGCACGCGAGGCGCGGCTGAAACCGAGCCTCGACAGGAAACCAGGCCGACCACTCAGACCTTGTCGGAATTCATTGACTAGGTCAGCAAAGACGGCCAAATCGCCATTTGCAAAGCGATTTACGAGGAGTTGTCTATCAGGGACGCCCGAGTGAACGTCCCTGCGAAACGCCGAGTCTATCGGAGGACTGACAATGACACCAAATGGGAAGAGTTTCCCGCGCCACTTCCAAATTCGGCCGTCCTCATCAGCAAAACTCAAGTGAGGATGCGATCCTGCGCGCGCTAAATTCAGCTGATTTGCTGTCGGTATTGCCCCGGAAATTGAGATCAACTGCCAACCACGTTCTACTCCAGCTGCCTCGGCCGGACTGCCTCTGTGGACAGAGCTAACTTTCCAACCCTGACTGGGCTCCACGATGGTATCATTTGTGGGTACTACCTCACCGGACATTGCAAAAACTCTCAATAAAACTGGATATGTAGACTAATTTGAACAAGGCAAAAGAGCAATTCGGAGGGGCCGATCAGGCGAAGCCCGTTTACGTTCTAGGTACCGAAGTCTTAAACAACGCCGACGCTGCCTGCGACGGCGAGCGACCCGGCACCGCTGCACCACCGCAAGTCCGCTTTGAGCCCATTGCGACCGATGCTGCACAATACATGCAATCCAGTTCTTCGCGAGATTGGAGATGAACTGGTCAATTGGGCAGGCGTATTTCTGGCAATGTCTCAGCCTTTCGCGCGACGCTCTTTCTTTATACTGCGCGAGGGAGGGCACACCTCTTGCAAAAAGCTGGCTAGCGTGCCCGATAAAGTGTCGCGCTGCATCCCATAGATGACTGCTTGCCCCCTGCGCTCAGTCCATACCAACCCCGCATTTTTGAGTACCGAAAGGTGCTTTGATACGGCGGGCTGTGACATATCAAAACGCTTGCCTATCTCACCGGCGCTCAACGGACCTTCGGCGATGTAGGCGAGTATTCTTCGGCGAGGGGTTGAGGAGAGTGCCTCAAAGACGCGTTCGGGAGTTGACATTCGCAGACATCTTATAGCTATATTGTTATATAGTGATATAATGATACCCTCAAACGCTCGCGGAGTCACCCCCAATGCCCTTAGACAAATCACAATCGACCGCAGCTCTCGGCTCTGGACATGACACCGTCCACGAAGGACGGGTTACCTTCGAAGGCGACGGCGATGCTCTGAAGGGTAGAGTTCGATGGGATCCGCTGAAGTCGCTCTGGTGGATTGCCATGGCCACCCTTTGGATCGGCTTTGGCTTCACACACTTTTCCATATCCGCTGTTGTTGTTTGCGGTTTGCTCACCGCTTTGACCCTTTGGGTCGGTCAGTCCCTAGGGTTGCATCGTATGCTGATACATCAAGCCTTTGACGGCTATCGTTCGCTGCGTCTGCTATTGGTCTATCTCGGCACTTTGGTTGGCCTGGGCGGTCCAATTGCAATGACCCGAACACATGAGCTGCGCGACTGGGCTCAGAACCAAGGGACATGCCACCCCTATTTATCTAATGGAGCTCACTTTTTGAAAGACTTGTTCTGGCAAGTTCACTGCCGCCTCGAACTTGACCAGCCACCAACGATGATCCTCCCCAAGGACATCGAGCGTGATCCAGCTTTGCGCTTTTTGGAAATGACAGCTCGCTGGCAGCAACTTCCTTTGGCGATTTTACTATATAGTATTGGCGGCATCGGTTGGGTCGCATGGGGTATTGGCGCGCGGATATGCATTTCGAGTATTGGCCACTGGGGCACCGTATGGTTGGCGCACAATCGAGGAACGCGCGACTGGTATGTTTTAGGAGCAGGCACACAGGGGCATAACTTGCGCGGTCTAGGCCTCGTTACGTTTGGCGAAGGCTGGCATAGCAATCACCATGCTTTTCCCAGATCTGCGCGCATGGGCTTAGGATCCAGTCAGATCGATCCTAGCTGGACGATTTTAAGAGCCTTGCAGCGCCTAGGGCTGAGACGGGACGTTCAGACACCTGACACTCTCCCCAAAAGGGATCGCGCTTGAAGAGTGATAAATTGATATGCGTTTGATTTTACGGCATCTCTTAGTCGCCGCAACCACGCTCTGGCTGACTGGCGGAGTGTCGTAAACGTCACATTTTTGAAGCGGTTTGGGGTTCGTTGCGCCCCTCGGACTTATCCTGGCCCTGCATTTGATTTGGCTTTCAGTGACACGCACCCGAACCGCTGACTGGTCTATGGTTGTACTTGGCCGCTCTGTGGGAACCGGCGCGCTTATGTTCGGAGCATTATTGGTGAGCGACGCATTGATGCCTATGCCGAGCCATGCTGCGAACGGAGATTATTTGGACGACGCTTCCATTTATATTGTGTGCGGTTTGATGATCGCGGTAGTCGTGGTCATCGCAGCCGCTTTACTCTATTTGGTGGCTCTCGGTTTAAAGGCAGTGTTCCGCCATTTCCGTGGTGACGATGACAGTCTAAAAGATGTGGCAACGCTCGTTATCTCATTTACATTTATCGGCGTTGCAAGCCTGGAGGGGATAACTTCCAGCTTATCCTTTAATGGCGAAAATAGAGTCATTTCCACGCGGCAAATAAATGCTTCTACCCAGGATGTTTGGCAGGCCTTGTGCACAGCAACGTCTGGCGCATTTCCTCGGCCCACGATTTTGCAATCCTTTCCTCAACCAGTCGACGTTGTCGTAGATGAAGGCGTTGGACTGGGCGCTGAACGTAGAGTCCTCTTCACCGGCCGAGAAGGCTCCGGAATTTTGAGCCTTGAAGTAACCGAGCGCACCAAGGAAAGGGCCGTGCTAACCGTAACCAGTGATCAAACGCCGCTTGCCAACTGGATGGCCTTCCACACCATCGTCTACGAAGTATTCCCGACAGATGATGGAAGCCATTTGAGAGTGTCGTTGGAATACGAAAGACGCCTGGCGCCAACATGGATAATGACACCTGTCATGCAAGGCGCTGGTTGGCTCGCCATGGACACTCTGGCACGAGACGTTGAAGCTAGGAGCTTAGGGCTCTGATTTTCTTAGGATCCGCCATGCAGACTGATGCAGAATGCGGATAGCTCTGTGCCAACTTTGCTGCTGCGGAGCAGCGCTCGCAGTTCGATGGATATCAAAAAGCGGTAATTTATAGTGTTTTGCGAATTCACGATGGGTCTCGCCGAACGATCACATGGCCAGCTCCGAAAATGCGTTTCGAGCCTAGATTAATCCGTTTTGCTGAAAAAATTAACGTACACCAATTGTCGAAAGCACACTTTAGCGACCGTTCAGATTTTCAGCCGTCTTCGCGTTTACGATTGGAGTAATTTTGCAGAAGCCAGGTCGAGGTTCATTCGGATCACTTTAAACTGAGGCCTAAGTAATACCCTTCTTCTGAAACGAAACCGCCATTGCGGAAATTACACTCAATGGCGGTATCAATCTCTATATCTGTGGCCTCGGATTATCTAAGTCCGGGACGCTTTTACCATGTCGGCCCCTTTTTCGGCCACCATGTACGTCGGCGCGTTGGTATTGCCGGTCGGCACAACAGGCATGATTGATGCGTCGATCACCCGCAGGCCTTCAATGCCATGGACCCTTAATTCATGATCCACGACTGACATCTCATCGCGACCCATTTTGCAGGTGCCGACCTGATGGTGATAGCTTTGCAGCGAATTACGGGCGTAATCTGCCAGCTCTTCGTCCGTCTGCACGTCTGGTCCTGGGTAGATTTCACGTGTGGTGATCTCGGCCAGCGAAGGCTGCTCGGCGATTTCGCGCATCATTTTGATGTTCGTGACCAGCGTCTGAACGTCGTAATCGGTTTCTAGAAGATGTGGATCGAGTGCTGGCCGGTCGTCGATGCCCGGGCCGGTTAGTCGCAATTCACCCCGGCTGGTGGGGCTGACCCCACCGGCGCAGAGCGTATAGGCCGAGGGCGTCACTGGCTCCTGCGTGTCGGCTGTATAAAGCGGCACATGGAAAAACAGCGGCTGCATGTCCGGTGCAGGCAGACGCGGGTCAGACCGCATAAAGGCCTGGGCATGCAACGGGATCACCGCCAAGTTTGTGGGTGGCGGGACGTCACCTTCGTAGATCACAGGCGCAAGCGAGTGATCGTGCAGGTTTTTGCCAACGCCTGGCAGCTCGTGTTTGACTTCAATGCCGAACTCTTCCAGTTGCGCGCGTTCGCCGATGCCTGACAGCATCAGTATCTTCGGGCTTTCGATCGTGCCGCCCGATAGGATGACTTCGCGGGTAACAGTTACCGTGCGTTCTTCACCCTCCTGGATATAGGTCACGCCGGTGGCCCGCTTACCATCAAGTTCCACGTTCTTGACACGGGCATTGGTCAGCAGACTGAGGTTGGACCGTTCAAGCGCCGGACGCAAAAAGGCCACAGCGCTAGAGTGCCGCTTGCCATCCTTAGTATT
>JBCBCN010000012.1:0-74429 GCA_038530555.1 Pseudomonadota bacterium | reverse complement strand
GATCAGCAGCGCTGGGCTAAGTGAAGTGTCCGCTAACGCTGACGCCAGCAAAGTGACGAAGGCAACGCGTTCACAGCATGGGCTGCGCGAAGCTCGTGCCGAGGAGATAGCAGAGCACGGTGATTCCGAATACGAGGTCATGGCTGCCCGGTCACATAGCGAACCCAAAACCTCGGCGACATACACGAAAAACGTCCGCAGGAACGCCCTAGCTGAACAAGCAATCAAGCGAATTCACGACGCGCAAAACAACGAAAGTGTACCACCCCCTAAGAAACGTGGTACACGTTTCGAGAAAATCTCAATGAAACCAGTATCTTATGGTGGTAAGTGGCAGCCCGTAGGGGAATCGAACCCCTCTTTCCAGGTTGAAAACCTGGCGTCCTAACCGATAGACGAACGGGCCAGCACTGCCCGACGTGTTAGAAAATGACATACCTGCGCGCAAGCGCTTTTTTCAGGTCTCCTGGCCGGCCCAGGCGACGTCGTCGAGTTTGAGTTGTGGGGTAACGCGCCCTTGCCACTGGTTTTTCTCCAACCGCCCGGCCATATGCATCAATCGCCCATTATGGCCAAGGACGGCCTGTCCGATCGGTCCCTCCGCGGCATTGAAGGCGATCGCGTCAAGCTTACCCGCGCCATCGCTAAAACGAAGCTTAAGATGCCCGCTGCCGACAATCTGTGCGTGCACAATGCGGCAATCAGAAAAGGCAAATCGCGGGGCAGGGGCGGCCTGCCCGAACGGGCCCGCGGTCTCGAGCGCGTCGATCAGCTCCAAAGTCGCACCGCCCGGAGCCAGCACCGCGTCGCACGCCAGATCTCGCGGACCCATCGCGCCTGCGCCCTGTTGGGCCATAAGCTCGCTGAGCCGGGCCATTGCGGGTTCGAGTTGATCGGCGCTGAGCGACAGGCCTGCCGCCATCGCATGCCCGCCCCCCTTCTCGATCAAGCCCTCCGCTGCCAGACGCTGGATCGAGGCGCCGAGATCGACGCCGCTCACCGACCGACCCGAGCCTTTGCCCGCGCCGTTTCCCAGGCCGATCACGATGGCTGGGCGGTTGCTGGCCTCTTTAAGCCGGCTCGCCACGATCCCTACCACACCGGGATGCCAGCCTTCGCCCGCCGCCCAAACAAGCGGCGCCTCCAAACCACGTGCCTCGGCCTGGGCCAAAGCGGCGTCGCGCACCGCCTCTTCGACCGCGCGGCGTTCGGTATTGAGCCGGTCAAGTTCCGCGGCTATCTCAGCGGCCTTGCGGGGATCGCGCGCGCTGAGAAGTCGCGCGCCAAGATCAGCCTGACCGATCCGACCCCCGGCATTGACCCGCGGCCCCAGTACATAGCCGAGATGATAGGCCTCAGGCATGCGGTCCAGCCCGGCCGCATCCGCCAAGGCCGCCAGGCCGATCCGCGCGCGGCCTGCCATAACCTTGAGACCTTGGCGCACAAAGGCGCGATTGACCCCGATCAGCGGCGCCACATCAGCCACCGTTGCAAGCGCGACGAGATCGAGAAGCGCCATGAGATCGGGCCCGCTGTGACCGCCCGCTTTCAGCCTTCGGCTCAGCTCCACCAGCACCAGAAAGACGACCCCTGCCGCACAGAGATGTCCCTGGCTCGAGCGGTCATCCGAGCGGTTGGGATTGACCACGGCCAGACAGTCCGGCAGCTCCGCCCCGGCAAGGTGGTGGTCCAGAACCACGACATCCGCGCCCCGCGCCGCCGAGATCGGGCCGAGGCTCAGCGTGCCGCAATCCACGCAGATGATCAGGTCATGCTGCGCCGCAAGGCCCGCCATCGCCGCCTCGTTCGGGCCATAGCCCTCATCGATCCGGTCCGGCACATAAAGCGTCGGCTCGATCCCAAAATGCCGGAACCAGTCAATGAGCAAGGCCGCAGAGGCACCACCATCGACGTCATAATCGGCGAAAATCGCCACCTTATGCGCTGCGAGAGCGGCTTGCATCAGACGTTCCGCCGCCGGTGCCATATCGCGCAAAAGCGCCGGATCGGGTAGCAGATCGCGCAGCTTGGGCTCGAGATAGGCGGGTGCGGCCTCCGGGCTGACGCCTTGACGCGCCAGTACTTGAGCCAGGGCCGGGCTGAGGCCTGCGCGTTGCGAGAGCGCTCCGGCGAGGCGTTCTAGCGCCGCATCCGGCCCGCGCCATCGGCGCCCGGTCACGGATTGCTCTACGCCCAGAAAATTGTCCACGCCGCCCCCTGCTCGCGTGCGCCTCGCGATGTCTGCTCCGGCCGCGCGCGCCCGGCCTCAGATCGGGTTGCGGTAGC
This sequence comes from Pseudomonadota bacterium, assembly GCA_038530555.1. Classification (GTDB taxonomy): domain Bacteria; phylum Pseudomonadota; class Alphaproteobacteria; order Rhodobacterales; family Rhodobacteraceae; genus HKCCE3408. The sequence continues at coordinate 72,143 of JBCBCN010000012.1, read as the reverse complement.
TCATACGCCGAACCGAGCCGGTTTTCGACCGCATCAGGATCGTCTCGGCTGTCAACGCGCCGACCTCGCGCTTGATGCCGTGTAGGATCGAGCCATCGGTCACGCCGGTCGCGGCAAAGATTACATCCGCGGTCACCATATCGTCGCGGGTATAAACGCGATTGAGGTTCTTGATCCCGGCTTTCTTGGCCCGCTCCCGCTCATCATCGTTGCGGAAAGTAAGCTTGCCATACATCTGCCCGCCCATGCATTTGAGTGCGGCTGCGGCCAGTACACCCTCTGGCGCGCCGCCCGAGCCCATATACATGTCGATGCCGGTAATCGCGGCCTCGGCGGTATGGATGACGCCGGCTACATCGCCGTCCGTAATCAGCCGGATCGCACAGCCCGTGGTGCGCAGCTCGGCGATCATTGCCTCATGGCGGGGGCGTTCGAGAACGCAGACCGTTATATCCTCAGTCGAGCAGCCCTTGGCCGAGGCCAGTGCCGAAACGCGATCCGCGGGTGACATATCGAGCGTGACGACACCGGTGCGAAAGCCCGGCCCGATGGCCAGCTTCTCCATGTATACATCGGGCGCGTGCAGCATCGAGCCGCGCGGGCCCATGGCGATCACGGTCAGCGCGTTGGGCATGTCTTTCGCGGTCAGCGTCGTCCCCTCGAGCGGATCGAGGGCGATGTCCACTTCCGGCCCAGTGCCCTTGCCGACCTCTTCGCCGATATAGAGCATCGGCGCCTCGTCGCGTTCGCCTTCCCCAATCACCACAACGCCTTTGATATCCAGCATATTGAGCTGATCGCGCATCGCGTTCACCGCGGCCTGATCGGCGGCTTTTTCATCGCCACGCCCGATCAGGGTTGCCGATGCCAGCGCCGCGGCTTCTGACACCCGCGCCAATCCGAGGGACAGCATCCGGTCATTGAAATCAAAATCGGCCATGGGAACTCCGCGCAAAAAATCTTGCTTTGGGGCCTAACCGCTGCGGCGGCTTGGGGCAAGGCTGGGCGCAATGAATGGGTGCCGCGCGCCGGTCCGGAGGGTGATTTGAGTATTTTTGAGAATAAAGCAGCGCTAGCGCCCGGGGATCGGCTCACGCGGGGGCCCCGACCTCCAGCGTCTTTATCGCATAAATATCCAGATCGGGCCGCGCATCCAAAGCGCTCGGTCAGACATCCTCGATCCGCAGAGCCACAGGATCGCTGGCCAAAACGCCCGTCGCCGGAAGCGCGGCGAGGGCCGCGTCAAGCGAGGGGCGGTCGGTTTTATGCGTGACGATCAGCACGGGCGCGTCCTTTTGGCCGGGATGGCCATACTGTCGCATCCGGTCGATTGAGATGCCGTTCTCGCCCAAAACCGTCGCGATCTTGGCGAGCGCGCCGGGTTTGTCCTCAAGACCCATGCGTAGGTAATAGGCGCCCGGCGCCTGGGTGCTGGCAGGGGTCGGTTGGGCGAGAGCACCGGCGGCCTGCCCAAAGGTCGGGACGCGCAGCCCCCGGGCTATGTCGCAGATATCGGCCATCACCGCGCTGGCTGTCGGGCCTTCGCCCGCACCCGCACCGCGGAGCACGATCTGCCCCACCGCATCTCCCTCGAGCACAACCATGTTTGTGGCCCCCTCAAGCTGTCCCAGCGGAGAGCTTGAGGGCACGAGGCAGGGGGTCATGCGTTGCTCCAGTCCGCGGCCAGTCATCTGCGCCACGCCCAATAGCTTGATCTTGTAATTCATGTCGCCGGCAAGGCGGATATCGTCGATCGAGACCCGATCGATGCCTTCCAGAACCATATCGCCGAACGAGACCCGCGTGCCAAAGCCGATTGCGGCCAGCAAAGACAGCTTATGGCCCGCATCGATCCCCCCCACATCGAGCTGGGGATCGGCCTCGAGATAGCCCAACTGATTGGCCGCCTCGAAGACCTCGTCATAGCTGAGCCCCTCGGCATCCATGCGCGTCAGGATGTAATTGCAAGTGCCGTTCATCACGCCGACGATCCGCTCGATCCGGTTTCCGGCAAGCCCCTCTGTCAGGGTTTTGACGACCGGAATGCCGCCCGCCACAGCAGCCTCGAAGCGGAGAACACAGCCCGCTGCCTCCGCCGCCTCGGCCAAAGCCTGGCCATGCAGCGCCAACATCGCTTTGTTGGCGGTGACAACATCCTTGCCCGCCGCCAGGGCCGCCTCGACGCTCGCCTTGGCCGGACCGTCCGCGCCGCCCATCAGCTCGACCAGCACGTCAACATCCTCGCGCCGCGCCAGCGCGACCGGGTCGTCCTCCCAAGGATAGGCGCTCAGATCGACGCCGCGATCCTTGTCACGGTTGCGGGCAGACACGGCCGAGATCTTGACCCGGCGGCCCGTGCGTTGCTGGAGAAGGGCCGCTTGACCCTGCACGATCTTGACCACGCCGGCGCCCACTGTGCCGAGACCTGCCACGCCCAGCCGTATCTCTTCACCCATCTCACCGCTCCCTTTCGTGCCATCGGCCGTTTGAGCGCTGCGATTTGTGTGCAGCGCAGACGCGCGGCCGTCCATTAGCGGCAATGGAGCGAGGGCGCAATCGTGCGCGGGCTGCCTCTTGCTGCCCTGCGGGTTCAGTTCTGGGGCACGGCCCTCAGCGCGGCGGCACGGCGGCGCAAGTCGGCGGCGCGAAAGGCCAGGCTTTGGCCGCTTTGCGCCGCTCGGTCAGGCACCAAATCCTGCGTCGCGCGGAGTGTCGGGCGCAGATCGATGAGCGCTGGAAAGGGCGCGCTCCGGGCCTCGGGCGAGACCTGGTCCGCAAGATCGGGGATCGGGATCGCGCAGGCCGAAAAGCACAGAAGCCCTGCCATTGCGGCGCCTTTGGCCAATGCGTTGATGTATCGCCACCCCATCTCTTACCGCTACCCCAAGGGCGATGTCTGAGCAATATGAGGTGTGCAAAGCCGAGGTTAGGCGACCGTGCCGCTTTTAATTGAACAAGCGTTCAGATAGGTTATCGCCATGGCACGCAAACAAGGCTCCCACGCTCAGATCACCGGTCCCAAGGTCCGCGACGCGGCGTTGCGGCTGTTCGCCGAACATGGCTTTGCCGCGGTCTCGATGCGTCAGATCGCGGCTGAGGTCGGCGTTCAGGCCGGGGCGCTTTACCTCTATACGCCAGACAAGCAGACGCTGCTTTTTGAGCTTATGCGCGACCATCTCGACGCGCTTTTGGCGGCGTGGCGCGTGCGGGAGGCGGTGCCGCCCCTGGTCGAGCTCGAGGCCTTTACCCGCCACCACATCGCCTTCCATCTCGACCGGCCTGACCTGGTTTTCATCGCCTATATGGAGCTCAGAAATCTCAGCCCCGAGAATTTCGCGGTCATCGAAACGCTGCGCGGGCGTTATGAGAACCGGCTCGAGGCGATCCTGCAACGCGGTATTGCGGCGGGCACTTTCGATCTGAGCGATAGCAAACTTGCGACGATGGCCGTGATCGCGATGCTTACCGGGGTGACGACTTGGTATCGCGACGACGGGCGGCTCAGCCGGGAGGCGGTAGCCGATATTTACTGGGACATGGTGCGGAAGGCGGTGGGCCCTAATCCACCGGACTAAGGGTGGCAGCGCGGGACGCTTGGCGGGGGAAAGGCACCAAACGCTCCTCATTTTCATCCCACAGCTTCAGGCGGAATGCGCTCAGCGCTTCGGGCCAACGGATCGTCGCGACATCGTATTGCTGCCGCAGCGCGCGGTGGCATTGGCGCAGGCGGTAGGAGGGGATGTTGGCGTTGAAATGATGCAGGTCGTGATAGGCGATGTTGCCGGTGCCAAGATCCCAGAGCCAGCCCAGATCGAGAGCCGATGATCCCTGAAGCGCCGCCCGGGCGGGGCTGAGCGCGGGTTTCCGCTCCCAATAGGTGTCTTCGAAATTGTGCTGCAGGTAGACCAGAAAGACCCCGATGCAGCCCGCCGAAAAGACCGTGCCCGCATAGATGATCAGACCGGGCAGCCCGGCCATCAGAAAGATCAGCCCGACCCACGTGGCCAGACCCAGATTGTGCACCACCACACCCTTGGCATCGATCCGTGCGGCGTTCTTGGGCCAGCGATAGGCGATGGCATAAGTAAACATCCCGCCGATCGGGATCAGGATCAGGGGATGGCGATAGATCCGGTAAAAGGCCCGCATCCACGGCCCCGCTCGCTCCCATTCCGCGAGTGTCATCGTGTAGATTTCAGTCGCGTCCCGTTCGTCGAGATTGCCCAAATGGGCGTGGTGCTCATTATGGTTGAATTGCATCACCCGATAGGGCGTCAGCGTAAAGACCGACAGGATATGCCCGGCCAGATCGTTCCGCTCCCGCGTCGAGAACAGCGAATTGTGTCCGGTATCGTGCTGCAACACATAAAGACGCACGCCTGCGAAGGAGTTGATCACGATAAGTGGCACCACAAGCCAAGGATTGGGCCAGGCCTGAATAGTGAGCCAAAGGGTGAAGAAATAGGCGGTAAAACTGCCCACAAAACTGGCCATCGCGATACGATCGTCGCGCTGACACCAATTTCGGGTGAAGCGGCGAAAATCCCGCTCTGCCTCTTTGCGATAACCGCCAGGAATATCACTGGCGTGAGAATGAAAATGCATGTCCGCCCCCGAAATCCCGCGGTCTCGCCGCACCCCGAACGTTCACGTCTAAGTGAAGACTTAGGCGCGATGCCCAGGGGAGCAAGAGACCTGCGCAGAACGGGCAAGCGACCGGCAAACCCTTGCCAGCTTGGGGCTCATGACAGTCCAATCTTTGCGCGAAACCCCATGAAAAAAGCGCCCTGGCCGGACCAGAGCGCTTTTCGGCTTTTCCTATTTGGAGTGCTTAGAGCGCGGGGTAGACCGGGAAGGCGCGGCAAAGTTCGATCACTTCGCCTTTCACCTTCTCTTCGACCGCGGCGTTGCCGTCCTCACCATTTGACGACAGGCCTTCCGTGACCTCGCAGATCCAGCGGGCGATCTGCTTGAATTCAGGCGCGCCAAAGCCGCGCGTCGTGCCCGCCGGGCTGCCAAGACGGATACCCGAGGTGATCATCGGCTTTTCGGTATCGAACGGGATGCCGTTCTTGTTGCAAGTGATATGCGCCCGGCCCAAGGCCGCCTCGGTCGCCTTGCCGGTGACGCCCTTGGGCCGCAGATCGACCAGCAGGACATGGGTGTCGGTGCCACCTGTCACCAGGTCGAGACCACCGGCCATCAGTTCCTCGCCCATCGCTTGGGCATTGGCGATGACCTGCGCCTGGTAATCCTTGAAGCCCGGCTGCAGCGCCTCGCCGAAGGCCACGGCCTTGGCGGCGATCACATGCATCAGAGGTCCACCCTGGATGCCCGGGAAAATGGCCGAGTTGAACTTCTTCGCCAATGCCTCGTCATCGGTCAGGATCATGCCGCCGCGCGGGCCCCGCAGGGTCTTGTGGGTCGTGGTCGTCGCGGCATGGGCGTGGGGGAAGGGCGAGGGGTACAGCCCTGCCGCTACGAGACCCGCGAAATGCGCCATGTCCACCAAAAGGTAGGCGCCCACAGTATCGGCAATCTCGCGCATTTTGGCGAAATCGATCTGGCGCGGAATGGCCGAACCACCGGCAATGATGAGCTTGGGTTGATGCTCGGCTGTCAGGGCGGCAACCTGCTCATAATCGATCTCAAGCGTGTCGCGGCGCACGCCGTACTGAATGGCGTTAAACCACTTGCCCGACTGGTTCGGTGCCGCGCCATGGGTCAGGTGACCGCCCGCATCGAGGCTCATCCCAAGGATCGTATCGCCGGGCTTCAGCAAAGCGGTGAACACCCCCTGGTTTGCCTGACTGCCCGAATTGGGCTGCACATTGGCAAAGCCGCAGCCGAAAAGCTGCTTGGCGCGGTCGATCGCTAGATTTTCGGCGATGTCCACGTATTGGCAGCCGCCGTAATAGCGCCGCCCGGGATAGCCCTCGGCGTATTTGTTGGTCATCACCGAGCCCTGAGCCTGCAGAACCGCTCGGCTGACAATGTTTTCGGAGGCGATCAACTCGATCTCTTCACGTTGACGCGTCAGTTCCTGACCGATGGCGGCAAAGATCTCCGCATCGCGGCTGGCCAGGTCTTCTTCGAAAAAGGTCGTGTCACGCTGTGGGGCGTTCATGGCTTGCATCCTCGGTCACTAAGGCGATTTCGCTGGGTAATTAGGGCAAATCGCGCGCTTGGGAAACCCACTTGCGACCTCTCCGGCGGGCTGGGCGACATGTCTTTGCCCTAGGTCCGGGTTGTGCATTCCTAGACTGGCGCGGGATTGGGGATTGTTTTTGCCCGCCACGCGGGGGACAAAGGTCCAAGTTGCGGGAGCTAAGTCATGAGTGACACGCAAAAAATCGCGTTTCTCGCCTCAGATGTCGAGATCGCCCAAGATGCGCGCACAGACCTTATCGCTCGTTACGGCGATGCGGCTCCCGAGGCGGCTGATGTCATCGTGGCCTTGGGCGGCGACGGCTTCATGCTTTCCGTGCTCCACGACACGCAAGCGCTTGCCGCACCGGTCTATGGCATGAATCGCGGAACGGTCGGTTTTCTTATGAATGAATATCATGCCGAGGATCTGCCCGCGCGCCTTGCTGGGGCCGAGGCTGAGGTGATCAACCCGCTTCATATGCGCGCCAGCGATGCCGATGGTCGCGTGACCGAGGCCTTGGCCATCAATGAGGTCAGCCTTCTGCGCGCCGGGCCGCAGGCGGCCAAGCTGCGCGTCTGGGTCGATGGAAAACTGCGCATGGATGAGCTTGTTTGCGACGGGGCACTGGTCTCCACGCCTGCCGGATCGACTGCTTACAACTATTCCGCCCATGGCCCGATCGTGCCCATCGGCTCGGATGTTCTTGCCCTGACGGCGATGGCGGCGTTCCGGCCGAGGCGTTGGCGCGGCGCGCTTTTGCCCAAAAGCGCCCGGGTCAAGATCGAGGTGATGGGCCACGCGAAACGCCCCGTGCGGGCCGATGCCGACAGCCGCTCGGTCAGCGATGTGGTTGAGGTTGAGATCCGGTCCGAGCCCAGCGTTGAGCATCGTATTCTCTTCGACCCGGGCCACGGTCTCGAAGAACGGCTGATCCGTGAGCAATTCGTCTAAGGCCGGCTGGGTCCTTTGGTCGCGCAAAATGGACGGGTAAAGCGGCGCGGCTTCGGGGTAGTTTAACGTTAAACTACCGGTGAAGAACGACACGAAAGGCGCGCATGATGGCTGATACGGATCCTAAGGCCGTCTTTCGCGAGGCCGCGCTCGACTATCACCGTCGCCCGCGCGCCGGAAAGCTTGAGGTTCGCCCGACCAAGCCGCTCGCCAACGGCCGCGACCTGGCGCTGGCCTATTCGCCGGGCGTGGCCGAGGCCTGTTTGTCGATCAAATCCAACGCCGCCGAGGCCGCCGACCTCACCGCGCGCGGCAATCTGGTGGCCGTGGTCACCAATGGCTCGGCCGTACTGGGCCTGGGCAATATCGGTGCGCTCGCCTCCAAGCCCGTGATGGAAGGCAAGGCGGTATTGTTTAAGAAATTCGCAAACATAGACTGTTTCGACCTCGAGGTGAATGAGCCCGATCCAATGCGCCTGGCCGAGATCGTTTGCGCGCTCGAACCGACCTTCGGGGCCATCAATCTCGAAGACATCAAAGCGCCCGATTGCTTCATCGTTGAAGAATACTGTCGCGCGCGGATGAACATCCCCGTTTTCCACGATGACCAACACGGCACCGCTATCGTTGTCGGCGCAGCGGCGACGAATGCGCTACGCGTAGCGGGCAAAAGCTTCGAAGACATCAAGCTGGTCTCAACCGGCGGCGGCGCGGCAGGGATCGCCTGTCTCAACATGCTCCTCAAGCTGGGGCTCAAGCGCGAAAATGTCTGGCTCTGCGATCTGCACGGTTTGATCCACGAGGGCCGGGAGGTCGACATGACCCCTCAGAAGGCGGCCTTTGCTCAGCCCGGCGGTCCACGGGATCTGTCCGAAGTGATCGCGGGCGCGGATATGTTTCTGGGCCTCTCCGGCCCTGGTGTGCTGACGCCCGAGATGGTCACGCAAATGGCCGCGCGTCCGGTGATCTTCGCCCTGGCCAATCCGACGCCTGAGATCATGCCCGACCTGGTCAAAGAGGTGGCGCCCGAGGCCATCATCGCCACCGGCCGCAGCGATTTTCCCAATCAAGTCAATAATGTGCTCTGTTTCCCTTTTATTTTTCGAGGCGCGCTTGATGTGGGCGCGACGCAGATCAACGACGCGATGGAGATCGCCTGTATCGAAGGCATCGCGGCCCTCGCGCGGGCCACGACCTCGGCGGAGGCGGCTGCTGCGTATCGCGGCGAAAAGCTCAGCTTCGGCGCCGATTACCTGATCCCCAAACCCTTCGATCCGCGCCTGATGGGCGTCGTGGCCAGCGCTGTGGCCGAAGCCGCGATGGCGTCCGGCGTGGCGACACGGCCCCTGGCCGATCCGGCCTCCTATCGCGCGCGGCTCGATCAATCCGTCTTCCGTTCAGCGCTCATCATGCGGCCGGTATTCGAGGCGGCGGCGACCGCGACGCGGCGCATTGTCTTTGCCGAGGGCGAGGATGAGCGCGTGCTTCGCGCCAGTCACGCGATGCTCGAAGAGATGACCGACCGGCCCATCCTGATCGGGCGTCCCGATGTCATCCATGCGCGCGCAGAACGCGCTGGCCTCAGTGCTAAAGCGGTCTCGGCCTTTGAGCTGGTAAACCCGCAAAGCGATCCCCGCTACCGAGACTATTGGGAAACTTATCATGGGCTTATGGCTCGCCGCGGCGTGACGCCAGATCTTGCACAAGCCGTGCTTCGGACAAATACGACGGCAATCGCGGCGGTGATGGTCCAACGCGGCGAGGCGGATTCGATGATCTGCGGCGTCTTCGGCCAATATCTCTGGCACCTCAATTACGTGCAGCAGATCCTGGGCAATAAAGGCCTGCACCCCGTCGCGGCCCTCAGTCTGATGGTGCACGAAGACGGCCCGCTTTTCATCGCCGACACGCAAGTCCACCAAGTGCCAACGCCCGACCAGATCGCCGAGACCGTTGTGGCCACCGCGCGCCATATTCGCCGCTTCGGCCTGACGCCCAACATCGCCCTGTGCTCAAGCAGCCAGTTTGGAAATCTGGAGGGTGATAGCGGCGGGCGCATGCGGGCTGCGCTCGAGATCCTCGACGCGATGGCACCTGATTTCACCTATGAGGGTGAGATGCAGCTCGACACAGCGCTTGATCCCGATCTCAGGGCGCGCATCTTCCCGCAATCGCGGATGCAGGGGGTTGCTAATGCGCTGGTCTTTGCCTCGACCGATGCGGCCGGGGCGGCGCGCAACATGCTCAAATCGCGCGGGGGCGGTCTGGAGGTCGGTCCGATCCTGATGGGGATGGGCAACCGTGCGACAATCGTGACCCCGGCAATCACGGCGCGAGGGCTTTTGAACATCTCTGCCTTGGCCGGAACGCCGGTGGATCTTTACAGCTGAAAAATTGTAAAAAGTTAAAAAATACGCGATTAATATCTATAAAATAGAATAGAATATCGCAAATATATAATCACATCGAACCCGAAACTTACGCCACGCGCTCCCGCGCATCTCCCGATGCTTGCGCCCGGTCCACCGCCGCCGCACACTGCGCGCAGACGACGAAACGGGAGGCGCGTGCCGATGGCTCTTTTGACCGACGCGAAACGCGTAATGGCCAACGCCTATGTGCCCTATAGCGGCTTTCACGTTGGCGCCGCCATTCGCAGCGTCGAGGGCAACGTGCATCTCGGCTGCAATGTCGAAAACGTGGCCTATCCCGAAGGCACCTGCGCCGAGGCGGGCGCAATTGCGGCGATGATCGCGCAGGGCGACACCCGCATCGCCGAGATCGTCGTCATCGCCAACAGCCCCGAGCCCGTGCCACCCTGCGGCGGCTGCCGCCAAAAGCTCGCCGAATTTGCCGATGGCGACACGCCCGTGACCCTGGCCACGACGGACGGAGCAACGCTCAAAACCTCGGTCGCGGCTCTTCTTCCAGGCGCCTTCAGCGGCGCGCATATGGCCAAAGACTGAGCCTGAGAGATGCAAGCGCGCGAAATCCTGGAGAAACTCCGCCACGGACAATCGCTCAGCGAAGCCGAGATTTATTGGTTCGCCGAAGAGCTTGCCCAAGGCGGGGTCAGCGACGCCCAGGCCGGGGCCTTCGCCATGGCGATTTGTCAGACTGGCCTTAGTCAGGAGGCACGCGTGCAATTGACCCATGCGATGCGCGAAAGCGGCGAGACGCTGCATTGGTCCTTCGATGGCCCGGTACTGGACAAACACTCCACCGGCGGTGTCGGCGATTGCACTTCGCTGATCCTGGCCCCCGCGCTAGCCGCCTGCGGGGCCTATGTGCCGATGATCTCGGGCCGAGGCCTTGGCCATACCGGCGGCACACTCGACAAGCTTGAGGCGATCCCGGGCTACCGCACGCAGATCTCGGTTGATGACCTTCAAGATATTGTCGGCGATATCGGCTGTGCCATCGTGGGCGCAACCGGCGATATCGCGCCGGCCGACCGACGACTATATGCGGTGCGCGATGTCACCGGCACGGTCGGCTCGCTCGATCTGATCGTGGCCTCGATTCTGTCCAAAAAGCTGGCCTGCGGGCCTGAGGCGCTGGTCCTCGATGTCAAAACTGGGACCGGTGCGGTCCTCAAGGATGACACCGCCGCGCGTGAGTTGGCAGATGCGCTCGTGAAAACGGCGCAGGCCAGTGGGACGATGACAACCGCCCTGATCTCGGACATGAATCAGCCTCTAGCGAACGCGGCGGGTAATGCGCTTGAGGTGATCGAGGCGATGCACGTCCTGACCGGCGCTGCCTCCGGCTCAGCACTGCATCGGCTATGCCTCGAGCTGGGCGGTGAGGTTCTGGCGCTTGGCGGTATCGCGGCGGATGCCAAGGATGGGGCAGGGCGCATTGCTGCCGCCATCCGAACCGGCGAGGCGGCCGAGATCTTCGGGCGGATGATCGCGCGTCTGGGCGGGCCCAGAGATTTCGTCGAGCATTGGCGCGACCGGCTGCCTGCCGCCCAGATCCAGCGTGATCTTTTCCCTACAGGCGCAGGCTATGTGGCTTGGATCGACACCCGCGCCCTAGGCGATGCGGTCGTGGCCCTGGGCGGCGGACGCGTGCAGGACAAAGACCGGATCGACGCGCGTGTAGGCCTCTCGGGACTGGCGCGGCTGGGCGACTATGTCGATGCGGACCGCCCGCTCATGACCATCCACGCCGCGCGTGAGGAGGACGCGGACCGAGTTACTTCCGCCCTGATCTCGGCCTTCCGGCTGCGCGAACGGCCCGAGCCCGCAGGCCCGTTGATCCGTGAGCGCATCGCACAATGAGCCGGGCGATCCTTGTGGTGATGGACTCCGTCGGCGCGGGCGGGGCGCCTGATGCGGCCGACTTTTTCAACGAGGACCGCCCCGATACCGGCGCCAACACGCTCGGCCATATTGCGGATTTCTGTGCGAGCGGCCGCTCTGAGACCGGGCGTTCGGGCCCCCTCCGCCTGCCGCATCTCGATGCAATCGGCCTCGGCGCTGCGGTCCGTCTGGCCTCAGGTGCGTCGATGCCCGGTCTCGATGCCGCGCCGAAAGGGCTTTGGGGGGGGCTTTGGGGCGCGGCGCAGCAGGTCTCTCCCGGCAAGGATACGCCCTCGGGCCATTGGGAACTCGCTGGTCTGCCCGTGCCCTTCGACTGGCACTATTTTCCGAGGACTGACCCCGCTCTACCCGACGAGCTCACCTCAGACATCTGCCGCCGCGCGGGCACGAGCGGGATCCTGGGCAATCGCCACGCCTCGGGCACCGAGATCCTGGCCGAGGAGGGCGCGCGCCATCTCGAGACGGGCAGGCCCATCGTCTACACTTCAGCCGACAGCGTTCTGCAGATCGCCGCCCATGAAGAATGCTTCGGCCTCGCGCGTCTGATGGCGCTGTGCGAGGGCCTCGCCCCCGGCCTGCACGCCCAAAAGGTCGGGCGCGTCATCGCCCGGCCCTTCCTGGGCAAGCCCGGCGCGTTCGAGCGCACCGGCAACCGGCGTGATTTCGCGCTCGTCCCGCCGGAGCCAACGCTCTGCGACTGGGTGTATGGAACGGGCCGACCAGTCCATGCTGTGGGTAAGATTGGGGATATCTTTGCTGGACGCGGCATCACCGATCAGATCAAAGGCGATGATGCCGCGCTGATGGCGGGACTTATCCAAAGGATATCCACAGCTGCCGACGGCGCGCTGATCTTCGCCAATTTCGTCGAATTCGACAGTCTTTACGGCCACCGGCGCGATGTATCGGGCTATGCCCGGGCGCTCGAATGGTTCGACGCTCAAATGCCGCGCCTGATCGCGGCGCTTCGCCCGGACGATCTGATGATCTTCACCGCCGATCACGGCAACGACCCGACCTGGAGCGGCACGGATCACACGCGCGAACGCGTGCCGGTCCTTGCGGTCGGGCCCTATTCGGGGCAGATCGGCATTCGTGCCTTCGCCGATATCGGCGCGTCCATCGCCGCCCATCTCGGCGTGCCTGCCACCGGGCCGGGGCAAAGTTTTTTGTGACGGGAGCCCCCTCAAGACATGCCCGATGCCGCGACTCAAAGCCCGAAGATCGAGCTTCACCTCCACCTCGAAGGGGCGGCCCCGCCGGACTTCATGCGCCGACTGGCAGGCGAACAGCGGACGGATATCAGCGGGATATTCGATGAAGCGGGTCAGTATTCCTTCAAGGATTTCAATGATTTTCTGCGCGTCTATGAGGCGGCGACGACGCTTCTTAAAACGCCTGACCACTTCGCCCGTCTGCTCAGCGCCGTCGCCGAGGAGCTGGCTCAGCAGGGCGCGATCTATGCCGAACTGTTTATCTCTCCGGACTTCTGCGGCGGCGGAGACCTGGCCGCCTGGCGCGAGTACCTCGCCGCAATGGAAGAGGCGGCAGTCCGGGCGAGCGCAATCCAAGGCCTAGAGCTGCGCGGGATCGTCACCGCGATCCGCCATTTCGGCCCTGAGACGGCCCGCGCCCCGGCCATTTGCGCGGCGGAAACCGCGGGCTCATTCATCACGGGTTTTGGCATGGGCGGTGATGAGTTGGCAGGCACGCCGGCCGATTTCGCCTGGAGCTATGATTGCGCACGCGAGGCAGGCCTAGGCCTGACGATCCATGCGGGCGAATGGGGCGGCGCGGCCTCGGTCCGCCAAGCGCTCGACGCCCTGGCGCCCCAGCGTATTGGCCACGGCGTGCAGGCCATCGATGATCCCGCCTTGGTCGACAGGCTCGCGCGCGAGGGCATCGTTTTGGAATGCTGCCCCGGCTCGAACGTCTTTCTCGGTGTAACTCCGTCTTGGGCCGATCACCCGATCGAACAACTCCGCGCCGGGGGCGTGAAAGTCACAGTCTCCACTGATGATCCACCCTTTTTCCGCACTGATCTGACCCGAGAGTTCGCGATGCTGGCGGACACCTTCGACTGGGCCGAGCCCGAGTTCGCCGAGGTGACAAAAAACGCGCTTGCCGCGGCCTTCTGCGATGAGGCAACCCGAGACGAGCTGCGAAAACGATTGGAGGGCCCCAGATCATGAGCGATACGAAAGACACCCATTTCACCCTAGTCGATCACCCCCTGGTCCAACACAAGCTGACGCTGATGCGGGACCAAGACACGCCCACGGCCGTTTTTCGCCAGCTTCTGCGCGAGATCAGCCACCTTCTGGCCTACGAAGTGACGCGTGACCTGCCCATGACCGAGCGCCAGATCACCACGCCGATGGAGGCGATGGAGGCGCCGGTTCTCGACGGCAAAAAGCTCGCCCTGGTGTCGATCCTGAGGGCGGGGAACGGACTTCTGGATGGTATCCTCGATCTGATCCCGTCCGCGCGCGTGGGCTTTGTCGGGCTCTACCGCGATGAAGAAACGCTCGAACCGGTGCAGTACTATTTCAAAGTCCCGACCGAGCTCTCGGACCGTTTGGTGATCGCCGTCGATCCGATGCTGGCCACCGGAAACTCCTCGGTCGCCGCCATCGATTTGCTCAAAGCCGCAGGCGCCAGCGACATCCGGTTTCTTTGCCTCCTGGCCGCGCCGGAGGGTGTGCGGCGTATGGCCGAGGCGCATCCCGATGTGCCGATCATCACCGCCGCTTTGGATTCGCATTTGAACGAGAACGGGTATATCGTTCCAGGACTGGGCGATGCGGGTGATAGAATGTTCGGCACCAAATAGGTGCCGTCCAGCATCCTGGGGGGATGACATGAGACGAGTGTTTGGCGCCGCTTTGGCGTGCGTGATGAGTTTTGGCGTTTTGACGGGGCCCGCAGTGGCGGAAACCCGATTTGAGCCGCAATATCGGAGCGGTGTCTCGCCCTCCGAACCGCCACCACCTGGACATCTGGGCAGTATCTATGTCGACAGCGCGGGGTGCGTCTTTGCCCGCATCGGCCGGGCCTGGGCCCTACGGCTGAACGCTCAGGAAAGCCCGCTTTGCGGGTTTAACCCCACTTATCCCGGCCGTACGGGCCAATCAGACGGCGTCGTGCCCGTGCCGGTTGCCTCCTCGGCGGGCCCGCTCGTGGTCACTGTCAGCAGTCATTCGACCCGCTATCCTGGCACCACGCGTCAGGCGCATATCCATGTGCCCCACGGCTATCGCCCCGCTTGGGATGATGGCCGGATCAATCCCCATCGCGGGCCACAAACCGCAGCGGGCGATGCCGCGATTAACGAGGTCTGGACCCAGACGGTGCCGCGCGAAGCCGTCAATCAGGTGAACCCGGGCCCCACTTTGGCCGGTCCCGGCCCTGCCTGGGTCGAAGCCGGGCGCTATGCATCCGCAGCCGAGGCGCGGACGGCAGGCGCGGCGCTTACGGGTCAGGGTCTGTCGGTGCAGGTCGGGCAGGGGACCGTCAGCGGCAGCTACCGCCTTATGATCGGCCCTTACGCCAATCTCGATGCGGCCCGCGCGGGCTATGAGATCGCCTATGGCGTCGGTTTCGCGCCTCTGCGCATCCGTAACTGAGCCGGAACGCGCGCGCCAACTCAACCGCGACTGGTACAGATCGTCTGAAGTGCGCGCCAGTCGCGCTCACTCAGGACCGGGGCGGGGCTTTGGCCGCGCACCGGATCTGCCTCGATCAGGCCCAGCGTGCTCTCGCCTGAGATATCGACCGCAAAGCCATAGGGTGCTGAGGAGATCTGGGCCTCGGTGAACTGCGCGATCAGGGCGGCATCGGGCACCGCCTCTGGCGTCGTGGTCAGGCGTTCCGCCGCTGCGGATCGCACGGCCTCCTCTGGCATCTGCCCCATCGTCAAAAGGCCAAAGAGCGCGCCAATGCCGCTCTCCTCAAGAATATCGGCCAGGGGATCCTGACGCTCCGCCCGGGCAGCTTCGGCCACGAGATAGCCCGCCACCGCATCGGGCCGCTCGGGCGTTTCGACGATGGCGCGGTCAAGCACCAGAACCCCGCCCGGCAGATGGCTTGTCCCCGAGACCATTTCCGGCAGCACAACGATGGCGGGCGGCTCGGCGCCAAAGATACGCTCTGCCAAACGCTCCAGGGCCTGCGCCCCTGATGGGCTTGAACAGGCCGGGCCGCTCAGGGCCTCCATCTCGGCCAAGATCGCCGCGCCGATCTCGCGCGTGCTCTGCTCGGGCAGCAGCGCCGCCGTCTGCCGCGCCAGCGCGCCGGGAAGCCAAAAGGCTGCCGCTGCCAACAGGCACAGGGCGCCACTCGCCCGAAGACCTAGGCGCAGACGGCCCGGATGCGGCCGCGCGCGGGAAATCGCGCCGCGCACCCGGTCGATGGCCGCGATCATGTCCGGCTCAGAAATTTCCAGATGCTCGTCGGCGTCTGCATCATCCAGCGCGAAGAGGGCGGGACGCTCGCCGGGGTTCAAGCGCTGGATCGCGGGCAACGACCAATGCGATAATGCTGTCTCGTTAAAGCCAGAAATCACCAGCGTCGCCTCGCCCAGCGACACCATCACCTCGCGGCGCTGCACACCCGCAGAGGGACGCCAAAGCGCGCTGCATTCAAGCCGCTGATAGTCCGCCAACGCCGTCATTGAGCTGCCTGTATCGCTCGATTTTATTGTTGAACGTTAGGCTAGCGCAACAGATGGCCCCGCTCAAGCGTCACGGGTCAAACAAAACGGGGCATGGCATCAGAGTGCTTTGGCCCGCGCGCGCAGCTCGAACTTTTGGATCTTGCCCGTCGCGGTTTTGGGCAGTTCTTCGAACACGACCTGTTTCGGCGTTTTGAACCCGGCAAGCTCTGCCCGGGCAAAGGCGATCAGCTCCGCCTCATCGGCCTCACCTCCGGGCTTGAGCTCAACAAAGGCGCAGGGCACTTCGCCCCATTTGTCGTCTGGCTTGGCCACTACGGCGCACAGAAACACCGCCGGATGCTGCATCAGACGCCCCTCGACCTCGACCGAGCTGACGTTTTCGCCGCCAGAGATGATTATGTCCTTGGCCCGATCCGCGATCTGCACATAGCCGTCGGGATGGTGCAGGGCGATATCGCCAGAGCGGAAATAGCCGCCCGCAAAGGCTTCCTCCGTGGCCTCGGGGTTCTTGAGATAGCCTTTCATGACGGTATTGCCGCGCATCGCGATCTCGCCCAGGGCGGCCCCGTCTCGCGCCACTGGCGCCCCACCTTCGCCCAGCACTGTAACCTCCTGCGCAAAGGGCATCGCCACGCCCTGGCGCGCCTTGATCGCGGCCTTCTCGCCCGCGCCAAGCTCCGCCCAATCGGCGTCATTCCACAGGCATTCCGTGATATGCCCATAGGTCTCGGTCAGGCCATAGACCTGCGTGACGTTGAACCCCAGCGTCTCAATCGCCGCCAGCGTCGCGGCGGCGGGCGGCGCGCCTGCGGTGAAGACCTCGACAGTATGATCGAAGTCCCGCCGCTCCGACGCCTCGGCATTCACCACCAGGTTCAACACGATCGGCGCCCCGCCCAGATGGGTGACACCGTGATCGGCGATCGCGTCATAAATATTGGCGGCGGTGATATCGCGGCAACAGACCAGAGTGCCGCCAAGCGCGGGCATCATCCAGGTGTGGCACCAGTTGTTGCAGTGAAAGAGCGGCACCAGGGCCAGGTAGACCGGGTGCAGCACCATCCGCCAAGAGATCGGTGTGCCCAGCGTGATCAGATAGGCGCCTCGATGGTGATAAACGACGCCCTTAGGCCGCCCGGTCGTGCCCGAGGTGTAGTTGAGCGCGATACTCTCCCACTCATCTTCGGGCCAGTGCCAGGGCGCGTCGGGCCGCCCGGCCTCCAAAAGCGCGTCATAGGTCATATACCGCCCGCTCGCCGCGATCCCCGCCTCTTCGTCGGGCACTTCGATGATCGTCGGTGCAGGCTCCTCCATCGCCGCGATGGCCTCCTCGACGACCGGCAACAGCGCAGTATCGACCAGGGCGATCTTGGCGCCGCCATGGCCCAGGATATAGGCGATCGTGCCGGTATCGAGCCGCGTGTTGATCGAGTTCAGGATAGCGCCCGCAGCAGGTACGCCGAAATGTGCCTCCACATGGGCGGGCACATTGGGCAGGATGGCGGCCACCACGTCGCCTGGCGCGATGCCTTGCGCAGCCAGACCAGAGGCCAAACGCGACACGCGGGCATGGTACTCGGCATAGGTGATCCGAAATCCCGCCCCATAGGTCATCGCGGTGCGGCCGGCAAAAACCTCCGCCGCGCGGGCCAGATGGCTCAGCGGTGTCAGCGGCACGTAATTCGCCGCCCGCTTTTGCAGACCCGTCTCATCGCTCAACCAGCCCATCGGTGTCGTCCTCCCCCGCAATCGTTATGCGCTCGCGCTGCGCAGAACATGAGGGCCGCAAGGACAATGTCAACGCCGTACCTCTCGCGCGCGATGGGCGGAGCTTTGCGCAAAATCCGCTTGCAGGCCCGCACCCAGAGACATCGCGCAGAACAATGACTATCCATTGTTTCCGGTGGGGGCGGCCTTGAGGGGGCGCCCAAATGCGAAACGAACGAGATTTCGATGACACCGCCATTGTGTTGGTGGTCATCGGCTTGGCTTTGATGATGGCGGTTTTCGGCTCGATTGCCGCAGAGGAGGCGCGCGATGGCCTTGCACGCACGCCATTTGGAGTCGTCAGCTCACCGCTTGTGGATAACGGGCGTGATGTGCGCGTCGGGGAACTGCCTCAGATCCGTCGTTGATCCCGCGCCGTTGATCCAGCGCCGTGCAAGCCCGCGCGTTAACCAAGCGCGCAGCTTTTGCTCCAAAATCAGCTAAAATTTGCATAGAAGCCAAGACGTGGGCCGGGGCGTGGATCATCGAGAGGCGACGCAGCCATGCACGCATCACAGAATTCGGATAGTTTCGGCCTGATCCTGGCCGCAGGTTTGATCGCACTTTGCGTCGGCGTTTTCGCGGTGAACACCAGCCAAACCCATGACGCGATGCCTAAAACACCGTTTGGGATCAGCGCAGTAAGCTTTGAGGCTCAACATTCCGGCGCGCGCCCGACCCAAGGATCAAGCCAAGGCTTACCTCAGATCGGACGCAGCTAAGTTCGCGACGGGCTCAGGCTGCCTGGGCGGCCGCGCCTGGCCCAAATCGGCCGTAAAAGCTCTGGCCCTTTTCGGACATCTCTCTAAGCAGAGCAGGACAGGCGAAGCGGTCGCCATAAGCCGCTTGCAGCTGATCGCAACGTTCCGCCGCATAGGCTGTGCCGAGAATATCGAGCCAGGAGAATGGCCCGCCCGACCAAGGCGCAAAGCCCCAACCCAGGATCGCGCCGACATCGCCCTCACGGATATCGGTCAGCACGCCTTCCTCCAGCGCGCGCACCGCTTCGAGAACTTGCGCGAAGAGCAGGCGATGCTGAACCTCGGTCAGCTCTGGCTGCTCCTCGGTCACGCTATACCGCGCGGCCAGACCGTCCCACAGACCCTGGCGCTTGCCGTTGTCGTCGTAGCTGTAGAAACCGGCGTTTGATTTGCGCCCCAGCCGCCCCTCATCGGCGAGCCAAAAGATCAACTCATCGGCGGTGTCGTCATAGGCCGGATCTGCGGCTTTGGTCGCCTTGGCGATCTTGACGCCCAGATCGATCGAGGTCTCATCGGTCAGTTGCAGCGGTCCGAGCGGCATCCCCACCAGCTTGGCGGCGTTTTCGATGAGCGCGGGCTCGACGCCCTCCTGCACCATCCGCACACCTTCATTTACGTAAGGCAGGATGCAGCGGTTGGCGTAGAAAAAGCGCGCATCATTGACGACGATCGGCGTCTTGCGGATCTGGCGCACGAAATCGAGCGCCTTGGCCACGGCAACATCGCCCGTTTCCTTCCCACGAATGATTTCCACCAGCAGCATCTTATCGACCGGTGAGAAAAAGTGGATGCCGATGAATTGTTCGGGCCGGCTGCTGGCCTTGGCAAGCTCTGTGATCGGCAGGGTCGAGGTGTTGGTGGCGAAGATCGCGGTATCCGGGATCACCGCCTCGGTCTTGGCCGTGACCTCGGCCTTGACGCTGGGGTCTTCGAAAACGGCCTCCACGATCAGATCGCAACCCGCGAGCGCCGCGTAATCCGTGGTCGGAGTGATCCGGCCGAGAACCTGCGCCTTCTTCTCTTCGGTGACCCTGCCGCGCTTCATGCCCTTGTCCAGCAGACTCTCGGAATAGGCCTTGCCGCGCTCGGCGGAAGCCTGTTCGGCGTCGATAAGCACGACCTCGATGCCAGCATTGGCTGATACATATGCAATACCAGCGCCCATCATGCCGGCACCAAGCACGCCAACCTTTTGCACTTTTTGATCATCGACCGCCGGGCGGTTCGCGCCTTTCTCGAGCGCTTCCTTATTGACAAACAGCGAGCGGATCATCGCGCTCGAGGAGGGGTTCATCAGCACATTCGTGAACCAGCGGGCCTCGATCTTGAGCGCCGTGTCAAAGGGCACGAGCGCGCCTTCATAGACGCTCGACAGCAGTGCCTTGGCCGCGGGATAGACGCCCTTGGTCTTGCCATGGATCATCGCGCTGGCGCCGACGAAGGTCATGAAACCCGCCGGGTGGTAGGGCGCGCCGCCGGGCATCTTCCACCCCTTGGCGTCCCAGGGTTTGACGATATCGGCATCCGTCGCGCTCAACACCCAGGCCTTCGCCGCCTCCAAAAGCTCATCGGCGGGCACGACCTCATCGATCAGACCGGCCGATTTGGCGCGCTTGGGATCGAGCATCTTGCCTTCCAACAGGACAGGCGCGGCTGCCATCGCGCCCACCATCCGGGAATAGCGCGTCGTGCCGCCGCCACCGGGAAACAGCCCCACTAGGATCTCTGGCAGGCCGATCTTGGCCCTAGGGTTGTCGGCCATGAAGCGGCGGTGGCAGGCCAGGGCGATCTCTGTGCCGATGCCCGCGCATGTGCCCGTGATGGCGCAGGCCACCGGCTTGCCGCCCTTGTTGGTCTTGGGATCGAGACCCGCGCGCTCCATTTTGCGCATGATCCGGTGGCCGTTCATAGTGAAATCAAACAGCGCCTGGGCTGGGTCATCACCCGCCTCCTGGCGGATCGAGCCCAGCGTATTGAGGTCCATCCCGCCCGCGAATGTCGACTTGCCCGAGGTCAGGACCACGCCTTTGACCGCGTCATCGGCCAGCGCGTCGTCGATCAGCGCATCGACGACCTCGAACGCCTCTCGGCTGAGGACATTCATCGACTTGTCCGGCACGTCCCAGGTGATGACAGCGACGCCGTCGGCGCCCTTTTGCATCGTAAAATCAGCCATTTCTCATCCTTTCCTGGATTTCGCGCATGGTCGGCAGAGTGGTGGAGAGCTGGAAATCCTTGATGTCCAGGTCCCTATTCGAAAGTGAGTTCGTCACAGCAGTGCAGAGCCAAGTATCGTCGTCCAAGCGCAGCATCATGCGGCTGCGCACCGGGCCGAACACGGTTTCGCCGTTCTTGGAGAGGCACGTGTCGTGATAGCCGATGATCCGGTTGCCCGACACAAACTCCGCATACCGGGCTCGTCGCGGCATTGCATCGGCGCCAAGGGTCTCAATGCGCTCTTGCATATGGCTGAAAAATGCAGCCACGTCTTTGGGCTCATAGGCCACATGATCGGTTGCATCGTAATGCACGTCATGCGGGAAGGTAAAGGTCCCGGCCCAGCCATCAAAATCGCCCGCTATGGTCAGCGCGCTCATCGTATCGAGCACGGCTTGGTAGATGGGCTCCGCCCTTGCATGGGTGGCGCGTATGTCGTCGTAGCTTTGCCGCCAACGTTTATCGAATGCGCCGGGTTCGGGACGCACGATGCCGGCTGGGAACCGCTCACCACCCAGCTCATGTTCACCCTCGGCCACTTTCCAAATTCCGTCATCCAAACGCAGAATCAAGCGACTTCGATAGCTCGGCACCACGAGATTGGCACCGCGCAGGGCAAACGTCTCGTGCCAGCCCTCGATCAGCTCTTCGGTCAGATACGCAGCCTTTTTGACCAGGCGTACGTAATGGGTAACGCCGAGATCGTGTAGCGCCTGACTGTGGCGGGACGTGTCCTCTATGAGGTCTTCGGCCCGCTCCAGCATCATTTCGGAGCTCAAGGTCCGCAGCAGCATTGGGATGGCAAAACGACCCACCGCCGCCCCGGCATCGCCCTGCATGATCGCATTGGAGACGATGTCGAGGTTTTCCTGATAGATCGCAGCCGGGTCCTGCATCCGCTCAGACACGCTCCAGGATGGTGGCCGCGCCCATGCCCGAAGCAACGCAGAGCGTGGCGAGCCCAACTTCCTTGTCCGAGCGCTCCATTTCATCGAGCAGCGTGCCCAGGATCATCGCACCCGTTGCGCCCAGGGGATGGCCCATGGCGATGGCGCCACCGTTGACGTTGACGCGCTCAGGATCGGCATCAAACGCCTGCATGAAGCGCAGGACGACCGAGGCAAACGCCTCATTCACCTCAAAAAGGTCGATGTCACTAAAGTTCATGCCAGTCTCGGCCAAGATCTTTTCGGTCACCGGGACAGGGCCTGTCAGGTTGATCGTTGGATCCGTACCGATCTTGGTGTTGGCCCGGATACGCGCCCGCGGTGTCAGACCGCGCGCCTCGCCGAAGGCTTTGGAGCCGATCAGAACAGCCGCCGCGCCGTCCACAATCCCCGAGGAATTGCCGGCATGGTGGATATGCTCGATGCGTTCCAGATGCGGGTATTTCATCAGCGCAACGGCATCAAAACCCGGCATCGTCTCGCCCATATCCTTAAAGGCAGGCTTGAGGCTGCCGAGCGACTGCATATCGGTGCCGGGCCGCATGTATTCGTCACGGTCCAGGATCGTCAGACCGTTGATGTCTTTGACCGGGACGACCGATTTGGCAAAGCGGTTCTCGGACCAAGCCTCTGCGGCGCGACGTTGGCTTTCCATCGCATAGGCATCGCACGTGTCGCGGTCGAAGCCGTATTCCGTGGCAATAATATCGGCCGAGATGCCCTGGGGCACGAAATAGGTCTTCATCGCAATGTCTGGATCGACGGCGATCGCTGCCCCGTCCGAGCCCATTGCCACCCGGCCCATCATCTCCACGCCGCCGGCGATATAGGCCTCGCCCGCATCGCCGCGCACTTGGTTGGCCGCCAGGTTCACGGCTTCCAGGCCGCTCGCGCAGAAACGGTTAATCGACAGGCCCGGAATGCTCTCGTCGAGATCAGAGGCGAGAACGGCTGTACGCGCCAGGCACCCGCCCTGCTCGGCGACTTGCGTGACATTGCCCCAGATCACGTCCTCGACCGCGTGACCGTCCAGATCGTTGCGCTCTTTGAGCGTGTTGAGCGTGAAGGCCGAAAGCCGCGCCGAGGTGACCTCGTGTAGGCTGCCGTCGCGGCGGCCCTTGCCGCGGGGCGTGCGGATTGCGTCATAGATATAGGCGTCGGCCATGGCTTAGCTCCGGGTGTCTTTGCCCAATGTCGGGGCGGGGAGAAGGTCATACGGATGGGCCCAGCCGGGCTGGGCAGCGAGACGGTCGAGCCAAGCGTCGATGGCGGGATAATCCGCGCGCGCAAAGCCAAAAGGCTCGGGGTAGTAGAGGTAACCGGCGCAGGACAGGTCCGCCATGCTGGGCGCCGCGCCAACCAGCCAGTCACGCCCTGAAAGCTCTGCTTCGAGGACCTGCAAGGCCGCTTTGAGGCGTCCGCCGAGAAAGCCGATCACATCGGCGCTACGCTTCTCTTCTGGCAGGAAGTTCATCACGAACCGCAAAGGTCCTGCCTGGCCAGAGATCTTTTGGTTGTCGAAAATGATCCATCGCAGCACATCGCGCGCCTCTGCCGCGTTTGTGCCACCCAAGGTGCCGGTTTGCTCGGTGACCCAGGTTTGAATCACACCCGATTGTGTTAGGATTTCAGAGCCGGTGTCCAGCACCGGAACCTCGCCCATCGGGTTGAGTTTGCGATAAGCCTCGCTGCGCGCCTCGCCATTGAAGAAATCGACAAAACGCGCCTGCCAGGGCAGGCCCGCCATTTCCAGCGCAAGCGCGGCCTTATAGGCGTTGCCCGATTCCGCGAAGCAGTAAAGCGTGTTGGCCATGGGCCTCCCTTTCAAACAGCGGGCCGGGGTGCAGCGTCAGGTGTGACGCCTAGGTTTTCCCCCGCATCGCCAGATGTCGCCCCATTTTGAGTATTTTTGGAAAAATGAAGGGGTGCAGTAACGGCTTGTTTACCGTGATCCGCTTCCCTTGGCTTGCGGTACAGGCTGGAGAGCCGATGACCGTGAAAAGTGAAGGCATCCTGTGGTGCAGTGAAGCGCTCCCGGACGCGAGAGAACACTCGGCACCGCGGGATGTCCGATCTGGCCTCACCGCCAGCTGTCGCCTTCATTTTTCCCAAAATACTCAACCCTCCCTTTATTGTCTGAGCGCCCTCAGCCCTTCCTGTCCTCAAGCTCCGAATTAAAAATCCGCAACCGCGCCGTCAGGTTGTCCTCCGCAATCACGCTGCTCCAATTCTCGAACAGAAACGACAGAAACTCCCCCTCATCGAGCCCGGCCTCCCCGGCGAGCGCTCGCATCCGGCGGTAAGCTTCTTCGCTCATCGCCAGGTGCGGCCGCCGGGTGAGGCGCAGCCGTTTGGGCATCAGAAATTGGCTGCCTCGAGGGCCATGACCGGCTCCGCGCCGCTCTCGATCCGCTTGAGATGGAGCGCCGTGGCCGGCAATTGCCGCGCCATATAATAGCGACCGGTGGCCAGCTTGCTTTCGTAGAAGTCGCGGTCGCTCGTGCCCTCGGCGAGCGCAGTCTTCGCCGCCAGCGCCATCTTGGCCCACATCAGGCCCAGGCAGACATGGCCGAACATGTGCATGAAATCGTTCGAACCGGCGAGCGCGTTGTTGGGGTTTTTCATACCGTTCTGCATGAAGTACATGCCCGCCGCCTGAAGATCCTTGGAGGCGGCTTTCAGCGGCTCGAGAAAGCCCGCATCAAAGCTCTCATCCGCGCCTTTGTGCTCGGCCACAAACTCTTTGACGAGGTTGAAGAACGCCATCACGTGCTTGCCGCCGTCCTGGGCCAGCTTGCGGCCCACCAGGTCCAGCGCCTGCACGCCATTCGCACCCTCATAGATCATCGCAATTCGGGCGTCGCGGGTATACTGCGACATCCCCCATTCTTCGATATAGCCGTGGCCGCCATAGATCTGCTGGGCCTTGATCGTCATGTCATAGCCCTGATCAGTCAGGAAGCCTTTGATCACCGGCGTCAGCAGTGAGATCAGCCCGTCCGCATCGGCATCCTCTGAGCGGTGCGCCTGATCGAGCAGCAAAGCGCCCCACAGGATGAAGGCCCGTGCGCCCTCGGCAAAGCTCTTTTGATCCATGAGCGCCCGGCGCACGTCGGGATGCACGATGAGCGGATCGGCCGGGCCGTCAGGGTTCTTGGTGCCCGTCACGTCGCGGCCCTGAAGCCGGTCCTTGGCGTATTCGAGTGCGTTTTGATAGGCCACTTCCGCCTGGCTAACGCCTTGCATGCCGACGCCGAGCCGCGCCTCGTTCATCATTGTGAACATCGCGCGCATGCCCTTGTGCTCCTCGCCGAGCAAATAGCCCGTCGCCTCGTCATAATTCATCACGCAGGTCGAATTGCCGTGGATCCCCATCTTTTCTTCGATCTTGCCGCAGGACACCCCGTTGCGCGGCCCCAGCGAGCCGTCTTCCTTCACGATGAATTTCGGCACAATAAACAGCGATACGCCCTTGATGCCGTCCGGTCCGCCCGGGATCTTGGCAAGCACCAGGTGGATGATGTTCTCGGCCATGTCGTGCTCACCGGCGGAGATGAAGATCTTCTGGCCCGTCACACTATAGCTGCCGTCGTCCTGGGACACCGCCTTGGTACGCATCAGGCCCAGATCCGTGCCGCAATGGGGCTCGGTCAGGTTCATCGTCCCGGTCCAGTCGCATGAGACCATCTTCGGCAGATAGGTGTCCTTTTGCGCCTCAGAGCCATGCGCCAGTATCGCGCTTGCCGCGCCGTGGGTCAGGCCCTGATACATAGTAAAAGCTTGATTTGCCGAGGAAAACATCTCGCCCACGGCCGTGCCGATCACCACGGGCATGTCCTGGCCGCCATAGGCTTCGGGCATATCGATGCCGGGCCAGCCGCCCTCTTTGACCTGCTCAAAGGCGTCCTTAAAGCCGGTCGGTGTGCGCACCACACCGTTCTCCAGGCGACATCCCTCAGTATCGCCCACCACGTTCAGCGGCTGCAGCACCTCAGAGGCTATCTTGCCCGCCTCGTCCAGGATTGCCGCAGTGAAATCACGGTCGAGATCGCCATAGCCGGGGATCTCGCGGGCGCTCAGGCCGAGAACATCGTGGAGGACGAATTGCATGTCCTTGGTCGGGGCAACATAGCTTGGCATCTTTGGCTCTCCCTCAGGTCTGTTAGGGCAATCGCGGGTGTATCAACGATCCGGCGGCGTTATTCGGCCGCCCGCGATGAGGCGCTGACATCGTTCAGCATCTCGGTCACAAGGTTCATCTGTGCGCGAAGCTCTCCGATTGCGTCGTCAAGCTCACGTCGGCGGTCTTCCATGTCTCGAAGATGGCCGCCCGCCAGCTCCAGCGTTCGGGCAAGCTGTGTCGCCTGGCCGTTGCCGGGCTCATAGAGATTGAGCAATTGGCGGATCTCTTCGAGGCTGAAGGCAAAGCGCTTGCCACGCAGGATCAACTTTAGACGCGCGCGATCGCGGCGGGTGAACAGGCGCTTTTGGCCTTTGCGTATGGGAAACAGCAATTCCTTGGCTTCATAAAAGCGCAAGGTGCGCGGCGTCACGTCGAACGCATCGCACATTTCCCGAATGGTCATCGTGTCGGTGCTCATGTCAGGTTCCACATCAAACATTACTTGGGTAGCGCCGATTTGAGAATTTGACCGCTTAGTACAAGTAGATTTACGTTTACGTAAATGGAACGTAGCGTCACTTGTGGCCGGACGAAAGGAATGAAAATTCGCCCCGTCGTTATGCGCAATTTTTCGTCCCGCGTTTTGGGCGTCTGCGCTCAGGAAGGTAAGGAAAACCGTAGTCGATTTGAGGTTCGGGTCAGGGCCGTGATCTCCGCGATTTGCACCTAAATCACTGTCGCGTCAGCTCGCCATCCTCGGCCCTGAGCGACCAAAGCTGCCCGTCTGGCGTTGCAAAGAGCCAGGCCCCGGCCTCCCAACGAAACGTGTCGATCCAGACGAAATGCGAAGCCGTCTGCGTCAGCTGCGCGGAATCCATCAAGCTGGCGAGCGGGATTTCTGCGGTTGCCTCGCCGGTTTCAGCCACCACGCGCAGGACGATGTCGTTGGGCTGAATGCGCAGCGACAAAAGGTTCAGACCGGTATTGCGCAGCAAGGCATGGCGCCCGTCCGGGCTGGGCAGAACGCCACCGGGATCACGCCAAACGGGGATCGCCCAAGCCGGGCCGGTAGGCGGCGCGATCACGATCTGGGGTTGGCTAGGGTCACCGATGACGAGGATTTGACCGTCAAATTGGGCTGTCCATGGCTCCGCTGGGCGAAGTGGCGTATCGGCGGCGAGGGGTAGGGCGCCTATCGCGGCGATGGCTAAAAGGGCACCGCGCAAGCCGCAGGCGACAGCTCGGCGCAGGCTCAACTCGCCCTCATCCGCCCGCAGCGGTCGCGTCACGCAGGGCCTTGAGCTCGGCGATAACCTCATCAAGCTCGACCCGACGTTGGTGTAAATCGGCAAGCTGTTGGTCGGCCATCTCGATCCACGTCTTGTGCTGCGTCTCGCCGCCGGGATCCGCGTCATAAAGCTCCAACCACTGCCGAATATCTTCTAGGCTAAAGCCGAAACGCCGCCCCCTCATGATCAGCGTCATCCGCGCCACTTCGCGCGGGCCATAAAACCTGGCGCGGCCTTCGCGGTCCGGTGCCAGCAGCTCGATATATTCATAATGACGCAGAGTGCGCGGCGTCACATCGAACTTGGCACACATTTGTTTGAAGTCGAGACGGTCTTGGCTCATGCTTTCCAGGCCGGGTTGCAGCAGCGTCGATGCGCCACTGACGTAGCGTCGACCGCGGAAGTGTAGGGGAGAAACTCTGAATTGGGCAAGACATTGCGCGTCCCACCATTTGCTCAAATCCGCAGGCGGCGTGCCACGACGTGCGCCTCTCGACCGTTTGTCGACCAGGCTCGCGCCTCCCAGCAAACATGCCGTGTCGCCCAAGGGGCTGGGCCCGCAAGCAGAAGCCACGCGCTATGACGATAAGCCCGCCCCCCACGCTATCCGAGGAAGACAGGCTGCGGATCGGTCGGCAATTGATGTCGGCGCTGCCCTTCTCCCGGGCCCTCGGCATGACGATCGAGGAGATGGGCGAGGGTCTCGCCGTGATCTCGATGCCTTTTAACAAGGCGCTAATTGGCGATCCTGAAACCGGCGTGATCCACGGCGGCGCGGTTTCGGCCCTGATGGATACCTGCGGCGGTGCGGCGGTCCTGGCCGCCGAAAACGGCCCCACGGGCACCGCGACGCTCGATCTGCGCATCGATTATATGCGCCCCGCTGAGCCCGGGCAGCGGATCACCGCGCGCGCGGTCTGCTATCACATGACGCGGTCTGTCGCTTTCGTCCGCGCCGAGGCCTGGGACAGCGATCCCGAGCGCCCCGTCGCCGCAGCAACCGGTGCCTTCACCGCCGACAGGGCCGGGCGCTGATGCGCAAAGCACCGCGCACTTCGCCCGAACCGGTGGCTCAGATCAAGGAACGCCGGGACGCAGCCCTCGCCGCGCTGATCGCCCAAGTGCCGATGATCGCCTTTATGGGCATCCGTTTCGACCGGCGCGGCGATGAACTGACAGCGGTGCTGCCCTTCGCGGACAAACTCATCGGCAATCCGGCGCTTCCGGCGCTCCATGGTGGCGCCACGGCGACCTTCCTCGAGACGGCGGCGATCATCGAATTGAGCTTTCAGATGATCTGGGCCGATGTAGAAAGCGGCGCTCTGGCACCTGCGGGGATGTCAATGCAGGGCCTCCCCACCTTGCCAAAAACGATCGACTTCACTGTGGATTATCTGCGCCCTGGCCTGCCGCGAGACGCCTATGCCCGCGCCCGTGTCAATCGCAGCGGGCGGCACTATGCCTCGGTTCATGTCGAGGCCTGGCAAGACCACCGCGACCGCCTTTTCGCCCAGGCCACGGCGCATTTCCTGATGCCGCCGCAGAACGCGGCCGAATAGAGCGCGAGCTCCGCCGGTCCTCAGCTCAAACGCGGTGCATCTGCGAATTAAAGCTGGACTGTCTTCAGGGCAATGTCCGCTCCCCACAGGGCTCCGCCCGTCATGGTCTCAAACGCTATGCTCTTGGCAGCCAACGCTGCACCGTTTCGAGCTCTTTGTCGCAGAAATATCCCGGGGGGCTGGCCCCCCGCAGTCAAAATCCATCCCGGTGCCGCCATGCACTTAGATCACAGCCAATCGCCGCGCCGCGACGCCACCGCCATGGCCAGCGAGCCATAGCCGTCCTGCGCCAGGCGCTCGTCGAGGTCGTGGGCCATGCGCGTCACCAGGCCCATACCGCCATAGACCAGCGCGGTGTAAAGTTGCACCGCCGAGGCCCCGGCACAGATCTTCGCATAGGCCTCCGCCGCGCTCGATACCCCGCCGACGCCGATCAAGGGCAACCGCCCGTCGGTCATCTCGGAAAGCTGCGCAAGCACCCGCGTGGATCGCTCAAACAGCGGGCGTCCGGACAGACCTCCGGCCTCGCCCCGATGCCGAGAGGCAAGCCCGTCGCGCGCCAGCGTGGTGTTGGTGGCGATCAGCCCGTCAATGCCGCTGGCCAAGGCCGTCTCGGCCAGCGCGCCCAGCTCATCCTCGTTCAGATCCGGCGCGATCTTGAGAAAGACACGACAGGCTGGCGCGTGCTCGGCGCGGGCCTGCATGACACGCTCTAGCAGTTCGCGGAGCGCCGCGGCTCCCTGCAAATCGCGCAGTTTCTCAGTGTTGGGGGAGCTTACATTAACCGTAGCGAAATCCACAGACGCCCCGCAGCGCGCCAGCACGCGGGCGTAATCTCCCGCGCGATCCGCGCTGTCTTTGTTAGCGCCCAGGTTGAGGCCCACGGGAACGGCTCTCTCAGCCCCAACTGCCGCCTCGCGCGCCTTCGTCAGTCGACCGGCGATACGCTCCATCCCATCATTGTTAAAGCCAAAGCGATTGATCGCGGCTCCGTCCTCGGTCAGCCGAAAGAGCCGCGGTTTGCTATTTCCAGGCTGGGCTTCGGGCGTGGCCGCGCCCACTTCCAAAAATCCAAAGCCCGCGCGCCTCAGCGGGCCGATCGCCTCGGCGTTCTTGTCGAACCCAGCGGCCAAGCCGATTGGATTGGCCAGGTCCATTCCCGCCACGCGGATTGCCAATCTGTCTCCCTGGGCCGGGCCCGGTCGTGGGCCCAGTCCCGCACGCAAAGCCTGGATCGCCAGATCGTGGCTGCGCTCGGGGTCTAGGCGCCGAAGGATCGTGAGCCCGAAGCGTTCAAACATCGTTCCAGCCCTCGGGCAAATTATGGCCGCTACCGTCCCAGCCGATCTCACCCAGATCCGTAAGATCAGAAAGCTTCAGTGGCGCGTAGAGATGCGGAAAAAGGGCCCCGCCGCGTGACGGCTCCCAGGTCATGGCAGGCTCTGCCTCGCTCTCACGGCTCAGCAAAATCAGCGAACCTTCCCCTGCAAAGTGCCGCGCCAGTGTCTCGGTCAATTGTGCAGCGGTGGAGAAATGCACGTAACCGTCGACCCGGTCGATAGCCGCCCCGGCGCTCGTGCCCGAAGCGCATAGCTCGGCCCATTCTTCAACTCGCAAAACTTTAAACACCCTCATCTCGCGCGGGGTGGTGCCGCGTATCGCAGCATAGGTCAAGATCCACTGGGCACTTGGCGGCTTTGACCGCCTCGACGTCTACTTTCAGGCGCTGATTGTAGACATAGGAACGGGCGCGGTCTCGCATGCAGCCATGCAAAAGCTGCAAGCCGGACATTCCGAACAAGCGGGTTCACCGTTACCGGAGTTTTACTAATTTGGGGCCATGAAGTTAGCGCAAACATGAAGCGCGATATAGCACCACGAACACATCGCGCGACAGCGCTTCATATCACCACGGCGCGCCCGCTTGAGGGAGGGGCGGCGAGCCGAGCTAAACCACGCAAAGGAGCCAAAAATGACACCTCTGATCTCCCGCATGCGCCATTCGATGGCCCGCCGCAGCGCTTACCGCCGCACCGTGGCCGAATTGCGCGCCATGTCGCTCGACACGGCCCTCGATCTCGATATTTACCGCGGCGACGCCGAAAAGATTGCCCACCGCGCGGTCTATGGTGGCTAAGGCGGGGCGGCTAACAATCCCCCTGCCGTTTACCCAGCATCGTTGAGCGGGTAGGGGAAGCTGCATGTGCGGCCGTATGACCCTGACCCATCCCAATGACGCGCTGGCCCGTCTGTTCGATGCCCGTCCGGACAACGATCTGCCGACGGGCCCGCGCTTTAACATCTGCCCCACGCAGCCTGTTGTGACTGTCCACAGCGATGGCGGTCAGCGGCGTTTGGGGGCCATGCGTTGGGGCTTCCTGCCGCATTGGTACAAAACCCACCGCGATGGCCCGCTTCTGATCAATGCCCGTGGCGAGACGGTCGCCGACAAGCCCGCCTTTCGTCAGGCCGTCCGCAGCCGGCGCTGCCTAATCGCGGCGACGGGGTTTTACGAATGGACCAAGGACGAAGAAGACAATCGCCTGCCTTGGTACTTCACACCGGCTTCGGGCGCACCGCTTGTCTTGGGCGGCATCTGGCAGGATTGGAGCCGAGGTGAGGAAGCCTGGACCACTTGCGCCGTGGTGACGATTGGCGCCGGGCCGGAAATGGCGCGACTTCACCACCGTGAGCCCCTGGCGCTCGCGCCTGAGGACTGGGCCACTTGGCTGGGCGAAACCGACAGCCCCGCCGCGCCCCTGATGCAGCCTGCGCCGGACGGATTTTACCGCGTGCACCGCGTTGACCGGCAGGTCAATTCCAACAAAGCAGAGGGGCCCGACCTGGTCGAGCCCCTCGTGATAGATGAGTGAGGCCGCTCAGGCGACCCGCGATAAAGGCGTTGGCCTTACTCGGCCAGAAACGCGGTCAGCGTCTCGATGGCCTCGTCGCTCAGCGGTTGCGGCTCAGCGGCTGACAAGATCACGACGTTGCTCTGGATGAGCGACGCTTCATAGGCCGCAGCGGCGTCGTTCGACGCATCGAGCAATGCCGCGACTTCAGCTTCAAAAATGATGGCGTCACGCAGTTCATCATGGAGCGCTTCGCTCGGTGCTGCGTCCAGATCGGCGCGGATCTCGGCCGGGTTGCGGCCCTCATAGCCATGGAGCGCATCCGAATAGGCGGTGTAGGCGATCTGCCAGGTGGCGTGCAGAACATCCAGGCTATGCTCGGCGGTCTGAAGCTCGCTGAAGCTCCCGGTCTCGGTCCCCAGGGAGTTCTCGAAAATAACGCCGCTTTCAGCGCCATCCTCGGCGAAAGCAGTGGAGGCGGTTAGAGCGGCAGCAACGGCCAGGATCGTGGTGCGGGGCAACATGCGCATCTTTCGGTCCTTAATCAAAGGTGTGTGTCTGACTTTGGCCTTAAGAATTGCTCGGGTTTTCTGGCAAAACTGCGGCAGGGCATTGTCGAATTTCCGCCAATTCGGGCCGATTATCTGAATCTGACACGGCTCAATAAAAGATAAGCAAAAACAATAATTTATGCTCCACCTTCGAAGGCGGTCGTCTGCTCAAGCCCTGTGAATGCGCGAGAATAGTTGCCGAATGCGCGACAATAACTTGGTTAACAAAAGGTTACGCTTATCCGGGAAACTGGAAATGTGGCGTAACCCTGCGATGAGTTTGGGCTTGGCGCGTCAGGCCGACTCGCTGATGCCGGTGGTGCGGCCTAGAATATCTACGCCCTGTTCCGACCAGAAATGCAGCAGGTCTATAAAGATCCAGTTCTCCACGAGGCGGTCGCGGTCGCGGCGATAGATGTCGACCACGCGAAACGGCCCTGACTTGTCCGTGGCCGGCATTCCCATGAACCCTCCGGTCGGGCGCGCAGTAAAATTCGGCCAGCCGAAAAAGCCGCCATACATCCCCTCGGCTAGGCGCGCCCGGTGGCCTTTGAAGTCTCGGTCGGCAAAAGAGGCGCGGAACGGGCCGGCATGCTGCTCGGCATAGCGCGGGATCGTGTAGGTCGCACCGATCCCGACAGGCCCCCACCACAGCATCTGCGGATCCCAAGTCCGGGCCAATTCCTCGGTCAGAGGGAGGCCAAGGTCCCAGTTGCCCAGATCGCTCATCATAGCTTCGATTAGGTCGAGCGTTTCGGCACCTTCCTCGGGCACCTGCGCGTCGAACATCAGGCCTGTCTGCGGCGCTGGCCCCGGTTGGCTGATATGCACGCCGGTCGGTGTCGGGAAGGGCTGCAGACCCGCTTGGAGCATCAATTCCGGGATATCGATAAAAAGCGCGCTTTCCGCGATGCGCCCGTCTTCGATCCGGTGAAATTCAGCATAACGAAGAAGCACCAATTTCCGCGTCGGGCGGATATGCAAGAAGGGCTGATCGAAAAGCCCCATGAAATGCCCCATCTGCGCCACCCAGGTTTCCGCCTTGGGCCCGGTGACGGCTGTGCCCGCGAAAAAGACGCTCATCCGGCGCTGGAAGCCAGTGAGCGCATGGTGCATGGGCTGCCAGAACGCGGTCGCGACCGCCTCGGCGCCGTGTTGTTCGTTGAAGGGATGCATCCCGCGCCAAAAGTAATCGTCGGCGACATGGCGCGACAATGCTTCCCTCAGTAGGGTGGGCGGCGCAGTGTCGAGCGCAAGTTGCGCTTCCAGGACAATGCGTTTGGCGTCTTGCAGATCGGTGCTGGTTTTTGTGGCGTTCAGCATGGTTGTCTCATCGTAATTTCGGTGGCGCACTCGACATTTTGCATGCGTATGCAAAAATCACTTGCCGCCTTCACGTTTTGAAGCTTATCGTCTTTCGAGCAGGGCGCAAGATGGCGTTGCCAAGGCATTTTACGCATTGCGCTCTGGCCATGCCGCGGCATTAATCGCGGGACGGGTTGTTGGCGCGGTGGCGCGCTGCGGCGGGCAAAGCAAGGGGGAAGCGGATGGCGCAGATCGAATTGCGGAATGTCTCGAAACGGTGGGGCAGTTTCGTGGGGGTCGACAATTTCGACCTGACCATCGCGGATGAGGAGTTTCTCGTCCTGCTCGGGCCCTCAGGCTGCGGCAAGACCACCACCATGCGGATGATCGCAGGCCTTGAAGACCCGACCGAGGGTGAGATCGCGATCGGCGCGGATGTTGTCAACGATCTGGAGCCTAAGGACCGCGACATCGCCATGGTGTTCCAGAGCTACGGCCTCTACCCGAACATGAACGTCTACGAGAACATCCGCTTTCCGCTCAAAGTGCGCAAAGTGGATCCGGCTAGCCATGATGAGCGCGTGATGCGCGCCGCGGCGATGGTCGAGCTTGAGCCGTTTCTGCACCGTAAACCGGCCGAGCTGTCGGGTGGTCAGCGCCAGCGCGTGGCCCTGGCCCGCGCCATCGTGCGCCAGCCGCAGGTATTCTTGATGGATGAGCCGCTGTCGAACCTCGACGCCAAGCTTCGCGTCTCGACCCGGGCGCAGATCAAAAACCTCAGCCATGAGCTTAAGGTGACGACGATCTATGTGACCCATGACCAAATCGAAGCGATGACCTTGGCGGACCGGGTCGTGGTGATGAATGGCGGCGTGGTGCAACAGGTGGGTTCCCCCACCGAGATCTACGACAACCCCGCCAACACTTTCGTGGCGAGCTTTATCGGCAACCCGGCCATGAACCTGGTCGAAGGCGAGCTCTCGGGCGGTGTGTTCCGGGCCGAGGGGGCCGAGGTGCATGGCCTGAGCGGGCCGGACGGCCCCGTGACCCTGGGCTTCCGCGCCGAAGATGCAACCGTGACCGCAACCGGTGGCGCGATCACCGCTCCGATTTACACGCTCGAGCTGTTGGGTGAGGCCACCATGGTCAGCGTGCGCATCGCCGGGGCGCTCGTCAGCGCCAAGACCGACAAGACCTTCCGGGCAGAGATCGACGACACTGTGTCGATCCATGTGCCCAGCGAGCACTGCCACCTCTTCGACGCGGAAACGGGGGCACGGATCGGGGCCTGATCACCAGGCCTCACAAGGCCTCCAGCCGCCCCCTAGCTCGGGCGCGGGACGGGGGCAAAGCAGGGCGCGCAACAGGAGAGTGACGCGCTCGATAATCAACTGGGAGAGACCATAGATGTACGTTAAATCTTTTGCTGCGGCAGGCGCCATGGCGCTTTTGACCAGCACCACCGCGATGGCCGACGGCCATGCCTGCGCCATCGATGCGCGCGTGTCGATCGTCGGCAATGAATTTCCGGCGATCCAAACCGTCGGCGCCGGCGCGCAGGAATGCCAGGGCGGCGACGTGTCGACCAACCTGACCGCGGACCATCAGTCGATCAACGTGCCCGGCATGCAGGGCAACCCGGCCGAATACACCTCGGCGATCATCGCCAATTCCTCGATCGTCGCGCTGCTCAACGAAGACGTGATCCGCCCGCTGGACGATCTGGTGGCGGAATATGGTGACGGCCTGGCCTCCAACCAGCTCATCACCATCGACGGCCAGGTCATGGCCGTGGCCTTCATGGCCAATGCCCAGCACCTCGTCTATCGCGCCGACGTGCTCGAGCAGGTGGGTCTCGAGCCGCCCACCACCTATGAGGAGCTGCTTGAGGCTGCCGAAGCGATCCGCGCGGCGGGCATCATGGACAACCCGGTCGGCGGCGCCTATGCGGCGGGCTGGAACCTCGCACAGGAGTTCAACAATATGTTCATCGGCTTTGGCGGTGAGCATTTCGAAGCCGGCTCGGCTGCGCCCAACGTCAATTCCGAGGCCGGTGTTGCCGCGCTTGAGATGATGAAGGCCCTCAGCGAGTACATGAATCCTGACTTCCTGACCCATGACAGCAACGCCACCAACGCCGAATATCGCGCGGGCAACGTGGCGCTGATGAACATGTGGGGCAGTCGCGCCGCCACCTTGGTCACCGCCGACGGCGTGCCCCAGGACGTGATCGACGGCTTCGCAATCGCCGGTCCGATGACCGTGGGCGGCGGCGAGACCCCGGCGACCACGCTATGGTGGGACGGCTGGACCGTGGCCTCCAACATCTCCGACGAAGAGGCCGCGGCCACCTTTCAGGCGATGATGAACGGTATCCGTCCGGCGCTGATGGAAGATGAAGAGGTCCGCACCCAGGCGGTCTGGCTTATCCCGGGCTATGAGCCCACAGACGCGGCCGTCGGTGTCTTTGCGGCGGCGGAATCGAATGCCACGCCTTACCCCATGCTGCCCTTCATGGGCCTGATGCACACGGCTTTGGGCAATGAGCTGTCGGACTTCATGCAAGGCAATGAAAGCGCCGAGCAGGCCCTGGCCGATGTCGAGGCAGCCTACATCGCCTCGGCCCGCGAGCAGGGTTTCTTGCAGTAAACTTGTGACGGGGGCGGTGGTCGCCACAGATCGCCGCCCTTCTCGTCACCGGCGGGCGGCCCCCGTCGGTATGATTTCGGCGACCCGAATTGCCCTTTGAGGCCAGCGGTGTCGCGCACCGATTTTTCGGTGCATCGGGAGGGGACATGCAATGAAGCATCGGACGTTTTTTTGGTTCTTCCTGCCCACTGGGGCGGCGATGCTGCTCTTTATCTTCTTTCCCATCGTCTCGGTCCTGACCCAATCGGTGTTCGCGCCCCACGAGCCGGTGCTGATCACGGTCGAGAACTGCACGCCCTTCCGCTGCACTGAAGAGACAACCATCGACCAAGACGCCACTGCCGAGCTGCGAGAGGCCCGGCCCATGGGCCGCTTTGTCGGTGCGGATGTTTATCTCAATCGCGGGCGTCTGGCCGTGACCGAAGTGGCCGAAGCCTGGCGAACGACTGACAGCTTCGGCGCCTTTCTTTCGGAGCTTAGCGATCTGCCATTCTACCGCGCCCTGGCCTTCACACTGACCTATACCTTTGTCTGCACACCGTTTCTGATCATTCTGGGATTTGCTATCGCGGTGGCGGTGAACTCGCTGCACCGAGCGCTCAAGGGCTTTATGATCTTTTTCTCGCTGTTGCCGATGATCGTGACGCCCCTGATTGGCGCGCTGGTGTTGTCCTGGATGCTCGACAGTCGTGGCATTTTGGGCAAATTCCTGAGCTGGCTGGTGGATGATCCGACGCTATCAGTTTTTGCCTCCACGCCGCTGATGTGGTTGTGCCTGATCATCTATGGAATTTGGTCCTCGGCACCCTTTGCCTTCGTGGTGTTTTACGCAGGGCTGCAGACCCTGCCGCAGGATCAGATCGAGGCGGCCCAGATTGACGGCGCCACCCGCTGGCAGCAGATCCGCTATATCACCATCCCGCATCTGATGCCGCTTGTGACCTTTGTGGCGCTCATTCAGCTGATGGACAATTTCCGCGTGCTGGAGCCGATCATCGGCTTTCAAGCCCAGGCCCATGCTCAATCGCTAAGCACCTTCATCCTCAGCGATCTGAGCGGCGAAACCCGGGCGTTGTCCTCTGCGGCGGCGACCTCGGTTCTGACGATCCTGGGTGTCGCGATCCTTTTGACGCCCGTCCTGATCCGCACCTGGCGCGATTTTAACCGAAAGAGCCATTAAGATGTCATCTGCCGCACAACGACGCCCGCTCGGCCTGCAAATCGGCCTGACACTTTTCGTGCTCATCTGGTTTGTGATGGCCGCATTCCCGTTTTTTTGGACACTTTGGGGCAGCTTCAAAGTTGAGCTGGATTTCTTTTCGATCGCGGACTGGACCAACGCGCTCGTGGGCCGCAACACCGAGCTGACCCATGGCAGCTCCTTCACCTCCACAGGCTATGAAGGGGCGTTCGTCCTCAATGAGTTCTGGCGCAACGCGATCAATACGATGATTGTCTGCATTTGCGTGGTCACGATCTCTCTGACGATCGGTACGCTTGGCGGCTATGCGCTGAGCCGGTCGGGTCACAAATACGTCTTTTGGCTGTTGATCATCGCGCTGATGTTCCGCGCCTTGCCGCAGGTGACGCTGGTCTCGGGCTACCTGCCGGTGTTTTTTAGCTGGAATGTCTGGGGCTATATGCCCACGGCGATCATCGTCCTGGTGGCGATCAACCAGCCCTTCACGCTGTGGATGCTGCATTCGTTTTTTCAAAACATTCCCAAGGAGCTTGATGAGAGCGCCAAGGTCGATGGCTGCACGCAGTTTCAAGCCTTCCGCCATGTGATCATCCCGGTGATGTGGCCGGGGGTTATCACGACGGGGCTGTTTTCGTTTTTGCTTGCCTATAACGATTTCATCGTGACTGCGCTGATCCTGAATGAGGCGAACCGGACAATGGTCCCGCAGATCGCCGCGTTCCTCGGCACGACCTATACCGAGGGCAATGTGATGTTTGCGGTGGCCGCCGTGGTCTCGGCAACCGCACCGCTTTTTGTCCTGGTGATGTTCTTCCAGCGCCAGATCGTCAGCGGTCTGACGGCCGGAGCGGTTAAGGGGTGAGACGCGATCCGGCGCTAG
Source organism: Pseudomonadota bacterium (assembly GCA_038530555.1). Classification (GTDB taxonomy): domain Bacteria; phylum Pseudomonadota; class Alphaproteobacteria; order Rhodobacterales; family Rhodobacteraceae; genus HKCCE3408. The sequence goes on along the minus strand of JBCBCN010000012.1, from coordinate 33,937 downwards.
CCGGCAAACTCTCCAGTGGAGAGTTTGAGCGCCGAACGGGCGGAGCTGCGGCAGGACGCGATCGCGATTTACAATGGGCGCCAGCGGGCAAACTTTCCAGTGGAGAAATTGAGTGCCTTTCGGGCGGAGCCCAGGTGAGATGCGTCGCGGCAGGAACTGACCGCGCGCCGGGCCTCTTCAAGCCCCGTTGGGGCCCTCCTCGGCCCGGTCGAGAGACGCTGTCTCTCGAGCTCTCTGGGATATTTTGCGATAAAGACGGATGAAAGCGGGCTTGCGAGACGCGCCGGTTGCGGCTAGTTTGCATACGTATGCAAAATCGATGAGCCAACCCGTGGCGACCCCTTCTACATATATCAGTGGCCCAGCTGTCCAGTATCGGGCTTGGTCATGAGCACGCCCGATTTCATTGTCGTGGGCGGCGGCTCCGGCGGGGCGGTCGCGGCGGCGCGGCTGGCGGAATTGGGCGCAGGACGGGTCACCGTTCTAGAGGCCGGTCCGAGCCACCGCCATCCCCTCGTCTCCATGCCGTTCGGTTTGATCTGGCTGATGGGCTCAAAGCGCGATTGGCAGTTCAAGAGCGCGCCCCTGGCCGGTGGTCGCCGGATCGGTGTGCCGCGGGGCAAGATGCTAGGTGGTTCTGGCTCGATCAATTCGATGGTTTGGTTTCGGGGCCGTGCGGCGGATTTCGACGGTTGGGCCAGACCCGGTTGGAGCTACAGCGATGTGGCGCCGCATTTCGAGGCGGTCGAGGCGCGGCTGAAGCCCGCGACCTTGGTCGACCCACATCCGCTGACCCGCAAGCTGAGCGGGCTTTTGGGTGGTAACGCGGAGAACCCCACGCCGGATTACGAAAGCGCAGGCGTGTTCCGCTTCAACTTGGTGGGTGGACGGCGCAATTCGGCGGCCAATGCGTTTCTCGATGGCGCGGATGTGACGGTGCGGACGGGCGCGCAGGTCGACCGGCTGATTTTTGAGGGCGATCGCGCGGCCGGTGTGCGCCTTATCGACGGGACCGAGATCCGCGCCGCCAAAGGCGTGGTCTTGGCGGCAGGCTCGATCGCGTCACCGGCGATCCTTTTGCGCTCGGGGATTGGGCCAAGCGAAGACCTTTCGGCGCTTGGGATCGACACGCGCCATGATGCGCCTGGAGTTGGCGCGAACCTCCACGACCACCCGGCGGTGGGCGCGCATTTCGAAGGGGCAGGTTCGGGCTATGGGCTGGAGGCCGCGCAGCTTCCGGCCTGGGCGGCAGCCCCGTTCCGGTATCTCCTGAACCGGGGCGGGCGACTGACCTCTCCGACGGTGGAGGGGGGCGCGTTTTTCAATGCGCGAGGCGACGGGCCAAAGCCGGACGTGCAGAGCCATTTCATCCCCTTCAAGCTCGACACCCAGGGGCGCAAGGTCTCCTGGGGTGCGGGGTATTTCGCCGATGTCTGCCTGTGTCGTCCGAAATCGCGCGGGCGGCTGCGGCTGGCGGCCAAAGACCCAAAAGCTGCGCCAGAGATCGACCTGAACCTTTTGGCCGAGGACAGCGATCTAGAGACGCTGGCCCATGGCTTTGCGCGGCTGCGCAGGCTTTTGGATGAGGCGGATTTCGGGCCACGGCGGGCGCGCGAAGTGTTGCCGGGCCGGGCGGTCGAGGGCCACGCGGCGATCCGCGAGATGATCCGCGCGCGCTGTGGCACGGCCTATCACCCGGTGGGCACGCTGAGCCTTGGCGGTCCTGTCAGTGACCGGCTGGCGGTCAAGGGCGCCGATGGCCTCTGGGTCGCCGATGCCTCGGTCATGCCGCAGGTTACCTCGGGCAACACCAACGCGCCCACCATGATGATCGGCCACCGCGCCGCAGATTTTATTGCAGAGGATTGCAGATGAAAGGCTCTCGCCCCGAACAAGCCGTGCTGACGCGCGACACGGATATGAGCAAGACCGACGAAACCCGCGCCGTGATCGAGGGGATGGTCGACGGGCTCAACGATCACCGGATTGACGATATTGGGGAGTTCTTTTCCCAGGGGTTTCGTTGGATCGGCAATGCCGGCTGCGGGACGAAGACGGGCCTGCAGGAATTCCAAGACAACTGGCAGCGGCCCTTTCAGGCGGCGTTCTCGGACAAGGTCTGTGTCGATGAAGCCCGGCTTTACATGGGCGAATGGGCGGCCGCCTTCGGCCGCCAGGAGGCCACGCATTCGGGCGAGTTCATGGGCCTGACCGCCACCGGCAAGCGGGTCGAGATCCGCTACATGGATTTCTGGAAAGTTGTCGATGGAAAGATCGTCGAAAATTACGTGATGGTCGATTTCCCCCATGTTCTGGCGCAGCTTGGCCATGACGTCTTCGGCGGCGAAGGTTGGGAACATTTTGACCGCGGTGAGAAGACCCCGCCGCGGCCCGCAAGTTGAGAGGAGAGACGAGATGGCGATTGAGTATCTGAAGACCGCGAAAAGCCAGGCTGACCGCGACGATGATGACGCGAAGGTGCGCGGCATCGTGGAGTCGACGCTGAAGGATATCGAGGCCAATGGCGACGCGGCCGTGCGGCAGCTGAGCGAGAAGTTCGACGGCTACACGCCCGAGGCCTTCCGCCTGAGCGCGGGCGATATCGAGGCACTGATGAACCAGGTCAGTGACCGGGACATGGCCGATATCAAGTTTGCCCAGGCCCAGGTGACCGAGTTTGCCCGGGCGCAGCGGGCCTCGATGCTCGACATCGAAGTGGAGCCGATGCCCGGTGTGATCCTGGGCCACAAGAACATCCCGGTTCAATCCGTGGGCTGCTATGTGCCCGGTGGAAAGTTTCCAATGGTGGCCTCGGCACATATGTCGGTGGCCACGGCCAGCGTCGCCGAGGTGCCGCGCATCATCGCGGCCACGCCGCCCTTCAAGGGGGCGCCCAACCCGGCGGTGATCGCCGCGATGCATCTGGGCGGGGCGCATGAGATCTATGTTCTGGGCGGCATCCAGGCCGTTGGCGCCATGGCGCTGGGCACCGAGACGATCAAGCCGGTCGATATGCTGGTGGGGCCTGGCAATGCCTTTGTCGCCGAGGCCAAGCGTCAGCTTTACGGCCGGGTGGGGATCGATCTGTTCGCCGGGCCGACCGAGACGATGGTGATCGCCGATGAGACGGTCGATGCCGAGATTTGCGCCACCGACCTGTTGGGGCAAGCCGAGCATGGCTATAACTCTCCCGCCGTCATGGTGACGAATTCTCGCAAGCTTGCCGAGGCCACATTGGTCGAGATCGAGCGGCTTTTGGGCATGCTGCCCACGGCGGAGACGGCGCGGACCTCTTGGGAAGAGTATGGCGAGATGATCGTCTGCGGCAGCTATGACGAGATGCTGGAGGTCGCCAATGACATCGCGTCTGAGCATGTCCAAGTGATGACCGACCGGGACGATTGGTTCCTGGAGAACATGCACTCTTACGGCGCGCTGTTCCTGGGGCCGCGCACCAATGTGGCCAATGGCGATAAGGTGATCGGCACCAACCACACGCTGCCCACGAAAAAGGCCGGGCGTTATACCGGCGGGCTCTGGGTGGGCAAGTTTCTCAAGACGCATTCTTACCAGAAGATCACCTCGGACGAGGCGGCGGCGGAGATCGGCGCCTACGGCTCAAGGCTGTGCCTGTTGGAGGGCTTTGTCGGCCATGCCGAGCAGTGCAATGTCCGCGTACGCCGCTATGGCGGGGTGAATGTGCCCTATGGCGGCCCGGCCCCCTACCGGGAGGCGGCGGAGTAGTGAGCGACCGCGTCACACAGATAAAAAAGGCCATCGCCCCGCTGCGGGCGGCGATGGTCGATTTCGCTTTGCCGGAGGTTGAGGCCGAGTTGGAGCGGCTGGCCGGTGGAGCGGTCTTTCGCTCGTCCCACTCCATCGGCACCCATAAGGGCGCAGCGGCCTATGTGGCGGCGGCCTATGCGCCGCTTTTGGCTGCGTGGCCGGATCTGGAGCGGCGCGATTACATTGTAATCGGTGGCGCGGATGAGCATGGGCTCGACTGGGTGGGAACGGCCGGGTTTTACGCGGGCACTTTTGCGCGGCCCTGGCTCGACATCCCGCCGACCGGGCATTTCACCCACATGCGCTTTCACGAGTTCTACCGCTTTGAGGGCGACAAGGTGGTGGAGATGCAGGCGCTTTGGGACATCCCAGAGGTGATGATGCAGGCCGGTGCCTGGCCGTTATCGCCATCGCTGGGCCGTGAGGGCCTGGTGCCCGGGCCGCTGACCCAGGATGGGATCGTGACGGGGCCCTATGATATGGCGACCTCCGAGGCTTCCAAGGTTGTCATCCTGGACATGCTGGCCGCGATGACGCGCCACCCGTCCCAGGGTGGGCCGGAAGTGATGGAGATGGAGCGGTTCTGGCATCCTTCCATGAGCTGGTACGGCCCGGCGGGGATCGGCACCGCGCGCGGGATTGCGGGCTTTCGCAACTGGCACCAGATCCCGTTTCTGGCGGCGATGCCCGATCGCGGCTATGAAAAGAGCTCCATGATCTATCATTTCTTCGGCGACGGGGCCTATACGGGCGTCACCGGCTGGCCGAATATGAAACAGACGCTGAGCCATCCGGGATGGCTGGGGATCGCGCCGCCGAACAAGACGGTGACGATGTGCTCGCTCGATTTTTGGCGGGTGCAGGACGGGCTGATCCGCGAAAACTGGGTGATGATCGACCTGATCGACATGTATGCTCAGATCGGCGTCGGTGTCCTGGCCCGCATGCGGGAGTTCAACAAAGCGCGCGTCGGTTTCGACAGTCAGACCGGGAGGGCGTTGGCATGATCGTGCATGGCCGGGCGACGTCGTCGAATGTGCAAGCGGTGATGTGGGTGGTGGGTGAGCTTGGCCTTGACCATGAGCGCCGCGATGTCGGCGGTCGCTTCGGCGGCAATGATGCGCCGGAGTTTCGCGCCATCAGCCCCTTCGGCCTGGTCCCCGCGCTGGAGGACGGCGATGTGGCGATGTTCGAGGCGCCCGCGATTTGCCGGTACCTGCTGGGCAAATACGACAAGGGCCGTCAGTTCAACACGAGCCCCTGGGCCGAAGCCTGGGGCGAATGGTGCAAATGGACGCTGAGCCGGGCCTTCGTGATGCCGATTTTCTGGGGCTATTTCCGCACTGCTGAGGTCGAGCGGGATATGGACCGAGTGATGGCCGATTTCGCCGCGTTCGAGACGCTCTGCGCCACGGCTCTGGCGGCGCGGGAAGGGGCGCCTTGGTTGGGCGGAGACCGGTTGAGCCTGGGCGATATTTGGTTCGCCCATGTGCTTTACCGGTATTTCACCCTCGATCTGGAGCGTCAGCCGCCCGAGGGCCTGATCGAATATTATGCCGCTTGTCGGGCGAGGCCCGCTTACCGGACCCATGTGATGGTGCCCTATGCGGAGCTTGCGCCATGAGCCTGCCCAAGACGCCTTCGTTCCGCCTGGATGGAAAACGCGCTCTGGCCGCCGGGGCTTCCTCTGGCATAGGACTTGCCGCGGCCGTGGCCCTTGCCGAGGCGGGAGCGCATGTGGTGCTTGCCGCACGGTCTGAGGACAAGCTGGCCGGTGCCGTGGAGCAGTTACGCGCGGCAGGCCACAGCGCGGAGGCTTTGGTGCTGGACGTGACGGATTTGGCGCAGACCGCCGCCGCGCTGGCCGAGCACGGGCCCTTCGACATCCTGGTCAATTCAGCTGGCCTTGCCCGACATGGGCCGGCAACCGAGACCGCTCCGGACGATTATGACGCGGTGACGGATCTCAATGTACGCGCGGCCTATTTCCTGACGCGCGAGGTCGCGAAGGGGTTGATCTCAGCCGGTAAGCCAGGATCTTTGATCAATATTTCGAGCCAGATGGGCCATGTCGGCGGGGTGGATCGCGCGGTTTATTGCGCCAGCAAGCACGCGGTCGAAGGCTTTAGCAAAGCCATGGCGATCGAGTTTGGCCCGGCGGGCATTCGGGTCAACACGCTTTGTCCGACCTTCATCCGGACCGCGCTGACCCAGGCGACCTTCGAGAACCCAGAACGTCGCGCTTGGATCGAGGAAAAGATCAAGCTTGGCCGTGTGGGAGAGCTTCAGGACATTATGGGCGGCGTCGTTTTCCTGGCCTCGGACGCGGCGGCGCTGATCACGGGCACGGCACTGATGATCGATGGCGGGTGGACGGCGGAATGAGCGGGATTTCTTCATGAGTGGGCCATCTTCATGAGTGGGATTGGCGAAAAAGTCACGTCGATCGACGTGGCCGAACGGGCGGGTGTCAGCCAATCGGCCGTTAGCCGAGTCTTCACGCCCGGCGCCTCGGTCTCGAAACAAACCGCGGACAAGGTGCGCAAAGCGGCCTCGGAGCTGGGCTACAGGCCCAACATCCTGGCCCGCGCGATGAGCACGGGGCGCAGTCGGATCATCGGCTTGGTTCTGGCCTACCTCGACAACCACTTTTACCCCGAGGCGTTGGAGAAGCTGTCCCATAGCCTCCAAGAACAGGGCTATCATGTTCTGATGTTCTTCGCCTCCAACGCGAGCGATATCGACAGCGTTCTGGAAGAAATCCTTGCGTATCAGGTAGATGGCATCGTTATGGCCTCGGTCGGCATGTCATCTGAGTTAAGCGAGCGCTGCGAGGCCGCGGGCGTGCCGGTGGTTCTGTTCAACCGGTTGCAGGATGATGATCGGTTTTCCGGGGTCGCTTCGGACAACCTGGCCGGGGGGCGCCTGGTTGCCGAGTTCCTCTATCGCGGCGGGCACCGTAGGATTGCCCATATCGCGGGATGGCCTGGTGCTATGACCGCGCGCGACCGTGAGGCCGGGCTTTTGGCCGGGCTGCAGGAGGCGGGACTTCTGCTGCATGGCCGCGCGCTGGGCAATTACCGCTTGGATGAGGCACGGGCGGCGACGCGCACGCTGTTTGCCCGGCCCACGCCGCCGGATGCGATTTTCGTGGCCAATGACCACATGGCCTTTGCCGTGATGGATGTGCTGCGCCATGAGATGGGCCTCGATGTGCCCGGCGATGTCTCGGTGGTGGGCTATGACGATGTGGAGATCGCGGCCTGGCCCTCCTATGACCTGACGACCGTGCGCCAGCCCGCAGCTGAGATGGTGGCGGCCACGGTTGAGGCGATGCTGGCCCGGATCACGGCCCCGAATGACCCACCGCGCCGGATCGCGGTACCCTCACCGTTGATTGTGCGCAGTTCTGCGCGTTGCCCCGAAGGATGGCCCGAATGAAGGGATTTTCGAACCGTTTCAGAGACTTCCCCGAATACATCATCGGGATCACCAAAGAGATTTGGGAAGATCGCGGCATCGCAACACTGCATGAATATTATGCTCCAGACATTGTCGTGCGTTCCCCGGCCTCGGTGGTGGTGGGCAATCAGGACGTCATTGGCGCGACCATGGCGACCTTGGCGGAGTTTCCTGACCGGCGGCTATTGGGCGAGGATGTGATTTGGTCCGGGACGCCCGAGGATGGCATGCTGTCGAGCCACCGGATCCTGTCGACGGCCACCCATTCGCAAAGCGGGGTCTATGGCCCGGCCAGCGGGACGGCGCTGCGCTACCGGATCCTGGCCGATTGCCACGCCATCGATAATCAGATCAACGATGAATGGCTGATCCGCGACCAGGGCGCGATTGTGCGGCAACTGGGCTGGACGCCCGAAGCCTATGCCGCCGATTTGCACGCCAAACAGACGGCGGCCGGGCGCGTCGTGGCGGCCCTGACCCCGGAGACCGATCAGCCGGGCCCGTATCAGGGGCGGGGCAATGACCATCCGACGGGAGCACGCCTGGCCGAGATCCTGACCCGGATCATGGGGGCCGATATGGCGGTGATCGGCCAGGAATACGACCGCGCGGCGAACCTGTTTTACCCCGGCGGTGTGGAGACCCAAAGCTTTGACGGCGCAGATAAATTCTGGATGGGCCTGCGCGCCGCATTGCCAGATGCCGAGTTCACCCTGCACCATGTCATCGGTCGCGAAGACGAGGCCATGCCGCCGCGTGCCGCCGTGAGATGGTCGCTTTGGGGGCGCCATTCGGGCTGGGGCGCCTTTGGGGCGCCGAGCGGTGCGATGGTTTACGTGCTCGGGATCACCCATGCGGAGTTCGGCCCCTGGGGCCTGCGCCGCGAATATACTTTGTTCGATGAAACCGCCGTCTGGAGCCAGATCCTGAGGGCAGGAGCCTAAGACATGGAGAGCTATGGCGCGCATCTTTTCACCCCGTCGGTCCGGGCCGAACAGGATCGAGTGGGGAGCGGCCAAAAGTACGAAATGGTCTATAGATCACGCAATTTGGGCGATCTTGACCCACCAACACGTTCGTTTATCGAAAGTTGCACCAGCTTTTACATGGCCTCGATTTCCAGCAACGGCTGGCCCTACCTGCAGCATCGCGGGGGACCTGCGGGGTTTTTGAAGATCCTCGGGCCGGACCTGTTGGGATTTGCCGATTACCGCGGCAATGAGCAGTTTATCTCCAAGGGCAATCTGCGCGACAACGACCGCGTGGCGCTGTTTTTGATGGATTACCCCCGGCGCGCGCGCCTGAAACTGATCGGCCATGCGACGATGATCGACACAGCCGAAGACGCGGATTTGGCCCGGCGCCTGGCCCAAGAGGGCGCGCCGCGGCCTGAGCGGTTGGCGACGATCCAGGTGGTCGCGCTGGACTGGAACTGCCCGAAATACATCACGCCGCGTTTGAGCGAGGCCGAGATAGAGGCGATATTTGCGCCGCGCATCCAGGCACTTGGCAAACGCATTGAAGACCTGGAAGCGCGGCTCGACCGCGCCGACCCCAATTGGAGGGACAGCGAATGACCTTAGATAACGCAATAAATTTGGACGTGAGCGAGCGCCTGGTGCGCTACGGCGATCTCAAGCCTTGCCGCACGGCTTTCATCGACGCCCATACGCCGGGATCGGATCAGAAGGAAAACTTCACGATCATCGGTGGCGGCGTCAGTGAAAGCGCAGACCAGCACGTGCATATCAATGAGCCGCATGGCTTTAATATCGGCGCTGCCGGTCAGCCGCCGCGCTGCCGCAACTCGCTCCATTCCCACCGGACGGCAGAGGTGTTTTTTGTGCTCAAAGGCCGCTGGCGCTTTTTCTGGGGTCGGTGGGGCAATGCCGGTGAGGTCGTGCTGGAAGAAGGCGATATCTTCAACATCCCCACGGGGATTTTCCGCGGTTTCGAGAATATCGGCACCGATTATGGGATGATCATGGCGATCCTCGGCGGCGATGATGCCGGGGGCGGTGTGATCTGGGCGCCGCAGGTGATCGAGGAGGCCCAGGCGCATGGCCTTGTCCTGTCCGAGAAGGGCAAGCTCTATGACACGAAAAAGGGTGAAAGGTTGCCCGAAGGCGTGAGCCCAATGCCGGTACTAACGCCTGAAGAGCTGAAGGCCTTCCCTGAGCCTACGGCTGAGGAGGTCGTGCCTCATTACGTGGCGCGTTATTGGGATTTGATGTCGTTGGCCGATAAGGCGCCGGCGAAGGTCATCGGTGAGAACGCTAAGCTGCGCGACAGGCCCGGTTTTGAAGTGCATTTCATCAATCGCGGCTCGGCAAGTTCAGAAATGCACAGCCATGATCTGCCCTCTGTCCTGATGCCGGTGCGCGGTCACTGGCAAGTCACTTGGGAGGGTGGTGAGGCGACGCTGGCGCCCGGCGATACGATGTCCGTTCCCGCCCATCTGCCCCATGCGGCGGTGCCGTCAATGTCGGGAGAGGCCTCACTCTACCATGTGATTGGCACCGGTGATGCCGCAGGCGCGACATGGCGTGGGTAACAGTTGGGCGTGGGTAAGAGTTGGGCGTGGCTAGGGGTTGGGCGTGGCTGACGTGGCGAAACGTTTTGGAGATAGTTTGATCATCAAACTATATTTGGAAGCTCGCCCGGGAGGTCGGCGATGACGGCTTTATTTCAACTTTTTGCGCGCGCCCAACAAAGCGCTTTGGCCGGTCTGTTGGGCGTGGCGCTTGGCGTGGTAGGCGCCGCCAGCGTAGCCGCCCAGGACTGGCAGTCGCGGACCGAGGACAATGGCTCCCTCATGTTCGGCAGCGTGTTCGAGGGCTCGGGGCTGATGGGGTTTTCCTGCACCGCGCCCTCGCCGCAGAACCGCCCGCTGATCGAGACCGGCTCGCATGAGACGCACCGCTCTTCGCCTTATACGATGTTCGTAAATTTCGCCGATGATCCGCTCGTCTGGACGCAGGCCCTGAACACGGACCAGGTCACGATTATTCTCGATGGCGTGGGCTACCGGATGCCGGTGATCCATCTCGATGAGCTGTCGGGGACGGCGTTGGAATTGGCGATGACCGATCCCTTTGTCCTGGCGCTGAGCGGCGCGCGGGAGGTGCTTCTAGATCCGGGCGGCGGCACGGCTTATCAGTTCGGCACATCCGGGCTGAGCGCCGCTTTGGCCGAGGCGATGGGTTATTGCGTGGATCGGTGGGCGGCCTTGGGCCACGCGACGCCCGCCGCCTTGAGGCCGTGGCGGAGCGGCGCGACGTTTTCCGGCACGTTTGAGGGCGCGTCGGGTTCTGTCGATTTGCCGCCTGGTGTTGCAGTTGAGATCTTTCGCCAATGCTCGAGCGCCTACGAGCTTGAGCCCGGCACCTATCAAAGCGGCGATTTGGATGGCGACGGCGCGCCCGATTACGCGGTCAACTGGCGCGGCGTGCGGTGTGCCTCGGCGCCCGGCCTGAACCCATTTTGCGGCGCGGCCAATTGCTCGCTCGAGGTCTACCTCTCGAGCCGCAACTATGCCGGACCGCAGGAATTTCTGGGCACAAGCATCGCCATCGTGCCTTTAGGCGACGGTCGCAACGGCATCGGCATCGGCGGAACCTATTCGGTCTGTGGCGAGAATAATGTCTATTGCAGCCAGCCCTTGGTCTGGAACGGCGTGGACTTCGTGAGATGAGCACACCTGACGGCGGCCCGGTCCCAAATGCCATTCTTGCCGGGCGCAAACGAAAAAGCCTGGCCAGCCCGTCCCACGGCACTGTCGGCGCAGGGCCGAGCCCTATCTCCCCCTCCAACCGTCAACCTTGGATTGGAGAGCACTGCCATGGATGTTTTGCTATTGGGCTCGATCGGCGTTTTGGCCGAGACCTCGGATCTGCAGCGCGCGGCCTACAACGACGCCTTCGCCTCCCATGGTGTGCCCTGGCATTGGTCGCGGGAGGCCTATGCGGGGCTACTGTCGCAATCTGGCGGCCTCAAACGCTTGCAGCGCGAGGCGCGCCGGCTGGGCCAAAGCATCGATGCCGAGGCGGTGCATGCCGAGAAATCCAAGCTATTTCAGCAGCGCCTAGCCGAGGGCGTGCCGCTGCGACCCGGTGTGGCCGAAGCGATGCACGACATGAGGGCGTCCGGTGGGCGGATCGGCCTGGTGACGACGACTTCGCCCAGCAATGTCGACGCGATCCTGGACGCTGTGGGTCTCAAGCGCGGCACCTTCGATGTGGTGATCGATGGGCCGCAGGTTTCGGCGGGCAAGCCGGACCCGGAGGCTTATTTGCTTGCACTGGAGCGTCTGCGCGTGCGTCCGGAGGCGGCTTTGGCGGTCGAGGACAATCCGCAGGGCTTTGCAGCGGCAATTGCTGCGCGTCTGCGCACGCTGGCCTTTCCGGGCGCACTACATCGAACGTCGAGCTTCCCGGGTGCGCCCGAAAAGTTGCAGCGTTTGGATCTGGGCGAGCGCGACCGGGCGGCTTAGGCCCAGTTTGCGCAATAACGCATGGGGGTGGGCATGCCCGCGGATAGCCTGCCGCCTCCCGAAGACCTGCAGGGGGTCTATGATAGGCAGGCCGAGCGCTTTGACGCGGAGCGCTCTCGCTCGTTGTTCGAGGCGCGCTGGCTCGCACGGTTCACGGCGGCGCTCATGCCGGGCGGGCATATCCTTGATCTGGGCTGCGGCACCGGTGAGCCAATCGCGCGCTGGTTTCTCGCCGAGGGCTTTCGCCTCACGGGGGTGGATTTTTCCCACGGCATGCTTGAGATCGCGCGCCGCCGCTGGCCCGAGGGCGATTGGCGGCAGAGCGATATGCGGACCCTCGATCTGCCTGAGCGGTTTGACGGGATCATCTCCTGGAACGCGTTTTTCCATCTCACCCAAGACGATCAGCGCGCCACGATCCCACGACTGGCCGCGCATCTTAAACCTGGCGGTACGCTTTTGTTGACGGTGGGCGACCGGGCCGGGGAGGTCGGTGGGCATGTCGGCGGTGAGGCGGTATTTCATGCCTCGCTCTCTCCAGCGTCCTATGCGACATGTTTGGAGGAGGCGGGCCTGCGGCTGACCGGGTTTTTGGCCCGCGATCCGGACGCGGCCGAGCACAGCGTCTTGATGGCGCGCAAAGATCACAGCGAGGGGGAGGTCGCCAAATGATCCAAGTCACCCATGTCGGCAGCTTGCCAAGGACCCAAAAGGTCGTCGATTTCATCTTCGCCCGCGAGCGCGAGGAGCCCTACGATGAGGCCGCCTTTGACGCCGCAATGGCCGAGGCCTGCAGCGAGACCGTGCGCCGTCAGGTTGAGGCCGGGGTCGATTGGGTTTCGGACGGCGAGACCTCCAAGATCAGCTACGCCACCTATGTCAAAGACCGCTATACCGGCTTCGACGGTGACAGCCCGAGAAACGCGCCCGCCGATCTCAAGCAATTCCCGAGCTTTCTGCAGCGCATCGCCGACAGTGGCGGCACGCCCCAATACGCCCGCCCGATGTGCGTGGGCGAGGTGACGTCCAAGGGCCAGGGCGAGTTGGCGAAAGACATTGCCAATCTCAAGGCGGGGATGGCCGCGCATGGGGCCGAACGCGGCTTTATGAATGCGGCCTCGCCGGGGGTGATCTCGTTGTTTTTGCAGAACGACTACTATAAGACGCGGGAGGCTTATCTGGCCGCGCTCGCCGATGCGATGAAGGCGGAGTATGAGACCATCGTGGGCGCGGGTCTCGATCTGCAGCTTGACTGCCCGGACCTGGCGCTGAGCCGCCATATGCTTTTCAGCGATTTGAGCGATGATGAATTCGTCAAGGTCGCGGGCGCTCATATCGAGGCCCTCAATCACGCGCTGTCGGATGTGCCGCCTGAGCGGGTGCGGGTGCATATCTGCTGGGGCAATTACGAAGGGCCGCATACCTGCGATATCGAGATGGACAAGGTCTTTTCCACGCTGATGGCGGCGCAGGCGCGGTATATTCTGTTTGAGACCTCCAATCCGCGGCACGCCCATGAATGGACGGTCTTTCGCGACCGCCGCGCGGAGATCCCCGACGACAAGGTCCTGGTGCCCGGCGTTGTCGATACGACGACCAATTTCGTTGAACACCCTGAAGTGGTGGCGCAGCGGCTGGAGCGGTTCACAAATATCGTCGGCGCCGAGCGCGTGGTCGCGGGCTCGGATTGCGGGTTCGGCACCTTTGCGGGCTTCGGCGCCGTCGATCCTGAGATCGCCTATGCGAAGCTCGCCGCGTTAAGCGCGGGTGCCAAGCTCGGCGCACTCAGCGCAGGGGCCAAGCGCGCCTCATGAGCCTGCCGCTCGTCCTGCTGCCTGGCATGATGTGTGATGCGCGGCTCTACGGCCCGCAGATCGAGGCGCTGTCGTCGGATTACGCTCTGCATGTCGCGCCAATTGGCGGCCATGACACGGTGCAGGCGTTAGCCAATGAGATCCTGGCCCATGCGCCGCCGCGCTTTGCCCTAGCGGGACTGTCGATGGGCGGGATCGTGGCGATGGAGGTCCTGGCCCAAGCGCCGGAGCGGGTGGCGCGCCTGGCGCTGCTCGACACCAATCCACGCGCCGAAACCCCGGAGTTTGGGGCCCGCCGCCAGCCGCAGATCGAGAAGGTCAAGGCAGGTGGCCTGCGCGGTGTGATGCGCGATGAGATGAAGCCCAACTACCTGACTGACGGGCCCAATCGCGGTTCGATCCTCGACCTCTGTATGGCGATGGCCGAGGCGCTGGGCCCCGAAGTGTTCGTGCGTCAATCCCGCGCGCTCAGCGCCCGGCCTGATCAGCAGGACACGCTGCGTGGCTTCCATGGCCCGGCACTTGTGGCCTGCGGGCGCGATGACGCACTCTGCCCGGTAGAGCGCCATGAGCTGATGCACGCGTTGATGCCGCAGAGCCGGCTCTTGGTGATCGACGGGGCCGGGCATCTGCCGACGCTAGAGCAGCCCGAGGCGGTGAACGCGGCTTTGCGCACCTGGCTGGAGGATGAATAGTGGACGATAAGCTGTTGAAACTGCTGCGCGAGGTCGACACCCCGACAGTGTGCAACGCCATCGAAGTGGCCCAGGGACGGCGCGGCTTTGATGCCTTCACGCGCGGCACGATGCTGGCCTCTCACCCGGAAGACGGCGCCATCGTCGGTTATGCCCGCACGGCTAAGATCCGCGCCCAGACCCCGCCCGACGAGGCGCCGGAGGTGATCCGCGCCCGCCGGATGGACTATTACCGCCACATGGCTGATGGGCCGCGTCCGGGCCTCGCCGTGGTTGAGGATGTGGACGGTGCGGATGCCGTTGGCGCTTTTTGGGGCGAAATCAACACCAGCGTGCATAAGGGCTTTGGCCTCAACGGCGCGCTGACCAACGGGGTGATGCGGGATCTGGGCGATTTGCCCGAAGGCTTTGGCGTGATCGCGGGCTCTATCGGGCCAAGCCACGCCTTTGTCCATGTGACCGAGATCGGCACGACGGCGCGGATTTTCGGCATGGACGTGGCCGACGGTGACTTGGTCCATGCCGATCGCCACGGGGCCCTCGTCATCCCGCCAGAGGTGATCCCGAACCTGCACGAAGCCATCGAAAAGCTGCTCACGACCGAGCGCCTGGTTCTTGACCCCGCGCGGCGCGAGGATTTTGATTTCGCGGCGTTTGAGGCGGCCTGGTCAGCTTTCGAGAAGGCCCGCACCTAAGGCGCTTGTTTTCGCTAGCGCTACCAGTCCATATGGCGACAGGAGGGCCCTGGCATGGCGTCACGAGATATCGGTTTGGTCGGCTTAGGTGTTATGGGCTCGGCCCTGGCGCTCAATATTGCCGAAAAGGGCTTTGGCGTCGCTGTCTGGAACCGTGATTACGACCGCACCGAGGAGTTTATGGGCGAGGCGGGCGCGCTCGCGGAAAATGTAACACCGGCAGAGACTTACGCGGATCTTGTTACGGCCATTGAGGCGCCGCGCGCGATCCTTATGATGGTGCCCGCGGGCAAGCCGGTTGACGAAGTGATCGCCGCCCTAACCCCGCTGCTCTCGCCCGGCGATCTGCTGATCGATGGCGGCAACGCCAATTTCCACGACACCAACCGCCGCGTGGCCGAGACCGGAGCGATCGACTTTCTCGGCGTCGGCGTTTCGGGCGGCGAAGAGGGCGCGCGCCACGGCCCCTCGATGATGGCGGGTGGGGATCGCGGCACCTGGGCCCGAGTGGCGCCGATTTTCACAGCGATTGCCGCTAAACATAAGGGCGAGGCCTGCGCCGCTTGGCTCGGTCCAGAGGGCGCGGGACATTTCGTCAAGACGGTGCATAACGGCATCGAATACGCCGACATGCAGATGATCGCCGAGGTCTATGGCATCCTGCGTGACGGCATGGGGATGGCCGCACCGGAGATGGCGCCAGTTTTCGTGGGCTGGAATGGCGGACGGCTCAAATCTTATCTGATCGAGATTACGGCAGAGGTCCTCGCGGCGACCGATGGCGCCACGGGCGGGCCGGTCCTGGAGGTCATCGTCGATGCGGCGGGCCAAAAGGGGACGGGGCGATGGACCGCCATCGAGGCGCAGCATTTGGGCGCGCCCGTGCCGGTGATCGACGCCGCCGTCACAGCGCGTAACCTCTCGGCGCGTCGGGAAGCGCGCGGCATGGGCCAGGCCGCGTTTGGAGCGGCGCCGATGCCGCTCGACAGTCTTAGCCAGGCGGACCTGGAAAGCGCGCTGATCGCAGGCAAGATCCTCTGTTACGACCAGGGCTTTGGCATGTTGGCCGCGGCGGGCGCGCAGTATGACTGGCAGCTTGATCTGCCCGCCATCGCTCGGGTTTGGCGCGAGGGCTGTATTATCCGCTCTGCCATGCTCGACGATATGGCCCATGCCTTCGAAGAAGACGTCGCGCGCGATCTGATGCTGGCGCCGGTCTTTGCCGCCCTTTTGGCGGAGCATCACGATGGCCTGCGCCGGGTCGTGGCCGAAGCCTCACGCCATGGCCTTCCGGTGCCCGCTTTGTCCGCGGCGCTCAGCTATTTCGACGCGATGCGCACTGCGCGCGGCACCGCCGATATGATCCAGGCGCAGCGCGACTATTTCGGCCGCCATGGCTTTGTGCGCCTTGATACCGGTGCCGAGCATCAACATGGGCCATGGGCGGATTAGGAACGCACTCTATGGGATTGTCTTTTCAGCTTTATTCCGCGCGAGCCTTTCCCGATCTGGCCGAATTTCTGAGCCTTCTGGGTGAGCTTGGCTATGACCAGGTCGAGGGTTTTGGTGGGCTTTACGAAGACCCCAAAGCCACGCGGGCCGCGCTTGATCAGGCGGGCCTCAGGATGACATCGGGGCACGTGCTTCTGCCGGAGTTCGAAAGCGATCTAAACCGGGTGGTGGACCTTGCCGAGACCCTGGGCATCGGTCAGCTTTACGCGCCCTACCTGGACGAAGCCGAGCGGCCAGCGGACCGCGCAGGCTGGGCGCGATTTGCCGAGCGGCTGGCGATGATAGGTCAGCGCGTACATGATCGCGGTCTGCGCTTCGGCTGGCACAACCACGATTTCGAATTCGCGCCCCTAGCTGATGGAAGCGTGCCGATGCAGGTCATCCTGGACGAGGCGCCGGATTTGGAATGGCAGGCCGATCTGGCCTGGATCCACCGCGCCGGGGCTGACCCGCTGGCCTGGATCGAGGCCCATGCGCTGCGGATCACCGGTGCCCATGTCAAAGACATTGCCGCGCCGGGGGAGGCGGTGGATGAGGACGGCTGGGCCGATCTGGGACAGGGGGTGATGGACTGGGCCACGCTGCTCGGCGCCTTGCGCGCCGCTCAGGTGGAGCTTTTGGTCCTGGAGCATGACAACCCGTCCGATCCCGAACGCTTCGCGCGTCGTTCCATCGCAGGGTTCGAGGCCCTGGCGGAGGGCGCGGCATGAGCCTGCGCGTCGGCATCATCGGCTGCGGCAATATCTCAGCGGCCTATCTGCGTCTTGCACCAGAATTCGCGCATTTCGAGATCACGGCCTGCGCCGACCTCAACTCCGAGGCTGCCCGCGCCCGAGCGGCGGAGTTTGGCATCGCGGCCATGGAGGTCGACGCGCTGTTGGCGTCGCCCGAGATTGACCTGATCTTGAACCTCACCGTTCCCGCCGCGCATTTCGCCGTGGCCGAACGGGTGCTGAAGGCGGGCAAGCATCTCTATTCCGAAAAGCCTTATGTCCTGAGCCTGGAGGAAGGCCGCGCTCTGGCCGGTTTTGCCGAGGAGCGGGGCTTGCGCATCGGCTCAGCGCCGGACACATTTCTTGGTGGCGCCCATCAGATGGCGCGGCGGCTGATCGACGAGGGCGCTGTGGGCCGGATCAACTCGGGGACGGCCTTCGTGCAGAGCCCCGGGATGGAGATGTGGCACCCCAATCCGGACTTTTTCTTCAAGCCGGGCGGCGGCCCGATCCTCGATCTCGGGCCCTATTACATTGCCAATCTCGTGCAGCTTTTGGGCCCTGTGGCCCAGGTCGTGGCGGTCAGCTCCAGCGCGAGCCCGACGCGCACGATCACGTCCGAGCCACGCGCGGGCGATGTGATCGAGGTGGAAACACCGACGACGATCCATGCGATTTTGGTTTTTGAAAGCGGCGCGCAGATCATCTTTGCCGCGTCCTGGGACGTGCAACAGCACGGCCATGCGCCGATGGAGCTTTATGGTGCGACAGGAACCCTGCACGTGCCCGATCCGAATTTCTTTGGCGGTGAGCTGCGCCTGACCCAAGGCGAGAGCTTCGTCAATCCAGCGCTCGATTGGCACCACCCGTTCTCCCGCGCCAATGACGGACGCCACGCCAACTATCGGGGCGCAGGACTGGCCGAGATGGCCCAGGCCCTGGCAGAAGGACGCCACGCGCGCTGCGACGGGCGTTTTGCGCTGCATGTCGTAGAAGTGATGACGTCGATCTTGAGGGCCGGGGAGACCGGCGCGCTGCAGAGCATTGAGACGCGCTGCGAGCGGCCCGCGCCGCTCAGCCCGGCTGAGGCGGAAACGCTGTTAAAGGAGCGTTAACCGCCCCTTCACTTTTTCAAAAATACTCAAAAAACCACCGCCTAGCAAGCGCGCGGCTCGCAGGCGTGGCTCAGACCTCTTCGGGGTCCAGGCCCATGCGCTCGGCCATTTGTTTGGCGCGGGGGCAGGCGCCCAGGCGTTCGCGCAGGGGGCTGTCGGGGTCGATATCCTTGGCGCAGACCATGCATTTGTCGGCGTCCGAGATCGCGTTAAGGCCGCCGCAACTTCCCTTGATCGTCTTGCCCATAAATAGCACGCCCAGCGACATGCCGAGGATGACAAGTAGGAGCAGGATGAAGGCTAGGATGAAGGTTTCCACCTGGCGTCCTTTCTATTGCGCGACTTCGAGCGCTTCGAATGCGGGGCTGGCGCGGGTTATAAACGCCAACTCCTCTGATGTGGTATCCCGTTCGATAAAATAAACCGCCAGATCAAGCCGAAGTGATAGCGCCATGCCCCGTTCGGCCCCGAGGACCAAAAGGGCTGTTGCCCAAGCGTCAGCGCTCATCGCGTCACCCGCGAGCACCGTAACCGACGCGGTGCTGTGAGTGATCGGTCGCCCGGTCTGGGCGTCGATGATGTGGCTGTAGCGCACACCGTCCTCTTCGAAAAAGTTCCGGTAATCCCCGGACGTGGCCATCGCCAGGCCGCTGATATCGACCAATTGCTCAATGCGTTGGCTGGCCAGTTCCGGTCGCTCGATGCCGATCCGCCAAGGCCGTCCGTCGGGATTGGTCCCGGCGGTGATCAAGTCGCCGCCGATTTCGACCAAATAATTCTCGACGCCCAACCCCGCCAGCGTCGCGGCGACCGCGTCAACACCGTAGCCCTTCGCAATCGCGGCCAGATAGACGGTCGTTTCAGGAAACGCCTTGGTCAGGCGCGCCGGGGCGGCCTCAAGCGTCAGCGTGTCGGACTGGCCCGTGATCGCGAGCGCGGCCTCAATGGCTTCAGCGGACGGCACCGGGCTCTCTGCGGTGCGTTCGCCAAAGCCCCAAAGCTCGATCAACGGCCCGAGCGTAAGATCAAACTGTCCGTCGCTGAACATATGGACCTCTTGGGCAAGCTCGATCACTTCATAGAGCTCAGGCGAGATCTCGATAGGCTCGGTCGTTTGCGCCGCATTAAAGCGCGAAATTTCGGAATTGGGATCCCAATTCGACATCTGCGCATTGACCCGGGCCAAGGTCTCGTCGACGGCCCCTTGCACAGCGCTCAACTCTAGCTCACCGGTCGGATCGATCGCTGTCACGGAGTAGGTCGTGCCCATCGTCTCACCGTTCAGACGCAGGACCTCTGGGGCACTGCGACAACCGGTCAGACTGATAATTGTGATCAACAACAATACGTGACGCATGCGAGGGGATGTAGCACGCTCAGCGGCGGGCGGAGTCGAAAAATTGCCGCAGTGCCAAAACCCCCTTCATGTGAAATAGTCGCGCCAAAGATCGAAGTCACCGAAAGAGCCGTCAAATCGAGTGTTGGACCGCAAGAAAAGAGCGCAATTTCCGGCGTTTGGCCGCAAGCGCCAAAGGCGGTGGGGCCTCAAGCGATTCTGCAAGCGACCGACGCGATAGGTAGCAACGTGCTGATAGAACTTAAAAAAGGCCTCAACCTCCCCGTTGAAGGCGCACCTGAACAGGCCATTTCGGACGCGCCGTCCTCGCGTACTGTCGCGGTGTTGGGCGAAGATTACATCGGTTTGAAGCCACGGATCTTGGTGGAAGAGGGGGAGGCTGTTGCAATCGGCAGCCCGCTGATGGCCCATAAAGATACGCCCGACGTTCTGATCGTCTCGCCCGCCGCGGGCACGGTCAAGGCGGTCAATCGCGGCGCGCGGCGAAAACTCATCAGCATCGAGATCGAAGTCAATGACGGGGCCGAGCCCCCGGTTGATTTCAGCGAGGTTGGCGATGCCGACACGGCCGAGGGTCTGACGGAAAAGCTTTGCGCAGCGGGCCTTTGGACCTCGTTTCGCACGCGCCCCTACAGCCATGTGCCGCTGCCCGGCACGATGCCCGAGGCGATTTTCGTCACCGCGATGGATACCGAGCCACTGTCGGGTGATCCGGCGGTGATTATTGCCGAACGGTCTGACGCGTTTGCCCGCGGACTTGAAGCGGTCGCAAGGTTGACCAATGGCAAGACCTATCTGTGCCATGCCAGCGATGCGCAGATGCCCGAGGGTGTGGAAGGCGTCGAGGCGGCCGCATTTTCCGGGCCCCATCCGGCGGGCCTGCCCGGCACGCATATTCATTTCCTGCACCCGCCCCAGGCGGAAAAGCCGGTATGGACGATCTGGTATCAAGATGTCATCGCCATCGGGCGCTTGCTGGAGACGGGTCATCATGACCCGGAGCGGGTGATTGCGCTTTCCGGGCCGCTGGTGATGAAGCCGCGCCTAATCCGCACAGTTGCGGGCGCCTCCATGGGCGATCTGGTGCGCGCAGAGATCACGCAAGAGGTGCCACCCAGGGTCATTTCCGGCTCGCTCTTGTCGGGTCGCATGGGCGAGGGGGCGAGCAACTACCTGGGCCGCTATGCACGCCAAATCACAGTGATCGAAGAAGATCGCAAGCAGATCCCGATGGGTTGGATCCGCCCAATGGCGAGCAAGTTCGCGGTGCAGCCGGTTTTGGGCTCAGCGATGTCGAAAAAGCTCTATGCGCTGACGTCTAATTTGAACGGAGGTCGCCGCGCGATGGTGCCGATCGGCACGTTCGAAAATCTGATGCCGCAGGATTACCTGCCCACGCAGCTTTTGCGTGCGCTTTTGGTGATGGACACCGACACTGCCCAGCAGCTTGGCGCGCTGGAGCTTGACGAAGAAGATCTCGGCCTCGTGGGCTTCGCCTGCCCGGCCAAATATGAATACGGGATGGCGCTGAGGGATTGCCTCAGCAAAATCGAGAAGGAAGGCTGAGACATGGGTGCACGCGCCTTTTTCGATCGGATCGAGCCGCATTTCGAGAAAGGGGGCAAGTACGAGAAGTATTTCCCGATCTACGAAATGGTCGAGAGCTTCCTCTACACCCCCAAGACAGTAACGACCGCCGCGCCCCATGCGCGGTCGTATATCGATATGAAGCGGATCATGACATATGTCGTGATCGCGACGATCCCGTGCATCCTGTTTGGCATGTACAACACCGGATTGCAGGTCAACACCGCGATCGAGATGCACGGCCCGTCGGGCTGGCGCGCCTGGATCCTGGATTTCGTGGGCGTCGGTTTCAACGCCAACAATATCCTGGCGAATATGATCCACGGGGCGATGTATTTCATCCCGATTTACGTCACCACGCTTGTGGTGGGTGGCATCTGCGAGGTCATTTTCGCGACTGTGCGCGGCCATGAGGTCAATGAGGGCTTCCTCGTTACCTCGATGCTCTACGCGCTGATCCTGCCGGCCTCGGTGCCGTTATGGCAGGTGGGCCTCGGTATCGCCTTCGGTGTGGTGATCGGCAAAGAGGTGTTCGGCGGCACGGGTAAGAACTTCCTCAACCCCGCGCTGACCGGCCGCGCGTTCCTTTATTTCGCGTATCCGGCCTATATGTCGGGTGACACGATCTGGACCCCCGTTGACGGCTTCTCTGGCGCGACCGCGCTGTCGGTCGCGGCCTCGGACGGCTATGAGCAGCTCGCCGCGAACAGCATGAGCTGGATGCAGAGCTTTATCGGCACGGTGCAGGGCTCCATGGGGGAGACCTCGACGCTGGCTTGTTTGCTGGGTCTGGCCTTCCTTTTGGCCACGCGGATCGCCAATTGGCGCCTGGTCGTAGGCTGCATGGCGGGGATGATTGCTTTCTCGTCACTGCTCAACTTGATCGGCTCGGAGAGCAATCCGATGTTCGCCATGCCCTGGTACTGGCACCTGGTGGTCGGCGGCTATGCATTCGGCATGGTCTTCATGGTGACC
This sequence comes from Pseudomonadota bacterium, assembly GCA_038530555.1. GTDB lineage: Bacteria > Pseudomonadota > Alphaproteobacteria > Rhodobacterales > Rhodobacteraceae > HKCCE3408. The sequence goes on along the minus strand of JBCBCN010000012.1, from coordinate 11,734 downwards.
GAGCCTGTCTCGGCCAGCCACACCAATCTGGGCCGCTACATATACGGCGCGCTGATCGGCTTTATGGTCGTGATGATCCGCGTCATTAACCCCGCCTTCCCCGAAGGCATGATGCTCGCGATATTGTTTGGAAACGTGTTCGCGCCGCTGATTGACTACTTCGTCGTACAGGCAAACATCAAACGCAGAGCGAGGCGCTATGCCGGACGAGAAGACACCAGAGTTGCCGCAGAGTAACCCTGACGCGCCCGAGGGCAGCGACGCGGTGGCGGCCAAGCCGAAGGGCCTGATCGGGCGCTTTCTGGCGCTGCCCCCAGACAGCGTGCCCAAGACCATTTTCACCGCCGTGTCGCTGTGCATCGTTGCATCGATGGTCGTGTCGTCGGCCGCCGTGGCCCTGCGGCCGACCCAGGCCGAGAACGCCCTACGCGACAAGCAGATCAACATCCTGCAGGTCTCGGGCGTCTATGACCCCGACGTGCCGATCCAGGAGGCTTTTGCCGCATTCGAGCCCCATGTTTTGGAGCTCGACAGCGGGTTCTTCGCCGACGATCAGTTCGACCCCGCGACTTTCGACGATCGCGCCGCCGCCGAAGACCCGGAATTGTCGATCGCTTTGGAAGACGACCCCGCGTCGATCATCCGGCAGTCACGCTTCATGACCGTCTATCTGCTGCGCGACGAGGCCGGGGATATAGACCGGGTGATCCTGCCGATCCATGGCTATGGCCTGTGGTCGACGCTTTACGGCTTTGTCGCGATCGAAGAGAATGGCAACGACATCTTCGGGCTGCAATTCTACCAGCATGCCGAGACCCCCGGCCTGGGCGCCGAGGTCGACAATCCGCGCTGGAGGGCGCAGTGGAACGGCAAGCAGATCTCCGATGAAACCGGCACAATGCAAATCACGGTGGCCCGCGTGCCGCCTGCTGCGGGCGCAGAATATCATGTGGACTCGCTCAGCGGGGCCACCTTGACCTCGCGCGGGGTCGACAACCTCGTGCGCTTCTGGCTGGGCGAGGAGGGCTATGCGCCGTTCCTCACCAATCTGGCAAACGGAGAGATCTGATGGCCCAGACCAAACGAGACATGCTGATCGATCCGATGGTCGACAACAATCCGATCACGCTCCAGGTCTTGGGGATTTGCTCGGCCTTGGCGGTGACATCATCGTTGCAGGTGGCCTTTGTGATGGCGCTTGCGGTGACGGCGGTGACGGCGTTCAGCTCGATGTTCATTTCGATCCTGCGCAACCACATTCCGGGCTCGATCCGGATCATCGTGCAGATGGTGATCATCGCAAGCCTGGTGATCCTGGTCGACCAGATCCTCAAGGCCTATGCCTTCGAGATCTCCAAGACGCTGTCGGTCTTTGTGGGCCTGATCATCACCAATTGTATCGTGATGGGCCGGGCCGAGGCGTTTGCGATGAAAAATCCGCCCGTCGATAGCTTTCTGGACGGGATCGGCAACGGTTTGGGCTACGGCTTGATTCTGCTTTTGGTGGGCTTCATCCGGGAGCTGTTCGGCTCGGGCAGCTTGTTCGGTATGACCATCCTGGAGACGGTCAATAATGGGGGCTGGTACGTGCCCAACGGCCTGCTCCTGCTGCCGCCCTCGGCCTTCTTCGTAATCGGTCTGATCATCTGGGCCTTCCGCGCTTGGAAGCCTGACCAGGTCGAAGAGCGCGAGTACAAGATCCAAGCGGTCGAGGCGCACTGATATGGACCAGCTTATCTCCCTCGCTGTCACCGCGATCTTCGTGGAAAACCTGGCGCTGGCCTTCTTTCTGGGGATGTGTACCTTCATCGCCGTTTCCAAAAAGATCGCGACCGCCATTGGCCTTGGTATTTCGGTGATGATCGTGCAGTCCATCACGGTGCCCGCCAACAACCTGATCCTGAACTACCTTCTGGCGCCCGGCGCCCTGGCTTGGGCCGGGTTCCCGGATGTCGATCTAACCTTCCTCGGCCTGATCTCCTATATCGGGGTGATCGCGGCCTTGGTGCAGATCCTGGAGATGGTCCTCGATAAGTACTTTCCGCCGCTCTACAACGCGCTGGGCGTATTCCTGCCGCTGATCACGGTGAACTGCGCCATTCTGGGTGGCTCGCTGTTTATGGTGGAGCGGGCTTACAATTTCTCGGAAAGCGTCACCTACGGCCTGTCTTCGGGCTTTGGCTGGGCGCTGGCGATTACGGCGATGGCTGGGGTGCGCGAGAAGCTTAAATATTCTGACATTCCCGATGGTCTCCAGGGCCTAGGTATCACCTTTATCACTGCTGGACTGATGGCGATGGCCTTCATGTCTTTCAGCGGCGTACGACTGTAGAAAGGGCCAATCGATATGGAAACCTTCGGTCTTGGCGTTGTCCTGTTTACCGTGATCGTTCTGATCCTGGTGGGCATCATCCTGAGCGCCCGCTCCAAGCTGGTCTCATCGGGCAACGTGAACATCACCATCAATGGCGAAAAGACGATCTCGGTGCCCGCGGGCGGTAAACTGCTTCAGACCCTGGCCGAGCAAAAGCTGTTCGTGCCCTCGGCCTGTGGCGGCGGTGGTACCTGCGCGCAATGCCGGGTCAAGATCCATTCCGGTGGCGGCTCGATCCTGCCCACCGAAGAGGGCCACATCACCAAGCGCGAGGCTGCGGGCGGTGACCGATTGAGCTGTCAGGTGGCGGTCAAGCAGGACATGGAGGTCGAGGTCCCCGAAGAGGTCTTTGGCGTCAAAAAGTGGGAATGCACCGTCGAGAGCAACGAGAATGTGGCGACCTTCATCAAGGCGCTGGTGCTCAAGCTGCCAGAGGGTGAGGACGTCAATTTCCGCGCAGGCGGCTATATCCAGATCGAGGCCCCGGCCCACACGGTCCACTACAAGGACTTCGAGGTGGAGGAGGAGTACCGGGAGGATTGGGACAAGTTCAATCTCTGGCAATACACCTCCAAGGTCGATGAGCCGATTGAGCGGGCCTATTCGATGGCGAACTACCCGCTGGAGAAGGGCATGATCATGCTCAATGTCCGCGTGGCGTCCCCGCCGCCGGGCTCGGAAGGGATCCCGCCGGGCAAGATGTCGTCGTTCATCTTCAACCTCAAGCCGGGCGATAAGGTCACGATCTCGGGTCCGTTCGGCGAGTTCTTCGCCCGCGACACGCAAAAAGAGATGGTCTTTATCGGCGGTGGTGCGGGCATGGCGCCCATGCGTAGCCATATCTTCGACCAGCTCAAGCGCCTGGAGAATCGCGACCGCAAGATCAGCTTCTGGTACGGCGCGCGCTCCAAGCGGGAGATGTTCTTCGTCGAGGATTTCGATGAGCTTGACGAACAGTTCGACAATTTCGAGTGGCACGTGGCGTTAAGCGACGCGATGCCGGAAGACGACTGGAAGGGCTTTACCGGCTTTATCCACAATGTCCTGCTGGAAGAGTATCTCAAGGACCACCCGGCACCGGAGGATTGCGAATATTATATGTGCGGTCCCCCGATCATGAACCAGTCGGTGATCAACATGCTGTTGGAACTGGGCGTGGACCGTGAAGACATCATGTTGGACGATTTCGGCGGCTGATCCCCGCCGGATCGAGACCTAAACAGGCAAAGGCCGGCTTTCAGAGCCGGCCTTTTGCATTGCGGGTTTTCGTCTTGTTTCAGGCGGAGCGGCGCAGCGCCTCGGCCTGTTGCGCGGCGGCCTCTGCCACCGCTTCGGCTGCGGCTATGGCCTCATGGCGCGCAGTGACCGGATCGCTAACCGTGATGAGCCGGGCCGAGTTCTGTCCTGTGAAATAGGACCAAAGCCAGGACCAAGCGACTGTCACCCGGCTGCGCGTGCCGATCAGAAAGTAGATATGCGCCGCCCCCCAGAACCACCAAGCCAGGGCGCCCTTGAGCCGGAAGCGACCGAAATCGGCGACCGCTGCGCCGCGTCCGATCGTGGCAAGCGATCCCAGATGGCGGTAGGTGAACTTTTCGGGCGGAATGAGACCAGCGATCCGGGCGCAGACCGTGGCAGCCACATGGGAGCCCATTTGCCGGGCGGCGGGCGCGATGCCGGGCACGGGCTTGCCGTTAGAAGTCACCGAGGCCGTGTCGCCGATCACGAAAATCTCCGGATGTCCCGGTAAGGTCAGATCGGGGTTCACCTCGACCCGACCGGCGCGGTCGGTCTTGCAGCCCAGCCACTTGCCCGCATTGGACGCCTGCACGCCCGCCGCCCAGATGAGGGTGCGCGCGGGCACGAAGTCGTCACCGACCTGCAAGCCTTCGGAATTGCACTCACTGACCGCCTCACCGGTCATCACTGTGACGCCCAGTTTTTCGAGGGAGGCGCGGGCATAGTCCGAGAGATCATCGGGGAAGCCTGACAAAACCCTCGGGCCCGCCTCGATCAGGACCACGCGGGAGCGGCGCGTGTCGATGCGGCGAAATTCGCGCGGCAGAACACGGCGCGCCAGATCGGCGATCACGCCGGCAAGCTCCACGCCCGTGGGGCCCGCGCCGATCACAGCGAAGGTCATCAGCGCCTCACGCTTGGCCGGATCGTCGGTCTGCTCGGCCTCTTCAAATGCCGTCAGCACGCGGCGCCGAATATTGGTGGCGTCTTCGAGTGTCTTGAGGCCGGGGGCATAGGGCTCCCACGCGTCATTGCCGAAATAGGAATGCCGCGCACCGGTGGCGAGAACCAGCGTGTCATAATGAAGTTCTGAGCCGCCCTCGAGCCGGAGACGTCGCGCGTCTTGGTCGACGGCCACGACCTTGCCCAGGAGCGTTGTCACATCGCGCCGCCCCCCGACCATCTGGCGCAGCGGCCAGGCAATCTCGGAAATCGGAAGGATGGTCGTGGCAACCTGGTAGAGCAGCGGCTGAAACAGGTGGTGGTTACGCTTGTCGATCAGGGTGATACGGGCACCCGATTTGCGCAGCTTATGCACGGTTTGCAGGCCACCAAATCCACCGCCAACAACGACGACGTGATGCTCGGATGCGTGCGCGGCCATGGCGTGTCCTCTCAGAACGGCTTCAGACCTCCCATCTGTCGCATATAGGGATTGCGCGCCGAAAAGCGCGTTTTTTTGTCAGCCTACGATCAATTGCTTGAGTTGCAGGGCTTCATGCTCAAGTTCACGCAGGCGGAAGCCCACCACATCGCCAATCGTCAGCATGCCCATCAGAACTCCGTCTTCCAGCACCGGCATGTGGCGGAACCTACCCTCATTCATCCGTTGCAGGACCGTCACAAGGAGGTCATCTGGGCTACAGGAGACCACGTTGCGGGTCATGTTCTCGCCCACGGTCTGCGGCAGGGTGGTGCCGGGCGTTTCGGCCAGTTTGCGTACGATATCACGCTCGGACAGGATCCCCTGCATCATGCCGTCATCGTCGGTGACCATCAGCGCGCCGATGCGCTTTTCGGCCAGGACCTGCACCGCCTGATTGAGGGTATCGCCGGGCCGGATCGCATAGACCGAGTTGCCTTTTTGCGCGATGAGCTTTTCCACTGTGGCGGCTTCGACGGCCAAATTCGTTTTTGTGCTTTGGCTGTGTCGGCCGGTGCTGTCTTTGCGCGTCGGGGCCTGGTAAGAGCTCGGTGCCATATGCGCCTCCCATGATCAGCTGTTTAAAATCAGACCCTCAACCTAGCTTATAAATCGTCAATGAGGAATCATTTTGCTCGCCCAGCTTACGCTTAGCCCTGCGCTTGCCACTACGATCTTTGTTTTGGCGATCCTGGCCGGTCACCGCTTTCGCCGGAACTGGAAGGAGGAGGGGCCGGTGTGGAAGTATTGGGTCTACGGTGCGGTTGCAGCCACGGGTCTGTTGAGTGTTGCGCTGGTGCCCGTTCAGGTTTGAGCGCGGCCTAAAACAAAGCATGCGCGCCAAGATCGACCTCAACCTCTCCGCGCAGGACCTTTTCGTAGTGCTCGATCAGCAGGTCTTTTCCGGTTTCAGGTGTCGCCTCCGCATCGTAGCGTCCGGCCTCCGCGTCCCAGACAAGCATCGCTTCCCGGGCATAGTAGCGCCCGATGCGCGCGAGCTCGGCTTTGGTCGCCGCCTTGGCTGAAATGCGCCCCGCAACGCTGAGGCCAGCTATAATCGCATCCATCACGCCGTGCGGCACACGGCGCAAGCGCACGGGTCGGCCGAGAAGCAGGGCGAGCATTTCGGCTTGATCCATGGGGGTGATGGCCGGGCCGGGCCCGCCGATGGGCAGGACGGCATTCCAATGCGCCTGAGTGTCCAGGCAATCGGCGATGAACGCGCCGAGGTCTCGGTCACTGATCGGCTTGCAGGCCGTGCCGCGCCCGTCGCCGAAGACTAGAAAGGGCCGCCCTTCCTTCACACGTGCGATCTGCCCGCTGAGCGATTTGAAGAACGCCGTTGGCCGGACAATCGAATAGCGAAGGCCCGAGGCGATGAGGCGCTCTTCAAAGGCCAGCTTCGCGTGTTGAAAGGCCAGGCGTGGTTTTTGCACGCAAAGCGCCGAGAGCATGACGAAATGCCCGATCCCGTGGCTCTGGGCGGCTTCAAGGGCCGTGACATGCGCGGCGTGGTCAATGGCCCAAGCCTCTGTGGGCGCGCCGCTGCGCGAAGCCAGGCAGGAGATCATCGCCTCGAAGCCCGGATGCCCGGCCATGGCCGCCTCCAGCGCGCCAGGCTGTGTCAGATCGCACGCCCGCGCCTTGAGCCCTGCGATCCTCGGATCGGTGCGGCCGAATGCGGTCACGCTATGACCGCGCGCCAAAAGCGCCTGAGCCGTCGCGCGCCCTGCCGTGCCAGTGGCCCCTAGAAGCGCCACGCGTATATGTCCAGACTGGCTCATCTTGCCTCCGAGCCGGAGGGTGCCCGGTTTCGCCGTCTGGGAAAAGAGGCGGTGTTTCTCTTGGATCTGATGCAAAACTGGGTGAGTCGTCTCGCTGCCCGAGCCGCGCTTCTCAGGGGCACGGGCATGTCTGAATGCGGGAAAGCCGCGCCAGGTGAAGGTTGCCAAATCTGCGACAATTACGCTGACATAAAGGACTGTCGTCAAATGGGCGACTTAGAAACAGTTTGCGCTCTTTTGCGCCAAATCGTGGACAGCCTTCGGCGGAAAATTACGCGATAATTTTCCATTATTTTTAAGGGTCTGGCGAGAGCTGGGCAAAATACTGCCTAAGTAGCGACGGGATCGGGCAAATCCAACGGCCGATGCGCGTGTCTGCCCCGTTTTCGACACATTTGGACGTACTTTGAGGCTCAGTTGTGAGTGCCCGAGCAGCGTCTCGGCGAGGCCCAAAGCCCGCCCAGGCATGCCCCCGACTTAGACGGTTCAACAAAATAAATTCAGGAAGACTGCCTGGCGCCGGTATGCCCCGGAGCGCCCGCGGGAGAGATATGCCATGACGACATACTACTACTTCGACCCCTCAAATCCGGACACCCCAGCCGGAATGCAAACAGCCGTTGCGGCGGCGGATGTGACAGGTGTGCCGAGCACCGGAACGGGCCTCGCGGGGGCGGCCTATGTGACCGGCAACGGCATCTGGAACATCGAGAAAGCGGCCGAGGCTGCCGAGGGCACGCCGGTGGCGACCTTTGTGGCAACCGAGATGTTTTATCGCTCCAATAAGAGCGACACGACGGTAGAGAAGTTTCTCGATAGCGATGGTGCCTCGGTTAGCGGCGCAGGCGATACCGAGATGGGCCCCTCGGCCCTGACGATGTCCGGCTACATCTATATCCCGCCCGGCGTACATGAGATCGAGATCATCTCGGACGATGGCTTTAAGCTCGAGATCGGCGGCGTGGACTTTTCCGAGTTCGCCAACGGCCGTGCGACGGACAGCTCCGCGCGCGTAGCGGACTTCGAAAGCGGTCTTTATGAGGTCGACCTGCTCTATTTCGATGGCGGTGGCGGCATGACGCTGCAAATGCAGATCGACGGACTGCCGGTTGATCAAAGCGCGTTCTATCAGAGCGTCGAGGACTTTCAGAACCCGCCTGCAGATGTGCCGGTGATCCCGGTCGAGGAGTATCATCCGTCCTATTTCATCACCGAAACGCTGGACGGCCCGGTCGAGGGTGAGGCCACGGATGGCGCAGACAAGATCCAGGGCGCTGGCGGTGATGACACGATCAACGGCCAGGCAGGCGACGACCACATCAAGGGCGGCTATGGCGACGACGTCATCTATGGCGGCGACGGCGATGACGTGCTTGATGGTGAGCGCGGCTCGGACGTGATCGATGGCGGCGCTGGCAATGACATCCTGGTCTCGCGCTCGGATGCGGGCGAGCAAGCGATCGGCCAGATCCTGATCGACCGGATCACCCGGCCCGACCCCGACAATGAGGTCGATCCCGAGACCAACAAGCTTTTTGCCTTCAATGATCAGCCGCTCAAGGCCGATGACGTTCTCATCGGGGGGGAGGGCAATGACACATTCCTGATCAGCCCGCTTCTGGCCGGCAAGCTCGACATCATCGAGCAGCATGTGCGCGCCGACGGCACCATCAACTGGGCCGGGGTCGCAGGCGAGAACGATGAGCTGCACGACCACTGGACTGACAATTTCGGCATCGACATCATCGCCGATTATAACGCCGAGGAAGACCATATCGCCGTCATCGGCCATACTGCGGTTCCCTATGTGACCTATGAGGACGTCAATGGCGACGGCGTGGACGAGAGCATCATCACGGTGATCTCGGTCCAGCACGGCAATGGCGGCGCCCATGACCGGGATCTCATTGGTCAGACGATTGTCTTTGGCGATCTGGTGGATGTCGACGACATCGAGACCGACGACAATGTGACCTACGGCATCGTCGAGAGCATCGAGGATGTGAATGAGGCGCTGATGCCTGGCGGTGAAGAAAAGATCACCGTGATCGATGGCGAAGAGGTCAAAGGCTACGACACCCGGGAGCCCATGCAGATGATGGGCGGAATGAATGGCGGCGGCGACCATGGCGGCCATGGCGGGCCGGGCACCAACGTGCTGGGCGCGATCACCGGCGATCCCTACGCGGCCTTCGACAACGACAATTGGGACGAGGCGATGATCGGCGCGCCGACGCCTGCCGATGACACCCCGCCGCCGACCCGCGCGCCGTTTACCGATCAGGTTGGCACGGTCGAAGTTGCGGGCCAGGATATCGACGGGACCGGCGCTTCTGAGAACCTGGCGCCCGAGGCCCCGGCAGCGCCCGACGGCCTGCCCGGCGCCCTGGGTTATTGGGGCTTCGACAATGCCGTGGACGGCGCCTATGCCGATCAAGCGGCAGCGGCGGGCGGCACGGTCAAGGCCTACACGCTCTATGAAAACCAGGCGCTGCTCAACACTGAAGCCACAACCGAGGGCCCCGGCGGGGCGGGCACCAACGCGCTTTATTTCAATGGTGAGGACAGCTTCGCCTATCTGGCCCATGACAGCGGGATGAACATCACCCAGGGCACGATTGCCGTTTGGGTGCGCCCCGACGATCTGGGTGAGACCAGCGCCATCGTGACCAAGGACCAGAAGCAATCGGGTGAGGGCGGGCATTTCCGCCTGGGACACACTGATGACGGCGGGCTTTTCCTGCGCATGGCCGAGGGCGATGGCGGCTCAAACCACACATGGGAAACCGGCCCGCTTTTGAGCGAAGGGGAGTGGCAGCATATCGCCGTCAACTTCACCAATATGGGCGTGACCGTCTATCTCGATGGCCAGGCCGTGCCAAACAACGCATGGACCGCGACCGAGGGCGATGTGGCCCGGCCCGGCGGCTACATGGAGGCCTATCTGCTCGCCAATGATGAGCCGTGGGTCTTTGGCGCCGATCAGCGCATCACCGAGCTCAACGACACGGCCCAAGAATTCGCGACCGACCGCGAGAACCTGGTCAATGAGTTCGAGGGCGGTATCGCGGGCTTCGGTGTCTGGGGCGGCTACACGCCCGAGGACGTGCTGGATGCGGGCCAGATCAACGAGTTGATCAATGACGGCCCCGGCGCTGCCTTGACCAACCCGGCCGGAACCCAACCCATGCTGGCGGGCGACGACACGATCGACGGCAATGGCGGCAACGACACGATCGAAGGCGGCGCCGGGGACGATGTGCTCGATGGTGGCGCGGGCAATGACAGCGTGCTCGGCGGCTACGGCGATGACATCGTCGATGGCGGCGCGGGCAATGACACGGTCGACGGCGGCTGGGGCTCGGACTGGGTCCGCGGTGGCGACGGCGATGACGTCATCCGCTCCCGCGCCGATGTGGGTGAGGACCGCGCGGGCCAGCTTGTGCTCGACGATCCCTCGCGGCCTGCGCCTTACATCGATGAGACCTATCTGAAGCTCTTCGACTGGCTCGATCAACCACTTGTGGGCGACGATGTGCTGGAGGGCGGCGCGGGCGCTGACCATTTCCAAATCGAGACGCTGATCAACGGCACGCGCGAGTCCATACTCGACAATACGATGGGCGATGGCCGGATGATCCACTGGCACGGCGTGGCGGGCGAAAACCGCTTTGTCCATGACCACTGGGTTGACGGGATCGGCATCGACGTGATCGCGGACTTTTCCAAAGAGGAAGGCGACACGATCTCGGTCAAGGGTCACACCACCCAAGTCAAAGTCGACTACACAACCGTCGACACGGATGGGGATGGGATCAAGGACGACGCCGTCTCCATCGTCACCATCTATTCCCAGCAGGGCAATGGCGGTGGCGCCCATGACGAGGATTACCTGGGCTATCTTGTGGTCCATGGTGACCGGGTCGAGGAAGACGATATCGAGACCGATGCCGGCGTGCATTACGGTGTCGTGGACACGATCGATCAACTACAGGAGGCCTTCGCCCCCACGGGTGAGACCAAGTGGACCGAAATCGACGGGGAGATGCATCTGGGCTATGATAGCCGCGATCTCGACGGCGACCCAATCGGCAGCGATCCCGAAAGCTTCTCGTCCAACCAGTGGCTGGCGGCGGGCGATGTCACCTTCGACCGCGCGGTGCCCGACAACCTGGAGGCGCCCGAGGTCCTGCTGAGCGATGATGGCGGGATGTTCGGCGGGGACGATCAGCCCATCGAGATCCCCCATGACGCAGCGCAGGCCGTGGCCGAGGGTACCTGGGCGATGAGCTTTACGGCTTACAATCCTGGCAACGCCCAGAAACAGGCGCTGTTCTCCAAGGACCATTCCGGCTTTGAGACCGGCGGGCATCTGACCGCCTATATCGAAGGCAACGGGATGCTTAAGGTCCGCTTTCAGTCGGAGGATGACCAAAAGTTCCTGTTCGATAGCGGTGTGCGGATCGAAGCGGGAGAGGAATACCACCTCGCCTTCACCTTCGATGCCGACGAGATCAAGCTCTACCTGAACGGCGAGCTTGTGGACAGTGACACCGGATTTGCCGACGGCATGACCGGCAATGAGGAAGATCTGGTCCTCGGCGCCTCGACCCGGACGCGCAAAGGCGAGGACGACAATCTGGAATGGCATTTCGACGGTGAGATCGAGAATGTCCTGCTTCTGGATCGTCCGATCTCCGACCTGGAAGCGGTGTTCTTGGCCGATGCGGGCGGCGATATTGACGCGCTCGGCCCACTCTATGGTGATCTGCCCGCGCCCGAGCCCGATCCGGAGCCCGCGCCCGAGCCCGATCCGGAGCCTGCGCCCGAGCCCGATCCGGAGCCTGCGCCCGAGCCCGACCCGGAGCCTGCGCCCGAGCCCGACCCGGAGCCTGCGCCCGAGCCCGACCCGGA
>JBCBCN010000011.1:0-78565 GCA_038530555.1 Pseudomonadota bacterium | reverse complement strand
CTCCCCGCCGCCGCCGCCGGCGCCCTAGCCGCGCTCGCCGCATCGGCACCGTGAACCACCCATCCCTCCCACTGAACACAAAGGAGACACTGCCCATGAGACTCAAAACCACCAGCCTCGCGGCCGCCGCCGCCGCCACTCTGCTCGCGCTCAGCGCCCCGGCCACCCTGGCCAGTGAAAGCTATACCTTCGATCCCACCCACACATGGGTGTCCTTCACCGTCAACCATGCCGGTTGGGCCGATGCCCATGGCAGCTTCCGCAATGTGAGCGGTGAGATGACCTTCGACCAAGAGGATTTCGCCAATTCATCCGTCAGCGTGGTGATCGACGCGGCCTCCATCGACACGCTCTTTGAGCGCCGCAATGAGCATCTGCGCAGCCCCGATTTCCTCAATGCCGAGGAATTCCCAGACATCACCTTCGAGAGCACCTCGGTAGAAGTGACCGGCGAAAACTCCGGCGTCATGTCGGGCGAGGTCGAGTTTCTGGGCCGCACCGCACCGATGAGCCTGGAGGTGACCTGGAACGGTGAGCGCCCGACGCCCTGGGACGAGACCCAGATCGTCAGCGGCTTCACCGCCACGGGTCAGCTTGACCTGGCCGAGCTTGGCCTCGACCGCGCCATTCAGTTTGGCATTGGCCCGATGGTCGACATCCGCGTCGATATCGAAGCGGTGAAAGACTAAGCCTAGCTGGGCGGGGGTGCCTCTAAGGCGCCCCTTACCCGGCAGCGCGACCTGCGGCGCGACTACCCAGCAGCGCGACCTGCGGCGCGACTACCCAGCAGCGCGACCTGCGGCGCGACCTGAAAAGATGCAACCACCCAGAAACGTGCCCTCCAGCGCGTTGTAGCCGTGATAGCCACCACCGCCGAACCCCGCCGCCTCCCCGGCCGCATAAAGCCCCGACACCGGCACGCCATCCGCACCCAGAACCCGCCCCTCTAGATCCGTCTCCAAACCGCCCAGCGTCTTGCGCGTCAGGATATGCAGGCGCACCGCAATCAGCGGCGCCTGATCCGGGTCGAGGAATTTGTGCGGTTTCGCCGTACGGATCAGCTTGTCGCCGCGATAGTTCCGCGCGGCATAGATCGCGATGACCTGGGCATCCTTGCTGAACGGGTTCTCGATCTGGGCGTCGCGTGCGGCGATCTGGGCGCGCATGTGATCGGAGTCGAGCCGCCCCTCCCCGGTCAGCGCGTTCATGCCCGCGACCAGTTCCTCTAGCGTGTCGGCCACCACGAAATCGGCGCCCTTCTCCTTGAATGCCTCCACCGGCCCGGTGGCGCGTTTGCCCGACAGGATGCGCTCCTTGATCACTTCCAGCCATGAGCCTGAGGTGAAATCGGGGTTCTGCTCCGATCCCGAGAGCGCGAATTCCTTTTTGATTACGGCCTGGGTCAGCACGAACCAGCTATAGCTCGCGCCGCTATCCAGGATCGCCTTAAGCGTGCCCTGACTGTCAAAGCCCGGCATCGCGGGCGGGGCAAGGCGGTTGCCGCCTGCATCGAACCACATCGAAGAGGGTCCAGGCAAGATCCGGATGCCATGGGCGGGCCAGATCGGATCCCAATTCCGGATGCCCTCGGTATAATGCCACATCCGATCCGTGTTGATCAGCCGCCCGCCCGCCGCCTCGGCGATGCCCAACATGCGGCCGTCGACATGGGCGGGCACGCCCGAGACCATATCGTCGGGCACCGGGCCGAGCCGCTCCGTGGGCCAGGCACGGCGCACCATTTCGAAATTGCCGCCCATCCCGCCAGACGTCACCAGGACCGTCTCCGCGCTTAGGCTGAAATCCCCCTGCACCTCCCGGCTGGTTGGGGCGCCGCGGGGCGCATCGTCTGGCACAAGCACCTGCCCAGAGACCCCGCTGACCGCGCCCGCCGTCACCTCGATCCGGTCGACCCGGTGTCGGAAGAGACAGCGCAACCGACCGGCCTCGATATGTGCCCGGGCCAGCCGTTCGAAGGGCGCCAGGACACCCGGTCCCGTGCCCCAGGTCAGGTGGAAGCGCGGCACCGAATTGCCGTGCCCGCCCGCCATGCCCCCACCCCGCTCGGCCCAGCCCACCACCGGGAACCAGCGCATGCCCAGCCCGTAGAGCCAGGGGCGCATCTCACCGGCGGCCCAGTTGAGATAGGCGTCGGCCCAGGCGCTCGGCCAGTGGTCCTCGTCCCGGTCGAACCCCGCTGAGCCCCGCCAATCGAGCCGGGCCAGATCGGCGCTGTCGCGGATGCCCATGCGGCGCTGTTCCGGCGTGTCGACCATGAAAAGCCCGCCGAGCGACCAAAACGCCTGACCGCCCAGGTTTTGCGGACCTTCCTGGTCAAGGAGCAGGACGGATTTACCGCGATCGCAAAGCTCATTTGCGGCGCAGAGCCCGGCAAGCCCCGCGCCGATGATTATAGCGTCGGCTTGGTCCTCAGCCATGGGCTACGCGCCCCGCCCGGCTGCGCAAAAGCGCCACAAGCGGCAAGGCAAAGGTGTACATCAAAACGCCGTGGATCGCTGCGGGCAGCGCCATTTCCGGCAAGCCGACACCGAGGCCAACGATCAGCGGCGCGGTGGAAATCGCCAGCGTCGAGTTCTGGATCCCGGCCTCGATGGTGATTGTCGCCCGCTCCGCCGCATCGAGCCTGAGAAGCGTGCCGACCAAAAGCCCAAGACCCAGCGTGATCACCACGAGCGAGGCCGTGGCCGGGCCGAGCCGGGCGAGGTTTTCGACAAAAAGCGCCCAGTTGCTGGCGATCGCAGCGACCACGATGATTGCGAAAAGCGCCATGGACAGCCGCATCATCAGGCCCTCGATCCGCGCCACAAGTCCCTGCGCCAAAGAGCGCAGGCCAAGGCCCAGAAGCACAGGCACCACGACCAGGGCAAACATCACCAGCGCGAGGGCGAAGACCGAAAACTCCGGCGCCGCCTCGCCCATGAAATAGCGCACGGACAGGCCCGCAAGGACCGGGATCGTGACGAAGGACAACAGCGAGATCAGCGCCGTCAGCGACACCGAAAGGGCCACATCGCCGCGCGCAAGGCGGGTAAGTACATTCGACGTGGTGCCACTCGGACAAAAGCTCAAAAGCATCACGCCCGCCGCAAGCTCCCCCGTCAGACCAAAGGCCAGCGCCAGGCAAAAGGCGGTGATCGGAAGCAGAACAACTTGGCAGAGCGCTCCAGCCAGAAAGGCCTTCTTGCGCGTCAGAACCCGGGTGAAATCAGCCAGCTGCAGGCCAAGGCCGAGGCTGAACATGATCACGGCTAGCGAGATCGGTAAAACGACCTGAACCAGGATATCCATGCAACCTCACCGCTCCCCACGAACGCTTTCACGGGCGCTCTCCCGACGCTCGAGGTTCAGTTAGCGCCGAGCCTGGAACAAAGGTCAAGGTTCGGGGGGTCAAGGTTTTGGGGGGTCAAGCTTCGGGGTTCGAGGCCGTGACAGAGCGACGGATACCCGACGCCGGCAATGAAACATGAAGGCTAGGCCGAGACGGC
Source organism: Pseudomonadota bacterium (assembly GCA_038530555.1). Taxonomy (GTDB): domain Bacteria; phylum Pseudomonadota; class Alphaproteobacteria; order Rhodobacterales; family Rhodobacteraceae; genus HKCCE3408. Next base: position 75,059 of record JBCBCN010000011.1, on the reverse strand, counting down.
GGAGCTGCGCCTAGGCCCAACCCAGCGCCCGCAGCGCCAGCGTGTCGTTCCAGATCTTGGTCATATGGCGCACCTTGCCCGCCTCGAAGACCATCACATAAGCATAGTCCGAGGCCACCGCCTTGCCTGTCGGTTCCACCGGGCCGCCCGGGCCGGTTTGCGTACCTTCGAAAACGGCCGTGGCGATCACGGTCTGACGCTCAGCGTCTTCGGCAAAGCCGGTCATCACGTAATGGCCGTCTGGCACCGGGGTCAGCAGGCCTTGCATCCAATCGCAATAGGCCGAGAGCGTGGTCGTATCGGCCAGCGCGTCGGCCTGGCAGGCAAACCCCGCATCTGGATGGCAATACTCCGCGCAGGCTGCCCAGCCTTTGCCGGTTTCGCAGGCCTCAAAGAAGGCGCGCGCCGTTGGTGCGTTGCTCATGGGTTTGTCCTCCGGTGTTGTCCCAAGTGAAGGTTACGCTTACGGAAGCTCTCCTGCCAAGCAAAGCCCGCGCAAGCCAATCCCGTGAGGAGCAATTGGCGCGAGGCTGCCCAATCTTTCATCACCGCATCGCCAGTGCGCTCTCAGCGGAAATCCGTCCTGCAAAATGGACGCGCGCAAATTAATTTCCTTGCCATAGAGGCGCGAATTGCCTTTGCTTAGGGCTAAGCCGTCCTGGCATGCAGGGCGGAGAGGAAAAGGCCTGTGACACAGCATAAAGTTCGAAATATGGAAGAGTTTGCCGCATTAAGCGGCCTTTCTCGGCCAACTGTATCGAAATACTTCAATGATCCAGAGAGTGTGCGCGCCACGACACGGCGCAAAATCGAAGAGGCGTTGGAGCGCTTTGACTATCGCCCGAACATCTTCGCCATCAATCAAAACCGCCGGTTAACCAAGAATGTCGGCATCGTCGTGCCGTTTCTGGCGGATCCCTTTTTCGCTGAGATTGCCCGCAAGATCGAGGCGCTGTGCTATGAGGCGGGCTTTCGTCCGTTCATCATGAACTCCCACGGCGGACGCGAACAAGAGAGCGAAAACCTCGACAGTTTGCGCGCGTTGAAACCGGCGGGCGTGTTGCTGGCGCCGCTCGGGCGGGCCTCGGATCTCGGCGCGATCGAGCGCTTCTGCCGCGACGTGCCGACCGTCCTCTTCGACAGCAACCTGGACGGGATGGGCGCGGCTTTCGTGGGCTCGGACAATGCCAGTTTTGTTGACCAGACTGTCGATTACCTCTGCCGAAGTGGGGAGCCGCCGTGCTTTTTCGAGATGCGCAGACCGGCAAATCCCAACGCAAATAAGCGTCGTCACGCCTATATCGCCGCGATGGAACGCCACGGCGCCGCGCCCCATGTGGTCAGCATCGAAGGCGACGGCTGGGCGTTTGAGGAGATCGGAAGGCAGGGCGCGCATGCCGCGTTAAGCTCGGGCGATTTCACCACAAGCACGGTGCTTTGCTCCAATGACCGGCTTGCCATCGGCGTTCTTGCGGCCTGCTATGAGCGCGGATTGCGCGTCGGGCGCGGGCCTGGATCGGCGCTGCGCGTGGCCTCCCACGACGATCATCCCTTCTCGCGCTTCACCTGTCCGGCGCTCACCACAGCAGCACATGATTACACGTCGGTCGCGGGCTATGCCGTTGAGACGCTCCTCAAGCTTATTGAGACCGGTGGGCAGATGCCCACGCGCCGCGAGACGCTCTTTCCGGCCAATTTGGTGGTCCGGGCCTCGGCCTAACGCCGAAAACCTCCCTTCGTATTTTTGCGCGCGTAAAATTTTTGTTGACGCGCGCTGCGTTCTTCTTCACGTTCATCGGGCAACATCCAATCAGGGAGGATACGGATGTCCATGAAATCCGTTTTCGGAGCCACGACGGCTTTGACACTTTGCGCGGGCGCGGCCCTCGCCGACGGCCATTCCGCAACGATCACCATCGCCACCGTCAATAACGGCGACATGATCCGCATGCAGGGCTACACCGATCAGTTCACCGAAGAGACCGGCATCGCCGTCGAGTGGGTGACGCTGGAAGAGAACGTCCTGCGTCAACGTGTGACCACCGACATCACCACCAATGGCGGTCAATTCGACATCATGACGATCGGCATGTACGAGGCGCCGACTTGGGGGGCCAATGGCTGGCTCGTGCCGCTCGACAATCTGTCGGCTGAGTACAATGTCGATGACATTCTGCCCGCCATGCGCGCCGGCCTCAGCAATGACGGCACACTTTTCGCGGCACCGTTCTACGGCGAAAGCTCGATGATCATGTACCGGACCGACCTGATGGAAGCGGCCGGGCTCGAAATGCCCGATGCGCCCACCTGGGAGTTCATCCGCGAAGCCGCGGCGGCGATGACGGACCGCGATAATGACGTGAACGGCATCTGCCTGCGCGGCAAGCCGGGCTGGGGCGAAGGCGGTGCCTTCATCACCGCGATGGCCAATTCCTTCGGCGCCCGCGTCGTGGACGAGAACTGGCAAGCGCAGATGGACAGCGAGGAATGGGCCGCGACGCTCAACTTCTTCAACGACATGATGCAGGAATCCGGCCCGGCGGGCTTTGCCACCAACGGCTTTAACGAAAACCTGTCGCTGTTCCAGCAGGGCCTCTGCGGCATGTGGATCGACGCCACTGTGGCGGCTTCCTTCGTGACCAACCCGAACGACTCGACCGTCGCGGATCAGGTCGGTTTCGCGTTGGCGCCCGATAACGGTCTGGGTGTGCGGTCGAACTGGCTCTGGGCCTGGGCGCTGGCCATTCCGGCGGGCACGCAGCAGACCGATGAGGCGCTTGCCTTTATCGAATGGTCCACCTCGGCCAGCTATATCGAGCTTGTCGCCGAGAACGAAGGCTGGGCCAATGTTCCGCCGGGTGCGCGCACCTCGCTCTACGAGAACGCGAATTATGCCGAAGTGCCGTTCGCGCAGATGACGCTCGATTCGATCCTGTCGGCAGACCCGAACAGCCCGACCGTGGAGCCTGTGCCCTATACCGGCGTGCAGTTCATGGCGATCCCGGAATGGGCAGGGTTCTGGACCGAAGTGAGCCAGGAGTTCTCGAACGCCTATGCGGGCCAGCAGAGCGTTGAAGACGCGCTGGCCAATGCCCAGGCGATCGTAAGCGAAGCGATGGACGCGGCCGGCTACTAAGCCGCACGCTTTCCAAGCCAAATGGAGGGCGGCCCCGCGTCGCCTTCCCCCTCCGCCACAACACCTCATCCTGGATGCCTTAGGCGCATCCGCAGGGCCACCATGGCCCGTCCGAGGAGGATATCGCCCATGGCCACGCAGCATTCCAGAACCGCCGCCCGCATGATGATGGCGCCCGCCGTCTTCCTGCTCTTGGTGTGGATGCTCGTGCCGCTGGCGATGACGCTGTGGTTCTCGACCCGGCAGTTTCTGCCGCTTCGGGGTGGCGATCTGGGCTTTGTCGGTCTGGACAATTTCAGCCGCTTCGTCTCGTCAAACTCGTTCTGGCCCGCGGTCAGCACGACCCTGATCATCGTGGGCGGTGTGCTTGCCGTTTCAATCATCCTCGGCACACTTCTCGCACTGCTGCTCGATCAACCGATCTGGGGTCAGGGCGTGGTCCGCATCCTGGTGATCGCGCCGTTTTTCGTGATGCCCACCGTCTCGGCGCTCGTTTGGAAAAACATGTTCATGGATCCGGTGAACGGCCTGTTCGCCCATCTATGGCGCTTGTTCGGCGGCGATCCGGTGGTCTGGCTCAGCGATGCGCCGATGTTCTCGATCATCCTGATCGTGTCCTGGCAATGGCTGCCGTTTGCCACGCTGATCCTGCTGACCGCGATCCAATCGCTCGACAGCGAGCAACTCGAAGCGGCCGAGATGGACGGCGCCGGACCGCTCGCGCGCTTTGGCTTTATCACCCTGCCCCATCTCAGCCGCGCCATCACCATCGTCATCCTGATCCAAACAATTTTCCTGCTGGCGGTCTTCGCCGAGATCTTCGTGACAACCGGCGGCGCCTTCGGCACCCGAACGCTGACCTACCTCATTTATCAGCGCGTCCTCGAAAGCCAAAACGTGGGCCTGGGCAGTGCGGGCGGCGTCTATGCAATCATCCTCGCCAATATCGTTGCGCTGTTTCTGATGCGCATCGTCGGCAAGAATTTGGACAAGTAAACCATGGCCCGCTCCGTCACCCCGCAGCGCAAAGCGCTCAACACAGCCCTCGCCTGGACGATCGGCCTGATCATCTTTTTCCCGATCCTCTGGACGGTCCTGACCTCGTTCAAAACCGAGGCCCAGGCCATCGCCAATCCGCCGATCTTTCTGGCCTTCGACTGGACGCTGGAAAACTACACGGTCGTCCAAGAACGCTCGGACTATATGCGTTTCCTCAGCAATTCGCTGATCATCGCGGGCGGCTCGACCCTGCTGGGCATCCTGATCGCCGTGCCTGCGGCCTGGTCGATGGCCTTTGTGCCCTCGCGCCGGACCAAGGACATCCTGCTGTGGATGCTGTCGACCAAGATGCTGCCCGCGGTCGGCGTGCTTTACCCGATCTATCTGCTGTGCATCCAGCTGGGCGTGCTCGACAACCGCTTGGCCCTGGTGGTGATCCTGATGCTCATTAACCTGCCGATCATCGTCTGGATGCTCTACACCTACTTTCGCGAAATCCCAGGCGAGATCCTTGAGGCCGCGCGGATGGACGGGGCGAGCCTAAAGGAAGAGATCCTCTTCATCCTAACGCCCATGGCGATCCCGGGCATCGCCTCCACGGTTCTTTTGAACTTCATCCTGGCCTGGAATGAGGCGTTTTGGACGCTCAACCTCACCGCCGTGGATGCCGCGCCACTCACCGCCTTCATCGCCAGCTATTCCAGCCCCGAGGGCCTCTTCTTCGCCAAGCTCAGCGCAGCCTCGACCATGGCCATCGCGCCGATCCTGATCCTAGGCTGGTTCAGTCAAAAACAACTCGTGCGCGGGCTCACCTTCGGCGCCGTGAAGTAAAGGGGACAACGACCCATGGGACGCATAATGCTCAACCAGGTCCGCAAAAGCTTCGGCGATGTGGAGGTAATCCCGCCCCTCGATCTGACCATCGAGGACGGGGAGTTTGTGGTCTTCGTCGGCCCTTCGGGCTGCGGCAAGTCCACGCTGCTGCGCTTGATCGCCGGGCTTGAGGATGTCTCGGGCGGCGTGATCGAGATCGACGGCACCGACGCGACCCTTGTGCCGCCCGCGAAACGCGGCCTGGCCATGGTGTTTCAATCCTACGCCCTCTACCCGCATATGAGCGTGCGCAAGAACATCGCCTTCCCATTGCGCATGGCGGGTCTCGATCAGGCCGAGCAAACCCGCAGGATTGAGGCTGCGGCAGAGGTGCTGAACCTCACCGATTATCTTGACCGGCGACCGGGGCAGCTTTCGGGCGGTCAGCGTCAGCGCGTGGCCATCGGGCGGGCCATCGTGCGCGAACCAGCCGCGTTTCTTTTCGATGAGCCGCTCTCCAACCTCGATGCCGCCCTGCGCGTCGGCATGCGCCTGGAAATCTCGGAGCTGCACAAGCGCCTGGACACCACGATGATCTATGTCACCCACGACCAGGTCGAGGCGATGACCATGGCCGACAAGATCGTGGTTCTGCGCGCGGGCGTGATCGAACAGGTCGGCAGCCCGTTGGAGCTTTACCGGTCGCCGCGCAACCTTTTTGTGGCGGGCTTTATCGGCTCGCCAAAGATGAACTTGGTCGCGGGAAAAGAGGCCGCGCGCCATGACGCACAAACCATCGGCATAAGGCCCGAGCATATCGACGCCTCGCGCGACGACGGGCTATGGCGCGGCAGTGTCGGCGTGTCGGAGCATCTGGGCTCGGACACGTTTTTTCACGTCCATGTCGAGGGCCAGGGCGAGCCTGTCACAGTCCGCGCGCCCGGTGAGGTCGATCTGGCCTACGGCGATACTGTGTTTCTGACCCCGCAAGCCGACCGCATCCACCGCTTTGACGGCCAAGGCCTGCGCCAGACATGAGCCGATTGGCGGGAAAAACCGCGCTGATCACCGGCGCGGCACGGGGCATCGGGCGGACCTTTGCGGAAAGCTACATTGCCGAGGGGGCGCGCGTAGCCATCGCCGATATCAACCTCGCGGCGGCACAGGCCACTGCCGGAGAGATCGGCGCCGTGGCCATCGAGATGGATGTCGCGCGTCAGGACAGCATCGAGGCGGGCGTGGCCGAGGCCATCACCGAATTGGGGCAAATCGACATCCTGATCAACAACGCGGCCATTTTCACCGCCGCGCCTCTCGTAGAGATCACGCCAGAGGACTATAGCCGCGTCTTCGACATCAACGTGCAAGGCACGCTTTTCACCATGCAGGCCGTCGCGCGCCACATGATCGCGGCGGGCATTCGCGGCAAGATCATCAACATGGCAAGCCAGGCCGGCCGAAGGGGCGAGGCTTTGGTCGCGGTCTATTGCGCCTCCAAGGCCGCGGTGATCTCGCTGACGCAATCGGCGGGGCTGAACCTGATCGCCCACGGCATCAACGTGAACGCCATCGCGCCCGGCGTGGTCGATGGCGAACACTGGGACGGGGTCGATGCCTTCTTTGCCAAATACGAGGGCAAGGCCCCGGGCCAGAAAAAGGCCGAGGTCGGCGCCGCCGTGCCCTTCGGCCGGATGGGCCGGGCCGAGGACCTGACCGGCATGGCGGTGTTCTTGGCCAGCGACGCGGCGGAGTATATCGTGGCGCAGTGCTACAACGTGGATGGCGGCAATTGGATGAGCTGAGAACGCATATTCCCCTGCCGCTCAGCCGGGCCAATCTGGCGGGCTTCGCCCCCGGCATCCTGCGGCCGAGCTACCCGGCCGAGGCCCTCAGTCCTGGCATCGTGCATATCGGCCTGGGCAACTTTCACCGCGCCCATCAGGCCTGGTATCTGCATCGGCTGATGCAACAGGGCCAGGCGCTTGACTGGGCCATTCTGGGCGCGGGCGTGCGCCCCGCCGACATCCAGATGCGCCAGCGTCTGCTCACGCAGGATTGTTTGAGCACGCTTATCTGTCTCGATCCCGAAGGCCGCTCGGCCGAGATCATCGGCGCGATGCAGGACTTCCTGCCCGTTGACCCCGAGGGGCCTGGACCCCATGGCGCACTTATCGCCGCTATGGCCGATCCGCGCATCCGGATCGTTTCGCTGACCGTAACCGAGGGCGGTTATTTCCTCGATCCCGCGACCGGCGCGCTCGATACCGAGCATGCAGACATCCGCCATGACGGGGCCAACCCTCAGGCGCCGCGCACGGCCTTTGGCGCCATGCTCGCCGCGCTTACGCTGCGCCGGGCGGCGGGGCACCCGCCCTTCACCGCGCAAAGCTGTGACAATCTTCAAGGCAACGGCGATATCCTGAGGGGCGTTCTGGTGGGCCTCGCGCGCTTGGCCGATCCGGGCCTCGCCGCTTGGCTTGAGGCGGAAGGCGCCTTTCCGAACTCTATGGTCGATTGCATCGTGCCCGCGACCGGCGCGGCAGAGCTTGCCCTGGCCCGCGATTTCGGCATCGAAGACGCCGCCCCCGTCACCCATGAAGCCTTTCGCCAATGGGTGATCGAAGACCGCTTTGCCGCCGGTCGCCCGCCCTGGGAAGCGGTCGGCGCGACGCTGACTGCCGATGTGCACCGCTATGAAGCGATGAAGATCCGTATGCTCAACGGTGGGCATCAGGTTTTGGCCAATGCCGGGGAGCTTTTGGGCCTTGAGACCATCGCGGAATGCGCCACCCATGCCAGTATCGCGGCGCTCTTCGACCGGGTCCAGCGCGAAGAGATTGTGCCCCAGGTCGAGCCCGTTCCCGAGATGGCACCGCTCGACTATCTCGCGCTGATCAAGCGCCGCTTCGCCAACCCGCAAATCCGCGACACGGCCCGGCGCGTGGCCTTCGACGGCAGCGCCCGGCATCCGGGCTTTCTGCTCCCCGTGCTGCGGGAACGCCTGGCGGCGGGGGCGCCGGTGTCGGGTCTGGCCCTGACCCAGGCGCTCTGGGCGCGGATGTGCGCGGGCATGCGTGAGGACGGGGACGAGATCGCGCCGAATGATCCGCATTGGGATAGTCTAAAAACAGCGGCCCTCCAGGCCCGCGACGCGCCCCTGGCCTGGCTGGACCAAGCAGCGATCTATGGCGATCTGACTGAGGCCGAGGCCTTCTCGGAGCACTTCGCCAAATGGCTCAGCATGATTTGGGCCGAGGGAACGCAAGCCACGTTGGCGACCTATACTGGCACCCGTTAGGCCCTTGCCCCTACCGCGTCGCTGTGCTGCGGTCGCACCCATGACACTCCCCGATTTCACCCTTGAGACAGCCCTCTATGACGCCGGTGCGCGTGCGGTTGCCGGGGTCGATGAGGTGGGCCGTGGCCCGATGGCCGGGCCGGTCACCGCTGCCGCCGTTATTCTCGATCCCGCCACGATCCCGGAGGGCCTGGCCGACAGCAAAACCCTTGGCCAATCCCGCCGCGAGGCCCTGGCCGAGATCATCACCGCCCGAGGACAGATCTCCATCGCCGAGGCCAGCGTGGAGGAAATCGACCGGCTCAACATCCTGCGCGCCTCGCACCTCGCCATGGAGCGGGCGGTAGCAGGCCTGAACGCGGTGCCCGATCACCTGCTGATCGACGGCTCACAGCTTCCCAAGGGGCTCGAGATCCCCGCCGAGGCGGTCGTGCGCGGCGATGCTAAAAGCCAGTCCATCGCGGCGGCCTCTATCGTGGCCAAGGTTCACCGGGATCGGGTGATGGCGGAGCTCGCGGCGCGCTATCCGGGCTATGGTTGGGAAAGCAATGCGGGATACGTGACCCAGGCGCATAAGGCGGCGCTAATCAGCCTTGGCGTCACCCCGCACCACCGGCGCAGTTTCGCGCCGGTCAGGCTGGCGCTTGAGGCGGTACGATAGGAGGAACGCTGCTCGCGCCCCGCCTTGCGGGACGCTGCTCGCGCCGCACTGCGTGCGACGCTGCTCTAACAATCCAGCGTTGTCTCGCGCTCCCACTCCGTCAAGTGCTGACAGTATTGCGTCCATTCCCGCATCTTCAGCTTGAGATAGGCGCTCGACACTTCGTCACCCAAAGCCTGGACCAGCGCCTTGTCCTTCTCCAACGCCCGCAACGCATCGAGCAGGTTTAGCGGCAAGGGCTTGGCCCCGCGCACCTTATGGCCTTCGGTATACATATCCAGATCAAGCCGCTTGCCCGGGTCCAGCTCCCGTGCGATCCCGTCGAGCCCCGCGGCCAAAAGCGCGGCCTGCAGCAGATACGGGTTCGCCGCCCCATCGGCCAGGCGCAACTCAAGCCGCCCGCCATCGGGAATGCGCACCATATGGGTGCGATTGTTGCCCCCATAGGTCACCGATTGCGGCGACCAGGTAGAGCCCGACAGTGTCGCGGGCGCGTTGATCCGCTTGTAGCTGTTCACCGTCGGATTGGTCAGCGCGCAGAGCGCCTGGCCATGGGCCATCAGCCCGCCGAGGAAGTGATAGGCCGTGGGCGACAGCCCCATCTCATCATCGCCATCAAAGAGGCACGTCTTCCCATCCGCACTCCACAGGGAGTGGTGCACGTGACAGCCATTGCCAGTCAGCGTGGCGAAGGGCTTGGGCATGAAAGTCGCGCGAAGCCCGTGCTTTTCGGCGATCTCCTTGACGAGAAACTTGAAAAACGCGTGCCGGTCCGCGGTTTGCAGCGCCGGGCCGAAATCCCAGTTGATCTCAAACTGCCCGTTCGCGTCCTCATGGTCGTTCTGATAGGGCCCCCAGCCCAGCGCCGTCAGATGGGTGCAGATCTCGGCGATCACCTCATAGCGGCGCATCAGGGCAGATTGGTCGTAGCAGGGCTTTTCCTGGGTATCACGCGCATCGGAAATCGCATTTCCATCAGGGGCGATCAGGTGAAATTCCGGCTCCACCCCGGTCTTAAGCAGATAGCCGGCCTCGGCCGCCTGCTGGCTCAGGTCCTTGAGAACGATGCGCGGCGCCTGGCCCACCGGCGCGCCCGACATCCAAGGATCGCCCGCCACCCAAGCAAGTTCTGGCTTCCAAGGCAGCTGGATTGCGCTCTCGGCGTCCGGCATCACCAGGACATCGGGATCGGCGGGCGTCATGTCGAGCCAGGCGGCGAAGCCCGCGAACCCAGCGCCGTTCTTCTGCGCCCCGGCAATCGCCTCGGTCGGGACCAGCTTGGCGCGCTGCACGCCAAACAGATCGGTGAAATTGCACAGGAAATATTTGACCCCGCGCTCCGCGGCCCAGCTTGCCAGATCGACCATCAGAAATCCCCTCCATTTTCGCGGCCAGAACGCTGACCCGGTATCCAATCCGTCCCCGCCAGGGGCACGCCCGCCATCGCCGCCGCCTCGATGGTCAGCGCGCAAAGATCCTCAGGCTCCAGGTTGTGGACATGGCTCTTGCCATTGGCGCGCGCGATGGTCTGCGCCTCGAGCGTCATCACCTTGAGGTAATTGGCCAGGCGCCGACCTGCCTGGACCGGATCGAGCCGCGCGGCAAGCTCTGGGTCTTGCGTGGTGATGCCCGCCGGATCGCGGCCCTCATGCCAATCGTCAAACGCCCCCGCCGTGGTGCCGAGCTTTTGGTATTCCTCTTCCAGCGCGGGGTCATTGTCCCCGATCGCGATCAGCGCAGCGGACCCAATGGACACCGCATCCGCGCCCAGCGCCAGGGCCTTGGCCACATCCGCCCCGGTCCGAACCCCGCCCGAGATGACAAGTTGCACCTCCCGGTGCATCCCAAGCTCTTGCAGGGCGGCGACGGCGGGGCGGATACAGGCGAGCGTCGGCTGACCCACATGCTCGATGAAGACGTCTTGCGTGGCCGCAGTTCCGCCCTGCATCCCGTCCAGCACGACCACGTCCGCCCCCGCCTTTACCGCCAGCGTGGTGTCGAAGAACGGCCGCGCGCCGCCGACCTTGACGAAGATCGGCACTTGCCAGCCAGTGATCTCGCGCAACTCCAGGATCTTGATCTCCAGGTCATCCGGGCCGGTCCAGTCGGGATGGCGGCAGGCCGAGCGCTGATCGATCCCCTCGGGCAGGTTGCGCATCTCCGCCACGCGGTCATTGATCTTTTGACCCAAAAGCATGCCGCCCCCGCCGGGCTTGGCGCCCTGGCCTACCACAATCTCAATCGCATCGGCCCGGCGCAGATCGTCAGGGTTCATGCCGTAGCGGCTGGGTAGGTATTGATAGACGAGCTTGTCGGAATGGCCGCGCTCTTCTTCGGTCATGCCGCCATCGCCCGTGGTGGTCGAGGTTCCCGCCGCCGAGGCCCCGCGACCCAACGCCTCCTTGGCCTGACCCGAGAGCGCGCCGAAACTCATCCCCGCAATGGTGATCGGGATCTCCAATTCCAGCGGCCTGGCCGCGTGTCGCGTGCCCAGGCTGACCCCGGTACCGCAGGCTTCGCGATAGCCCTCCAGCGGGTAGCGCGACATCGAGGCGCCCAGAAACAGCAGGTCGTCGAAATGCGGCACCCGGCGTTTGGAACCGCCGCCACGGATGTCATAAATCCCCGTCGCCGCCGCACGTCTTATATAAGAAGAGGTATAGGCATCGAAGGTCCAGGATTTGACCGGATGGGTCTTCGGCGCGTGATCTTGCATCAGTAAGCCCCCGCATTGTCGATATCGAAATGGTATAGTTGGCGCGCCGAGCCATAGCGCCGGAAGCTCGCAGGATCGGCATCGCACTCACCCTGCTCCAGGAGCGCGGTCAGTGTTGCCAGGTGCTCGGGCCGCATCTCTTTCTCGATGCAATCCGCACCCAGCGATTTGACCGAACCGCGCACGAAAAGCTGCGCTTCATAGATGCTGTCGCCCAGGGCATCGCCCGCATCCCCACACACGACCATGCGCCCGGATTGGGCCATGAAGGCGCTCATATGGCCGATATTGCCGTGCACCACGATGTCGATCCCCTTCATTGAAATGCCGCAGCGGCTCGACGCGTTGCCCTTGATCACCAACAGGCCTCCATGGCCCGTGGCGCCCGCATATTGGCTGGCATCGCCCTCCACGACCATCTTGCCCGACATCATATTCTCACCGCTCCCCGGCCCGACGGAGCCCTCGACCCTAAGGCTCGCCTGTTGGTTCATGCCGCCGCAATAATACCCCGTTGAGCCGCGCACAGTGACTTCGATAGGTGCGTTCAGCCCGCAGGCCACGGCATGGGCGCCGCGCGGATTGAGGATCTCCCAGGCGGTCTGATTGGTCTGGTTGGCCTGTGCCTGAAGCGCGGCATTGACGTCGCGCAGGCTTTGCGTGGCGAGATCGAGGCTCTGCATCGCTCAATGGCTCCAAAAATAGACGGTGGCGGGTTCGGGCTCCCAAATCCGAGCCTCGGCGATCCCCGGCAAACCAACCAGCGCGCGGTATTCCGAGCCAAAGGCGACATAACGCTCGGTCTCGGCCAGAACCGCTGGCTTGCAGGCGATGGGATCGCGCAGCACGCCAAACCCGTCGCCTGTGCCCACCACGAAGGTGTAAAAGCCGTCGAGATCCTTCAACCCCGCCTCCAGCGCCTGGCCCAGATCGTCGCCTTCGGCCATCCGGTGGGTGAGATAGGCCGCGGCCACTTCCGTGTCGTTTTCGGTCTGCGTCTCCACGCCCTGCCGCGCGAGGCTGCGGCGCAGGCGGTTGTGGTTCGACAGCGAGCCATTGTGCACCAAACACTGATCCGCGCCGGTCGAGAAGGGATGCGCGCCCAACGTCGTCACCGCGCTTTCGGTCGCCATGCGCGTGTGCCCGATGCCATGACTGCCCGCCCGGCTCGGGATCGCGAAGCGTTCGGCCACGCTTTTAGGAAGGCCAGTTTCCTTATAGATCTCAATGGATTGGCCGCGCGACATCACCCTGAGGCCAGGATGCTCCGCCTTGAGCTTAGCCAGCACTGCAGGCTCTTGCGATGCGGGCAAAGTGAGGATCGCGTGGCTGTCGATCACCCGCATCTCCACGCCGAGCGCGGCATCCAATTCATCAAAATCCGCGCCTGGATCGGCGGATTGCACAGTGATCTTCACGGCCTCCGCCGCGCCCTTCTGATAGATCGCGATCCCCGCACTGTCGGGCCCGCGATCCGACATCGTGACAAGCATCTCGCTCAGCATCCCGCCAAGCTCTGGCTCGAGCGCGGGATCCTTCAAAAACAGGCCGACAATGCCGCACATAAGACCACCCCTTTCCCTCGGCGACCAGGCTAGCGGGCCGCGCCGGACTGTCCAGTGCGCATCGCGCGCGCGCCCGTGAATTTTCGGCCATGACACGGTCCGGGACTTGTAAACGCCTGCATTTACGGCACGCCCCTCACCGCATCACGAAGGGATTGGCCATCGGCGCCTCGGACGTGTTGATCCAGACCGTTTTGGTGCGTGTGTAATCGCGGATCGCCTCCATCCCCGCTTCGCGACCATAGCCCGATTGTCCAAAGCCGCCGAACGGCGCGATGGGCGATACGGCGCGGTAGGTATTGACCCAGCAGATCCCCGCCTTGAGCCGCGCCGAAACCCGATGCGCCCGCGCGACATCCCGGGTGAAAAGGCCCGATCCCAGACCGAAATCGCTGTCATTGGCGAGCGCAATCGCCTCTGCCTCGGTGTCAAATGGCATCAGCGTAAGGACGGGCCCGAACATCTCAACCTTGAGCGTCTCAGACGCCGGATCCTCGGTCTTGAGCAGCGTCGGCGCCATGTAATTGCCGGGCCGGTCCAGGGCCGCGCCACCAAAAACCACCTCCGCCCCTTGGGCCCGGGCCTGGGCCAAGGCGTCCTTGATCCCCGCGATCTGGGCAGGCGTGGCAAGCGGGCCCAGATGGGTCGCGGGGTCGAGCGGGTCCCCCAAGACCACATCGGCCATCCGCGCTGTGATACGCTCGGTGATCTCGGCCAAAACGCTGCGCTGCACCAAACCGCGCGAGCCCGCCACACAGCTTTGGCCCGAGGCGCCGAAATTGCCCGCGATGAGCCCGTTGGCAGCGCTGTCGAGATCGGCGTCTTCGAACACCAGGATCGGCGATTTGCCCCCCAGCTCCAGCGTGGTGACAGCGAAGTTTTCCGCCGAATTGCGCACCACGTGCCGCGCCGTTTCCGGCCCGCCGGTAAAGGCGATGCGGTCCACATCCGGGTGCCGGGTCAGCGGGATCGCGCAGCCCTCCGCATCGCCCGTGATGACCGACATCACGCCGGGCGGAAAACCCGCGGCTTCGATCAGTCGCGCAAATTCCAGCATCGGCGCGGGCGCCACCTCCGAGGCCTTGAGCACCACCGCGCAACCGGCCGCCAGCGCGGGGCCAAGCTTGGTCGCGGTTAGAAACATCTGCGCGTTCCAGGGCACGATGGCGGCCACCACACCGATCGGCTCGGGCCGGGTGAAGACCTGCATGTCCGGCTTGTCGATGGGCAGAACCGCGCCCTCGATCTTGTCGGCGAGCCCGGCATAATAGCGATAGTAATCCGCGACATAGGCCGTCTGGCTCGCGGTTTCAGCCAGAAGCTTGCCGCTATCGACGGTCTCGATCCGGCCAATTTCCTGTGCATGCTCGGCGATCAGATCGGCCAGCCGGTAAAGCAGCTTGCCCCGCCCCGTCGCGCTCAGATCACGCCAGGCCGGATCGCCCAGCGCGCGGCGCGCAGCCGCCACCGCCCGGTCGACATCCGCAGGCGCGGCGCAGGCGAAACTGGCCCAATCCTGCCCGGTCGCGGGGTTCTGGGACGCCATGACCTGGCCCTCAGCGCCCTCACACCAGGTGCCGTCGATCCAAAGCTGGTAATGCGGTCTCTTGGCCATGGCAGGCCCCCTTCCCTCAGGCAAAGCGCGGCATAACCTCGTCGATAAAGCGCAGCAAGGAGGCGCGTTTGCGCGCGAAGCTCATGCCGCTGTCGATCCAGAACGAAAATTCATCATAGCCCAGTTCCTCATAGGCGCGCAGCCGGTCCGTGACCTGATCCGCCGTGCCCATGGTCAGATCTCGCCGCATGTTTTCGGGCGCCATCATCGTGTTGGCGGCCAAATCCGCTTCGCTCAGGGTCTCGATCAGGCCCTGGCTGACGGGGCGATTGTTCTGAAACCAGGCGCCGAAGTAATTGTAAAAACGTGACAATTCCTGCGCTGCTTGGTCCACGTCGTCATCGTCTCTGCCCACATAAGTGTGGTGTAGCAGCATGATCTTGGGCCGGGCGTCCGGGTGATCGTCACAAGCGGTTCGGAAGCGGCCCATCAGGGTTTCGATCTCGGCCATCCCTTGCCACAGCGGCGTCACTTGGATGTTGAAGCCCTCTGAGACACCGAAATCATGGCTGGCCGGGTCGCGGGCGGCGATCCAGATCGGCGGGCCGTTCTCTTGCACGGGCTTGGGCGCCGAGGTGGTGGCCGGAAACTGGAAAAAGTCGCCGTCATGGGCGCAATCCCCGGCCCAGAGCCGCGGCAAAAGCGGCGCAATCTCTCGCATCCGCTGCCCCGCCTCCCAGGCATCCATGCCGGGCATCAGGCGTTCGTATTCGTAACTATACGCCCCCCGCGCCACGCCGAGCTCAATCCGCCCGCCGGTGAGCAGATCGGCCGAGGCCGCCTCACCGGCCAGTTTGATCGGATGCCAGAACGGCGCCACGATGGTCCCGGTGCCCAGGCGGATTTGTTTGGTGTGGTGGGCGAGATTGACCAGCGACATCAAAGGGTTGGGGGCAATGGTGAAATCCATCCCGTGATGCTCACCGGTCCAAACGGCCCGCATCCCGGCCTCATCGGCCAACTGACAGAGCGCGATGAACTCCTCCTGGAGTTGATCCTGAGGCTGATCGGCGCTTTGGCGTTCCATATGGGCAAACAGAGAAAACTGCATCTCAGGCGCCTTTCCGGTGTGATATTCGCTGGGTCATGCGGCCTCCGCCAGGGCAGCCAGAAGCGCGGCCCAGAAGCGCGGCATTGACCGGTTCGGGATGGGTCATGGGGAGCATATGCGCCGCGCCTTTGACGATCTCGGCCCGGCCCAGCGGTGCCAGCGCGGCCATGGCTTGGGACATGGCAGGCGTGGAATTGGGCTCATCGGCTCCGGTCATGAACATTGCCGGACAGGCCAGCCGAGACAGGCCCGCGCGATCGGGGATGCGGCTGCTGGCAAAGGCGCGATAGGCGGCGCGGTAACCCACCGGATCGACGCCGCTCAGCCAAGCCGCACAGGCGTCCCGCTCGGAGCTCCCAGCCTCGCCAAACCAGCGCGTGAGCGTCGGCGCCGGATCGGACCGCGCCACCCCACCCAGCGCATCGGCCCGCGCCATCACCGCCGCAGTCGCCGCCGCGTCCCGCTCAAAGACCGCGTTGAGCGCCAGCACGCCGCGCACCAGATCCGGCTGCCGCGCAGCCAGCTTCAGCGCGATCATCGCGCCCATGGAATGGCCCATAACCAAAGCGGGCGCGCCCAACGCCATCAGTACCGCCTCGGCCCGGTCGGTATAATCCGCGATGGTGGTGCAGCCTGGCGCCACCGCGCTCTCACCATGACCCGGCATGTCGGGGGCCACGATCCGCGCCCGCCCCGCCAGTCCTGCGATCTGTGCGCCCCAGGCCTCGGCCCGCAGCCCCACACCATGGAGCGCCAGGATCAACGGCGCGCCCTCTGGCCCGGCCTCCAACGTAGCGAGCCCCGCTCGCTCAGACCGCGGCTGGATCGTCCAGGTCATGGCCCAAATCCTTAAGGTCTTGATAGCGGTCGCCGATCCGGTGATGGGGCCGACCCGACAGCGCGGCCCCCAGCGCCACCACGATCTCATCATCGCGCGGCGCATCGGGTATTGCGAACTGGATCGTCAAGTAATGCGACCTGCGCCCGGCATCGTTCTTGTCCATCAACGGCACCATGATCGGCGCATTGGCCCCGCCCCGCGTATTGGTGAAGCTGAGATAGGATTTCGCGCCCACCGCCTCGCGGAAATGATTGCCGAAGCGCAGGGTGTGGATGAGGCCAGATGCGTGCTCAATCTCGCCATTCAACCCCACCACCGCTGCCTTACCATAGGCCTCAATCGCCGCGCCGCCGCCCGCAAGCGCCAAGATCCGCTCGGTCAGCGCCGCGCCGAGAACCGGCCCGAAAGCTTGGATCTCGGGCTTGAGATCCTCGATGAACCGCCCTGCCCAGGGGTTGGTCAGCACGGCGGCCACCGCATATAGGCGCCAGGGCTCAGGCGCCGGGCGATAGCCCTCGATCAGGACCTCCTCGGCATAGGTGACGTATTTCCTGATCTCTGGCTGCTGCACGGCACATCCTCCTCGGTCGCATTGAGCCTACTGAAGCCGCTGCCTTTGACAAACGAATGCGCCATGTGCTTTGGCATTAGTCTGACTAATGGATCGGTTTTGTCATGGCCAAATCCCTACCGCCCCTGCCCTGGTTCCGCTCGTTTGAGGCGGCGGCGCGGTCATTGAGCTTCACCGCCGCCGCCGAGGAAATCGGCCTGACCCAATCGGCCGTCAGCCAGCAGGTCAAAGCGCTGGAAACCAGGCTGGGCGTGCCGCTGTTCGTGCGGCGCCCCCGGGGCCTTTCGCTGACCGATGAGGGCCGCAAGCTCTTGCCGCAGGTCGCCCAGGCGCTCGCCGGATTGGCCGCCGCCGCCGACAGCTATGGCGCGCCGCAGCCGGGGGAGAGGCTCTTGACCGTCGCCGCCTCGGTCAGCATCGCGCAGTGGGTCATCGCGCCCGCCCTGCCGCGCTTTACCCGGGAGCATCCCGGCCTGCGACTGCGCCTGCAAAGCGCAATCTGGCCCGACGATTTCCAAGCCAGCCGCGCAGATGTGCAAGTCCGCTTTGGCACCAGGGCACAGGCCGGGCCAGGCGCCGTTGGGCTCGAGCCCCAGGGTCTTGTTGCGGTGAAAGCGCCGAGCCTAGCCGGTCGCCTCGATACCCTGCCCCGGATCGAAGCGGTGGGCACCTCGAGCGGTTGGCAGGCTTGGTCCGAGCGCTTTGGCGGGCCCGCGCGCGCCACGCTTTACGCCGACACCTACGGCATGGCGCTTAACCTCGCTATGCATGGGGGCGGTGTGGCCCTCGTGGCCCAGGTGATCGCGCGCCACGCCCTGGTGCAAAACCTGGTCGAGCTCGCCCATCCCGGCACACTGCCTGCGGCGGAGGCCTATTATTTGTCGCTCGCAGGAGGTGAGGCAGCGGACCCGAGCCCTGCAAAGGCCTTTCGCGACTGGCTTTTGACTGAGCTATCTGGCGCGCAGTATCCGGCCGATGAGGACGCAAAATGACTGTCGCGACCCGGTGAGATCGTGTTATCCCCAGCCAACCCAGAGACCATGGATCGATCAATGGCCCTCACGCGACGCAGTTTCAGCTTTGGCGCACTCAGCCTCGGCGCAGCGGCCTGTTCCGGCGGTCTGCCGAGCGCCACAGGCCAAGACGCGGGCGGTCTGCCGCCAGACCTCCTGCCCGCACCAAACGCCGCCTATGACGCCTGGATGGCCAGCTTTCGCGCGCGCGCCATGGATCAGGGCATCCGGGCGGATGTCCTGAACTCCGCGCTTCGGGGCACCGGCTTTCTACCCGGCGTCGTGGACCGTGACCGCAACCAGGTCGAGTTTCGCCGCACGCTGGAGGATTACCTCGCGATCGCGGCCTCCGATGAACGCGTGGCCAAGGGACGCACCGCGCTGGCAAGACACCGCACGACGCTAAATGCCATCGAGGGCCGCTTCGGCGTTTCGCCGGAAATTCTCACGGCGATCTGGGGGCTTGAGAGCTTTTACGGCGAACGCCAGGGCCTGATCCCGGTGCTTTCGGCGACCTCGACCCTGGCCTATGAGGGCCGGCGCGGGCGCTATTTCGAGGCGCAGCTTCTCGCCGCTTTGCGGATCGCGCAAAACGGCGATATCGCACCGCGCCGGATGACGGGAAGCTGGGCGGGCGCGATGGGCCATACGCAATGCATGCCCGAGGTTTTCCAGGATTATGCCGTGGATTTCGCGAGCGATGGGCGGCGCGATATCTGGTCGGCTGATCCGACCGATGCCCTGGCCACGACCGCGTCCTATCTAGAACGCCATGGCTGGCGGCAAGGGCTGAATTGGGGCGGTGAGATCCTGGGCGGCGCCGCGCCTTCGGGCGAAGTCCTCCAGCCGCAACCCGGCGGGCCGCGCTTTGCCACGACGGCCAATTTCCGCGTCATCAAGCGCTATAACCCGTCCAACGCCTATGCGATCGGGGTCGGGCATTTGGCCGACCGGATCGGCGGCGCGGGCCCGCTCCAAGGCAGCTTTCCGCCAGATGAAAACGGGCTGACGCGGGCGGACCGGACGCTGTTGCAAGAGCGACTGACCCAGCGGGGCTTTGACACGCAGGGCGCCGACGGCGTGATCGGGCGCAATACCGAGGCCGCGATCCGAGCCTATCAAGCAAGCGTGGGACTTCCCGAAACCGGCACGCCCTCGCGCGCCCTGCTCGAAGCGTTGTCCTAAAGCGTCCGACCTTTAACCTGACTTATCATTTGACCAAAATGTCGAGAGAGCGCGAAGCGCGGCAGGGTATTTTGCGTCTCAAGTTTAAGGTCGGACGCTCTAGGCCGGGCGCGTAGAGGCCGCGCGCAGGGCAAGCGCTCCCGAAAGCACCGCCACCACGGCAAGCGTAACAACCGCGACGAGGGCCAGCGACAGACCGCTCCTGGCCAAAAGCGCCACTGTCACCGCGCCGCCGAGCCGCGCGAAAGTAATGTCGAGGCTCGTTGAAACGGCGCGCATCCCCTCCGGCGCAAGCTTCAGGATCACTTGCGTTGACGGCGTGTTGGAGCACGCCAGCCCCGCCCCAAGAAAGAGCGCGGACAAGACCTGACAATACGCATCCTCGCAGAAATATGCGAAGATGAGACCCAGCGTGATCAACCCCGGCGCCGAGAGCATGACCGCGCTTAGGCGCGGGCCGTCGACCACGTTGCGCAAGGCTGTGCTGAGGCTCGCATAACTCAACCATGCCAAGGACAGGACAAACCCCATCTGGGCGATATCGACGCCCGCCTGATCGAACCAAACCGGCACGATGAACAGGTAATATGTTACCGCGCCGTAGGTGCAGAATACGTAAAGAAACATCAGCCAAAGCCCGCCCGAGCGCAAAAGCTGCGCGGCCCGTTCGAGGATCGGCGGCAGGGGGGATGCCGCCTGGGCAGGCGTGGTCAGCCGCGGCGTCAGAAACAGCGCAAGCCCAGCCAGCGCTGCCAGCACGGCCAGAAGCGCAAAGGCGGGCGGCCAGCCAAACTGCTCGAAAAACTGGCCGTGCAGATAGGGCGCAATCGCCGCGATATAGCCCGAGATGCTGCCCCAAACGATCAGGACACGGCCCGGGCGTTTGGGCGCGGCTTGGGTGAGAAGGATCGGCAGAAGCGGCGTGAAAAGCCCCGCGCCAAAGCCTTGTAGTGCGCGTGCAGCGAGCAGCATGTCAAAGCTTGTCGACATGGCCACCGCTGCCGCACCAACGGCGAAAAATGCGATGCCGATGGCGACCAGTTTGCGCAAATCAAAGCTGTCGCCAAAGCTTGCGCTGAGCGCCACGCCGCACGCCACTGCGATGCCGTAGGCGTTGAAAACCCAGGCCAAATCGGCGAGCGAGACAGCGAAATCGCGCTGCAGAGACGGCAGGAGGAGCGGCACCAGTGTCAGTTCCAGCACGAACGCAATGCTCGCAGCAGTAGGGCCGAGGATCATCCAAGACCGGCGCCTATTGGCCCCGGACACACTGGCCCCGGACATACTGGCTCCGGACATACTGGCCTCAGACACAGCGCCCCCAGACACAGCTGCATCCGACGCAGCAGGATCTGGCCCGAGCGTGCCGTTTGGTCGATGCGTCATTTTCTAACCCACCCGAACCTGCAGACTAGCCCGCTACAATCGGCGATGCCGCCGGATGCAGCGTCCCTGGGGCATGGGCCGTGCCAAGACCCGGTGACCCTGCGCCGTTTAATCCTGGGCGCGGCGATGCCGAAGGCGCTCGGCGGGCCACGTCTTCGCGCGCTTTGTGATCAATGTCCTCGGCGCTCATCCAAATGAAAAAGTCCTCTTCGGTGATCTGCCGATCAGGGCCGATCCACGCACCCGGCTCACAATGGCTGTAGCCATAGCGCAGCCCCGCACCCTTGGCGCCCAGCGCTTTGGGCACGAGCGCAAAGACGTAATCCGGCCGCCAGCTTGCATGCATGATCTCAAACAAAAGCCGCGACAAAAGCGCGGTCGCGCCCAGGCTGCGCGGCCCGCCAAGCCCCCGCCCCTGCAGCCAAAAGTCACCCTGGTAGCAAACCCGGCCCGTGATGGCCTCAAGCGCGCGCGGCCCGGCATAATAGGTCTGATCGGGATCCGGGGTGGTGTTGGGCGTGATGTATTTGTGGCGATGCGTCCAGAGATGCTCGGCCAGAGTTATGCCGTGAAGATCCAGCAAGCACACCGCCTGCGTATGCATCAGGGTACCATCCGCGTCGCGCCCGGTGATCCAAAAGCCATTGCGATGATCGATGTAAGACGCCGCAGCGTCAAACATCGGATAAATGCCGCCGCGTTCTGTCTGCGCGACACGCAGCGCCCGATACTGGGCGAAATCGTCACCGATTTCGACGAAAATGCCATTGTCTTCAAGCTGATTGAGAAGGCTTGAGACCGATCTGGCCAAGGCAAAAAGACTGCGCGGTACCATCCCCACCTTCCACGAAATTTGCTGCCGAGTGTTCATCTAGGTGTCCCATCCAGGGGTAAACAAATGGTTAAACATTAGGTAAAGAGATTATCAATTCCACTTTGACTGTCGAAATGTTGCCTATTGGCAAACAGTCGTGTCGACGCCGGTCTAGGTCATTTGATGCCCGAAGGCGGACCGCAGCAGGGCTCCGAAACGTGGCTCAGGCTGTGATCGATCTGCTCTAATTCTCGGCGCTCTGTTTGCGCGCAGGTCATTATATCCATTATAAAATTTCAGTGGTTAGTTGTTTCATTTACACGTTGGCCTTGGCAAGCTGAGCGAACAAACATGCTGCCGCCTCTCATACGAGTGCGGTCGCGCCAGAGCCGGCGCCACACCGCTTAAGGCCGTGTCAAACCGCCTCAGTAAATCTCAAAACGACACTGAAAGAGCACTGCCATGGCCGTCAGGGATCACCTGTAAGCCGGCATGCAAGCGCCCTGCGAGATCGCCTCGACCGCAGGGAAATTGCGGCCCTAGCGCGCGAAATTTGGTGCTTTTCGGCGCCGCGCGCTGTAAACGCAAACGACAAATTTGATATATTTTTCCTAATGCCGCCATTCTTTTAACGAATGCTCAATTTATCGTCGAAATCGCTGAAGGAACGCCCATGGACATCAATTCCCTCTTGAATGTGGACGCTTGCGTGGCCGCCCCGCCGCCTGGATCGGTGAATGTGCGCATCGGGGCCCGTGTCGAAGGGCCGGGGGGCTCATGGATCCCCTGCGCAATGGCGCTGGCAAGCGGGCAATACGCGCCAAGTCTCTTTCAGGTTGGCCCTGGTCAGCGTCAGGTCTGCGCCGCGGATGCCGCCGTTGCATGTGCCGAAGAGGCCCTGTGTCGCGCCACGGAATTGGCGACACTGGCCTCTGCCTGAGCCCGCCCAAGCGCTGGAAGACCCGCCGCCGGGAAGGGTGGCAATGCATCGATACGCACCACCGAAGCTGCACCCGAACCGGTCATCCAGAGCCGCTGCCAAAGGCTCAGACCGCGTGCTATTCCGCGCAATCATCAATCAGCGGACGGCCCCAAAACACGCCCTCGCTTTGCTGAATGCGCTCACACAAGCTTTCCGCCGGCATCGGTTTGCCAAAGAAAAACCCCTGCAAGTAATCGCATCCCATCTCGGTGACGAATTGGGCATGGGCCTCAGTCTCGACCCCTTCGGCGACGATCTTCATGCCGAGGCTTTTGCCGATCCCGATGATCGAGATGACCAGCGCGCGCGAGCTTTCATCGGCCACCAAAGGCTGGATAAATTGACGGTCGATCTTGAGAATATCGGGCCGGATTTTAAGCAATCCTTGCACCGAGGCATGGCCGGTGCCGAAATCATCCACCGCGATCATCACGCCAAGCTCATCGAGCTCATCCAGCGTCCAGCGGATCGCGTCACCCATCCGCTCAAGGTAAACGGATTCCAGCACTTCCACCGTCAACCGGCCCGGATCGATCCCCGAGGCTTTGATGTCGTGGATGAAACTCGTCTCCGCCAGACGGCCAGAGCTGACATTGACCGCCACGCGCGGCAACTCGACTCCGGCACGGTCGAACATAGCAAGGTTTTCAGCAAGGCTATCGAAGACGATTTTGTCGATGCGCTTTAGGATGCCGATATTGGCTGCGATATCGAGAAAGGCCGACGGCGCCAACAAGCCACGTTTGGGATGTTGCCAGCGCACAAGAACCTCGGCACTGGCGATCCGCCCAGAATTCGCATCGATAAGCGGCTGAAAATATGGCACGAATTCCTGCCGGTCGCAGGCGAATAGGAGATCTGAGGCCAGCGCTTTGGTCTTGATCGAGGTCTGGTGCATCTTCTCGGTGAAGAACGACCAACGCCCCTTTCCTTGCGCTTTGGCATGGTAAAGCGCGGCATCGGCATCGGCGACAATCGTCTCCGGGTCCGCCATGGCATTGGTGGCGATCGCAACCCCGATACTGGCGCTGCAGGAGGTCGATTTCCCCTCGAATGTGACCGGCGCCTGCATCTGGTGGACGATCGCGTCGGCCAGGGCAGAAATGCTGAGCGCGCTGTCGCCCAAGGGACGCAGGACGACAAACTCATCCCCGCCCAGCCGCGCCACCAGATCGCTGGGCTCGGTCAGGTCGCGCAGCATCTGCGCCACCGTCATCAACAGCCGGTCGCCCGCATCATGGCCTAGCGTATCATTGACCAGTTTGAACCGGTCGAGATCGATATAGAGAACCGCGAACTCACGGCCCTTGCCGCGCAATTCCTTCACCCAAGACTTCAGCTCAACTTCGAAATAACGCCGGTTCGACAACCCCGTCAGCGCGTCTTCATTGGCGTCTTTGGTCACCGATTTCGCCAGCTCATAAAGCCGGATATTCTGCCGCTCGAGCCGCTCAACCTTGTCCAAAAGCTGTGCGTTGGTCGCGCTTTCCAAAAGGCCGGGTGCCGGCGCCGCTGGGCCGCCAAGACCCTGGGGCGGATCAAGCTCGATGATCGAGCACAGCCACCAACGCTCCCCGCTCTCGCTATCGGTCAGATGCGCCCAACTCATCTTCTGCCAGACCGGCTGGCCGGACTTGCTGTTGCTGACGACCTTGATCGAGAAATCTTCCCAGTTCATCAATTGCTCGATGATCTGCAGATGATCGCCCTGCTCCATGGCCGGCCCGATCAAAAGCGTGCCGCGTTGGCCCTTCACCTCCTCCAGCGTGTAGCCGGTGATGCGCGTGAAGGCGCGGTTGCACCACCGCAGTTCCATCACCGCACCATCCTCATTCGACGCAAGCGCCAAAACGAGACCTTCGGTGCATTTGCCCGTGATCTGTTTTACGATCTGCGTCGGTATCACATCACTGCTTTCCATGACCGCGACAGCTTTGCGACGCAAAGGCTTAGCACGTGGTTAAATTCCTTAAGCTGACCCCTAGCTTACGCACCATTTCGAAAATTACCAATGAAAGCACTTTGAGAAAAGCGGCGCGGTCCTTGATCAAAACGAATATTGCACCGCCGCCCAGGATGCGGGCACCAAAGCTTCCGCCCAAGTGCCCGCCAAGCTGGCATACGCTTTCGGAAGCTCGAACGCGTCGCCATGCAAGTGTTTGCATTGGGTGCGAAAGCGCGTTTAGGCTCATGCGCAAGAAACAAAACAAACCGACCGGGAGACTTATCATGAAAACCAAACTCGCCCTTTCGACCCTCGCGCTTCTGAGCGCGGGCGCCGCCCATGCCGGGGGCCATGCCGCCTGCCAAAGCGTGACCTTCTCCGATGTGGGCTGGACCGATATCACCGCGACCACCGCCGCGACCTCGGTCGTGCTGGAGGCGATGGGCTATGAGCCTGAGGTCAGGGTGCTGTCAGTGCCGGTGACCTACACGGCTATGGCCGAGGGCGATGTTGATATCTTCCTGGGCAACTGGATGCCCACGATGGAGGCCGATATCGCGCCTTTCCGCGATGCGGGCACCGTTGAAACCGTCCGCGCGAACCTCGAAGGCGCGAAATACACCCTGGCCACCAACGCCGCGGGCGCCGCCCTGGGGATCGCCGATTTCGGCGATATCGCCACCTATGCCGATCAGCTCGAGCAGACGATCTATGGCATCGAGCCGGGCAATGACGGCAACCGCTTGATCATGGATATGATCGGTGGCGATGCCTTCGGTCTGGGCGCGGCTGATTTCGAGGTTCGCGAAAGCTCAGAACAAGGCATGCTCGCCCAGGTCGACCGGCTCAGCGACGATGATGAACCGATCGTCTTTCTCGCCTGGGAGCCGCATCCCATGAACGCCAATTTCGACCTGACCTACCTGACGGGCGGCGATGATTTCTTCGGCCCCGATTTGGGCGGCGCAACGGTCTTCACCAATACCCGCGCGGGCCTGGCAGACGACTGCGCCAATCTCGGCGCGCTTCTGGCCAATCTTGAATTCTCGCTGGCCATGGAGAATGAGATCATGGGTGCGATCCTCAATGACGGCGAAGACCCCGAAGATGCGGCCCGCGCCTGGCTCGCCGCCAATTCCGGGGTGCTCGACGGCTGGCTCGACGGCGTGACCACCTTCGATGGTGGCGATGCGCTTGAGGCGGTCACTGCGGCTCTGGCCCAGTAAGCCAAAGCCAAACACCATAAAACGGCGCCCAATCCCGGGCGCCGTTGTCGTCTTGGAGCCCGGTCCGGGCGCCCGCATAAACACTACATAAAATCTGGGGGGACCCGCGCGTGTTGGACTGGCTGACCGAGCAAAAGCTGCCCGTAGGCGATCTGGCTGAGCTCATCTTCGAATGGGTGCGTGTCAATGCCGACCCGGTGCTCGACGCGATGTCCGACGGGCTCGAAGCGATGATCGACGCCATGCTGTGGCTGCTCCAGACGCCAAACCCCCTTGTGGTGATCGCGGCTTTCGTAGGGCTAACCTGGGTGCTGCAACGCAACTGGAAGACCTGCCTTTTCGTGGCGCTCGGCTTTCTCTTCATCGTCAATCAAGACTATTGGGAGGAGACGACCGAGAGCCTCACCCTCGTGCTGTCGGCCTGCGTGGTCTGTATGGCCATCGGCGTGCCCATCGGCATCGCCGCCGCCCATCGCCCGCGCCTTTATGCGGCCATGCGCCCGGTGCTCGACCTGATGCAGACCCTGCCGACCTTCGTTTATCTGATCCCGGCCATCGTGTTCTTCGGCATCGGCATGGTGCCGGGCCTGATCGCGACGGTGATCTTCGTGCTGCCTGCGCCGATCCGCCTGACTTATCTGGGCGTGTCCTCCACCCCCACGCCCCTGATCGAGGCGGCCACGGCCTTTGGCGCGACGGGGCGGCAGACGCTTCTCAAGGTGGAGCTTCCTTATGCCTTTCCGCAGATCATGGCGGGTCTGAACCAAACCATCATGCTCTCGCTCTCCATGGTGGTGATCGCGGCGCTTGTGGGCGCCGACGGGCTCGGCGTGCCGGTGGTGCGCGCGCTCAACCAGGTGAACACCTCGCTCGGCTTTGAAAGCGGTTTCGTGATCGTCGTCGTCGCCATCATCCTCGACCGGATGCTCAACCTCAGGGCCAAGGACCAATGAGCGCCGTCACGATAGACCGCGTCTCCATCGTCTTTGGAGACGCGCCCCAGACCGCCCTACCTTTGATGGATCAAGGACAGGACCGCGCCGAGATCCAGGCCCAGACGGGCCAAATCCTGGGTGTGCACGATTGCTCGCTCGACGTGGAAGAGGGGGAGATCCTGGTCCTGATGGGCCTGTCGGGCTCGGGCAAATCCACGCTCCTGAGGGCCATCAACGGCCTCAACCCCACCACGCGCGGCGCGGTCACGGTCCATGACGGCACCTGGTCGTGCAACGTGGCCCAAGCAGGCGGCGCCGATCTCAGGCGGCTCCGGCGCGAATGCGTGGCGATGGTCTTTCAGCAATTCGGCCTCCTGCCCTGGCGGACGGTGCGGGAGAATGTGGGCCTCGGGCTTGAGCTTGCCGGTCAAAGCCGATCCGCTCGCGGGGCCAAGGTCGAAGAGCAACTGGCGCTGGTCGGTCTGTCGGATTGGGCCGACCGCAAGGTGGGGGAGCTTTCGGGCGGCATGCAACAGCGCGTGGGCCTGGCCCGCGCCTTCGCGACCGAGGCGCCGATCCTTTTGATGGATGAGCCCTTTTCGGCCCTCGACCCACTCATCCGCTCCCGCCTGCAAGACGAACTTCTGGAACTCCAAGACCGCTTGAAGCGCACGATCATCTTCGTCAGCCATGACCTGGACGAGGCCTTCAAGATCGGCAACCGCATCGCCATCATGGAAGGCGGGCGCATCGTGCAAGCAGGCACACCGCAAGACATCTATTCGGCGCCTGCCAACGCCTATGTCGCGGATTTCGTGGCCAATATGAACCCGCTGGGCGTGTTGACGGCGGCCGATGTGATGGAGCCTGCCGCAGCCCAAGACGCCCCCGCCACCTCCGTGCCCGGCGACGCCGATCTCGGCGCGGTCATGGACGTCCTGGACGGCGGAGAAAGCGCCTGCGCGGTCACGCAAGACGGGGCGGTCGTGGGTCAGGTAACCCAGGCCAGCCTGCTAAAACGCCTGCTGCAACCCAAGGATGCCGGGCCATAGACTGTGCATCACCTCTTGCGCGATACTGCGTAACCGAGAACAGCCGGGAGGTAATTTTTGGTCATCAATAGGCTGATCGCGTTCCACACACGTTGGTTCAACGCCGAGACGAGGCTCGGCGCCCGGGGGGCGCTCTCTCGCGCTCGTCACCATTGGGATTTGTCTGCCATGCCTAATCGCGATCCCGGCGCTGGCTCTGCTCAACTCCCACGTCATATCGCTCAGTCCGAACCAGAATTTTTTCGCCGTCGCCGGTCTCTGCGGGATTTGGATCGCCGTTCTGGCAGCGGATATCTTCCGGGATCTTTCCAAATAGCGGATCGGGCAATCTACCACGCCTAAATTCCGTGCACACGGCGCCGTAGATTGCAAGCCGGGATCGCGAACCCCGCCCTAGGCCGGGACTTCCTCCGCCTGCTGGCGCGCGGCCACCCGGTTAAAGAACATCATGTAAAACACCGGCGCAGCGATCAGCGTAAGCACGGAGGCAAAGGCCAGCCCGCCCATGATCGTCACCGCCATTGAGGCGAAAAACGCGTCGCTCAACAGCGGGATCATCCCCAGGATCGTCGTCGCCGCCGCCAGCAGAACCGGCCGAAGGCGCGAGACAGAGGCCTGCGTGATTGCATCGCTCAGCGCCATGTCAGGCGCCGCCGCCCGGGTCAGGTCGATCTCCTCGACCAGCACAATCCCGTTCTTGATCAACATCCCCGACAGCGACAGCAGACCCAAAAGCGCGGTGAAGGTGAAGGGCAACCCGGTGCCCACCAGGCCCAGGGCCGCGCCATTGACCGACATCGGCACCAACAGCCAGATGATCGCCGTCTGCCGCAACCCGTTAAAGAGCAGGATGGTGATCAGCAGCATGATCAGGATCGCCATCGGCAACTGCGCGCCAAGACTTTCCTGCGCATCGGCCGAGTTCTTCAGCTCCCCGCCCCATTCAAAGCTATAGCCCTGCGGCAGCTCCATCGCCTCAATCGTCTCGGTCACGTCGATCTGAACCTCGGCCGCCGTCATCCCGCGCGGCACGTCGGCGCCCACGGTGATCACGCTGACCCGGTCGCGCCGCTCAATAAGCGTGTCCTGGACATCGAAAAACAGCCCGTCGATCACCTGCTCCATCGGGACAAAACCGCCGCCCGCCTCGGAATAGAGGACGAAGTCGGTCAGCGCCAAATCGTTGTCGCGGGGCGCGCGCAGGATCAGCGGGATCTGCCGGTCGCCTTCGCGGTAGGTGCCCGCCCGCGCGCCGGTGGTCGCGAACTCCAAGATCGCGGCCACATCGCTGCGCGAGATCCCCGCCTCCTGGGCGCGGGCCTCGGCATAATCGGGCGTTAGGACCAACTCCCGCTCGGACCAGTCGACGCGGATATTGAGCGTGTTCTCACTGGCCGCATCCATCCGCGCCGCCGCCTCCTCGGCCAGGGCGCGCAGCACGTCATGGTCAGGGCCGAAAAAGCGCGCCTGGATCGGCGCCCCACCCCCGGGACCAAAGGCAAGACGCAAGGTCCGGAACTGCCCTGCGACGAGGTTCTCGGCGGCAAAGGCCTCAAGCGCCGCCATCTCGGCGTTGATGTTTTCCAAACCCTCGACCCGCACGATCAAGTGGCCATAGCTCGGATTGCTGTCCTCGGCTTGGTAGGTCAGCATGAAGCGCGAGGCACCGCCCCCGGCAAAACTGGTCACTGCGCTGACCTGCTCGCGCGTGGCCAGCCAGGCCTCTACGCGCGAAAGATCATCGGCGACCTGCGTGACCGAAGCCCCCTGGGGCAGCTTGTAATGCACAAAATAAAGCGGCGTGCTGCTGTCGGGGAAGAACTGCTGCCGCACCTGCCCGAAGAGCGCGTAACAGGCCACGGTGATGCCCAGCAACGCCACCGCCACGAGCCAGCGCAGCCGCAGCATCCCGCGCAAAAGCCCGCCATAGGCCCGGTAGACCGCCCCGCCATAGGCATCCCCGTCCGAGGCGTTGCCTTGCTTGAACAGGTAATGCCCCAAAAGCGGCGTCACCGTGATCGCCAGCAACCAAGACAAAAGCAGCGAGATCGCGATGACAGCAAAGAGCGAGAACATGAACTCACCGGTGGAGTCGTTGCTCAGCCCGATCCCCGAGAACGCCATGATCCCGATCACCGTGGCGCCCAAAAGCGGGATCTGCGTCTTGTTGGCGGCCTCCGAGGCGGCCTCACGGCTGGTCTTGCCCCGCGCCATGGCCTGCTGCATGCCCTCGGCCACCACGATGGCATTATCGACCAGCATCCCCATCGCGATGATCAGCGCGCCGAGCGAAATCCGCTCCATCTCAATCGCGCCCAGCGCCATGAATAAAAGTGTGCCAACCACAGTCAAAAGCAGTGTCATTCCAACCACGACCGCCGCGCGCACCCCCATGAAGAGCGCCAGAACCACGATCACGATGCTGACCGACATCGCCAGATTGACCAGGAAATCGCTCACGCTGTCATCGACGACGACATGCTGCTGATAGATCGGCAGAACCGAAACTCCTAGCGGCAGCTCGGCCTGAAGCTCGGCCAGACGCGCATCGACCAGGGCGCCGATCTCAACGATGTTCTCTGTCGACAGACCCGCAACACCCAAGGTGAAGGCCTCAACCCCGTTGTGGCGGATGATGATATCGGGATCGGTCACACGCTCGCGCCGGATCTCGGCGAAATCATTCAGCCGCAGCACCTCGCCGCCCACCCCGATCGATAGGCTTGAGATATCGCTGACGGTATCGCTGCCGCTTGGGCGTTGGATCAACTGACGGCCCGCCGCGCCCACGATGCTGCCCCCTGAGGTGACCTCATCGGCCTCGACTAGGGCGCCTGCGATCGCGGCGGGCGGAATGCCCAGGGCTGTGGTGAGGGCCAGGTCCGGTTCGACGAAAATCGCCTCTTCCGGGAGCCCGGCCAAAAGCACGTCTTTGACGCCGTCTATCGCCAGGATCTGACGCCTGAGAAACGAGCCGAGATTGTGGATATCAGAGTCGGAATAGCCGGGCGCCGAGACCGCGTAGAACAGGCCATAGACATCGCCGAAGGCATCGTTGACGAAGGGCGCGCGGGCGCCATCGGGCAGTTCGGCGGCATTCACACGGTTGCGCAATTTCGTCCAAAGATCCGGCAGCTCCGAGCCGTCGAACGTGTCTTGCATGGTGACATTGATCACCGACAGGCCGGGCTGATTGAGCGTGTCGATCTGGTCGACCTCGCCCATCTGCTGGATCTCGGATTCCAGCGGCTCGGACACTTCAAGCGCAACTTCCTCGGCCGAGGCGCCGGGATAGGGCGTGATCACCACGGCGGTTTTGATGGTGAAGGCCGGGTCTTCCAGACGGCCCAGATTGTTAAATCCCCAGATCCCGCCAAACAGGCAGATCAGGATGATCAGCCAGGTGTAGATCGGTTTGTCGATGGCTGCGCGCGCGATGTCCATGGCTCACCCGTCGAAGCCGGAAAAGCGCGTGACCGTCTCGCCATCCTGCAAAAGCGCCGCGCCCACCGCGACGATCTCTTGCCCGGCTTCGAGCCCGGCGGTGACCTGCACCGCGCCGCGCCCCGTGGGCGTGATCTCAACCGCTTGGCGCCGGACACGCCCTACAGCGCTTGCATCCGGGCCCTCTTCCGGCTCGAACACCATAACCGACGGCGCGCCTGACGCATCAAAGACCAGCGCCGAGGCTGGGATCAACAAGGCTGCGCCCTCGCCCTCCATCATCGCATAGACCGTCGCCGAAGCGCCGGGCAGCACAAACAGGTCCGCAGGCGGCACCATGCCCAGGGTCAGGCGGAAGGACTGGCCGATCTGCGTCGTCTCGGCCACCACCTCCCGAAACTCTAGGCTATAGCGCGTGTCACTGGCAGCGAACTCAACCTCGAGCGTCACATCCGGATCCCGCCCGGCCTGTTGAAACAAGATCTCAGGCACTTCGATCTCAACGCGCAAATCCGACATATCATGCAGCCTCGCGACCGGTGCACCGGCTGAAGTGGCCGAGAAATTCGGCACGATGCGCCGCGCCACGATCCCCTCAAAGGGCGCGCGCAACGTCGCAAGGCGCAGCGCCCGTTCAGCGTCGCGCACGGCGATGGCGTTGAGCTCGACGGCTGTTTCGGCGTCGTCAATCGTCACCTGGCTCACGGTTGAGCCGCTGAGCCGTTGCAACCGCTCGAAATCATCCTCGGCCTGGGTCAACTGCGCCTGAGCCCGCGCAAGGCTCAGCTCAAAGGGCTCAAGATCAAGCTCGGCGATGAGGGCTCCCGCCGCAATCGGCTGGCCTTCCTCGATCGGCAGCTCCTGGATCTGACCGCTCACCTGGAAGGCCAGATCGACGGTTTGGCGGGCTTTCACGCGGCCAAAGAAGACCCGCTCAGAGGCGCCCATAGCCGCAGTGACCTCAACGATCATTGCCGGACGCGGGCTGACAGGATCAGGCGCGGGCTCCTGCGCGAGGGCCGTGTGCATACCCAGCCCTCCAAGGGTGAGGCATAGGCACAAGACGCCCCGAAGCTTTCGCAAATCTAAGCTGCCCATGACGATGTCTGCTTTCCTTTATGTCCGTGCCCCAATTTGCAAGCGGCGCGCATGCGCCTTGCCAGGGCCGTGATCCTAGCCGTACCCCAAAAGCTTGCGGTATTTGGCGATGAACAAATCCTTGCCCTTGATCATGCGTGTGATCCAGTCGCCGAATGTCGCAACCATCAAAAACGAGGCCCCTTTGCGCGGCCCGAGCGGCACCAAGATCGGCGCCTTACCCCAGGGCGTGTAGGGCTTTTGGCTCTCAAGGGGTTTGCCTGCTGCAAGCGCGGCCAGAAGCTTGGCGAGCCAGGGCTGCTGGCGGCTGGTGGCCACAATCGTCATCGCATCGCCAGTATCCACCGCATCGCCTGCAGCAAACACATTCTCCAGGCGGCTCGGGCGCAGATAGCCGTCGACTTTGACCCGTCCATCGGCGCCCTTCTGGACCCCGTCCAGACCATCGAACAAAGCGGTCTGCGGCTTTGAGCCGATGGCGGGGATCACCAAATCGGCCTCGATTACCGCGCCGTTGCTCAGCGAGACCTGACCGGCATAGGGCTCGGTCGTGCTGGCCAGATTGTCCGCCCGCGCGCCCAGGACCAAGCTTACACCCATCGCCTCCAGCTTGGCCGCAAGATCCGCGCCCAGTTTGGCCGGGAAATCCGGGAACAGCTTGGGCTCGGACGAGATCAGCGTCACGGCCTTCTCAGGATGGGCATGGGCGATCTCACCGGCAAGCTCGACCCCCACGGCGCCCGCACCGACGATCACGATGCGCGTGGCCGATTTAATGTCGGCCTCGACTCGCGCCTGGCGGGCGCGAAACGTGTCGATGTCCTCATCGGCAGGTTTGAAAATCCCGCCATTGGAGGCGCCCGGGCTCAACACGATCACATCGGCCGGCAGCGTTTCCCCGCCCTCGAGCGCAACACCTGTGCCCCGCGCGCCCTCCGAGGTCACACCAACCGCCCGTGCCGCGACCAATTTTGCGTCCTTGAGCACTCGGTCATAGGGGATCAGGGCCTGCTCCCGCACCCCTGGGTCGACCAAACCGCGCAACATGGCGGGCGCATGCACAAAGGCGCTGCGCGGCTCGACCAGCGTGACGGCATAGGTCGCGGAAAGGCTTTGAGCCAGTTCCACTCCGATATAGCCTCCGCCAACGATGACCAAGGATTGCTTTGACATGTCACGAGATCTCCCCGGGTTGAGGCGCGCTGAAACGGCGCAATTGCCTACCTGTCCATTAGGCAAGAATCCTGGACAATGTCCAAGAGTTTCGCGCGCCCATGTCTGAAAACAAACAAATCGCGCAACAGCTCGACCAAGTGATGCGCAAAATTGATGCACAGATGCACCGCCGCATGCCCAGCGTCGATACCAGACGGATCGGTCCGATTGGCGCGATCATGTTGATGCATCTGGAGGGCGCTGAGCCATGCTCGATCAACACGCTGGCCCAGGCGATGGGGCGCGACAATTCGCAACTCACGCGCCTGGTGCGCAATCTCGAAGCGCGCGGCCTCATCCTGCGCAGGGAAAGCCCCACGGATGGCCGCGTGACCCTGCTGAGCGTGAGCGAGGAGGGTCACAGGTTTTTGGCCCGGGTCGTCCGCGTGCTCGAGGAGGTGGTGGCCGAAATCGCTGACCCGCTCGGCCCGCAGGAAAAGGCCCAATTAATCGGGCTGCTGAAAGCCGTGAATGCAGCTGCGGATCCACCCGGCGCGTAAAGCATGACTTGCCCGAAAAAGCGGCAATCGTCCCGCTGAGGCGGCTAGGAATGGCTCGATCCGTGCAGCGCGCCTTCCCAACCATACGCAAATCGCTTTGGGAATCCCGCTCCAATCGCTAGCCTCATCGCTGCAATACAAACGAAAACCGGCAATGACCGGGGCTTCCGGGGGGAACACTTTGGATCTGCTGCTTAGACAGGCGCGCCTGCCAGATGGACGTGGGTCTGATCGAGGCGGGCCAGTCGATATCGCCTGCAAGGGCGGCCAGATCGCGGATATCGCGCCCCGGATCGACGCGGAAGCGACAGAGGTCATCGACGCCGGGGGCCGCCTGGTCGCGCCGCCCTTTGTTGATCCGCATTTCCACATGGACGCCACGCTCAGCCTGGGCCTGCCGCGCCTAAACCGCTCGGGCACGCTTCTGGAAGGGATCGCGCTTTGGGGTGAGCTCAAGAAAACCCTCACACCAGACGCGGTCATCGAGCGCGCCATGCGCTATTGCGATCTGGCGGTGTCTCAAGGCCTTCTCGCGATCCGCACCCATGTTGACGTCTCGACCACGCCTTTGGTCGGGGTCGAGGCCCTGCTCGACGTCCGCGCCCGGGTCGCGCCCTATATCGATCTGCAGCTTGTGGCCTTCCCGCAGGACGGGCTCTATCGGGCCGAAGGGGCCGAGGCGAACCTTCTGGCCGCGCTCGATATGGGCGTCGATGTGGTCGGCGGCATCCCGCATTTCGAACGCACGATGGAAGCGGGCGCGGCCTCGGTGAGGCGTCTGTGTGAGATCGCGGCCGAGCGCGACTTGGCCGTAGATCTTCATTGTGACGAAAGCGATGACCCGATGTCGCGCCATATCGAAACGCTGGCGGCTGAGGCCACGCGGCTGGGCCTGGGCGCGCGCGTTGTGGCAAGCCACGCCACCGCGATGCATTCCTATGACAATTACTACGCTTCCAAGCTGATCCCATTGATCGCCGAGAGCGGCATGCACGTCATCCCGAACCCGCTTATCAACATCACGCTCCAGGGCCGGTCCGACACCTATCCAAGGCGGCGCGGCTTGACCCGCGTGGCCGAGCTGCGCGCGGCAGGCGTCAATGTCGCCTTCGGGCAAGATTGCACGATGGACCCGTGGTATCCGCTGGGCTCCGCCGACATGCTCGAGGTCGCGCATATGGGCATCCACGCCGCGCCGATGACCTCGCGCGAGGCGATGGCCTGGGGCTTCGACAGCGTCACCCTGGGCGGCGCCGCGGCGATGGGCCTGCCCGACCCGACCCTGCGCGTGGGCGGCCCGGCAAATATGGTGCTCCTCCAGGCCCGCGACCCAATCGAAGCGGTGCGCCTGAAGGCCACGAGGCTCGCGGTGATCCGGGGCGGCAAGGTGCTGTCGCGAACCGCGCAGCGCCTGGCGGAGCTTTCCCTAGACGGGCGCCCCAACCGGGTCGACCCGGCGGACTACGCGCCACCAGAAAACACCTGAACCCACACTGTTTGCAACTCGAAAGGACCCTGCCATGACCCTCAAATCCACGCGCCGCACGCTCTTGCTCGGCGCCGCCTCCACTTTGGCCCTACCCGCCTACATTCGTTCAGCCTCGGCGCAGGATGTCCTCCGCGTCGCGGGCGTGCATGCCTCCCCGGTCGAGAACGCCTGGAACAGCCGCATCCACCTCGCCATGCAGCAAGCTGCCGAAGCGGGCCTGATCGAGTATGAGTTCTCCGAAGGCGTCGCCGCCACAGATTACCCCCGCGCCATGCGCGAATATGCTGAAAGCGGTGTAGGCCTGGTCTGGGGCGAAGCCTACGCGGTGGAGCGCGAAGCGCGCGAGGTCGCGGGCGACTATCCCGAGACCGCCTTCCTCATGGGCTCCTCCGGTGGGCCGGAGGGCGATAACTTTGGCGTCTTCGGCACCCGCAACCACGAGGCCGCCTATCTGGCCGGGATGCTCGCCGGGTCCATGTCCGAAAGCGGCACCTTCGGCTCGGTCGGCGGCTACCCGATCCCCGAGGTCAATATGGTCATCAACGCCTTCCGCGCGGGTGTGGCCGAAGTGAACCCGGATGCGAGCTTCCTCAACGGCTTTATCGGCGCCTGGTTCGACCCGGCCCGCGCGCAAGAGGCGGCCATCGCGCAGATCGATGCGGGCGCCGACATCCTCTTTGGTGAGCGGATCGGCACCGCCGATGGGGCACAGGCGCGCGGCGTGAAGGCCATCGGCTCGCTCATCGACTACACCCCGCGCTACCCGGAGACGGTCTTTGCCAACGCGATCTGGAATTACGGCCCCACCATCGAGGCAATTGTCGCCGATGTGCAGGCCGGAACGCCGGTGGGCAAGGATTACACCGAGTTTTCCTTCATGGCCTTCGGCGGCAATGAGCTGATCTTTGAGCCCTCGATGGTACCCGCCGAAGCGATCCCGGCGATGGAGGAAAAGCAAGCCGCCATCGCCGCCGGTGAGTTCGAGGTCCCAATCGATCCGGCCGAGCCCGCCTAAGGGACTTGGACGCCACCTCGCTTTCCGAGGCCATCGCGGCCGGGCATACCAGCGTCCGCGCCGTGATGGAGGCCACGCTTGCGGCCTGTGAGGCGCAATCCGGATTGGGTGCGGTCGCGCGGATGTTGGACCGCAAGGCGGCCCTGGCCGAGATCGCTGCCCCCGGCCCCTTTTCCGGCGTTCCGATCCTGGCCAAGGATCTGGGCTCCCATGCGAGAGGCCTCGCGCCCTCGGCCGGGTCACGGGCCTTGCGCGCCCGAAACCCGACCGCGTCGCGCGACAGTGACTTCTTCGCAGCGCTGCGCGCCAGCGGTGTCGTGCCCATGGGCCTGTCGACGGTGCCGGAGTTCGGCTTCGCGCTGAGCTCCGAGCCGCCGGGCGGGCCTGTGGCGCGCAACCCGTTCGACCCTGATCTCTCCCCCGGCGGCTCCTCCGGTGGCGCTGCGGCGGCGGTGGCGGCGGGGCTCGTCGCGATGGCGCATGCCACCGATGCGGCGGGCTCGATCCGGGTGCCTGCGGCGTGTTGCGGGCTCTGGGGGATGAAGCCCTCGCGCGGGGCGACACCGATGGGGCCGGATTTTGCCAACCATCTGATGGGGGTCGTGGGTGAGTTGGTACTGGCGCGCTCGCTCAGGGACGTTGCAAGCGTATTCAAAACCGTCGCCCGGCCCGGTTTGCAAGCGCATGCAGCAGCACCAGACCGCCCCCGGATCGCTCTGATGATCCCCGCCCGCTCGGACACCAGCCAAGCCAAAGCCACCCGCGATGTCGCCGCACTTTTCGCCGAAGCAGGCGCCGAGATCGAGGAGATCGACACCCCCGACGCGATGGGGGCGCGGGCCCATGCCTTGGTCGGTCAAATCCTCGCCGTCTCGCTCGCCGAATGGCTCAACGCGGCGGAGCTTGGCCCGAGCGATGTCTCCCCCATGGCTCAGACCCTCGCCAACCGAGGCGCCGCCATGGCGCCCACCGAGGTGTTCGCACTCAGCCGCCGGATCGAGGTGTTCAGCCACCGCGCCCGCGCACTGTTCGCCCGGCACGACGCGCTGCTCATGCCGATCCTGTCCGGGCCACCGCCCAGGATCGGCGCCTTCGATCCCCAAAGCCGTGACCTGACCGCGCATATGGCCGCGATGGAGGCCCTGGCCCCGAATGCCGCGCTTGCCAATGCTGCCGGCCTGCCGGCGCTCGCGATCCCGATGCCGACGGGCGTTCGGACACCCACGGCGGTACAGCTCATCGGCCCGGCGGGATCGGACCACGCGCTGCTTGCCCTGGCAGATGAAATCACCGATGCTTTGCCGATGATTGCCTATCCGGCCCCCATCGCCGGACATCCTCTATGAAGCCAGCCGATCCCGTCCTTGAGCTCTCGGGCATCACCAAGCACTTTGGCGCGATGACCGCCAATGACGACATCTCGCTGGCCCTAGCCCCGGGGGAGATACTGGCGCTCCTGGGGGAAAACGGCGCGGGCAAAACCACGCTGATGAACATCCTTTTCGGCCATTACGCCGCCGATGCGGGGGATGTGCGGGTCTTTGGCCAGACCCTGCCGCCAGGGCGTCCGCGCGCGGCCATCGAGGCGGGTGTGGGCATGGTGCATCAGCATTTCACCTTGGCCGGAAATCTGAGCGTTTTGGACAATATCATGCTGGGCTCCGAGGCGTTGACCAAGGCGCGTTCGGCCCGGCGCGCGGCCCGCGCCCGCTTGATCGAGATCGCCGAGACGTTCCAGCTGCCGGTCAACCCGGAGGCGCGCGTCGCGACCTTGTCAGTGGGAGAGCGTCAGCGGGTCGAGATCCTTAAAGCGCTCTACCGGCAGGCGCGCATTCTGATCCTCGATGAGCCCACGGCCGTCCTGGCCCGGCCCGAGGCGGAGCGGCTCTTTGAGACCTTGCGCGGGATGACAGCGGGGGGCCTGTCGATCATCTTTATCAGCCACAAGCTGCACGAGGTCATGGCGGCCTCAGACCGCGTCGCGGTCCTGCGCGGCGGGCGGATGGTGGCGGAACGGGCCACGGCTGAAACCTCGGCCGAGGAGCTGGCCGAATTGATGGTGGGCCGCCGGGTGGAGCGCCCCGTCCGACAGGACCATGCCATCGGCGCGCCGACCCTGATCGCCGAGCGCCTCAGCGTGCGCGAGGGCAGTGAGACGCGCCTCGATGAGGTGTCTTTCACGATCCATGCGGGTGAGATCCTGGGCATCGTGGGGGTTTCAGGCAATGGCCAGGGCGCCCTGGGCGAGGTGTTGTCTGGCCTGACCCAGCCGTCGAGCGGGAGCCTGAGCCTGAACGGCGCGCCCGCCGGGCATCTGGGTCCGCGCGGCCTGATCCAGGCGGGGGCCGCGCGGGTGCCAGAGGACCGCCATGCCGAGGGCGCGGTGGCCGATATGAGCGTCTGGGAAAACGCCATCCTCGAACGCCTGCGGCAGCCGGAATTTTCGACGCGAGGTTTCGTGCGCCAGGGCGCTGCGCGGGCCCATGCGCGTAAGCTGATCGAACGCTTCGATGTGCGCGGGGCCAGTGATCAGACCCGGATCGGCCTGCTCTCCGGGGGCAATATGCAAAAGCTGATCCTGGGCCGAAGCCTCGCCACCCAGCCGCGCTTTATCCTGGCCAATCAGCCCACGCGCGGCCTCGATGAGGGGGCCATCGCGGCGGTCCATGCCGAGCTTTTGGCGGCGCGAAGTGCGGGGGCCGCGATCCTGCTGATCTCCGAAGAACTCGAGGAGGCCGTGGCCCTGTCGGACCGGATCCAAGCCCTCGTCAAAGGCCGCCTGTCGCGCCCCGTGGCCGCCGGGCAGGCTGATGCCAGGCGCCTCGGGCTGATGATGGCGGGTATCTGGGAGGACGAGAGCGATGCGGCTTGAGCGGCGCGAAAGCGTGCCTCTGGCCCTGGTGGCCACGGCGCCCCTTGCGGCGGTCGCCACCGCCCTTGTTCTGGCCGCTGGCCTGATCGCGGCGGCCGGAGTGAACCCGCTTATGGCCTATGGCGAGATGCTGCGCGGTGCGCTTGGCTCCCGGCTTGCCATTACCGAGATGCTGACCCGGGCCACACCGTTGATCCTGACCGGTCTGGCCGCCGCCATCGCTTTTCGCGCCAAGCTCTGGAATATCGGCGCGGAGGGGCAGTTCTTTATCGGCGCGTTGGTGACGGCGTGGATTGGGCATAGTCTGGGCCTGCCCGGGCCGCTGGGGACCGCCGTACTGATGGTGTGTGCCATGGCCGGCGGCGCGCTGCTGTTGGCCGGGCCCGCCTATCTGTGCCTGCGCTTTGGAGTGGATGAGGTCGTCACGACGCTGCTTTTGAATTTCATCGTGATCCTGTTTGTGGGTCTGATGATCGAGGGGCCTTTACGCGATCCGCTGGCCTTTGGTTGGCCGCAATCGGTGCCGGTCGATGGCGCCTATCGCCTGCCCGATCTGGTGGCGCGGACGCGGCTGCATATCGGTCTGTTGATCGCTGTGGCGGCGGCGGGGATGGTCTGGCTGATCCTGGCGCGCACGGTCTTTGGCCTAGAGACCCGCGCCGCGGGGTTCAATCCGCGCGCGGCCGCCTTCGCGGGCATCTCCCTGCCGCGCACCCTGATGGGGGTGGCGCTGTTGTCCGGCGCGCTGGCCGGTT
The DNA here is from genome assembly GCA_038530555.1 of Pseudomonadota bacterium. Classification (GTDB taxonomy): domain Bacteria; phylum Pseudomonadota; class Alphaproteobacteria; order Rhodobacterales; family Rhodobacteraceae; genus HKCCE3408. The sequence goes on along the minus strand of JBCBCN010000011.1, from coordinate 34,867 downwards.
TGGCGGGCGGGATCGAGGTGATGGGCGTAACCGGCGGTGTGACCACGACCATGTCGCCCGGCTTCGGCTATGCCGGGATCGTGGTGGCGATGCTCGCCGCGCTGCACCCCGCCGGCGTGGTCGCGGCGGCAGTTTTCGTGGCAACCGTCTTTGTGGGCGCCGATGCCATGGCACGGGCGACCGGTGTGCCAAGCTTCATCGCCGATGTGATCGTGGCGCTGAGCCTCCTGTGCATGCTCGTGGCGCTGCTGTTCACGACTTACCGGGTGCGGCGATGAGCGAGGCGCTAGATCTGCTGCTGAACACCAGCCTCTGGGCCGCGGTCCTGCGCTTGGCGACGCCACTGATCTTCGGGGTTCTGGGCGCGCTGCTTTGTGAGCGGGCGGGGGTTTTGAACCTCGGGATCGAGGGGATCATGACGATGGGCGCGATGGCCGGATGGCTGGCCGTGTTCGCGGGCGGTGATCTGTGGCTGGGCCTGGCGGTGGCGGCGAGTGCCGGGGCGCTGATGGGTCTTTTGCATGCCATGCTAACGGTGCCATTGGGTCTTTCGCAGCATGTCTCAGGCCTTGGGATCACGCTTTTCGCCTCAGCGCTGGCCTATTATCTCTATCGCCTGCTGGTCGATGTCGGGGAAACGCCGCCGACGATCGAGCCCTTTGCACCGCTCGACATCCCTGTCCTGTCGGAGATCCCGTTTCTGGGGCCGGTTCTGTTCGCGCAGACGGGGCCCACTTACCTGGCGCTACTGATGGTCCTGGTCCTGGCCTATATCTTGACGCGCACGCCCCTGGGCCTGGCCGTGCGGATGACCGGCGAGAACCCCCATGCGGTGGAGGCGCAGGGCCTGAACCCGATCGCGATCCGCATTGGTGCGGTCGTCGCGGGCTCGGCCCTGATGGGGCTGGGCGGGGCGTTCCTGACCACGGCGGCGTTCAACTCGTTCTTTCCGGAGATGGTGCAGGGACGCGGCTGGATCTGTATCGCTTTGGTGGTCTTTGCCTCCTGGCGGCCGGGTAAGGCCCTCATCGGCGCGCTGCTGTTCGCGTTTTTCGACGCCTATCAGCTGCGCCTGCAAACGGTGATCGAGGGGGTTCCCTATCAGCTGTTCCTGATGGCGCCTTACGTTCTGTCGATTGTGGCGCTGATCCTTGTGTCGCGACGGGCGCAGGTGCCCGAGGCGCTGATGAAGCCCTATCGTCGCGGCGAGCGTTGAAGCACGCCGCGACGGAGTTAGCGCCTAGCGCGCGCCGATATGCACGGTCTCGCCGTCGAAGGTGTTGACCGACATCACGAAGGGATCGGTGGGATAGCAGAGCGCCTGTTCCTCGAGCATGCCGATGGCTATGGCCTCCCCCATGCGCAGACTGTCGTAATAGTCTGAGAAGTAATGCACGCCCGCCATGTTCCGCCCGATCGAGATGTTCGCGGCCAGCTTGTTGAGCTCTCCCTCGAGGGTCAGCGGATGCGCGGGCGCGTTGGGCACCTGGCGCAGATTTGCGCCGTTCTGGAAGGCCTCAAAGGCGATCGGCACGTCCCCGTCTTCGGCGTAGCGGAAGCTGGTGGCGGCGCTGTCTGCGTCCTCATTGCTGACGAACACCGTGCCGGTGTCGAAATAGGCCTTAAGCACCGTGACGCAGGCCCCCGCCACAGTCGCGTGACCGGCCGCATAGGCCGGATGCATGGGCGAGCCTTCGGCAAAGGCCATCGGCAAAAGCGCGTCATCATTTCCGTTTGCGGCGTTGATCGCGTCGACCGTCGGCTGTATCGCGGCGCGCATGGCTCCGAAACGACCGCCGAGCGCGGGGAAATGCCCGTCGAGATCGCGCGGCGCTGACAAGCGCGCGGCCAGAGCTTCCGGCCGGAGCCTCAGATGCAGGTTGAACTTCTGATAGCGCGCGGCCTTGAGCGCGCGGGTCGCCACTTCGGTCACCATCGACAGGATATGCGGCCCGCCATAAAGCGCAAACCCGCCCGCATTAGAGCTGGCGCCCAGGCGGCTGTTGGAGGCGAAGCTGTTACGCGCGCCCGACAGATGGGCAAAGCCCGGATCGGTCGGCGTGCCCATGGCAAGCAGGATCAAACAGGCATTGAGATAGGCCTGATAAAGCGCGTCGAAATGCACATAGGTGGCCAGATCGCGCGGCGTTTGGATAAAGCGCGTGGCCCCGGGCACGAAGTTTTGCCCCGGATCGCCGGGCCCGCGCACGTCTTCGCCGTTTTGCACGCGCAACCAATCGGCCCAATCGCCCATGTAGTCGTCGCCGACCTCGGCCACGGGAACACGTTGATCGATGACCTGGGCGCCGTAGACAATGCGGCCATCGGTGATCTCGGCGAAGCCCTCGACATGGTTTCCGATCAGCATGAATTGCGACAGATAAGGGCCATCCTCGACCCCGGGCGAGGAGCCGCGAAAGAGCGTCTCGCGCTCAAGCTCACCCCCCGCGCCGGTCAAACGCGGCCGATTGGGAAAGCCCGCCTGCGCATAGGCATAGCCGCGCAGCCGGTCGCGCGATTGGGTCAGGGCGGCGCTGCCTCCACCGACCTCGAAGGCGTGAAACGGCACGTCGCGCAAGAGCGCCAGCTCATAGACCTCGGCCATCTCAAAGGCCAATTCGTCCGAGCCCAATTCCGGCGCCGGATCCATCGTCACGGCCTGGGCATCGGGGCCTTCGAGATCATAAACCACACCCGCCGTCGGCGCCTCCCATTGGCGGCGCTCAAAGGGCGGATCTTCGGCAAAGGGCGGCACCGGCACACGGGCCGTGAAAGCGTCGATGAAGCCGTCATTGATTGCCGTGCGGAAGGCTTTGAAATGATCGCGGTTCTCCACCAGGCCGGTATGCTGATCATGGGCGAGACCTTTGGTGAAGCTCATCGCGAATTGCGCGCCGGAGTACTTTTGCTCGTCTCCGTTGGCCTTGTGGGGCGTATGGATGCGGTCCCGGGCCAACTCTGCCGCGGAGAGGCGGGCCTGAAAGGACCCTGCTTTTCGATTGATCGCCATGACGACCTCCGTCAAAAATCTTGTCTAAATTACGTGTTCTGCCCGCCATAATGCGGCGATGCGCCAATCAGTTCGACTTTCCGAAAGGCTTGCGTCAAGCGTGCTGGTGTCGATTTCACGCTTGTTTCACGCCTTAATAGCGGAACTTCATAGATGGTTTGACTGCCGGATAACTATCCGGAGCATTCGCGCAAAAAAAGGATGTGTCAGCTAAACTTGGGATACCCGACCGAGCGCTTGTCATTCTAAATCAGATCGCCCAACACTCTGCCACCAATTCCGCGGATCGGGACCAGCGGTGTTAGGCGTCAACGACCGGGAAGAAGCGCACAAGAGACCGATGACAGAATTCACAAGCGACACTCTGGAACAAATCGGTAAAAATGCCCCGCGTCATTCGGCCGGTGTGGCCTGTGTGACGGTCTGTCATAATGAGGCGCTCATCCTGCCCTTTTTCCTGCAACACTATCGCGACATCGGTGTGGCGCATTTTTATATCGTCGATGATCATTCCGACGACAACACGCGAGATATTCTGGCGAATGCGCCGGATGTGAGCGTGTTTAAGCCGATCAATGGCGCGAAATTCCGAGAGAATGTCGGGCGTTGGCGGGAACAAATCCTCGACCACTTTTGCGTTAATTCTTGGGTGACGCTGCCGGATTTAGATGAATTTCTTTATTTTAAGGACATGCCAAAACCGCTGAACCATGTCGCGGCTAAACTAGACGCCGATGGCCACGAAGCCTTGATCAGTGCGATGGTGGATATGTATGCGGATGAGCCATTGGGACAGCATTTTTTCGACGGCAAAAGTCCCCCGCAGGATGTTTTTCCGTTTTTCGACGATCAAGTCTCACCGCATTCTGGCATTCGGATCATGGCACAGCCAAAACGCTTTGTTGCTCAATTTCCGACGCCACCGATCACACTTATGGGTGGATTGAGGGAAAGATTATTCTTCCAAGAGCGAACGTTCACATCGCTGCAAGCCTGGCTACTTGCCCGTTTTGCGCATATCCGCAGGCCTCTCAACCCATCAATTCTCGAGAATCTTGAGAATAAACTGACCCGACAGTTTACAAAAGGTCGCTCTGCCAAAACCCCGTCTGTTCTGAATAAATTTGCCCTTTTGAAATGGCCGCGAGGTGCGAAGTTTTCCCGCGCACCCCATTCGATTGATAAGAGAATCAGTATCTCGGAAGGACTTGCGGCCTCCCTGCATTTCAAGTTTTACAAGGGCAGCGGCGGCTTGAAATACAGTGCCGAACGCGCACAACATGCGGGTGGATCCGCGCTAGCGAAGTTGATTTTAGAGGAAAAAGACATTCTGGCAAAATCGCCGGTTTTCGAAGGCTCGCGGCGTTTTGAGGGAATTGCCTCGCTTAACAGAATTTTGCGGTAGTCGGATCTAAAGCTCCGGAAAGGTTAAATCCTGCAGGCCGAACATGGGGTCAGTCTCGAGCTTTTGCAAAAGGTCATGGCAGCCATTAAAATCACCGGTGATAAAGCGTGAGCCGATCTCTCGGAGCATCCAAGCCAAAGCGGTCACGTGAACCTCTTTTTCGCTCGGTGGACTTAGCGTTATCCAATGCGACCAAAATTCAGGCCGCTCTTGCCGGCGGAGATTCTTCACACAATTGCAGGCATCGAGCAAAGGTAAGGTTCCAATGCTCACCAGTTCATTGTCGATGATGATCGCCCCGGCTTCAGTCTGAATGACATTAGCGGGTGTAAGATCCGGGTGTGAGAAACGCGATTTCGCATCGAAGTTTTTCACTCGCGCAATGATGTCGTCGAAACGCGCTGCGTCTCCGCCAAGACAAGCGGCGTCACGGAAGCGCGGAATAATATAGTCGCCGAGATAATCAAATCCGGGCTGAGGCAGTTCAGCTGTATCCAATTTGTGGACTTCGGCCAAAATGCGCGCGCATTCGGGAATATCTCTCGTGCCGTCCTTTCCCTCAACCCACTCGGCGAAAACCCATCGCCCAGAGGTGGTAAGGACCTTAGGAAAGAACTTAGCGTGCATTTCAGACAGCGCGGCGATGAAGGCCGCATGTTCAAAGCCAAATGCCTGATAAACCTTGACTTTACGGCCTTCCAGACGCCCTGTAACGACCCCTCTCCCGGCCTTGTTACGCAGGAATTTACCCTGCTCAGGGCGCGAGCGGACAAGCTCAGTCAGTTGACCCAAGCTTTGCCCGGTTGTGCGGGCTTCATCGCCGCGTTTCAGCGACCAAAATGAGCGCTTGGGCATCTGCTGACCCCTTTACTACGCCATTCGCCGGGCGTGCATGATGTGGTAGGCGCCAGGCTTTTCATCCGCGCGCGCTTGTTCCCAGGCGATCTTAAAGCCGTGCGATGCGAGGGCCGCTTCGAATTGGCTTCGGTCATGTACGTGAATTTTATCCTGATAGACCGTTCCTGCTTCCTCTGTGGTCGCGGCAAGCCGGATCGAGAAGATAAGATTTAACTCTGCCGTCGCGCAAAGGTTACGCAGAATTTTCTCGATGGTTGCAAAATCAAAAAGATTGAGAAAGCGATAGGAAATCACCGTGCCCGCACGGATCGGTGTCCCGCCTTCGATCATATCCGCCTTTGAATAAAAGAACTTTGCACTAGAACGCGTCATACTCGCGGTGAGCATATCGGCGGAATAATCGATGCAATAGACAATCTTCACATCGGGATCGGCGTCGAGAAATTGGTAAAATCGGTTCGTCCCGACCGGCACATCGGCGATGGTTCTCTTTTCGTCCGACGACAATCCGGCAATCACAGTCTCAAGGCTGCTTTCCTCAAAAGACCATTTCGGGTTCGTCCGCCGTTTGGCCTCGTATTCATCGACGTTTCGGCCTTCGTAATAGCTCTCGATCAGGGAACTTGCGCGGCGGCCAAGCTTTGCGAAGCGGGATTTTTTAGTCATTTTTGGCCCTTGTTCGGCGGATCCTGTGGTGCCCATCATGCGGTCTATACCGTATTTGCCATCGCTCCGCGATCCTTGGCTAAGACCAGCGTGTGAAGAGGCAATCCATGTGGTTAGGCGATTGCGCGGTCCCGCCGCCGTTCAGCGATAGCACATCGCGCAATTCGAGGCCTGCTTTACCCAGAAGATCTATGCAAACCGACGGCGGATCGACCTCAGTGAAGCGTTTGCGCAACGACAATTCGAGCACGACGAAATCGCAGCGGGCCAGCATGGAGGTCGCTCCGCGCAGGATCGTCGCCTCGGCGCCCTCGGTGTCGATCTTAAGCCCGAGACGGCCGTCAGTGGGAGCCAGATCATCGAGACGCTGCACCGGGACCTCGCGCGTCTCCCAGTCCGACACCAGCGGTGTGAAATGGTCCGTCCGGGTCAGCGTGCTGGCCTTGGAGGCGTGGGCATTCTCGCCCACCAGCGGGATTTTCAGCTCAACCGATCCCGCTTCGGCGCCCAAGGCCACGGGGTGAAAGTCGAAGGCCAAATCGGGGAAGGACGCCGCTACCCTGGCCTCGCATTCAGGCATTGGATCCACCAGCAGAAACTGCGCCTTGGGAAACGCGCGGTAGAGCCAGGGCGTGCCGCCCGCCACGCCGACATCGATCACCGTATCGGGCGCATCCACCAGGGCACGGAAGCGGTCCGCACGCATTCGGTCTTCGTAGATAAGGGCGCCCTCACGTTCGAGCGCGCGCTGCATTTTGCGTCTGAGAAAGCGTGGCAGGGCCATATGATCCTCGCGGTAAGCCGGGCTGCGCGACGCCCTGCCCGGGTGAGGCATAGCAAGGGCGCGGGCGGACTTAAAGGCATGCCGGGTCGGTTTCGCTGACAGGCTTTGAGCCGCAGGTGGCGCGGACCGGGTGGGCGTCGGAGGCACGTGCATAATGCGCAGCCCTTTGCGGAGCGAGTTGGGGCGGTGTAGGTTGCAGGTGGGCAAGACAGGATGGATAATATGAGTGAAGCGGCGAAAGGCTATGCTTGGCATTCGAATGCGAGCATGCCTTTTCACGCGATAGGATTTACCTGTGAGTTGGCGCGTGACCAAGAGGCGTTCACGAAACATTGGGTTGGGTTTATTACCGGTGATATTACGGTCCGAGGGGGCCTTCCAAAGAGTATGTGGATTGCGAGCGACGCGCCGGATGAGGATCAAAAGCTGAGAAAGCTACCCGACTCATTTGTCGCCGGAGACTTTTTCATCGTTTCGCAGAAGATAGCGTTCGTATTTCAAAGCTTTAATCTTGGAAGCTCCGCACTACTGCCAGTGGACATGCTGAAAAAACACCGCCAAGAGCGCTTTGATGGAAATTTCTACATGTTCCATGTTACTGAGAAAAAATCGGCATTCTTGCCTGACCACTCCGAGAACTACGATAAGCCTCGATACGATGACGATGAATATCTTGGATCTGTACGGCTCGGAAGAACCAAAGACGATGAGATTGCCGTTGCGGCGAGCGCGCTTGATGGACCCGATGTTTGGAAGGATCCTACACTCTTAGGATCTCTATTTTTCAGCGATCCCCTCTACGCGGCACTGTCTAAAGCCGACGTGCTCGGAAACGCCCAGACGATCCGCTGCCGCGCCGTCTAGGCCCCTCGCAAAGGTTGCATCTGAGCAAGGATAAAGGCGCGCACGTATCGCGAACGGGACCGTTTCGACCTCTCCAATGATTTTCCCGATCGAAAAAATTTCCACCCGCTAGCCTTCCTAAAGGACGTGGATCAAGGCGCCGGACTTCGGCGCAGCGCTGACAGATCGAAAAACGCGCGCTGCAGGTTTTGACTCCCCCATTTGCCCTCAATAGCCTGATTTCGCTCATCGAATTTAATCAGTTCTAAGGGGGATTTTAACGATGAAGAGTGCTTATACCTGCCTGGTCGCAGCCGTCTTGACAGGCCTTGTCGCCTCAAGCGCGGGTGCGGCGACCGTCACCGCAAATTTTGATGGCTTCGTGGATGACAAAAACGACTTTCCCGATGTCAATGTGGGCAGCGATCCGGTCAGCTTCTCGATAACCGGCCGTGACGACGCGCCAGAGGTGCCTCTGTTCAATACCGGCGTGGCGCCATCCAGTTTCTCGGAGGCGGCGGCCTATGAGTTACAATCGCTTTCATTCTCGGCGGCGGGCCTTTCTTATACCTCTACCAGCCCGACGCTTTTCATTTACGACAACGGATTTTTTGGGAGCGGTTCATTCGACATCGTCGCCGCATTTGGCACCTTTGAAGGCGATACGCCAGGCAGCGTCGGCGGGGATATCAGCTATTATTCCGCTTTCGACCCGAACACTTTTAGCGGAACGATGCTGTCGACAGCCGTGGCGCAGGGTTTGGCCAATACGCAATCCCTGGCGCAGGAGGCCTTCGTGACGTTTGACCCCTCCGCGATCAGTGTTGATGGCTGTACAGTGGTCAATTGCTTCGTGCGGGGCGATATCGGGCTCGTTCCGCCGCTGATCATCGTTCAGGATCCGGTAGATCCGGTGGATCCGACGGACCCAACAGACCCGACCGACCCAACGGATCCGACCGATCCCGGCATTGCACCGGTGCCGCTGCCCGCGTCTGGCTGGGCCTTGATCGTGGCGCTTGGCGGTTTGATCGGGCTGCGCCGTCGGGCACGGGTATAAACGCGGGATGCTCTGAAACGGCCGCGCTTTCGGGTGCGGCCGTTTCTATTTCGGGAACTGTCACCCGGCGCTAATCGCGACGCGCCCAGGGCCGCTCCAAACCATCGACCGGTTTGGGATTGTCCAAATAGGACGCGATCAAGCGATCAATTGCCTGGCGGGTCAGTTTACCGTGATCGCTTGTATGGCCGAGCGTGGCGACGAAACTCCAATGGGCGTGCATCATCGAGACAAAGAGATAGGACAATTCCTGACAGGCGCGTTCATCGAGCTCTGGATGAACGATGCCCAATTCATGCTGAATGACATCGCCTAAGGTTTTGTATTGCAGGCACATGCGATTGCGCATCTCAAGCGAGCCGACGGAATAGGCGACCATCGCGTCATAAACTTCGAGATATTCGGGCATGGCGTACTCATCCGAGAGCCCGAAAAAGAAATCCAAAAAGAAGTCCAACCGCTCAACCCGGCGCACATCAGCAATACCGCTGACCAAGATATTGCGATAGGCTCCGGCGAGGTGATCGCAAAGCTCGGCCACCAATTTATCGAGCTCGCCGAAGTAATACCGAACAAGCTGACGCGAGAGGCCCGCCTGTTTCGCGACATTCTCAAATGACAATTTCTGCAAGCCCTGCTCGTGTAGCAAAAGCGTCGCGGCGTGCAGGATGTGTTGTTTCTTTTCGAGGGACTTCTCCACCATAGGGCGGAGCTTCTCATAGGAAATGGGGCGCATCAATATGGACTGAGCCAGGCGTGTTGGTCCCGGTCGGTGCGGCCGCATGCCCATGGACCCTGTCAGCCAAGAGAAACCGGTTGTGTCGCGGCCTTTACTTCTGTATTTCGCGAATTATGGAATCAATGCTGGTTCATCGCCTCTCGACCCTCGGCCATCCGCAGCGTCTGGCCGTGTTCCGGCTGCTCATGCGGCGCTTTCCGGACCGCGTGCCCGCAAGTGAAATTGCCCAGGCTTTGGGGCTGAAGCCAAATACGCTGTCGAGCTATGTCGGCGCGTTGATGCAGGCAGGCCTGATCAGTCAGCAGCGTGTCGGGACCTCGCTGCGCTATGCAATCGATATGGACGCGGCGGGCGAGGCGTTCTGGGATTTGCTGGGCGATTGCTGCCGCGGTCGGCCGGAGATTTGCGCACCATTGATGCCCGTTTCGCCCGAAGGCGCCGACACGGGCCGCAAGCAGAACGTGCTGTTCATCTGCACCGGCAATTCCGCGCGCTCGGTCATGGCCGAGGCAATCCTGCGGCGAGACGCGGGCGATAGGTTCACGGCGTATTCGGCAGGAACAAGGCCACGCAAGGCGCCGCATCCCGCCGCACTTGAGGTGCTTCGGGCCAAAGGGCATGATCTCTCAGGCCTGCATTCCAAGGCGCTGTCGGGCCTGCAGAACGACGAAGCGCCAAACTTCGATTTCGTGATTACCGTCTGCGACCGCGCGGCCAATGAGGACTGTATGGCCTGGCCTGGTCAGCCGATTTGCGGCCATTGGGGCATGCCCGCCCCGGCCCATACCGGGGGGCCGGAGGACGAGACGGCCAGCGCGTTTGCGCAGACCTATGAGACGCTTTTGGGCCGGATCCGGGACTTCGCCGCCCTGCCGCTGGCCCAGCTTGATGCCGTAGCCGTGCAGCGCGCCGTCGATGAGATCGCCCATACCCACCAAGGAGCCGCAAAGTGACGACTTACGCAATCAACGGCCTCGGCCGGATCGGCAAGCTTGCCCTCAAACCGCTGCTCCAGCGCGGCGCGAACATCGCCTGGATCAACGACGCAGTGGGCGATGCGGCGATGCAGGCGCATTTGCTGGAGTTTGACAGCGTGCATGGCCGCTGGACGGGGGCGTTTTCCCATGACGCCGACAGCATGAGCATCGACGGCACGCGCCTGCCCTTCATCGGTGCCAAGCGCATCGAGGATCTCCCGCTGGACGGTGTGGATGTGGTGATCGACTGCACTGGTGTGTTCAAAACCGAGGCAAAAATCGCGCCCTATTTCGAAGCCGGTGTCAAAAAGGTGGTGGTGTCTGCGCCCGTGAAGGACGGCGATGCGGCCAATATCGTCTTTGGCGTCAATCACGAGATCTATGAACCCGCGCGGCACCGGATCGTAACAGCGGCGAGTTGCACGACAAACTGCCTGGCGCCGGTGGTGAAGGTCATTCACGAGGCAATCGGGATCAAACACGGCTCCATTACGACGATCCATGACGTGACCAACACTCAAACGATTGTGGATCGGCCTGCCAAGGATCTGCGCCGGGCGCGCTCGGCGCTCAATTCTTTGATCCCGACGACGACCGGAAGTGCTACGGCGATCACGCTGATCTATCCAGAGCTGACCGGGCGGCTGAATGGTCATGCTGTGCGTGTGCCGCTGCTGAATGCCTCGCTGACGGATTGCGTGTTCGAAGTGGCGCGAGAGACCAATGCCGAGGAGGTCAACGCGCTGTTCAAAGCGGCATCGGAAGGGGCGCTGAAGGGGATCCTGGGCTATGAAGAACGCCCGCTGGTCTCGAGCGATTACACCAATGACACCCGCTCGAGCATCATTGACGCGCCCTCGAGCATGGTGATCAACGGGACGCAGGTGAAGGTCTATGCCTGGTACGACAATGAGATGGGCTATGCGCATCGCCTGGTCGATGTGGCCCTGATGGTCGGAGCGTCGCTGTGAGCGACACCTCCGCCCGGCCCGAGGGGCTGTCGGCCTATATTGCGGTTACCGCCGCATATTGGGCGTTTATGCTGACCGATGGCGCGCTCAGGATGTTGGTGCTTTTGCATTTCCACACGCTGGGATTTAGCCCTATCCAGCTCGCCTATCTTTTCTTGCTTTATGAGTTTGCAGGTATGGTGACCAATCTGTGCGCGGGATGGATCGCGGCGCGGTTCGGGCTGACCTCAACGCTTTATGCCGGGCTTGGGCTTCAGGTCGTGGCGCTTTTGGCCCTGGCACAGCTTGATCCGTCCTGGGCGGTCGGCGCCTCGGTTATCTTTGTCATGCTGGTGCAAGGGGCAAGCGGCGTGGCCAAGGACCTGGCCAAGATGTCCTCGAAATCGGCGGTGAAATTGCTGGCACCAGCTGAGAATGGCGGGCTGTTTCGCTGGGTGGCCATGCTGACCGGTTCTAAGAACGCCGTCAAAGGTCTGGGCTTTTTGCTGGGGGCTGCACTTTTGGCCAGCGTCGGGTTCGTCTGGGCCGTGCTTGGCATGGCGGCGATCCTCGGGGTCATTTTGCTGGCTGTTCTGGCGCTGATGCCGCCAGGTTTGCCCAAGGGCCGCAAGGGTGCGAAATTTTCGGAGGTGTTTTCCAAATCACCGAACGTGAATTGGATTTCCGCGGCGCGGGTTTTTCTTTTCGCGGCGCGGGATGTTTGGTTCGTGGTCGGTATCCCGATTTATTTCTACGCCGTGCTTTCGGACGGCACAATTGCCGGAAATAGAACGGCCTTTTTTCTCATCGGCACCTTCATGGCAATCTGGGTGATCCTTTATGGGCTCATGCAGGCGCTCACCCCGCGTATCTTGCAGGCGTCTTCACGCGGATTGGGCGCGTTGATGAAATCGGCGCGGGCCTGGGCCTGGTTGCTCGCTGTGATCCCTGCCGCGCTGACGGCCACGTCCCTGGCCGCTGAGGGCGCACCCATTTGGCTGACGGTGACTTTGGTCGCGGGATTGATCGCCTTCGGTGCGGTTTTCGCCATTAATTCCGCGCTCCATTCCTATTTGATCCTGGCCTTTACCCAGGCCGAGCGCGTGACGATGGATGTCGGGTTTTATTACATGGCCAATGCGGGCGGGCGGCTTTTGGGAACGCTTCTTTCGGGGGTGACCTATCAGCTTGGCGGTCTGCCCGCGATGCTGGGCACGGCGGCGATTATGGTGTCGGCGGCGGCGCTGACCACAGCGCGTCTGCGCGAGGATAGTCCACAGGCCAGCACGGGCTGAGGCGGCGTTAGGTTTCTGTATATTAGAGGTTTTTAGGCTTACTACGGCCGGTACCGCTCGATAAAGGCGTCGATCGACAGGCTGCGAAAATCCGAGAGCGCCGCGCCGAACTCTTCGTGGCTCCAATCCCACCAAGCAATCTCCATCAGCGCGTCTTCCTGGGCCTCGCTGAACCTGTGGCGGATCGGTTTGGCGGGCACGCCCGCAACGATGGTGTAGGGTGCCACGTCTTTTGTGACCACGGCGCCCGCGCCAACGACCGATCCTGTGCCAATGGTCACACCCGATGTCACTGTGACCCCGTGGCCGATCCAAACGTCATGACCGACCGTGACCCAATGGCTTTTGCGCCATTCGAAGAATTCGGCTTCATCTTCGCCAAAGCCATACATTTCGGCGCGATAAATCGCGTGGTGTTGCGTGGCGCGCCAAGTTGGATGATTTCCCGGGTTCAGGCGGACCATATTGGCGATATTGGTCCATTTGCCGATACTCGTCCAAATGACATGGCCGTAATCGCAAATGTAGGAATAGTCGCCCATATCGCATTGGGCCATTTTCGTTTGCCGGCCGACCTCGGTATAGCGCCCGAGCGCTACATCCGCGCCGACCTCTGCCTCGGGGTGCAGGGTCGGCGCGACGGACAGTCTTTTCTCATCCATTCAGTGGCTCTTTTCTCCGATGGCCCTCAGGCGGATGCGCTTGCTGAGCCAGTCGATGATGAAGATCAGCGCGAGCACATTCAAGACCACGAAGAAGACTTGATCATAAAGCTGCGCCCGGAAACGCTCAATCAGGATCATGCCGATACCCCCTGCCCCGACGATGCCCAGAATAGTGGCCGAGCGCGTATTTGATTCCCAGAAATAGAGCGATTGAGAAATAAAGACCGGGAGGACTTGCGGCAGATAGCCGTATCGGATCACCGCAAGTGGTCCGGCACCCGTGGCGCGCACGCCCTCGACTTGTTTCCGGTCGATATTTTCAATCGCTTCTGAATAAAGCTTGGAGAGCGTCCCGAGATCCGAGATGAAAATCGCGAGCACACCAGCGAGCGGACCGAGACCCACGGCGCGCACAAACACGAGGCCCCAGACAAGCTGATCGATGCCGCGCAGGATATCGAGAAACCGGCGCACGATTTGGCGCAAAAAGCCCGAAGGATTGACGTTCTTGGCCGCGAGAAATCCCACGAAAAGCGAGCCGATTGTGCCCATCAACGTGCCCAAAAACGCCATGGCAAGCGTCTGCGCTATGCCGGTATAGATATTGGCGTATTGCCAGGTCGCCATATCCTCCCACACGACCATCGCTCTGAGCAGGCGCAGCACGCGCTCGGACGCCTCCAACAGACGGGCGATGTCGAAATAGATCAGCGATCCAATGACATAGGCGATCGCGATGACCCAAGGAGCCCACTTTTTGACCTCGTCCCACGGAGTGCGGAACGCACCCGGATGGGCCGCTCGCGCGTCGCTGATTTGTTCCTCATCGACAGCGGAAATAGACGCGAGTTTCATTAGAAATTCTCCTTACCGATGAAGCGGTGCCGGATGTCTTCGGAAATCAGATCGATGATCGTGACCATCAGGACGACCAGGATCAGCACGGCCAAAACGCGGTCATCGGAGTAAAATGAAATGACGCGGTTCAGTTCGGCCCCAATTCCGCCCGCGCCAACAAATCCGATAATGGACGACGCCCGCACATTGATCTCAAAGCGCAGCATCGCATAGCTGAAGAAATTTGGCATGACCTGAGGGACCACACCATAGAGCATTTTTTCAGGCCATGTTCCACCGACAGCGGTGATCCCATCCACGGGGCGACCGGAGGCGTTTTCATTCACTTCCGCGAATAGCTTTCCCAAGGCGCCCGCCGTGTGGATGGCGATGGCGAGAACACCAGCAAGCGGTCCGATCCCGATGGCGAACACAAAAACCAGAGCGAGGAGGATTTCCGGGATGCCGCGGCAAATTTCAAGAAAGCGGCGCGACAGCCAATAGACCCACGAATTCGGTGCCAGATTGTTGGCCGCGGGAAAGCTCATCACAAAGGCGACGGCGGTTCCGATAATGGTCGCTGTGACGGCCATCAGGATCGTTTCCCATAGAAGCTGCAGATAATCCCAAAAATCGGTGTACCAAAACGTGAGAGAGCCCGGCACGGCACGGCCATTTTCATCGCGACCGTCAAACAGCACGTCCCATTGGAGATCGGGAAGGATCGTCGCGAAATACTCGAAAATGCGCGGAACACCCTCGGCCAATCGGTCGGGGTAAAAGCGGCTGATATAGATCGAGAGCGCAAGGCAGATCAGAAACGCGCTCAGAAAGAGGATGTTCCAGACACGCTTGGAGGCCCGCAATTCCGCGCGGTGGCGTTCATAGGTGGAGACGGCATCGCGCGGCGCGGCCCCGGCACCACCCGCGGTGATGGTTGCATCAGTCATAGAAGATATCCCTGGACAAGCGGATCAGGCGGTTTCGCGCATCGGGCCAGCGCTTGGTGCGCGACCGGGCAAAGAGGTCGAGGTCGACGCCTCGTCGAACTCATGGTCCGCGCCGTAAATCTCGCGCGCCATATCCGTTGTCAGCAGATCGGGGATGCCGTCGAAGACAAGCTTTCCGTCCCGCATCCCGATAATCCGGTCACAATAATTCCGCGCGGTATCGAGGGTGTGGAGGTTGCAGATCACCGTGATCGCGTCCTTGCGGTTTATGTCGCGCAAAGCGTCCATCACGATCTTGGCATTCATCGGATCGAGCGAGGCGATGGGCTCATCGGCCAAAAGGATCTTGGGCTCTTGCGCCAGCGCCCGGGCAATCGCCACGCGCTGTTGCTGACCGCCGGAGAGCGTCTCGGCGCGCTGCATCGCGGTATGGGCCATGCCCAAACGGTCGAGCGCCTGGATCGCAAATGCACGCTCTTGCGGCGTGAAGACCTGCGCCATGGAGCGCCAGCTAGGCAGATCATACAGCCGGCCGGTCAACACATTGGTCACCACATCGAGGCGCCCGACCAAGTTGAACTGCTGGAAAATCATTGCGCAATCGGAGCGCCACTGGCGCAAAGCCCTGCCCTTGAGCTGCGCGATTTCGGTCTCGCCGAACAGGATCTGGCCCTCTGACGGGTCGATCAACCGGTTGAGCAGGCGCAAGAGCGTGGACTTGCCCGCGCCCGATTTACCGATGATCCCGACCATCTGACCATCGGGGATGTCCAAAGTCGCGGCATTCACGGCGACGTTTTCGCCAAAGATGCGGGTCAATTTGTCGAGTTTCAGCATAGCAGCGCCCCAAAAAAGATATTTCTCAGGTCGACCGCCCTCTTCCCCGACGCGCGACCCTGCCAAAAAAGATTGGGGGGCCAGCGCGTCCGGCGCTGACTCCCTTGTTTCGTGACGCTTAGCGCTCGCCCTGAAGCTCGCGACGCATGTTGATGATGGGTTCGTAGAACTCGTGATTGATCGGCCAGTAGCCCATCGATTCCCCGTCATTTATCGCGTTAAAGCAGTCGCGGTCTTCGGTCTGCAGCTGCATCATCGCGCCCATCACGAGGTCTTTGAGATCCTGGGGCAGGTCCGAACGGATCACACGGGGGCCGTTGGTGATCAGGTTCGACTGCCAGATGATCTGGATCTCATCCATGTCGAGCATGCCGCGATCGACCATCGAGCGCAGGTTGCCGCGCGAGAAGCCTTCGTTGATGTCGCCCACGCCGGAGGTCCAAGTGACACCGGCATCGTATTGACCCTGAAGGACGGCCACGACGGCCTGTTCATGACCGCCACCGAAGCCGGTCTCGCCAAAATAGCCCTCGAGCGGGCCGATTTCCTGAGCCAACTCATAGGAGGGCACGAGATAGCCAGAGGTGGAGTTGGGGTCGGCGAAGGCCAAGCTGCGGCCTTCCATCGCCTCAAAGCTGTCAATGCCGCTATCGGCGCGGCTGTACATCACGGAGTAATAGCCCAGCGAGCCGTCGATCTGCATGGTGGTGTAGAGCGGCTCAACCGCGTCGGGGTCCTGCAGCACGATGCCGGCATAGCCCGAGGAGCCAAGGCCCGCGAACTCAAGCTGACCGGCCAGAAGACCCTGCAGAACGCCTGCGTAGTCGGAGGCCGGGAAGAGCTCGACATCGACGCCGAGGCGCTCTTCGAGATAGGCCTCTTGGCATGCGTGCTGACGCAGACGGTCGGCCTCGTTCTCACCACCCAAAAGGCCGATGCGGAAGACAGGCACGTCCTCGCGCCAATCCTGCGCCAAGGCTGGCACGGCGGTCAGGGCCGTGGCACCGGCCAACAGCGCTGCAAAGCTTTGTTTGATCATGGGTTCTTCCCTCAAGTTTTCCCTAATCCCTGGGGGGAGCGCCCGTTTTCCCGCAAGCTCATCCCCACGAGGCGGAGCGATAGAGAGACATTGTGAATGTTGGCTAACAGGGTGATGAAACATCTGTGACAGGCGGCCAAGCGCCTGAAATGGCGTTGAAATACGGCACCTGTCGCCTAAAATCGGGTGACTCCCACCCACTCTAAACGCTGGATAACTCAAGGAATTTGTCGAATTAAGCCCGTCTAGGCCGCCCGTTTCGGACCGGGGGCGGCGCATCGGGGCCGATGGGTGACATCAGGGGGCGGTTTCTTCATCAAAGCGTAATCAAGCTGTCAGCAAACCGTTACAAAGCAACCTCAGGCGAGAAGCTCTTAACTCTGGAGGTGGCCCATGTTCGATCACAGCGGCGATGCTGCGCAAACTCTGAGCAATGCGCGTATCGTGACGCCGAACGGGCTCTTTGAGGGCGGTCTGGCGATCGAGGACGGGCGCATTTCCGGGCTGACGCAGGCAAGCGACGGCCGCGATCTCGGCGGGGCCTTCCTGATCGCGGGGATCATCGATCTGCATACCGACCATGTTGAGCGCCACACCCATCCGCGCGTGGGCGTGATCTGGCCGTCCTTGCCGGCGCTCTTGGCCTATGACGCGGTGATCATTTCGGGCGGTACGACGACCGTATACGACAGCCTGTCCGTCGGGGCCGCGATGCAAAAGCCCGAACGCCGGGAGCTGTTCGAGCCCCTTGTGGCGAGCTTGCGAGAGGCGATCGCGCAGGATCTCTTTCGCGCCGAGCATTTGCTGCATTTGCGCTGCGAGATCTCCGACCCCGCCACCCCGGCCTTGGTCAATGGCAGCATCAATCTGCCGGAGACGCGGCTCGTCTCAGTCATGGATCACACGCCCGGAGACCGGCAGAGCCCGGATATCGACAAATGGTTCTGGCACATGATCCGCGACATGGAGGTGACCGAGGAGGAAGGGCGCCCGATGATGGACGCGCTTTTCGAGCGCTCGCGCGCCCATGGCGCCGCCGTCCGCGCTCATGTCACTCAGACGGCCTTTGCCGCGAAGGTCCCGCTGATGAGCCACGACGACCGGACCGTCGAGCATGTGGATGAGGCCTTGGCGGAGGGCTGTACGATCTCGGAATTCCCGACAACGCTGGAGGCCGCGCGCCATGCCCGCGCCGAGGGCATGGGGATCGTTGTGGGCGCGCCCAATTACCTGCGCGGCGGCTCGCAATCCGGCAATGTCGCGGTGGCCGAGCTCTTGGCCGAAGGTTTGGCGGATGTTCTGGCGTCAGATTACATCCCGCGCTCACCGCTCGATGCCGCCTTCGCGATCGCCGCCGATCCCGCCCTGCCCCACGATCTTCCGCAAGCGTTGGCCATGGTGACGGAGGCTCCGGCGCGGATGACGTGCCTGAACGACAGGGGCCGGATCGCAGAGGGCCTGCGTGCCGATCTCGTGGCGGTCCGGGTGATCGGCGGTCAGCCTGTGGTCGAGGCCGCCTGGCGCGCCGGGCGTCAGGTGTTCTGATGGCTGAGCTTCCCCTGAGGATCGGCGCGGCCCTGACTGTTGATGAGCTTCCGAACTATCTCGATTGGCTGATCGACGGGCAGCGCGATCTCGAATTGCAGGATTTCTTGCGGCCCGAATGTCTGCTGGGCGATTGGCGCGACCTCGTCCAGCAGGCCAAGGCCCAGCTTGAGGAATTCGACGGACGGCTGGGCATCCACGGGCCGTTCTACGACCTGCCGCTTGACATCAAAGACCCCGAGCTGGCGCCGATCCTGTCGCGCCGCATGGTCACCGCGGTGGAGGCCGCCGCGGCCCTCGGCGCCAGGCAGATGGTGATGCATTCCCCCTACAAAACCTGGGATTGGTACAATTTTGGAAACAATCCCAGGGTCGGGACCACCGCCTCCGCGGCGGAAGCAACAATCGCCCGGGTGATCGCCAACCTGGGCGACGCTTTGGCCTTGGCCGAGGCCCATGGCGTGACCCTGGTGATCGAGAACATCGAGGACATCGATCCGTCCTGGCGGCGCGACCTGGCCGAGAGCTTTGGCTCAGACCATGTGCGCCTTTCAATCGACACCGGACACGCGCATTACGCCCATTGCGCCACGGGCGCGCCGCCGGTGGATTACTTCGTGACTGATGCCGGTGCGCTGCTGTCGCATGTGCATCTGCAAGACGCCGATGGCTTTGCCGACCGGCACTGGGCACCCGGTCGTGGCACAGTGAACTGGCACGCGGTGTTCCGCGCGATCCAAGCCCTGCCGCAACGCCCGCACCTGGTTTTGGAATTGCGCGATGCTGGCGATATTCCCGCCGCGATGGACTATTTGAAGAGCCAAGGCCTCGCCTGCTGACGCACCCGCCATGACCCTTCATTTTTCCTCAAATACTCCAACGCAACCTAAGGCATTCGCGGTGTCATCAATCATGAGGGCTCCCAAGCGCCCGGCTGGGGTCGCTGCCCATTCACGCGACCCGGGATCCCGCACTCCACACGCCGCGCAGGGCCGGAACGCCGTCGATCAAGCGAAACCGCACCAGATCCGCGCGCAGGCCTTCGGCGATTTGACCCCGGTCCATGAGGCCTGCGGCTTTGGCGGGCGCATGGGTAACGGTGTCGATGGCGCGGGCCATGTCGCCCCAGATCTCGCCCAGCACGACCGCGGAATAGAGCAAAGCCGACGGCACGTAATCGGACGAGACGACATTGAGCAAATCCGCCTTGGCCAGATCCCCGGCCGAGACATTGCCCGAATGCGAGCCGCCCCGCACAAGGTTGGGCGCCCCCATCATCACCGCGATGCCGTTCTGATGACAGGCCTGCGCAGCCTCAAGCGTTGTGGGAAACTCCGCCAGAGCGATGCCATGCGTCGCCGAGCTCGCGACATGCGCAGCGGTCGTGTCGTCATGGCTGGCCAGGATCGCACCGAAACGTTGGGCGGCCTCGACCGCGGCAATCTCATGGGGGGCGCAGACCCGCGCGCCCAGCGCCTTGCGGATGGTCACATGGCTCTGGAAATCCGCATCGCTCAGGCCGTGTTTCCCCTTCATATAGATCTCATACTGACCGATATCGGCGAATTGGCGCTGGCCCGGCGTGTGATCCATGATCGAGACGATGCCGACCCGGTCCTCAGGCCCGAACTGCGCCAATTCTTCGATCAAGGTCTCCGAACAGATCTCGGCGCGCAGATGCAGGTGATGGCTGATCTTCAGCGCGCCGGCCGTTCGCATGGCCAGAACCTCATCGGCCAGCTCGCGCGCATAGCGCCGCCAGCCGACGCCGCCCTCGTTTTCGATGGAGCCCACGCGAATGGCATCGAAAACGGTGGTGATCCCGCAAGCGGCAAGCTCGGCGTCATGGGCCACAATCGCCGGTTTGTGCGGCCAGTGGGCCGAGGGGCGCGGACGCATGTGCCGCTCCAGATTGTCGGTGTGCAGCTCCACAAGGCCGGGCGCCAGAAGGTCGCCTTCACAGTCGATTGCGCCCGATGGCACCGCGTCGCCTGTCGCGATCTCAACAATCTTACCGCCGCGAAAGCTCAAGCGGCCAGTGCTGACACCGTCCGGCAGAATGAGGCGCGCATTGGCAAGCGTCACGGTCTCGGGCATCACAGTTTGATCCTTGGGCATCGTTACCTATCGCCTTTTGCGAGAATTGAGGGAGAGACATGACCAAATTTCGCAGATACGGCCTCTATATGGTGCCGCAGGGCGGTCTTTATGCAACCGGCGCCTCCTGGCTTGGATGGGATGCCGCCGCCGGTCAAGTCGCCCCACAGCCCGATGTTACCGGCCTGCCGAAACCCGCCGAGGTGCTGACGGCCACGCCGCGCAAATACGGGCTTCACGGCACGATCAAGCCGCCCTTTCGCCTGGCCGAGGGGAAGACGGTGGAGGAGCTTCACGCCGCGGTAAGCCTGTTCTGCGAAACCCAGGCCCCGGTCACCATTCCCGAGATGCAGTTGCGCAAGTTGGGCCGCTTCATCGCGCTTGTCCCCGCGCAGCCTAACCACGCGCTCTCTGAGCTTGCCGCGGCTGTCGTGGCCGCCTTCGATCCCTTTCGCGCGCCGCTCAATGAGGCGGAGCTGGCGAAGCGCCGCAAGTCCAAGCTGAGCGAGCGGCAAGAGGCGCTGCTTCAGCGCTGGGGCTATCCTTATGTGATGGACGAGTTTCGTTTTCACATCACCCTGAGCGGAGCGTTGGAGCCGGATATCCTCGACGCGGCCCACGAGAGCCTTGCAGACCTCTTTGCGCCCCATATCGGACAGCCTCTGCCGGTCCCGGATCTGGCCTTGATGGGAGAGGATGAGGCCGGGTTCTTCCACCTTGTGCATCGTTATACCTTAGCGGGGTGAAGCGCGCGCAAAGCGGCCGTCATGGCCTCCTCGAGCTTGCCGGAATTGTCGATCTCGGTGATCGTCAAACCCTCCGGCAGCGGCGGGACCTTTCGCGCCAGCCGCCTTTGGATGTCGCCGCCACTTTCGCGGCCACGGCTCTTGAGGCGCCGCGCCAGGACCGCAGGCTGCGCCGTGACATGCAGCACATGCAGATCTTCGAAGACCGCGTCCGCCTTGCCGAGGACCGACCGGGAGAGGTTCGCGATCACATCTTGGCCCCCGCCCAGCGTCTGATGCACCGCGACACGGATCCCGTAATGCAGATCATGGGCGCGCCAGTGCAGCGCGAAATCCCCCGCGGCCGCGCGCACCGCAAAAAGCGCGGGGCTGATCGCCTCATAGTCCTCACCGCCCGCCTCAGGGGCGCGGGTGATGACGCGGCGAGCACGGGCCATACAAGAGGCCTGCGCGCAGAGCGCGTCGATCAAGCTGTCTTTGCCGACGCCCGAGGGGCCGACGACTGCGATGAACCGCCCGCTCATGCCGCGACCTGATCAAAGGCCGAGACGTCGATCTCCCGATCCGCCACCCGTGCCCGGGCGCCTTTGTCGTGGAAGATCCCGACGATGGCCGCGCCCGCGTCTTTGGCCTCTTCGATCAGCGACAGAACGGTTTCGCGGTTGATCGGATCGAGGCTGGCCGTGGGCTCATCCAGCAAAAGCGCGGGATAGGGATGGGCGAAGCCGCGCGCGATGTTCACCCTCTGCTGCTCCCCGCCCGAAAAGGTCGTGGGAGACAGCGACCAGAGCGTTTCAGGGATCCGCAACCGGCCCAGCAGCACGCGGGCCTGCTCAAGCGCCTCGTCCTCCGGCACGCCGAGCGCCAGAAGCGGCTCGGCCACAACCTCGAGGGTCGGCACACGCGGCACCACGCGCAGAAACTGGCTGACATAGCCCAGCGTCTCGCGGCGGAGCGCCAGGATCTCGCGCGGCTCGGCCTGGGTCAGCGTCACGTCGCCGATCCGCACGGTCCCGCCTTGCGCCAGATAATTGCCATAAAGGATGCGCATCACGGTCGACTTGCCCGCGCCGCTTTCGCCAGTCAGCGCCACGCATTCGCCCGGGGCCACCGCGAAAGACGCGCCGGACAGGACCGGGATAACCGAGCCGCCCTGGTTGTGCAGCGTGAAGGTTTTGACGAGGAGTTGCACCGTAATCATCGCGCCTGCCTTTCCTAAATCTGTGTTTTCCCCGATCTGTGGTTTTCCCCGGCGAAGCCAAAGCTCAAACCTGCAAAACGGAACTGACCAGAAGCTGTGTGTAGGGTGCCTGCGGATCGTCGAGGACCTGATCGGTCAGGCCCGTCTCGATCACGCGGCCGTCCTTCATCACCATCAGCCGATCGGCCAGCAGGCGCACTACGGCCAAGTCATGGGTCACGACAATCGCCGACAGACCCATGCGCCGCACAAGCCCACGGATCAGATCGAGAAGCCGGGCTTGCACGCTGACATCGAGGCCGCCCGTGGGCTCATCCATGAAGACCAGCCTGGGGCCAGTGACCAGGTTGCGCGCGATTTGCAGGCGCTGCTGCATGCCGCCCGAAAAGGCGGCAGGTCGGTCGTCGATCCGGTCATCGGAAATCTCGACCCTCTCGAGCCAGTCCACCGCCTGTTCGCGGATCTGGCCATAATGCCGCGCGCCCACGGCCATCAAACGCTCACCCACATTGCCGCCGGCGCTCACGCGCATCCTCAGGCCGTCGCGGGGGTTTTGGTGGACAAAGGCCCAATCGGTGCGGCCGAGCATCCGGCGCTCGGGCTCGGACATGGCCAGCACGTCCTGCGGGCCTTCGGCGCGGGTGTCGAACACGACTTTGCCACTGTCAGGCGGCAGATGCCCAGCCATGCAATTCAAGAGCGTCGACTTGCCCGAGCCGCTTTCGCCCACGATGCCCAGAACCTCGCCAGGATAGAGTGCGAAAGAGACATCCGAGCAACCGATCCGACCGCCATAGGTCTTGGTAAGGCTTTGGACGTCAAGAAGCGGGGTCATATGACACTCCAATCGGTTGGGGGGCCGTCCATGTCGCGGCCAAAGCGGAACCAGCAGCCGCCGCCGGGATGCGGCTGGCCCGCGTCTTGGGTGATCTTTTGTTGGTTTAGATGACAGCGCAAAAGCGCGCCCACGCCGCCATGGGCCACGATCAGGATATCACCGTCGGTTTTGCTCTCGGCGACCGCTGTCTGCACCCCCGCAACGATCCGCTCCTGCGCGCCGCGGGCGGTTTCCCAGCCCCGGGTCGAGGCCTCGGGATAGGCGAAGAACTCTGCCACGACGGGCCAGAACTCCTCGGGCGGAAGAAAGCCCGTGGCCGAGCGGTCGTTTTCGCCAAGGCTCTCCATTTGGGTCAGCGGCAGATTGCGCCGCTCCGCCACCGGCGTGGCCCCTTCGATCGCCTTGCGTTCGGTGCTGGAATAGATCGCGGCAACGCCGTCCAGGGCGGGGTCCGAGGCGAACGTGTGATGCCGTGCCCGCCCGATCTCGCGTAGGCCCCAATTGGGCACCGCGACGGCCGGGTCGATCTCAACCTCCGCATGGGTGAGGAAGACGATGTCGCTCATGCGCCCTCACCCTCACCATAGGCTTGGCTGGCGGCCTCGAACGAGCCCATCTTGCCGACATGCCCCGCCGCGCGGCGGCAAGCGCAATAATCCGTGTCCGAGCAGACAAACATCCGCCCGCCCTGATCGTCCGTAATCACCTCGTCGAGATAGGCGTCCTCCGCCCCGCACAGCGCGCAAGGATGGGGCGCTTTGGACGGGTCGAACGGGTAATCATCGAAATCAAGGCTCACGACCTTGGTATGGGGCGGCACCGCATAGATCCGCTGTTCTCGGCCCGCGCCAAAAAGCTGGATCGCCGCGCTTTCAAGCCGAGGGTTGTCGAATTTCGGGATCGGCGATGGGTCCATCACATAGCGATCCTCGACCGCGACCGGATAGGCATAGGCCGTCGCGATGTCGCCGTGCCGCGCGATGTCCTCATAGAGCTTCACATGCATCAGCCCGTATTCCTCAAGCGCGTGCATCTTGCGCGTCTCGGTCTCGCGCGGCTCCAAAAAGCGCAAGGGTTCGGGGATCGGCACCTGGTAGACCAGGATCTGGCCCTCGGTCAGCGGTGTCTCCGGGATGCGGTGGCGGGTCTGGATCACCGTTGCCTCGCTGGTGCGCTCAGTGACAGCCACATCGGCGGTCTTTTCGAAGAACTTTCGGATCGAAACGGCATTGGTCGTGTCATCGGCGCCCTGGTCAATGACCTTGAGCGTGTCTTCCGGCGTCAGGCAGGCGGCTGAGACCTGCACCCCGCCGGTGCCCCAGCCATAGGGCATCGGCATCTCACGGCTGGCAAAGGGCACCTGATAGCCCGGCACGGCGAGGCCTTTGAGGATCGCGCGGCGGATCATCCGCTTGGTTTGCTCGTCGAGATAGGCGAAGTT
Organism: Pseudomonadota bacterium; assembly: GCA_038530555.1. Classification (GTDB taxonomy): domain Bacteria; phylum Pseudomonadota; class Alphaproteobacteria; order Rhodobacterales; family Rhodobacteraceae; genus HKCCE3408. The sequence continues at coordinate 10,084 of JBCBCN010000011.1, read as the reverse complement.
GTAGCTCTGATCGTTCATTCCGCCGCCTCCTGATGCGCGCCTGCCATGGCTTCGCGGCGCAGGCGGCGGATCAGCTCCAGCTCGGACTGGAAATCGACGTAATGGGGCAGCTTGATATGCTCCAGAAAGCCGGTCGCCTGCACATTGTCGGAATGCGACAACACAAACTCCTCATCCTGGGCGGGAGCGCCGACCTTGTCCTCGCCCAGCTCTTCCCAGCGCAGCGCCCGGTCCACAAGCGCCATCGAGATCGCCTTGCGCTCCGTCTGGCCAAAGACCAGGCCATAGCCACGCGTGAATTGCGGTGGCTCAGACTTGGAGCCGGTGAACTGATTGACCGTTTCGCATTCCGTCAAGACGACCTCCCCGATCTCGATCGCGAAGCCCAGCTCCGGGATCTCCATCTCAACCGGCACCGCCCCGATGCGCAGCTCCCCCACAAAGGGGTGGTTGCGGCCAAAGCCGCGCTGCGTGGAATAGGCCATCGACAGGACAAAGCCCTCATCGCCGCGGGTCAGCGCTTGCAACCGCAAGGGCCGGCTAGCGGGAAATTCCAGCGGCTCCCGCGTTAGGTCGCGGGGCGTGTCTTCGCCCTCAGGCTCGGGCTGGATCAGGTCTTCCTGAGCCAAAAACTCTGTCACATGCGGCACCTCGGCGGGCTCCACCGCAGTCTCGGGCGCGGCCTCTGGCTCCAGCCCTTCGGCAGCAAGCGCGAAATCGAGCAGGCGGTGGGTATAGTCGAAAGTCGGGCCGAGAACCTGGCCACCCGGCAGGTCTTTGTAGGTGGCTGAGATGCGCCGGTCACAGATCATCGCCCCCGTCTCGACCGGCGCGGACGCGCCGAAACGCGGCAGAGTGGTACGGTAGGCGCGGATTAAAAACACCGCCTCGATCAGATCGCCACGGGCTTGCTTGATCGCGAGCGCGGCCAAATCGGGATCATAGAGCGAGCCCTCGGCCATGACGCGACCCACGGCCAGCGACAATTGCTCACGGATCTGAGCGAGACTCATCTCGGCCACGTCCGTGTCGCCCCGGCGCTCCTCGGCCAGCCAGGCATGGGCGTTGTCGATGGCCCGCTCGCCGCCTTTTACAGCCACATACATCGCTCAATCCTCCACAATCGTGCTGCGCGGCAAACCGGCCAGCTGGTCGCCGCAGGTGAAGTAGCAATCAAAGCCGAGCGGGAATTTGCGCCGGTTCTTTTGAAAGGCCGCCGTTTCGGGCAGGCTCAAGGCGGCCTTGTCCTGGATGCCGGGACCGCGGAGCGTGGCGCCGACAGTGCTGAGCGCGTCCCGCTCCACAATCAAAGTCGCCGAGCGGTCAGGATATTCGGGCGTGCCGATTTGGAACTGCCCCACCGGCTGCAGCGCGTCCCATGTGCCTAAGGCGAACATGGCATGGCTCGGGCCCACCATCGGGGCGCGCGTGTGAAAGGTGATCCAGCCGCGCAAGGCATCATTGTCGTGGGAGGGCGCCAGGAAGATCGGCGTCGTGTCATCGCAAAGCGTCAGCAATAGCGCCGCTGCGGCCTGCGAGCATGGCGAGGGGGCCGCGACGCCGGACATTTTCGTCAGCGTTCCGGGTCGGGCCATCGCGTCGAGCGCTGCGCGAAACGCGCGCGCGGCGTCGCGCGCCGGATCGCCGAAACCGCCCTCAAGATAGGCCCCGTCAAGATAGGCCTCGTCGGAATGCGTGTTATCGATCATCAGTCCCCCCGAACCATCGTGAAAAACTCGACCTTCGTGGCCGCGGCTTTGGCGGCGCGCGCCGCCCTGTTTGCCTGAGCCGCGTCGCGCAGAGGCGCGAGGATCGCGGTCTCGAGCGCGCTGACCTCGCCCTGTTCGCAAAGCGCGTCGATCAGGGCGGTGATGCGGGCGGCGTCGGGGTTGCGTCCCTGGACATGGCCGTGCCCAACCGCGCCGGATGCAAGCCGGATCGTGCAGCGCGTCACAGTCATCTCTCCGAGGTTGAAAGGCGCGCCCACGGCCCCTGCCCGCCCGCGCACCATCACCGCTCCGATCTCAGGACCGCGCAGGATGGAATGCCCGGGCGGCTCCGCGTCGCCCAGCCATGCGGCCCAAAGCGCAGTGAGTTGATCGGCGGGTGCCTTTGCCAAGAGCGACAAGCGTTCCTTGCGGGCGGCCCCAGGGTCCGGGTCAGGGTCCGGGCGGTTTGTGGCTGCGATTTCAGACATCTTGCCGGGTTGTCCAATTAAATATACAACTATACAAATCCTACCCAGTCGCAGAGTATGGCGCAAGCCCGCCTGCATGAAGATTTGGTGACATTATGGGTCGTCCCCCCCTCTGGACCGCGATACGCGACACGTTGCTCAAGGAAATCGCTCAAGGCCATTACGCGCCCGGCGCCCGCCTGCCGACCGAGGCGCATCTGTCGGAGCGCTTTGGTGTGAACCGTCACACGATCCGGCGCGCCATTGCGGATCTGACCGAGCAAAAAATCGTCTTTCCCAGGCGCGGGTCCGGTGTTTTCGTGCGCCACGCGCCCACGCCCTACCCGATTGGACGGCGCGTGCGATTCCAACAAAACCTGCTGGCCGCTGGGCGCGTGGCAGACCGCAAGGTGCTGTCGCTTGAGACCAGAACTGCCAGCGCCCGGGAGGCCGAGGCGCTTGGATTGACCACCGCCGATGCGGTCCATGTCTATGAAGGGGTCAGCCTAGCGGACGGCGCGCCGCTGTCGATTTTCTGTTCGGTCTTCTCGGCAGAGCGCTTTCCCCGCCTGCTTGAAGAGCTGCGCGAGCACCGATCCGTCACGGCCGCTTTGGCGGCGCATGGCTTGGCCGATTACACTCGGAAATCGACCGAGATCACCGCCAAGCGCGCCTCCCACACGCAGGCGTCAATCCTGCAGCTTTTGCCGGACGAACCGGTTCTGCGGACCGTCAGTATCAACGTGGATGCCGATGATGCCCCGGTGGAATACGGGAGGAGCTGGTTCGCCGCGGATCGCGTGACATTGACCATGTCGGACCCGTGACGCGACCCGGGCGGTGATGGGACGAAGCCCCACCACCGCTGTTATTGGCCCTCTAGGCTTAGGCCTGAGCCGAAGCGCGCCGCGTCGCGCGTCTCAGCGCGGCCAGCCCACCCAGCCCGACCAGCAAAAGCGCAGCGCTGGCTGGCAGCGGAACAGGGGCGATACCAGGGTCAACCGGGTCCGTGGGCGTACCGCCGCCGCCCGTGGCGCCATCGAAAAACAGCCGCGTGATGCGTCCGTCGCCGCTTCGGTCCGTGAAATAGCCGATGAAAAGCTCACTTCCCGCGGTGAGCGTATAATTGCCTTCAAAGAGCTCCAATGCGGTCAAGTCGGTGGGAAACTCGGGAAATTCGCGGAGAAAGGGCGAGGCAAATGAGGGTGCGTCCGGCCGCTGCGGCACTCGGAGGCTCGGCCCAAAGGAGAAATCGAATTGCGGATTGAGCAACCGCCCCTCTAGCGAGGTCAGCACCACGTCTTGATCGGGCACGATGCTCAGCCCGGTGAGCGGACTGCCCTGCGGCCCGAAGATCAAGCCGTCAGGCCCGAACCATGTCTCAGGCTCCCCATCTTGGAAGCGCGGCGTGATGGTGAAAGTGACGCCAGCCGCCCGTTCGGTGATCTTGGTCTCGACACCGACACCATTCGGGCCGACAAACTCTAGATCGTCAAAGTCAAAGCCGTAACTGCCGTCAGTGAAATCCAACACCCCCGCCTGCGCCGACCCAGCCGCAAGAAGACCCGCCGCCAAACTCATTTTAAAAACGTTCATATCTTACTCCGAACAAACCGTGTTGAGCGGCCGGCAAACGAAATCTCCCCCTTGCCGCCGCGTTGCGATGGCAAGGTTTGCAGATATGAAATGACCTGACATACTGCATTTGCAGTATGCGTTAGAGGCTCGGACAAATTGATGGAATGACGCGAGATCCCAGCCCATTCAAGGATGTCGAGGCCAGTCTCAGGCTTGTCTCAGAGAACCCCGCGCGCCTGACGGAACTGGTCAACACGTGGAACGCGGTGTTTGAACAGTCTTCGCCAAGCAAGGCGGATATCGACACACTGGAATCGAGTGTCGACGATACGCTGACGGCGATCTCCACAGACAGCGAGGGGCTGATCTCGCCGCAATTGCGGCAGATGATCAATGCCCTGCCCTATGCGGTGATGGTGGCCGATCGCGATGGCCAATTGCGCGATATGAATGAAACGGCGTTGGCCCATCTGCCCGTGAGCCCAGGGGATAGGATCGACGATTTGCCCTATGCGGTCGAGGGTGGGCAAGAGCTCTCGGAGATTATTCGCGCGGGCCTTCTCAGGCGCAATATTCCCAGCTCGGTCATCATCAAACGCGCGCCCAGCACGCATTCTGCGAAAGCCGCTACGCTTGTCTTTGTCCCGACCGTGGAGGCGGGCAAAGAAAGGATGTTGGTATTTGTCGTGGACCGGCAATGGTCAGCGGATATTCAAGCTTTTTTGACGTCTGCTTATGGGCTTACCGCGGCCGAGGCGTCTGTCCTTTTGTCTTTTCTCGAAGGTCACACCCAAAAGGAAATCGCTAGTCTACGCGGCAAATCCGTGGCGACCGTGCGCACGCAGATGCAGTCCATCTTGAATAAATCTGGCGCTACATCACAAACCGAATTGATGCGAGATGCACTGTCTTTTTCGCATTTCTTCCAAGACGTCTCACCCATTGCCGTGGCGGCCAAACATCCGTTTCGAAAAGAGTTCTCCGTGCTGGGCAAGGATGGTCGTACAATTGACCTTTTGCTGTCCGGCGATCTCAAAGGTGATCTGATAGTCTCGCTACAAGATGCAACGCTAAGGGGCTTTCCTGCGAAGGTCGAACGCGCCTTTGCCCAGGCCGGATTATGCGTGGCGGTCGTATGTCGTCCGGGGATTGGCAAAACCGATCCACCCCTCGCCGACACAGATTATCTGGAAACCATCGCCAGCGACATCGCCACCATCGGTGACCAATTAGGCCGCGCCAAATTTGTTTTGATGACGAATTACATGTCATCTGTCTTCGTCTACCAAATCGCGCCATTATTGGCCGAGCGCCTTGCCCATGTTGTGGTGAAATCGACGATGGTGCCTTCTGGCATGATGCAGGCTGACGATGTGGCTTCTCCGCTTGCGCAGGCCCTTTTGCGGGCGCGTGGCCAATCCAAGCGCATCTACCGCGCGCTTGTTTACGCAGCCATCAAAGCTTGGAAAATAATTGGCTCTCACAGGTTGCATATGATGCAACTCAAAGGTTTTGCCCCCGATCTGGAGGCCGCCAAAAGCCCAGAAGTAATTGAAGCATTTGATGAAGCGATGCACGCGACGCTTGCGCAGGGAACCGATTACCCAATTTTGGTCTTTGAATACGCCGCTGAGGATTGGGGGGCCTGCATTGCCAATTGCCCAATTCCAATAACGCTGCTTCAGGGTCGTCATGACCCCGCGATCAGTTATGCATCTGTCGTGCGATTGGCCGCCGCTTACCCCGAGAAAATCACGCTGCACACATTCGAAAATTGCGGCTATCTCTCATTCGTCACCGACACAGCAGGCTTTGTCTCGCAATTGAGCCGCGTTTGCCAAACGACCAAATCGTCTCGAAGCGCGGCGCGTTAGGGCGCGCTGAAAGCAAAGCACATTGTGCATATGAGAGGCGCCTCGGTCGACGCTGTCAGGCAGGCCCCAAGGATCGGCGCATGCGGATATCGGTTGGCAGTCGCACCGAGGCGGGCTTTTCCCGGTCGCGCAGCATGCCGATGAGCATTCCGGCTGCGCGGCGGCCCATTTCGCGATGCGGCACATGGACCGTCGTCAGCGCTGGATCGGCCAAAATGGCAATTTCAAGATCATCGAAGCCCGTGATCGAAACGTCCTCCGGCACGGTAAGGCCCATCTCGCGCGCTGCGCGCAGGGCGCCGATTGCAAGCACGTCGTTGACACACATCACGGCTGTGGTCTCAGGGTCAGCGGCCATAATCTCGCGGAATGCCGTTTCCCCATTTTCGATGCCGTAAGGTGTTTCGATAAGCCTCAACGCGCCCCCATCGAGGCCAGCTTCGGCCATGGCGTGGCGAATGCCGTTCACGCGGCCTCGCGCCCGGTCATTGGAGGCCGTCGGCGCGGAAATGCAGGCGATTTTCCGGTGGCCATGGCCGATCACTAAACGACACATTGCGGCCATGGATGCGCGATTATCAAAGCCAATCGACGGCTGATCGTATCCGGGAACGTAGGACCAAGCCACAAGTGTCGGCACGGCACGCTTGGACAAAAACGCGTACAGCTCAGGGCTCCGATCATAGCCAATGAGAAGGAGGGCGTCGGCACCGCGGGCCACCAGAGTGCGCACCTGCTCCTCCTCTAGCTCGGATCGATAGGCTGATGACGCGATCAAAAGGGTTTTGCCATGGCGACCCAGCTCTTCCTGCAAGGCCTGGATGCCGCGCGCGAAGACCGCGTTTTCCATCGTTGGGATCACCGCGCCCACGGTGTTGGTCTGTTTGCCCGCCAGCGCTTGCGCCCCGAAATTCGGCGCATAGCCCAGCTCGGACACGGCCTTCAGAACGCGGTCGCGCGTTTTGCCGACGACGCGGTCCGGCGAATTCAAACATCGAGACACGGTCGCGGTCGACACATTGGCGCGCTTTGCCACGTCAGCGAGTGTCGGCAGCGAAGTGTTTTCGGGGGATGCGCCCATGGGCCGCTACGCCTCCTTGGCTCGTGTGTTCCGTTGCGCCAAGCGCATGCCCGGCCATACTGTTCGGGCCAAAGCAACGATGTGATCGGCGCGCAGAATAGGGTAATTCTTTACGGGATGTAAACGCTTGCACGGGGCTGTGTAAGCGCTTACAAATTTCACGAGTCGCCCGGATGGGGCTTGGGCAGGACGCACGGCTTTCATGGTCGCGGATAGCCCGCGGTCTCGGCGTCGCCTCTTCAAGACGTCTACCGATAGGACACACACGCCATGACCCGTGAATACCTTAAGAAAGCGCCGCTAACGTCGAAATCGGATGCTTCGGAAACCCATGCAACGGTGCAAAGCATCCTCGCAGACATCGAAGCGGGCGGTGATGCCAAAGCGCTCGAATACGCGGCCAAGTTCGACAAATATGCGGGCAATATCGAGCTGACGGCCGATGAGATCGAGGCGGCGTCGGCAAAGGTTCCGCAAAAGCTCAAGGACGATATCCTGTTCGCCCATGATAATGTGCGCCGCTTCGCCGAGCTGCAAAAGAGCAGCGTCCAGGATGTGCAGATGGAGGTACGCCCCGGCTTTCTCGCCGGTCAAAAGACCATTCCGGTCGACGCCGCCGGTTGCTACGTGCCCGCTGGGCGCTACCGGCACATCGCCAGTGCGGTGATGACGGTGACCACGGCCAGTGTGGCGGGATGCCGGCACATCACGGTGGCCTCTCCCCCACAGCCTGAGGGCGTGAACCCCGCGATCGTCTATGCCGCCCATGTCTGTGGCGCCGATAAGATCATGGCCATAGGCGGCGTGCAGGGCGTGGCCTCGATGGCCTTCGGTCTGTTTGGTCTGCCGCCAGCCAACATCATCGTCGGGCCGGGCAATCAATTCGTGGCCGAGGCCAAGCGCATCCTCTTCGGGCGCGTGGGCATCGATATGATCGCGGGCCCGACCGACAGCTTGATCCTGGCGGACGAGACCGCTGATCCCTTCATCGTAGCCACCGATCTCGTGAGCCAGGCCGAGCATGGCTACAACTCACCGGTCTGGCTGGTCACAGATGATCACGCCCTGGCCGAGGAGGTCTTGTCACTGGTTCCACAGCTCATCGACGATCTTCCGGAGCTCAACCGCGAGAACGCCGCGGCCGCGTGGCGCGACTATGCCGAGGTGATCCTGTGCGCCCACCGCGAAGAGATGGCCGCGACCTCGGATGCGTATGCGCCCGAGCATTTGACGGTCATGGCCGAGGATTTGGATTGGTGGCTGGACCGGCTCACCTGCTATGGCTCACTCTTTCTGGGCGAAGAGACGACCGTGTCTTATGGCGACAAGGCCGCGGGCACCAACCATGTGCTGCCCACCTCAGGTGCGGCGCGCTATACCGGCGGTCTGAGCGTGCACAAATACATGAAGGTCGTGACCTGGCAGCGCTCAACCCGTGAGGGCGCGCGCCAGATCGCAGAGGCCACGGCGCGGATCTCCCGGCTAGAGGGGATGGAGGGCCATGCCCGCGCGGCCGATGCAAGGCTCGCCAAGTTTTTCCCCGGCGAAAACTTCGACCTGACCGCCGAGGGCTAGGGTGACGGCGGCGCTTCAGATGGATGTGTCGGGCCGTGTTGCCTGCGTGACCGGAGCCAGTTCGGGCCTGGGTCGCCGGGCGGCCTTGGTGCTGAGCGACGCGGGCGCATCTGTTGTGGCCGTGGCACGTCGGGCCGAGGCCCTGGGAGCGCTCGAGGCGGAGGCCCAGGGCGCGCTGTACCCCCTGCCCTTCGATCTGTCTGACCGGGACAGGCTCGAAGACCTGGCCGCTCAAGTCGCCGAGCCTTTCGGAGCGCCGGACATCCTCGTTCATGCCGCCGGGATCAACACGCGCGAGGTCGCGGATGCCGTCACACCGGAAGGCTGGGACGTGACGCTGCAGCTTAACCTCACAGTCCCCTTCTTTTTGTCCCAGCACTTGGTCCCGGCGATGAAGGCCAAGGGCTGGGGGCGGATTGTGACCTTCGCCTCGCTGCAATCCACTCGCGCGTTCCCCGCAGGCCTAAGCTATGGGGCGTCAAAGGGCGGGGTCGCCCAGATCACCCGTGCCATGGCCGAAGCCTGGTCCAAGGACGGGATCAACACCAACGCCATCGGCCCGGGCTTTTTCCGCACCGAGTTGACAGAGGCGGTGTTCGCAGATCCCGACCGCGCCACCCGCAACGCCGCGCAGACCTGCATCGGGCGCAATGGAGAGCTTGAGGATATCGACGGACCGTTGCTATTTCTGTGCTCTGACGCGTCTGCCTATGTGACCGGGCAGGTTCTGATGGTCGATGGCGGGTTCACCGCGAAATGAGAGCGCTGGTCTACACCGATGTCGAGACATTGCAGATGCGCGATGTCCCCGACCCCGTGCCGGGAGAGGGCGAGGCCCTTGTGCGCATCGACAGCGTCGGTATCTGCGGCTCGGACATGCACGCCTATCTCGGCCATGACGACCGCCGCCCGGCGCCCTTGATCCTGGGCCATGAAGGGGCCGGTATTGTGGTTGGCGGCGCGCTGGATGGGACGCGGGTGACGATCAACCCGCTTGTGACCGATCCAAAGAGTGCGCCAAGCCGGGCGGGCCGCGAGAACCTCTGCCCGTCCCGGCAGATCATCTCCATGCCGCCCCGCCAGGGGGCCTTTGCGCCCTATATCGCCATCCCTGAGCGCAATTTGGTGGCCGTGCCCGATGATATCTCGCTGGAGCAGGCCGCCCTGGCGGAGCCTATGGCCGTGAGCTGGCACGCGGTCCGGCTGGGCGTCGAGGCGCTGCATCCCAGCGCGGATCGCCGCGCCCATGTCATCGGCGGCGGCGCGATCGGCCTCGCGGCAGTCCTTGCGCTCAAGGCGATGGGTGTGGACGCCGTGACCCTCGCAGAGCCGAACCCGACCCGCGCCGCCTATCTCGCGGAGCAGTGCAATCTCACCCTCGTCGAGACGGCGCCAAGCGATGTTCCTCTGGTGGTGGACGCGGTGGGTTATGAGGCCACACGGGCGACGGCCTCGGCCAATGTCAGCCCCGGCGGCGTGATCGTGCATATCGGGCTGGGCAGCGATGCGGGCGGGCTCGATATCCGCCGCATCACGCTGCAAGAGATCACGTTCATCGGCACATATACCTACACCGCCCAGGACTTCCGCGACACCTGTGCGGCGATGTTCGCGGGCCGACTTGGCCCGCTCGACTGGACCCAGCCGCTCCCATTGTCCGAGGGCGCCCGCGCTTTCGCCGATATCCGAGCGGGCACGACGCCCGCACCCAAAATCATCCTCAAACCCCAAAAGGACCCAGCCCGATGACGCATCCTATTCCGAATGAAGTTCCGCATTTGCTTGTGCATGAGGAGGCCG
>JBCBCN010000010.1:0-107147 GCA_038530555.1 Pseudomonadota bacterium | reverse complement strand
CTGGTAGAGAATACCAAGGCGCTTGAGAGAACGATGTTGAAGGAACTCGGCAAAATACCTCCGTAAGTTCGCGAGAAGGAGGCCCGGTTCCTAGGCAACTAGGGGATGGGGGCACAAACCAGGGGGTGGCGACTGTTTATTAAAAACACAGGGCTCTGCGAAGTCGCAAGACGACGTATAGGGTCTGACGCCTGCCCGGTGCCGGAAGGTTAAAAGGAGGAGTGCAAGCTCCGAATTGAAGCCCCGGTAAACGGCGGCCGTAACTATAACGGTCCTAAGGTAGCGAAATTCCTTGTCGGGTAAGTTCCGACCTGCACGAATGGCGTAACGACTTCCCCGCTGTCTCCAACATCGACTCAGCGAAATTGAATTGCCTGTCAAGATGCAGGCTTCCCGCGGTTAGACGGAAAGACCCCGTGCACCTTTACTACAGCTTCGCACTGGCATCAGGCACAACATGTGCAGGATAGGTGGTGGGCTTTGAAGCAGGGACGCCAGTCTCTGTGGAGCCACCCTTGAGATACCACCCTTGTTCTGCTTGATGTCTAACCGCGGTCCGTTATCCGGATCCGGGACCCTGCGTGGCGGGTAGTTTGACTGGGGCGGTCGCCTCCTAAAGAGTAACGGAGGCGCGCGAAGGTTGGCTCAGAGCGGTCGGAAATCGCTCGTTGAGTGCAATGGCAGAAGCCAGCCTGACTGCGAGACTGACAAGTCGAGCAGAGTCGAAAGACGGCCATAGTGATCCGGTGGTCCCGAGTGGAAGGGCCATCGCTCAACGGATAAAAGGTACGCCGGGGATAACAGGCTGATGACGCCCAAGAGTCCATAGACGGGGCAGTTTGGCACCTCGATGTCGGCTCATCACATCCTGGGGCTGGAGCAGGTCCCAAGGGTTCGGCTGTTCGCCGATTAAAGTGGTACGTGAGCTGGGTTTAGAACGTCGTGAGACAGTTCGGTCCCTATCTGCCGTGGGTGTAGGATACTTGAGAGGAGTTGCCCCTAGTACGAGAGGACCGGGGTGAACGATCCACTGGTGGACCTGTTGTTGCGCCAGCAGCAGTGCAGGGTAGCTATGATCGGAAAGGATAACCGCTGAAGGCATCTAAGCGGGAAGCCCCCCTCGAAACAAGGTATCCCTGAGGGCCGAGGTAGACCACCTCGTCGATAGGCCGGAGGTGTAAGCGTGGTGACACGTTCAGCTGACCGGTACTAATTGCCCGATAGGCTTGATTTGATCCAGTAGAAGACTGGCTCAAAAGCATACACTGACCTGACTTGGGTCTCGAAACCGTTTCTTTGGTTTGGTGGCGATAGCACGAGTGAAACACCCGATCCCATCCCGAACTCGGCCGTTAAGCACCGTAGCGCCGATGGTACTGCGTCTTAAGGCGTGGGAGAGTAGGTCACTGCCAAACCTAACAAGCGGTTTTGAGATACGTGTATCTCTCGGCGACGATTACCACTCAACGACAATTACCTCTTATCGAAGATGTTCGCGGGTTAGCCCGTTTCACGGCTCAACTCGCCGATGCATTTGGCTTTGAGGCGCCGGGCAATTGGCATGCACGGCGCCCCTTTTGTTATAGCTTGCGGCCTTTAGCCTGCGTCTTCGTGTGACCGAAAGGTACCCAAAGCGCGAAGCGCGGCTGGGCATTTCGTGTCTAGGGTCCAAAGCTGGCTGCTTTAGCTCGCCTTCTTCTTCAAAAGCACCGCCTGATTTTCGAGGATCGCATCCTGGTTGGCCATGATCTCGGCCTGCTTGGCGAGCATGACCTCCTGATTGGCGAGAAACGCCTCTTGGTTGGCGATCATCTTGGATTGGTTTTCGACAAGAGCCGGCTGACGTCCCAGCAGGCCGGACTGCACATCCATAAAGCTCTCTTGGTTGGCAATCATCTTTTGCTGATTGCTCAACAGCGCGGGCTGGCGTTCGAGCAGCACTGACTGGTTGTCAATAAAGTCGTCCTGGTTCGAGAGCATCTTGGATTGGTTCGACTTCAGTTTCGGCTGACGCTCAATCAGAGTTTCCTGATTGCCGATGAACGATTCTTGGTTCTCGATCATCTGTTTCTGGTTGCTTTTGAGCGTTGGTTGATTGGCAAGCAGCCCCGATTGATTGCCAATAAAGCCCTCCTGGTTCGAGATCATCTGTTTCTGATTGCTTTTGAGCGTTGGCTGGTTTGACAACAGCTCTGCCTGCTCGGACAAGAATTTAGATTGATTATCAAGCATTTGCTTTTGATTGGCGTCGACCTGAGTCATAGCAGCGTCTCCTTGAAGGATGCTCCGGGCAGATAGAGCAAGCAAAGCACCTGACTTCACCCGGAGAGATTTGCGGTTGATAGGTTTTAGGGAAAGCGCCGATGCTGCGGTGGCTGCGTAGGCCACCGGAAACGCGCACCGTTGCGCTGCGTTAGCGTGCGTCGCAGCGCAGGCAGGCTGCAAGCGCTGGATAGGGGCTCGCCTCGGCGATTGCTGCGATGGCTGCATGCCTGAGCGTGTGCATTCCGAAATGCCGCGAAATTCACCTTTTTACGCATGATATCGGGAATGGCCGCGCCCACGTTCTGTCACCGGTAAATCGGACGGGCGTGCGACGGCTCATGCCAAATGCGCTTGTTTTTCGTCGTCGAGATGGCGAGCCTCAACCTTATGACAGACCTCCAAACCATCCCGATCCTCCGGTCCCCTAACCTTGATGAGAGCGCGGCCTTCTATAAGCGGCTCAATTTCGAAATCGGCCTGCAAATGCCGGGCTACCTGATTATGGTCCGGAAGGGGATCGAATTGCATTTTATTCCGCCCGATCACACCGACGGCCGCGCCACAGAGAGCACCTGTTACATCCGGGGTAACGGGATTGACGCGCTGCATACGGAGTGGGAACCGACAGGCCTTGTCACGCCGTTCTATCACCGAGCCTGGGGCATGTACGAGTTCTATATCGGCGATCCGCATGGCTGTTTGTTGAAATTCGGTCGGCCCGCTGACGAGGGGCCTGCGCCAGTTGGCGTCAGGCCGCACCCTACCGATCAATTCTCTGGCTAGAAGCCCCTTGCACCCGCGCGCCGCTTTTGCGAGCGGTCCTATGGTTAAAAGGAGGGTTCATGCCTGAAGGCCATACGATTCACCGCGCCGCGCGCGACCAGATGCCGATGCTGGTTGGCAAGCGACTTTCGGTGACGTCCCCGCAAGGCCGCTTTGCCGAAGGCGCCGCGCTTCTTGATGGGGCGCGTTGCACAACTATCGAGGCCCTGGGTAAGCATCTCCTATATCACCTCGATAGCGCACGTGTTTTGCACATCCATCTGGGTCTGGCCGGGCGCATCTATCGCGATCCTCTCCCTGCAGAGCCGCCGCGCGAGGTGGTCCGCGTGCGTTTGATGAGCGACAGCCATGTCATCGACATTACCGGCCCTGCGATCTGCGAGGTACTGGAGGCAGCAGATCTCGACGCCTTTCGAATGCGATACGGTCCGGATCTGCTCTCCGCACATCCTGAGCCCGAGCGCGCGATCCAAAGGATCCGGGCCAGCCGCTCCAACATCGCGACTTTGCTGATGAACCAGCGCGTGATTTCGGGCATCGGAAATATCTATCGCAGTGAGATCCTGTGGCTCCTGAAATTGTCGCCGATGACGCGCGGCTGCGATGTGCCCGAGCCGGTTTTGGAGCGTCTTTGGGACGAGATGCGCGCATTGATGGAAATCGGCGTGCGGTATAACTCCATCATCACCAATGGCGAGTTGCCCAAGGCCGGACAAGACGTGCAAGAGCGCGTTAACATCTACGCGCAGGAGACCTGTCCGCGCTGTCGGTCCCCCATCACGCTGAGCAAGCTTGCGCAGCGTAGCCTTTACCACTGTCCAAAGTGCCAAAAGGCGCCCTAGGGCAAAGTCTTGCCGGATGGATCGGCGGTGCCGCGACCTCTGGAAATTATCGGAAAAACAGCTAACTTACGCTGATGAGACGCGTTCTAAGCATCTTTGCGCTTGCCTTTCTCGCGACGGCCCCCGCCCAGGCGGATGCCGTTGATGGTACAATGATCGTGCATCGTGGTGAGGATGCGGTTGAGCTTTACGCCAGCATTGATGCGTTGGCTCTGACACCTTGGCTCGATGGCGATACGGGCATTTTTACCGAGGCGGACGGCAGCGTCGATTTCTCGAATTTCCTGGTCGATACAGCCTTCATGGGCGATGCTCTGTTCGGCGCGGTCGAGGCGCAGGTGGCGGGCGAAGCAGTGCAGTTTTACGCCATGTCCTTCATGCTTCACCCGCAGGACCTCTCGGTGGAGTTCGACACGCCTTGGGCCGCGCTTTCCTCGATCACATTTTGCTCGGTGGCGCCCAGCCAGGGTACTTACACGCCCGATGCACTCAGGTCGTATGTGGGCCTCGCGGCCTATCCGGTGGATGGCTTGGCCAATGTAAGCTTTGAGTTTCCGAGCACTGGACGCGACGCGCTGACCTTTGAGGTGCGCGAATATCTCGAAGGGGAGTTCTTTCAGCGCTACCAAGTCACACTTGAGGATGGCGCGGTGTTTTCGCTCGAGCCGATCGACGGCCCTCCGGTCAGTCAGGCGACCGCTGCGGTGGGCGGATGGTTTTTCTACCTTGGTGTGATCGCTGTTGTTGGGATCAGCCTGTTGAGGCCTGTTCAGCCCGCGCGTAAGCGGCGTTTCAACATCTGAGTGAAGCGCAGCAACCTTTTTGAAAATCTGCGACGATTCTGATCGCGGGCCCTTGCAAACACCCCGCCAACGGCATAGCCCATGCGCAGTGTCGCGGGGTGGAGCAGCCCGGTAGCTCGTCAGGCTCATAACCTGAAGGTCGTAGGTTCAAATCCTACCCCCGCAACCAATCCCAAGCATGATATAGGTGCCCATTAAGGCGGCGCAGCGCCGGATCCCACGTTGTGGGGCATCAGGCTTTGCTTGAAACCAGCGTCGCTTCCTGTTTGGCTGCAATAAGCGGTGGGGTGTCCTGCCGAGCCGCGAGCCGAGGGGAGCCCAAATGTCAGACCAAGCCGCAGACGATCGTCCGATCTTGGACATCAAGAACCTGTCGATCGAATTGCCACGCGGGGCGGACCGGAAATATGCGGTCGAGAATGTCTCGCTGACGCTGAGGCGCGGAGAGATCCTGTGTGTGGTTGGCGAATCCGGCTCGGGCAAATCCGTGATGACCAGCGCGATCATGAATGACGTGCCGGGCCTGCTTCAGGTGACCTCGGGCGAAGTGCTGTTTGACGGCGAGAACGTCCTCAGGATGGAAGACGATCAGCTCAACGAGCTGCGCGGTGCGCGCATTTCGATGATCTACCAGGAGCCGATGGCGGCGCTGAATCCGGCGATCAAGATTGGTAAGCAGGTCGATGAGGTCTTTGCTCTGCACCGGCCGGAAATCTCGGCGACCGAACGCAAGGCTGAAACGCTCAAGCTGCTCGAACAGATGAAGCTGCCCACGCCTGAGCGCATCTATGACAGCTATCCGCACCAAGTGTCGGGCGGTCAGTGTCAGCGCATTGTGATCGCCATGGCCTTGGCTTGTAAGCCGGATGTCTTGATCGCCGATGAGCCGACGACCGCGCTCGATGTGACGACCCAGGCGGAAATTCTGCGCCTCATCAACGATCTCAAAGACGTCTATGACAACGCGACGATCTTCATCACCCATGATTTCGGAGTGGTGGCCGATGTGGCCGACCGGGTCGCTGTGATGTGCTGGGGTAAGGTGATCGAGGAAGGCAGCAAGCACGATATCCTGATGAACCCGCAAGAGGACTACACCAAGCTTTTGGTCGACGCGATGCCGCTTCTGGAGACCACGCGCGCCCCGGATCAGACCCGCAATGATGAGCCGGTCGTCGAGGTTGAAAGCCTGCACAAGGTCTATGGTAGCAAGGCCAAGCGCGTGCATGCGCTCAACGATGCAAGCTTTGTGCTGCGCAGCGGAGAGACGCTGGGCGTGGTGGGCGAATCCGGCTCGGGCAAGTCTACCCTGGCAAAGACCCTCATCCGCCTGGTTGAGCCGACTTCAGGGGCGGTGATGATCCGTGAGCAGGATTTCCTGGCGCTGGCCGGTCAAGATCTCGATCAGGCGCGCCAATCGATCCAGATGATCTTTCAAGACCCCTATGGCTCGCTCAATCCATCTCAGACCGTGGGCTACATGGTGACACGGGGGTTGCACCTGCAGGGGGTGAATGCGTCCGAGGCGAAGGAGCGTGCGCTTGAGCTTTTGGGCCGTGTCGGGCTCAAGGAGGAGGCATTCCACCGCACGCCGCGCAACTTTTCCGGCGGTCAGCGTCAAAGGATCGGCATTGCCCGCGCGCTATCCCTCAAGCCAGATGTGGTGATCGCCGATGAAAGCGTCTCGGCCCTCGATCTGTCGATCCAAAAGCAGGTTTTGCGGCTTTTGAACGATCTCCAGGATGAGTTCAAAATGGCTATCGTGTTCATCACTCACGACCTGCGGGTTGCAGCGCAGATCTCAGACTACATCACGGTCATGGAAAAAGGTGTGATGGTGGAATTTGGGCCGGCCAAAGAGGTCTTCGAGAACCCCAAGCACGACTACACCAAGCGCCTGCTCGAAGCGGCGCCGGGCCGCGATTGGCACCCGCCGCGCCTCGATCCCGAAGAGGCAGACCGCATAGCGGCAAGCATTCAGCGCGTTTAGAACGTCCGACCTATTGCGGTGTGTGCGTTGGCTGGAGCGCGCCTACGCGTCGAGCACGCGAATAAAACCCGCCAGGCCGGTCTTCTGGTGCTCAATGATATGGCAGTGGAACGCCCAGTCGCCCGGATTGTCCATCACCAGCGCGATATCGAGGCTCTCTTCCGGCAGAAGGAGTGCGGTATCGGTCCAGTGGGAGCGGATCTCGCGCTGGTTTGACGCGATCACTCGGAAGGTCAGACCGTGCAGGTGGATCGGATGGCGGTTCGGGCTTTCGTTGCGCAGGCGCAGCACGGCGCTTTCGCCTAGTCGGAACGTGGCGAGCGGCCCCGTCCCGGCGACTGCATCCCCCGGCCAGGCCTGCCGGTTGATCGACCAGAACGTATAGCCCAGCGTGCCGCACAGCCCGTTATCAGGGAGGTCACCGATGGGAGACCAGCCGAAGACGAATTCTTCGCGGCGGGCATTCGCAAGATCGGGAATGGCGACGGGATTGGGCGGCAGCGGCCGCAGTTCACGCAGGTCGCGGCCAGTATCGGGACCCGTGGCGGTCAGCGTGGCAAGCTGGCGCGCAGGGCCAGGTGCTGCGGTCATCACGGTCAGGGATTGGCCTTCGGAGGCGGGCATGCGGATCGCCAGATCGGCGCGCTGACCGGGCGAGAGCACGACGCCGTCTTCCTCGGTTTGCGGGATCGCGAACGGTGTCTCGAGCGGGTGACCGTCGAGCGCGATGACCTGGCCCTCGGCGCCCGGCACGAAGATCTGGTAGACCCGCGTCGTATCGGTCGCAGTCAGCCTGAGCCGCAGCAACCCGCCGCTCGGCGCCTCGTAGCCTGGTGCAGTTTGCCAATTGGCCGTCATAACCGTGCCAAATGTTCCGCCCCTTGCCGCGCCACGCGCGGTCCACAGATCGATGAACTGCCCCTCACCGTTCAGACGAAAATCGCGCAGATTGAGGGCGATATCGGTGTCAAAGCCGGGATCCTCGGCCTCCTCAACCACGAGAACGCCGGTAAAGCCGAGGGCCATCTGATCCATCGTCATGCAATGGGGATGGTACCAGAAGGTGCCCGCATCCTGCGGCGTGAAGGCATAATCATAGCTCTCCCCTGGCCCGATCGGTATCTGCGTCAGGTACGGCACGCCGTCCATCGCATTGGGCACGCGGATGCCGTGCCAATGCATTGCGGTATGATCGGCAAGCGTGTTGTTTACCCGGCTGCGGAAGGCCTGGTGCTGGGCCATGCGGATCACGGGCGGTGGCGCGTCCGGACTGGTCGAGACCATGCCGCGGGTCACTGGGCCGGTGACCGGAAAGCTTGCCGGTTGGATCGTCAGATCGGTTCGGCTTTCGGCAGCAAGAAGGCCCTGGCTCAGCGGCAGGCCCGCTGCGAGCGCGCCTGCGCCTGCCGCTTTAAGGAGACGGCGGCGGGTGACCAGTCGGGCGGGTACATGTTTGCTCATGCCGGGAAAGCTAGGCGATTCATCGGGCCAGAGCACGCGGCGCGTTGTCTCGCTCTCGGCCTAAAGTCCGTTATCGGTTCGCACCTTGAAGCCTGAACCGCGCAGCGTGGCGACGATGGCCTCGACATGGCTCATATCGCGGGCTTCGATGACAACCTCAAGCTCGGCTTGCTTCAGAGCCACCGTCTGCATCATGCGCTGGTGGATGACCTCGATCACGTTGGCGCCCGATTCCCCTATGATGCGCGAGATGTCGGACAATTGGCCCGGCGTGTCGGCGATCTCGAAGGTGAGCCGAGTGATCCTGCCATCGCGGACCAGGCCGCGTAGGATCAGCGTGGACAGCAGACGGCTGTCGATGTTGCCGCCGCAGATCACAAGGCCGACCTTTTTGCCGCGGAAGGCCTCGAGGTTCTTTTTGATCACCGCGAGGCCGGCCCCCGGCGCGCCTTCGGCGACGAGCTTTTCGCTGGAGAGGAGGTCGAATACGGCGTCCTCGATCTCGGTCTCGTCGGCGGCGTCGATGCGGTCGACATGGGCTTTGATCACGTCGACATTCGTCGGAGACGGTTCTTTGACGGCGATCCCCTCGGCCAGTGTCGCGCCGCCGAAATGCGTGTCAGCGTGATCGAATCTGGCTTTGACGGCATCGAAAAGAAGGGCCTGCGCCCCGACAACCTCGATGCCGGGCTTCAGGCCGCGTGCGGCAACCGACATACCCGCCACCAGGCCGCCACCGCCAATGGGTACCACCAAACAGTCGAGATCGGGCTCCTGCTCCAGCATCTCGACCGCTACCGTACCCTGTCCTGCGGCGACCACCGGATCGTCAAACGGGTGCACCAGCGTCAGGCCCTTTGAGGCCGCCATATCCAGGGTGAATTGCACGCTTTGATCGAAACCCTGGCCGTGCAGGACAACCTCGGCGCCGAAATCCTCGGTACGCTTGATTTTGTTGAACGGCGTGCCCTCGGGCATGACGATCACCGAGGGGATTCCCAGCCGGGTGGCGTGATAGGCGACGCCCTGGGCATGGTTTCCAGCGCTACACGCGATCACACCGGCCTTCTTCTGCGCCTCATCGAGGGACAACAGCTTGGCCAAAGCTCCGCGTGACTTGAAGGAATTGGTGTGCTGCAGGTTCTCGAGCTTGAGATAGAGGTCGATACCCAGCTGCACCGACAGACGGCTGGCCCGTACCAGGGGCGTTCGAAGCGTCGCGTCCCCGATCGCGGCGTGGGTTTGGCGGATCAGATCGAGCGTAAGGGTCATGGAAGCGTGCCTTGGATGCGTCCGGGATGCGAGAATGCAAGGCCTTTTAGGCCACTGTTCCCAATGACTTTTGCCCCCAGGCTTGTCAACCAAAGGCGCGCGGGCCCTGGTAAGGCATGGGCGGATCCTATCCCGGTTTGACCGGTCTTGGACCCGCGGCCACAGAGCGGCGCAATCGCCTCCAAAGACTTGCATCAGCCTGGCAAAATAGCTATTGAGCCGGTCTGCGTTGGATATAGGTAAACGAGCGGGTGCGATCTGGAGGCTGGGCCTCGGGCGAGCAGCGCTTTGG
Source organism: Pseudomonadota bacterium (assembly GCA_038530555.1). Taxonomy (GTDB): domain Bacteria; phylum Pseudomonadota; class Alphaproteobacteria; order Rhodobacterales; family Rhodobacteraceae; genus HKCCE3408. The sequence continues at coordinate 97,439 of JBCBCN010000010.1, read as the reverse complement.
GCTCGATGCAGGCTTTTAAAAAGGGGACCGTTTTTGACTGATCGTTTGACCGCGACTGGCCTTTATGACGCAGCGCTTGAGCACAGCGCCTGCGGCGTTGGCTTTTTGACGCGGAAAGACAGCCGCCAGACCCACGATCTTTTGAAAAAAGGCCATGAAGCGCTGTGTGCTGTGCCCCACCGAGGCGGGATGTCGTCCGAAGGTGTCGGCGACGGCGCGGGGATCTCGGTCGATCTGTCACTGGAGTTTTTCAGTAAGCTCGCCGGACGAACGCTGAAAGCGGGTGCATTCGGCGTTGGGAACTTCTTTCTACCCAGTGACACGAGCCAACAGGAGCGTGCCTCGGACTTTGTCGAAATATGCCTGGCCGAGGCCGGTTTCAACGTCTTGGCAGTCCGCGATTTGCCGGTCGATGCAAGCCAGATCGGCCCGCGTGCTGTGAAATGGCAGTTGCCGATCCGCCAATGGTTGTTCGAGGCGCCCGAAGGTCTGAGCGGCGCCGCGCTGGACGCGCGCATCCACACCACGCTTCTTGAGATCGAGGCCGACGCCTATACCGACCCGAAGCTTGACGGCTTCTACCCGCTGTCCCTGTCGGCGCGGATGCAGGTCTTCAAGGGCCGCCTGAACTCGTGGGAAATCATCCCCTACTTTAAGGATCTCTCGGACCCGAGCCACTCTGTCCACACCATGTATTTCCACACGCGGTTTTCGACCAATACCGATCCGCATCCTTCCATGGCGCAGCCTTTCCGCCTGATGGCGCATAATGGTGAGCTGAACACCGACAAGAAGAACCGACTGTCTGAGGCGGCGATTGCGCTTGCACGAAACAAGTCGATTGTCCGGCCTAAGGGACAATCGGACAGCTGCCGCCTAGACCAAACGCTGAACGCGCGGGTTTTCGAAGAGGGTTTGGACCTCGTGACCGCTGTGGTCGCGATGATGCCACCGGCTTGGGAGAATGACGCACGCGTCCCGGATGATGTGCGCGCGATGCTGGAATATTTCTCGCTGTTTGAGGAAAAGAATGACGGCCCCGCAGCGCTGATTTTTGGTGATGGCAACATCATCGGTGCGCGGCTTGACCGGCTGGGCCTGCGCCCTCTGCGCTCAGTCGAAACCGATGAGTTTCTGGCGGTGATGTCGGAGGCCGGTCAGATTAACTTCCCGCCCGAGAGCGTGATCCGTCGCGGTCGTGTCGAGGCGGGCGGGATGATTTATTACGATCACGCCAATCAGCGCATTGTTGAAACGTCTGAGGCGCTTTCAGAGCTGGCCGCGAAAGAGGATTACCCGGCGCTGCTCAAGGCCGCCCAGGTCAATATCGACGATCTGCCCTCGGCCGATCAGGACCCGAAGTTGGCCGCGGCGCGGTACTTCGGCGATCTGCCACGAGCGGCGCGCTATGTCGGCTATACCCACAATCAGGAAAGCTTCAAATTCCTGATGGACCCGATGCTGCAAAACGGGGTCGAGAAGGTCTCAGCCATGGGTTACGGCAACGCGATCAACGCGCTGTCGGATCAAGAAGGTGGCGTGGCGAAGTATTTCAGCCAGCGCTTCGCCCAGGTGACGAACCCACCGCTCGATTCGATCCGCGAGGCGGACGGTATGACCCTGCGCGTGGCGCTGGGCGAAAAGCCCCATCTTGGTCAGTCCCGCTCCCGCCAGATCGTGGTCAATTCGCCGGTCCTGCGCATGGCCGACATGCTCAAGATCAAGGCGCAGACCGAAACACCCTGGGACCGGTTCGACATTCTCTACACGCCGGTATTCGACGACCCTGAGGCCAATGAAGCCTCACTGATCGAGGCGATTGACGCGGTCGGCGACGCGGTCGTGAAATTCGCGCGGGAAAAGGGCGGGATCGCCATCTTGACCGACCGCCACATTGCGCGTGACCGGGCGGCAATGCCCATGACCCTGGCCGTCTCCGCGATCAATCAGCGCCTGATCGAAGAGGGGCTGCGTCTGAAGGCGTCTTTGGTCGTGGAAAGCGGACAGATCGCGTCTTCGCACCATATCGCCTGTGCGTTGGGCTTTGGCGGCGCGGCGGTCTACCCGCTGGCCGTGCGTTTGCGTGCCGAGCAGCTCTTTGACGAAGACGGCGCCACCAAGGCTTATTTCAAGTTTCAAAAGGCGGCCGAAAAGGCGCTGATGAAGACAATGGGCAAGGTCGGGCTTTGCACCGTCGAGAGCTATTCCGGCGGTGAGTTCTTTGAGCCGAATTTCCTCGACACCAACGATCCGGTCTTCCGTAGATACCTGCCCAATATGAAAACCCCGGTCGGCGGGGTTCGCTTTGCACGGATCGCCCAATCGGTCGCGGAGTGGCATCAGCGCGCCACTCAGGTCAACGAAGACACCGAGATCCCGATCCTCGGCCTCTTCAAAGAGCGCTCGGAAGGGGCGGGCCACAGCTATGGCACGACGGCCGTGCGCGGCTTTGTCGACATGACCGAAGAGGCGATCAGCTTTGGCGGCGACAACACGGACATTGATCCGCTGCGCCTGCTGACCCTGAGGCAGATGGACGACGCCTTTGGGATCGACGATGCGGGCTATGTGAACACCAGCTTCGAAAAGCTCAGCCAAGAGCAGATCGACAGCTTTGCGATCACGCCAGGCTATCGCGCGTTCTCGACGATGATGAAGGAAGAGCGGGACCGCCGCCCCGCGGCCCTGCGCGATGTTCTGTCCTTCCCGGCGGACATCACCTTTTTGGACACGGTCGACGATATCAAGCGCGAGATGATGCTGTTCAACCGCGCGGGCAACAATGATTTCGTGATCCGCGGCCTGACCTGCGAGGCGTTGGGCGGTGGAGAGTTTTTGCTCCGGCTGACCGGGCCCAAGGCGCTCGATATCGGGCGGCTGGATGCTCTGGCACAGTCTTTGATCAAGCGGTTCGGCGCCGAGATCGAAGGCCATTTCGTCACCAAAGGCGCGCTCAAGGTGGCGGTGAAGGGCTGGGCGCTGGATTACCTATCGCGCCTGCGCCCCGCACCCGAACGCATCGAACTGAGCAAGGTCGAGCCTGCATCGGCCATCACGCCGCGCCTGGCCTCCGGGGCCATGTCACATGGCGCGCTTGTGGCTACGGCCCATGAAGCTGTGGCCCATGGCACGAATATGGTCGGCGGTATGTCGAACTCGGGCGAGGGCGGTGAGCATATCTCGCGCTATGGCACGATCCGCGCCAGCCGGATCAAACAATTCGCCAGCGGCCGCTTCGGCGTCTGGGCGGGATATCTCGCCGATCCGAACCTCGAGGAGATCGAGATCAAGATCGGCCAGGGCGCCAAGCCCGGCGAGGGCGGACAGCTTCCGGCGCCCAAGGTCACCGTTGAGATCGCGGCGGCACGAGGCGGCACACCCGGCGTTGAGCTCATTAGCCCACCGCCGCATCACGACACCTATTCGATCGAAGACCTCGGTCAGCTCATCCACGACGCCAAAGCCGCCCGGAAGCGCGTGATCGTCAAGCTCGTGAGCTCTGAGGGGATTGGTACGATCGCCGTGGGCGTCGCTAAAGCGGGCGCCGATGTGATAAATGTCGCGGGCAATACCGGCGGCACCGGTGCGGCCTCGGTCACGTCGCTCAAATATACCGGGCGCGCGGCGGAGATCGGCATCGCCGAGGTGCACCAAGCGCTCTGCGCCAATGGTATCCGGCAGAAGGTCGTGCTGCGCTGTTCAGGCGCGATGCAGACCGGCTCGGACGTGGTCAAAGCCTCCCTGATGGGGGGCGACAGCTTTGAGTTTGGCACGACGGCCTTGATGATGCTCAAATGCGTCATGGCCAAAAACTGCAACGTCAAATGCCCCGCAGGTCTGACCACCAATCCGGAAGTGTTTGACGGCGATCCCCGCGCGCTGGCGCAGTATCTGCTGAACATCGCCCATGAGGTCCGTGAGATTTTGGCCAATCTGGGCCTCCGCTCCCTCGATGAGGCGCGGGGTCGGGCGGATCTTTTGCACTTGCTCGATCACCCGGCCTCGGTCGGTCAGCTGAATTTGCGCGCGATGCTGACGGCTGTGCCGGAAAACCGGGTGGAAGATCCGATCTATCTGGAGCGTGATTTCGCAATCGATGACGTGCTGCTCGACCAGGTGAAGGCGCGTCTGCTAGATGCGGGCGAGACGCGGATCGAGCTACGGCCGAACGCGCCCCTGAACAATCGTAACAAGACCGTGGGCGGTCAGCTTTCGATCGATATCGAGCGCATGCTCAACCATGATATGGACCGCGTTCCGGCCGGCGCCTTTGAGGATGCGCGCGGTCGCCGGTTCCTCGATTACCGCACGCTCCGCGTGGTCACGAATGGCTCAGCCGGACAAAGCTTTGGCGCGTTTTGCAATGACGGCATCGTCATGGAGCATACAGGCACCTGCAATGACGGCGTCGGAAAAGGCGCAAGCGGCGGTGAGATCATCGTGCGCTCGCCCGGCGGTGGGCGTGAAGGTGAGAACGTCCTCATCGGCAACTTTGCCCTGTTTGGCGCGACGGGCGGCAGGACGTTCATCGAAGGACAGGCAGGCGACCGTTTTGCAGTGCGCAATTCCGGCGCGACCGCGGTGGTTGAAGGCGTGGGCGATTTTTGCGCCGAATACATGACCAACGGCGCGATCCTGAACCTGGGTGGGTTTTCCAAAGGCTATGGCAACGGGATGTCGGGCGGCTTTGCCTATCAGTACGACCCCGAGGGGCGCCTGGCCGAGATGATTAGCACGGACTCGGTCTTCATGGGCCATCTAGGCGACGGCTCGGCCCAGGCGGAGATCCACGAAGACGCCGTCAAGCAATTGCTGAGCTGGCATGTTGAGGCGACCGGCTCAGACCGCGCTCAGGCCCTGCTTGGCGATTGGGAAAACGTCCGCGAGCGCATGGCCTGGGTCATGCCCAAGGCGTTGCTGCAGTATCAGGATGCCGATGAGATCTTGGCTGCGCGCAGTCGCAAGGACTTGGTTGAAGAATTGGCGACGGCGCTTGCCGGTCATCAGGTCGCGACGCTCAAAGCCGCTTGGAAAGCGGGCAAGCCGATGATGGCCGGCGCGGCGCCTAATTACGGCGAGATGGACACCGAGGAGATGTTCCGCTTGCTCAACAGTTATACCGTGCTCGAGCAGGCCCAAACGCTCGCGGCCAAGCGGGTGGGCAAAGCGGCGGATCGCCTGGCGCGGGACAAAGCCGCGCGAAACCTGGTGCTGACCGAGGACTTCGCGCTGATGGCCGCGCTTGCCAAGCATGCGCGCACGGCGATTGCAGATTACGACGATGCGGGGCTTGCCGTTTTGGTGGCTAATAAGCGGCTGAGCGATTTCAAGCGTGCCTTAAGCCTGCGCAACATCCTGAGCATGGACAGCCCTGGCACATATGCTTGGATTCTGCACCAGGACCGTAAGAACCGAGATGCTTTGGGTGAGATCCCAAGCTTTGATGCCCTGTTTGCGCAAAACGCGCTGCCTGATCTGCTGGCCCGAACTGCAGCTGAGTGACCGATATGAACAAAGTTCCCTACATCCCCGAAGACGCACCCTTCTCGGGTGACCAACGCGCCTGGCTGGGCGGCTTTCTGGCTGGCCTGCATTCACGCGCGGCCATGGGTGGCGGCGCGGCCGTTGCGGCGGCGGACAGCGCGCCGGTTAAGGCCAAGCCGCTCGACATCATTTATGGCACGCAGACCGGCAATGCCGAGGCGGTGGCTGAAGAGGCGGCGGAATTGGCTAAAACGCGCGGGTTCACCCCCCGCATCGCCGAGATGGACGATATCGAGATGGACCATCTCGCCGCAATGGAGAACCTTGTTATCGTGGTCTCGACTTATGGCGAAGGCGAGATGCCCGACAACGCGCAGCAGTTTTGGGACGCGCTCAGCGCCTCGACCGCGCCGCGCCTGGAGGCGTTGAACTACGGTGTGCTGGCCCTGGGCGACACCAGCTATGAGCATTTCTGCCAGGCGGGCAAAGTCATCGACACGCGACTTGAGCAATTGGGTGCCAAGCGCCTGGGCGCGCGTGTCGATTGCGATGTGGATTACGAAGACGCGGCCACGGCTTGGTTGACGACGACCTTGCCAGAAGCCTCCGGCGCGGCGGTCGCAGTGGCCGAGGCGCCTGCAGCTGCGCCTGCCAAGTCGGGCTACAATCGCAAGAACCCCTACGTCTCGACGATGGTGGACAACCGCGTGCTGTCGGGCCCGAAATCGGCCAAGGAAATCCGCCATATGGCCTTTGATCTGGGCGATAGCGGGCTGAGCTATGAGGCGGGCGATGCGCTGGGCGTCATGCCAGTCAACGCTCCGGATCTGGTCGATGGTTTCCTCAAGCGCCTTGATGTGGCGGCCGATGCGGCTGTCGCGGGCCACGACGTCCCGATCGGTGAGGCGCTCTCCAAAGCGCTGGAAATCCGCACGCCGTCGCGTGAGCTTTTGCGCGGGATCGAGGCGATCGCGGGCCATGATGAGCTGACCCATGTGATGAGCAATGGAGACAAGGAAGCGCTTGAGGCGTTTTTGTGGGGCAAGGACACGCTCGACATTCTCAATCTGAACGCGGACATCAAGCTCGACCCGGACCAGTTGGTCTCTTGGCTCAAGCCGCTGCAACACCGCGCCTACTCCATCTCGTCGAGCCCCAAGGCGCATCCCGGTGAGGTGCATCTGACCGTCGCCGCCGTTCGCTGGATGTATGAGAACCGCCCGCATATCGGGGTCTGCTCGACCTTCCTGGCCGATCACGTGCCCGAGGGGGCGAGCGCGGGGATCTTTATGTCGCCAAACAAAAGCTTCCGAGTGCCCGAGGATAATACTGTCCCGATGGTCATGGTGGGCCCTGGCACGGGCATCGCGCCTTTCCGGGCCTTCTTGGAAGAGCGGCGTGAGCGCGGCGCCACCGGCACGAACTGGTTGTTTTTCGGCGACCAACACCGCGAGAGCGACTTCATCTATCAGGACGAGATCGGTGAGATGAGTGCCTCGGGCGTACTGGGCCGCCTGGATCTGGCCTTTTCGCGTGATCAGGCCGAAAAGATCTATGTTCAGCACCGCATGGCGGAGAACGGCAAAGACCTTTACGCGATGCTGCAAGAGGGTGGCCATTTCTATGTCTGCGGCGATGCCACGCGCATGGCCAAGGATGTCGACGCTGCACTGCATGAGGTCGTGGCGGCCCATGGCGGGATCAGCGACGACGCGGCGGTCGACTATGTCAACACGCTCAAGCGCGAAAAGCGCTACGTCCGGGACGTCTACTAAAGGCCTGTTCTAAGCGTAATGCTTCTTCCTCGACATCTTGCCGATGCCGGGGTTCAAGCTGTTGGTGGGATCGCAGGCCTTATAAAAGGCCGCGAGGTCGGCCTTAGCCTCATAGAGGTGGCCGACATTGTGCTCTGACGGGTATTCGGCCCCGCGCTCATCCAGGATTGCCAGCATCTTTGCCTTCAAGGCCTTCGTATCGACGCCCTTTTTGACGATGTAATCCTGGTGCATCACGTGGCACATCATGTGGCCATAGTAGATCTTGCCGACTAGGTCTTTCGTGATTTCCTCGGGCAAGGTCTCGAAGAATGCCTGATCATTGCGCCGGAGCGCGATGTCGAGCGCTAGAATATCCTCAACCTCATCGGCATGGACATGGCCATAGCGCACCGCAGCCCCAGCCGCGGCAAAGCGGTGAAGGCCCGCGATCTTGGCCTCTCTCGGTGTGCAGACGCGCATCTCGGCCCCACGCTCCTCAAGGAAACCGGGCAGAAACGCCTCTGCCTCTTCGATCCCACCATCGTGCATCTTGAGGATCAGGTGATGCTCAAACCGATCGCGATAGTCGCGCAGGAAGCGCGGCAGGTGCTCCGGCCAAATCCGAGCAAGCACTTGCATGAAACGATCAGTCAGAGCGCGGGTCGGTTTGAATTTGTTGAGCCGCGCATCCACGGCGCCCTTCAGGGCAAAGATCCCTGGAAGGCGATCCGTGCCGAGCTTGTCGATCATCACGAGCGTGTCTTTGCCGTATTTGTCGGCGTAGTCGAAGCAGTCGCGGTGCATGTATTCGGCCGAAACCGGCAGCGTCTCAAAGTTCGTCAGGATATGCGCCCGAAGCTCGGCGATATCGCCCGGATCGTTCGTCCCGATATAGAAGGCCTTCTCGCGCTCATAGTTTGGGAACGTGTCAAGACGCACGGCGAAAACCATCAACTTACCCGCACAGCCCGACACGCCGCGAAGCAGGCGTTTGTCGTTGTTGTAGCGGGAGGGGCGGTCCGACCCGATATCGCGCACCACATCTGTGTAATCGGGGTCAGAGGCGTTGCGCCCCTCGGGCATGGCCGCGTCCATGTCGAAATCCCCAGCTTCAAGCCGGGTCAGGATCTCTTCGGGGGTCTCCCCCAGATCGAGCCCCAGTTCATTGACGAGCTTGAGGTCGCCATTGGCCGTCACCTGCCCGTAGAGCGCCAATTCGGTGTAGCTCGGGCCCCGCTCGCACAGGGATCCGCCGGAATTGTTGCAAACGCCGCCGATGATCGACGCCCCGATGCTGGAAGAACCGATGACCGAATGCGGATTGCGGCCGAGCGGGCGTAGCTTTTGTTCAAGATCAAAGAGCGTCGTCCCCGGCAGGCCGATAATCTGCTCACCCCCGCGCAGAAGATGCAGGCCCTTGATGCGGCTGCAGCTTAGGATGACCACATCGCGGTCATAGGCGTCCTTCGGGGTCGAGCCTTCGGTCAGACCGGTATTCGCGGCCTGCGTGATCACGATCTTGTCGGCCGCGATGATGGCCTCGAGAGCCCGCCATTGCTCAAGCAGCGTGCCTGGCCGCACCACGGCCAGGGCCGGGCCCGATCCCGAGCGGTAGCCCTTACAGAACCGCTCCATCGAGCGGGGATTGGTGATCACATGACGCGCGCCGACGATCTCTTTGAGGTCAGCTATGAGTGTTTCGGTCATGCAATACTCTAATTTTCACGCCGCGCGTTTGTGAAACCGCAAGTTGTCGCGGTTGAGTTGATCCAGGCTGGTCACGCCCATCAGCTTCATATCGCGCTCAATCTCGGTGCGCAGGTTTCCAAGCGCTTTCTCCACGCCTGCCTGACCTGCCGCGGCCAGCGCATATAGATAGAGCCGCCCGCCCGAGCAGGCCTTGGCCCCAACCGAGAGCGCTTTCAAGACATGCGTGCCACGCTGAATGCCGCCCTCGCAGACCACGTCGAGCTTGTCTCCGACCGCGTCGCAGATCTCGGCAAGTTGGTCGAAGGGTGCGCGGGAGCCGTCAAGCTGCCGCCCGCCATGGTTCGAAACCATGATGCCGGTGCAGCCTATATCGACAGCGCGTTTGGCGTCCTCCACGCTCATGACACCTTTTAGGGCAAATTGCCCGTCCCATTTTTTGCAAAGCTCTTCGGCGTCTTTCCAGTTCATTGACTGATCGAGCATGGTGGAGAAGTAGTTGCCCACCGAAACAGCCAGGTCAGTGCCCGCCGAGACATGGCCCGAGAGATGCGGCATGTCGAATTTCTCCTTGGTGAAGAAATTCCAGGCCCAGGCCGGGTGGGTGGCAAAGCTGAGTGCCGAGGCGGGCGTCAGGCGTGGGGGTGAGGTGAAGCCCGTGCGCAGATCCCGCTCACGATTGCCGCCAGTGATCGTATCGACCGTTAGGGCCATGACATTGAACTTGGCGGCCTTAGCGCGTTCGAGCAGCGCATCGTTCAAGCCACGGTCCTTGTGGAAGTAGAACTGGAACATCTTTGGCCCGGGCGCGACCTTGGCGATCTCTTCGACCGAAACGGTGGCGAGGGACGACACACCGAACATCGTGCCGTATTTCGTCGCGGCTTGGGCGACGGCGCGCTCTCCTTCGTGGTGGAACAGCCGCTGAAGCGCGGTCGGCGCGCAATAGACCGGCATGTCGAGCTTTTGGCCCATCACCTCGACCGACATATCGACGTTCTCGACACCGGCCAGGACGTTGGGCACCAGGTCGCAATCGCCATAGGCTTGGGTGTTGCGCCGGTAGGTCTGCTCATCATCGGCGGCACCATCGATGTAGTGAAAGATCGGCGACGGCAGGCGCCGTTTCGCCAGCGCTCGGAAATCCTGAAAATTGTGACAGTTCTTCAGACCCATGCCATTCACCTCCCTTTGGCGTATTGGTAAGATAAAATTACCAATCCTGTGCATATGGCGCAAAGGCCTCCATCGGTCAAGGCGGTTGGGCAGCTATGTTTGAGGCTGTGGCCTTGGTTTGGAAGTGGGCGTTCCGCGTATCAGCGCGCGTCAATCACACGGAAGGAAAGATTGCGCTCAAGCGTCAGAGAGGGGATTTGCGCGCGCGCCTGCCGCACGCGGTCCAGGTCCAAATCAACGATTTCAAGAGCCGGGGCAGACGTGCCCATATCTAGCACGACCTCCCCCCAAGGCCCGATCACCAAGGAATGTCCCCAGGTCTCGCGCCCGTCTTCATGGTGGCCGCTTTGCGCTGCTGCAATGATAAAGCTGCCGGTCTCGATGGCGCGGGCGCGCAGCAGTACCTCCCAATGCGCGCGACCGGTCGACACGGTGAAGGCGGAAGGAACGAAGATGATCTCCGCGCCAAGCTGCGCGCTTTGGCGGTAGACGCCCGGGAACCGCAGATCGTAGCAGATCGTCAGCCCAAGTGTAGCAAGGGGTGTTTTGACCACGATGCCCTCGGCCCCGGCGTCAAAGCGCTTGGATTCTCCGATTGGCTTTTGCCCCTCGAGCGCCACGTCGAACAGATGCGCTTTATCATAGCGCGCTTTGATCTCGCCGTCTGGCGCGATGAGCACTGCGTGGTTGAGGAACTTGCCGGCCGGCCCATGTACCGCGACCGAGCCGGGCTGGATCCAAATGCGGTTGTCCCGGGCGAGTGCGCAACAGGCGGCCAAAAACGGATCGGCGTCCGCCACACGGACCAGTTCCGAGGCCTCCAATGGATTGCGGTTCATCAACCCCGCCACCTCCGGCAGGGCCAAAAGCTCGGCCCCGTCCTTGGCGGCCGCCCGCGCAAAGCCTTCGGCGACATCGATATTCGGCCCGTGCGTCTTGGCCGAGCACATCTGCCCAACGGCCACCCGCATAGATTAGGTCTTGCTCAAGGTGCGTGACACGGCGTCTTTCCACCCTGCATAAAGCGCGTCGCGGTCGTCTTGCGACGTTGCGGGCTCAAAGCGCCGCTCTAGAGACCAACATTTCGCGAAACCGTCGGGACCGGGGCATATTCCGCTTTGCATCCCGGCCAGCCAGGCGGCGCCGAGCGCTGTCGTCTCAAGCACATTTGGCCGGTCCACCGGTGCGCCCAGGATATCGGCCAAAAACTGCATGGACCAATCCGACGCGCTCATCCCGCCATCGACGCGAAGCGTGCTGTCGGCGCCCGTGCCTTCCCAATCGGCGCGCATCGCCTCCCAAAGATCACGGGTCTGATAACCCACGCTTTGCAGCGCCGCCTTCGCGAACTCCGCCGGGCCGGTCGCCCTGGTCAGGCCGAAGATCGCGCCGCGGCAATCGGGGTCCCAATAGGGCGCACCCATGCCGACAAATGCGGGTACGAGTATGACCGTCTGCTCGGCGTCTGCCCGTTCGGCCAGCGCTTGCGTTTCCGCTGCGTCCGAGATCACACCCAACCCATCGCGCAGCCATTGCACGACCGATCCCGCCACGAAGATCGAACCTTCGAGCGCGTAGGTCGGGGTGCCGTTCAGTTGATAGGCGATTGTTCCCAACAGTCGGTTTTGGCTTTCGACCAGCCGGTCGCCTGTATTCATCAGGGCAAAACACCCCGTCCCATAGGTCGATTTCAGCATGCCGGGCGAAAAGCAGGCCTGGCCAAGGGTCGCGGCCTGTTGGTCCCCGGCAATGCCGCGGATCGCAATAGGCCCGCCCAAAAGATCGGGCGTCACCTCCCCAAACTCATCGGCGCAGTCGCGCACTTCGGGGAGAAGGCTCAAGGGTATGTTCAGAAGCGCGCAGATATCGCTGTCCCAGGCGCCCTCCCGGATATTGTAAAGGAGCGTGCGGGCGGCGTTCGTGGCGTCTGTCACATGGGCGCGGCCACCCGTAAGCCGCCAGACCAGAAAGCTGTCGATTGTGCCAAACGCCAGCTTGCCGGCTTCGGCCTTGGCGCGGGCGCCGTCCACATTGTCCAAAAGCCAGGCCAGCTTGGTGGCGCTGAAATAGGGATCGAGCAGCAGGCCGGTTTTCTGGCGCACCATCGCTTCGTGCCCCGCCGCTTTTAACTCAGCGCACAACGCGGAGGTTCTGCGGTCCTGCCAGACGATAGCACGGTGGATGGGAGCTCCGGTCTCACGGTCCCACACGACCACCGTTTCGCGTTGATTGGTGATGCCGATGGCTGCGATGTCTTCAGCTTTGAGCGCGGCTTTCGACACGGCCGCCTTTAGGGTGCTGAGGGTTGTGCGCCAGATTTCATCGGCGTCATGCTCGACCCAACCGGAATGGGGGAAATGCTGGGTGAATTCTTCTTGTGCGGTGTGTTGGGGGGTGAGCGCGGCATCGAAAACGATCGCCCTTGTCGATGTCGTTCCTTGATCGATGGCGAGAATGTATCCCATCACGGCCTCCCTGATCTGACCGGTCCAGACATCGCAAAGCCCGCGCCGCGCCGCAAGGCGCCAGCGCGGAAGGCGCCAGGTTGTGGCCTGCGGGAGGCGCTAGTTGCTGACCCGCGCCTCGGCCTGCTCCAATAGCTCTTCGACAACCGGCCCTAGGGCCTCGACGATGGCCGTTACACCCTCGGTCGAGGGATGGATGCCGTCGGGTTGCACAAGCCGCAGGGGTGGCGTGCCAGCCGCCAACGCGTCCTCGAGACCGCCAAGAAAACTCGGCACATGCAGCGCGCCGTATTCCTCGGCCAGTTCGGGATAGATCGCATTGAAGTCGCGCGCATAGTCCGGCCCGTAATTGCCTGGCGCATTCAGCCCCGCCAGAACGACCGGCAGTCCCACATCGCGCACTTGCTGCAAGATCCCCTCCAGATTGGCGCGCGATACGGCCGGATCAATCCCGCGCAACAGGTCATTGCCGCCGAGCGCCACGATGATCGCGTCCACTTCCGCGCCGCCGATCGTCCAGCCAATCCGCGCAAGCCCGCCCGCGGTCGTGTCGCCCGAGACGCCTGCATTGACGACGTCCACCTCGTGGCCGCGTTCTGTGAGCCAAGCCTGAAGCTGCGGGACGAAGCCGTCCTCGACTGGCAGGCCGTAGCCTTGCGTCAAGGAATCACCGAAGGCGACCAGCGTCAGCTCTTCGGCGCTGAGGGCCGAGGCGGACAAAGCAACCACGACCATCGCCTTGTTCAGGACCCGCCGCGCCCCATATCGAGTGTGTCCAAGGCAATTTCCCAACACCCGCGCGACAGAGCTTAAAATGTCCGATCCCATCCTTACACTCCACGACGCAGAGCTTTCCCTGGATGCAGCCTCGGGGCGTGTCGATATCTTGCGCGGTATCTCACTGAGCGTCGCGGCGGGAGAAAGCGTAGGGTTGATCGGGCCGTCTGGGTCGGGCAAGTCGTCTCTCCTTATGCTCATGGGCGGCCTGGAACAGGCAACCGGCGGGCAAGTGATCGCGCTTGGCCAAGACCTTACGTCGATGTCCGAAGACGCGCTGGCGCGGTTTCGCAGGCAACATATGGGTGTGGTGTTTCAGTCATTCCACCTGATCCCGACCATGACCGCGCTGGAAAATGTCGCCACGCCGCTGGAACTGGCCGGTCAGGCGGACGCTTTTGACCGAGCCGAGGAGGAATTGCGCGCAGTGGGGCTAGGACACCGCCTGGATCACTATCCCAACGAGATGTCGGGCGGTGAACAGCAGCGTGTGGCCCTGGCCCGGGCCGCCGCACCGCGCCCGCAGATCCTGCTCGCCGATGAGCCGACCGGCAATTTGGATGCCGCGAATGGGGCGGTGATCATGGATTTGCTGATGCGCCTGAACACCGAGCACGGCGCCACGCTGATCCTAGTGACGCATGCGCCCGATCTCGCAGCGCGGTGTAGCCGGGTTGTGCGCTTGGCTGATGGTCGGCTAGACATAGATGCCGATCCGGTCTTAGCCCAAGACGCAGCGGAATGACCCTCGCGGAGCTCGCGCTTGCCGGACGGTTGGCGCGCCGCGAATTGCGCGGTGCGCTGCCGAGCTTTCGGGTATTTTTGCTATGTTTGGCGTTGGGCGTCGCGGCGATTGCTGCTGTCGGTACGGTCAAAGAGAGCATCGAGAGGGGCTTTCGCGAAGAGGCGGCCGTGATCCTGGGCGGCGACGCAGAGGTAAGTTTTACCTATCGCTACGCCGAAGACGCCGAGCGCACATTCATGAGCGAGATCGCCACAAACGTGTCCGAGACGGTCGATTTCCGTTCCATGGCCCTGGTCGATGGTCCCGAGGGCAGCGAGCGCGGCCTGACACAAGTGCGCGCGGTTGACGGTCTTTGGCCGCTTTACGGGGAAGCGGGTCTTGAGCCTGCGATCCCATTGGCCGACGCCTTCGACCCGCCCGGTGATCTGCCCGGCGGGATCATGGATCCTATCCTGGCCGAGCGCTTGGGGGTCGAGGTCGGCGACACATTCCGCCTTGGCCGCCAGGAGTTTGTCATGACAGCGCTTCTGACCCATGAGCCCGACGGCGTGTCGAGCGGGTTCAGCCTGGGCCCCCGCACAGTCGTTCTGCTTGAAGATCTGAGCGAAGCTGAGCTTCTCGGGCCTGGCACGCTTTTTGACACGGCATATCGCCTGGCGCTTCCCCAGGGCGCGGATATCGAGCGTCTCGAACGAGAGGCGAACGCCCAGTTCGAGACAACCGGCCTGCGTTGGCGAGACAGCCGAGATCCGGCGCCCGGCGTGCAGGTCTTCGTTGACCGGATCGGCTCATTTCTCGTGCTGGTTGGTCTGGCGGGACTTGCGGTAGGCGGTGTTGGGATCGCCGCCTCAGTCCGCGCCTACCTGGAGGGCAAGGTCAACACGATCGCAACGCTTCGCAGCCTGGGCGCAGAGACACGGGTGATCTTCGCGCTCTACCTGCTGCAAATCGCGGTGCTCAGTGTGATCGGCGTGGTGCTGGGCCTGGCCCTGGGCGCGCTGCTGCCGATTGTCTTTCAGCCGCTGATCGAGGCGCGCCTGCCCGTGCCGATCGTCTTTGGCTTCTACCCCGCGGCCTTGGGCCAAGCCGCGCTTTACGGCGTTCTCACCGCCTTCGCCTTTGCTCTGTGGCCCCTGGCGCGCACCGGCGATGTCCGGGCCGCTGCGCTCTACCGCGATGGGGCGGCGGGAAAGTTTCGCCTGCCTGGCGCGGCCTACCTTGCGGCCATGGCCGCCCTGGCCGCAGCTTTGATTGGCGCGTCTGTGTGGCTGTCGGGTATACCGAGGCTCGCGCTTTACACTGCTGGCGGCATCTTGGTGGCGCTGTTGATCCTCGCCCTTGCCGCCCTGGCGCTGCGCGCGCTGGCGCGAAGGCTCGCCCGGGCGAAACGGTTCCGTGGCAACACAACGGTGCGCTTGGCCCTTGCGGCCATCGGCGGGCCGCGCTCGGACGCGGTACCGGTCATTCTCTCGCTTGGTCTGGGCCTTTCTGTGCTGGCCACGGTCGGGCAGATCGACACCAATCTGCGCGCGGCAATTGAGCGTGACCTGCCAGATGTGGCGCCCAGTTATTTCTTCGTCGATATCCAAAACGATCAGTTGGGTGGCTTCGTCCAGTCGATGCAGGCAGACGACGAGGTCTCGCGAGTGGAGACCGCGCCCATGCTGCGTGGCATTCTGACCCAGATCAATGGGGTCTCCGCCCGGGAGGTCGCAGGCGATCATTGGGTGATCGAAGGCGACCGGGGTATCACCTATCTGACCGAGGCGCCCCCGCCTGAGGAAGTCGTCGAAGGCGAATGGTGGCCCGACGACTATGCTGGTCCGCCGCTTGTCGCCTTCGCCGCTGAGGAAGCGCGGGAGATTGGCTTGGGGCTCGGCGACACGATCACGGTCAATGTGCTGGGCCGGGATATCGTGGCCGAGATCGCCGCCCTGCGCGAAGTGGATTTCTCCAATGCCGGGATCGGCTTCATTCTGACCTTCTCGCAAAATGCTTTGGCCGGCGCGCCGCATACCCATATTGCGACCGTATATGCTGAGCCTGAGGCCGAAGCACGTATCCTGCGCGCTGTCACCGAGGACGCGCCTAATATCACAGCCATTCGTGTACGCGACGCGATTGACCGGGTGGCGGATGCCCTCACCGGCCTGGCCGCGGCCACATCTCTGGGTGCGAGCGCGACCTTGCTCACGGGCTTTGTGGTTTTGATCGGTGCAGCCGCCGCCGGAGAACGTGCCCGCGTTTTCGAAGCTGCGCTTCTTAAGACACTGGGCGCAGTCAGGCGTTCGATCCTTTGGAGTTTTGCACTTAGAGCCGGCATGCTGGGCGCAGCGGCGGGTGCTGTGGCGGTCTTTGCGGGCGCTTTGGGCGGCTGGGCGGTGCTGACGTTTGTAATGGAGAGCAGCTACCGTTTTGAGCCCATCTCGGCCGCGTTGATTATCGTGGGTGGTGCCCTTGCGACTTTGCTGGCGGGCCTGGCGTTTGCGCTGCGGCCTCTCGCGGCGCGGCCAGCGCGCATTCTCAGGGCACAGGATTGACCCCGCGACCAGACCGGTTCGGGGCCTTGTCCTTTCCAGTCAATCGCCCCAATTCAAGCTTATGAAACGCCCAAACCTGTTCACGAGATCCAAGCCGGACGCGTCGCCGGAGGCGTCCCCTGATCCGTTGCCAGGCGGCAGACCGCGGCCAGAACGTGTGTGCTATGTCATCGGTGACATTCATGGTTGCGCGGACTGCCTGGAAGACATCCTGACGCTGATCGATCAGGATATCGGCGCGCACAAAGTGAGCGAACCGGCGCTTGCCTTTGTTGGGAATTACATCGGCCACGGGCCGTCTTCGCTGATCGTGTTGGACCGCATGCAGGAGCTTTGCGAGCTGTTTCCGAAAAATGTGGTTTGCCTCATGGGAAGCCAGGAGCGGCTCTTGCTCGACGTCTTCACGGATCCGGACCGCCGTGCCGGTCGGTGGCTGAGCTCAGGCGGTGACACGATCTTGGCCGAGGTCCTGGCGACCGATCGGTCGGGGATGGACCCGCCCAACCTAGAAGATATGCGCGGCCTAGCCAGCTATCTGCGCGGCCAGTTGGGGGAGAGCGCTTTGAACTGGCTGTCCGATCTCCCGCTGAGTTGGTCCTCTGGAAACCTGTGGGTCGTTCATGCAGGTGCTGATCCATTTCGGCCCATGGCAGAGCAAAGCCCGCGGATCCTTTTGTGGGGACACCCAGAGTTTCACAGCGCGCAGCGGTCCGACGATGTCTGGATTGCCCACGGGCACAGTGCCGTGGGTCGCGCAGGCCTCGTGGATCGCCGGATCACCGTCGACTCAGAGGCTCATCGGACGGGCGTTTTGAGCGCGGTGGCCGTGACACCGGATGGCCCGATCCGCGTTCTGTCGACGCAAAGCTCAGCGTAAAATTTTGGCAATGGCGTCTAATGGGCTATATCGATGGATAGATCAAAATCGATAGAGTGCGCCTATGACCTTCCCGGCACCGCCCATCACCTTGCGCCAGATGCGGTATTTGTTGGCACTCGAAGAGATGCGCCATTTCCGGCATGCCGCCGAGGCTTGCGGCATTTCGCAGCCGTCCCTGTCGGTGCAGATAAAAGCGCTCGAGACCTCGCTCGGGCTTGAGCTGGTCGAGCGCGGCGCCAATCAGGTACAATTGACTGTCGCCGGGCGAGAGGTCAGCCGCCGCGCGCGGGATATCTTGGCCGCGACCCACGACTTGATGGACTTGTCCGTGATGATGAAATCCGGGCTGGGCGGGACTGTCAAACTGGGCACATCGATGACGATCGGGCCGTATCTAATGCCCTATGTCATCGACGATTTGAACACCGCCCATCCCGATCTCAAGCTCTATATCCGCGAGGCGCCACCCCGTGCGTTGCTGAGGGAACTCAATGATGGGGTGCATGACCTGATAATAACACAACTTCCGGCGCCGGGTGCCAGCCTTGTGGTGGACCGGCTGTTTCGCGAACCATTGATGGTCACGATGCCCGCCCGGCACCCGCTTGCCGAAAAAGCCGAGATCGAGCCGAGCGACCTTGCCGGAAAGACGCTGTTGTCGCTGTCGCCCAACTACGCGCTGCATGATCAGGTATTGGCTGTTTGTTTGGAGACGGGCGCCACCCTTGCGCGGGACTATGAGGGCACGTCCCTTGACGCGCTGCGACAGATGGTGGCCATGGATATGGGCCTGACCCTGCTTCCGTCGCTTTACATCAAATCCGAGATCACCGGAAAGGCGAGCGATGTGGTTGTCCGTCCGCTTGCCGGTCGCCGTTTGCTGAGATCGGTTGGATTGGTCTGGCGCCGCAGCGCGGGTGCAAGCCAAGGCTATGAGCGCCTCGCCGGGCTCATTCGTCAAACCGCCGGTCGGATCACGGATCTCGTGATCGGCGGCTGAACCGTCCCAAAAATTTCTTCTCGCGGCATTGTTTTTTGCGTCATTATGCAAAGAACTATCGATGGGTGCGTTTTGGTTGTCGAAATTGCCGTTTCTGGACTGCTTGAAAATCGCCGGGCCCTAATGGGATGCGGGGCAATCGTTGCCCGAATTGGATATTGCGCGGTGGGTGATGGAACAGAATGGCCGATGGATTAGAGCGGCTTAGCCTCAGCGACGTGCAAAGCCTCGTCTATGATGTGATGTCACGCATCGGGGCAAGCCCTGAAGCGGCGGACGGCATCGCACAGATTGTGCGCCTGGCGGAAAGCTCTGGATTGCCCGAGTTGGGCCTGGAGCGGGTGCCGCACCTCATCGAACTTGTGCGCACCGGCTTGGCGGATCCGACCGCGATCGCGGACGCAGAAGCCACCGCGCCGGCACTCTTTCGCATCGATGCGCGCCGCGGTTTTGCAGATGCTGCCATCACCGCCTGGTTGCCAGCCTTTGAAACCTCGGTCCGAGCGCATGGCATTGCCACGGTCGCGGTGCATAACTGTGCCGATATTCCGTCGCCCGTGCTCCATGCGACGGCCATCGCTTTGCGTGGATTGGCTGCGTTGGCGCTACCTGATCAAACTGGCGCAGGGCGTGCCGCTCTCATCTTGCCAGCCGTAAGTGAAACCCGGCCGTTTTTGCGGTTCGACCTCGAAGGCTCGGATACGGCGCCTTGGGGTGCTGCGTTGACGGCCTTGGTGGCAGACGCCCTTCCGATCAAGTCGGTTGGGGAACACCCATCAGGAGACGCACGCTCAATCTCATTGATCGGCATTCTACCGGGTCCTGGGGCCAATTCGATCACGCGGGCCTTGACGCAGCGCCACAGCTATTCCGCGGTTTCGCTGGACCTCGATGATACGATCATCCAAGCCACGCTTTTGGAACGCATCATCAACGCCTAAGGCCCCCAATGTCCCATCCACCGCTCAAAGGCGTGTCTCTAAAAGGCCTCGAGGTTTTTGAAATGCTGGCGCGCACTGGGTCAGTGGCGCAAACGGCTGACGCGCTGGGCCTGTCGCGTCCGGCTGTGTCTCAGCAATGCAAGAACCTTGATGAAGCGCTGGGCGCGCAACTCCTCGATCACCGCACGCGGCCGATGCAATTGACCCCGGCGGGCCGCGTCTTTCTGCGCCGTGTAGAGAAGGCTTTGGCGGCGTTGCGGGCGGGACAACGCGACCTCACCGCGCTGGATCTGTCGGGCCTCAGCGCGTTGCGCCTTGGCGTCATCGAGGATTTCGAGAATGACGTGACCCCCCGTTTGACCGAACGTTTGGCCGAAAGCATGCTGCACTGCTCGTTTCGTTTGCGCACCGCGGCCAGCCATGTCTTGCATGATCTTCTCAACCGCCGCGGCCTGGATATGGCGATCTGCGCCGCGATCCCGCAGCCGCCATCTTACATTCTGTCCTACCCCCTACTGGACGATCCCTATGTGCTTGCCGTGCCGCGCGGAACCGATGTGAGCTGTGGGCTTGAGGGGCTCGCTCAAATGCCGTTCATTCGCCGCGACAGCGATCAATTGATGGGCCAACAGATCGACGAATACCTCGCCACTGAAGGCGTTAAGCCGCCCCAGCGCTTTGAGTTGGACTCCAATCAGTCTATCTCGGCGCTTGTGGCCGGTGGGGTTGGCTGGACGATCTCGACCCATCAGAGCCTAATGAGAGCCGGTCGCTTCGCAGGTCAGATCGAGATGCACGATCTCCCGGGCAAACAGATCTCTCGTCAAATCGCGCTTTACGCGTCAGATGACTGGCACTCGGACCTGCCGGGCGGCATCGCTGACCTTGCCCGCGATCTTATAGAACAGCAGGTCGTCGCGTCGTCGGTAGAGGTAGGCATCGCAAGCACGCGCAAGATTAAGATGCTGCGGTAGCTCAACGCGCTTTGGCTTTCCGACCGGCCTTCATAGTTCCGAGGGAGCGAAGTCGGCAGTCATCAAGAATGTAAAGAATTTTACAAAGACCGTTCCCGGGCTCTTTTTCATCTACAAGTTTGTGAAGCCGCCGCAATACAACTCTAGGGACAGTCGCGGTTGGGGAGGACCGCGGCTGCCCGGCGGGCACGCGCGTTTATGGTCAAGTCGAAACCGACAAGCATAGATCGCGAAGGGTCCAGCCAAGGCGGATTAGGGGAGGCAATCCGAGAACGGCATGAAGTGATGGGCGGGTCTACCGGCACGAGCGCCAGCGCTAGAACGCGGCGCAGCCAATGCGCCGGGGTATCACACACCTAATTGCCGGGTCGGAGACGCGCCTAGACGAAAGGGAGACAGACCGCATGCCCAAGGATTCACAATTCCCAGGACTATTGAGCGACGCTCATATCGACACTGCGGCCTACGATGAGATGTATGCCCAATCGATAACCGACCCGGAGGGGTTTTGGGGAGAGCACGGCAAACGGATCGATTGGATCAAGCCATATTCCATCGTCAAAAACACGTCCTTCGACCACGACAATGTCGAGATCAAATGGTTCGAAGATGGCAGCCTGAATGTCTCGGCCAATTGCATCGACCGCCACCTGGCGGAGCGCGGCGATCAAACCGCGATCATCTGGGAGCCGGATGAGCCCGGCGATGAAGCCCAGCATATCACGTACACACAACTGCATGAAAACGTCTGCAAGTTCGCCAATGTTCTGAAGGAATGCGGCGTGACCAAGGGCGACCGCGTCGTTCTTTACCTGCCGATGATCCCCGAAGCGGCCTATGCGATGCTGGCCTGCGCGCGGATCGGCGCAATCCATTCGATCGTCTTTGCCGGTTTTTCGCCCGACGCCCTGGCGGCTCGGATCAATGGCTGCGAGGCCAAGCTTGTGATCACTTCGGACGGCGCGCCGCGAGGCGGCCGAGTCACCGAGCTCAAGGACAACGTCAACAAGGCGCTATTGCACAACACGATCAAAACCAAGTGCTTGGTCGTCAAGCGCACGGGTGCCCAGGTCGCGTGGCAAGACGGCCGCGACATTTGGTATGATGACGTGGCCGCAGCGGTTGGCTCTGATTGCTCCCCCGAAGAAATGGCCGCGGAAGATCCGCTGTTCATCCTCTACACCTCAGGTTCCACCGGTCAGCCCAAGGGCGTGGTCCATACGACAGGCGGCTACCTAGTCTACGCCTCGATGACGCATGAATACGTGTTCGACTACAAAGACGGCGACGTCTTTTGGTGCACGGCGGATGTCGGATGGGTGACAGGGCACAGCTACATCGTCTATGGCCCGCTCGCCAATGGTGCGACCACGCTGATGTTCGAGGGCGTTCCGACCTATCCTGATGCAGGCCGGTTCTGGGCCGTTTGCGAAAAGCACAAGGTCAATCAGTTCTACACCGCCCCGACCGCAATCCGGGCACTTATGGGTCAAGGGACCCAATGGATCGAGAGCTATGACCTGTCAGACCTGAAGGTCCTCGGCACCGTTGGTGAGCCGATCAACCCCGAAGCCTGGAATTGGTACAACACCCACGTTGGAAAGGGTCGTTGCCCGATCGTCGACACTTGGTGGCAGACCGAAACTGGCGGCCACATGATGACCCCGCTGCCCGGTGCGCATCCTCTTAAGCCAGGCTCCGCTCAGCGGCCATTTTTCGGCGTCAAACCCCTGGTCCTAGAGCCTGCGAGCGGTGAGGTGATCGAGGGCAACGGTGTTGAAGGGGTGCTTGTGCTGGCAGATAGCTGGCCCGCGCAAATGCGGACTGTCTTTGGCGATCACGAGCGCTTCGTGAAGACCTATTTCAGCGATTACAAAGGCTATTACTTCACCGGCGATGGTTGTCGGCGCGACGAGGATGGCGATTACTGGATCACCGGCCGCGTGGATGATGTGATCAACGTCTCCGGCCACCGGATGGGCACGGCCGAGGTCGAAAGTGCGCTGGTTGCCCATGAGACGGTCAGCGAGGCGGCGGTCGTTGGCTATCCGCACCCGGTCAAGGGTCAGGGCATCTATTGCTACGTCACCTTGATGAATGACGAAAAGCCTTCGGACGCACTGAAAAAGACGCTGTCGGATTGGGTCCGCCAGGAAATCGGACCGATCGCCAAGCCCGATGTCATCCAATGGGCGCCCGGACTGCCCAAGACGCGCTCGGGCAAGATCATGCGCCGTATCTTACGCAAGATCGCCGAAAACGACTTTGGTGCGCTCGGCGACACGTCGACTTTGGCCGATCCATCGGTGGTCGATGAGCTGATCGAGAACAGGGCGAATAAATAGAAGCGGCGGCCAAGCGTTTGGCCGTTCCCGACTGATCTGAGCGATCGGCTGAACGGATCGCTCAGAAGAGATTGTCACCGAGGCCTGTGAGCCGCCGTGTGACGCACGAGACTTCGGCGCTTGGGAATAATAGAGCGCCGTAGTGGAGATGCCTCCGGGTCCTCGGGCCAATGAGGCGGGTTACGAAGGGAGAAACGAATGGCAGATAAGCCTGACAACAACGCGTATTGGTCTGCGAACCTGCGTCTTGTCACCATTTGCTTGGTGATCTGGGCGCTGGCCTCGTATGGCTTTGCGATTTTGCTGCGGCCGCTTCTAAGCGGTATCGCAGTGGGCGGCACGGACCTTGGCTTTTGGTTCGCGCAACAGGGATCCATCCTCGTCTTCTTGGTCCTGATCTTTTTCTATGCGATCCGCATGAACAAGATCGACAAGGACCATGGTGTGGACGAGTAAGGGAGCGACCACATCATGGATCAAACAACACTCAATATCATCGTTGTGGGGCTCAGCTTTGCGCTCTACTTCGGGATCGCGATTTGGGCCCGCGCGGGCACCACGTCGGAATTTTACGCCGCTGGCCGCGGTGTGAACCCGGTCGTCAACGGGATGGCAACGGCAGCTGACTGGATGTCGGCGGCCTCGTTTATCTCGATGGCAGGCCTCATCGCCTTTGTCGGCTATAACAACTCACTCTTCCTGATGGGTTGGACCGGCGGCTATGTCCTTATGGCCATGCTGCTCGCGCCCTATCTGCGCAAGTTCGGCAAGTACACGGTGCCGGAATTCATCGGTGACCGCTATTATAGTCAAGCCGCACGGATCGTGGCCGTTATCTGCCTCATCGTCATTTCGATCACCTATGTGATCGGCCAGATGCGCGGCGCAGGTATCGCCTTCTCGCGCTTCTTGGAAGTGCCGATCGATCTTGGCCTCTACATCGCGGGCGGCGTCGTTTTCGTCTACGCGGTTTTGGGCGGCATGAAGGGCATCACCTACACCCAGGTGGCGCAGTACTGCGTGCTGATCGTGGCCTATACCATTCCGGCGATCTTTATCTCGCTGCAGCTGACCGGCAACCCGATCCCGGGCCTGGGGCTGTTCTCGAGCATGAACGATGGGCTCCCAGGTGGGGTCGAAGCTGGCGTGCCACTGCTCACGACACTTGATGGTCTTTTGACCGATCTGGGCTTCAATGAGTATACGGCGACGACCAATCCTTGGCTGATGGCGCTTTACACCCTGTCGCTGATGATAGGTACCGCGGGTCTGCCGCACGTGATCATCCGCTTCTTCACGGTGCCGAAAGTGTCGGATGCCCGCTGGTCAGCTGGCTGGGCCCTGGTCTTCATCGCGCTGCTTTATCTCACGGCTCCGGCTGTGGGGGCGATGGCGCGTCTCAACATCATGACCACGATGTGGCCCGATGGCGTTGAAGGTGAAGCGGTTGCCGTGGACGAGCTGCCCGATTGGTTCGAAACCTGGCAGGTCACCGGTCTGTTGGCGGTCGAAGACAAGAACGGCGACGGCCAGATCCAGTACTACAACGAAAACGGTGCTGGCATGTCCGAACTCGCGGCTGAGCGTGGCTGGGAAGGCAATGAGCTTGTCACCTTCAACCGTGACATCCTCGTGCTGGCCAACCCGGAGATCGCACAGCTTCCGGGCTGGGTGATTGCCTTGATCGCAGCCGGTGGTATCGCAGCGGCCCTGTCCACAGCGGCAGGATTGCTTCTCGCGATCTCCTCAGCGATTAGCCACGACCTGATCAAATCCACCATCAACCCGAGCATCTCGGAAGGCGGCGAACTGACCGCAGCCCGGATCTCGATGGCGGTGGCGATCTGTGTCGCGGTCTATCTGGGCCTCAACCCACCGGGCTTCGCGGCGCAGGTGGTGGCGTTGGCCTTCGGCCTTGCCGCAGCTTCGCTGTTCCCGGCGCTGATGATGGGGATCTTCTCCAAGCGGATGAACTCGGCCGGTGCTACGGCTGGTATGCTTGCCGGTCTCGTGACGACCTGCCTGTACATCTTCATCTACAAGGGCTGGTTCTTCATCCCGGATACCAACATGCTGCCGGACAATGCGGATGGCTGGCTGTTCGGTATTCCGACCACGCATTTCGGCCCGATCGGTGCAGCGTTCAACTTTGGTGTTGCCTTCCTGGTGAGCCGTGCGACCGCTGCTCCGCCGCAGGAAATCCAGGACCTGGTGGAATCCGTTCGGGTCCCGCGCGGTGCTGGCGCTGCCGTGGATCACTAGGCCTTAGGCTCAAAAGCCCGGGCTGCCCATGTCAGGGTGGCCCGGTGCAGATCACGGCGCATCCCACACCCGGGGTGCGCCCTTTGTTTGAAGAGGTGCGGGATGTCCGCCGAGACCACGCCAACGCCCGAAGCAGAGATGACCGGCCGGATCCTGGCCGTGACGCATCCGTTCGACAGCCTGCCCGCCGAGACGCGTCAGGCTTTGGCCCAAGACGCGGCGCGCTTGAGCATGCAGGATGGCGATATCGTCTATGGCCACGGCACGCGCGTCCAAGGTCTCTATCTCATCATTTCCGGCCGGATCGATATTCTCGGGCAGGACGGCGACACCGTTTCGATCCTGGGGGCGAGTAATTTTTTCGGGGAGCGTGGCCTGATGCGCGACGGCATCGCGCCGGTCACCGCCCGCGCCCATGGCCCAGGCGAATTGCTGCGCGTGTCGGTCGAGTGGTTCTCACGGCTCCTGCAGGAAGACACACAATTCCGGCGCTACTTCGAGCGCGGCCAATCCGCCCCGGGCAAGCGCCGCGACCTGATGACGATGGCATTGGGTGATGTCATGACTCGCGCACCCCTGACTTGCGGGCCAGAGACAACACTTTTGGAGGCAGCGCAGGCGATGCGGGGCCGCCGGGTGTCGTGCATTCTGGTGACGCAAGACGGGGCGTCCGACCGGCTTATCGGTATTCTGACCACCCGCGATCTGACCAACCGCGCCTTGGCCGAGGGCCGGGCCTATGACACGCCGGTTACAGAGATAATGACGGCCGATCCGATCAGCATGCCGCCTGAGGCCCTGATCTCAGACGTACTGCACGAAATGGTCGAAGGTCACCTGACCCATATGCCGGTGACCGAAAGAGGCTCGTTAATCGGCATTCTGACGCAAACGGATATCACCAAGGTCCAGGCGACATCGTCCGCAGCCTTGATCCAAGATATCGCGGCCGCGCCCAACAGCGTGCAGATCGCCCGACAGGTCGCAAAGATCCCGGATCTTCTGGTGCAATTGGTCGGTGCCCATAACGCCCATCATGTGGTCACCCGCCTGATCACCGATATCGCCGATGCCGCGACGCGACGCCTTTTGAAGCTTGGCGAAGCGGAGCTTGGCCCGCCTCCGGTCGACTATCTCTGGCTTGCCTGCGGAAGTCAGGGCCGCCGTGAGCAGACCGGCGTGTCCGATCAGGACAATATCCTGATCCTCGCCGATGACGCGACCGAGGATGACGACGCTTATTTCGAAGCGCTCGCCAAGTATGTCTCTGACGGCTTGGACCAGGCTGGATATTTCTATTGTCCGGGCGATATGATGGCCACCGCCCCGCGGTGGCGGCAGCCCTTGGCGGTCTGGCGTCGCTATTTCCGCGGCTGGATCGATCGGCCCGATCCTGAGGCGCAGATGCTGGCCTCTGTCATGTTTGACCTGCGCGCGATCGGGGGCGCGCACCGTCTATTCGACGACCTCCAAGAAGAGACGCTGGCCCTGGCATCGGCAAACTCGATCTTCGTCAGTCATATGACCGCCAATTCGCTCAAGCATCATCCGCCCTTGGGCCTATTCCGGGGGCTTGCGACCCTGCGCAGCGGAGAGCATCGCAACACCATTGATCTCAAACACAACGGCGTGGTGCCGGTGGTCGATTTGGGCCGCATCTATGCGTTGCGAGGGCAGCTTCGCCAGGCAAACACCCGCGCCCGCCTGCGCGCCGCGATAGAGGCCGGAACTGTCAGTGGCTCAGGCGGCGCTGACCTATTGGCAGCCTATGATCTGATCGCCGATCTACGCCTGAAGCACCAGGCCGAGCTGATTAAGCAAGCGCGTCAGCCTGACAATTTCATGCCGCCCTCGGACCTAAGCGACTTTGAGCGAAGTCACTTGCGGGATGCCTTTGTCGTGATCAAAACGATGCAGAATGCCGCCGGTCAAAGGGCCGGCCCGTTAAACTGATGGGATAGACCGGACATGTTGTTTTCATTTCTTGCCACAGTCTTCGCAGGCTTCGCCGGGGCTGGCGTCGCGATGATCCTGCGGCTTGTGTTCAAAGACCGGATGCCCGGTTGGTCGGTTCCTGCGGCGGCGGGCACGATGATGCTGCTGGCCAATATCTCGTCGGAATACAATTGGTACAACGGCACGGTCTCCGCGCTCGAGAGCGGGTTCGAAGTGGTCGAGACGCGCCAAGTGACGTCTTGGTACCGGCCTTGGACCTATCTCAGGCCTTTCACCAACAGCTTCGTCGCTGTGCATCCGGGATCCGTGCAAAGTAACGACGAAGTGCCGGCTCTGCGCCTGATGAGCGCCTTCATATTTGAGCGCTGGTCGCCGCAGATCGAGATGGCAATGCTGCTTGATTGCGATCAAAGCCGACGCGCGGACCTCATCGGCAATGTGTCCTTTGATGAGGACGGTCGGCCGATCAACGCGCCATGGAGAGATGTCGCCGACGATGATCCGTTTTTGCAATTCGCATGTCAGGATTTCGGCTGAGGTCGCGACTGCCTAGTTCAAGCGAACGGTTTGTGGGAGGGGAGGCCCACGTCTATGTTCGGAATGCTGAGCCTACGTGTCAGGATTTTCCTGCTCTTTGCCCTGATTTGCCTTGGCGGATCGGTGCTTTTTCTGGCCGGGCTCATCATCGGTTATCTCCGGCTGTCGGATCCGGCCGCGCTATCGTCCTTCGTGATTGCCGGGGTGATCGGGATCTGCGCGATTTTTGGCCTTTCCGCCTGGGTCTGGATCAAATTCGATGACCATGTCGCCAAACCGGTCGAGCGGCTTGCCGCTGAACTCCGGGCGCGGGCCCATAGCGGTGTGGATCTTGAGATCGACCGAGAGGCCGCGCGGTTTCTAGGCGACTTGGCACCAGCGGCGGCGGCCGTGACCGAAAAGTTGAGCGAAGCACGTAATGCGACAGCGCATGAGGTGGGTCGCGCCATTGCCCGTACGGGAAGAGAAAAGGCACAGCTTGCCGCGATGCTGGCCGAGGTGCCGACCGGCGTGGTCTTTTGCGGCCCGGACGACAAAATCCGACTCTACAACGCGCGCGCTCAGGTCTTGCTGGCGGATGGGGCGGAGTTCGGTCTGGATCGCCCGCTTGGCTCCTTTCTGAAAATGGCGCCGATCCGTCAGGCCTACGGGCGTCTATGTGATGCGGCACAGCCGCAAGGGGCCGATATTCTGGTCTCCTCAGGCCGTGCCGCACGTCTGCTCGAAGCGCGGATGCGGCTGCTCGCCGTGGCGGAAGAGGACGCCTCCGAACCCGGCTATATTCTGACCCTGCGCGATGTCTCATCGGATCTCGCGATCCATGCCGAACGCGCGCATCTCCTGTCGGCAGCAATCGAGGTCGGACACGCGGCTGTCGCAGCCTTGCCGGAAGGGGCTCAGACAGAAGAGCTAGGCCATCGCCTGGCCGAGATCGAAGCGCGCAAGGCGCCAACTGACACGCAATGGTGGCCGATGGAGGCGCTTGCTGCAGCGGATCTAGGTGCTGCCCTGCGCCAAAGGCTGTCACGGAAAGGGATCGAGCTGACCTGCGACCTGCCAGATTTGTCCTTGCGGTGCGACGGTTTCGCAATTGTGCGGCTGCTGGAACGGATCGCGCTGGATTGGACCAATGCCGGGGCGGGTGCGTTACGGCTGACCCTCGTTCCCAACCCCTATCCGGGCCAGGACGAAGCGTGCGCTGATTTGCGCCTGTTGAGCGATGCCGAGGACCCGCCCGCCGATCTCATGGCGCGGTGGCTTGCGACACCGCTGAGCCCCGGTCAAAGTCAGTTCTCTGGCCACGACGTTTTGCATTGCCATGGTACGGAGCTTCGCGCCGCGGACGGACTTCATCTCCGGCTGATGCGCGCCAAGGCGCCCTATCTCGCCCCGGCTTTGGTGGAGTACGACTTCGAGCTGACCCGCTCGGTCGTCTTGCCTGACGCCCTGGCCGGGCGCCCGCTCGACGCGCTGACCTTTGCGGTTTTCGACAGTGAAACCACAGGCCTTTCGCCGGAGCACGATGAGATTTGTCAGCTTGCCGCTGTGCGCGTGGTCAATGGCCGGATCCTCGAACACGAGACTTTTGACACTCTGGTCAATCCCGGACGTCCCATCCCGAAAGCCTCGCGGGATGTGCACGGCATAGACACGCAGATGGTGCAGGATGCCCCCACGCCCGGCGAGGTGATCGGCGCCTTCCACGCCTATGCCTCGGGCGCCATTCTTGTGGCCCATAATGCGCCCTTCGACATGGCCTTCCTCAGGCGACGCGAGGCCGAACTTGGCAAAAGCTTTGATCAGCCGATCCTCGACACGGTCCTGATCTCGGCGATTTTGTTTGGTGCATCCGCGACCCACACTCTGGATGCGCTGTGCAAGCGGCTCGACATCACGATCCCGGATGCCGCGCGTCATACAGCTTTGGGTGATGCCCTGGGGACAGCGCAGGTCTTGACCAAAACGCTGCCGATGTTGCGGGCCAGGGGCTTTGGAGAGCTTGGCCAACTTGTCAAAGAGTTTGACCGCCACAGCAGGCTGATCGCGAACTTGAATTGACTTTTGCTGCATTGCAGCATAGTTTTGACCCGAGGATTTTGATATGACCCGTATCCCATTGTACCAAAAGGCCGAGACCGAGATGCTGCGCCGCATCAAAACGGGTGAATGGCCAACTGGACAGCGTCTTGGAAATGAATTCGAATTGGCCGATGAGTTCGGCGTGAGTCAAGGCACCATGCGCCGCGCGCTCATGAGCCTAGAGGCGCAAGGATATCTCAGCCGAAAGCCAGGGCGCGGTACGATTGTTGCGACCGAACGCCCGAATCGCACTGGAACCGCTAAGCCCGCGAACGACACTCCGGCCCGCAACGGCGTTTTGATCGGGCCGGTGGGGGCGGAGGCGGATTTCGCCGTCCATCGCAGCCGCCTGTCCTCAACCACCGCCCAAGATGGTGATGCGGCGCTGTTCGGCGGTGGTAAGGTTTATGTGCTTGAACGGATGTGGAAGCGCGGAACGGCACGGGCGAGCCTCGAAGAGCTGGCTTTTCCGGCATCGGTTGTTACCAATCCGGTTGAGAATGGGCCGCTTGAGCTGGAAAGCTATCTCGCCAAGCAGGGCGTTGCCGTCTCCCATGTCGAAGATCAGGTGACGTCCAGAGTGACCACAATGGGTGAGTCGGTTGCGCTATCTTGCGACCGTCACACAGCGCTTTTGTGTCTGACACGCATCGCCTTCGACAGCGCAGGCGCGCCCGTCGCGCGCCAGACCATCAAGATCGCTGATCCGGAAGTGGCTTACCGCGCGGCTTAAATTCCGTCGATGCACATGTATTTGGTGTCGAGGTAGTCCTCGAGGCCCTGGCTGCCCCCTTCTTTGCCAAGCCCAGACTGCTTGATGCCGCCGAAGGGCGCCTCTGGGCTGGTGATGACACCGGCATTGATCCCGATCATTCCGTATTCGAGGCCTTCATTGAGCCGAAACGCGCGGCCGATATCGTTGGTGTAGCAGTAGGCCGCGAGCCCATAGATCGTGTCATTGGCGAGCCTGATCGCCTCTTCCTCGGTCTCGAACTTAAAAACCGGCGCAAGCGGGCCAAAAATCTCGGCTTTTGCGAAGGCCATGTCTTTCGTGGCACCGCTCAAAACTGTGGGCTGGAAAAACGTGCCGCCCAGCGCATGCCGCGCGCCGCCTGCCTCGATCTTGGCGCCCTTCTCAACGGCATCTTGCAGCAGTGTTTCAACCTTTTTGAGTGCGGCGTCGTTGATCAGCGGGCCCTGGTTGACGCCGTCGTCCATACCGTTTCCGACCTTGAGCGTGTTGCTCTTCTCGACCAGCTTTTCGACGAACGCATCGTGGATGCCGGACTGCACATATATGCGGTTGGCGCAAACGCAGGTCTGACCGGCATTTCGGTACTTGGACGCCATGGCGCCATCGACGGCCGCGTCCAGATCAGCGTCGTCAAAGACCACGAAGGGGGCGTTGCCGCCCAGCTCCATCGACACTTTCTTGACGCTATCGGCCGCACCACGCAGGAGCTTGCGCCCCACTTCGGTCGAGCCCGTGAAGGTGATCTTCCGCACCTCCTCACGCTCCATCATGGTTTGCGCAATCGAGGCCGCGTCGCCGGTCAGGATGTTAACCACACCCGGCGGATAGCCCGCTGCCTCGGCCAGGGCGGCCCAAGCCAGGCCGGAATAGGGCGTATCGGGGGCCGGTTTTGCCACCACCGTGCAGCCGACCGCCAGGGCCGGGCCAAGCTTCCGCGCCAGCATCGAGGAGGGGAAGTTCCACGGCGTGATCATGCCCACGACGCCGATGGCGTGCTTGGTCACGAGGATCCTGCGCCCATTCACCGATGGCGGCACCACCTCGCCTTTGGCGCGGCGCACTTCCTCGGCGTACCAGCGTAGATATTGCGCGCCTATTGCCACCTCGCCCATCGCCTCAGGCAGGGGTTTGCCCATTTCTTCGGTCAACAGCTCCGCCAGGGCGGTTTGGTTTTCCATGACCAGATCGTGCATGCGCCACAGCAACGCCACCCGGTCGGCAAGCGACATCGCTGCAAAGCCCGGATAGGCCGCCGCCGCCGCATCGATGGCGCGGTGCGCCTCGGCTGACCCGGCATTCGGTACCGTGCCGATCTCTTGCCCAGTCGCTGGGTTTGAAACCGAAAAGGTTTCGCCCGAGTCCGCATCCGACCAGGTGCCATTGATATGGATCTGCTGACGCTTCCAATTGCTGAAATCGAGCATGCGGGTTTTCCTCCCAGGTCTTCTTGGCGGTTTGCGATCAGCCGATGACGTCGGCGATGGCGCGGGCGAGCACTGGTACCGTTGACTTGTTCAAGCCTGCGACATTCATCCGGCTGTCTCCGATGACATAGATCGCGTGCGTCTCACGCAAACGGACAACTTCGTCGGGCGTGATCCCGAGCATCGAAAACATGCCCCGGTGATTGGCCAGAAAATCGAACCGGTCTGAGTTGGTTTCTTGCCGTAGGGCGCTCGATAAATCTTTGCGCAGGTCGAGCATGCCTGATCGCACGGCCTCAAGCTCGCTCTGCCAATCGGCGCGCAACTCCGCATCGCTCAAAACCGTCGAGACGATCCGAGCGCCATGATCGGGCGGGAAGGAATAGTTCATCCGGTTGAGCGTCGAAAGGTTGCTTTGGGTCACAGCGCGCTGTGCTGCGTTGTGATCGACGGCCAGCAATATGCCCGTGCGTTCCTTGTAGACGCCAAAATTCTTAGAACAGCTCGCCGCGATCAGGGTTTCTGGGCAGGCCTTGGCGACTTTGCGCAAGTTGGCCGCATCGGCTTCTAGCCCGTCGCCGAAGCCCTGATAGGCCACATCAATCAGCGGAATGAGACCTTCGGCATTGATCAGATCGATCACTGCATCCCAATCCTCGGCGCGTAGATTTGCCCCGGTCGGGTTGTGACAGCATCCATGCAACAAAACGACATCGCCCGGGGCGGCGCCCTTGAGGTCTTCAAGCATGCCATTCACATCAACGCCGCCATCGTTGAAATAGCGGTAGGCCTTGGCTGGAAGGCTAAGATATTTGAGCATCGCAGCGTGGTTCGCCCATGTCGGGTTGGAGTACCAGAACCGCACTCCCGGATTTGCCTGGCGCACCAACTCGAAGGCGATCCGCAGCGCGCCCGTACCGCCCGGCGTCGCGACCGACGCAACACTGTCAGCGGGGACCGCGCCATCCAGGATCAGATCGATCATGGCGCTGTTGAATTCAGGGGTCCCGGCAAGCCCGGTATAGGCCTTGGTCGTCTCACTTTGCCAAATGCGCTCTTCCGCGGCCTTCACTGCCCCCATGATCGGCGTGACGCCGTCCGCATTTTTATAAACGCCAACGCCAAGGTCGATTTTGTCGGTGCGCGTGTCCTCGCGGAACATCTGCATCAACTGAAGGATTTTGTCGGCGGGCTGCATCGGCAGATTTTGCAGCATAGAGGCGCTCCCTTTGCGTTTGGGTGACGGGTTTGGGTTGGCTTAGGCGCTGGGCGCGCTATTCACACGGACCGCTTAGACCTTTTGACAGGCGCTGGCCATAGCGCAGCAGCGCTTATCGGCCACTGACCCGGGAGGGTGTCGCGGACATAGATTTCAGAATGGCAAAGACTTCATCTCCGGTTTGCAACTCCATCAGTCTCAGGGATCGCCGGGTGAGCCGCGCGACGAAGGACTGCCCCGCATGATCGAGGCGAACAAGCGAGCCCGCAGCGCCGAGCATTTCGACACCGGTGATGCGCACCGGCAGGATGTTGAGCGCGGACAAGCCCTCAGGCTGCACGCGAGACAGCGTCACATCGCGCGCGTCAATGCGCAGGCGCACCGTTTCGCCAGTCTGTCCGACGGCTCCAGGAAGCCACAGGATATGCTCAGCGATTTTCACCTGGGTAAGGTGATCGTCGTCTATCGGTGCCGTGACCACCGCGGTCAAAAGCCCACCCGCGATATCGGCAGAGGGTTCGGGATCACGGTCTATTTGCGCCAGCACCTGGTCGACCGGCCCTGCGGCAACGCCCGAGCCCTCGCGCAACAGCACCATATGATCGGCAAGTCGGGCAACCTCATCGATATCATGTGTCACGTAGAGGATCGGGATGCCATGATGGTCTCGGAGCCGAGCGAAATATGGCGAGATCTGCTGTTTCAGATCAAAATCGAGAGCGGATAGCGGTTCATCCAAAAGGAGCAGATCAGGCTCACTCAAAAGCGCCCGACCGAGCGCCACGCGCTGCGCCTCGCCGCCCGAGAGGTTTGCAGGCCGACGGTTCAACAGATCGCCGATATCCAAAAGCTCTGCCATATCGCCGAACGCCTGCTTCGACGCGCTGCGCCTCATTCCGTAGGTAAGGTTGCGCGCAACGCTCATGTGAGGAAACAGGCGCGGCTCTTGAAAGACGAACCCGACGCGGCGCTGATTCACGGAAAGGTTTTCGCCGGTCGCGCGATCGAACCACACCCGATCTCCGACCACGATCTTACCTTGGTCGGGCGTCTGCAATCCCGCGATAATGCGCAGGAGCGTCGACTTTCCCGCACCTGATGGCCCAAAAATCGCGGTCACCCCCGTTTGTAGGTCGCTTTCCAACTCAAGCCGGAAGGCGCCTTGGCGATGCGCGACACTCAGCCAACCGGTCATTGCGCCAACCTTCGGCCGACCGATCTGGCCAGCCATTCCGAGGCGATGAGCGCGCCCGCCGAAATCGTCACAGAGACCAAGATTAAGGCGAGTGCCGCGGTCTCGTCTCCTGGTACCTGAAGCGCCGAATAGATGGCAGTGGGGATGGTTTGCGTCTGACCGGGGATGTTGGACACAAACGTGATCGTCGCGCCGAACTCTCCCAATGCCTTCGCCCAAGCCAGCACGATCCCGGCCAGGATCCCAGGCCAGCAGAGCGGCAGAGTGATTGTGAAAAAGATCCCCAGGCGCGACCGACCCAAGGTGAGTGCGGCCTCTTGCAGGCCGCTGTCCACGGCCTCTAACGACTGGCGGATGGCGCGGACAAAAAGCGGAAAGGCCATAATCGCAGCGGCCAGCGCGGCTCCGGTCCAGCGGAACGCGATCCCGGTTCCGAAGATTACCTCGATCCACCGACCAAGCAACGCGTTGGGGCTAAACAGTACCAAGAGAGCATAGCCCGTGACCACGGGTGGCAAGACAAGCGGCAGATGCACCGCAATGTTGAGCGCGCTTTGTCCCCAAAACGGGCGGCGCGTCAAAAGCAAAGCGGTCCCGATGGCGAAGGGCAAGC
The DNA here is from genome assembly GCA_038530555.1 of Pseudomonadota bacterium. GTDB lineage: Bacteria > Pseudomonadota > Alphaproteobacteria > Rhodobacterales > Rhodobacteraceae > HKCCE3408. The sequence continues at coordinate 62,609 of JBCBCN010000010.1, read as the reverse complement.
TAACCGCTACCGCGACGCAGGCGATGCGCAACGACAGCAAAACAAGGCCGATCTCTTCGCTGCCGAACGTCATGGCGCGCCTGCAAACCCATGGCGCCGTAGGACCGCTTGCGCCGACGGGCCGGCAAGAAATGCTAGGAAATCATCCGCAGATCGATGGTCCGAGCCCGCGATGCGCGCGGCCGGATAAACGATCGGGTCATGGGTATGTGATGGCACGCGCGCGAGCAGACGCACATCCGGATCGGCCAAGGCATCGCTGATATAAACAATCGCCGCTGCGGTATCGCCGCGCGCTGCCAAGCGCAGCGCTAGGCGAACATTGTCCACCTGCACGAGCCTTGCCTCCAAGGACGTGTAACGCCCCGCCGCCTCAAGCGCCTGACGCGCATAGATGCCAGCGGGCACAGCTTGGGTAAGGCCCACCGCAATCCGCCCGTCGGCTGGGAGTGTATCGAGCATTTCGGGCCAGGGCTCGGCTGGAGCGGCCGATCCGTCTTGAGCGGTCACAACCACGAGGCTGTTGCCAGCGATCTCGATTATGGTGCCGTCAACGATTGCGCCTCGATCGCGCAGATACGCCATCCATGCGGAATTCGCGGAGACGAAAACATCGAAGGGCGCCCCGGCTTCGATCTGGCGGGCCAGGGCTGCGCTCGACGCGTAGCTTATCGCAGTGTCGTCGCCCCAGAGCTCGGCTATTTCGTCCAAGGCGCCGCGTAAGCTTGCGGCGGCGGCAATGGTCAGGGTCTCGGCCTTTGTCTCTGAGGCCAAAGCCGAGGCGCTGACGGCCAACGCAAGAGCCGTGAGATAGGATTTTCGCCAGACCGCGGACATAGCGCTATGACGCCCCGAATTTATGGCGCGAGGCAAGAGGCTGCGGGGACAAGGCCGCACTCTTCGGTCACAGTCCGTTTTCGATGCCTTGTTTGCATGGGCTGCCAAGGCTACATGAGCCGACATGAAACGCTTTATCCCCTTCGTCAAAAAAGAGCCTTTGGTCGCGGTCATCCGTCTTTCGGGTGTGATCGCGTCGGGTGGGCGTACGGGCGTGCTCAGCGACAACGCAACGGCCCCGATGATCGAGCGGGCCTTTCGCAAAGGCAAACCAAAGGCCGTTGCTCTGGCCTTAAACTCGCCCGGCGGCTCGCCAGTGCAATCCTCGCTCATTGCCGCGCGGATCCGGCGCCTGTCGCAAGAGCATGATGTGCCGGTTTACGCCTTTGTGGAGGATGTCGCGGCATCTGGGGGATATTGGCTGGCCTGCGCCGCCGATGAAATTTGGGCCGATGACAGCTCGATCCTGGGCTCAATCGGCGTAATCTCCGCCGGTTTCGGGTTCTCGGACTTGATCGAGCGCTATGGTGTCGAACGTCGCGTGCATACAGCTGGCAAAAGCAAATCCATCCTCGATCCTTTCCGCCCTGAGAAAGCGGAAGACCTCGAGAAACTCAAGGAAATCCAGGAGGATATCCACGCCGCCTTCATCGACCATGTCAAAGGGCGCCGTGGGGAAAAGCTGGCAGATCAAGACCTCTTTACCGGCGAGTTTTGGACCGGTCGTAAAGCCATCGAGCTTGGTCTTGCCGATGGGATCGGCCACCTGAAGCCCAAGATGAAAGAGCGTTTCGGCGATAAGGTTCAATTCGCCGTCTACGGGCCTAAACGCGGCTGGCTGAGCCGGTTTGGCTCACGGCTGGCCGCTGATATTTCAGCGGGTCTCTTCGAAGACCGCGCTCACTGGGCACGCTACGGCCTCTAGAATGGTCAAGATCGTCACCTTTTTCCTGATCGCTATGGCCGTGCTCGCGATGTTCGGCAGGCTTCGTCTGCCACGCATCACGCGCAAGAATGACCCGTCTGGCATGCCCAAGCCAACACTGTGTAAAGAGTGCGGGCGCTATAGCTTGAAGGGTGGACACTGCGCCCACTGCCAGGACTCCGAAGGGGGCTAATGCTCGAGCAATTTCTATTGGCTGGCCTGGGGTTGCTCATTTTGCTTCTGGCGGGCGATGTGTTGGTTCGCGGCGCGGTCAATCTGAGCCTGCGCCTTGGCATCCCGGCATTGATCGTCAGTCTGACGATCGTGGCTTTCGGAACCTCCGCGCCAGAATTGCTAATCTCGGTCCAATCAGTCTTTGAGGGCGTGCCTGGATTGGCCTTGGGCAATGTCGTTGGTTCGAACACGGCGAATGTCCTGCTGGTCTTGGGGGTGCCCGCCCTCATGTCTTGCATCGATCCGAGTGCGTCTGACACACGGCGCAGTTATTTGATGATGATGGTCGCCAGCGTTGCCTTCATCGCGCTGGCAGCAACAGGGGTTTTTGGGGTGTGGCAAGCCTTGGTGCTACTCGCGGGGCTCGCCTACATCCTGGGCGATCAGGCACGGGAAGCCTTGGCGCATAGCGGCCAGGAGAGCGCAGCCGACGACCTGGAAGAAGCAGACCCCGATATGCCTTGGTGGAAGATCGGGCTCTATTTGGGCTTAGGCATCATTGGACTTCCGCTCGGAGCGGATCTGCTGGTCGACAGTTCGGTTTTCATCGCGCGCGCTTTCGGCGTCTCTGAGACGGTGATCGGGCTGACGCTTGTGGCGATCGGCACGTCCTTGCCGGAACTGGCCACCAGTGTTGTGGCGGCGATGCGACGTCATGCGGATGTGGCGTTGGGCAATGTCATCGGCTCGAACATCTTCAACCTTCTTGGCATCATCGGCGTCGCCGCGTTGTTTGGCCCGATCCCAGTTGATCCGACATTTTTCCACATCGATTTTTGGGTGATGCTGTTCGCGTCGCTGCTTCTGGCGCCTTTCGTTTTCGCCAAGCGCGGCATCGGTCGGGGATTGGGGGCTGTTTTCGTGCTGCTCTATGCCGCTTATCTGACGCTGACCTTGATGGGCCACGGTTGAAAAGCGCCTTGATTTTAAATGCCGGGCATGGCCTGGGCGCGCGCATCGAAGCGGCTCTGCGCGGCCTGGATTTTACCGTGTCGAACGTGAGCGCAGACAATGCGCCCGCCGCTTCTATGCGAAATGGCGGATCCGTTGCCCTCTTGGTTGTGCTGCCATTTCCGGACGAGGTCTCAACCGGAACCCAATGCGATGTGTTTTTCAACTTTCTCAACGCGCTCGCGTCACAGGCCGCGCCCCCACGGGAGAGGGACGACCAAGGCGAATGGCGCGCACCGGCCCAGTGCGTGCTTGTTTCTGACGCCAATTCTATGACCAGCATGGAGGCGTCTTTTGCCGCTGCGCGCACCGCGGACCTTCTTTACACGAGCATGCGGCGGGCCGCCCTGGAATTCGCGCCAAAGCTGCGGGTGAATATGATTTGCCCGCCGCGCGCGGTTGACCCGCGATGGGCAGATTATACGGCCGAACCTGGACGCCAAGCCGACGGCGGCGATGATCTTGCTGCAGCGTTGAATTACCTAATTTCAGCTGAGCCTGTGACGGGAGAACTGCTTGCGGTCGACTTGGCGGACCCAACCGCAGAATGAGGGTCGATTCGGCAATTCCGCCCAGCGGTTTTCGGATTGTCCACTGAGGCAATTGCCGATTGGCCAAGAAAATTTTGCGGGCACGTGAAATTATTCCATGAGACAGGAATTTATTTTCTCTCATAAAACCATATACTTAATTCGAATGCCTAGATATTAAGCAAAGTTAAGAAAGTGTGAAAATCAAACGAGAAATTCTTTATGCCCAGGGTTTATCCGAAAGGTTATCCACAATTTCGGTGGATCCCTTTTGACTTGCGCGCGGCCGCTTCAAGATGCAGCGAGCGAAGAATCGACTGACACGGAAACATGACGTCTGAAACCGATGACACTCCGTCGAAAGGCTCAGCGCCAGGCGCTGAGGTGATCCAGAGCTATATTGCATCTCTGGACAATTCACCCGGCGTTTACCGAATGCTCGATGACCAATCCCGGGTGCTTTATGTCGGCAAGGCGCGCGCGTTGAAAAAGCGCGTCAGCAGCTACACAAAGGAAACGGGCCACACGCCTCGGATCGCTCGTATGATCCGCGAGACGGCCTCAATGATGTTTCTGACGACCGCGACCGAAACCGAGGCGCTGTTGCTTGAGCAGAACCTGATCAAGCAGCTCAAACCGAAATACAACGTGCTGCTGCGCGACGATAAATCCTTCCCCTATATCTTTATTTCGACCGAACATGACTTCCCTCGGGTCGAGAAGCATCGCGGTGCCAAGGTTCGCAAGGGGCGCTATTACGGCCCCTTCGCCAGCGCAGGCGCAGTCAATCGGACGCTCAACACATTGCAAAAGGTGTTCTTGCTGCGAAGCTGCACCGATCGCGAGGTTGAGGCCGGAAACCGTCCCTGCCTCAATTATCATCTTAAGCGCTGTGCCGGCCCCTGCGGCGGCAAGATCAGCAAAGAAGACTACGCCAATCTCGTCAAAGCCGCCGATGATTTCCTCACTGGACGATCGACCGAAGCCCAAGACATCCTCAAGCGTGAGATGGAAGCGGCGTCTGAGGATTTGGAGTTTGAACGCGCGGCGGCCCTCCGCGACCGGATCCGCGCCCTTACCCAGGTGCAGACGAACCAAGGCATCAATCCACGCGGCGTCACCGAGGCTGACATCATCGCGCTTCATCTTCAGGGCGGCCAGGCCTGCGTGCAGGTTTTTTTCATCCGTGCCAATCAGAACTGGGGCAATCGCGACTATTATCCCAGGGTCGGCCATGACGTCAGCCCGGCCGAAGTGATGCAGGCGTTTCTGGGTCAGTTCTACGACGACAAAGACCCGCCCCGGCAGATCCTGTTGAGCCACGGGATCGACGACGCCGATTTGATGGCAGAGGCATTGACAGCGAAGCTTGGACGAAAGGTTGAGCTTTTGGTTCCCCAGCGCGGCGAAAAGGCGGAACTAGTACAAGGCGCGGCCCGCAACGCGACCCAATCGCTTGAACGCAAGCTCGCCGAGAGTGCCAGCCAAGCCAAGCTCCTTAAGGGTATCGCCGAGGCGTTTGACCTGCCTGAGGCGCCCAACCGCATCGAGATCTACGACAATTCGCACATCCAGGGCGCCTTTGCAGTCGGCGCCATGGTCGTGGCGGGCGCCGAAGGCTTCGAAAAGGCGCAATACCGCAAGTTCAACATCAAGGGTGAAGATCTTACGCCAGGCGATGATTTCGGCATGATGAAGGAAGTGCTGAACCGTCGCTTTAAACGCTTGGTCAAGGAAGACCCTGAGCGGACGGGCGGCATGTGGCCCGACCTACTCTTGATCGATGGCGGAGCGGGCCAGGTCAGTGCCGTGGCCGAGATCATGGACGCTCTGGACATAGGGAATGTGCCTTTCGTTGGGGTCGCCAAAGGCGTCGATCGTGACGCCGGTAAGGAAGAGTTTCACCGCCGCGGGCGTCGAGCCTTCTCGCTGCCGCGCAACGATCCGGTTTTGTATTTTATTCAGCGTATGCGCGACGAGGCGCACCGCTTCGCGATCGGCGCCCACCGGCAAAAGCGCTCGAAAGCCATCGGGGCAACGCCGCTCGATGAAGTGCCCGGCGTGGGCGCGACCCGCAAACGCGCGCTGCTTACGCATTTCGGTTCAGCCAAGGCGGTGTCCCGCGCAGCGCTTGCCGATTTGAAGGCCGTCGACGGTATTTCTGATGCCATGGCCGAGAGCATCTACGGCTTTTTTCACGAGCGGGGTTGAGCCGGTTCGGCGCCATGCCTCTTTTCGGCGCGCGATGGCTGAGCTACGACACGCATATGCGCTGGACCATTCCAAATACTCTGACCGTACTGCGGCTTTTGGCGGCGCCCGCTTTGGCCATCGTTTTCGTCAGCGTAGCGCGGCCCTGGGCCGATTGGTTGGCTTTGGTCCTGTTCGTCTCAGCCGCCGCCACCGACTGGCTCGATGGGCGGCTGGCCCGCGCCTGGGGCATGGAGAGCAAGTTCGGCGCAATGCTTGACCCGATCGCCGACAAGGCCATGGTGATTATCGCGCTTGCAGTCCTTATCGGACTTCTGGGCCCGAACTTCTGGATCATGGTCCCGGCTGCGCTGATCCTGTTCCGTGAGGCTTTCGTGTCCGGTCTGCGTGAGTTTCTGGGCGATACCGCCGGAACGCTCAAAGTGACAACTTTGGCCAAATGGAAAACCACAGTTCAGATGGTTGCGATCGCGGTGTTGTTTTCGCGCGGGCTGTTCGAACACTATTTCGGCATGTGGACCTATGGCATGGGCCCGGATTTGGTCGCGCAGATCCTGGAGGGGAGCGTCGAAGACCCCCTCGGCCTGCAGCAAATATATTCCGGCTTTTGGTATTCGCATTACAGCGGTTTGGTTTTGATCTGGCTGGCCGCCGCGCTGACGCTGATCACCGGCGCGGATTATTTCCGCAAGGCATGGCCCTACGTGAAGGACGGCTGAGATGATCGAGCTGCGCTACTTCGCTTGGATCCGGGAACGCATCGGCCTGAACGGCGAGAGCTTTGCCAGCGGCGCTAAAGATGTCTCGAGCTTGATCCAGGAGTTGCGTTTGCGCGGCGCCCCCTATGACCACGTCTTCGCCGATCTCAGCGGCATTCGCGTGGCGGTGGATCAAACGGTAGTAGAGTTCGATGGATCCCTCGTGGGCGCCCGCGAAGTGGCGTTTTTTCCGCCTATGACCGGGGGATGAGTGCGCGTTCGGGTCCAAACTGAGGCGTTTGACGCGGGTGTGGAGCTGGACGCGTTTTCCGTTGGCCTCTCCGATGTTGGCGCGGTGGTCAGTTTCACCGGCCTCGTGCGGCAGAGCCCTGAGGGCGATCTGATCGCCCTGGAGATCGAGCACTATCCTGGCATGACCGAACGCGCGCTGAAAGATCTGCGGGAGCGGGCGATTACGCGTTTCGAGTTAAGCGACGCCCTTTTGATCCACCGCTACGGCCGTTTGGCAGTGTCCGAGCCAATTGTGATGGTGGCCACAGCGTCGCCCCACCGCGAAGCGGCCTTTAAGGGGGCGGATTTCCTGATGGACACCCTGAAATCCAACGCGCCGTTTTGGAAAAAAGAGATCCGAAAGGCAGGAGAGGCTTGGGTCGAGGCCCATGGCCGTGACGCGAAGGCACTGAAACGCTGGGAAAGCTCGTAATCAGTGGTACAGGCGCCTGGGCTTACCGGTCTGCGCTGGCTTGCGTCTCGCTTTCGGCGACATCGACGATTTCGGGCTGGCTGACCCGCTCGATATAGGCGCGTAATTCCTCTGCCTCACCACGGGCGTCCCGAAGCCCTTCCATCGCTGCGGCCAATTCCGCCTCGGTCTGGGTCAATTGATTGCTAAGCTCGCCCTCACGCTGCTGGAGGTAAGCGACCGCTTGATCGCGCGTGTCCTCGGCCTCATGCAATTTGCTGGCCATTTCGTCGAGTTCGGACATATCGGCGGCGCTGACCTTGGAAAAGCGTTGGACCAGCCAATGGGCGAACCAACCAAGGCAGAACACCACAAACAGGATCGCTGCCACGGCGATTATGAATTCGGTTCTATTCATTGTCCGCCCCCTCGGCGTCACTCTCTTCCGCGGCCCTGTCCGGGCGCGGTACTGGCCTTACGGCAAGCAGGGTCTCGTTCCGCTCGGCGACTTCTGCCTCTGCCGCCGCTTCGATCACCTCGGCCAAAAGGCGGAACTCGATCCGGCGATTGGCCTCGCGGCCTTCTTCGGTTTCGTTGTCGGCGATCGGGCGGCTTTCGCCATAGCCACGAGACGACAGGTTCCCTATCAGAATATTGCGACCCAAAAGGCCGTTCAACACGGCATCTGCGCGCGCCTGGCTTAGCCGCGCATTCATGCTCTCACGGCCTTGGCTGTCGGTATGACCGCCGATTTCCATCTCGACATGCCGACAATCGGGCAGCACTTCTGCGATGGCGTCCAGCACAAGCGCGGCCTCTTCATTGATCTCAACTGAGCCGGGATCGAACGAGATTTTGGTTTCGTCGAGAATGCCATTCAGACGCGCCACACATTCGGCCTCGGTCGGGATGGCGGAGGCCGGGTCAAGCTCTTCGATATAGGTGATGTCCAGATCGAAGGAGGCCGTGTCGCCCAAGCGCTCGGCCAGGATTCGCGACGCGTCCGACAGGGCGGTCTGACTTCCGGTTTCACCGCTCAGCCGCACCATCTCGGGCTCGACCTGCAAGCTCCCGGAGTTGAGGACACCTAACGCCGCCAGACCGGCCAAGACGCGCACGGACCATTCCGTGGGCAGATCCTCCACCTGCCGCGTGGCAAGGCGGACATTGCTATGACCGAACTCGGCCTGCGCAAAGCTGAGAACCGCGGCCTCGATCCGGTCATCAGGCAGGCGCCCGCGCAACTCGATCATGCCCTCTTCGTTAAGCTCGGCAGAAAACTGAGCGGGGCCTTGGGCGGTGGTGTTGGGATCGGGCGTAGCGGGCAATACGGCGCGCAGGGAAAACACCTCCGGCAGGTCAGCTTCCAGGTCTCCGATCACGCGGTCGAACAGGTCTTGTTCGGTGCGCGGACCCGCGATCAGGCTGATATCCGCGTCCGAGAAACTGACCGTGCCGGTGCCGATCTCCCCTAGGGCCGCCAGCGCTTGAGAAACAGCCTGCGGCCATTGCGGCGAGGGCATGCCAAGACCGATCGCGCAATCTGCATCCTCCGGCACGCCAAGCTCTGCGGCCGATGCAAGTATCCGCGCGCGACCCGCATCCGTCTCGGCCGAGCAATCCTCAAAGCGCGCGCCGTCTTCGTCCAGCACGAAGCGAAGAGAGAACGGCGCAATCACCGGCCGGGGCGCTGAGATATCGAGTAGGATCTCGATCCCGTCGGGCTGAGCCGAGCGCAGCGACGCCAAGAGCGCATCGCGTTGCTGTTGGCTCTCGCTCACGGCCTCGATCTCGACGCGGTCGGAATAGACCGAGACCTTGGACCGAGGCAGCTCCAGGATCGCCGAAAGGCCGTAATCCAGCGCGACCTCCCAGCCCTCAGGCACAGCGTAATCGGCACTGTCGACCAGATCGACGACGTCTATCCCCTCGGTCACGGCGCTTAGGCGTTCTGCCACGCCCCCGTCACCCAAAGCATCAGGCACAAGACCGATTAGCGATAGACCATCGCCATTGCGGAGCATCTCAAGCTGAAACGACGGTGGTGTGATTGTGTCGGGGGCGGCGACATCAAGGCGAACGATCACCCGGCCATCATCGACGATGCTGCGCGCAAGGGAGGTGGCGCGAAAGCGCTGCGCCTCGGTCGGGGCCGTGCCGGATAGGGTCACATTGAGCCCGTCGACCGAGACATCGACCCAGTCTAGAGAGGCGTCCTGCATAGCGGCTGTGACGTCTTCGGCCGAGCGTTCCTCAATACGCGTTGCTGCGAACGACGCCATCGCCACGCTGGCAATACCCGCGGCTGCGAAGGCCGCGATGCTGAGCATAGAATAGCCTGTAATTGCCATGTCCTGCTTGCCTTGTTGGCTTTGGTCTTGGCTACCGCGTGGCTTGGGCCTTGTCCACTAGACGAAAACGGCAACAGCGAAAAAGAGCGCAACCAAAAGCCCGGCATCGCGGTTGGAGCGGAACAGGCGCATGCAAGTATCCGCATCATCGATATCGAGTTGCGCCAACTGCCAGGTCAGATGCCAGCCAAAGGCCCAGATGCCCACCAGCGCGATCACCATGCTCAGCGGATTGCCGTTGGGCCCCAGCGCCGCGATCGCCGCCGCCATGAGCAGCAACACGGCGATCACGAGAAAGGCCCTCAGCCAGGACCGGGTGTTCTCCGCAAAAAGGCGGGCCGTTGATCGCACGCCAATCAACGCGTCATCCTCTTTGTCCTGATGCGCATAGATAGTGTCATAGAACAGCGTCCAGGCGATGCCCGCGCCGTAGAGAAGGACAGGCGCGACCGAGAGGCTCCCGCTATGCGCAGTCCAAGCCAAAAGCGCGCCCCAATTGAATGCGATGCCCAAAAACACCTGCGGCCACCACGTGAAGCGCTTGGCGAACGGATAGATCACAACCGGCAGCAGCGAGATGATGCCCATCCAGATCGCTGCCGGTTCGAAGGTCAGTAGGATCACGAAGGCGATCAGGCTCTGCGCGATCAGCCAGAGCAAGGCTTGGCGTGGGGTCACCTGACCCGAGGGGATCGGCCTTGAACGGGTGCGGGCGACGGCGGCATCAAAATCGCGGTCGGTGATGTCATTCCACGTGCAACCCGCGCCGCGCATCAGGAACGCGCCCAGAGCACAGCCGATGGCGATCCAGGCATCCATTAGCGACACTTGCCCATCGGCACCCATGGCAAGCGCCAGGCCCCACCAACACGGCAGCAGCAACAGCCATGTGCCGATGGGCCGATCCGCCCTCGACAGCCTCAGATAGGGACGGGTCGGGGCAGGGGCCAAGCGATCGACCCAATTGCCGGTGTAGGCATCCGCGACCTGACCTGCCGAGGCTTCCGCACGATCTGGTCTTTGCTGGGCCTCGCTCATAGCCTATCCCCAAACTCGTTTCGATATCTGTGTGATGGCCTCAGCCATGCCCAACACCGCCAAAATCAGGCTCTATGTAGCGCAAGCCCTGCATACTGGCACCAGCGTCCCGGTGACGCGGGATCAGGCGAACTATCTCTACGCCGTGATGCGGCTGCGCGCGGGCGAGCGGATCCTGGTCTTCGATGGGTTGAGCGGGGAATACGCCGCGACGGTGCAGGACATCTCCAAGCGTGGCGGTCTATTGCGGATCGAGGCTCAAACCCGCCCGCTTCAGCCTCCGCCCGATCTTTGGCTTCTATTTGCGCCGATCAAGAAGGCCCGCACCGATTTCATTGTGGAAAAGGCCGCGGAAATGGGCGTCACACGGATCTGTCCTGTGCTGACGGAGTACACGAATTCTGAGCGCATTCGCCGCGACCGGCTGCAAGCCCATGCCATCGAGGCCGCCGAGCAATGCGGCAATACCTTCGTGCCGGAGGTCGTAGAGTTAGCGCCGCTTTCCCGAATTCTCTCGGACTGGCCCAGCGACCGCCGTTTGATCTTCGCCGATGAGGCGCGGGTGGGGGAGGTCAACCGGATGCCCACGCCCGAGGCATCTGTGACGCGAGACCCTTGGGCTGTGTTGATCGGACCGGAAGGTGGTTTTTCGCCCGCAGAGCGCGAGCGGCTGACTGCGATGGATCAGGTTCAGGTGATCAGTCTCGGGCCCCGCATCCTGCGCGCCGACACCGCTGCAGTCGCAGCCCTAACTCTGTTTCAAGCGAGCTTGGGCGATTGGCGATGAGCTTTTTCCGCCCCGAAGCCACAGCAGCACTGCGCCGTTGGTTCGAGGTTGGTGTGTGCCTGATCTTTGTGGCGGTGGGCATCTGGATCGCCCGCCAAACCGGCGGCGTCATCTTGCAAGGCTTCGGTCTGGTGCTGATCGCGGTAGGCGCCGTCGGAATATGGCCCGCGATACAGCGCGCGAGGTTCAATAGTCGTGGCGACGGGCCAGGTGTGGTCAAGATTGACGAGGGGCAGGTTCTGTTCATGGGCCCGCATCGCGGCGGAGCGATGGCGCTTTCGGATCTGGCTGTCTTGTCGGTGCGCCGCAATTCCCAAGGCGGCTCTGACTGGGTCTTGGCCAGCGCCCAGGAGGTCTTGGTGATCCCGGTCGACGCTTTGGGCGCAGACGGCTTGTTCGATGCCTTCGCAGCCCTGCCCGGCTTGCCCATGGATCGCGTCGTGCGCGCTGTCCAAAGCAGGTCCAGAGGGTCAGAGCGGATCTGGCGTCGCGCGGGAGCGCAGGATGTGGCGCCCTTGACACCCCCTGATCTGCAAGTCACCTCTGCCGATGATGATCGTTCCTAAGCCAGAGTAAGCCCGCAGCATGTCGATCCCGCAAACAGGTGGCGCGCCGATTGAGCATCGCGATGATCTGGCGGAATATCTCGCATCCGGGTGCAAGCCCAAAGACGCCTGGCGCATCGGAACCGAGCACGAGAAATTCGGTTTTTGCAAAGACACGCTTGCCCCTTTGCCCTTTGATGGAACGCGGTCGATCCGCGCCGTTTTGCAAGGCCTCCACGATCGGTTCGCTTGGTCCAAGATCCACGAGGGCGAGTACCTCATCGGGCTCGAAAAGGACGGCGCCAATATCAGCCTAGAGCCCGGTGGTCAGCTTGAGCTCTCCGGTGCGCCGCTCGAGACGATCCACCAAACCTGTGATGAGGTGAACATTCATCTCGCTGAGGTGAAGTCCGTGGCCGATGAGATGGGCGTGGGCTTCATTGGTTTGGGTGCGGCGCCGATCTGGTCCTATGAGGACATGCCGATGATGCCCAAAGGGCGCTATCGCCTGATGACGGATTACATGGATCGTGTCGGCAGCATGGGCAAAACCATGATGTACCGGACCTGCACCGTGCAGGTGAACCTGGATTTCTCCAGCGAGGCGGACATGGTCCAAAAGCTTCGCGTGGCCCTAGCGCTGCAGCCGGTCGCGACCGCGTTATTTGCCAATTCTCCGTTTCTCGAGGGCAAGGTGAACGGGCATAAGAGTTGGCGCAGCCGGGTCTGGCGCGATCTCGACCCTGCTCGAACAGGGACGCTGCCCTTTGTATTCGAAGATGGCTTTGGCTTTGACGCCTGGGTTGAATACGCCCTCGATGTGCCGATGTATTTCGTCTACCGCGACGGCAAATATATCGACGCGTTGGGTCAGTCTTTCCGCGATTTCTTGGATGGAAAGCTGCCCGCCTTACCGGGGGAAAAGCCGCTGATTTCGGACTGGGCCGATCACCTGACGACGATCTTTCCTGAGGCGCGGATCAAGAAATTCATCGAGATGCGCGGCGCCGATGGTGGGCCCTGGCGGCGACTTTGCGCGCTGCCGGCGCTTTGGGTGGGCCTGATCTACGACCAAACCACGTTGGATGCGGCCAGCGATTTGATCAAGGACTTTGATGCCGAGACCCGCGATGCGATGCGTGTTGCGGCGTCGGAACAGGGCCTCGATGCTGAGGTCGGCGGGCTCAAGATGAAAGATCTCGCAGCCCAAGTGGTCGACATTGCCGAGATGGGCCTCAAGAACCGCGCCAAAGCTGGAGCGAATGGCCTGGTCCCGGATGAGACGCATTTTCTCAATGCGGTCCGCGAAAGCCTAGAGAGCGGTCAAACACCGGCCGATGAGCTTTTGGAGCGCTACCATGGAGACTGGCAGGGCGATCTTTCGCGGATCTACGAGGCCTACTCCTACTGAGCCTGGTCTGCGTCCCTGGACCCGCTCAGCTCCAAGGCGCGTAGAAACCGCTCTGCTTTCTGGCGCGGCATTTCACAAGGTTTGAGCAGCCAGGCGCCGCTTTTGAGGCGGTAGACATTCATGCTGACATAGCCGTTGCCGCCAAGCTCACGCGCGAGGAATTTTTGCGCCTGCCCGCCCACAAGGATCGATTTGCTCACCAGCCATTCCGTGCCTTCGTACCGTGCTCGGAAATTGCCTGAGGGAAGGCTGTGAAAGGCGTCCAAAGCCGCGTCGGTGTCGCTCATTTCTGACCGATGCGCGGCTCAGTTCCGGCCCTCAGACGCGCGATATTGGGGCGGTGGCGCAGGAAAACGAGCGCGGCCAGGGCCACGCATAGGAGGACGGCCGTGCCATGTCCTGTCAGCAGGGCCCAAACCGGGGCGGAGGCGGCGGCGACCAAAGCGGACAGCGATGAGATCCTGCTGAGCACGGCTGTCACAAGCCACGTGCCGCAGGCCAGGGCACCGATAGGCCAAGCGAGGGCGAGCAAGGTGCCCAAGAACGTCGCGACGCCTTTGCCGCCCTGAAAGCCGATGAAGACCGGAAAGCAATGCCCGAGAAAGGCCGCGAGAGCCGCCGTTTGCGCCGCGTCTTCCCCCAGAGCGGCGCGTGCCAAGAGGACCGCAATCGCGCCCTTGCCAGCATCCAAGATCAGCGTCAGCGCGGCGGCGACCTTGTTGCCCGTACGCAGCACATTGGTCGCGCCGATATTGCCCGAGCCGATCTGGCGCAGATCCCCCAGACCGAAAAGACGCGCGATCACAAGGCCGAACGGGACCGAGCCTAAGAGATAAGCAGCAAGCCCGACAACGCCGATGAGTGCGGGTCCTGTGATGAGTTCAGGCATTCGCGCGCTCATAGACGGATTTGCCGCCGACGAAGGTCGCGATGACCTGGCCCTGCATCTCGGCCTGGTCGAAGGGTGTGTTCTTTGACTTGGACTGCAGCGCGAAGCGATCCAAGAGGAACGCCGCATCGGGATCGAACAGAACGAGATCCGCGGGATGACCCGGGCTCAGCCGCCCGCCTTCGACGCTAAAGCGCTGGGCAGGCTTGAGCGACATCGCGGCAAAAAGCTTAGGCAAACTCAATGCACCCGCACGCACCAAACCAAGGCCAGCGGGCAAAAGCGTCTCCAGGCCGACCGCGCCGCTGGCCGCCTCGGCAAAGGGGCGCCGTTTCTCTTCTTCGTCCTGAGGTGTGTGCATCGAGCAGATGATGTCGATCGTGCCATCGGCCAAGGCGGCCAGCATCGCCAGACGGTCCGTCTCGGCCCGCAGCGGCGGTTTGAGTTTGAAGAAGGTTCGAAAGTCGCCGATATCCTCTTCGCTCAGCGTTAGATGGTGGATCGAAACCCCTGCCGTGACATCGAGACCGGTCTCTTTGGCGCGCTTCAGGGCGGGCAGCGTCTTGGCGCAGGTGATCTGATCGGCGTGATAGCGCAGGCCTGTCATCTCGACCAAGGTCAGGTCCCGCTCTAGCCCCAAACGCTCGGCCATTGGGCTGACGCCTGGAAGGCCTCGAAGTGCGGCAAAGCTTCCACTGGTCGCCGCCGCGCCCTGCGAAAGCGTTGGGTCTTGGATGTGTCCCAGAACCAGGGCGCCAAGCCCTTGGGCATAGCTCATACAGCGAAGGGCGATCCGGTTGTCCTGGATAACTTGATCGCCGTCGGAAAATGCGACGGCGCCCGCATCCATAAGAAAGCCGATCTCGGACATTTCCTGACCACCGCGCCCCTTGGTGAGTGCGGCCATCGGTCGGATGCGGACGGCGCATTGCTCCTTTCCGCGGCGCTGCACAAATTCCAGGATTTCCGGCGTGTCGATCGGTGTCGTCGTGTCAGGCCGCGTGATCATGGTCGTCACACCACCCGCCGCCGCGGCTAGACCGGCCGTGCGAAAGCTCTCCTTATGGCGCTCGCCCGGCTCTCCGATCTTCACGCCCACATCGACAATGCCTGGTGCCAGGCAATGGCCTTGGCAGTCGCGGCCGCCATGCCGCGGGCCTTCTCCGAGCTCCGCGATCCGGCCTTCTTCGATGCGCAGCCAGCCCAAGCGTTCTTCGCCCGCTTCGGGGTCGATCAGTCGGGCATTGGTCAAAAGCGCATTGATCATCAGGCGTCTTTCCACGGGCGCAGGGATGGTTCAGCACACAGCATCAGCTCAGGCTCAACACGACAAGCGCTGCGATCACAAGCGCCACCACCACCAGGATCGTGCGCGGCACCGGGCCAAGGGGTTTTGAAGACTTCTCCTCCACTGCCACGGCACTGGGACTGCGGGGTATATCGGCTTTAGGCAGGACGGCATCGTGCCGTGCCTCAGGCAGGGGTAGGCGCGCGATCTCGGTAGCCTCGGGGCCGGGATTGGCAGCCTCGGACAGTGCGGCACTCGGCACCAAAAGCACAGTGCCGCCAAGCGCCCGCAAACGCGGCGCCGCCTCGCGCAGATCCTCGGGCGCAATATCATAGGCCGCAGAGAGATAGTCAGGCAGGCTCAGGTCATCGAGATCTTTGATGGGGAACAGCTCGATCTTCTGAAGGTTAAGCTCAGGCGTACGCAGCCATTCTGCCAGCGGTGGAAGTTCCGGCCCCAGGCCTTGCTGTCGGGTCAGGTTCGTGTGCCGAACCGTTACCGGCATGTTGAGGGCGAAGATCTGCAGAAACGACATGGCTAGCGTCTTTGCCCCGGCCATGCGGCAGTCGCCGGACAATCCCGCCACTTGCATCGCATGCCCACTCGTTTGCGCGTCATGCCATCACCGACCGGTTTCCGGCGCGCGATTGGCGCAGATTGCGCGCGAGCAAGTCCATCGCCGCCATGCGGACGGCCACGCCCATCTCCACCTGCTCTTGGATCACCGATCGGTTGATGTCATCGGCCAGGGTGCCGTCGATCTCAACGCCTCGGTTCATCGGCCCGGGATGCATCACGATGGCGTCGGGCTTTGCAGCTGTGAGCTTTTCGGTGTCGAGCCCGAAGCGGTGGTAGTACTCCCGCTCAGACGGGATGAAGGCCCCGTCCATTCGTTCCTTTTGCAGGCGGAGCATCATAACGACATCCGCGCTATCCAAGCCGGTCTTCATGTCGTCAAAAATTTCAACACCCCAGCTTGCGGCCCCGGACGGCATAAGGGTTTTGGGGCCGACCAGCCGCACCTCATTGCCCAGCTTTCTGAGCAACAGGATGTTCGAGCGCGCCACCCGGCTATGCGCGATGTCACCGCAAATGGCCACGCGCAGACCTTCCAAGCGCCCCGTCGCCCTGCGGATCGTCAGCGCATCGAGAAGGGCCTGAGTCGGGTGCTCATGCCGTCCGTCCCCGGCATTCAAAACGGCGCAGTTTACCTTTTCGGCTAGCAGGTTCACCGCGCCCGACATCGGATGGCGCACAACGATGAGATCCGGGTGCATCGCATTGAGCGTCAGCGCTGTGTCGATCAGCGTCTCGCCCTTTTTGAGGCTCGAGGCGCCCATTGCCATGTTCATCACATCAGCGCCGAGACGTTTGCCGGCGATCTCAAACGAGGCCTGCGTCCGGGTGGAGTTCTCAAAAAACATGTTGATCTGGGTCAGACCCAGCAGCACGTCGCTTGATTTCGTGCGGCCCCGCTCTTTCTCGGCGTATTGATCGGCAAGATCCAACAGCGTCTCGATATCATCCGCCGTTAGTTGGGCGATGCCGAGAAGATGTGGAGGCTGAAAAGGCATCCTGCGCGATCCTGAATTGGCCGTACCGCCTTTAATCAGGCCACGCCGCATCGGGCAAGATCACCGAACTATCGCGGGCGGAGACAATTCACGCTTTTCAGCCTGCGAGGATCGCCCTAGCTTTCGGACATGGAGCAATTGGACCGCGATGAGGCCTTAAAGGCGCTTGCTTGGCAGATCGAGCTTGGCGCGGATGAGGCCATTCTCGATACGCCGGTCGATCGGTATGCGCTGAAGCCTGAAGCGCCACCGGCGCCCCGGCCAGCCCCAGCCGGTCCGAGTGCTCCAGCCGCACAAGAGCCAAGCCCTGAGGCGACGGAGGCCTTTGACCTCGACCCGGTCGCCGTTGCCCGCAAGCTTGCGTCTGAGGCGCAGGATCTGGCCGCGCTTCAGGCCGCCCTGGCCGCTTATCCGCATTGTGAGCTGCGCAATGGTGCCAAAAACCTCGTCTTCAGTGATGGTCAGCCGGGCGCGCGCGTGATGATCATCGGGGAGGCGCCGGGGCGCGACGAAGATACGGCGGGTAAGCCGTTTGTAGGGCGTGCCGGACAGCTCCTGGATCGGATGTTGCAGGCGATCGGGCTCAACCGCGCCCATGCCGATCCCGAGCACGCGGCCTACATCACCAACATTATACCCTGTAGGCCACCGCAGAACCGCGATCCGAAGCCCGCGGAAATCGCGATGATGATGCCGTTTGTCGAACGTCACGTCGCGTTAGCCGAGCCCCAAGCTATTGTTCTGATGGGCAATATCGCCTGTCAGGGGGTTCTTGGCCGTCGCGGCATCACACGTATGCGCGGAACCTGGGACGAAGCCTTTGGAAAGCCCGTGCTGCCGATGTTTCATCCCGCCTACCTGCTGCGCAATCCTTCCGCCAAACGCCATGCCTGGGAAGACCTGCTTAGCCTGAAGGCGCGACTTTGATACGGGGCATTGCAATCGCCATGCTCGCCGGTTTGACGGCGGCACCCGCCCCGGCGGATCCTTTGGGCTTGATCGACTACCCGGCTCTGATCGCCGAGCATGCCGAACGGTCCGTGCCTTTGGCCGAAGGGGCGCGGCGCATCTTTCTGCCCGATGGCGTTGAGCTCACGGTGGATGCCCAGCAAAGCCTGACCTCGGCCATAGATCGCAGCGGTCAGACCGCGCTGGGCTGTGTCGTTCGGCTGATGGCGGAGATGTCGGCGATGGCGCGCACCTGCCCGGGGGCTGTCTCCCCAGGCCAGGCCGATTACCTCGACAGCGCTGCCGCGTTGGTCTTGGACGCCTACACGGACGCGTCTGGCATTGCCCAGGGACCGGTCGGGGAGCGGTTTGAAGCCCTGGTACGCACGCGGAGCGCGGATGCAGGCCTGTGCTTAGTGATGGAGGAGGACGCGGCCAATATCCGTGGTCTGTTGACCCAACCGGGCCTTGAACGTGTCGCGCGCGTAGCAACGCCTGCGCGGTTGCCGGTCGATGAACCCTGTACATTGCCCCTCATGGTGCAGCCATGAGCACCGGGAGCGGCACGCCTGAGCGCGGCTTTATCCCTTGCCGGATCGCTGTTTTAACCGTGTCGGACACGCGCGGCCCAAGCGAGGACCGTTCCGGGGATCTTCTGGTGGAACGCCTGGAGGCGGCAGGCCACAGCCTCGCCGCGCGCGCGATGCTCAGGGATGAACGGGCCCAGATTGCGCAGCAGCTCAAGGACTGGTGCCTGCAAGGTGATGTAGATGTGGTCTTGAGCACTGGGGGCACCGGTTTGACCGGGCGCGATGTAACGGTCGAGGCGCATCGCGACATCTACGAAAAAGAGATCGACGCCTTCGGCACGATCTTCGCAATTGTCTCGATGCAAAAGATAGGCACATCGGCTGTTCAGTCCCGCGCCACGGGCGGGGTTTGCAACGGCACGTATCTTTTCGCGTTGCCTGGATCGACCAGTGCCTGCCGCGACGCGTGGGACGAAATCCTCGGCCCTCAACTCGATTACCGGCACCGCCCGTGCAACTTTATCGAGATACTTCCGCGTTTGGACGAAAATCTGCGACGGAAATAAAGACTTGCTGCGTGCAACTTGTGATGGTTGGCGATAGGGCGCTTCGACCCTATCTTTTTATAACCGTTTCAGCATAGGCGCCACATGCGGTTTTTCAGTCGAGCGATCTCCGGTCTTTTCCTTTTGAGTCTGACCCTGGCACTGCTTGCAGCAGCGGGGTGGCAGATCCGTGGCGCGATCCAAGAGCGCCAAGCCGAAGAGGACCGGCGTGGTGCCCCGCGTGAGCGGGTCTTTACCGCCGAGGTCATCCCATATCTGCCTGAGGATATTGCACCAGAGCTCACCGTGTTTGGTGAAATCCGTTCGAGCCGGACCTTAGAGCTGCGCGCGCCGTCCGGTGGTCGGGTCGTTGAGCTTTACGAAGGCTTTCTAGAGGGCGGTGCTGTGACCGCCGGAGAGGTGCTTTTGCGCACGGACCCGGCTGAGGCGCAATCGCTGCGCGACACGGCCCGCGCCAATCTGCGTCAAGCTGAGGTTGAATTGGCCGATGCCGAGCGCAGCCTTGATCTGGCAGCTGCCGATCTCGACGCGGCACGCCTGCAGGCCGATCTCCGTCTCAGCGCGCTGGAGCGTCAGCGCGACCTTTTGGACCGTGGCGCGGGGACGACGGCCGCAGTGGAAACCGCCGAGTTGGCCTCGGCCTCGGCCGAGCAATCCGTTGTTTCTCGCCGTTTGGCTCTCGCGCAAGCCCAGGGTCGGATTGAATTGGCCCAGACGGCGTTGGAGCGGGAGAGGATATCGCTTGCCGATGCGGAACGTCGTTTTGCCGATACTGAATTGCGCGCCGATTTCGACGGCGTCTTGTCGGACGTCACGGTCACGGCCGGGCGTTTGGTCGGTCAAAACGAGCAGGTTGCCCAACTGATCGATCCTACGGCTCTGGAAGTGCGCTTTCGCGTATCAACGGCCCAATATTCGCGGCTTCTGGGGCCCGAGGGCCGCCTGACCTCAACCCCGATCACTGTAACGCTGGATGTCCTTGGCTTGAACATCTCGGCGCCTGCGGTTCTGACCCGCGAGGCTGGTTCTGTCGCGGAAGGACAGTCGGGTCGGGTGCTCTTCGCAGAGCTCGACCATGATCCCAGGTTTCGGCCGGGCGATTTCGTGACTGTCGCGGTGACTGAGCCGACATTGCCACATGTGGCGCTGCTGCCTGCGACAGCCTTGTCCAGCGAAAATACTGTTCTGGCGCTCGGCGCCGAAGACCGGCTCGAAGCGATCCCGGTGACGTTGCTGCGCCGTCAGGGCGACGATGTGATTATCCGTTCGCCCGCGCTTCAAGGCCGCGAAGTGGTCCGCCGGGTAAGCCCCGTCTTGGGCGCAGGCATCCGCATCGAGCCTGTGCGCCGCGACACCGCAGATCAGGCCGCGCTCCCTGAGGCGCCTGAAATGCTGTCCCTTGATCCCGAGAGGCGCGCGCGCCTTGTCGCCTTTGTCGAGGATAACGTCCGGATGCCATCCGATGTGCGCGAGAGGCTGCTTCAAGCCTTGGACGAAGAGGAAGTCCCCGCCCAGGTGGTCCGCCGCCTTGAAAGCCGAATGGGAGGCTAAGGATGCGTGCGTTGCCCGAAACGGCCGGTGGCATCTTGGGGTATTTTACCCGCCACGCGACCGCCGCCAATCTTTTGATGGCACTTTTGCTGATCCTGGGTGCTGCTGCGATCCCAAATCTGCGGGCGCAGTTTTTCCCTGACGTGGTCGTTGAGCGGATCTTTGTGAATGTCGCTTGGGACGGTGCGGGGGCAGAGGATGTGGACCGAGCCGTAGTCGCGGTGCTGGAGCCCTCCATGCTGTCGGTCGAAGGGGTTGTCTCTGTCGACAGCACCTCTCAGGAAGGGGCCGCGCGTATCGCATTGGAGTTTGAGCCGGGCTGGGACACTGCCGAGGCGATGGACCAGGTTCAGCTCACGCTCGATCAAGCTCAAGATTTGCCAGACGGGACCGAAGATCCGGTGGTCTATACGACCTCTTGGTCCGACCGCGTCACCGATGTTGTCCTGACAGGTCCGCTTGCCATTGATCAGCTCAGCTTGTTCGCCGATGAGTTCGTCACGCGGTTATTTGCGGAAGGTATTACACAGACGACAATCAGCGGTGTGGCCGCCGGTGAGATCCTGGTCGAGGTTCCATCCGCCGCCTTAGTGCAGCACGACATTTCAATGGCCGAGATCGCCCGGGTGATCAGTTCCGCTGCTGATGCCAACCCGGCCGGCGAGGTCAGCGCCGCCAACGCCCGGATCCGAGCCGGGACGGAGCGGCGTGAGATCAGCGATGTGGCCGCTTTGGTTATGCGTCGTAACGCCGATGGCACGACCCTCAGTTTGGGCGATGTGGCCGAGGTCACGCGCCTGGGAATTGACCGGGACCGGGCCTTTCTCGTCGGGGATGAGCCTGCGATCCGAGTTCGCGTGGAACGCTCCCAACGCGGTGACGCTTTGGCCATACAAGCGATCACCGAAGAGGTGGCTGCGGAGCTTCAAGGCAATATGCCCGAGGGTTCTGAGATCCGCCTCACCAATTCTTTGTCCGAGGTCATTCAAGCCCGCCTAAATATCCTGCTGGACAACGGGCTTTATGGCTTTGGCCTCGTCATCTTACTGCTTTTTCTTTTCTTGAACGCGCGCACGGCGTTTTGGGTGGCGGCGGGCATTCCGGTGGCGATGATGGCAACGCTTGCGATCATGTTCGCGGCAGGCCTGACCATCAATATGATCTCGCTCTTTGCGCTGATCATCACCCTTGGGATCGTTGTTGATGATGCGATCGTCGTGGGCGAGCACGCTGATTTCCGTGCCCGAAGTCTCGGCGAGTCCCCGGCCGTTGCCGCCGAAAGCGCCGCACGCCGGATGGCGGCCCCGGTTTTTTCGGCGACAGTGACCACGGTCATCGCATTTGCTGGTCTGACAGCTATCGGCGGACGCTTTGGCGATCTGATTATGGCGATCCCCTTCACGGTCATCGCGGTGCTGGCGGCTAGTCTGATCGAGTGCTTTTTGATCCTGCCCCACCACATGAAAAACGCGTTGGTACACAGCGCGAATGATCATTGGTACGATTGGCCCTCCAGGCAGGTGAACCGCGGCTTTGAGTGGGTCCGGGAAAGGGGCTTTCGGCCTTTCGTGAAGTGGATGATCTGGGCGCGCTATCCAGTGCTTGCCGCAGCAATCCTAGCTTTGGCCGTGCAAATCTCGAGCTTTCTTGCGGGCGATGTGACCTGGCGTTTCTTCAATCCGCCAGAACAGTCTCGGGTCACGGCGAACGTCATCATGGCCGATGAGGCGAGCCGCGCGGATACGATTGCGATGCTGCAGGAGTTGCAACGGGCCGCTAACCAGGTCGGCGCGGAACTCGCCGAAGAGCATGGCGCCGACCCGGTACTTTTCGCCCTCAGTCAGCTAGGCGCAACAGACGGTGCACCTTCGGCATCGACTGACAATAAGGACAGCGATCAACTTGGCTCGATAACCATCGATCTTATCGACCCGGACCTGCGCCCGTATTCGTCTTTCCTGTTCGTCGATTCGATGCGCGATGCCGTGCGCGAGTCTGCCTTGACCGAACAAGTGAGCTTTCGGTCTTGGCGTCGCGGTCCGCAGGGAGAGGCGATCGACGTGGAGCTATTTGGCGGCGACACAGATATTTTGAAGGCGGCGGCAGAGGCGCTGACCGCGGCACTTTCGCAGTACCCAGAGGTCTCCAGCCCCGGCGACAACCTGGCCTATGACCGCGATGAGTTGAGCCTGAGCCTCACGCCGCAAGGAGAGGCACTGGGCTTTGACATCGACAGTCTTGGTATGGTGCTTGGCAACCGTTTGGGCGGCATTGAAGCGGCGAGCTTCCCGGACGGGCCGCGCACGGCGACGATCCGAGTTGAGCTGCCCGCCACTGAGTTGACAGCCGACTTCCTCGACACGACCTTATTGCGCGCTGAAAGCGGTGCCTACGTACCATTGGCCGACATCGTCGAGGTTGAGACCCGTTCGGGCTTTTCTCGGATCCTGCGCGAGAACGGGATCATCACGGTCTCCGTTTCCGCGGATATGAGCGAAGACGATCCTGAGCGCGCGGCGGCGATCCTGGCCGAGCTGGAAAACCGCGTTCTGCCACAGATCGCGAGCGAGTTTGGCATCGGTTTCCAGATGGCGGGCCTGGCAGAACAGGAGCGTGATTTTCTCAGTGACGCGATGCTTGGTCTCGCGCTGTGCCTGGCGGGGATCTACATTGTTCTGGCTTGGATTTTCGCCTCTTGGACCAGACCCCTGGTCGTTATGGCGATTATTCCGTTTGGCTTGATCGGGACGATTTACGGACATGCCGCCTGGGATGTCCCGATGAGTATGTTCACCGTTGTCGGTTTGATCGGGATGACCGGTATCATCATCAACGACTCGATTGTTCTGGTGACGACCATTGACGAAAAAGCCCAGAAAATCAGCTGGAACGAAGCCATCGTCGACGGCGTCGCAGATCGACTCAGACCCGTCTTGCTGACGACACTCACAACAGTGCTGGGCCTTACCCCGCTGCTCTACGAAGGGTCTTCGCAAGCCGAGTTTCTCAAGCCAACCGTGATCACGTTGGTCTATGGTCTGGGCGTTGGTATGGTCATCGTTTTGCTCGTGGTGCCTGCGATCATGGCGATGCAATCAGATTTCGCTGACCGGATGCGCGCGCTGCGCCGTGCAGTAACACCGCGCCACGGTCGTATGGGCCTTCCTTTGGCCGTGTTTGCGACAGGTGCTGTCATCGCGGCCTGGTTTGCAGCCACTATGGGGGCGTTTATCACAAGCGGTACGGCCGCTTTTGCGTTGCCCATTGGAGACAGCGGGCTGACCCAAGCGTTTGTGAGTTTTATCCTAGGAGCGGCGTTGATCTCGGCGATGAGCGTGTCGATCGCAGCCTTCCGTTCGAGCACTTCCTAACTGCCCAGTGCGGGTGCTCAGCGTGCGCAGCCTTCAAGCTCGACGGCCATTTGACTGCCGATCACGGTAATCCGCAGGTCGGAACGATCAAGCACAATCGGGCCGTCACCCATCGGCAAGATCTCGGCAACGGCGACCACTTGGGCCCCGTCACGCGTTGACTGCGTCGGTGACACCCACAAAGCGGCATCGGCAATTTCGACCACGACTGTCTCGTCATTTCCAACCGCTGGCACGTCCATCGACGCCTGGAGTCGCAGCCCGTCTTGCGTCGGTGTCAGGCGACAAAGGGGGATGCCTGCGCCAATGTCCGCGCCGTTATGCACACCGTCCGACAACGCCGCCACGATGGCGGGATCCGGCCCGCCCGCATTCGGCAGCACGGCCTCCAAATCGAGCGTCACCGGCATGCAGACATCCTCGCAGACACCAAGCTCGATTTGACCCGCCACGGCGTGTTGTCCCGCGCCGAGATCCAACTCCAGCGGCCAAATCACCTCTCCGCGATAGCCAATCGACCGCATGCCATTGTCGAAAAACACCTCGGGCCGCGGCCAATGCAGAGTCGCCTGAGCGCCGGTGTTGAGCGAAAGGCGCGGGGGAATGCCGCCTTCACCGGGCGCGCGCCAATAGGTCTTCCAGCCCGGCGCCAGCCTGATCTGGATCGCCGTCATATGACGACCGTCGTCCCGACGCCAACCTTCCAGCAGCCGCACTTCGACGATGTCCTCTAGATTGAGGACTTGGGCCTGAGCGGCATTGGGGCCAATGGCGCCGATCGACACCCCAAAGGCGATGGCCGCGGAGGCAATATGTCTACGACAAGCATTCACACGTTGGAACCTAGGTCGTTGCCTATGAAATGGAAAGTCACGAAGGCGCGAATGCCTGTTGTCCAAGCGGTCTTTTGCAAAACCAAATCCTGCGGCGATGGGACTGTTGAAGAAAGGGGCGAACCTTATCATGGTTTCGCTATGGCCACTCAGACAGCTCCCGAAGACCTGACCGGGCACATGCTGATCGCGATGCCCGGGATGGGGGATCCACGCTTTGCAGGAAGTGTTATATTTCTGTGCGCGCATTCGCCCGAAGGCGCGATGGGCTTGATCGTTAACAAGGCGATCCCCGAGGTCAATTTCCCCGAGATGCTGCGCCAATTGGGCGTCGCGGGAAATCCAGCAGAAGACGTGCCGGTGGGTTTTGGTGGCCCAGTGGAAACGGGGCGGGGTTTTGTGCTGCATTCGACCGACTATCTGGGCAGGCCAGATCCGGGCGACGGCAAGGACGGAACCTTGCGGGTAGACCGGCATTTCTCGATGACGGCGACGATTGATATTCTCGAAGATATCGCCTGCGGTCGTGGCCCCCGCCAAGCGTTCATGGCGTTGGGCTATGCGGGGTGGGGTCCGCAACAACTGGAGGCCGAGATCGGGCTCAATGGCTGGCTGACATGCCCGGCTGATCCCGACCTCGTCTTTCAGAGCCATATGCGGAAGAAATGGGAAGCGGCCCTAGCAACCCTAGGTATCGATCCGCTGAGCCTTAGCGCTGATGCCGGGCGCGCCTGATCCCTGACGCTGGCCGGTCGGCGTCCCAAAGTTAGACCGGTGTCACGTCCTTTCCGCCGACGCGCGCTTCAGCCGATCGTTGATCGCCCTTCCGATGCCGTGATCCGGAACCGGCGTTACTTCTATAAGATGAACGCCGCGCGCCTGCGCGAGATCATCCGCCTCATGGAGCATCGCGAATAGACGCGATGCCGCTTCGCGTAGATCACCGGCGAGCGAGAGGTTCAGATCGCTTGCGCCGTCTGAACCAAAGCCGATTAAGACAGAACCCCTCGGCTCACGTTGGCGCACATTCATCCTCAGACGAGTCCGCGGCGCGTAGTGGCTGCTGAGCTGACCGGGTGCCTCAATCTTGGCAGGTGTTTGTGATCCCGCGCTGATCGGTCCGATCATCCGCTCCAACGCTTCGCGTGGCAGTCCACCTTCGCGCAGCAATCGGGGCGCATCGCCCGTCATGGCAAGAATGGTCGATTCCACGCCAACTTCGCATGGCCCGGCATCCAGTATGGCGTCGATCCGTGTGCCCAGGCCCTGACGGACATGCTCTGGCGACGTGGGACTGATCCGACCGGAAGGGTTCGCAGAGGGCGCAGCGACAGGGCCCGCGAACTCCACCAGTACCGCTTGCGCCGCAGGATGCGCAGGCGCGCGAACCGCGAGATGCGGAAGCCCAGCATTGACCGCTGGGCTGAGACCATGGCCGGGCTTCAAGGGCAGAACGAGTGTGAGGGGGCCGGGCCAAAATGCCTGTGCAAGCGCCGCGGCGTTATCATTGAACACAGCGTAAGTTTCGGCGGCGGTGAGGTCAGCCACATGCACAATCAGCGGATTGAAATTTGGGCGGCCTTTCGCGGCGAAGATCCGGGCGACAGCCCCTTCATCTTGCGCATCTGCGGCCAAGCCATAGACCGTTTCGGTGGGCAGGCCCAGAAGGCCGCCATTGCGCAGGATCTGCGCCGCGCGTTTGATGCCATCCGCGCTGTTTGCTATCATTTCAGGTGAAACAGTCATCCGACGTAACGTATTGGTTTTCGAGTGGAAGGCGGGCGCTTAGGTACGCCACAGTGATACAATGCAGCGCCACAGGCGGCCAGAGCCGCTTTGAACCCAAACCGATTGCAGGAGAGCCCAATGCCATACCAAGCCCCGGTCACCGAGTTTGAGTTCTTGATGAAGAATGTCGTTGATATGGCGGCCGTGGCAGGAACTGACATGTTCGCCGAGGCCAGCGCCGAGACCGTGCACGCGATCCTGACCGAAGCAGCCAAGCTGTCCGAAGAGGTGCTCGCGCCGCTCAATCGCAACGGTGACCTGCATCCCGCGCATCTTGAGAATGGGGTTGTACGGACCTCCCCGGGCTATGCCGATGGGTTCAAGGCCATCGCCGAGGGTGGCTATATCGCCATGTCGGCTGATCCGGAGTTTGGCGGGCTTGGCCTTCCGATAACACTGACGACGGCGGTCAATGAGATGATGTCGTCCGCTTGCCTGTCGCTGCAACTCGCGCCCCTCATGAGCCAGGGACAGATCGAGGCACTCGAGCACCATGCGAGCGATGAGATCAAAGCGCGCTACCTGCCCAAACTCATTAGCGGAGAATGGCTCGGGACGATGAACCTGACCGAGCCGCAGGCGGGTTCGGATGTCGGCGCCTTGACCAGCCGGGCCGAGCCCCAGGGCGATGGCACCTACGCGATCACCGGCCAGAAGATCTACATCTCTTGGGGCGACAACGACTTTACCGAGAATGTGTGCCACCTCGTCCTGGCGCGCCTGCCCGATGCGCCGAAGGGCAGCAAGGGGATCTCTCTCTTCCTGGTGCCCAAACGCCTGTTGGACGATGACGGTCAGCCGGGCGTGGCCAACACGCTTAAAGTCGTCTCGCTGGAACACAAGCTTGGGCTGCACGGTTCGCCTACGGCTGTGATGCAATATGACGGCGCGCAAGGCTGGATGATCGGGGCGCCCGGCGGTGGATTGGCCGCGATGTTCACGATGATGAACAACGCGCGACTGGGTGTGGGTGTGCAGGGTGTGGGTGTGGCTGAAGCTGCGTTCCAGCACGCTTTGGCCTACGCGACCGACCGGCGTCAGGGGCGTGCGATGGTCGAGAACGGCACCGGCACCATCGTCGATCATGCCGATGTGCGCCGGATGCTCTCTGTGATGAAGGCCGAAGTATTCGCGGCCCGGGCGCTGACGCTTGATCTGGCCGTGTCGCTCGATCTGGCCCGGGCCGGTGATGATCCCAAGGCGCAGGCCCGCGCGGCACTCCTGACACCCTTGGCCAAGACATACGGCACCGAAACGGGCATGTCGGTCGCGCAAAGCGGCATTCAGGTCCATGGCGGCATGGGATTCATCGAAGAAACCGGCGCGGCCCAGTATTTGCGCGATGTGCGGGTGACGGCGATTTACGAGGGCACGAACGGGATCCAAGCGATGGACTTGGTCGGCCGTAAGCTTGCCGATGGTGGCGAAGCGCTGCGCGCGCTGCTGGGTGAGGTCGAGGCGACCGTGGATGCCGCTGACGAGGCCTTGGCCAAACCGCTCCGCGGTGCGGTGGCTGGCATGCGCGGCTCCCTCGAGGCGATGCTGAAGCTCGAGATGAACGATCGGGCTGCGGGTGCTATGCCGTTCCTGATGGCCTTGGCCCGTGTGCTGGGCGCGCATTACCATGTCCGAGCGGCAACGGCCGATCCGGCGCGTAGCAAGCTCGCCCGGATCTATCTCTCTCGCGCCCTGCCGCAAGCGCATGCGGATATGGCGGCGGCGACAATCGGCGCCTCAGATCTCTATGACCTGAGCCCCGAAGACCTCGCCGCGTGATCACCTATCCCTTCGAGGCGCCGCCTGCCCCGGGGGACGCCACGCGGATCGCTGAGGGCGTCCTTTGGTTGCGTATACCGTTGCCAATGCCGAACCTCGATCACGTCAACATCTATGCGCTGGATGAAGGTGACAGTTGGAGCGTGATTGATACCGGTCTGGACACGGGCGCTTGCCGTAAGGCTTGGCAAGCGGCGCTCGATGGTCCGCTTGCCGGAAAGCCCGTGCGTCGGGTCATCCTGACCCATCACCACCCCGATCACGTGGGGTTGGCGGGCTGGTTCGTGTCCAACGGCGCCGAGCTTTGGACAACACGAACGGCCTGGCTCTTCGCCCGGATGCTTCGCCTTGATGAGCAAGCGGTGCCCAACGCCGAGACGCTGAGATTTTGGACCGAAGCGGGAATGCCTGAGCCTATCCTAGCCCAGCGTCGGTTAGAACGTCCGTTCAACTTCGCCGATTGCGTGGCGCCGATGCCTTTGGGCTTTCGTCGGATCGAAGAGGGGGACGAGCTTGTCGCGGCAGGACGTCGGTGGCGGGTTCTTTGCGGTCATGGCCACGCGCCCGATCACCTGACGCTTTGGTCGCAAGATGACGAACTTGTGCTTGGCGGGGATCAACTGCTGCCGTCGATCTCGCCAAATCTGGGCGCCTATGCGACCGAACCTTTGGCCGATACGGTGGGCGATTGGCTTGTCTCTTGCCGACGCTTTCAGGATGTGGCGCGGCCCGAACACCTCGTCCTCCCCGGCCACAAAGTGCCCTATTCCGGTTTGCCGGAGCGCCTTGTGCAAATGATCGAAAACCACGTCTCCGCCCTGGACCGTTTGCGCGCGCATCTCAGGGAGCCGCGCAGTGCGGTCGAGTGTTTTGTCCCCATCTTCGGTCGTCAAATCAGTGGGAGTGCCTTCGGCCTCGCACTTGTCGAAGCCGTCGGTCATTTGAACCACCTACTTGCGCAGGGCGAGGTGGCACGACACAAACGAGCCGATGGCGCCTGGGCGTGGCAAATGCTGGAGGAAGCGTGAGCAAAGAAATTGATACCTCGGTCGAAGTGATGGAAGGCGAAGCCCTTTCGGGCGCCGCGCAATGCGATAAGGGCGCCCCGACGCCCACCGAGACGAAACCGTTGCCCCAGGGCATGGCGGCCAAACCGGTTGAACAAAAAAGCCCGGCGGAATGGGCCTATCAACGCCTGATCCTCTATATCCGCAACTTCGAGGAGAGCCTGAATGCCGAGGAGGAAGCCGCCTTTGGTTTCGCCGGCTCAGACGCTGGCCTTATCCGTATCGAAGGGCTTGGCTTTTTCGCGCCGGACCTCATCAGCTTCACGGGTCGTGACATTCAAGGCCACCGTACGACGTTGATCCAGCATGTCAGCCAGTTGAACGTAGCGCTGAGGGCCGTGCCGAAGTTTACGCAAGACGCGCCTCCGATCCGCGTCGGCTTTGCCCTGGCCGAGGCGCTTGACGGTGAGATCGAGGAAAGTGCGCCCGCAACGTGATGCCGCACTGCGCCCGCGCGGGATGACACGCCCGGCCAGAGCCGCTATGAGAGCCAAAGCGAACGAGAATTTATTCTGCGAGGGCCGAGATGGCTGAGCACGAAAGTGATCACGAGCACGGTGAAATGGATATCACCGATCAAGAAAAGACCTTTGATGGTTTTATCCGCTGGTCCATCAACGTTGCGTTGATCTCGATTGGGATCGTGGTTTTTCTGGCGATCTTCGCGACATGACCCGCACAAAATTGGGCCTGGTTTTGGCCGGTGTTCTGCTCTTGGGCGGCTGCGTCGCGCATCAACAGCCCATGGCCGAGCCGGACGTGGTGGCGCGCGCCGCCTATGTCCCGCCTGGGCCGTCCACTGTGACGCTGTTGACGATGATCAACAACACTTCCGGGGCCGGAGGGCACAGCGCGTTGCTCATCGACGGTCAGCAGCGTGTTTTGTTCGATCCGGCCGGATCCTGGTATCACCCCAATGTGCCTGAGCGCGCGGATGTCCTGTTTGGAATGTCGCCGCAATTCATGGAATTTTACATGGACTATCACGCGCGTGAGACCTTCCACGTCGTAGTGCAAGAGATCGAAGTAAGCCCCGCAGTCGCAGCGACGCTGATTGAGCGTGTGCAGCAACATGGTGCCGCCAACCGGGCCGAATGCGCGGCGTCGGTCTCAAGCGTCCTACGCGGCGTGCCGGGGTTCGAGACAGTCAGTCAAAGCTGGTTTCCTCGCAACGTAATGATGTCGTTCGGCAGGTTGCCGGGCGTGCAGACCTCGCAAGTCTTTGACGATGACAGCGACGACAATCTCGAACTCTTGCAGGCCCAGGGCCGTCAAGCCGCATTGCGTGAGGAAATCGCGGACGCCAACTGACGCGCCACGCCGCTTTTCCAGAGCTTTGGACAAAAAGAAACCCCCGGTCGCAATGGCCGGGGGATCATCTTTTCAATCGGCGATAAGCGCCTAGAGCAGCCCTTCGCGCTGTGCCTTTTTACGGGCGAGCTTACGGGCGCGGCGGATCGCTTCGGCCTTTTCACGGGCCTTCTTCTCAGAGGGTTTTTCGTAATGTTGCTTGAGCTTCATTTCACGAAAAACGCCCTCGCGCTGAAGCTTTTTCTTCAGAGCACGAAGCGCTTGGTCGACATTGTTGTCGCGTACCGAAACCTGCATTCGGGTGTCACCACCTTCCTAAGTTAGAGTTGCATATTCTTGCAGGAGGTGGCCGTATACCAACGCGCCCTTACCTTGTCTAGCGCGCGTCTTGGATAAGTTGAGAGGGCTCTATGTCTGAGCAGAATGATCCGTCCGCACAAAAGGTTGCTTTGGTCCAGGCGGCTTTGATGCACGTCGTCTTTGATGGCTGGTCGGACACGACGCTTGAGGCCGCGGCCCAGGATTGTGGGATTGAAGTCGATGCTGCGCGGGCTCTTTTCCCTCGTGGTGGGGTCGATCTGGCCCTGGCCTTTCACGCATGGGGTGACGCGCAATTGCGGGCCAAGCTCGAGGCTGAAGACCTCTCAGAGATGCGGATCCGGGAAAAGGTCACCCATGCGGTTCGTGCGCGCTTGGAGCTGATCTCGCCCCACAAAGAAGCCGTGCGGCGCGGCACGACATTGTTTGCCTTGCCTGTTTATGCGCCAGAAGGTGCGCGAGCGATTTGGCAGACCGCCGATACGATCTGGACCGCGCTGGGCGACCCGAGCGACGATCTGAATTGGTATACCAAGCGCAGCATTCTGGCCGGGGTCTACTCGGCGACGGTCCTTTATTGGCTTGGCGATCACTCGGCCGAGGATGAGGCGACGTGGGAGTTTCTAGACCGCCGGATCGGAAATGTGATGCAGTTCGAAAAGATCAAAGCACGGGTCAATGACAACCCATTTCTCAAGCCTCTGCTGACCGTTCCCAATTTCTTTGCACAGCGTGTGCGCGCGCCATCCCAAGGGCGCAACAGCGATCTGCCGGGGTATTGGGATGAGAACGCCCAAGGCGGGTCTGCCTCGTGACAGACATGCCAACGCGCATGCGTTGCGTCGAGATCGCAGAACCCGGGGGGCCCGAAGTTTTGCGCCTGGCTGAGGCGAATGTCCCGCTCCCAGGTGCCGAGGAAATCCTGATCGCCATCGACTATGCCGGTGTGAACCGCCCAGATGCACTGCAACGGGCAGGCTCCTATGCGCCGCCGCCCGATGCCTCGCCTTTGCCGGGTCTTGAAGCGGCGGGGCGGGTTGCCGCGGTGGGTGCTGGTGTCGGCCGTTGGGCCGTTGGGGATGCGGTTTGTGCCCTTCTGCCGGGCGGAGGTTACGCAGAATATGCGTTGACTCATCAGGATCATGCGCTGAGCGTGCCGCGCGGTTTCGACATGGCAAGGGCCGCCGCAATCCCAGAGACCTATTTCACCGTCTGGTCGAATGTGGTTATGCGCGGAGGCCTTGAGGCCGGAGAGCGCATCCTGATCCATGGTGGGTCTAGCGGGATCGGCACCACGGCGATCCAAATCGCCAAACTTCTGGGCGCGCGGGTATTCGTGACCGCCGGCAGCGAGGAGAAATGCGCTGCGTGCCTGACACTTGGTGCTGATGCGGCGATCAATTATCGCAAGGAAGATTTTGTGGAGCGCCTCCGCCGTGAGGGCGGCGCCGATTTAATCCTTGATATGGTCGGCGGCGATTATATTCCGCGCAACCTCAAGGCGCTGGCCGTCGAGGGGCGACTGGTTCAGATCGCCTTTCTGCGCGGGCCAAAGACTGAAGTGAACCTCGCCCCGCTGATGATGCAGCGCCAAACGATCACTGGATCGACCCTGCGGCCGCAATCCCAGGAAGCCAAGGCGCGGATCGCCGAAGCGCTGCGCCAGCATGTTTGGCCCTGGCTGGAAGCCGGGCGGCTGGGGCCGGTGATGGACGAGACTTTTGCGCTCGAGGACGCTGCCGCCGCCCATGCGCGGATGGAATCGAGCGCGCATATCGGCAAGATCGTTCTGCGCGTCGCGGAGTGAGACTTGCACCCACGCTAAGATATGTCTTCCGGCGTCGAGGCGAAAGCCTGCCAGCCCGCCAGCCACCGCGTGAGCGTCGTGATCGAGCAAAGCGCTGCATATACCCAAGCGATGTAGGCGAACGCGTTAGGGAAGAGGCAGAACGCTACTAGGACGCCAATCGTCTCGGCCCCCTCGGTCAGGCCGCCAAGATAATAGATCCCCTTGCTAGGATAGTCGCCCGCCGCCAGCCCGCGCTTCTCGGCAATAATGGAGAACGCCAGGAACGAGGAACCCGTGCCGACAAATGTGGTGACCAGGACCGCTGCGGCTAGGGCATTCGCCTCGGGATCGGCGATGGCAAAGGACATCGGAAAGAGAGAGTAAAACCAAAAGTCGAGTGCGATATCTAGAAACGCGCCGCGGTCACTTGGCCCGGCCAGTCGCGCAACCGCGCCGTCCAGCCCGTCGCAGGTCCGGTTAAGAAGTAAGAGAATGAGCGCAAGCCAGTAGATTTGCGCCATCGCGGCGAGGCACGCCAGCAAGCCGATGCCAAACCCCGCAAGCGTGATCGCATCAGCCCCGATCCCCGCACGGTGCAAAGCGCGCGCGGGCGGACCTAGCAGGCGGTGTTGGATCGGAAGAAGGCGGGCGTCGAACATCGGGGCTTCCTTTGCGGCTGCCACCGCCTCTAAGCCGCCCAGGGCCTGGAGTGCAATTCACTTGCGCGCCTAAGCGCGCGAGCATTGTTACAGGTGAGCCCGCGAAGAATGCCTCAGCTCTCGATGGCAGCGACCAGGTCGACGAGACCGGCAAGACTGGTCAGTTCCCGGTAGCGGGGCTGATCTGTCGGCGGAGGCGCCTGCTCGTAGGACCATGTGAGACCATGCGGCACATACACCCCCCAGGCCCCGGCCTCGAGGGCGGGCAGAACGTCCGAACGCATCGAATTGCCGATCATCATCGACCGGCCCGTTTCCGCAAAAGCTTCACGGTAGATCGCCGGTGTCTTATCCGAGACGATATGCACGCCGTCAAAAGCATCGCCCAATCCCGATTGCGCCAGCTTGCGCTCTTGATCGAGCAGATCTCCCTTGGTGATCAGCAGGAGACGGTGGCTTTCGGATAGGGCGCGCACAGCATCTTCGGCATGTTCGATCAGGTCGATCGGATGGGCGAGCATCTCGCGCCCCGCATCCACCAATTGCGCGATAACCGAAGCCGGGACCCGTTGCTCGGTAACTTCAATTGCCGTTTCGATCATCGAGAGGATAAAGCCTTTGATGCCAAAGCCGTAATGGCGCAGGTTACGTTCTTCCGCGGCCATCAACCGTTCCACCAGATGGTCAGGCTCGGCAAAGTCGACCAGCAGGGAGGCGAACCGCTCCTGCGTCAGGCGAAACACCGTTTCATTTTGCCAGAGAGTGTCGTCGGCATCGAAGCCTATCGTTTCAAGTGTAGTCGACATGGCGGCGCAGGCGGCGCATACCCCTTTTCTGAATCGCTTGGCGATATATATACTGCCTCTCAAGCAAGGGCGCGATATGATGGAGAAGCAATGCTTCGAGATCTAACAGTGATGATGGCAGATGAGCCTGGCAACGACGACGACTCCTCCGTCATCACGAAGGCCAAGCCTAAGACTCAGCGCCCGCCTCTCTATAAGGTGCTGCTACTCAATGATGATTACACGCCGATGGAATTCGTCGTGCATGTCTTGGAGCGCTTTTTCGGCGTGAACCACGCTCAGGCTGTTGAGATCATGCTCACGGTGCACAAGAAAGGCGTCGCGGTTGTGGGCGTGTTTTCCTATGAGATCGCTGAAACCAAGGTGGCCCAGGTGATGGACTTCGCCCGTCGCAATCAGCATCCCCTGCAATGTACGATGGAGAAAGAGGAGTAATTTCCTCGCTCGGCCCCTCCAATGACAGCGCAAAGATGGACCCACGCCTTCGACAGTGGTGCGATCGGAGTGTCGCCTGGCGCGGTCTGTGTGATTGGCGCGCGGGCTGATTGTGATTACAGCGCGTTCAAGGCGCCGTATCTTCAGACCGATTGGGCAAATCACACACGCGATTTGACCGCTCGGGGGCATGTCGTGGCCCAGGACATGCCGGAGGCGGACGCGTTCGAAACGGCGCTTGTGCAGATCGTGAAATCCAAGCCGCGCAGTCTGGCGATGATTGCGGCTGCTTATCGCGCGTTGCGACCCGGTGGCACGCTTATGATCGACGGCCCGAAGACCGAAGGGATCGAGAGTGTCCTGAAGACCCTGCGAGCCGAATTGAGCGAATTAGGGGCGCTTTCCAAAGCGCATGGAAAGCTTCTTTGGGTAATGAAAAACGAACCCGGCGATCCTTTGCGGATGTGGGATCTTCAGGATCAGACAGTCGATGGCAGCTATGTCACCCGGCCGGGAGTTTTCTCGGCAGATGGCCCCGACCGTGGTTCCGAGGTTTTGCTGGCGGCACTCTGTGATCTCTCCGGGTCCGATCTCACCGGACATGGCGCCGATTTTGGCGCGGGCTGGGGCTATCTCAGCGCGGAGGTGCTCAAGACACAGCCCCAAATCAGCGCGCTTGACCTGATAGAGGCGGACAAGCTCGCGCTGAATTGTGCTGAGCGCAACGTGAAAGATCTGCGCGCGCGCATTATGTGGGAGGATGTGACGGCGCTGAGCTCCGCACAGTCCTACGACTTCATCCTGAGCAATCCGCCTTTTCATACCGGGCGGGCCGCTGATCCGTCCCTGGGCGTCCGGTTTATCGAGGCCGCCGCCGCGTCGCTCTCTACAAAGGGGCGTTTTTTCATGGTGGCCAATCGGCATTTGCCCTATGAACACGCGCTGAAGGAGTGTTTCGCCACCGGCCGATTGATCGCCGAGGCAGAGAGCTACAAGCTTTACGAAGCGTCCAAACCCAAGCGAAAAATGAGTCGGCGCTGAATTTCCCAACCCAGCCAATATCTGAGCCAGCAAGGACAGCCTCCGATGTCACTGTCAATCCAGGGCAAAACCGCCATTGTCACGGGCGCCGCCAACGGCGTCGGCCTCGCGATTGCCCGCCATTTCGCCGAACATGGTGCCAACGTCATGCTCGCCGACCGCGACGAGGACAAGCTCCGCGATGAATGCGGCGACAACGGCGACGACACAGGACAGATGCGTTACTTCGCCGGTGACTTGCGGGAAAAACTTACCGTCGCCAATCTGCTGTCGGCAACGATCGACGCCTTCGATCAGGTCGACATCCTGGTCAATGCAAGCCGACAAATGCTGCCGTCCAAACCGCTCGACCCGAGTGATATCTCGGTGCAGACGCTTTTGGATCAGAACATGTTTGCAGCTCTCCGCCTCAGCCAGGCGGTGGCCAAACGGATGATCCAACAAGCGGCTGAGGATGGCCGCGATGAGGGGCCGGTGGGCTCAATCATCAACCTATCGTCGATTGCCTCGCAACAGGCGCACCCGGATCTGCTGGGCTATTCGATCTCTGCGGCCGCGCTTGACCAAGCCACCCGAAGTTTGGCCGTCGCCTTGGCGCCCGAGCGCATCCGGGTGAACGCGGTGTCTTTCGGCTCATTGCTCTCGGCCAGCCTGCAAGAGCAACTGGCCGGGTCCGACAAGCTGCGCAAGGAAATCACCCATTGCACACCAATGGGACGTATCGCCTCGGCCAAGGAAGTGGCGGGCGCGGTTCAGTTCCTTGCCTCAGACGGTGCCAGCTTTGTCACAGGCCAGATCCTGACCGTTGATGGTGGGCGCACGCTGCTCGACAGCGTGACCAAAGGCGCGCACTAAAGCGTCCGGCCTTTAACCTGAAACATCACGTGACCGAGATGCCGCGAGAGCGCGCAGTGCGGCAGGGCATTTCGTGTCTCAGGTTTAAGGCGGGTCGGCCTAGCGCGGCTGACACATCCCCGAAACCGTGGTGCCTGCGCCTTCCAGCGTAAAGCTCATATCGGCCATGATCGTCATAACCTGTGGCTCAGAGCCGGGGATATTGCACACGAAGCTTGGCTCTTCCTGAACGAATTCGACTTCCGTGCCGTCGACATAACAAAAATTCGCCCCGCGCTCGATTTCGATGCTTTGTCCATCACCGGTGCAATCGAGAAATTCGCCATGGCCTCCGGCAAAGGCCGCTGCTGGGAAGGTCGCGATGATGAAGGTTGTCAAAATGCGCATGGCGTCTCCTTTCAATGTTGGTTGAGAGGTGTCCCAGTCGGCGCGCGCGTCAAGGGCTCTTAGCCCGCCACCTGGGCACACATGCTGTCATCGACCCGGGCGGCCGTCCAACCAGAGGCAAGCAGCGACCCACCCGGGCCGGTAAGCACGCTCACATACACCCAACCATTGCGCGGCCAGTCTTCGGATACGAGGCTTTGGCCGCTGGCGAGTTGTCCGATCTGCGGCGTGTTCATACCGGTCCCGGCGTGGAGCGTGATGGTTGGCCCCGAATACCCCCAGCAGGCCCAGCCAAGCTCATCCACGGCGGGGATCTCGAAGAGACGTGCGTATTCCTGCCAGGCGGCGATCAAGCCTTGTGTGGGACCAGCGGCTGTATTCACCCGACACCCAGCCCGCGCCTCCTGATCGCGCATAACGCGAACGGCTTCTTGATCCATCGGCGTCAGGGTCGGCCCTGATCCAGTGCAGTTCGAATTGTCGAACATGGCCATGCCAAGCGCACTGCTGAAGCAATGACCGGCGCGGTCGAAGATCATGTTTCGCGCGACCCAACTGGCTTCGCAAAACGATTGCGCGCTGAGCGTCGCTGGGAGAACCGTCAGAAAGAAAGCAATGAGGCCACGCATATTAATACCCCGACGTCATGGACCATTGGGGGCGAGCCTAGCGAGGGATCGCCATTTTGCGAAGTGGCTTGTTTCTAGCTGTCCTCGTCGTCATCCGCATCGCCATCACCGGCGGGCAGATTGAACAGGCTATCCGCGTCGACCATTGGTGCATCCTCGCGCTCGGTCTCGGCACCGTCGGCATCCTCAGACGTCTCGGTCAGCGTAAAGGTCTCAAGGCCCGAGATCGCCGCGGGAATCTTTGGCTCTGGATCTGCGCCCAGGCTTTGTTCGGTCGAAACCAGCTTACGGCGTTCATCGTCTGACATGACCTCACCCTCGCGGGCCTTCTTGGCGTTGGCCTTCTGGACGGCCGCGTCGAGTTCGATCTGTTTACACAGGCCAAGGGCGACCGGGTCAATCGGCTGAATGTTGGAGATGTTCCAATGCGTCCGCTCACGGATCGATGTGATCGTCGGCTTGGTCGTGCCGACCAGTTTGGAGATCTGACCATCCGACAGCTCCGGGTGGAACTTCACCAACCAAAGGATCGAGGCAGGCCGGTCCTGACGCTTGGACAGCGGCGTGTATCGCGGACCCCGGCGCTTTTCCTCGCCCACAGCGGCCGGGTTGAACTTGAGCTTGAGCACATAGGACGGATCCGCCTCACCGCGATCGATCTCGCCCTGCTCCAGCTGGTTGTTGGCGATGGGATCAAAGCCCTTCACGCCCGTTGCAACATCCCCGTCTGCGATGCCCTGCACCTCAAGCTCGTGCAGGCCGCAAAAATCGCCGATTTGCTTGAAGCTCAAGGTCGTATTGTCGACCAACCAGACAGCGGTGGCTTTGGCCATAATCGGTTTTTGTTGCATCTCGTGCTCCACATTCAGCGACTGCGAGGGTAAAGCCAAAACGGCTGCGGGATTGGCCGCGTTTCCTCAATGTCGGGAAGTTGCGCGTGTATAGCCAGCCGTAGCCAAAAGGGGAAGGCCCAAAGCGCGGCCGAAAAGCGGAGGTTAGAATGGTTGGATCAGCCGTGGGTTGGGCGAAAGCGAGCCTTCGACGAATGACGGCTGCGCTGGCATTTCTTGCGCTTGGCGTCGGTCTATCCCAGGCCGAAGGCGAGCAGGCCGGGGACTTCGATTACTACGTCTTGGCGCTGAGTTGGACGCCGAGCTGGTGCGCGATCGAGGGGGATGATCGCGGCGCGGAGCAATGCGCCCCGGATCAGGGTTATGGCTTCACGCTGCACGGGCTGTGGCCGCAATTCGAGAACGGTTGGCCCAGTTTTTGCCCGACGAGTGAGCGGGCGCCGTCGCGGTCTATGACCGGCGGGATGGTCGATATCATGGGATCGTCCGGGCTGGCCTGGCACCAGTGGCGCAAGCACGGCGTGTGCTCCGGCCTGTCGGCGCGCGACTATTTCGATCTGTCCCGGCTAGCCTATACGCGCGTTACACGGCCGGCCTTGCTGCGCCAGGTCGAGCGCGACTACCGGCTGCCGGCGTCGGTGATCGAAGGCGCATTTATGGAAGAGAACCCGGATCTTTCCGCCGATATGCTGACGGTCACCTGCCGCGAGGGCCGCATTCAGGAGGTCCGCATTTGTTTGAGCCGAGAGCTTGAGCCAAGGATCTGCGGGGCCGATGTGCGGCGGGATTGCACAATGCAGGACGCGCTTTTCTCACCGATGCGCTAAGCCTCCGTTCAGAACTTCTTTCGAGCCTTGAGCGCCGCCGTAATCGTGCCGTCATCAAGGTAGTCAAGCTCGCTGCCGATCGGCACGCCTTGCGCAAGGCTGGTGAGCGTCACGCCTGAACCCTCAAGCGCCTCGGCAATGTAATGCGCCGTCGTTTGACCATCGACCGTCGCGTTCAGCGCCAAGATCACCTCTGTGACGCCCTCATCTTCGATGCGCCGCGCCAGCCTCGGGATCCCCAAATCCTCAGGCCCGATCGCATCAAGCGCCGAAAGGGTGCCGCCCAATACGTGGTAGCGACCGTGAAAGGCCCGCCCGCGTTCCATCGCCCAAAGGTCTGAGACCTCCTCGATCACGCAAATCTCACCGGTGGCTCGTGCCGGATCCAGGCAGATCTGACACTGCGTCCCGGTCCCGATATTTCCGCAGGTCACGCATTCCTGCACGTTCTGCGCGACCCGGCCCATCGTCTCGGCCAGCGGAGTCATCAATTGCCCGCGTTTGGCGATCAAGCTGAGGACCGCCCGGCGCGCAGACCTAGGCCCCAGGCCTGGCAGCCGGGACATCATCTCGATCAGGGTATCGATGTCTTCTTGGGCCGACATTAGCCGAACGGGTTCGCCATGCCCGGCGGCAGGCCCATCCCCTCGGTGAGCTTCGCCATCTCTTCCTGGCTTTTC
Organism: Pseudomonadota bacterium; assembly: GCA_038530555.1. GTDB lineage: Bacteria > Pseudomonadota > Alphaproteobacteria > Rhodobacterales > Rhodobacteraceae > HKCCE3408. The sequence goes on along the minus strand of JBCBCN010000010.1, from coordinate 22,619 downwards.
TCCTGCGCCTTGCTTTGCGCGTCTTTGATGGCGGCTAGGATAAGGTCCTCGACGACTTCCTTTTCGTTTGGATCGAAGATCGATGGATCAATGTCGAGCGCGGTAAGCTCGCCCTTGGCGGTGGCCGTCGCCTTGACCAAGCCTGCACCGGCCTCGCCCACCACACTGACGCGGTTCAGCTCTTCCTGCATCTCGGCCATCTTGCTTTGCATTTCTTGAGCCTGCTTCATCAGCTTGGCCATATCGCCAAGCCCACCCAAACCTTTCAACATCTCGCTCTCCTCATTTGTGTGTCGCAGAGCTGTTCTGCAGCTACCCCGGCGCCACTGTGTCAGTCATCTTCAAATGGATCCCATTCCTCATCGACCTCTGGCAAGGCCTGCAGGGCGGCGGCTTTCTCGATCGCAGCTTGGCTGCGGATATCGGTGATCTTAGCCTCTGGAAAGACGTCGAAAACCGCTTTGACCAGGGGATGCCCCTCGGCTTCGGTTCTCATGCCCGCAATGCTGGCAGCCTCCCGCTCGTCGATGCTTGGCGCGCCGCCTGAATCCTCAACGCTGACCACCCAGCGCACACCGGTCCAGCCGGTCAGACTTTGCTGGAGCCGTTGCGCCAGGTCCGGCCGCGCCGTTTCACTGGGCTCGAACGTGATCCGCCCAGGGCTATAGCCGATCAGGCGTACACCGCTTTTCACCTCGACCAGCAGGCGGATGTTGCGGTTGCTCTCGATGAGATCGACGACCTGTTCAAAGCTCTGGTAATGCGCAAGCGAGGTTTCCGGACTTTGGGCCAGGGCCGCTTGAGCATGGCTTGCGGTCACGCCGCCATGGCTCGGCGGGGCGCTGCCCAGGGCTTGCGGGCTGGCCGGTGGCGGGGCAGGTTTCGGCGCAGGGGCCGCGCCCGCGCCCGTGCCCGTCGGCGACGCGGCAGGTTGATCCTGCAACTGCCTCACCAGATCGCCTGGCGTTGGAAGATGCGCCACATGGGTCAGCCGGATCACCACCATCTCAGCGGCCATCATCGGGTTGGGCGCGTAGGACACCTCTTCGATGGCCTTCAAAAGCATCTGCCAGGCACGGGTTAGTACGCGCATAGGCAGATCTTCGGCCATTTTTTGCCCGCGGGCGCGTTCGGCCGGTCCAATGGTAGGATCTTCGGCTGTGTCCGGCGCGATGCTGACCACGGAAATCCAATGGGTGATCTCGGCCAGATCCGACAACACGGCCAGTGGGTCGGCGCCATCGGCATATTGAGCGCCCAGCTCACCCAAGGCACCCGCCGCGTCCCCAGCCATAATACGGTCGAACAAGTCGAGCACGCGGCCGCGATCGGCCAGGCCGATCATCGCCCGCACATCTGCCGCACTGGTCTTGCCCGCACCATGGGCAATCGCTTGATCCAGGAGGCTTACCGCGTCGCGGACCGAGCCTTCCGCGGCCCGTGTGATCGTTGCGAGCGCATCTGTCTCGATCTCCGCCCCTTCCGCCTCGGCGATCCTCGCCAGATGGGCGATCATCGCCTCCGGCTCGATCCGACGCAGATCAAAGCGCTGGCATCGCGACAGAACGGTGACTGGAACCTTGCGGATCTCAGTTGTCGCGAAGATGAATTTGACGTGCTTGGGCGGCTCCTCTAGCGTTTTGAGAAGCGCGTTGAACGCGTTCACAGACAGCATGTGCACTTCGTCGATGATGAAGATCTTGAACCGGGCCGAGCTTGGCGCGTAGCTGACGGTCGAGATGATGTTGTCGCGCACATCGTCGACCCGGGTCTGTGTGGCCCCGTCCATTTCCATGACGTCGGTGTGCCGTCCTTGGCCAATCGCAATGCAATTCGGGCACGCATCGCAAGGCTCGGTCGTCGGGCCGCCTTTGCCGTCAGGTCCGGTGCAATTCAGCCCCTTGGCGATGATCCGCGCGGTGGTTGTCTTGCCGGTGCCCCGGATGCCGGTCAGGATGAAGGCCTGGGCGATGCGGTCCGCTTTGAAAGCGTTGCGTAACGTCTGCACCATGGCGTCCTGGCCGATCAGGTCCGAGAAATCGGTCGGCCGGTATTTGCGGGCCAGGACTTGATAGGCTCCGTCGGCACTCACGCGTTCGCTCTCCCATGGGCGGCTCAAGAGCGCTTAGCTTAGGCTGGACTTGGCCGGAGGTCTACCGCTTGGCACGCCCCAAAAGCGGCACTGATCATTGATCGGATAGGGTAGGTGAGAGGCTGGACAGCGACCCAAGCGGGTCTCGTTACGGCTGCTTCCTTCCGGATCTGACCGGGTTGGCGAGGAGCTTGCCCGCGCCAACCTCTCAGCGCTTAGATATGGGCCAAATCGCCCGCACGCAAGCCTCAGCTTGAAGGGTCGTCTGCAGCAATGCTCTCGAACCAATCCCACGCATCACGGGAAATGCTGGGGCCAATCTCATAATACCAGTGGGTGTGGCCGGGAATGATGATCAATTCGTGGTCATGGCCCGCGCGCGCGGCTGCCTGACCGGCGATCCTGGAATTGGCGGGCGAGAAGATCCCGTCTGACGAGCCGAGATAGTGGCGCACGGGCACGGCGTTCTGGATCGGTTGGATCCAGGCGGGCACGACATGCCCGGCATGGGACGCCGCCGCGCGCCACGGGCCGCGCACCCGATTGGCCACAACCTGGGCGTGGATGCCGCCTGCAGAATGGCCGAAAAGAAACACTCGATCCTGATCAATGTCGTAGATCCGGCCGGCCGCTTCCATAACGCTATGCAGTTCCGCGGCGCGGGGGTCTTCGGCGGCGTCTCCGCTAACGGGCCAAGGCAGTGCAACAAGGATCAGCCCCTCTTCGCGGGCCACCTCTTGCCACATGTCGATCATCGACATTGGGCGGCGACCCGCGCCGGGGAATAGGATGACCATGGGATGTGGGCCGTCGGTTGCGGTGGGCGCATAGCTCACCCAAGTCCGCGGCATGAGCCCGTTGAGAACCTGATGCCTCTGGGCTCCGGGAACGTTCGGCGCGGTGTAATCATAACCGCGGCGATTGGCTAAGAACAAATCGCTCCGCTCCACTTCTACAAAGGCGCCTGCCGGTGGATCGTTGACGCCTCGTGTCAAAAGTTGCGTCTCGTCGCGGGTGAGCATCGGCGCAAGGGCCAAGCCGAGGGCCGCCAGGAAAAGCAGCGCGACAAGTGCCGTCATAGCGGTGAAAAAGGCCTTCATCGGTAGTTTCCCCATCCAGTTATGAGGGTGGAAGACCAGATCAGTTTGTCAAAGCGGTGGCTTTCGAGTGACGTGAACTAGAACATATCGCCTGAACAACGCACCAGATCGGAGCTCTAGCCTGGCGCGCGCTCCGCCCAACCGGCAAAGATTCGTTCCAGGAAAACGACAATGTAAAAAAGGAGGATGCCCAAGGCGGCCAAGGCAAAGAGGACCGCGAACATGAGCGGATAATCTGCGCTGATCCGCCCTGAATCGAACAATGCGCCCAGGCCTCGACCATGCGGTGAGACGATTTCCATCAGGTTGGTGCCGATAAAGGCCAGCGTGACCGCGACTTTGAGCGCGCCAAAGAACTCCGGCAGGGTCTTGGGCAGAGCGATCTTCCAAAAGATCGTCACGTTGGAGGCCCCGAGCGAGCGCAAAATATCGCGGTATTCTGGCTCGAGCGTCGACAGCCCGATCGAGACGGAAACGGCGATTGGGAAAAACGAGATCAGGAACGCGATCAGGACCGTGTTGAAATCGTGCTGACCCACGAACATCAGCGCGACGATCGGTACCACGGTCGCTTTGGGGATCGCGTTAAAGCCCACGAGGATCGGATAAAGGCCTTCCCGGGCGATCCTGGAAAAACCCATGATCATGCCAATGGCCGTGCCGAAGATGACCGCCAGACCTAGGCCTGCGACCGTCCGCCAAAGGGTCTCCCAAGAGCGGATCAAGAAAAGGTCCCAGAACCTGATATAGCGCGGGACTAAATCGGACGGGCTGGCCATTCGGAAATCTGGCAAGTCGTTGACCCAGACGATCCATTCCCAAAATACCAAGATGGCAATTATGAAGGCGATAGGCGCCCAAACCTTTGAGCTGCGCCCGCCCATCAAACCGCCTCCCGCGCGCCGGTTGCCTCGGGCGCGTCAGACTGACGACCTTGCGCCACCTGGATCTGGTGGCGCAAAGTGGCGAGCATCTCGACGGCTCGAGGGGCGTAGAGGTCATCGAGACTGCGCGGTCCCGGCAAATCGACATCCAGCACGTATTGCGCGCGCGCCGGTCGATCCGACAGCACAACGACCTGATCGGCGAGAAACACGCTTTCGCGCAGATCGTGGGTGATCAACAGGCAAGTGAACGGCTCTTGCGCGCGCAAGTCATGCATCGTGCACCAGAGGTCCTCACGGGTGAATGCATCGAGCGCACCGAAGGGCTCATCCAGGATCAACACGTCAGGCTTGTGGATTATCGACCGACAGAGTGAAGCACGCTGGCGCATGCCGCCAGACAGCTCAGAGGGGCGCTTGTCCTCAAACCCATCGAGGCCGACAAGGCTCAACAGGCTGCGCGCGCGGTCGATCATCTCGGACTTGCTGGCCTTCGACTTTACGATCTCCATCGGCAGCAAAACGTTCTGCAGGATTGAGCGCCATTCCAGCAGCACCGGGTTTTGGAAAGCCATGCCGACTGTTGGCCTGGGGGAGGTCACGCGCTCATCGGCGAGGATCACGTCGCCCACATCCGGGTACATCAGGCCCGAGACAAGCCGCGTCAGCGTCGACTTACCGCAGCCGGACGGGCCGACGACAGCGCAAAAGGTGTTCTGTGGGACGCGCAGATCGAGACCGTTGAGAACAGGCAGCGGCCCGTTGGCCGTCTTATAAGCGTGCGTCACGCCCTCCAGTACGATGGTATCGCTCATCTTTTGCCCCCTGCTCGGTCGTCAACCGCCGCCGACCGAACCCGACCGGCGGCGCGATTGCCTATTGGCTGAGCATACGGGCATCCGAGGGCGGAAGGTAGGCGTCCGTGAAGTACACCGATGCGTCGGGCTCGGTCTGGAACTCATAGGTCAGAGCCAGTTGCTCCAGCGCGGTTTCCATCCGCTCGGCATCGATCGCGCCCATGCCGTTCGTCATGACGAACTCCGTCATTACATTGGCGTCGATCGCAAGCTCAAGACGACGCTGCTCAAGCGCGGCATCGCCCGCCGGGTTGCGCTCTATCACCGCCGCAGCACCCGCAGCCGGATCCGCAATCGCCGCGTTCCAACCTTGCACCACAGCGCTCAGGAAGGCGGTGACGATTTCGGGATTTGCCTCAGCGAAGTCGGTGTTGGCGATGATCGCGTTGCCGTAAAGTTCCACGCCATGATCCGCGAAGAGGATTGTGGTGATGTCGTCCTCAGGGATGCCCAGGCGGGCGAGGCTCAGATAGCTCGAGAAGTTGAAGCCCGTGACCGCATCGACATTGCCCTCGGCGAGCATCGGCTCACGCGTGGGGAAGCCCACCGGTTCGACGGTGATGGTCGAAGTGTCGATACCGTTCACCTCGGCCAGGATCGGGAATTGTGCCCATGCGCCGTCCGGCGGTGGCGCGCCAAGGACTGATCCTTCGAGATCATCGATGCCGCTGATCCCCTGGCTGACCCGACCGACGATCGAGAAGGGCGGGCTGTCATAGGTCATCATCACGGCGGTCACCGGCGCGTCGGGGTTTTGGTCGAGAAAGCGGATGAGCGAATTGATATCGGCAAAGCCGATGGGGAATGCGCCCGAGGCAACCTTCGGGATGGCATCGAGCGAGCCTTCGCCGGCGGTCACTTCGACATTGAGGCCCTGCTCGCCGAAATAACCATTGTCGATGGCTAAAAAGTAGGGCGCCGATGGCCCCTCGAAACGCCAATCGAGCGCGAAAGCGATGTCGGTATCCTGCGCGGCCAGTGGCGTGGCAAACGCTGTGACCAGGCCAAGCGCGGCTGGAATGCTTCGTGTGAACACGTGTGGGTCCCCCTTCATTGAGTGCAGATGGTTAAACAGACCCCCGCACCAAATGTAGAGCCGTGGCGAAGGTCAAATCGCTGTGCCCGTTTTGACCTGGAATCCGGTTCAATCCGCTGAATTTTCAAACGGATGATTAAATTTTAGGCGCTATAGAGGGATAGCAATCCGCAGTTGTCCGTCGGACTGAAACCCTTGAAGCGATAGTCCAAGCGCCTGCGCAAACTTCTCGTGGCGAGACGCGGCTTGATGTGTAGCAGCGAGGCCCATATGGCCGACATTTGCGATCAAACTCCAAGGACGCTCAGGCTTGAGTCTTTGATTGGCGCCCGAGCGAATGAAGTCGACCAACAAATGACGGACCAGCAAATCGGTCGACAACACGACCTGCGGGCGTGCCACCGTGGCGAAACCTCCCCCATCACCCATTCGGTACGAATTGGTCACCAGCAATAGCGGCTGGTCCGGTTCAATCGGGCTTCCGTCATAGCACAGGTCCCGCACCCGTCCTGGCCCGTTGGGATCATCGATCAGCGAGAGCGCAGTTACGTCAAAACGGTATGTCACACCAAACACGGTGTCGAAATTGTAGCCGGGGAAGCGCTCATCGACGAGGTTTTGGTCCGCGATGCCTGGCTCGAGCGTTCGGAACGCTGCGGCGGCATGTTCGAGCCAGGCTTTCAACCCCGCGCCATCTACTCGCACAATCGCAAGCCGGTTAGGGTATGGGCAAAGATCAAAGCTCTGCCTTATTTGGATCGGCCCTACTGGAATATCGGTATAGCCCGAGCCGCTTTTCGGACCACCCATCCGGGATGGGGCAGCCGCCGACACCATTGGGATCTGAGCGGATGGATGCCCGGCGATCAGTCTCTGAGCTGCGGCGATTTGAGCGCACGAAATCAGTTGCGCCGTTGGGCAAGGGGCGCATCTGCTGAAATGGGTGGTCAGCGCCACTTCGGTGCGACCGATGTCCTCAGACAGCCGCTCTTGCGCATGTGAATGCGCAGCCTCTGACAAACGCATTACGGCGGGGGCGGGGGGCGCGCTGTCGATGGCCAAGAGCCCTCCAGCAAGCTCAACCACTTCCACTTGACCGCTCGTTGGGAACGCCAGGGTCAGATCGATCACACCGAGATGGCTCCCATGGGCGCCAGGCTGCACCACGCAAGTCCCTTCGATCATGCCGGTTGGGTTATCTAGCGCGCTTGGGAAGGTTTCATGCGTATGCCCGGCAACAATGGCATCAAAAGCCCTGGATCTGGCGAGCGGGACGACGGCATCCTCGCGGCTGGCATCTGCCGCATCCCAGTCGATGCCAGAATGCGCAAGTGCTATAACGAGGTCTACCTTGCCCGAGGAGCGCAAGGCGCGCGCTTCCGCAACGGCGCATTCCTCAATGCCGACGGCGCTCAGGGCCCCGTGAAGCACGGCACTGTCCCATTCCACGATCTGGGGCGGCGCCGCGCCGACAATCCCGATGCGTACCTGGCGCGGGGTGTCGTCCTGATCCACAATCTGGCGCTCTAAGACGATTGAGCGTGGCCAAAGCTGTGCGCCGTCCGTGGGCCAAATATTACAAAGAACGATTGGGAAGTTCGCTGCGCCGACGATGTCACGCACGAAGGCGAGGCCGAAATTGAAATCGTGATTGCCCAGGACGGCCGCATCGTATTCGAGGGCGTTCATCGCCTCGAGCATCGGGTTTATGCGCGGGCCCTGGTTATCGTCTCCGCCACGTAACGGATCGAGCGCTGCGAATTCCGCCAACGGCGTGCCTTCGTAGGTATCGCCATTGTCGAGCAGCAAACAGTTTGGGTGCGACGCCCGTTGCTCTTGGATCAGGCTTGCAAGCCGAGCGAGGCCTTTGTTGGTGGCGTCTACTCCCGTGAGATAGTCGAAAGGTCTCAAATGTGCGTGCAGGTCCGTTGTCGCAAGCAAACGGAATCGTGCCCGCGGCGGTTGCTGGCCCTTGTCGGTTGTTGGTGGGGCTGGCACATCCTTGTCGGACATTGTTGTCTACCCATTCGCGCCGGCCATCGGCTTAACCATACTACCTTTAAAGGTATCGCAGCTATGCAGACGAAGCGCCAGCATCGGCTTGAAGACAAACTGATCGCGATTTCACAGATGAGAACAGGGTGATCGAGCCTTCGCGGATCGGATTTCTTGGCGCTGGCTTGGACCGCGCCGCCCATCTACGTGGCGATCAAGACAGTCTTCAAGCTTTTCTTGAAGACGGTGCCCCAGTGCTGCCAGTATGGCGTGGTAAAGTCATGATGGATCTCACCGGACCGCACAGGACGATGTCCTGGCTGCCCTGCGATAGTCCGGTTTTCGATGTCTGCCGGGACGACATGCCGATGTTTTTAGGCGTCGCCGGGGGTAAGCCGCACTTCTTTCAGGATATCTCGGCTTGGACCCCGGATGACCTGGACGGCGCCGATCTCGGCGCCTTTGCCGATCCCAGTGTGCAGGTCCATCCCTCGGCGCCCTCCCACACTGGATTTGCCGAACTGCGCGGCAGTATGGCGCTTCTGGGAGAGGCGGATGCCGAGCTTGCCGCCGTTGCTCGAGGTCTTTCGGCCTGGCACTCTCGCCATTCATTTTGCGCCAATTGCGGCGCGCCGACGATTGTGGGCGAGGCCGGATGGCACCGGCAGTGCGACGCCTGTGGTAGCCGCCACTTTCCGCGGACAGATCCTGTGGTGATCGTCCTTGTGACCTCCGGAAACCGGATTTTGCTTGGCCGTTCGCCGGGCTGGCCGAAGGCAATGTATTCGCTCTTGGCTGGATTTGTGGAACCTGGCGAAACCCTGGAGGACGCGGCCGCGCGGGAGGTCTTCGAGGAGAGCCACATCAGGCTGGGACCCGTCCATTACGTGGCCTGTCAGCCCTGGCCGTTCCCGGCATCGCTTATGATGGGAATGCGCGCAGAGGCCTTGAGCACCGAGATCAAGATCGATCCGGTCGAGCTTGAAGACGCGATCTGGGTCGAAAAGGAAGACGTGCTCAACGCAATGCTAGGACGCGATCCCGGCCTGAAGCCCGCGCGAGAAGGGGCGATTGCGCGGGTGATGATCGACACTTGGGTCTCGGGAAATCTTGAAAGCTGAACACGTGAGGCTGACGCAACATCCGGATACGCGATCATGAAACTCAAGATCACCCAAGATGCGACGGCCTCGGCCCAACAAGTTTACGCGGCATTTACAGATTTCGCCCGCTACGAAGAGATGCTTCGCGACAGTGACGTGACCCTAAGCCGCAAAGGCGGTTGGGGTCTGCCCGAGCCGGGGCGCGGATGGACCGGCAAAGCAATGGTGCGCTCTAAACTTCGACGCTTGGACGCGACCATTGTCGCTATGGAGCCTGACCGTGGCTTGGAGTTGGAATGCAAAATCGGCGGTCTGAGGATCGAGCACGCGATCGCGTTAGTGCCGCTCGGTCAAAGATTGACACGTGTGAATGCGGTCATCGATCTCAAGCCCGATACGCTCTCGGCGCGCCTGTTGGTGCAGAGCCTGAAGCTCGCTCGGGCGAAACTCCTCCAACGGATGCAAGCGCGCCTAGAGCGTGAAGTCGCGCGTGTTGAACAGCGTGCTAGCCCTGCGGAGTGACCGCCCGACGCTGCCGCGCTCGCTCAAGGCCCAAATGCCGCTCGCGTAAGATAATGCCCACGCCTGCGGCGATGAGGATGGCCGCACCGATGAGCATCTTTAGGGATGGAACCTCGGCGAAGACGAAATAGCCCACCAGGATGGCGATCAGCATCGAGGCGTAGTCGAACGGCGCCAGCATGGAGGCGTCTGCAAGACGGTAGGACGTGGTCAAACAGATCTGCCCCGCCCCGCCGAGCAGACCTGCCAGCACGAGCAGCGTGAAGTTGGCTTGGCTTGGCCAAACCCATCCCCATGGAAGGCTCAGGAGCGACAAGACGGCCGCGCTGATCGAAAACCAGAAGGCCACGGAGGTCGTGCTTTCCGATTGCACGAGTTTGCGCACGAACACATGGGCCAAGGCCGCAAACACGGCCGACAGCAGCGCGATCACCGCGCCTAGGGTTTGGGCCATGGTGGCCCCTGTTGGATCGATTTGCAGGCGTGGCGCAAGTACGATGAGGACACCGCAGAGACCAACCGCCACCATAGACAGGCGAAAGATGCGCACTCGTTCGCCCAAGAACATCGCCGCGAAGATGACCACGAGCAACGGCGCGGCGTAGCCGATGGCCGTCACTTCCGGAAGCGGCAACAGGCCAAGTGCCGCAAAGCCTAGCCCCATGGCCGTCGTCCCGACCAGGCCGCGCCAGAAATGGCCTAGCGGATTGGAGGTCTTTAGACCGTCACGGACCCTTCCACTCACGACAAGCCAGACAAAGATCACCGGCAGGGCAAAGAATGACCTGAAGAACACGGCTTGGCCGGGCGGCACCTCATCGGCGGTCGCCTTGATCAGCGAGGCCATCGAAATAAACAGGCCAACCGCGCCCAGTTTGAAGGCTATGCCGCGTGTTGGGTTCATGCTGTGTGCGCCGATCGGCTCAGAGAGCTCTTTGGGCGCGTGCCCATCGCTCAGTCTCGCACGCGGTCGGCGGGATAGGTTCCCAGAATACGCAACTCAGAGGTGAAATACTCAAGCTCATCAAGTGCGCGGCGCACATTCGCATCGTCCGGGTGACCGTCGATGTCGGCGTAAAACTGTGTGGCTGTAAAGGAGCCGTCGACCATGTAGCTTTCGAGCTTGACCATATTGACGCCGTTGGTCGCAAAGCCGCCCATCGCCTTGTAAAGCGCGGCCGGAATATTGCGGACGCGGAAAACAAAACTGGTCAGCATCTGCTCGGATCGGCGCGCGAGATCCGCTTCACGCCGCATCAAAATGAAGCGGGTCGTATTGCTGTCTTCGTCTTCAATGTGACGGGCGAGGATCTTTAGCCCATAAATGTCGGCGGCCAGTTCGGAAGCGAGGGCGGCTGAACTAACGTCGCCGCGCTCGGCCACGTCACGCGCGGCCCGGGCATTGTCCGGGCTGACCCGCCCTTCGATGGTGTTGGCCGCGAGGAACTTGGCGCATTGCGGAAGCAGGACGAGATGGCTCCAAGCCTCCTTCACATCGGAAAGCTCAGATCCCGGCACACCCAAAAGGTTGATATGCACGCGCACAAACGCCTCATCGACGATATGCAAGCCGCTGTCAGGCAGGAGGCGATGGATGTCCGCGACACGTCCATAGATGGTGTTCTCCACCGGCAGCATCGCGATATCCGCTTGGCCTGAACGCACGGCGTTGATGACCGCTTCGAATGTCGGGCAGGGCATGGGTTTCGCTTCGGGGCGTGCCGCGCGGCATGCCTCATGCGAGTATGCGCCGGGTTCTCCTTGGAAAGCGATGATTTGGTCCATGAGCGATCGCGCGATGTGGTCTATTCGTCGCGGTGCCTATACCTTGCGCAGGACAACCGGAAGGGGATAATCCGACGAACGCAACTAGCCAGACTGAGCGCGCCATGTTGGATACAATGACCCTTACCAAAGCAAGCAGCGGCTTTTTAGGCGCGTTTCTTGTGCTTTTGCTGGGATCTTGGCTCGCGGAAGAGCTGTACGACACCGACGTGCATTATGACGAAAGTCATGTCGCAGGGTACTCCATCGCCGTGCCTGAACCTGACACCGGGCCTGTAGAAGAAGTCATCGAGGTGCCTTTTGAAGAGGTTTACCTCATGGCGGATGCGGGCGCTGGCGAAGCACTTTGGCGCCAGTGCCAGGCGTGTCACGCCAATGTTGCAGGCTCCAACGGCGTCGGGCCCTACCTCCATGGCGTGGTTGGGCGCGAAATAGCAGCCGTCGATGGCTTTGGTTATTCGGATGCACTAGCCGGCATCGGCGGAGCGTGGACGCCCGAGGCGCTCAATGGCTTTATCGAAGCGCCACGGGATTGGGCGCCCGGGACGGCCATGAGCTATAACGGCCTTGCGGACATCGAAGATCGCGCCAATCTGATCGCCTATCTCGACAGCTTGGACGACTAGTCTGAGTGGCGCTAGGACGCCTCAATGACGCGCAATTCCCGTCGTTAAGCGATCATTTACCATGATTGGGCGATGATCACGCATTCTCAACTTGTCGCCGATGGGGACTGGCCCCTATCGTTTTTCGTACCATTTTACGGGTAACACGAGAGCGGTAATGGAGGCGATCCCATGCGTGCCTGGATGACTTTTGCAAAGCGAGACGATAAGGCTCTCGGGCTGAAACGGGCTGTAATGGCTCTCCCGCTTGGCCTTGTTCTTGGCTTTCCTGGCCCGGTAGCGGCACAGGAGGTTGGCCCAGATGGCTTGATCCGTTCCCACGGTGTCTCGACATTCGGTGAGCTCCGCTATGGTCCGGACTTCCCACATCTGGACTATGTGAACCCAGACGCGCCGCAAGGCGGGGAGATGTCGTTTAGCTGGTCCTCTGGCTCGTTTGACTCGATGCACCCGTACACGCGCGAAGGTCGCTCTGCGGTGCTGGCGTCCATTTTCTTCGAGACGATGCTAACGGGCACCGCGGATGAGATCGGTTCGTCTTACTGTCTTTTGTGCGAGGAGATCGCCTATCCTGAGGATCGCTCCTACGTCATCTTCACGATCCGGGAAAACGCTGCGTTCTCGGATGGCTCGCCCGTGAGAGCAGATGACGTTTTGTTCTCCTACGAAATTCTGCGCGATGAGGGCTTGCCGTCTTTCCGCGCGAACCTGCCCCGAACCATCGCGGGCGCAACGGTGATGGACGACCGGACCATTCGCTTTGAGTTCAATCCAGAAGCGCCCCAGCGCGGCCGCATCGAGAATGCCGGTGGCTTGCCGATCTTTAGCCGCGCCAGCCACGAGACCTCGGGGTTGGAATTCTCCGAACAGCGGCTTGAGCCTTTGATGGGTTCAGGCCCCTATGTTCTTGGCGAAGTCGAAAGCGGGCAGCGTGTCGTCTATGAGCGCAACCGCGATTATTGGGGCGACGGCGTGCCGATCAATATCGGACGCAACAATTTCGACAGTATCCGCATCGAATATTACGGCGATGCTGTCGCAGCATTTGAGGGATTCACCGCCGGAAACTACCTCTTCCGCCAGGAATCGAGCTCTGTCACTTGGGCAAATTCCTATGACTTTCCAGCGCTCGACCGCGGCGATGTGATCCGCGAAGAATTGCCCGATGGCACGATCGCCTCGGGCCAGTCTTTCGTGATCAACACGCGCCAAGAGAAGTTCTCGGATCCTAGAGTGCGCGAAGCGATCGCTTTGATGTTCAACTTTGAATGGACCAACCAGACGCTCTTTTTCGGGCTATATTCCTCCATCGACAGCTTTTGGGAAAACACTGACCTTGAAGCGGCTGGCCGTCCGGAGGGTGCTGAGCTCGCCGTATTGGAGGAGTTTCGCGATGGCTTGAGGCAGGAGATTTTTGAAGAAGAGGCGTTCGTGACGCCAGCTTCAAACCCTGACAGCGCGCTGGACCGCCGGCAGGCACGCCGAGCGATCCGCCTGCTCGATGAGGCCGGTTGGGTGCCGGGTGACGATGGCCTTGTGCGCAACGCTGCGGGTGAGACATTGGAGTTGGAGTTCCTGAACTCGAGCCCACTTTTTGACCGGATCATCAACCCCTATGTCGAGAACCTCCGAGCGATTGGGATCGATGCCCGGTTGAGCCGCGTGGACAACGCGCAACTGGTAGACCGTCGCCGCAACTTCGACTTTGACATGCTCACGACGCATTATCCCATGGGCTATGAGCCGAGCAGCGGTCTGCGCCAGTACTTCAGCTCACTGGGTGTCGATGACGTCTTCAACCTGGCAGGCGTGGCCGATCCTGCCATCGACGGCTTGGTGGATGTTGTCGTCAATGCAGAGACCCAAGAAGAGCTTGAGACAGCCGTCCGGGCACTCGACCGTGTGCTGCGCTGGGAGCGGATCCGCGTGCCGCAATGGTACAATGACGCCCACTGGGTGGCCTATTATGACATGTACCGTTACCCGGAAAATCTGCCACCATTCTCACTGGGCTTTCTCGATTTCTGGTGGGTCGATCCCGATGCCGAGGCGGCTCTTCGTGAACGCGGCGCGCTCTAGACCATCATGAGCGCCTATATCCTCAGACGCCTGCTTTTGATGATCCCCACGCTTTTGGGGATCATGCTGATCAACTTTACCCTGACGCAATTCGTGCCGGGGGGGCCGATCGAGCAAGTCTTGGCGCAGCTGGAAGGCGAGGGGGATGTCTTCGAGGCGATCTCTGGCGGTGGCTCTGAGGCCGGTGACATCGAGCTTGAGGAAACCGGCTATCAGGGCAGCCGCGGCCTACCCGAGCGCTTCCTGCAAGAGCTTGAGATTTCGTTCAACTTCTCCCGTATCGTCTGCGTGGAAGGCTTCACCGGTGAGCCGGATCTCGACGCTGAGGAATGTAGCGCTGAGCGTATCCCGGGTTGGGAGCGGTTCATGCTGATGCTTTGGGACTACATGCGCTTTGATTTCGGCGAGAGCTTTTTCCACTCCGAAAGCGTGGTGGATCTGGTGATCGATAAGCTTCCGGTGTCGATTTCGCTGGGCCTATGGTCGACCCTGATCGCCTATCTGATTTCGATCCCGCTGGGCATCCGCAAGGCTGTTCGCGATGGCTCCCGCTTCGATACCTGGTCCTCGGGGGTCATCATCGTGGCCTACGCGATCCCGGGTTTTCTCTTCGCGATCCTGCTGCTGATCCTGTTTGCGGGTGGGCGGTACTATCAGTTCTTCCCGCTCAGGGGTCTGACATCACCTGCCGATGTTTGGGACACGCTAAATTGGTTTGAGCGGATCCTGGATTACTTCCACCATATCGCTCTGCCGGTGATCGCCACGACGATCAGTGCATTCGCGACCCTGACGCTGCTGACCAAAAACAGCTTTCTCGATGAGATCAAAAAACAATATGTGATGACCGCCAAGGCCAAGGGCCTGCCTGAGCGGCGCGTGCTCTATGGCCATGTCTTCCGCAATGCTATGCTCATCGTGATTGCAGGCTTCCCGGCGGTCTTTGTCGGCGTCTTTTTCGGGAGCTCACTGATCATCGAGACCATCTTCTCCCTCGATGGACTGGGACGGCTTGGTTTTGAGGCGGCGATATCGCGCAACTATCCGGTGATATTCGGAACGCTCTTCGTATTCAGCCTTATGGGCCTGGTGATCGGTCTGATCTCGGACCTGATGTATGTCTGGATCGATCCTCGGATCGATTTCGAGACGCGGGAGACTTGACCCATGGCCCTTCGCGAAGACGAAACGATCTCACCGGCGCCGCCCAAGCCCGAAGATGTGCCGCTGAGCGAGCTACAAACTGGATGGCTTTCGCCGCTCAATCAACGCAGGCTTAGGAATTTCCGCGCCAATAAGCGTGCCTATTGGTCCCTGATCATCTTCTCAGTTCTATTCGGCCTGTCGCTGCTGGCGCCGATCCTGGCCAACGACAAGCCGATCCTGGTGCGCTACCAGGGCGCAATTTACACGCCGGTCTTCAACTTCTACCCGGAAACGGAGTTCGGCGGCGACTTTCGCACCGAGGCGGTCTATCGCGACGTCGAAATTCAGTGCCTAATCATCAGTGGAGGCCTTGACGAGTGCTGGGATGACCCTGAGGGCGTTATCGACGACGCCTCAGATGGCCAGGTCAATGGTGAAGCGATCTCAAGGGGATGGCTGCTTTGGCCGCCTGTTCCCTACTCCTTCGACACGATCAACGATCTGGGTGGCCCCGCGCCATCTGCACCAGATGAGAACCACTGGCTGGGGACCGACGATACTTCACGAGATGTGTTGGCGCGCGTGATATACGCCTTTCAATTGTCGGTTCTGTTCGCGCTGATCGTCACAACGCTAAGTTCGATCATCGGCATTGTTGCAGGAGCGGTGCAGGGCTTTTTCGGTGGATGGACCGATCTTGTGATGCAAAGGATCATCGAGATCTGGGGCAGCACGCCGTCGCTTTTCGTCATCATAATCGTGGCTGCGATCTTTCAGATGAACTTTTGGCTGCTTGTCGGTCTCATGGTTCTCTTCGGCTGGATCGGTCTGGTCGGCGTGGTCCGGGCCGAATTCCTGAGGGCGCGAAATTTCGAATATATCCGCGCGGCACAAGCCTTGGGTGTGTCGAGCTGGACAATCATGTTCCGCCATGTCCTGCCCAATGCGATGGTCGCGACGCTGACCATGTTGCCCTTCATCGTCACCGGGACGATCGGCGGGCTCGCCTCTCTCGACTTTCTGGGCTTTGGCCTGCCCTCGTCGATGCCGTCGCTGGGCGAGCTAACCCTTCAGGCCAAGAACAACCTGCAGGCGCCTTGGCTCGCTTTTTCGGCATTTTTCAGTTTCGCGATCATGCTGTCGCTTCTGGTCTTCATCTTCGAAGGGGTGCGTGACGCCTTCGATCCGCGAAAGACATTCGAATGACGGTCCTGTCGGTCAAAGACCTCTCGGTCAGCTTTCGTCAGGACGGTAAGTCAAGCTTGGCCGTCAAGGGTGTCTCTTTCGACATCCAAGAGGGCGAGACTGTGGCTCTTGTTGGCGAGTCTGGTTCGGGCAAGTCCGTGACGGCCCTTTCCACAGTCGACTTGCTCCCCGCAAGCTCCAGCACCACCGGCTCAATCACGTATCGCGGCGAGGAATTGGTCGGAGCGGCCGAGGCGGATCTGCGCCGTGTGCGCGGCAATGATATCAGCTTCATCTTTCAGGAGCCGATGACCTCCCTCAACCCGCTCCACACGCTCGAAAAGCAATTGACGGAAAGCTTATCGCTGCACCAGGGCCTAACCGGGTCTGCGGCGCGGGCGCGGGTGATCGAGCTACTGGTCAAGGTCGGCATCCGTGACGCCGAGACGCGCCTGTCGGCATATCCACACCAGCTTTCGGGGGGGCAACGTCAGCGTGTGATGATCGCGATGGCGCTGGCCAACGGTCCGGATCTGTTGATCGCGGATGAGCCTACCACGGCGCTTGACGTGACAATCCAAGCGCAAATCCTCGAACTGCTGGCTGATTTGAAAGCATCGGAGAAGATGAGCCTTCTCTTCATCACCCACGACCTCAGTATTGTCCGGCGGTTTGCCGACCGGGTTTGCGTCATGAAAGACGGGGAAATCGTCGAAACCGGTGCGACGGCAGAGATCTTTGCCGCGCCCAAGCACCCCTACACGCAGCGGCTTTTGTCGGCGGAGCCCTCGGGCAACCCCGATCCGGTGCCCAGCGGCGCCGAAGAGATCGTCTCGACCAAAGATCTCCGCGTCTGGTTCCCGATCCAACGAGGATTGCTCCGCCGGACGGTGGGCCACATCAAGGCGGTGAATGCTGCAAGCCTTACAGTGCGCGCGGGCGAAACGGTGGGCATCGTGGGCGAGTCCGGCTCGGGCAAAACCACATTGGCCCTGGCGATCATGCGGCTGATCTCATCGGATGGGCCGATCGTGTTTTTGCGCCAAGATGTGCAAAGCTGGAATTCCAAGGCGCTCAGGCCATTGCGGCGCGACATGCAAATCGTCTTCCAGGATCCCTACGGCTCCCTCAGCCCACGCATGACCGTTGAGCAAATAGTGGCCGAGGGACTGACGGTCCAGGGTACGCAGTCGGACAAAAGCGCCCGCACGCTGGTGGCCGAGATCCTGCGTGAGGTCGGCCTCGATCCGGCGATGATGAACCGCTACCCGCATGAGTTTTCCGGCGGCCAGCGTCAGCGCATCGCCATTGCCCGCGCGATGATCCTGCGACCAAGGCTGGTGGTTCTCGATGAGCCGACCTCCGCACTTGATATGACGGTGCAGGTGCAAATCGTTGAGCTTCTGCGTGAGCTGCAGCGCCGCCATGGGTTGGCGTATTTGTTCATCAGTCACGATCTGAAAGTGGTCCGCGCGTTGAGCCACAAAGTCGTCGTGATGAAACAGGGCGACATCGTTGAAGCAGGCACCAATGAGCAAATCTTCAGCGCCCCGCGGACCGAATATACCAAAACACTGATGGCTGCGGCCTTCGAGATAAGCGGGAACGTGGCCTGAGCCCGCCTGCCTCCGCTTTACCCGGCCCAGTGCGCCGCGTAAGACGTCGGCCATGAGCGAGCAGGACGACGCAGAGCCGGAGAACGGCACAAGCCAAATCGACGAGCCGTTGTCGCGCGCGATTGGCTCACGCTATCTGCAATACGCACTATCGACCATCATGCACCGTGCGCTGCCCGATGCGCGCGACGGTCTCAAGCCCGTCCATCGGCGTATCCTTTACGCGATGCGGGAGCTGCGCCTTGCCTCGAACGGTGGCTTTCGGAAATCGGCGAAGATCTCCGGCGATGTGATGGGCAATTACCATCCGCATGGCAATCAGGCGATTTACGATGCGATGGCGCGGTTGGCGCAAGATTTCACCATTCGCTATCCGTTGGTCGATGGCCAAGGTAACTTTGGCAATATTGACGGAGATAACCCGGCCGCTGAGCGTTATACCGAGGCGCGCATGACCGCCGCGGCCGAGGCCTTACTGGAAGGTCTGGCCGAGAACGCCGTTGATTTCCGGGACAATTACGACGGCACCTTGCAGGAGCCGGAGGTCCTTCCGGCTGCCTTCCCGAACCTTCTGGCCAATGGCGCCAGCGGTATCGCCGTGGGGATGGCCACGAATATCCCACCGCACAACATCGATGAGCTGATCGCGGCCTGCCTGCATCTGATTAAAGCGCCCAATGCGCGGGATGAGACCCTGATCGAGCATGTGCCGGGCCCGGATTTCCCCACCGGTGGCGTGATCGTCGAACCGCCCGCGCAAATCCTGGAAGCCTATCGAACGGGTCGCGGGTCGTTTCGCTTGCGCGCGCGGTGGGAGCTTGAGGATCTCGGCAGGGGGACCTGGCAAATCATCGTCACCGAGATCCCCTATCAGGTGCAAAAATCCAAGCTGATCGAAAAGATCGCAGAACTGATCCAGACCAAGAAGATCCCGATCCTGGCCGATATCCGGGACGAAAGCGCCGACGATATCCGCATCGTGCTAGAGCCGCGGTCAAAGAATATCGAGCCTGAGATCCTGATGGGGACGCTGTTCCGTCAATCTGAGCTCGAGACCCGGTTCAGTCTTAACATGAACGTCCTGATCGATGGCCGGACGCCAAAAGTCTGCGGCCTCAAAGAGGTGTTGCGCGCGTTCCTAGATCACCGGCGCGATGTGCTGCTCCGCCGCTCGCGGCACCGGATGGAGAAAATCGACCACCGGCTCGAAGTGCTCGAAGGCCTTCTGATCGCTTTTCTCAATCTGGATCGGGTGATCGACATCATACGCTACGATGATGACCCGAAAGCCGCTTTGATGCGCGAGAATTGGAGCCTCGATCATGTGCGGGCGGCCTCTGAGCTCGATTATCAACCGCCCGCTGCGGGTGAGGGCGAACTGAGCGAGGTTCAGGCCGAGGCGATCCTGAACATGCGTTTGCGCAGTTTGCGCCGCCTTGAAGAGATGGAACTGACGCGCGAGCAATCGGCCCTCATGGAGGAGCGTGCTGCGCTTGAGGATCTGGTCGAGACCGACGATCTCCAGTGGCAGCGGATTGCCGAAGAACTGCGCGAGGTCCGCAAAGCCTTCGGCAAATCGGCTCCGGGCGGCGCGCGGCGCACAGACTTCGCCGAAGCGGGTGAGACGCCGGATGTGCCGATTGAGGCAATGATCGAGCGTGAGCCGATTACTGTCGTGTGCTCGGCTATGGGCTGGATCCGGGCGATGAAGGGCCATATCGACCTGGCCCAAGAGCTGAAATACCGCGACGGAGACCAGGGCCGCTTTGTCCTGCATGCCGAAACCACTGACCGGATCCTCATTTTTGGAAACAATGGGCGGTTTTATACGATTTCTGCCACAAATTTGCCCGGAGGCCGGGGCATGGGTGAACCTGTCCGCTTGATGGTGGACATGCCCAATGAGGTAGAAATCGTGGAGTTGATCGTTCACAGACCGGATCGAAAACTGCTTGTTGCTTCCTCGGCTGGCGACGGTTTTATCGTTCCAGAGCAAGAGGTTGCCGCGCAAACGCGTGCGGGAAAGCAGGTTTTAAATGTGCGAGGCGACGTGCAGGCTAAAATCTGCAGACCCTTGGGTGATGCGGACGATCACATCGCAGTGGTGGGCGAGAATCGCAAAATGCTTGTGTTTTCGCGGGACGAATTGCCGGAGATGACACGCGGCAAAGGCGTCCGACTGCAAAAGTTCAAAGATGGCGGGCTGAGCGATGCCCGATCTTTGACCCTGTCAGAGGGATTGAGCTGGCAGGACCCGGCGGGCCGGACCCGCACGGAAACCGATTTGACCGAATGGATGGGCAAACGCGCCACCGCCGGACGCATGGCGCCGCGCGGTTTTCCTCGGGACAATAGGTTTACGTGACAAGGGGGCCGGATGGCCATTTTCAAAACGGAGTTCGGTGGAGATCGAGGTGAGCTGTTTCAACTGGCGTTGAAGACGGGCACCCTTACTCTGCTGACGGCGGGCATTTACCGCTTTTGGGCAACGACACGCCTGCGCCGCTGGTACTGGTCGTCGGTGCGGCCCGGTGGGATGCCGCTGGAATATACCGGCACTGCGCTGGAGAAGCTGATAGGGTTTTTGATCGCGATCATCATTCTGGCGATCGTTTTGACGGCGGCCAATCTGATTGCTCTGACCCTGGCCGTTGATGTGGTGCAGCAGTTTGAACAGCTTCCCTTCCTCACGCTTGCGACGGCCGGTCTGATTTTTGTGCCGCTGTGGTATGTCGCGAGCTACCGGGCGCGGCGGTACCTTCTGTCTCGCACGCGCTGGCGCGGGATCCGCATGGCGATGTCGCCGGGCGGCTGGGGCTATGCTTGGCGAGCCTGCCTTTACGGCGCGCTGAACGTTCTCAGCCTGGGTTTGCTTTGGCCGCTCAAGACCTATCGGCTTGAGAAGTTTCTGACCGACCGAAGCTGGTACGGAAACGAACGCTTTACCCAGCACGGGGGCTTCGGCCAACTCTACGGGCCGATCTTGCCGTTTCTCTTTTGCATATGGGGCAGCTTGGCGCTGTTGGGGTATATCGGGTGGGAGGTGTCGCGCCTCATGAGCTCAGACGTGGATTTTCTGGGCGCTATGGCTTTGCTGCAAGGCAACGCCAACGTCACTTGGGCGAGTTGGGCGATCTTCGCGTTCTTGCCGCTTTCGTTGCTCTTTGGGCTCTATTACCGCGTCGCTTCAATTCGTGTTCTGGTCAGCTACAAAACACTGGGCGACGGGGTCGAGTTTGATATCTACCCCCGCACGCGCTCGATTTTGCGCATTTATATCCTTGGTGGCCTCAAAACAGCCTTTGCGGTTAGCCTCGTGTCACCGATCGTTCTGGGCTTGTTTCTCGGTGTCATTTGGCTGTTCAGCGATCTCTCGCCGCAGATGTTGTTTCAGCAGTCCGGCAATATGTCGGCTGCAGCGGGTCTGATCACCGCGATTGTCATCTTCCTGCTGCGCGGTGTCTTTCGGCAGATCATGATCGTCTATCCGCTCGTCAAGCACTTCGCCGAGAGCTTCGAATTGCACAATCCAGCCCTCGTCGAGGGCGTTCGCCAGCGCGACAAAGACCAACGGACCGATGGCGGTGGCTTCGCTGAGGCGCTTGGCGCGGGAGGGGCGTTCTGATGGAAACCAGCATCCGCAATGCAGCCTTCGCCAAAAGCCTGGCGATAACCTATTCCGAGTATTTCGACGGGATCAGTCCGGCCCGCCAACGGGCCTCACTTCGCATCACCGAAGAGGGCATGCTTGAGATTACCAATGTCGAAAAACGCACCGTCACGCACTGGGATTTGCAAAAGATCCGCCAAGTGCCTGACCAAGCCGATACCGGAGCGGCTGTCTTTGCGCCTGACAATGAAGGGGCGGCACGGCTGATCATCCGCGAGGCCGAAGCGCTTCGAGTGATCTTGGAGACCGATGCCCCGTTGCCCTATCTCGGGCGTGCTAGGGGCCAGGTGCGCAATGTCCTAATGACTGCTGCTTTGGCCGCTGCATGCTTCGCCGGTCTGCTTTTCTTCCTTATACCTTACTACGCGGGTCGGGCGGCGATGGCACTTCCGGTTGAAACTGAGATTGCAATGGGCCGCTCTCTGATTACGCGCGTTTACACCAATCAAGTTGGGACATGCAGCTCACCGGAAGGTGACGCCGCACTGGCTATGATGGTCGATCGCCTTGAGCGTGAGGCGAACCTCTACCTCCCGCTCGAGGTCAGCGTGGCGCGTCACCCAGCGGTTAATGCCACAGCGACGATGGGCGGACAGATCACGATCTTCCAAGGCCTTTTGCAAAATGCGGAAACGCCGGAACAAGTAGCGGCGGTGATGGCGCACGAGATCGGCCATGTCGCAAACCGTGATGTGACGCGAGAGACTTTCCGGAGCATCGGCTCGTTCGGGTTGGTCGGTTTGCTCTTCGGGGATGCGTTCGGGATCTCTGCTGCGGCGGGTCTGGGCAGTGAGCTTCTCAACAGCTCCTATTCCAGGGCGGCGGAAGAAGACGCAGACGCCTACGCCCATGAATTGCTCCACGCAGCGCAATTGCCCCCGGAGGCTTTGGCAGAGCTCTTCGCCACCATGCAGGAGCAACGC
>JBCBCN010000009.1:0-149592 GCA_038530555.1 Pseudomonadota bacterium | reverse complement strand
GCTTTCTTTGCCTAGGGCTGGACTACCCGTTATCCAGCAGCTCCGCGCCCTAACTCGGCTTGTTGGACTGGTTACATTGAGGCCGAGCGGCGCTGAACGGAACAAGAACAGAACAGGAAAGTGGTAACTCGACTGGTAAACGCTTGTATCCGCCAGATTAAGAGGCTAGGCAAATCAAATGCTTGGCGAGTTGGCGGAGTGGTTACGCAGCGGATTGCAAATCCGTGTACACCGGTTCGATTCCGGTACTCGCCTCCAATACACTTTCTGATCGCTGACCGAAGCGCCATGGCAACCTCTATAGGCCACAGTCTTTTTAATCTCATGAAGTTGGGTTGCATGTGCAGGTAATCTGCGATTCCCCGGTTTTGATAGCCATTTTTCTCTAATTAAAGCGAGTGTCTTTTATGCTTGTAGTAAGCCATAGATGGTGCTGCTGTTCGGCAGCCCGTATCGAACGAATTCGCTACTGCTATTCCGTTGACCCTCGAAAGCGCGTTACTCGGCCGCCACGAGGTCAAGACGACGCCTGAACGGCATGCCGCCTGCCGTCCAGTCATCAAGGCCAAGTGCAAACCCTCGCTCAGGCAGCGAACTTTGAGACATAGGTCGTCCACCACATTCGAAGGGCTTGACGTGCCCCTAGTTTCCTAGAAACCAGCCTTTTCCAGTTTGAGCTGTCGTTTTTCGAAGTTAACCATTGCCAGCAACACATGCATAGCATGTGTGAGAGGGGGCGACAGCGTGGCGTTGGTCGTATGCTTGCGCTTTGGGTTGTAGAACAGCTCGATGTCATCAAACCCATCTCGCCGCGCTGCTTCCCGTGTCCGGTATTTCCGGCGTCGGACCTTCACCCGCTTCAGGAGATGAAAGAAGCTCTCGACAACAGCGTTGTCCGCTGTCCCGTCTCGCACATCTGCGATGTGCTGCCGGGCGGCGGGCAGGCGCATGGCAAAGCCATTCTGCCGAAAGGGGGACACCCAAGCCCTGTCTGGCGCATCGACCGTGACCTGATGATCCAGCGTGTTGTCGAGCACGACAGGTGGCTTGCCGCCATAGACGCCAGGCTTCTTCTTTTAACCGATCTGCGCCTGAACGCCTGCAAGCCGGGCCAGACGTGCCAAACGGTTCTCTGACACGGCTTCACCTATATCGATCAGGTCGTCGTAGATCTTGCGGCTCTCCGGACATTGCCGTGCAATACCCTGCCGAGCAGCGCAGTCACGAGCCGTTCAGCCACCTCCTTGACCCAGTATCCGCCCTCAGTGATCTGACCAACAGCATCGACCTTGACCTCATCCGAGTAGCGAATTTGCCCTGACATTTGCATCATCCTTTGCTTCCAAAAATACCAAGCAAAGCGTCTGCAAATCTACGGGCATCTAAAGGCGAACCTTTTGATCCTACGCAAACGACAGACTTCGTATTCTCTTTTGGGCAGCCAAGCTGGCAATGAATTGAACCAAAGTATCAGGCACTAGTAGAGTTTTGAACGGCCGCTCGAGCGGAAAATTATCGCGCGCTGCACTGTAAAAATAGATGCCACTGGTTGCCTCAAGTGCTTTGTGTCGTGCCCTCCAGCTTTAGGTGGCAACTGACGCACGTCTTCCAGCGAAACAACCAACATGGGACGCATCGCAACCTGCTTTGGCGCCCAAATAGGTCGTGAAAACGGACAACGCGAACGACTGTCTTACGCGACAATCTCCGATGCCAAATGCTCGAACAAGCGGGCCACCGCCTCAGCGCCGGGATCGGTGTGCCCGATCAATTGTTCGGCGCTGAGGTAAGCAGAACGACCTGCATTGGCGTGGTCCATACTGGCGGTGCCATCTGCGCCTTTGCGGGCGGCCACGGCGGCGTCCTCAAGGCTGGTCGATAGGGCTTCAAGTGCGGGTTTGAGGGCATCGACCATCGTTCGATCACCTACATTTGCCCCGCCAATCTTTTGCATCCGGTCGAGACCTACGGAAAGCGCCCCTCTGAGCGGCATGCCCGAGGATGTCGCGTCGCCGGCGGCGGCAAAGAAAATCGCCAGCAACACGCCAGAGGACCCGCCCATTGTCTCGCTCAACTCTAAGCCAATCGCGCGGTAAAGCTGCGTATGGTCGCTGAGGGGGAGGCGATCCATCGCCTCGATCAGAGCGCGGGCCGCACCGGCAAGCGTGGACCCCGTATCCCCGTCACCTGCCTGGGCATCCAACGCATTGAGATCCGCCTCACTGGCGATCAACGCCTCGCAGCAGCGCGCCAAGAACGCGCGTGTCACAGGATGGTCGGAGGCCGTGGGGCGGATCGGACGCAGGCCGTCAGGCAGCTCAACCACTTCGACCGGGGCGAATTCTGACAGCCCCGGCCAAGCTGAAAGCGGCGTCGGTAAAGCCAACGCTTCGGCATAATCGGGCGTCACCGGCATCACCGAGACCGAAAAACCACGCATTTCCAGTGATGTCATCATAGGCGCCGGCCCGACCACGTATTTCAGGCGCCCCGCGATGGCTGAGCGGGACAGCTCATAGGCCAAGACCTGCATCTCAAGCACCGACGCGCCACCCAGATTGTTCAGAAGCGCCACAAAGGGGCCATCTGCTGTCATGGCCGGCGCGAGCCGTTCCACCACGGTTTCCATGGCCGCCCGCGCACTTTCGTAATCGACCTGGTGCGCGCCAGCCTCTCCGTGAATGCCAAGGCCAAGCTCTGCCTTGCCGGTCGGAATTCGGGCTTCCTTCGACGCGCCGGGGAGCGTGCAGGTATCAAGCGACATGCCGATAGAAGCGGTCCGGGCAATGACGTCTTCCGCAGCCTGGGTCACCGCTAGCAGGTCGGCACCCGCCTCCGCCAGGGCTCCGGCGATTTTGTGGACGTAAAGCGTCCCAGCAACGCCACGCGCTTGCACGAGGTGCGGCAGGGCGACGTCATCATTGACGATGACGATAGACACGTTCAGCCCAAAGGCCCGGGCCCGTTCCGCGGCCAGGCCAAAGTTCAGCCGGTCGCCGGTATAGTTTTTGATCACCAGAAGGCAGCCTGCCGGGCCCGTCACCGCCAGGATGGCCGCGAGCACTGCGTCGACCGATGGCGAGGCGAAAACGTCGCCGCAGACCGCCGCCGTCAGCATCCCGGGCCCAACGAAACCGGCATGGGATGGCTCGTGCCCTGCACCACCGCCCGAGACGATGGCAACCTTCGACTTCGTCCAGTCCGTGCGCAAAACCACTCGGATATGGGGATAGCCGTCGAGCCGCGCAAGGCGACCGCCGGAGGTCGTGATCAGGCCATCGACGGCCTCGGCGACAATGTCCTCTCGTTTGTTGATGAATTGGGTCATGGTCCTGCCTCCCTACGCCAGTCGCGCGCCGTCAGTGTCGAAGTAATAGGGCCTTTTCGGCCGGATCTTAAGGATGTCGCCTGGGCCGAGATCGGTATGGGCATCGGTGACCGTAACCACGTCATGGCCGCGCACCCGCAGGTGCAGCCGGGTTTGGTCGCCCAGATGCTCTACCCGCGTCACGGTGCTGTCTGAGCCTTCGCCTTGGACAATCTGCTCAGGCCTGAGACCGATCGATTGCGCGCCCACCGGATGGTCCCCGAAGAGTGAAGCGGGAAGGATGTTGATCCGGGGCTGGCCCAGACGGCTGGCGGCATAGATGCTCACCGGGTCTTCGTAAATCGCGCGGGGCGTGCCGAATTGCACCAGTTTGCCGTGGTCCAGCACACCCACATGGGTGGCCATGGTCATCGCCTCGATCTGGTCATGGGTCACATAAAGAAAGGTCCCGCCCGTCTCGGCCTGGATCGCCTTGAGCTCGACTCTAAGGTCCGAGCGGAGCTTTGCGTCGAGCGAGCTGAGCGGCTCATCCATAAGATAGGCCAGCGGTCGGCGGACCAGGGCGCGGCCAATGGAAACGCGCTGCATCTCACCACCGGACAACGCAGTCGCCTTGTTGTCGAGCTTATGGCTGATCTGAAGCGTTCGGGCGACTTCGGCCACCTTGGTTTCGATCTGATCTGTCGGTGTGCGCAGGAGAGGCGATTTGAGGGGAAATGCCAGGTTTTCGCGGACGGTCATATGCGGGTATAGCGAGTATTGCTGAAATACCATCGCCAGGTTGCGTTCAGCGGGGGTCAGCCCGGCACTGGGCTGACCGTCGATCAAGACCTCGCCTTTATCCGGCGCGTCGAGGCCCGAAATCATGCGCAGGATCGTGGTCTTGCCCGCCCCTGTCGGCCCGAGCAACACCACAAAGGCCCCGTCGGGCACCGTTAGAGAGACATCGTCCAAGGCAACCGTGTCGCCAAAACGCTTGGTCACATTTTGCAGAACAATATCAGCCATGGCCCAAGACCCTCTCGTTGCTAGAAGACACCAAGGCCTTGCCATCTGCTTGGTCAAAAACGGTAATGGTGCGAGGATCAAACCGCAGCCCAACGGTCTCGCCAGGAACAGCGATCTCTGAGGACGGCACCCGCGCTTTTACATCGCCATGGCCGGCGCGGATTGTCACGATCTGCGTGGTGCCGAGATACTCCGTGGCGATGACCTGACCCCGATACGGGGCGGCTGCGTCCAGCCGCACATGTTCGGGCCGAACGCCCATGACCAGATTGCCCTGGGCACCATCGCGCTGCTCCGGGATATTGATCCTCACATCCCCAGCTCCAGCGTATTCGCCCCCTGCCCCAAGCGTCCCTGGAATTTCAGGAAGTTCATCGGGGGCGAGCCGATAAACTCCGCCACGAACAGCGTCGCGGGCCAGTCATAGATGTCTTGCGGCACACCAAACTGTTCGACGACGCCGTGGTTCATCACCACGATCTTGTCGCCCATCTGCATCGCCTCAAGCTGATCATGGGTCACATAGACGGTTGTCGCCCCCATCCGATCATGCAGCGCACGCAGTTCCTCGGACATATGCTCTCGGAATTCTGCATCGAGCGCGCCTAAAGGCTCATCCATGAAGAACGCCTTAGGGTCCCGCACGATGGCCCGGCCCAGGGCAACACGCTGGCGGTCTCCGCCCGAAAGCCCGCCCACCGGACGCTCGAGGATGTCAGTTATACCGAGGATCTCTGCGACCTCGCCAACCTTTTGACGGGTTGCCGCACGGCTCATCCCCTGGCTCAGGAGAGGATAGGAGATGTTCTTGCGCACATTCATATGCGGATAGAGGGCAAACATCTGAAACACAAAGGCGATGTCGCGTTCCGAGGCGCGCTTTTGGCCCACCTCGTCGCCGTCGATGTAAATCTGCCCTGATGTCGGCAGCTCAAGCCCCGCCATCATGCGCAGGGTCGTGGTCTTGCCGCAGCCCGAGGGCCCAAGCAGCATAAAGAACTCCCCGTCCTCGATGGTGAAACGCGACGATTTCACAGCGGTGAAGGCGCCAAATTCCTTGCGGACATCTTCTATGCGAATTTGCGCCATGGGTTATTCCGGGAAATGGCTGACGATGATGAACATCACCGTGCCGATCAACGTGACGATGAAGGAATAGGTGAAGGCCCACAGCACCCAGGGCTGCATCAGCATCACCACACCCACAGCGATCAGGGTGGAGGCAACCGCCTCCCACGGGCCGCGGCGGAGCCGGGCCAAGCCATTCAGGAAACTGCTCATTTGCGCACCGCTCCAAAGGTGATCCCGCGCAGCAGGTGCTTGCGCAGCAAGATGGTAAAGACCATGACTGGCACCAGAAAGATGGTGGCGCCCGCGGCAACGGCTGGCCAGTCTTGGCCGCCCACGCCGATGATCGTGGGAATGAATGGCGGTGCGGTCTGGGCATTACCCGAGGTCAAAAGCACGGCGAAAGCGTATTCGTTCCAGGCAAAGATCAGGCAGAAGATCGCAGTCGAGGCGATACCTGTCGCCGCTTGGGGCAGCACGACTTTGTAGAAGGCCTGGAACCGCGTATAACCGTCGATCAGCGCCGCCTCTTCGTATTCCCGGGGAATCTCGTCGATGAATCCTTTCAAAAGCCAGACCGACAAGGAGAGGTTTACGGCGGTGTAAAGCAGGATCATTCCGGCATGGGTGTCGCTCAGGCCCAGGCCCCGAAACATTAAAAAGATCGGGATCGACACCGCAATCGGCGGCATCATCCGCGTCGACAGGATGAAGAATAAAAGATCGTCTTTGAGCGGGATCCTGTAACGGCTGAAGGCATAGGCCGCGAGTGTTCCCAAAAACACCGAAAGGAAGGTCGACCCAAAGCCGATGATGACCGAGTTTAGGAACCGCTCGCCAAAGCGCGAGGGGCCGACGATGACCATGCCCCGCTCAGCCGCGATCTCCTCGTACCAGGTCTCAGGCGGGTTCGCGTCCAGATCCTCGGCGCTAGCCCGGGTTTGGGTGGAAAAGAGGTTCACATACCCCTCCAGCGTGAACTCGCTGACTAATTCCGGCGGGTAAGCAATGGCGTCGTTCTGGCTTTTGAACCCGGTAGAGATGATCCAAATTAAGGGCAGAATGGTGATGATCGCATAGGCCACCACCAGTGTCCCGGCGAACCACTTTTGGGGTGTTGACGGCTCGGTGATTGAGAAACTCATCCTAGCGCTCCTTCACCTTGTTAAGGGCTTTGACGTAGATAGAAGCGAGGCCGAAAACGGTGACGAACAGGATCACCGCATAGGCGGAGGCAAAGCCGGTGCGCCAGCGCTCGAACGCCTCGCGCTTGAGGTCAATCGCGGTCAGCGTTGTGGTGTTGCCCGGACCTCCGCCGGTCAGCTGCACCACCAGGTCGAACATTTTGAAGTTCTCGATCCCACGAAACAGCACGGCAAGCATCAGAAACGGCAGCACCATAGGGATGGTGATCGTCCAAAACTGTCGCCAGCTAGAGGCGCGGTCACATTCCGCTGCCTCATAGATGCTGTCAGGGATCGACCGCAGGCCCGCCAAACAGATTAGCATCACAAACGGTGTCCACATCCAAGTGTCGACCAAGACAATCGCCCAAGGCGCAAGGGTCACGTCGCCGATCATCGAGAAACTCGTGGGATCAGCGCCGGTGAAAAACGAAACTACGTAATTAAAAAGGCCGATCTGAGGCTGATAAAGAAACGTCCAAAAATTGCCGACCACAGCGGGGCTCAACATCATCGGCAGCACGATGATCGTGGTCCACAGATCGTTGCCCTTGAATTTGCGGTTGATTAGCCAGGCCAGGGTGAACCCGATCAGAACCTGCAACACAATTGTCCAAACTAGGAAATGCGCCGTTGCCTGCATCGTGGCCCAGATATCCGGGTCACTCAGAATGCGCTCGTAATTGCGCGTTCCGACCCATTCGACATCGGCATTGGGACGGTTCACCCGGTAATTGGTGAAGCTTAGCCGGATCGTCCAAACGAGCGGAAAGATATTGATCGCCAGCAGCAGGAAAATCGTCGGGGCTACAAAAATCCAGGCAATGGCCCGGTCCGAGAGACCCCGGACACTGCGCGCCACCGCTTGTGGTGTCGATGCAGCAAGGCGGTCGAGAGAAGAATCTGACATCACGCGCGTCCAGAACAGAGGGTTGATGGCTCGTTTGGACCCCCACGGGAGGAGTGGGGGTCCGGCGGGAAAGGTGCCGGCACTGGTTAGCGCGCACCTTTCAAGGGTTAACGCAGACCTTCGTCCTCGAAGACTTCAACCCAATCTGCGACCAGGCCATCCAAGGCCTCCTGAGCAGTGCCATTTCCGGCCACGACGTAGTTGTGGACCCGGTCCTGCATCGCGAGCAGCAGGTCGGCATAGGCGGGCTCGGCCCAGAAATCCTTCACGATCGCCATGCTATCGAGGAAGGTTTGCGCATAGGGCTGACTGTCGGCAAAGCCCGGGTCTTCGACAACAGCGCGCAGCGCGGAATAACCGCCCATCTCCCACCATTGGGCTTGGACCTCAGGCTGTGCGAACCACGCGATGTATTCCAGCGCAGCGTCCTGGCTGTCGGAATATGCGACAACCGAAATCCCTTGCCCGCCCAATTGTGCGAATTGCCCAGAGGGGCCCGCCGGATTGGGGAAATAGCCAGACCGGTCACCGCCCACATTTTCATCAGCATCCACGCCCGGCCAAATGAACGCGAAATTCATCTGCATCGCCACTTGGCCCGAGCGATACGCGTCGATGTTTTCGGACATATACCAATCCGAGGATCCCGGCGGTGTGCAGCATTCATAGAGCGCGCGATAGAATTCCAGACCCGCAACGGCGCCTTCGGAATTGGCAAAGCCTTCCACCTCATAGGGGCTTTCTGGATTGCCGTATTCAAATCCAAAATTATAAAGCGCGTTGGTCACGCCCATCGTGATCCCTTCCGAGCCCCGCTCGGTATAGATCGACGCGCCGTAGACGGTTGTGCCGTCAATATCGCGGCCC
Source organism: Pseudomonadota bacterium (assembly GCA_038530555.1). Taxonomy (GTDB): domain Bacteria; phylum Pseudomonadota; class Alphaproteobacteria; order Rhodobacterales; family Rhodobacteraceae; genus HKCCE3408. The sequence goes on along the minus strand of JBCBCN010000009.1, from coordinate 141,227 downwards.
TGGAAGAATTCTGCCGTTTCTCGCAGTTCCTCCAGGGTAGTCGGCGCCGCCAATTCACGGCCGTAGGTTTCTTGGAATTCTGTTTGCAATTCGGGCCGCTCGAACCAATCACGACGGTAGGTCCAGCCGACAACGTCACCAAAGGCCGGCAACGCCCAGTAATTCGGCGTGTTCTTTGGCCACTCGGCATAACCCGTCACCGTCGCCGGAATGAAATCCGCCATATCGATGCCTTGAGCGTCAAAGAAGTCGTTCAGTTGCACATAATGGCCCGCCTCTGCCGCGCCGCCGATCCACTGACTGTCGCCGATCATCAGGTCGCAAAGCTGACCGCCGGAGTTGAGCTCATTGAGCATCCGGTCGGCAAAGTTGGGCCAGGGCACAAATTCGAAATTCATCGTGTGGCCGGATTGTTCCTCAAAATCGCGGCTTAGCTCTACCAGGGCGTTTGCGGGATCCCAGGCCGCCCAACACAAGGTCAGATCATCAGCCGACGCGGCGCTCGCGCCAAATGAGCAGATCGCAGCCGCTAGGGCAGCCGACATCGTTGAAATACGGGTCAATTTCATCCTCCCAGTTTTCTGGTCGCCGCCTCCTCGCGCCGACTCGATCGGTGCCGAGAGGTGTATATGAGGTACGTACCTCAGTTCAAACATTTTCTGAGGTACGAACCTCATTTTCTTGCAATCGTCGGAAATTAATGAGAATTTAGCCGTGCAAACCATCTCGAAGACCCGCCATGCGCCCAACTACGAAAGACCTCGCCAAAGCCGCAGGCGTCAGCCTGGCGACCGTAGATCGGGTCCTTAACGAACGCTCAGGCGTGCGGAAAAAAACCGTCGATGCGGTCAACGAGGCGATCGACCGGATCGGCTTTGTGCGCAACTTGTCGGCCGCAAACCTCGCCCGGCAACGGATCTACCGGCTGGCCTTTGTCTTGCCTGAGGAGGGGGACGAGTTCTTAGGGGCGCTGCGCGGCAATATCGACGAGGCTCAGCGCAGTTTTGCGCTCCAGGACATTGCCATCGAGTGTATCACTACGCCGGCCAGCGACCCCTATCGCACGGCGAAAATCATCTCAGACCTGCAAGGCCAAGGCTTTGACGGTGTCGCCGTGATGGCCCCGTCTTCTCCTCAGGTTCGCGATGCCTCCTTGCGCCTCTCGCATGCCGGGATAAAGGTCGTGGGTTTCGTTTCCGGTCAGCAAAGCCAAGGCGATATCGGTTTTGTCGGTATCGACAACCGCGCCGCCGGGGCAACAGCCGCTCGACTTCTGGGTCGGTTTACCGTCGACAGAACCGGCTCTGTCCTGGTCATCACCGAAGCGATGCAGGCGCAAGATAGCGTCGAACGCCGCCTCGGCTTCGACCGCGTGCTTGGGGCGAATTTCCCAAATCTCGTGGCCCTACCCAGCCTAGAAACCCATGGCAGACCAGACCGAACGCGCACCATCATCGAAAACGCCTTTACCTATCACCGGGACATCATGGCCGTTTATGTGATGGCCTCCGAAGGGCGTCAGGCCCTGTCCCATCTCGCGAAGATGGAGTGTGACGCCTCCCGGGTTGTCGTCGCTCATGAGAGAACCGCCTTCACGGAGGCGCTTTTGCGCGACGGCACGCTGGACGCAGTGATCGCGCAATCTCCCGGCCACCTGGTCCGAAGCGCGGTGCGCACCCTGCGCGCCCGTATCGACGGAAATGAGCCAATCGCCTCGCAAGAGCGCATCAGGATAGAGATCTTAATCCGAGAGAATCTCGTTTAGCTGGCTGAAGTGAGACCGCTGCCAGTCAAGCTGCCCCGCCCATCAACCCTTTGCCGAGCGGGAATTATTTCTCCACCGGCGGGAACCACGTCAAAGAGGAATGGTGCAGCGAAATCAGAACGCGACCGTTGAGCTTGTGATAGGCGAATGTGTAATCGGCGCGGGTCGCGTTGCCGTCTGCATCGACAAAAGTGTAGTGCCCCATGTCCTTATATCCGAGACCGCCGGCTTTGAGGATCGGGCCCACGGCGCTCTGGAACTCAACCGTCTTCCACCCGCGATTGAGAAAACCGCTGTCTTGTGGGTAGTCGGGGTCTTCGCCCACGAAATAGGCTCGCGCGCCTCGGGCATCGAGCCGGATCACATCGGCCAACGTGGGTTTGAACAGAACCGGCTCATCCGGATTGCCGAAATCATAAAGCGCCAGAAGCTCTTCGACGTTTTGCTCGGTCACGCAGCGGGCCCAAGCGCGTTGCGCAGCGACGACTTCTGCTTTGGTCATTGGTTCGAAATTTCGCGCGACCACGATCTTTTGCCTTTCTACCGCGAGAGACTGCCAGGCTGCCTACGCCAATCACTGGGTCGGAACAAGACGGCTTGGGACGGCATCGGCCCGAAGCGCTGAACCTGCTATTTTTCAGCGCAAGGGCGCCCAGGTTTATCCCTCGCGATTGACACGCGTGTCGGCACTAGGAAAGGTCTGTCGCTGCCGGTGCATCGCGCAAACAGGATGCGCGCTAGTCAAACCGGACCCATTGCGAGGATCGGTATATGCAAAGCTTTAATCTGGGACGTATTCCCCCGGTCACCTTCGGCCCTGGACGGATCTCGAAGATCTCCAGGATGATGAAGTCCATGCCGAAAGGCCCCATTTTAGTCATCGCCGATGCTGCCCTGGTGGAGCTTGGAACAACGGACAAACTGGCCTCCGCCTTGGACAAAAGCGGCTTGCCGGTCGACATGGCACCGGTGGTGTCGGGTGAGCCAAAAATCGCGCTCATCGATGAGCTTTGTGGGCGGGCGCGGTCCGTCGATGCTGAGGTGATTATTGGTCTGGGCGGCGGCGCGTCGATGGATGCGGCCAAGCTTGTCGCAGCCATTGCCAAATCCGGCCAGCCCGCCGCGGATTTTGCCCTAGCCGCGCAACCCTTGCCGCATGACACCCTGCCCGCCATCGCGATCCCGACCACGGCGGGCACCGGTTCGGAAGTGACGCGGACCGCGGTTATCTCAGAGGCAGACGGGTCGAAAATCTGGTTCTGGGGCGAAGACTTGATGTTTACCCAGGCCGTGCTCGACCCCGACCTCACGCTCACCCTGCCGCCGCACCTGACCGCTTGGACCGGGATCGACGCGGTCGCCCATGCCCTGGAAGGTGCGACCGCGGCCAACACAAACCCAGCCGGGCAGCTCTATGGGCTGGAGGCTTTGCGCATCCTCAATGAGAGCTTGCCCAAGGCCGTCGCGGATGGCGCAGATGCCGAGACCCGCGCACAGGTCCTTTGGGCATCTATGCTGGCCGGGCTCGCGCTCCATAATTGCAACACGCATATGGGCCATAATATTAGCCATGCGCTCGGCTCACTTGTGCGCGTGCATCACGGGCTGGTCACGGGACTGGCGCTGGAAGCGACGCTGCCCTGGCTGACCGCGCGCGACGCGGGCTCGGAGCTTTACGCCGCGGCGGCGCAGGCGCTGGGTGGTCCGGCGCAGGCACAGGCTTTGCCCGAGGCCTTGGCGGCTCTGATGCGGGCCTGCGGCGTCGACCGTGCCCTTCCGGCGGAATGCGCTGAGGTCAAAGCGACAGACCTTGCGGCACTGATGAAGGCGCCGGCCAATATCGGCATGGCCAAGAACTCTGCCTGTGAGATGGGCGACGGCGATATGGACGAGATGGCAGAGCTAATGCTCGAATTGCCGGTGCTCGCCGCGCCGTAGTTGGCTGGCAGTCGCCTCCGCTCGTCGCCAGACTAATAACCTTGTTGAGAACATTGAACTTGGCTCATGCCGACCTCTATGTCATGCGACGGCACTCGGATGTTGATGGGACAACGCCATGATCACAATTCTCGACGGCGGCTTGGGCCAGGAACTGATTGCACGCAGCGCGAAAGAGCCGACGCCGCTTTGGGCGACCAAAGTGTTGAGGGAAGAGCCCGACCTGGTGCGCGCCGTGCATGATGACTTTTTCGCTTCGGGCGCCGTAGTGGCGACCACCAACACCTACGCGATCCATCGCGACAGGCTGGTGTCTCACGGGCTCGAGACGCATTTCGAAACACTCCACCGCACGGCCTGTGAGATCGCTTGCGCATCTCGGGATGCGGCCGGTCACGGCCAAGTCGCCGGCGCCATCGGTCCCTTGATCGGGTCCTATCAAACAGGGCCGCAGCCAGAGGACGCCGTTGAGCGCTTTGCTGAGATTTGCCGGATCCAAGCCCCTTATGTGGACCACTTTCTGATCGAAACTGTCGCGGCCCTGCCCCATATCCGCACAGCGCTGGCCGGGGCGTCGGGGCATGGAAGACCTGTGTGGCTCAGCGTGTCGGTCGATGACCATGACGGGACCAAGCTGCGATCGGGAGAGGACCTTGAGGGCGTGCTCGATTGCCTCGACGAAGCCGATGCCCTGCTGATCAATTGCGCCACGCCAGAAGCCGTCAGCACCGCGATCGAGATCATCAAAGACGTCGATATCCCTTTCGGGGCCTATGCCAACGGCTTCACGGAAATCGCACCAAGCTTTGTGCAAGTAGGCGCGACCGTGAAACAGCTCTCCGCGCGCACGGACCTCACACCTGAGGCCTACGCCGACTTTGCCGAGCTTTGGGCCAAACAAGGCGCGACCATCATCGGCGGCTGCTGTGAGGTTGGACCGGCGCATATCGCCGAGCTTGCGCGTCGATTGGTTTAAGGCTGTCGTCCGCCCACAGCAATTTTGCCGCCCTTGAGTGGCGCTGGTCCCGCAGTATATCTGACGGGAGCTTACGGAGCCTACCATGCCCAAAGACACGCGCGATGCTGCGGATGCGTTGACCGATCCATCCCGTGATGCCAGCGGCAAGGTCGCCGTGCTCTATCGGATGGCCCTTCCAGATCACCTGTGCCCCTCCGGCCAAAAGGCGCGCTGGCTGCTTGAGGGGCAAGGCTATGAGGTCGATGACAGGCTCTTTCGCACCCGGGCCGAGGTCGACGCCTTCAAAGCCCATCACAATGTCAAAACGACCCCGCAAGCCTGGATCGAGGGCGAGCGGGTTGGTGGCTATACCGATCTGCGCGAGAAGCTGACGGGGTGGGACCCGAAGGCCACGACATATCGCCCGGTGCTGTTTCTATTTGCGGTGGCGGCGCTGACGGCCCTAGCACTTTCCATCGGAGTCCTTGGCGCGATCACCTGGCAGACACTCGGCTGGTTTGTCTCGGTCTCGATGATCCTTCTGGGCATGCAGAAACTGCGCGATGTCGAAGGCTTCAGCACGATGTTTCTGAACTACGACCTGCTTGCCCGGAAATGGGTGCCCTATGCCTACATCTATCCCTTCGTTGAAACCGGCGCGGGCATTTTGATGACCGGGATGATCCTGACATGGGCTTCGGCGCCCGCCGCACTCTTTATCGCTACGATCGGCGCGGTGAGTGTCTTCAAAGCGGTCTATATCGACCGCCGTACCCTCAAATGCGCCTGTGTCGGCGGCAATTCTAACGTGCCCCTCGGCTTTGTCAGCCTCACCGAAAACCTGATGATGATCGCCATGGCGGTGGTCATGCTCTGGCTCGCGATCTAGAGGCAGAGCCCGTCCAGCGCGACGAAGCGCGAAGGCCGTTGCCGCGCCCTGCCTTGCCATGGCAGACCGGACCTGCGGTCGGCGTTTCACTCCCTCATATTCAAACCGACCCGAAGAGGTGTGACGTGGCCGAACAAGCCCTGCCGCTGAGCGATCTTCTGGACAGCCTGACCGGCCTGGCCCAAGGGTCGGTGGACCTGTGGGAGGCCTCATCGGGGGGGCGGGCGGAGCTGATCAACGTCTCGGAAAATGTCACCTACCTGATCCACGCACCCAATGGGACTAAATCCGTCCTGCGCGTGCACCGAGCTGGGTATCACAGCCGCCGCGCCATCGAATGTGAGCTGGCCTGGCTCGACGCGTTGCGAGAAGGTGAGGTGATCGCTGTTCCCCGCCCGCTGACTGCCAAGTCCGGGGCAAGAATCGAGGAGGCCCACGCGTCCGAGCTCGAGGCGCCTCGATTTCTGGTGTTGTTCGAATACATCGAAGGCGCCGAGCCCGATGCGGGCGGCGATCTTGTGCCGCTTTTCCACACGCTCGGCGAGATGGCCGCAAAGTGCCACGTCCACACCCTCGCTTGGGACAGACCCGAGCCCTTCGAGCGATTGACCTGGGATACCGACGCGGTCTTCGGCGCACGACCCATCTGGGGCGATTGGCGCGAGGCACCTGAAGTGACCGCCCCCATAAGCGGCGTATTGGAGCGCGTCGAAGAAAAGGTCATCGCCCGGCTCACGGCCTATGGACGTGGGCGCGACCGGTTCGGCCTGATCCATGCCGATATGCGCCTGGCCAATATCCTCACTGCCCAGGACAGGCCTTGGCTCATCGACTTCGACGATTGCGGCTTCGGCTGGCTCATGTACGACTTCGCCGCCGCCATAAGCTTCATCGAGGACGACCCGCGCATCCCGGCGCTCAAGGCGGCCTGGCTTGCGGGATACCAGACGCAGCGCCCGCTCAGCCCGGCAGATCTCGCGGAGATCGACACGCTGATCATGCTGCGCCGGATGGCGCTTTTGGCCTGGATCGGCAGCCATATCGAAGCGCCCGAACCGCAGGTCCTGGCGCCGGGCTTTGCCCGAACGACGGCACATTTGGGTCAGGCTTGGTTGGAGAGCTTGCCTTGACGGGCGCTTGTCATTTTCGCGCCAACCGCGAAAGTTTGAGGTTATGACGCACAACGCAAAGATCATATCGGCACCGGACCCACGGTCTCCGAGCCCCATCAACCGGATGCGCTATGGAACTTGATCTCTCCTACCCCGCGATCTCGGATCTCCGCGCACGGGCGCGTCGCCGCGTGCCGCATTTCGCCTTCGAGTACCTCGACAGCGCGACAGGCACCGAGGCCGGTCAACGCCACAACCGTGACGGCCTCGACGCGGTGCGGTTTCTACCGGCGATCCTACGCGGCGAGATCGCGCCCGATTGCAGCGCCCGGTTCATGGACCGCGACTATGCCCTGCCCGTCGCCATGGCGCCCATCGGCATGGCAGGGAGCGTTTGGCCCGGCGCCGAGAAGATCCTCGCCCGCGCCGCCAAGCGCCTCAACATCCCGTTCTGTCAGTCCACTGTGGCCGCCGCGCGCCCCGAAGATACCGGCAAGCTCGCCGGAGACATGGGCTGGTTTCAGCACTACCCCGTCCGCGATGCCGAGATCCGGGCCGACATGCTGCGCCGGATCAAAGACGCGGGCTTTCATACGCTTGTTGTCACGGTCGATGTGCCGGGCGAAAGCCGGCGGGAGCGTCAGCGCCGCGCGCTGCTCAAAATGCCCCCAGAGCTCAAGCCCAAGATGCTCTGGCAGATGGCCACGAACCCGGCCTGGAGCATGGCGATGGCGCAAGCGGGGGCACCGAGCATGGGCTTTTGTGAAGACTACGTGCCGGGCAACGGCAAACACGCCTTCGCCCATGCGGGCCGCCTGATCCGCGGCTTTCCCGACCGGGACGACCTCGAGGCTCTGCGCGCGGCCTGGCAGGGTCCGATGATCGTCAAAGGCGTGCTCGACCCCGAGGATGCGGCCTGGCTCAAATCGGTGGGCGCTGATGCGCTATGGGTTTCCACCCATGCGGGCCGCCAGTTTGAGGCGGGTCCTGCAGCGATTACGCAACTTCCTCTGATCCGAGAGGCTGTGGGCCCGGACCTGCCACTCATTTTCGACAGCGGGATCGAGGGCGGTCTAGACATCCTGCGTGCCCTGGCGCTCGGGGCCGATTTCGTGGCGCTTGGCCGGGCGTTTCTCTATGCGGTCGCGGCCTTCGGGCCGCGCGGGGTCGATCATCTGGTTCATATCCTGCGCGCCGATATGGCCGCCAACATGACCCAGCTCGGGATCGAGCGGCCCGGGGACGCCGCCTCGCGCCTGATAAGAGCTAACGCGGTATAGCCCAAACACCTAACCCTGCCCCCTAGCCTTGGAGAGCCTCCCACATCTCCAGATCGCGCTTGTCGGTCCAGATCCGAGGATGAGCGATGCCGCGCGCTTCGTCATAGGCGCGGGCCACATTAAAGGGCAGGCAATGCTCATAGATGGCGTAATCGGCGAATTTCGGATCGCAGGCCTCGCGCACAGCCTCCCAGGCGTCCTTGAGACTGCCGTTTTTGGCGGCGACGCGCGCGGCGGGGCGATAGGTGCTGTCGACGAAATCGCGGGTGTTCTCGATGGCCTTGTCGACCATCTCTCGGCCCATCAATGCATCGCCCCGGCCCGGTGCGATCGCGTCGACCTCGTAGGCCTTGATCGCGTCAAGCGTGCCGCCCCAATCGGCGAAATGGCCATCACCGCAATAACAAGCCGAATGGTATTCCACGATATCGCCGGTGAACATGACGTTTTGATCGGGCACATGGATGACCGCGTCCCCGGCGGTATGGGCGCGACCGATCTGTTTGATATCCACCCGGCGGCTGCCCAGGAATACCGTCATCTGATCCCGGAACGTCGTGGTGGGCCAGGTTAGGCCTGGGATGCTTTCGTGGCCCTCAAACAGGCGCGGGAAGCGCTGAAATTCACTGTCCCAGTCTTCTTGGCCGCGTTCGGCGACCATGCCCCGCGCGGCCTCCGACATGATGACCTGCCCCGCGCCATAGGCCGAAGCGCCCAGGACTCGGACGGCGTGGTAATGGGTGAGCACGACATGCGTGATTGGCTTGTCGGTCACCTCGCGAACCTTTTCGATCACCTTGCCCGCGAGACGCGGCGTGGCCTGGGCCTCGACAATCATCACTGCGTCATCGCCGATGATCACGCCAGAATTGGGATCGCCCTCGGCGGTGAAAGCCCAAAGCCCGTCGCCGATTTCGTCAAAGGTGATCGTTTTCTCGCCCATGTCGCCTTGGGAGGCGAAAGCTTTGGCCATGTCTCGGGGTCCTTGTCGTGGTTTTGTGAGTATTTTTGGAAAAATGAAGCCTAGCTGCCGTGCTTGCCTGCATTCCAGGCCGGCATCGCTTGAGCGGCAACTGTGGCGGGGTGGGCCTCCATCGTGGTGGCCATCGTGTCATTCCAGCGGTTGAGATAGCCGAAAAGCGCGATCGCGGCGACGATTTCAACGATCTCGGCCTCCGAGAAGTGCGCCTTAAGCGCGTCGAAATGCGATGCCTCGACTGTGTTGGGCACACCGGCGGCCTCTCGGGCGAGGACCAAGGCGGCGCGCTCGGAGGGCGTAAAAAGCTCAGAGGTTTCACACTCCCAAATCGCGGCGATTTTGTCGTCGGGCACGTCATAGACATGGGAGAGGTTGGCCATATGCCCCTGGCAATAGCGGCACCCTGTCGCCATCGAGGTCATCAGCGCGACCATCATCTTAAGCGCTTCGGGCACCGTGCCTTCATATAGGACGGCCTGGTTGAGGGCCATGAAAGCCTCGGCGATGTTTGGGCGGCGGCCCATCGTCAGGATCGAGTTGGGTAGAAAACCCCTGATCCGATCATAGCGGGCGAAGCGGTCTTCGAACTGCGGCAGCTCAGAGCGGTCGAGGGGTGGGATATGCGGTGCCATCAGCTGTCTCCTAACGGATTTTTGGCGGCGGCGATCACTCGGCCTTCGCAGGGACCAAAGCCGATCTGATAACCGTCGCCCTTTGCAGCGCCATGCAGCGAAAGAAGGTCGTCGTCCTCGATGAAGCTGCGGGTGCCGCCCGACGGCAGGTCCAGTGGCTCTTTCCCGCCCCAACTTAGCTCTAGTAGCGAGCCGCGCTCCGTCCGCTCGGGGCCGGAAATAGTCCCGGAGCCGAGGAGATCACCCACCCGCATGGGACAGCCCGAGGTCGTGTGATGGGCGAGTTGCTGGGCCGCGGAATAATACATCTGACGGTAATTCGTCGCCGCGATCTGATCGCCGTTAAGCGTCACGTTGAGGTCGATGTCATAGAGCATCGGTCCGGTGTCGCGCAGATGCGGCAGCAGCTCGACCTCGCGCGTGGGGGTAGGCGTGCGGAAGGGTGCGAGCGCTTCTGCCGTGACGATCCATGGGGAGATGGTAGTGGCTGTTGCCTTGGCCTGGAAGGGCCCCAGCGGCTGGTATTCCCAGGCCTGGATATCTCGCGCCGACCAATCGTTCAAAAGAACATAACCGAAGATGTTTGCATCGGCCTGATCAACGCTGATCGGCCCGTCGGACGGCGTACCGACGATCGCGCCAATCTCAAGCTCAATGTCAAACCGCTGGGATGGCGCCCAGCGTGGGGCATCGTCGTTCGGACCTTTGAGCTGGCCCCAGGGGCGGCGGATCTCCGTGCCCGAGACCACGACCGAGGAGGCGCGCCCGTTATAGCCGATCGGGATATGCAGCCAGTTCGGCGGCAGGGCGTTTTCAGGCCCACGGAACATCGTGCCCACATTGGCGGCGTGGTGCTTGCCCGCGTAGAAATCTGTATATTCGCTGACCTGGAAGGGCATATGCAAATCAGCCTCAGCCAGGGGCACGGTATAGGCGATCACGCGGTCTTGCAGCGCGTCATCTGCGCCTTCGGCCAACAGCGCCTGAAGTGCGGCGCGATAGACCGACCAAGCGCCAGGTCCCAGGGCCATAAAGTCATTCCAGAAGGGCGCGTCGAGCACATCGGCGTCGGCATCGGCGCGCAGGATCCCCGCCGCTTCTAGCCCCGTTGCGTCCAGCACCCGGTCCCCAATCGCCACACCGCAGCGCAGGTCGCTGTCGCCCACGGAAAACACGCCATAGGGCAGATTGTTGAGCGGGAATGGCGTCTCGGCGTTGTTGGCGCTGTCGATCCAGGAGCGAAGAAGGCTCATGCGGCATCCTTTTGGTTTTCGGGTTTTGCGGCATCAAATTCGGGCAGTGCAAGGCACCGCGCCTCGATCTCAGTCAGGCGGGGATAGGCGCTCAGGTCGACGCCCCAGCGGTGGGCGTTATAGAGTTGCGGCACCAGGCAGATATCGGCCAAGCCTGGCATGTCCCCAAAGGCAAACGGGGTTTCACCCGCCGCGAGGGTCGCGAAAGCAGCAAAGCCTTTGTGCATCCAATGCTGCATCCAGGCGACGCTGTCGTCCTGGCCGTGCCCCATTTCTTTGATCCGGTTCACCACGCGCAGATTGTTCACTGGATGGATGTCGGTGGCGATAACATTGGCCGCGGCGCGGATGCGGGCCCGGATCAGCGGGTCTTGCGGCAGAAGCGCGGGATCGGGGCTCGTTTCTTCCAGGTATTCCAAGATGGCCATGGATTGGGTCAGAACCTCACCCGCTTCTGTCACAAGGCTCGGCACGGCCTGAACCGGGTTCAGCGCGGAATAGACCTCGCTCCGCTGCGCGCCCGCGACGAGGTCGACGCTTTCCACACGGTACTCGACCCCCTTGAGGTTGAGCGCAATGCGCGCCCGATAGGCCGTGGTGGAGCGCCAGTAGGAATAAAGCACCATCATCAGCGCATCTCACTCGTCACTGGACGGATTCTCATGGTCGCCCTCGCCCGAGCGGCGCCTTTGCAGCCAGCGGATAACAAAAAATATCACGGCCAGGGCCACGATCCAGAACATCAGGTCGAGAAAGGCCTCACTCATTTGACGCCCGGTGTGCCGTCGAATTTCTTCTCAAGCGAGGTCCAGCAATCGATATAGTCGTCCTGCAGCGGCGCCTCGCGCGCGGCGAATTCTGTTAGGTGCTGAGGGAAACGGGTTTCGAACATAAAGCTCATCGTGTTCTCAAGCTTATCGGGCCCAAGATTGGAATTCGAGGCACCCTCAAACGCATTACGGTCAGGCCCGTGGGGCAACATCATATTGTGCAGGCTCATCCCGCCGGGGACAAAGCCCTTGGGCTTGGCGTCATACTGGCCGTAGATATTGCCCATCAGTTCGGACATGACGTTTTTGTGGTACCAGGGCGGGCGGAAGGTATTTTCCGCCACGAGCCAACGCTCCCGGAACAATACGAAATCGATATTGGCGGTGCCCTCGATCCCTGATGGCGCAGTCAGCACTGTGAAGATAGACGGATCGGGGTGATCGAACAGGATCGCGCCGACCGGGCAATACGTGCTCAGATCGTATTTCAACGGCGCGTAATTGCCGTGCCAGGCCACCACGTCGAGCGGGCTTTGCCCAATCTCCGTGCGGTGGAACTGACCGCACCATTTAACAGTAATCGTGGACGGCACCTCACGGTCCTCAAACGCCGCTACAGGCGCCTTGAAATCGCGCGGATTGGCCATGCAATTGGCCCCGATCGGCCCACGGCCCGGAAGCTCAAACTTTTGCCCGTAATTCTCGCAGACAAAGCCCCGCGCCGGTCCTTCCAGCACTTCAACCCTGTAGACCAGGCCGCGCGGAAGGATGGCAATCTCCTTTGGGTCGAGATCGATAATGCCAAGCTCGGTCGCAAAGCGCAGCCGACCTTCCTGGGGCACAACCAAAAGCTCACTATCGGCGGAGAAAAAGTACTCATCCTCCATCGATTGCGTCACGAGGTATATATGGCCCGCCATGCCGGTTTGGGTGTTTACGTCGCCCGCACTCGTCATCGTGCGCATCCCTGTCAGCCAGGTCAGTGGCGCCTCGGAATGAGGCAGCGGATCCCAGCGATACTGTCCGAGCGAGGTGACCTCCGGCACAATATGCGGCGCCGAGATCCAATGCGGCAGGTCGATCCGGGTGTAGCGGTGGGAGTGCTTGACCGAGGGCCGGATCCGGTAACACCAAGTCCGCTCAGGCCGCGTCGCGGTAAAGGCCGTGCCAGAAAGCTGCTCCCCATAAAGCCCGTAATTACATTTCTGCGGTGAGTTCATGCCCTGGGGCAGCGCGCCGGGCAGTGCCTCGGTTTCGAAATCATTGCCGAAGCCCGGCATATAGCCTTCGACCGTGCCGCTATGGCTGGGCGCTCGGGTCAAGGCGGAGAGGTCCGTTTTGACATTCATCGCTGAAGTTCCTCCTGCTGGGCTTGCGTATATTGGTCACATTTGTAACTAACAACACCTATTCCGGCCCGAGGCCGACCAGGGAGCCAAGACGATGCGCGACAGCGATGCCTTCGATCTGAGGGAATTTACGCCCTACCTGCTCAATCTTGCCGCTGAGCAATCGAGCCTGGATTTCCAGCCCTTCTACAAGAACCGCTATGGCATGTTGCGGACCGAATGGCGGGTGCTTTTCCACCTCGGCCGCTACGGGCCTCAGACCGCACGTGATGTCTGCGCCCGGGCGCGCCTCCATAAAACCAAAGTCAGCCGCGCCGTCGCCGCGCTTGGCGCCAAGCGCTTTCTCGACCGCAAAGAGAACCCCGAGGACCGGCGCCAAGAAACCCTCAGTCTGACCCGGCAGGGCCAATCAGCCTTTCGCGAATTGACCCAAGCCGCGCGCAGCTTTGATGAAGCGCTCATGGCGCAATTCACCGCCGAAGAGGGCCAGGTATTGCGCAAATGCCTCGAAAGATTGGCGAAACTCTAGGCCTCGAACATCGGCGCTTTGAACGTGCGCGTTTGCCAGTATCATCGCCACCAAAGACGAGCGATCGTGAGGGCGCCCAGAATGATCAGGGCCTTTCTTAAGGCAAGCAGGCAAAAGCACATGGATCTGACGCTCTCTGTGCCCGGGGGGCGCCAGGTGCGTATTCTCGAGCGGCCGGGTCTTTGGATGGCACCCGATGCGCTCGACGCCCTTGGCGCGGATCTGAGGTCGGTGGCGGGCAAAACTCTCCCTGCCGGGCAGCTCACCTATGGCGTTCTGGGCGGCGAACGCGCGGCCATGGAGCGGGCGGTGATCACGCTGGTCAGTGACCGCAAAACGGGCGCACCGATTGCCTTCAATGCGCTGGCGCTAATGCAGGTCGATCTGGGACACCGCGCCGAGGACGTGCTGCATCTTGGCCTCGTGATGATCGACCCCGAGGTGCGCCAACAGGGGCTTAGCTGGATCCTCTACGGCCTCACCTGCGTGCTCATGGTGCTGCGCAATGGGCTCAGACCGCTCTGGGTGTCGAATGTCACGCAAGTGCCGTCGGTCGTCGGACTGGTGAGCAGCGGCTTTGCGCAGACGTTTCCAAATCCAGCCGAACCTACGGCAACGCGAAGTCTTATGCACCTCATGCTCGCCCGTGCCATCCTGCGCGATCACCGGGCGGTTTTCGGCGTGGGGCCGGAGGCAGAGTTCGATGAGGCGCGCTTTGTCATCACCGACGCCTATACCGGGGGCAGCGATGATCTGAAAAAGACCTATGAGGACGCACCCAAGCACCGCGAGGACGTCTATAACAATTTCTGCCGGGCCGAGCTTGATTACGCACGCGGCGACGATGTCTTGCAGCTTGGCATCGTCGATGTCCCCTCCTCGCTCGCCTATATCCGGCGCGACGTGCCTGCCGGGGGCCTCGCGGCTCTGGCCTTCGCCATCGGCGCCGCCGCCCTGCAACGCGCGGCAATGCCGCTCTGGCAATGGGCCGACAGCCGGCGAGATTTCGGCCCGCTGCGAGCCCGGGAGGCCGACAAATGAGCGCTTTCCACTATTCCGAATTTACCACCCGCAACTTGGGCTTCGTGACCGAGGCCGAGCAAGAGCGTTTGCGTACAGGATGCGTCTTTGTCTGCGGCACCGGCGGGATGGGAGGGGCGGCTGTGATGTCGCTCATCCGCGCGGGGCTTGGCCATATGATCTTGGCCGATATCGACAGCTTCGAGGTCTCCAACCTCAACCGACAGCTTTTCGCCACCCTGAAAACGGTGGGTCAGGACAAGGCCGAGGCAACAGCCGCCGCTTGTCGCCTGATCAACCCCGAGGCCCGGATCGAGGTCTTGGGCCACGACTGGCCCGACCAGGTCGACAGCGCCTGTGCTGAGGCAAGCGCTGTCATTAACGGAACCGATGATCTGGGCGCGAGCCTCCTGCTCTACCGCACGGCCCGGGCCCAGGGGCGCCCCATCATCGACGCCTATGCCTCGCCCCTGCCCTCGGTCTATGTCACTGGCCCGCGTGACCCGAGCCCGGAGGAACGCCTGGAGTTTGGCACACGCGGCACAGCCTGGGACGCCATCGCGCCCGAGCACGAGGGCCGCGCGATGCTGGCCGAGGCCGAATACGTGATGACCCATTCAAGCTCACGCCACCATGTCGATCTGGCCATCGCGGGAGAGGTCGTAGCCGGAACGCGCAGCCGGCCATCGTTCGCGCCGATGGTCACTATGGCGGGCACGCTGATGGCCGGTGAAGCGCTGGCCGCTTTGATGGGCCGGGCGCCCGGGGCGGATTTCCGGGGCTGGTTTTTAAACCCCCATCGCGGCCGGGTCGAGCGGCCAAAACCCGCTTGGCTGGCGGCGCTTCTGCGTCCCCTGGTGCGGCGCGAAATGACGCGCCTGCTCGGCCCTGATTCATGAGCGATATGCCCGCCTATTTGGCCGATGCCTGGCTGACGTTTCTGGCCGGGATCGCCTGTCTGATCGTGCTACGCAGCCTCGACCTGCTCCAGCCTTCCGGCCCGCTGCGCAGCCGCTTTCGCTTCATGCTGAGCCTTTTGATGACGCTGATGTTCGCGCGGGTCGGGCATTGGGCGGGGGCAGGCTGGGCGTTTTCGGCACTGACCCATGCTTGCGCCGCGCTGATGCCTCTGGCCGCGCTTCTTCTGGCTGAGGGGTTCCTGCGCCGCCACGCACCCCCCGCACTCAAGGCGCTTACGGCGGGCGGTGGCGCGCTCATGTGCCTCGTTGGCCTCATGCAGTTCCAAGCCTTCGAGCCGCTGCGCATCGGCGGGCTTTTGGCCTTGCTGCTCGCCGGGCTCATTGGCGTGGCGCTGTTCGTGCAACGGCGCGACCGCGACAGCCTCGCGGCCAGCGAAAACGCCTTGATCGCGCGCATGTCGCTGGGCTTCGCGCTGATCCTGCCACTGCTGGCCACCGATTTCATGCGCGATGATGCCGGCGATATCCCGGTTCGGATGGGGGCGCTCGGGGTGTTGGCACTGTGCTGGTTGTCGATCTCTCTGGGCCGCCCAGGCCTGTCGAGCCAAAAGGTCGTGCTGGGCTTTGCCGTGATCACCACAATGGCCGTTGGACTGACACTCCTGGTGCAGGGGATCGCACCGCAAAGCCCGCGCGCCCTCGTCCAGATCGGCGTCTCGATCCTGGGCGCCATCGTACTTCTGGCGGTGATGCAGGCGGCCATCGCGCTCCAGATCGAGGATCAGCAAAACATCGCCCTAGGTGAGATCGCCCGCGCTGACGCCACCGGGCCCGAGGCCGCATTGGGCTTTGTGCGCCGCGCCGCTGGTGCGCCAGACGCGGTGCTCCTCACGCCCGGCGACCTATCTGGGCTCAGCGAGACGGAGCTTACCCAAAGTCTGGCCTCAAACCCGGTGCAAAGCGTCGAGACGGCCAGCGAAAGCGCGGCCTGGCTGATGGAGAGGTTCGGGGCGAGCCACCTGATGTTGGTGGGTCGCGCGCCGCTCAACCTGATCGTGCTCGACCGGCCAAGTCTCGATCTGACAGACGGCACCGGCGAAGGGCTGCGCGCTTTGCAGCGGGTCGCCCAGGGGATGACGCGCGATGATTGATCTTCTGGAGCGGGACTTCGCGCGTTTTTTCGAGGCACCCTTCGAGGCCTATGGACCAGACAGCCCCTACGTCTCGCCGATGCGTGCCGATCTCGCGCGCTTTCTCTCGACCGACAATCCCCTTTTCGCGAACGCGCAAGACTTCACCTATTTCACGGCAATGCGCGGCGGTCGGCCCATCGGCCGGATCACGGCCCATCTGCACCGCGCCTCGGACGCGACCTATGGCGAGACGCGCGGGAATTTCGGCTTTTTCGACTGCGCAGACGACTCGGAGGCCGCCCAGGCGCTGCTCGATGCCGCCGCCGACTGGGCCCGGACGAAGGATGCGACGCGCCTCATCGGCAATTTCAACCTGACCGCGATGCAACAGGCGGGCGTGATGACTGACGGTTTCGACCACGCGCCCTATACAGACCAAATCTGGTCCCCGCCGCATTTGCCCGGCTTGCTGGAAGGCGCGGGGTTCACCCGTGAGTTCCCGATGACCACTTTCGAGCTGAGGCTCAGCGACGCGATACCGGCCCTGCCCGACCGGGCGCGGCAGGCGCTTTTGGCCGAGGGCTTCACCTTCGCGCCCGTCACCCGCGCAACCATCGATCAGCGGATGGAGGATGCGCGGCTGATCCTAAACCGGTCCTTCAAGGACAACCCCATGTTCGTGCCGGTCAGCGCCGAGGAGTTTCAGTTCCAGGCCAAAGACATGAAGTGGATCATGGATCCGCGCATCTCCAAAGTCGTGCATTACCGCGGTGAGCCCGCAGGCGCGGTGATCGCGATCCCGGATCTCAATCCGCTGCTCAGGCGGTTGGGCTCTCGCTATCGGCTGTCGCTGCCCTGGCATTACCTGCGGTATCTACGAAATCGGCGGCGCGCGGTGATCATCTTTCAGGGCGTGATGCCGGAATTTCAGTCACGCGGAGTCAATCCCCTGATCCTGTCCGAAGTGCTCGGGGCGATGCGGGTGGCGGGCTATCACAGTGTCGGCGGCACCTGGATCGCCGATGTCAATCGCGCTTCGCTGCGCCAAGTAGAGAAGACCGGGGCGCGCCCGCTTCACCGGCTGCACCTGTTTGGAAAACAGCTATGATGCTCGAGCAGATTTTCCCCGACATCGTGGCCCAGGCTCGGCTGGCGCCCTCGGCGCATAACACGCAACCCGCCCGTTGGCGCCTAGCCGGGGACCGGATCGAAATCCACGCCGATCTCACCCGCCGCTTGCCGGTGGGCGATCCTGACGATCGCGATCTGATGGTGGCGATCGGCGCGGCGGTCGAGGGCACCGTCCTGGCGCTCGCCAGTCACGGGATTGGCGCGACCGTCAAAACTTTGGATCGTTCGGCGATTGACCAGCTCAAGCCGCTGGCCGCTGTGATCCCAGGCGGCGCGGCGGGGGCCGAGGATGTGGCGCTGGCCCCACATGCGCTCACGAGGAGCACCCATCGGCTGGGCTTTTCGTCCGCGCCGCCTGAGGCACTGGACGCTCTGACCGGACCGGGCGTGCATCTTGTGCACGATGCAAGGGAGATCGCAGACCTGGCCCGCACCATCGACCGCGCCAGTGCCGCGATCCTGCGCGACCGTGCCTTTCGCGAGGAGCTGCTTTCCTGGATGCGGCTGAGCCCCGGGGATAGCGGCTATGCCATCGACGGGCTCAACCGTGAGACGCTGGGCCTCGGGCCGGGTATGGCCCGGGCCACGGGGCTCGTCCTGGGTACGGGGCTTTACGGCCTGCTCGCTGCCATGGGCCTGGGCCCGCGCCTGTCGGGTGAGGCGGAGGTCAGTGCCAAGGCCTCGGGCGTGGCGCTTATGCACTGGCCCCAGGACGGCTCGATACTGGAGGCCGGGCGAGCGTTCTACCGCTTTTGGCTTGAGGTGAGCGCGGCGGGCCTCGTCGCCTGGCCCGCGGCCGCCCTCGCCGATCACCCCGCCACCGCGTCCGCGCTCCACGCCCGTTTCGCCCTGCCCAAAGGTGACCGGCTCTACAACGCGCTGCGGCTGGGCCGCCCCATGGGAGAGACGCCCAGCCGCACCCGGCTCAGGGCCGAGGACGTGATGGTTTAAGCCGCGATATCGGTGTTCACCTCTTTGAGCAGCTTCTCGGTCCGCGCCTCTTCCAAGCGGTTGTGCAGGCGCAGGGATTCCTCACGGTCACGCAGCGTCTTGGTGATCGAGACGGTCGTATGGACCAGCATCAGCGCCGACATCGAGTAAAAGCCCTTGGCGGCAAAGCTCGCCTCAAGGAAGTAGATGCCACCCGCCATCATGCCCGCGGCGATGATGAAGGAAATGATGGTGAAGAAGTTCCAGGCATTTGATTGGGGCAGGTTCAGAGTTTCGTCGGACATGTCGTGTCTCCTTGGTGGTAGGGGTTAGTGTTGGTCGGGGTGGATTACGAAAGGGGCGTCACGGGTGCCTCGTCCTCGGCGCCCTGGCCTGCGGCCTGTTTTTTGAGCCGAGCCAGGACATCCTCGCCGTCGCTGCGCATAGGCGCGCCAAAGCCCGCACCGGCCAGTCGTTCACGCACGCTTTCGGCTGATCCCGTGGCTTCAAGCTCGGTCATGGCGGCGGCGGTCGCGTCCATCTCGGACTGGCGCTCTTGAAGGCGCTCCAGCGTGGCCTCGGCCTCGCGCAGGGAGTTCAGGCCGCTGTCGGGATGGGTATGCTGGAGGCGTTGGGTCTTATCCGTCGCCGCGGCCAAACGCTGTCCACGCTGAAGCTGTCTCAGACGCGCCTCGGCATCGCGAAGCACAACGCGCAGTCGGTTGATCTCGGTCTGAAACCGCGCCTGAGCGGCGGCCGACACATCGCGCTCAGCCTCCAGATGGGCGATAGCATCGGCGGCATCGGCGGCCAGATCCTCGCGCCCATCGCTCAACGCGGACAGTGCTCGTGCCTCGAGATCGGCGATCTGCGTGACCAATTGCGCGTGCTGGCGAAGCTCCCGCTCATTTTGCGCCATGGCCACGGCGACGGCTTTGCGCGACATCTGTACGCCATGGGCGCAATCGCGGATCTGTTGGCGCAAAAGCGGAAGGGCGTGGCGGTCGGTATAGGCCTCCGCCGCTTCATGGGCCTGGCCACGCACCAGGGTGGTGATCAGTTTGAACATTGTTTCGTCTCCGGTTAGGACGTATTATGAACGTTGTTCAGTTCATATGCAGCATACCTGAACGTTGTTCAATACCTAAAATGAACATTGTTCATTTTTTCTGGAAAGGGAGTGTTCAATGCCTGGAACCAAACGCGAGATCATGCGCGAGAAACTTCTCGATGCGGCCGAGGTACAATTGATCGCAAACGGCCTTGGTGCATTGAAAGCGCGCGGGATCACGTCTGAGGCCGGCGTGTCTCTCGGCGCGCTCTATACCGCGTTCGAGGATCTCGACCTGCTTATCCTGGGCCTGAACTCCCGCACCATTGCCGAGCTTCACCAGGCGCTCGCGGCTGCGGTCAGCCAGATCGAGGGGCCGAGCTATCAGTTAGAGGCCCTCGCCCTCGCGTATCTGGATTTCGCCGCGGCCAACCCCCGCCGCTGGGCCGCGCTGTTCGATCATCAAATGCCGCCCGACACGCCTGTCCCGGATTGGCACCTGGCCGAACACGGCGCACTTTTGGCCCAGGTTGAGGCAGTGCTGGAAAGCCTGGAGCCGGACCTTAGCGCCGACATGCGGGCCCTGCGCGCCCGCACGCTGTTTTCGGCGGTGCATGGGATCGTGAAGCTTTCTCTCGAACGCCGATTTGTGGCACTGGAGCCGGAGGCCGTGAGGGCGGAGCTTAGGGATTTCTTGCGCCGGTATATCGCGGGGCCTTAGTGGACGCCGCGCGCCCATCTCACGCGCAAGGTCGTCGCTTGGCGATTAATTCGTCTTCGACCTCGGTGGACCCGGCAGCGGCAGCACGGGCACCCCGTCTTCGAGCAGCGCGCGCGCCTCATCGGCCGTCGCCTCGCCGTGGATCTGACGCTCGGGCGCGTCGCCCAGATGGATATCGCGCGCCTCTTTGGCGAATGTGTCACCCACATAAGTCGAGTTCGCCTCGAGCTTTTCGCGGAAATTCCGAACCGCCTGTTCCATCTCGGAGCCGGGCTGTGTGAGCGGACCAGACGCCATTGCCGTGCCTGGCACCTGACCGTCACCCGGCACTTCACGCGGCGCGGACCGGGCATTTCCCTTCGTCGGTATCCCGGGCGCCATGATGGATTTCGACACATCCGTCGCGCCGCAAACCGAACACGCCACAAGGCCGCGAGCCATTAGATCGTCGAAGGCATCAGCGGATTGAAACCAGCTATCAAAGCCGTGGCCGTCAGAGCATTTGAGGGTGTAGCGGATCATGGGCGGAGAGATAAGCCTTTGGTTAAGGGCTACAAGAGAGATGAAGACGGAGATGCGAGCGTATTAGCGTAGGGCCTTGGCGTCGAAGTTGCGCAGCATGTGCTTAAGTTCGGGTTCACGTACCCGCGCCGCGGCCTTTTTGGGCCGAAACCACTTGCGCTTACGCTGACCCGCCTCGGGATAATCATCGGCCAAGCGCTTCACTTCAAGCGGGAACACCGCCACGAGCACCGACAGCGTGTCTTTGTCCTCGAGCGCCTTCATATAGGAGTAGAGCCCCAGACAGGTGTCGATCGCACGGCCTTTCACGCCCGCCTCTTCCCAGGCCTCCTGGGCGGCGGCGGCAGACGGCGTCAGACCGTCCATGGGCCAACCTTTGGGGATGATCCAGCGACCCGTCTGCAGCGATTTGATCAGCAAGACCTCGGTCGCCTTGCCCGTCCTGCGAAAACAGATCGACGCGAATTGCGTGCGTGTCGCGCGTTTGCCCACTCCTTCGAGGCGCAAAGGTGCCTGATATGTGAGGGCTTTGGCCAAGCTCGAATTGCCTTTTATCTTCCCACGCCCAAGTATTTCATTAAGGCGCACCCACCGCAACGCCGGAGGCTTGGCGTATTTCGCCCGTGGGCGCGCAGATCCCAGCCTCCGCCAGGACGAAGATGATGTCTGACACTCCGAACCCCAGCCTTCCGGGCGCGCGCCTCGATGGTGTCGTGAAGATGATCGGCTCGGAGATTTATCGGGGATCGAGCTACGGTGACAACCACCCGCTGCGGGTGCCCCGCGTCTCGACGGTGATAGACCTATCACGCGTCTTGGGCTGGCTTCCACCGGAGCGTTACCTCACCTCACCGCGCGCCAAACCCGAGGCGCTGACGATATGGCACAGCGCGGAGTATGCGCGCGCGCTTTACCAAGCCGAGCAGGATCAGGCGGTCACCGACACGGTGCGCGACCGCCACGGCCTGGGCACGTTTTCGAACCCGATCTTTCCGGAGATGTATCGCAGACCCGCGACGGCAGCGGGGGCTTCGCTGATCTCAGGCGATCTCCTGGCCAAGGGCGGTGTGCTCTATCATCCGGGCGGCGGCACTCATCACGGCATGCCGGATTACGCCGCGGGGTTTTGCTACCTCAATGACCCGGTTCTGGCGATGTTGTCGCTGCGCCGGGCGGGGGTGCGGCGGCTGGCCTATCTCGACATCGACGCCCACCATATGGACGGGGTTCAGCACGGCTTTGCGGGTGATCCAGACGCGCTTTTGATCTCCGTTCACGAGGATAAGCGCTGGCCTTTCACCGGCCTGCTGGAGGATGACGGGGGCGGCAATTGCCTCAACCTGCCCGTGCCGCGCGGCTTTAACGATTCCGAGATGGAAGCGATCCGCGACCGCCTGATCCTGCCTGCGATCGAGGCCTTCGAGCCCGACGCCATCGTGCTGCAATGCGGGGCGGACGCCGTCGAAGAGGATCCGCTGAGCCGCCTGAGCCTGTCGAACAACGCCCATTGGGAGATGCTGGCCGGGTTGCGACGCTTGGGGGCCGCGCGTCTACTGGTCTTGGGCGGTGGCGGCTACAATCCTTGGAGTGTCGGCCGGCTTTGGACGGGGATCTGGGGCCAACTCGCGGGAGAAGAGATCCCCCATCGCCTGCCCGCGGAGGCCGAGGCGGTGCTGCGGGCGCTGCATTGGACGGCGCGGGCCGGGCGCAATCCGCCCGAGGCCTGGTTCACGACCCTGCGCGATTTGCCGCGCCCGGGCCCCGTGCGGCCCGAGATTAGCACAGGAATAGAAGAGCTTCGCCGCCGGCCGGCCGCCCGCGGACATATTCCGATAAAAAAAGTCAGGATTGACGGCGGGTGAATCATTGGTCTACATGAACAAAGGATTTGGAGAGCGATCATGAAGATGCAAAGCCCCGACACCAACACAGCCAACGCGCTGCCTTTGCGCCCCGGACAGCCCGTCCATGACGCCCGCGCCCTGATCGGCGAAGACGGCACCGCGACGATCCTGCTCGATGACAAGGCCTATGTCCTTCGCATCACCCGCGCCGGAAAGCTGATCCTGACCAAATAGAGGTTTTCGTCGGGTCCCCTCACCCCGGCAGCATTCGGTATGCGATGTGCAG
Organism: Pseudomonadota bacterium; assembly: GCA_038530555.1. Taxonomy (GTDB): domain Bacteria; phylum Pseudomonadota; class Alphaproteobacteria; order Rhodobacterales; family Rhodobacteraceae; genus HKCCE3408. Next base: position 118,215 of record JBCBCN010000009.1, on the reverse strand, counting down.
ACCGGCAAAGCGGCGCCCCACCGGCGTCGCTTTTTCAGTGGCGGTGGAGTGGGGCGTTTTTCAGCCGCCGGGCACAAAAACAAACCATTGGTAAACCACCCAAAGTTCAGCCAATAGCAGCGCAATAAATGCCGCTCTGAGCCACCATTCCCGATACCGCATGGCCAGAAAAACCGTGGCTATCGCCACCAAAAGCGCCTCGAGCGGGGCGATGATCGCGGCGCCCTGGCGCATGTCCCAATAGCTAAATGGGCTGGCGAAGACCCAATCGGTCAAGGGCCAAAAATGCGCCCTTCCATCATCGTGGTGGAGCGGGAAATCCAGCGCGATATGAAGCAAAGCGGCGCCGGTGAAGGCGATCCAGGCCGACCCGCCCCGCCAGACCGCGACAGCCAAGAGCGCACCCCAGACAAAGACCGAATTGTCGATGGCGAAGATGGTCTGCCAGGCATCGGAGAAGTAAAGCTCCCCAAAAACGCGTTCGGGCGGGATCTGCAGCACCATGAGCGAGACACCGGCCAGCAGGTAGAGCGACAGATCCGGCGCAAGCCCGCCAAGGAGACCGCCGAGCAACGTGCCGCGTTTATCAGGCCTGGCAAAAAGTGCGGCACCTAGGATTAAGTGGGCGGGCGTGTTCACGGCGAGGCCTCTGGTAGGATATGCTGCATCAGAACATCATCCTGGGCGATGCCGTCAATCATCACCGCGCCCGGGTGCACGGCGACCGGTTCAAAGCCGTGACGGTTGTAGAAAGCCTGGGCACGCCCATTGCTTGCGGCCACCGACAGCTCCACCTGGCGCAGCCCCGCCATCCCCCGCGCCTCACTGAGAACCTCGCGCATCATCACATCCGCCGCGCCCGTGCCGTGATACGCCTGCCGGACAAAGAAAGGCCCCAACTCAGCCCGGTGGCTAAGCCGCTCCCGCCTCAAACGTCTGATGGCGCAAAATCCGATCAGTGATTGGTCGAGATAGAGACCGCGAAAGGCGCCGAAGCCGAGCAGGTCTTGGGCTTGCGCCACGCCCATGGCGTCCGCCTCAGCCGGTGAGAGCAAAAAGCCATCGGGGAAATCTCGAACACCTTCACGCCTGAGCTCCAGCCAGGGCTCGGCGTCCTCGCCTTTTAGCGGGCGGCATGAGAGGCGGCTGAGATCCATCGCGTCCTCGCCCGTAGAAGGCCGATGGCGCGCCCTTCGTCAAAGCGCGCCAAGCCATGTCAGGTGCCGCGCCTAGCTGACCTTCGGCAGCAGCGCGTCGATCGAGGCCTTGGCGTCCCCGTAATACATCCGCGTATTGTCCTTGAAGAACAGCGGATTTTCGATACCGGAATAACCCGTCCCCTGGCCGCGCTTGAGCACGAAGGTCTGCTTGGCCTTCCACACTTCGAGGACCGGCATACCGGCGATCGGTGAGTTCGGATCGTCTTGCGCGGCCGGGTTCACGATGTCATTGGAGCCGATGATGATCGACACATCCGTATCCGGGAAATCGTCGTTGATCTCCTCCATCTCCAGCACGATGTCGTAGGGCACCTTGGCCTCGGCCAGAAGCACGTTCATGTGACCCGGCAAGCGGCCCGCGACGGGGTGAATGCCGAACCGAACCTCCTTGCCCGCCGCGCGCAGTTTGCGCACCAGCTCACTGACCGATTGCTGTGCCTGGGCCACCGCCATGCCATAGCCCGGCACGATGATGATCGAGTCGGCCTCATTGAGCGCGGTCGCCACGCCGTCCGCGTCGATGGCGACCTGCTCGCCCTCGACGGCCATCTGCTCTCCGCTCGAGCCACCCCAGCCGCCCAGGATCACGCTGACGAAGGACCGGTTCATGGCCTTGCACATGATGTAGCTGAGGATGGCGCCAGAAGAGCCCACCAGCGCGCCGACCACGATCAAAAGGTCATTGCCGAGGCTGAAGCCAATCGCCGCCGCCGCCCAGCCGGAATAGCTGTTGAGCATCGAGACGACGACCGGCATATCCGCCCCGCCGATCCCCATGATCAGGTGATAGCCGATGAAAAGGCCCAGAAGGGTCAGCAGGATGAGTGCCAACCCGCTCGCGCTGCTGAGATAGACAAACAACAAGATGACCGAGGCCGCTGCCGCACCGGCATTGAGCATGTGCCCGCCCGGGAACTGCTTGGCGCCAGTGTCGACCTCAAAGGGCAACAGGCTCGAGGAGCCCGCGAGCTTGGCATAGGCAATGACCGACCCGGTGAAGGTCACGGCCCCGATCCAGATGCCTAAAACGAGCTCGACCCGCAGGATACCCACTTCGACGGCCGTCTTCTTGGCTAGCAGTGCGGCGAAGTTCGACAGCCCTCCAATCAGGTCATAGGCACCCGTCGAAAGCGGCCCCTCGGGCTGCGGGAAGGGCAGACCGGCCTGGGTGACCAACTCGGCCACGCGCGCCAGCTCGATATGCGCGTTGAAGCCCACGAAGACCGCCGCCAAGCCAACCATCGAGTGCATGATCGCCACAAGCTCCGGCATCTGGGTCATTTGCACCCGAGTAGCAAGCTGATAGCCCACGGCGGCGCCCCCAGCGATCAGGATGATCGACATTGCCCAAAGGCCGGCGCCCGGGCCGATCAGCGTAGCCAGGACCGCGATGGCCATGCCCGCGATGCCGTACCAGACCGCGCGCTTGGCGCTTTCCTGGTTCGACAACCCGCCCAGCGACAGGATGAAGAGAACGCCCGCGACCGCATAGGCCGCAATGGTGAAACCGAATTCCATATCTCTGACCCCTGTCCCTTCAGGATTTCTGGAACATGGCGAGCATGCGCCGTGTCACGAGAAAGCCGCCGAATATGTTAACCGCGGCCATGAAGATCCCCACCGCGGCAAGCACTGTGATCACCGCCGAGCTTGAGCCAATCTGCATCAGCGCGCCCAGAATGATGATCGAGGAGATCGCGTTGGTGACGGCCATCAGCGGCGTGTGCAGCGAATGCGCCACGTTCCAGATCACCTGGAAGCCGATAAAGACCGACAGCACGAAGACGATGAAGTGCTGCATGAAGCTCGCCGGAGCGATGAGGCCCACACCGAGCACCAGCGCCGCACCCACGCCCAAGAGCGTGACCTGATTACGCGTCTGCGCCTTGAAGGCGGCCACTTCGGCGGCGCGCTTTTCCTCTGGCGTCAGCTCTTTGACCTTTTCCTTCGGCTTGGCCGCGATCGCGTTCACTTTAGGCGGCGGCGGCGGGAAAGTGATCTCACTGCCATGAACGGCCGTCGCGCCGCGTATCACGTCGTCTTCCATGTTGTGATTGACCTGACCGTCCTTCTCGGGCGTCAAATCGGTCATCATGTGACGCACATTGGTCGAATAAAGCGTCGAGGATTGGGCCGCCATCCGGCTGGGGAAGTCGGTATAGCCGACGATGGTCACACCGCCATCGGTGACGATCTTTTCGTCTTTCTGCGTCAGTTCGCAATTGCCGCCGCGCTCCGCCGCGAGGTCAACGATGACCGAGCCGGGCTTCATCATCTCGACCATGTCTTTGGTCCAGAGCACCGGCGCATCGCGGCCCGGGATCAGCGCGGTGGTAATGACGATGTCGATCTCCGGCGCCAACTCACGGAATTTGGCCAACTGAGCCTCGCGGAACTCGGGGCTGGACGGTGCGGCATAGCCGCCGGTCGCGGCGCCATCGGTCTGCTCTTCGTCGAACTCGAGAAAGACGAACTCGGCGCCCATGCTCTCGATTTGCTCGGCGACTTCGGGGCGCACGTCGAAGGCGTAAGTGATCGCGCCCAGCGAGGTCGCCGTGCCGATCGCGGCCAGGCCAGCAACGCCCGCGCCCACCACCAAGACCTTGGCAGGGGGGACCTTACCCGCCGCGGTAACCTGACCGGTGAAGAAGCGGCCAAAATTGTTGCCCGCCTCGATCACCGCGCGGTAGCCAGCGATATTGGCCATCGAGCTGAGCGCGTCCATCTTCTGCGCGCGGCTGATCCGCGGGACCATATCCATGGCGATGACATTGGCGCCCTTGGATTTCGCAAGCTCCATCAAGGCCTCATTCTGGCCGGGATAGAAGAACGAGATCAGAAGCTGCCCCTCGCGCATTTGCTTGAGTTCGGCGTCGCTGGGCGGGCGGACCTTGGCGACAATATCAGTGGCCTTCCACAGATCCGCTGCCTTTTTGATCACTTCGACCCCGGCGGCCTCATAGGCGGCATCGGAAAATCCAGCTTTGAGGCCCGCGCCGCTTTCCACGGCGCAATCATAGCCCAGTTTCTGCAGTTGAAGCGCGCTGTCGGGCGTCATCGCCACCCGTGCTTCATCCGCAGCGCTTTCTTTCGGCGCTCCGATTTTCACTTTGTAGTCCCTCCAGATCCGTCGCGGCGGCGGTTGATACCGGCGCCGTTTGGCATGAAATAATGAGGTGGTGAAAGGCCTTTTCCACAATTTATGGCCCAATGCAGGGGGAAAACGCGATGACGAAGCGGCAAAGCCGAACAGATGAGCATAAGGGCCGCCACGCATTTGTGACGGGCGGCGGCACGGGGCTCGGCCGCGATATCGCGCTGGCCCTGGCGCGGCGCGGTGCTGAGGTGACGATCACTGGGCGCGATCTGGCCCGACTTGAGGCAATGGCCGAGGCAGAGCCCGGCCTGCATCCCTTGGCAATGGATGTCGATGATGAGGCCAGCGTGCGGACGGGCATCGCGGAGGCGGCCAAGGCGCGCGGGCCGGTGGCCATCTGCGTGGCCAATGCCGGGATTGCGGAAGCCGCGCCCTTTGGCAAAGAGACGCTGGCGCATTGGCAGGCGATCATGCGCACAAATCTCGACGGGGTTTTCCTAACGCTTCAGGCCGCGATGGCCACTCTGGCGCCGGGGGATTGGGGCCGGATGATCGCGATGAGCTCCATTGCAGGCGTACGGGGCTTGCGGAACGGACCCGCGTATACCGCGTCAAAACACGGTGTGATCGGCCTCATTCGCGCCTGTAGCGAAGAGCATATCGGCGGCACGGTCACCTTCAACGCGCTCTGCCCGGGTTATGTCGACACGCCCATCGTGGAGCGCAACGCCGCCGAGATCGCTGCGCGCCAGGGCATATCTGAGGACGAAGCCCGCGCCTATCTCGCGCGCGGCAATCGGCACAAGACACTGCTGGAGGTCGAAGAGATCACGGGCGCCGCAATGTGGCTCTGCTCGGATGCCTCGCGGTCTGTGAATGGGCAATGCATCGAAATATCGGGCGGTCAGGTTTAACACCTTGGCGCGCGCGGCATACTTTAGTGTGCCGTCAAGTGCCTAATTTTACATCTTATTTTTAATTTTACATTCATCTTTGAGAGCGTATATCCCGCCTTGAGTATAGGTGAGGTGTTTGATGCCTGATGGATCTTATCGGCCGGCAATGTCCGACCACCCTCTGCGCTACGCGCTGGCCAATGAGCTGCACGCGCGGCCATTCCCGCCGATGACCGCGCCGGGTCAGGTGGCCTATCTTGCGATCAAAGAACCTGAAGGCGGCGCCAAGCGGGACCGCAGCCGCGATTTGGATCACTTGAGGGCCCTGCTCGACCGCTACGGCGCCCCACATCCCCAGCCTGAGGCCACGCATTATTTCGGGGAGATCGGCAAATACGCTCTCAAATGGGAGCAGCACACTGAGTTTGTGACTTACACGTTGTTCTCCACCGGCACGTCAGAGCAGCCCTTCGATAGTGCCCTATGGGAAGTCTTTAGCCCCGATTGGCTGGCCACAATGCCTGGCAGCCGCATCACCTCGGCCCATATCCACGTGGCCGAGATGCCGCAGGATATGGCGGCGATCCGCGCCAAGCTTGACGATTGGTTCGTGCCCGAAAGCCTGGCCGCAAGTCAGGTGATCGACGACACCGCCGTGATCGCGGGGGATTTCCGCATCGCGCCCACGGGCCACATGCACTTCGCGGTCTTCGCGCGGCCCGACACGGGCAAGCGCCGCCTGGGCCGCATCGTCCAGCGCATATGCGAGATCGAGACCTATAAGGCCATGGCGATGCTCGGTCTGCCGCGCGCGCGCGAAATCAGTGTTCGGCTGAGCGATATCGACGCCCGGTTAAGCATGTTGAGCGCTGAGATGACCGGGGAGATTGCCCGCCCCGAGGCCTCATTGCAGACCCTTTTGACCAGCGCGGCGGAGCTCGAGAACCTCATGGCGCAATCGGCCTTTCGCTTTGCGGCGACCAAGGCCTATGAGGCAATCGTCAATCAACGCATCGAAGTTCTGACTGAGGCACGCTTTAACGGACGCCAGAGCTTTGCCGAGTTCATGATGCGCCGCTTTGATCCGGCGATCCGCACCGTTGAGGCGACCGAGCTGCGCATGCAGTCGATGATCGAACGCGCCGCCCGCGCTGGAGATCTGTTGCGCACCCGCGTCGACGTGGACCGGCAACAGCAAAACCAGGCCTTGCTGGAAAGCATGGACAAGCGCGCCGACTTGCAATTACGCCTGCAAAAGACGGTCGAGGGGCTCTCGGTCGTCGCGATCAGCTATTACGCTGTCAATCTGGCGGTATATCTGACAGCGCCCTTTGCGGAGCAGGTCGGCGTCACGGGCAGCTTGTTGACCGCACTGGTGGCGTTGCCCGTGGTGCTCGGGGTCTGGCTAGTGGTGCGCCGGATCCGCCAATCAATGGAGTAGCGCCGCGCAAAGCGGCTCAGAGCGCTTCGACCGATATTTCCGTCAGCGCCGTTAGCGGCAAGCCAAGGCCTTGCATGGCCTGAAGCGAGATCCTGCTACCCGAGCCAGGCGCCCCACCGCTCGGGATCAAGCGGACCTCAAGCGCGGTGCCCCCCGGTGCTCGGAGAAGACCGGGGCCTTCTGCTGCGACCAACGGCGTCTCAAGCCACAGCCCTGCCCGTGTTGCGTCGCCCAAGCTCACGATCGTCTGGCCGAGATCGCCCGTTTGAGCCGCCAGCCCTGGATCGGCGGCTCCATCCGCCGCGTCGCCCGTGTCCTCCACCACCTCACCAGGTCGCAGCACCGGGCGTGCATCCTCAGCGCCAGGGGCGCGGGCCTGGCTTTGGGCACCACCCAAACCGCCCAAGCCGGGAAGCTGGAGGCCGCATGCGGACAGGGCAAAGCAGGTGAAAAGTGTCCAGATAAAGCGCATGTGATCTCCCTAACGCGCCATCGCACGGCTCACAACAGGTCGCTGGCTTGCCTGGGCAGACCGGCGGCACTAGGCTCACTTCCATGCAGCTGCCGCCACTTATCGACCCCTTCGCCCGCGACATCACCTACCTGCGGGTCTCGGTGACGGACCGCTGCGATTTCCGCTGCCTTTACTGTATGGCCGAGAATATGACCTTCCTGCCCAAGCGGGAATTGCTGACCCTAGAAGAGCTTGACCGCCTGTGCTCCAGCTTCGTCGGGCTCGGAGTGAAGAAATTGCGCATCACCGGGGGCGAACCGCTCGTGCGCAAGGGCATCATGACCTTCTTCCAGGCCATGTCACGACATCTCGAAAGCGGCGCCCTGGAAGAGCTGACGCTGACCACCAATGGCAGCCAGCTCAGCCGCTTTGCCGCCGACCTCGCCGCTTGCGGGGTTAACCGCGTAAATGTCTCGCTCGATACGCTCGATGCCAAGAAATTCGCCCATATCACGCGCTGGGGCCGCCTCGAGCAGGTCTTGGCTGGGATTGAAGCGGCGCGGGCGGCGGGGATGCGGGTGAAGCTGAACACCGTGGCGCTCAAGGGCTTCAACGAGGATGAGCTTTTCGACCTGCAAAGCTGGTGCGCGGCCCGGGATATGGATCTGACGTTTATCGAGGTCATGCCGATGGGCGATCTGGGCAATGAGAACCGGCTGGATCAGTATTGGAGCCTCAAGGATCTTCGCGCCCGCTTGGCCGAGCAGTTTACTCTGTTTGATCTCACCGAGCGGACGGGCGGCCCGGCGCGGTATGTAAAGCTGCAGGAAACCGATCAGAAGATCGGCTTTATCACACCGCTGACGCATAATTTCTGCGAAAGCTGCAACCGCGTGCGGCTGACCTGCACGGGTGAGCTTTTCATGTGCCTGGGCCAGGAAGACCGCGCCGATCTTCGCGCGCCGCTCCGCATGAGTGAGAGCGACGAACTGTTGGAGGATGCGATCCGCGCGGCGATCGCGCGGAAGCCCAAGGGCCACGACTTCGACTATTCACGCCAGAACGTGGCCGGGCAGATGAGCCGCCATATGAGCCATACCGGCGGCTGAAAGCGGGGCGCGCGCTGCTTCAGCCAATCAGCGACCGGCCCTCCAATGCGCCTGTGATCTCATCCAAGATGTCCGGATCATCGATGGCCGCGGGCATCTTAAAGGCGCTGGCATCAGCGATTTTTTGCATGGTGCCGCGCAGGACCTTGCCTGAGCGTGTCTTGGGCAAACGGGCCACTGCGACGGCCGTCTTGAAGGCGGCTACGGCGCCGATCTTCTCGCGGACCATCGCGACAAGCTCGGCTTCGATCTCGGTCTCGGGACGGTTGACGCCCGCATTGGTGACAAAAAATCCCAGGGGTGTCTGACCCTTGAGCGCGTCGGCCTTACCCACCACGGCGCATTCGGCAACGTCGCGATGCTCGGCCAAAACCTCCTCCATCGCGCCGGTCGAGAGCCTGTGACCGGCGACGTTGATGATGTCGTCGGTGCGCGCCATGATGTGCAGATAGCCGTCTTCATCGATGATCCCGGCATCCGACGTCGCGTAAAACCCGGGAAAATCGTTGAGATAAGCCTGACGAAAGCGCTCCTCTGCGCGCCAAAGAACCGGCGTCGCGCCAGGCGGGAGCGGTAGCTTGACGACGATATTGCCAAGCACGCCCCGCGCGACGGGCTGACCTGCATCGTCGAGCACCTGAAGGTCATAGCCCGGCATCGGCCGCCCGGGGGAGCCTTTGCGCACCGGAAAGCCACCCAGACCCAGCGGATTGCCGGAAATCGTCCAGCCCGTTTCGGTCTGCCACCAATGATCGATCACTGGCACGCCAAGCTTGTCTTCGGCCCAGACCAAAGTGGCCGGATCAGTCCGCTCACCTGCCAGGAACAGCGAGCGCAGGCTCGAGAGATCGTAATCGGCCAGAAGCGCGCCCTTGGGATCCTCTTTCTTGATCGCGCGAAACGCCGTGGGCGCGGTGAAAAGCGAGACCACCTTATGCTCGGAGATCACCCGCCAGAACGCTCCTGCATCGGGCGTGCCAACCGGCTTGCCCTCATAGATGACCGTGGTGCAGCCGGCGAGCAGCGGCGCGTAGCAAATGTAGGAATGGCCCACAACCCAGCCGACATCGGAGGCGGCCCAGAAGACCTCGCCCGGGCTGACGCCGTAATGCGCCGCCATCGTCCAATGGAGTGCCACCATATGCCCGCCCGTGTCGCGCACCACGCCTTTGGGCTGACCGGTCGTGCCGGAGGTGTAGAGGATATAGGCCGGGTCGGTGGCCTTTACGGCGGCGCAGTCGGCCGCTTTGCCTGCGTCCTTCGCGGCGCTGACCAGGTCCGCGTAGTCGTGGTCGCGGCCCGTGACGAGGTCACAGGTTTGCCGCTCGCGCTGCAGGATCAGGCAGGCCTCAGGCTTGGTCTCGGCCAGGTCGATCGCCGCGTCGAGAAGCACTTTATAGTCGATCACCCGCGCTGTCTCGATGCCGCAAGACGCCGAGATAATCGCCTTGGGCGCCGCGTCATCGATCCGCGTGGCCAGTTCGGGCGCGGCAAAGCCACCGAAAACCACCGAATGCACCGCGCCGATGCGGGCGCAGGCGAGCATGGCAAAGACCGCTTCGGGCACCATCGGCATATAAATGATGACGCGGTCGCCCTGAGCGACGCCGAGTTCTTGCAGCACCGCCCCGAGTGCGGCGATCTCAGTCTGCGCCTGGGCATAGGTGATGTGGCTGACAGTGCCGGTGACCGGGCTGTCATAGATGATCGCTGCCTGATTACCCCGCCCGGCGGCAACGTGGCGGTCGATTGCGTTATAGCAGGTGTTGCCCACAGCATCGGGAAACCAGCGACCATAAACACCGGCTTTGGGATCGAAGGCATGGCTCGGGGCTGTGTCCCAATCGATCCCCTGCGCGGCTTGCATCCAAAATGCGCCTGGATCGGCCTGCCATGCGGCATAAGCCGCGCTGTAGTCGGACATGGATGCTCCCTCCCCGGTCTCCCCTCCGGTGGCAACGCGCCTGCGTGCCACGGCGCAAATGTATGCGACGCTCGGGCGCGCAGGGCAAGACGTTGCGGAAACTCAAGCGGGCTTTGCGACCTCGCCGCGCGCAGCCCACGATCCATGTCGTCTAAGTAAACCAGAGCGAGAACCGGGCTTTTGGTGATCAAGTAGCGAATACCGGACTTTGCGGGACGCTACGACCCCGTTATGACAGCTCTATTGGCAACAAGTCTCTGCAGAAAAACACTTTTTTGCATTTTATGATATTTGACGCGCCCATTTTTGCGCAGTCCCAGGGCGTGTCCTAAAGGGTCAAACCCATGTTTGAAGAGTCTAGCCATGCCGCACCAGACGCCCTCGGCATCCTTGCCGGCATTCTGGTCCTTGCGACCTTTACGACAACGGATTTTCGCAGGCTGCGCATGATCGCAGTTGGCTCCAACATCGCCTTCATCTCATATGGTTTGGCTTTGGGGCTGTGGCAGGTGATCGTATTGCACGGTCTGCTTTTGCCGGTGAACGCTTGGCACTTGGCCAAACTCATCGTGGGTCGGCAGAGCGCAAAAATGCCCGCGCTGCCGCCAGCGACCCGACGCTTACCAAACTCCACGCGACGGGTTTCACCCACTCGAACGCGAGCGATGGGCTTCAGACCAGCTTGATCCAGAACGCCTTGCGCAAAACCAACGTCGCGCGGCGCTTCCAACTCATTCCCGCCAGATACCCGCGCCCCCAAAATTGAAGTCAAAATCTTCCGAGCGCGTGGGAATTGGTGCAGGTGTGATCGCGCAATTCGCCATGCCCGTCTCGACCTCACGTGCCGAGTTGGCCTGAGCGAAAAAGGTCAGATCAACTGGATAGACCCTGCCACCCACTGTCACTTCCGCATCCCGCAACATGCCACGAATGTTCGACCGCAGCCGCGCCTCACGGACAAACCCAATACCGCAGATGACAATCCGTCCTTCCTGGCCCATGAAGGCTACGCGCATCGTGTAGGGATCGGGCATGCCGAAGTTCCTGAGACCGCTTTCGACGAAGTCACCGTCGACCGGAATTTGAAAATCGGTGTCGAGCGCCTGTGCCGATCCACCAGACATGAAAAGGCCCGCGAGACATGTGGCCATGGCCGTTTTAAGAACATTCATTTATCGTTACCCCTAAGAATTTGCATGAAACAAAAGTAGTGTCGGAGGGCCGGGGTACAACGCGCGCTGCTGTCACAGGTGGGAACACTGAGTTAACAGCGCGGCGTCCAATAGGCGCCCGAAAACCGGACCTTCACGACGCCGGAAAGCGCTGCTTAATCAATTCGGCCCGCCAAGAAAAACCAGCCGGGATCGAACCCGATCTTCACGGGGCAGATCCGCCTCAGTTGCGCCAGACGCCGCCGTCACCAAGGCGAAAGTCAAAATCGCCGTTTCGGGTGGGAATAGGGGCGGGCGTGACGGCGCAATTGGCCATGCCGCTGGTGACGGCCCGCGCCGTATTGGCCTGGGCGAAATAGGTCAGATCCACCGGATATACTTGGCCATCCACCATAACCTCCGCTCCGCGCAGGGCGCGGCGGATGTTCGAGCGCAAACGCTGGTCGCTGATATAGCCGATCCCGCAGATCGCCACGCGCCCTCCACGGTCCATGAAGCTAAACCGCATCGTATATGGGTCGGGCATACCGTGTGCCCGAATACTGCCGTCAAAAAAGGTGCTGGTAACTTCCACTTGGAAATCTGTGCTCAGCGCCGATGCAGGCGCGGTGATCGCAGTCATACAAGTGGCAAGCGCGGCAGCAAACCAATTTGAAACTCTCATACTCGTGTACCTCTGAACAATCCTGTTGCGGGCAGAGTAACTCAGGCGAGCGCCGATAGCGCCCTTAAGTTATGAAAAAAACTGTATAATTTTTCGCAACTGCGCCACCTTTGGCCCCTCAAGACGCCGGCAAGCGCTGCTCGACCAATTCGGCCCACCAGGAACAGCCCGCCGGGATTGCTTCATCGTTGAAGTTATATTCCGGGTTGTGGACCATCGCGGTGTCGCCATTGCCGACCAGGATATAAGCGCCCGGTCGGGCCTCGAGCATGAAGGCGAAGTCTTCGCCACCCATAACCAAAGGCGCGTCATCGCAATCGCCCGACACCGCCCGCGCAGCCTCAGCCGCATAGCCTGTCTCGGTCTCGGAATTGACCATCACGGGATAGCCACGCACGTAGTCCAGCGCGATTGAGCCGCCGAACGTGGCCGCAATACCGGCGCAGATTTCGCCCATGCGCGTCTCGGCCAGGTCGCGGATTTCCGGGGCCATGGTGCGCACGGTGCCGCGGATCCGGACCTCGGCGGGGATCACGTTATGGGCGTGCGAAGAGGTCTCGAACGAGGTAACAGAGACCACGATCTGTTTGGTTGGATCGGCGTTGCGGCTGGCGATCGTTTGCAGTGCGATGACAAGCTGGGCGGCCATCACGGTGGTGTCGACGGTTTCCTGCGGTTTCGCCGCGTGACCGCCCTTACCGGTCACGGTGATATCGAAGGTGTCAGCGGCTGCGAAAAACTGACCGGAGCGGATCGCGAAAGAGCCCACCGGGCGACCGGGCCAATTGTGCATTCCGTAGACCTCATTGATGGAGAACTGCTCCATCATGCCGTCATCGACCATCTCTTTGCCGCCGCCGCCGCCCTCTTCGGCAGGCTGAAAGATCACCGCGACACGGCCGTCGAAATTGCGCGTCTCAGCCAGGTATTTCGCGGCACCCAAAAGCATCGCCGTGTGTCCATCGTGGCCGCAGGCATGCATCGCTCCGGGCGTCTTAGAGGCATAATCCAGACCCGTCGTCTCATGGATCGGCAGCGCGTCCATATCCGCGCGCAGGCCAATTGTGCGGCCCGAGCCCGTCGCGCGGCCATTGATGATGCCGACCACGCCCGTGCGCCCGAGCCCCGTCACCACCTCGTCACACCCGAACTCCCGCAGTTTCTCCTCGACCAGGGCCGAGGTGCGGTGCGTCTCGAAAAGAATTTCTGGATTGGCGTGCAAATCGCGGCGCCATTCGGTAATTTCCGGCAAAAGCTCGGCGAAACGGTTTTTTACGGGCATGCTTGGGGTTACTCCGTGAGGGTGTCGAGAAGGCGGGCGATGAAGGCCTCGCCCTTTTGAAACTGATCCAGCGAGATGAACTCATCGGCCTGATGCGCTTGGGCGATATCGCCGGGCCCGCAAACGACGGCGGAATAGCCCGCGGCCTGAAACTGCCCGGCTTCGGTGCCGTAGCTGACCGCCGAGGAACCGTTCTCCCCGGTGATCCGCCGCACGAGCGCCTCAGCCGGTCCTTCCGCCTCGGGGCTCAGGCCGGGCACGTTCCAGCGCGGCACCGCCTCAATGAAAGTGTCAGGATGGATCTTCTGCATATCGGCCTGGATGCGGGCGATCTCTGCCTCGATCCGCGCGGCCCAGTCAGCGGCGTCATCGCTGGGCACGCAGCGCACACCCAAGAGAAAGCGACAGTCGCGCGCTGTGATGTTATGCGCGGTGCCGCCCTCGATCATGCCGACATGGATTGTCGTATAGGGCGGGTCAAAACGGCTTTCGGGATCAGCGGCATTGCGGTTGGCCTCATTCATCTCATTGGCCCATTGGATCAGGCGCGCACCCTCCATGATCGCGGAGACGCCGTAGGGCTGGAGCGAGGAATGCACTTCGAAGCCCCGCAGATGCACGTCATAGCCGATGCCACCCTTATGACCGTCGACCACACCCATCATCGTCGGCTCACCGATGATGGCCAGGCCCGCACGCGGCACCCGCCCCTGCATCGCCTCGATCATCGGAGGCGCGCCGATACAGCCGATCTCTTCATCCCGGCTCAGACAGATCTGCAAAGGCCGCTTCAGCCCGCGCTCCATTGCCGGGGCCACCAGCGACAGGGCCAGGGCGTCGAACCCCTTCATATCGCAGGTACCGCGGCCATAAAGCCGCCCGTCGCGTTCGGTCACGCTAAAGGGATCGGTCGACCAGTCTTGACCATCGACCGGGACCACATCGGTATGCCCCGACAGGATGACTGCCCCGTCTTCCTCCGGGCCGATATGCGCAAACACCGAAGCCTTCTTGCCGGTCACATCATAGTCGCGGTGGCAGGTGACGCCGAAGCCGTCGAGATAATCCTCGACCCAATCGATCAGCGGCAGGTTGCTTTCCCGGCTGACGGTGGGAAAGCTCACGAGCTTGTCCAGTAGGTCACGCGCCGAAAGCCCTGCCATCAGCTGGCCCGTCGCAATCGGTCATTGGGCGTGAGATGCGCGAGCGCTCCGTCGCCGTAGGACTTTTTAATCTCGGAGATCACGACGTGAAAGCCGCCGTACCATTTCTCATACTGCCGCTTGGCTTCCAAGTGCTTTGGGTGGCGGGCAAATTGCGCCAGCGCCTTTTGATCGCGCCAATAATAGACCGAATTGCGCGTGCCACCGTCCTGGCTCACCCAGTTTTCCTTACCGATATAGCCTGGCGTGGCTTCGGCGGCCTCAAGGATAAGGGCGTCGAGTGTAAAGAACGTCTCGTCGAGATCGGTCTCGGTGAAGATAAAACTCGCCATCAACATGGCTGACCCCTCTATCAATCGTGGAGCGGTTGGCGCGGGCCGCCCTCGGCGACCTCGGTTCCTTCACGCAACTTAGCCTCAACGCGGTCCATGTCATCATCATCGCGCTCGAAGTCGCCCCAATTGCCGATCAGCACACGGTGCCCGGGGCTGATCTCGCGGTATTCAGAAGGGCCGGGATCATGGCCCACGGGATGGACGGGTGACGGGATCGGTTTGAAGTTCAGATCGCTCTCGAGCATGCGCTGGGTCGGATCGGCCACCGGCACCGCCTTCAGGAGTGAGCGGGTGTAGGGATGGGTCGGGTTCTCGAAGACCGAGGCGCGCGGGCCCACCTCAACCAAGCGGCCCAGATACATCACGCCGACCTGGTGGCTCACCCGCTCCACCACCGCCATATCGTGGCTGATGAAGAGGTATGACAGGCCCAATTCGGCCTGCAATTCCAGCATCAGATTGAGCACTTCGGCCTGGACCGAGACATCGAGGGCCGAGACCGCCTCATCGGCGATGATCAGCTTAGGGTTGAGCGCGAGCGCCCGGGCAATGGCCACGCGCTGACGCTGTCCACCCGACAACTCATGGGGATAGCGCTTCATGAAGCTGCGCGGCAATTGCACCCGGTCAAAGAGCATCGCCACCCGGTCCTCCCGCTCTGACGCTGAGGTGGTGCCGAAATTGGTCAACGGCTCGGCCACTTGCGGGCCAAGCTGCATCTGCGGATTGAGCGAGGCGAAGGGATCTTGAAAGATCATCTGCATGTCTTGGCGGGCGCGGCGCAGATCGCGCGGGTTAAGACCCAGGATATCGAGGCCGTCCAACTCGACGCTGCCTGAAAGCGGCTCAACCAAGCGCAGGATCGAGCGACCGGCCGTCGATTTTCCGCAACCCGACTCACCCACCAGGCTAAGGGTTTGACCGGCATTCACGTGGATCGACAGATCCTCAACCGCGTGCACATTGGCCACCGTGCGGCGGAAAAAACCGCCTTTGACCGGAAAGCGCGTGGTCAGGTTGCGCACCTTCAAAAGCGTCCGCTCGGTGCCCTTGATCGGCGCGGTCTCGCGGCGCTCGCTCCCCAAAAGCTTCATCGGCTCGGGCAGAGCCTTGCCGCGCATTTCGCCTAGCTTGGGCACAGCGGCCAACAGCGCCTTGGTATAATCGTGCTGCGGATTGGCGAAGATCTGCTCGACCGGCCCCTCCTCCACCTTGCGGCCGCGGAACATCACCACCACACGGTCGGCGATTTGCGCGACCACGGCCATGTCATGGGTAATGAACATGATCGAGGCGCCGGTTTCCCGCTTGAGCCGGTTGATCAGCGCCAAGATTTCGGCCTGGATCGTCACGTCGAGGGCAGTTGTCGGCTCATCGGCGATCAGAATGCGCGGCTCACAGGCCAGCGCCATGGCGATGACCACCCGCTGACGCATCCCGCCAGACAGCTCATGCGGGTATTGCTTGAGCCGCCGCTCAGGCTCGGGGATGCGGACCTGCTTGAGCAGTTCCAGCGCGCGGGCGCTGGCCTCCTTCGCGGTGAGGTTGCGGTGGCGGCGCAAGCCTTCGGTCAATTGCCGCTCGACCGTGAAGACCGGGTTGAGCGCGGTCATCGGCTCTTGGAAGATCATGCCGATTTCATTGCCGCGAATATCGCGCATCACATCGCCTGGCGTGCGGCTGAGATCGATCCGGCCGCGGTCTTTGGTCTCAAATTCCAGCGCGCCGCCTGCGATCGTGCCGCCGCCAAACTCCACCAGGCGCATCAGCGCGAGCGAGGACACCGATTTGCCGGAGCCGGACTCGCCGACCACACAGACCGTCTCGCCCGCTCCGATCTGAAACGAGACATCTTCGACGCCCGCGACAACGCCGCCTTTGGTCTGAAACTCAACGCGCAAATTGCGCAGCTGGACAACGGGCGCTTGATCGGCGGCCGGGTCGGCTTTGGGCTCATCCAGCATCGAGGGCTCTCAAATCGGGCAAGTGGTCAAAGATCATGCAAAAGCGTGGATCGACCGGGCCTGAGTGTCAAATGTTTGGGCGCCCTTACCGGGATCGCTGCCTAGCATTGCAGCAGACTTGCTTTTTTTCGCGGCTCAGCATGAGATGAAGCGATGGGGTGTCGTCTCACAACTATCCGCGCGTTTGGGTCTATGGGCCGCCACCGCGCTAGAGCGTGCGAAACGCACCCGATCCCGGCAACCGCATACCAAATGCGAGCGGGCGCAATCCATCCAGACCACAGGGAGATCAAGTTCTCATGAAATCGCTTCGAATTATGGCCGGAGCCACGGCGCTTGTCGCGCTGGCACCCATGGCCACCTGGGCCGACGGGCACCTGACCCGCGGCGGCTCGGGCCATCTGAATATCATCTATTGGCAGGCGCCCTCGACGCTCAACCCGTTCCTGTCGGGCGGCACCAAAGAAGTCGAATCGGCCTCGCTCGTGCTCGAAAGCCTCGCGCGCTTTGACGATACCGGTGAGATCACCCCCTGGCTCGCGGCGGAAATCCCGACCGTGGAAAACGGCGGCATCTCCGAAGACCTGACGACTATCACCTGGAGCTTGCGCGAAGGTGTGTTGTGGTCGGACGGCACGCCGTTCACCGCCGCGGACGCGGTCTTTACCTGGGAATATTGCACCCATCCCGAGGGCGGCTGCGCGCAGACGCAGTACTTTGAAGGTGTGACCAGCGTGGAGGCGCTCGACGATCTGACAGTCCAGATCACCTTCGACGCCCCCACGCCGTTCCCCTATACCGCGCTGGTCGGCTCCGAGAGCCCGATCATCCAGGCCGCGCAGTTTGCCGATTGCCTGGGCGCGCGCGCGCCGGAATGCACCGAAGCGAATTTCGGTCCGATCGGCACCGGCCCCTTTGTGGTCACCGATTTCCGGCCAAATGACGTTATTGAGTTTGTGGCCAACGAGAACTTCCGCTTCGAAGATCGGCCCTACTTTGCCTCGATCACCTTCAAAGGCGGCGGCGATGCGACCGCTTCGGCTCGTTCGGTGCTTGAAACAGGTGAGTTCGACTATGCCTGGAACCTGCAGATCGACCCGACCGTGCTGGCCGAGATGGAAGCCCAGGGCAACGGCACGGTTGTAACCGCCTTCGGGACCTCGGTTGAGCGGATCATGATCAACCAGACCAACCCGGATCCCGAGCTTGGTGAGTTGCGCGCAACCGTCGAAGGCGGCCCGCATCCGTTCCTGACCAATCAGACCGTGACCGAGGCTATGTCTATGGCGATCGATCGGGCGCTTTTGGTCGAGATCGGCTATGGCGCGGGCGGACGTCCGACCTGTAACGTGCTGCCGGCTCCGGCGCTCTATGCCTCGACGGCCAATGATGGCTGCTTGGTGCAGGACATCGAGGGCGCGAACGCGATGCTCGATGAGGCCGGGATCGTCGACACCGATGGCGATGGCGTGCGTGAGCTTGACGGTGTGCCGCTGAGCATCCTCTACCAGACCTCGACCAACGCTGTGCGTCAGGACACGCAGGCCCTGGTCAAGCAGTGGTGGGAAGAGATCGGCATCGAGACCGAACTGCGCAACATCGACGCCTCGGTCTTCTTCGGCGGCGACCCGAGCAGCCCTGACACGTTCCAGAAGTTCTTCGCCGATGTGGAGATGTACACCAACAACTTCGCTGGCGTCGATCCGCAGGCCTACATGGCGCAGTGGAATTGCGACAACATGCCAAGCCCGGCCAGCCAGTGGCAGGGCGGAAACATGCAACGCTTCTGCAACGACGCGTACGAAGCCCTGATCGATGAGATGGCCGCGACGGCTGCCCTCGATGAGCGCGGCCGCATCGCGCGCGAGATGAACGACCTGCTGGTGCAGACCGGCTCGATCATCCCGCTCATCCACCGCGGCGGCGTCTCGGCCCATGCCAACAGCTTGGGCGGCGTGCGCATGTCCGACTGGGACAGTGAGCTGTGGAACATCATGGACTGGCACCGGATCCCCGAGTGATCAGGTAAATTGGGTCCCGCCCGCCACGTGTGGGCGGGACCTATCTTTTGAGGCTTCATGCCGATGTCCCACACCTTGCACGTGATTGAGTCTGGCCGGAAATCTTTTTGGATCGTGGCCGTCATAAGCATGGGTGACTTGGGCCTGCGGACATATCTCGCGCCGCTTTGGGATCACCGCCGATGCTGACCTTCACCCTGCGACGCCTGACTCTCGCGATCCCAACGCTGATCTTCATCAGCTTCGTGATCTTTCTGATCGTCAAGCTCAGCCCCTCTGACCCGACCGCGGGCCTGCCGCTCACCATTCCGCCTGAGGTGCGCGAGCAGATCCGCGAAAGCCTCGGCGTCAATGACCCGGTGATGGTGCAGTATCTCAAATGGCTTCGCCTTATGGTTTGGGACGAACCTCTGCACCTGATCGAGGGGGCCTTCGGCTGGAACGTCGCGCCCGAGGATGGCGCGCGGATCATCTCATACCAAACCCGCTCGCCTGTAATGGACCTGATCGTGCAGCGGATGCCGCAGACCCTCTGGGTCGTGGGGATCAGCTATATCGTGGGCATCATCATCGCCCTGCCCTTGGGTATCATCTCGGCCTACCGGCAGTATTCCGTCTTTGATCAGGTCGGCACGTTTATCTCGATGGTCGGCTTTTCAGTCCCGACCTTTTTCACCGGCGTTCTCTTCATCGTAATTTTCGCGGTCAATCTGGGATGGTTCCCTAGCGTTTATGACACCACGCACGAAGTGACCGATTGGGACAGTTTCGTCGTGCAGCTCAAACAGATCATCATGCCTGTGATGGTCCTGGGCCTATTCAACGCGAGCCAGATCAGCCGCTTCATGCGCGCCTCGATGCTCGACAATCTCAACCAGGACTACGTCCGCACCGCGCGCGCCAAAGGCATGAGCGAGCGCGTCGTTGTATTGGTTCATGTTCTGCGCAATTCGATGATCCCTGTCGTGACTGTGATCGCCCTCAATGTTCCGGCCGTCTTTGGTGGGGCGATCATCACCGAGCAGGTCTTTAAGGTGAACGGGATCGGGCAGCTTTTGATCATCGCGATCCAGGGCGGCGATATCCCGGTGGTGCAAACCGTGAGCTTTATCTTCGCGGTGTTGATCGTGCTTTTCAATCTGCTGGCAGATGTCCTTTACGGACTGCTCGACCCGAGGATCCGCTATGACTGACGCCCCCGTCGCCGACAGCGTCGCCCGCGAAACCGGCGCCCCTCCGCGCAGCCAGTGGTGGGATGTCTGGGATCAGTTCCGCAGCCATAAGGGCGCGCTCTTCGGCCTAGGCTTTTTCATCTTCGCGCTGGTTTTCGTGTTTCTCGGCCCGCTAATCTGGACGATAGACCCGACCTATATCGACGTACGCGCGCGCAACACCGGGCCAAGCTGGGCGCATCCGATGGGGGCCGACCAATTGGGCCGCGATACCATGGCGCGGATGATGGCGGGCGGGCAGATCTCGATCCTTGTGGGCTTGACCGCGATGCTGTTGGCCCTGGTCCTAGGCACGTTCATTGGGGTGATCGCGGGCTATTTTCGGCGCCTGGACGGCCCGCTGATGCGGCTGACGGATCTGTTCCTGGCGCTGCCGCTGCTCCCGCTGCTCTTGGTCATCATCATGCTCTTTCGCGATCAGTTGCGGGCGGCCTTTGGGCCGGAGGGCGGCATCTTTATCCTGATCGTGACGGTCATTGGCATCACCTCGTGGATGCAAACGGCGCGCGTGGTACGCGGCGATGTTCTGGCGCTGAAAGAACGCGAATTCGTTCTGGCCGCGCGCTCCATCGGGACGCCTGCGCGCTGGATGATCCTGCGTCATATTCTGCCCAATGTAATGTCGCCCATTATGGTGTCGGCGACGCTGGGGATCGCCAACGCCATTATCACCGAGAGCGCTCTGAGCTTTCTAGGATTGGGCTTTCCATCGGATTTCCCAACCTGGGGTAAACTGTTATTCGACGCGACTGACTTCATGCAGCGCCACCCTGAACGCGTGCTCTGGCCCGGGGTTGCGATCTCGCTCACGGTGCTCAGCGTGAACTATATCGGCGATGGGCTGCGCGACGCTCTCGATCCGCGCATCCGCGGCCGCTGAGGCGCACCCGCAAAAGCGGCGCAAATGTGGTCGCTTTGCGCCGGGGCCCTGCCTCAATCGTCGCTTTACGGGGACATTTAAGCCGCAAATCCCCCCTACGAATCATCCCTGGGTGAGCGAGTAAAATATTGACTGGGGTTGTATATATGTTGCGTCAGGACATGCCCGTTGTGCAGTTCAGCACACGTGAGGGCGTCCGCATCGAGATCGGTTTTTCTCTGGTGCTGTTTGCGTTCGTGATGGTCCATCTCACCGGCGGAATGGCCGGGTTTCTTGGGGATCTGGCCGTCTTTCTTCTGATCATTTTTTCCCTTTATCTGCGCGAAGCGGCGCGGACTTGGGTCGTGGCCAAGCAAGGGCTTGAGCTGATCTCGCACCAGTTTGGCGCGGCGGGCGGCCAGGTGCGCACATCGCGCGCCTCCGTTGAGGCGCAAGAGCTGATCGCTGCCATCGGGCCACTGACAAGTTTTGGACTCTGGGCCATCAGTGCGCTGATGCTGCCGCTTCTGCCTGAGGCAAGCCTGGCCGCGGATTGGCTGATGAAGTTCGCCTTCATCAACCTGTTTATCGGCATCGTCACCAGCCTGCCGGTGCAGCCGCTCGACGGCGGTCGCTTCCTCTACCTTTACCTAAGCCGCACTGTGTCGCCGGCCTTTGCCCGCCGCGTTATGGGCGCCTTCGGCCTGATGCTCTCGGCCATTTGGCTTCCGGCGATGTTGCTGAGCTTTCTGATCTTTGGGATCGTCCTGTTGACCCTGCCCTCGATGGCAGAGCACTGGGCGATGCTTAAAGGCGAGGCGGCGGTCGAAGGCTGAGTGTGAGCCCGAGACCGACGCGATTACTCGCCGAATAAATCCTTTTGTGCGCCCCCAGAACTCTGCGGTCGGGTCTTGTTGGACCCGGCCGCAGTGCCTTTGAGAGGGTCGGCTTTAGGCTGTTGAACCGAGCCGCCTGAGGCCGCGCCAATCTGCACGCGACCATCAGCGAATTCCACTTCGAGCGTGGCCGCAGCCGAGGCCGCAGCCGCATCGCTAATGACCGTGTCGCCCTCGCGCAAAACCGCATAGCCCCGGCGCAGCGTCGCTTTGTAGCCCAGTGTCTCAAACAGGCGCCAGGTATTGGCCAGGCGCTGGCCCGCGCGCTCCTGCCGCGTAGCAAAGGCACGGTCGAGATCACGGCCTATGCGCGCCAGCATCCTGCCCTGCTCATCCAGTCCACGCCGAACCGCCCCAAGGCTCAAACGGCCAGAGGCCTGGCCAAGACGCACCCGTCGCCGCTGCACGCCCGAACTGAGTGCTGGACCCAGACCGCTGGCCACGCGCTCAAGCCGCGTGCCTTGACGCTCTAGCACCGCGCGCAGGCCTGGCTCCAGCCGGTCGGACCAACGATCAAGACGCTGGCGCGGCGTGTCGAGGAGGCTTTCTACGCGCGGCAAGGCCCGGCTCAAATCACCCAAACGTTGCCGCCGCTGCGTAATGCCACCGCCTAAGGCGCGGGTCAGATGCCCGCTCTGCGCTTCGACCCAAGCCAACAGGTCCAGACGCACCGGCACGGCCATCTCCGCGGCCGCCGTGGGTGTTGGCGCGCGGCGATCGGAGGCGAAATCGATCAGCGTCGTGTCGGTCTCATGGCCAACTGCCGAGATCAGGGGGATCTCACTTTCCGCTGCGGCACGCACGACGCTTTCCTCATTGAAACCCCACAAATCCTCAAGCGAGCCCCCGCCCCGGGCCACGATGATCAGATCGGGCCGGGGCACCGGATCGCCCGGCCCAAGCGCGTTGAAGCCCTTGATGGCACGGGTCACTTCCGGCGCGCAGCGCTCGCCTTGCACCGGCACGGGCCAGATCAGCACCTGGCGCGGGAACCGGTCGCGCAGGCGGTGTAGAATATCTCGGATCACCGCGCCCTGGGGCGAGGTCACGACCCCGATCACCTCGGGCAGGTAGGGCAGCGGGCGCTTGCGGGCCTCCTCGAACAGACCCTCTTTCATCAGCTTTTGGCGACGCTTCTCCAGCATCACCATCAGCGCGCCCTCGCCCGCAACCTCCATCCGATCGACGTTGAGATTGTAACGCGATTGCGGGCCATAGGTGCTGAGACGGCCCGTGACGATGACCTCGAGGCCCTCCTCCGGCACCATACCGAGGCCCGCCACCTGCCCTTTCCAGGTGTTGCACGAGATGACGTTCCGGTCGTCCTTCAGGTCATAGTAGTAATGCCCCGAGCCCGCCCGCATCACGCGGCCCAGCTCACCGCGCACGCGCACCCGGCCAAAGGCGCCCTCCAGGGTGCGTTTCACAGCACCCGTCAGATCGGAGACGGAAAATTCCGGGGCGTTTTGAGCAGGCGTGTTGCCGCCCAGCGGCCCGTCATCGTCGATGAGATCGTCCATCCTGCTGCCTCCTACCGGGCTCTGGGGTCAATCCCCGCATCCACCCCCGCCGTCTCCGTCGCCATCGCCATCTCTGTCCCGGCCAGACCGGCCATATTCGAATGAAAACCAGACGCCGCTTTCAGACGCTTCTTTGGTGCGCCGCTTTCCAAGCAAAATAGATCGTTGCGGCGACGGCCGCCAGCGTTACGCCAAGCGGAACTAGAAATGAAAACGGCAGGCGACCGGTCGCTGAAATACCGGTGAGGAAAATGCCGATCGGAATGGTGAGCCAGAGCAGAAGGACCAAAGGGCCACCTGGCTTGACCATGAACAGCGGATCATCCGTCGCTTTACCGGGCCAGATATCCTCGGGCGGGGCGGCGCCGAATTCGCGCTCATAAAGCGTCTTTGTGGCCTCATACTGCGCCAAGTAGCGCGGCATGTCGGCCTCACTCTCAACCGGGTTATGGTGGATCTTTGCGCCGATCACGCCGTCGCACAGGTCCTCCCAGTAGGACCGCGTATAGGTCATGTGCATATGCCAGGCCCGGTCCACGGGGATCGACGGGGTGATCTGCGCGCTTTGGATCTGCGTGAGGTAGAGAAAGCGCCGGTATTCCTCAAGCACGCGGACAGTGTAATCGTCGTTCCAATTCTCGGCCACTGCAAGCTTGAGCGAGAAGGGCGCGTCGCCGCCCGGGGCATCGAACTCGAAAGCCTCAAGTCGCCGCCATAGATCGCGGTTGCGCATGTGCTCTGACCTCTTATCGCCTCGGCGCCAGTTGCCCCGGTTCTAACAGTCCCAAACGTGCGGGGAAATCCTACAGCACGGCCAGCGCAGGCGTGGCGCGTATTGTCCCCGGGCGCACCGCTCGCTATGCCCGGCGAAACGGGACGGGTTCGGGGGCTTTGCTGTGAACATTTTGATCTTGGGCGGCGGCGGGCGCGAGCATTCCCTGGCTTGGGCAGTGAAGCAAAACCCGAAATGCGACCGGCTGATCGTTGCGCCGGGCAATGCCGGGATCGCGGCGCTGACCGAGAGGAGTGACCTCGACATCGAAGACGGGGCTGCGGTGGTCGAGTTTGCCGCCGAGAACGCCATCGATTTCGTCATCATCGGGCCAGAAGCGCCCCTGGCAGCGGGCGTGGCCGATGCCTGCGAGGCGGCCGGGCTGCTGGCCTTTGGTCCCTCGGGCGCGGCCGCGCGGCTCGAGGCCTCCAAGGCCTTCACCAAAGAGGTCTGCGATGCTGCAGGCGCTCCTACGGCGGGCTGGGCCCGGTTCACGGAAGTTGAAGCAGCGCAGGATTATATCGCGGCCCAAGGCGCGCCGATCGTGGTCAAGGCCGACGGTCTGGCGGCAGGCAAGGGCGTGGTCGTTGCCGAAACCGTGGACGCCGCACAAGAAGCAGTGGCCGATATGCTCTCGGGTCAGTTCGGTGCCGCCGGTGCCGAGGTGGTCATTGAAGAGTTTTTGCGGGGCGAGGAAGCCAGCTTTTTCGTCCTGTGCGATGGGGAGGCCGCGCTGCCCATCGGCACGGCGCAAGACCACAAGCGCGTGGGCGAGGGCGATACCGGCCCCAATACCGGCGGCATGGGTGCCTATTCCCCCGCCCCGATCCTCGATGCCGCCACGCAAGAGCGTGCGCTGGCCGAGATCGTGCGGCCCTGCCTGGCAGAGATGGCGCGGCGCGGCGCCCCCTATCGCGGGGTTCTCTATGTGGGCCTGATGATCGAGGCGGGCGCGCCGCGGCTAGTAGAATACAATGTCCGGTTCGGCGATCCCGAATGCCAGGTTCTGATGATGCGCCTGGGCGCCCAAGCGCTCGATCTAATGCTGGCCTGCGCTGAGGGGCGGCTGGCCGAGATGCGCGTCAACTGGGCGGAGGATCATGCGATAACGGTCGTCTTGGCCGCGCGCGGCTATCCCGGCGCCTATGAGAAGGGCACGTCGATCAAGGGGCTCGAAACCTTAAGCGCGGGGAGCCATGCGATGGTGTTTCACGCAGGCACCGCTGGAGGGCCAGAGGATTGGCGCGCGGCGGGCGGTCGGGTCTTGAACGTTACGGCGCGGGGTGCCGGCCTCGCCGAGGCGCGCGACCGGGCCTATGCGATGGTCGATGCGATCGACTGGCCCGAGGGGTTTTGCCGGCAGGACATTGGCTGGCGGGCTTTGGACTAAGCGAAGTTGGTTGTGTTGCGCCCGCTTGCGCGGTCGCCGGGACCGGGGGGCCTTCCCCGCCGCCATTGGCGCTCGGACCAATGGCGCACCCAATGTCGGCCCCACGAGATAGGCGGGGGGCCAGCCCCGCCGCCATTGGCGCTCGGACCAATGGCGCACTCAATGTCGGCCCCCCGGGATATTTGAGCGATAAAGACAGTTCGAGCCGGTTCAGCGCAAGCTGGCAAACGCACCGCGTTTGAGGCGAGAACGGGCGGAGGCCTGTAGCCGGTCCAGCGCAAGCTGGCAAACGCATCGCGTTTGAGTGGAGAGCGGGCGGAGCCCAAGAGCTGGCTCAGCTGAGCCAGGCGGCATAGTCCGAGACCAGAAGGTGTCGCGGCGCCTCGTTTTCCTCAATCTCAGAAAAGCGGCCGATCGGCTCGCGGAACCAATTGTCGGTCTCATCGTCATTCACCGTCGAGACCTCCCCGATCAGCACATCGCCGCCCTCGCCCCAAAAGGCGTGCCAATCACCGGGCATCAGGGTGACGCTCTCCCCCGGCGCGAAGCGTAACACCTCTCCCGGCGCAAAATCGCGCGCGATGCCATCACAAAGCACTGTTCCGCCGGCGGTTTCGTCAAAGCTCCCATCGGGCGCCGAGCCAAAGAGCTCGACCGCGAGCGTCGCGCCGCCGCGGTTGATGATGTCTTCAGCCTTGAGATAGTGCCGGTGCATCGGGGAGAGCTGATCTTGTTTTGAGATCAGGAGCTTTTCCGCGTAGCACATGCCGCCGCCGCGTTTGAGATCCTCTTGGCGGCCGTTGCGCAGCGTGAAGAGGAAAAGGCCCATTTCCGCAAACCGGCCCTCGCCGTAATCGGTGATGTCCCAGCCGCACCGTCCTTCGATGACGGCGCTGGCGCGGCTGGCATTGGCGCGCATCTCCTCGGGTGACCAATAGGCGAAGGGCGGCAGGGCGAAGCCAAAGCGGCGCATGAACGCGTCGGCTTCGGTGATAATCTCGTTGATCTCAGAGCGTTGCATGGCCGGGACAATCCCAGGAACAGCTGCGTTCCACAACCCATGGCAGGTACGGACGCGGCCCCTTTCCGGCGCCGCGTCCGCAGCCAATCTCACTCGGCGGCGACGTTCCCCTCGGCGTCGCTGCCATACTCGCCCTTTGCCATCTCCTCGGCCTCAATCGACTCAAACAGCGCTTTGAAATTGCCCTCGCCAAAGCCGTCATCACCCTTGCGCTGGATGAACTCGAAAAAGATCGGGCCGATCACCGTTTTGGAAAAGATTTGCAAAAGGATTTTGGTCTCACCACCATCCACCACGCCCTCGCCGTCGATCAGGATGCCGTGCTGGAGCATCCGGTCGATTGGCTCCTCATGGCCATCCACGCGGGTTTTCGAAAGCTCATAATAGCTTTCGGGGGGGCCGGGCATAAACTGCACGCCGTTGGCCGCGATCGCATCGACGCTGTCGTAGATATCGCGCGCGCCCACGGCGATGTGCTGAATGCCCTCACCGTTGTACTTTTTGAGATAATTGACGATCTGGCCGGTCTCCCCGCGATCCTCATTGATCGGGATGCGGATACGCCCGCAAGGCGAAGTCAGAGCACGGCTGAGCAGGCCAGTATATTTCCCTTCGATGTCGAAAAAGCGGATCTCTTTGAAGTTGAAGAGATCGCCGTAAAAGCGAAACCACGTGTCCATGTTGCCCTTGAACACGTTGTGGGTGAGGTGGTCGAGATAGTGGAAGCCAACACCCTCGGGATGGGCGCCGGAAACCCAGTCGAACTCGGCGTTGTAGGGATTGGCGTCGTAATAAGCGTCAGTGAAGTAAATCAGCGATCCGCCGATGCCCTTGATCGCGGGCCAGTCGAGCGTTTTGTCATCAGCCTCATAAGGCTCGGCCCCCATCTTTACGGCGTGATCGAAGGCGTGCTGGGCATCCACCACACGCCAAGCCATCGAGGGCGCGCAGGGCCCATGCTCCTCGACAAACCGCGCTGCAAAGCTGCCGGGCTCGGCGTTCAGCAGATAGGTGATATCGCCCTGCTGCCAGAGCTCAACCGCCTTTGATTTATGCGTCGCTGTGTGGACGTAACCCATGCGCGCGAACACCTCGCGCAGCGTGTCAGGGTCGGGATGCGCGAACTCGACGAACTCGAAACCGTCGGTGCCGGCGGGATTGTCTGCGGTGATCGTCGCTCGCGGCGCGTCATGCGGGAAGGGGCCCATTTCTGTCTCCTTGCTAGCTTATGATACTAATATGGAGCATCTGATGCGCGTTTTCTGCGCGTATTTCAGAATATTAAACGCATTTTATACGCGATATTTGCACCCAACCCTTAATTCACGCATACTTCGCGCATGCTTGACGAAACCGACCGCCGCCTGCTTCGCGCGTTGCAGAAAAACGCCCTGCTTACTGCGCAGGAATTGGGTGAGTTGTTAAATCTCTCGCCAAGCCAGGCCGGACGCCGTCGGCAGCGGCTGGAGCGGGAGGGGATCTTTCAAGGCGCGCGCGGTCAGATTGACGCCGAGGCGCTCGGGCTCGGCGTTCAGGCCTTTATCCAGGTGCAGATGGACAGCCACAGCGACGACCACGCGACGTCGTTCCAACGTGACGTGCTGCGCCGGCCTGAGATTACCGCGGCCTTCACGCTGACCGGAGAGGCCGACTACCTCCTGAGGGTCTATTGCGCGGACCTGTCGGAGTTGCACCGTTTGGTCCAAGGCGTACTGTTGCCGCATAAAGCCGTGGCGCGCGTGCAATCGCAGATCGTTATGGACCAACTTAAGGCGGATGCACCGCTGCCGATTTAGCCTGTGCGCGGCGACGCGTGAAAACCCGGGCGCAAAGGAGCATGATGGAAGGCTTTCTTCTGCAAGCGACGATCTATCTGGCCGCGATGGTCGTGGCCGTTCCGCTTTCCGTGCGGCTCGGGCTCGGTTCAGTCCTGGGATACTTGCTGGCCGGGATCGTTATTGGACCGGGTCTTGGGCTAGTTGGACACGAGACCGAAGACCTGCAGCATGTCGCGGAATTCGGCGTGGTCTTGATGCTCTTTGTGATCGGTCTGGAGCTGGAACCGCGCGCAGTCTGGGAGATGCGCAAGCGCCTGTTAGGCCTAGGCGGGGCGCAGATCCTGCTGACGATCAGCGCCCTGGCCGGTCTTGCGTATCTGGCCGGAGAGCGCTGGGAAACGGCACTCGCAATCGGGATCGTCCTGGCGCTCTCGTCCACCGCAATCGTGCTGCAAACGCTCAACGAAAAGGCGCTGATCGCAACACCGGGCGGGCGCAGCTCCTTCTCGGTGCTGCTGATGCAGGATATCGCGGTGATCCCGATGCTGGCGCTGCTGCCGCTCCTCGCCTTGCCAGCCGCGATGCGGGCCAATGAAGACGGCTCGATCAGTGTCGGCGCGGCAGAAGAGGCGCATCACTCGCTGTCGCTGGTTGAGGGGCTGCCGGGTTGGGGCATCGCGCTCGTGACGATCGCGGCCATCGGCTCGGTCATCGTGGTCGGCCCCTACCTGCTGCATATCCTCTTTCGCTTCGTGCACCTTGCCCGCCTACGCGAGATGTATACCGCCTTCGCCCTTGTGATCGTGGTGGGCATCGCCTTTGGGATGCTGCTCATCGGCCTGACACCCGCCCTGGGCGCGTTCATCGCGGGCGTGGTCCTGGCCAATTCCGAGTTCCGCCATGAGCTCGAGGCCAATATCGAGCCCTTCAAAGGCCTGTTGCTTGGCCTTTTCTTCATCACTGTGGGCGCGGGGATCAATTTCGACTTTCTGACGCGAAATCTCGGCGACATCCTGGCGATCACGCTGATCGTCATAATCGTGAAGGGCCTGATCCTCTATGCGATCGGCTGGTTTGCCGGGCTGCGGGAGCGTGATCTGTGGCTTCTTACCCTGGGACTGGCACAGGCCGGGGAGTTTGGCTTTGTGCTCATCGCGTTCGCGGGCGAAACCAATGTGTTGCCCGTGGTCATGGGGCAAAAGCTGCTGCTGGTGGTGGCACTGTCGATGCTATTCACGCCGCTCCTCTTCATCCTTTACGAATACCTCTCCCGGCGTGGCACAGGGCCAGCGGGTGAGCCGGGCGCCGCTGAGTTCGAACCCGTCGATACCGACGCCCCCGTGATCATCGCGGGGCTCGGGCGCTTTGGCCAAGTTGTGCACCGGATGCTGAGCGCGTCGGGCCTGCGCACCGTCCTGCTCGATGCCGATATCGAGACGATCCGCGTGATGCGCGGGTTCGGTGTGCAAAGCTATTTCGGCGACCCCACGCGGCCCGAGCTTCTCCATGCGGCGGGCTTGGAAAAGGCCAAGGTCGTCGTGGTGGCGATCAACGACCAAGCCCAGGCGGTCGAGCTGGTGAAATACGTCAAATCCGTCCGGCCCGAGATTTCCATCGTCGCCCGCGCCCATGACCGGCTACATGTCTACGCCCTCTATGCGGCCGGAGCCGATCACATCGTGCGTGAGGTGTTCGACAGCTCGCTTAGGGCCGGGCGCTATGTGCTCGAAGAGATGGGGCTGACGGATTACGAGGCCCATGAGCTTGAAACAACTTTCTACAGCCATGACCGGCACAATCTGCGCGAGCTGGCCGATCTGTGGAAACCGGGCGTGCCAATCACCCAAAACGCGGCCTATGTGACCCGTGCGCGGGAGCTGAATGCCGCGCTCGATCTGGCCCTTTCCGTGGAGGATGAGGCGGACCCAGACCGCAATCTTGACCGCGCCCAGGACGCGGCCGGGCGGCGGCGCTTTGGCGATGCGGGCGCCTTGGCCGGTGCGCCGTCGCGCCGGGCGAAACGCAATGTGGCGGAGCCGGAAGCACCGGATCCGGACAGCGATCCAGGCGAAACGGGTCCAGAGACGCGCCGAGGCTCAGCCGTCTGAGACGCCCGCTTCCGCGAAGGTCGCCATGCCGGAATGACAGGCGAGCGCCGCTTTCAGGATCTGGATCGCGAGAACACCCCCCGTCCCCTCGCCCAGGCGCAGGCCCAGCGACAGGATCGGCTCAAGGCCCAGTTCCCGCAGAAACAGCGCGTGCCCGCCTTCTGCTGACAAATGACCCGCGACCGCATGATCCAACGCACCAGGCACCTCACGGGCCAGGCAGGCCGCCGCCGAGGTGGCGATAAAGCCATCCAGAATAAGCGGGATCCGCAGCACGCGCGCCCGCGCCATCGCGCCCGCCATCGCCGCAATTTCACGCCCGCCCAGACAGCGCAAAGCGGCCAGCCCGCCGATTTTGGCGTTTGGATTTGCAGCAAGGCCCGCCTCGATCACGGCTGTTTTGCGCTTGAGGCCTTCCGCGTCGATGCCGGTTCCGGGGCCGACCCAATCGCGCGCCGCGCCACCGTAAAGCGCCAGGCCAAGCGCGGCGGCGGAGGTCGTGTTGGCGATCCCCATTTCGCCCACGACCAACAGGTCCGCGCCGTCATCTACAACGTCCCAGCCCGCGCGCAAAGCCGCCAAGAACTCCGCCTCGCTCATGGCCGGGCCATGGGTGAAATCGCCCGTGGGCGTCTCGAGATCGAGCGGGTGCACACTCAGCGCGGCCCCGGCTTCCTTGCAGAGCTGATTAATCGCCGCGCCACCGGCCTCAAAATTGGCGACCATCTGCACGGTGACTTCGGCTGGAAAGGCGCTGACGGCCTGCACTGCGACACCGTGATTGCCCGCAAAGATCAGGGCCTGAGGCCGAGCGATGCGCGGCCGCGCATCACCACGCCAGGCGGCATACCAAAGCGCGAGGTCCTCCAACCGGCCCAGAGCACCAGGCGGTTTCGTCAGTTGCGCATTGCGGTCTGCGGCCGCCGCCCGCGCGGCTTCATCGGGGCCGGGGGCAGCCGCCAGGGCCTGGGTAAAGTCTTGGATCGATTGCACCGGTCTCATCCTGAGCTATAGCGGTAGGGTCCTGCTCCCTCTAGCAAGGCGCGCAGACCCAGGGCAGCGAAGAAAGGGCATTTGGATGGCGACAAACGACCGCATCACCGCATGGCGCGATGACCTCGCGCTGGCCGCGATGCTGCTCACGCGTCTGCCCGTTCCGATCAATGTCAGCGATCCGGGCCGCAGCGCTGCGAGCTGTTGGGCTTGGCCGTTGATCGGGGCAGCCCTCGGCGCGGCGACCATGGGCCTTGCCGCATTGGCTATGGCCGCGGGTCTCAGTCCTGGCTTTGCCGCAGCTTTGGCCATGGCGGGGTTCGCTCTTACAACGGGCGCGCTGCATGAGGACGGCTTGGCCGATACCGCCGATGGGCTCTGGGGCGGGCGCACGCCCGAGCGACGGCTTGAGATCATGCGCGACAGTCGGATCGGCGCCTATGGCGTGGTCGCTTTGATCCTGGTGGGATTGCTGCGGTGGTCGGCGCTCAGCGCTCTGGTTGCAGCCGGGGTCTGGGCCGCCCTGCCCGTCGCCGCTGCGCTCAGCCGGGCGGGCATGGCCGGGCTCATGCACACCCTGCCCTTCGCGCGCGACGACGGGCTCAGCCGACAAACCGGGCGCCCGCCGCGCGCCAACACGGCAATGTCTTTGGGGATCGCGGTGATCCTAGCGCTTTGGCTTACCGGCACCGCGGCGCTTCCGGCCGCACTGGCCACTCTCGCCGCTGTGGCCCTGTTGGGCCAGGTCGCCCGCGCGAAAATCGGCGGGCAGACCGGCGATATTCTAGGGGCAGCGCAGCAGCTCGGTGAAACCGCTGCGCTGGCCGTGTTCGTGGCGATCCTGACTTAGGGACAGGGTCCGACGCTATAAAGCCCGTTGCCCTGGGGATAGGCGCATTGGCCGGTCTGGCTGTTGCGCTGGATGGCTGCACCCGTGGCGGCGCCTGCAAGACCCGCTGCGATGGTCCAGTTGTCATTGGCATCGAGCACATCGGCGGCGATCAAGCCTGCCGCCGCGCCACCCGCCGCGGCAAGGCCGGTCTGTTGGCCCTGCGTCAGGTTACAACCGGCCAAAAGCAGCGCTGCAACGCCGACACCCATCAATTTCGTTTTAGTCATCTCTGCTATCCTTTCGAAATGCTGACCTTTAGATAACCGCCCCCAAGCGGAAAGGGTTCACGCCGTTTCGTATTCGAAAGCGATCGGCGAAAGGCCGCTATGCCCGGTCGACCCGATCGGCAAAAGAAAACCGCCGCCGGGAAAACCGACGGCGGTGTTATTGCATAACGCGCCTGGTTTACGCCGCGCGGGCGGTCAGCACTTCATCGACATGGCGCTGTGCGCCGTCCTCATCGATCCCGTTGACGGCCGCAAGCTCACGGGTCAGCCGCTCAAGCGCCGCCTCGTAAAGCTGCCGCTCGGAATAGCTCTGCTCACGCTGATCATCGGCGCGGTGCAGGTCGCGTACGACCTCCGCGATCGAGATCAGATCGCCAGAATTGATCTTTTGCTCATATTCTTGGGCACGGCGCGACCACATCGCCCGCTTGACCCGGGCCTTGCCCTTGAGCGTCGCCAGCGCCTTAGACACCACGTCAGGGCTCGACAGCGAGCGCATGCCAACCTCGGTTGCCTTGGCTGTGGGCACGCGCAGGGTCATCTTGTCCTTGTCGAAGAGAATCACGAACAATTCGAGGGAAATACCCGCGACTTCTTGTTCTTCGATGGACACGATTCGGCCCACGCCATGCGCTGGATAAACGACATAATCGTCCGGGCTGAATTCCTGCGACTTGCGCGATTTTGCCATAGAGTTCGACTTCCTTCATACGCCTTTGGTGACAGGCGAATTGCGCCGCTCCGGAAAAGGGTTTCTCCGCAGGTGGCGCTGTTCTCAAGATGGTGGGGCAGATGATGCCACGCCCCCGAGGCAAGCCTATCCGCGAAACCTCGGCGCAAATGTGTAGCATATCTGAGCCGAAACGGAAAGGTTCGGGCGAAATTTGAGCGGTTTTACAAACGGATCGCCGTTTTCACGCGGTTCAACCACCCTCGCCCGGAGCTTCGATGAAGTACTTTTCGAGCTTGCCCGTCTCGCCGTCGCGCTCCCCCGCTTCTGGCAACGGGTCCTTCTGGGTGATGATGTTGGGCCAAACTTCCGCGTATTTGCGGTTGAACTCGATCCAGGTCTCCATATCCGGCTCGGTGTCCGGGCGGATCGCGTCTGCCGGGCATTCCGGCTCACATACGCCGCAATCGATGCATTCGTCAGGATGGATCACTAGGGTATTTTCGCCCTCATAGAAGCAATCCACCGGGCAAACCTCGACGCAGTCGGTGTATTTGCAAGCGATGCAATTGTCGGTGACGACATAGGTCATCGGTTAAGCTCTCCAGGTCACGGGCGCCTTGGGGTCCAAGTGCCGCTATCACAGCCATCGCCCGCTCGGGGCGTCAAGTCCATCGCCCGCTCGGGGCGTCAAGTCAGTCTTGCGCGTCACCGTCCAAGGACGGCGCCTGGCTGGAACGCCACGCCTCCATCACGCGGCGGTCTCGTTTCGTCGGACGCGCCCCGACCCGGGCGCTCGTCGCTTCCGGCTCTGGCGTCAGGTCCTCATAGAGCGCCTGCGCCTCGGCCGCCGGTCCGCGCCGCGTGCCCATCGCGACCACACGGACAACGCGTACCTGCCTACCTTGCATAAAAGTAAGCACGTCTCCGGCTGAGACAAGGAAAGATGCTTTGCCCACCGGCTGTGAGTTCACCCGGACATGACCCGACTGCACCTGTTTCGTGGCCAGCGAGCGCGTTTTGAAAAATCGCGCCTGCCAGAGCCATTTATCGAGCCTGAGGCGCGCTGCGCTGTCAGACGTCCCGCTGTCGCGATCGCTCAGGACTTATCCTTGAGGCTAGCAAGGGCCT
Organism: Pseudomonadota bacterium; assembly: GCA_038530555.1. Classification (GTDB taxonomy): domain Bacteria; phylum Pseudomonadota; class Alphaproteobacteria; order Rhodobacterales; family Rhodobacteraceae; genus HKCCE3408. The sequence goes on along the minus strand of JBCBCN010000009.1, from coordinate 83,984 downwards.
GGGCAAAAGGATTGTCCGGGTCGATCTTGTCCTTCTTCTCGGGCCGTGCCGTGTATTGGCGAGGCCCGGCATCTTTGCCCGGCCTTTTCGGCCCCAGCCCGCTACCCCTTTTGCCGCCGCCCTTCTTGCCGCCATGCTTGCCACGACCGGCACCCGCCTCGCCTCCTTTGCCGCGATTGCCGCCCTTGCCCTGATCTCGGGGTCGGCGCTTGGGCGCCCAGGTGAAGGTGAAAAAGGTCTCTAGCTCCGGCTCAGCTTCCGGCGCGGCTTCGGCCACTACCTCTGATGTTGCAGTCTCGGCAGGTTCCGCGATGGGTTCGGGGGAAGGTTCTGCGGAAGTTTCTGGGGCCGCTTCCGCAACCGGTTCGGCGGGCGTTTCCGGCGCAGGCTCTGGCGGCGCGGTGTTAGCCTCTGGCGGCGCGGTGTTAGCCTCTGGCTCAGCGGGCGCTTCTGCTTCACCTGTCGCCTTCGCCGCCTCAGGCTCAGCCTTAACCTTAGCCCGCGCGCCTTTCTCAGCCTTATAGCCTAGCCCGCCCATCAAATCGGCAAATTGCTCCAACGTCATGCCCGTGATCGACAACATATCGGGCGTCGCCTCGAAGCCCCCGCGGCTGTCCTGACCGCGCAGCAGATCGGCCAGACGCTCCAGCATGTCGATCCGGATCGCCCGCTCGCCTGCCTGGCGATAGCCCGACTGCGTGTAATAACCCTCGGGCTGCTCGGCATCGACCGGGATCGTTACAAGGCCTGGCGGCGGGCTTTCGGGAAACTCGGCCAGACCGCGCTTGAGCGACCACAGCACGAGACGCAGGCGCGTGGGCGCGGGCTTGAGCAGCAATGGCATGAAGATCGTATACTGTCCGAAGCGCACGCCATGTTTCCGCAAAAGCCCTCGCGCATCCTGGTCGAGCGCCTTCACTTCTCCGGCGACCTCGCCGCGGGGCAGGACGCCCATCGCCTCAAACAGCGTGTGGCCGGGCCCGCGCGCGAGCCCGGTGACGGCTTCATCGCCTTGCAGCGCGAAAAGCGGCTCATACAGGGCGGCGATCTTGCGCTCGATGAAGTGTTGCAGCCTTCGGGCGACTTTGGCAGCGAGATCGGGGCCCGCCTCTTCGTCGACGTAAGCGACGATGCCAGGCTTCAGGGGATCATCGCCCGCCACAAGCTTGCCTACGGCCATCTCGCCCCACATCAGGCCGCCTTGCTCGGTGAAATCGAACTCGGGATCGGGTGCGTTATAAAGCCGGTCGGCGCGCAGGTACAGCTCGGGGCCCAGCGCGCTGAGCGCGGCCTGGCGCAGCATCTTTCCCTGCTCGGGCTCGGCGGCGCTGTCTTGGCGGAAGCGGAAGCCTTCCAGCCGGCCGACAAACTCGCCCTCGACCGTTACCTCGCCCTTGTCGTTCACCTCAGCCACCAGGCTCTCCTTCTGCTTCAACCGGCGCAGCAAAACTGACGTGCGCCGGTCGACAAATCTCTGGGTCAGAGCGGCATGCAGCGCGTCTGACAGGCGGTCTTCTACGGCACGCGTCGCCTCACGCCAATGGGTTTCATCGTCGACCCAGCCCTTGCGCTGCGCCACATAGGTCCAGGTACGGATATAGGCCAGCCGCTTGGACAGCGTGTCGAGATCGCCCGTCGGGCGGTCAAGGCGCGTGACCTGCGCGTCCAGCCAATCGTCGGGCACGCGTTGAAGATCCTGGAGAAACTCAAAAATCCGACCCAGAAGGCTGGCGTGTTCGGCATGGCTGATGCCGCGAAAATCCGGCACGCGACAGACATCCCAGAGGAGACGCACGCCGTTCGCATCGGTCAGGCGCGGCGTGAAAGCAGGGTCTCGCGCGATGGCTTTGAACGCCATCAGGTCATCAGCCTCGCGCGCCCGCATCAGCCATTCATCCGAGCTCGGCGCCTCGAGCGAGGCGATCAGGCGTTCGGGCGCGCCGAAATCCAGATCAGCGCTGCGCCACATCAATTTGCGGATCGGCGCAAAGCGGTGCTGGGTGATGGCCTCGATCACCCCCTCATCAAGCGGGCTGGCCTCTCCGGTGACGCCGAAGCTTCCGTTTTCCGTGTGCCGCCCCGCCCGGCCCGCGATCTGCGCCAGCTCATTGGGCGCCAGGTCCCGCATGCGACGGCCATCGAATTTCCTCAGTCCCGCAAAGGCCACGTGCTTGATGTCTAGGTTTAGCCCCATACCGATCGCGTCGGTGGCAACCATGTGATCGACATCGCCGTTTTGATAGAGCTCAACCTGCGCGTTGCGGGTGCGCGGGCTTAACGCGCCCATGACCACCGCCGCGCCACCTTTCTGACGGCGCAACAGCTCGGCCATGGCATAGACGTTCTCGACCGAAAACCCGACGATGGCCGAGCGCGGCGGCATCCGGCTGAGCTTTTTGGAGCCGGTATAGCTGAGCTCAGAAAACCGCTCTTGGCGCTGGAACACCACGCCGGGGACCAGGGCCGCGATGGCCCCTCGCATCGTTTCGGCCCCGAGAAACAACGTCTCGACCAGGCCGCGCGCATGCAGCAATCGGTCGGTGAAGACATGGCCGCGCTCGGGATCGGCGCAAAGTTGGATCTCATCGACAGCCAGAAAGTCACACCCCATGCCGGTGGGCATCGCCTCCACCGTGCAGACCCAATAGCAGGCCCGGTCCGGCACGATCCGCTCTTCGCCCGTGACCAGCGCCACCACCGATGGGCCGCGCTGCGCCACGATCCGGTCATAGACCTCCCGCGCAAGCAGACGGAGCGGCAAGCCAATTACACCCGTGCGGTGCGAAAGCATCCGTTCAATGGCGTAATGGGTTTTCCCGGTATTCGTCGGCCCCAACACGGCCGCGACGCGCGCCTTACCAACCATCCCTGCCCGTCCACATCCTCAAGCCGCTGGGGCGCGGTGCCGCTGCAGCGCCGAGTCCTCGGTCTAGAGGGCGGTCCCCTCCAGCGCTTGCTCGATCCGCACTACCGCACCTTCTATGTCGGGGCGGTGCGGATGTATAGCGCGCGCGGCGCGGTAGGCGACCAGGGCATCGTCAAGTTCCCGCATCTCTTCGAGCATCATGCCGAGGCCCGTCAAAGCGCCGAAATGGTTGGGGTTGAGAACGAGGACCTGCTGCACATCGGCAATAGAGGGCCCGTACTGTCCGGCCTGGAAATACGCGGTGGCGCGGGCATTCCAGCCCTCGGCAAATTCCGGCGCATGGTCGATCAGCGCTGTGAAGTGACTGATCGCGCGTTCAATATTGCCCGCGCGCATGGCCGACATCCCGCGTCCTAGCAGAAGATCGGCGGTGGCCGAGCCAGAGATCGACCAACGCTGAACGATTTCTTGTTCGACAAGCTGCCAATTGGTGGTGCCCGGATCTGCAAGCCGGTTGAGCAACTCGCTTAAGCGGTCGCCTTCCCCGGTATCAGCGCTCTGGGCGGAAGCCACACTGCCGAGCAGCAAGATGGCGCCGGTTGCCGCCACGAGATGGTTGAGTGCTCTGCGCAAAAATTCCATCATGCTTGAAAGGATAGCGTCTCGCCTCAGCAAATCCAGGCTTCGCTTTTCTAAAATGCGGATCGCCCGCTCCGGGCTAAGAAGGAACAGAACACATGTCGGCATTGATCGAAGGCGCCGTGGCCGCCTTGAACGAGAAAATCAGCGGTGGTTTCGACGGCAGCGCCAAGTTCGTTTTGACCGGCGAAGGCGCAGTCATGGTCGATCAAGACGGCGTGCGCGCGGTCGATGAAGGCGAAGAAAGCGAAGTGACCATGACGGCCGATCCAGAGGTGTTTCAGGGCATCATGGCGGGCGAGATGGACCCGACCGGCGCCTTCATGACCGGTCAGCTCAAGATCGACGGCGATATGGGCGCCGCCATGCGTCTGGCCGGGTTGCTCGGCTAGGACCGGTGTTGGCGGCAGCAGGATCCAGGCCCCCAGGCCAAGGCACCGCTGCGGCTTTGACCGACGCGCCGCTTTTGTCCGATCTGGCCGAGGGGCCGCAGGGTGGCGCGGCCCATTGGCTGCAAACCTCCGACGCTCAGCGCATCCGCATCGGCATCTGGCCCGCACAGGGGACCGCTCAGGGCACGGGGCGGGGCACCCTACTGCTGTTCCCGGGCCGGACCGAGTATATTGAGAAATACGGTCGTTTTGCCCATCCCGTCACCCGCGCAGGGCTAAGTATGCTGGCAGTGGATTGGCGCGGCCAGGGCCTGGCCGACCGCCCGCCGCACCGCTGGGATATGGGCCATGTCGAGACCTTCGACGAATATCAGCGCGATGTCGCGAGCATCGTCCAGGCGGCCGAGGCGCTGGATCTGCCACGGCCCTGGTATCTGCTTGGCCACTCGATGGGCGGCGCCATCGGGCTGCGCGCGCTCCACAATGGCCTGAGCGTTGAGCGCGCCGTCTTCACGGCGCCGATGTGGGGCATTCTGATGTCGCCGGGCTCTCGCCTGGCCGCGGGTTTCCTAAGCCGTCTGTCGCAGCGCCTGGGCCTCGACAAGCGCTTCACGCCCTCCATGGGGCCCGCCGCCGCCATGCCCTTCGCGGCGAACCCGCTGACCCATGACCGTGAGACATTTGAATATTTCGAGGGCCAGGTGGCCAAGCGGCCCGAGCTCAATCTGGGCGGTCCCTCTGTGCGCTGGTTGATCGAGGCGCTCAAAGAAACGGCTGAACTGGTCTCGCTCAAAGCTCCTGCTGTCCCCGCGCTGACCTATCTCGGCAGCCAAGAGGCGATCGTCGATCCCGCGCGCATCCGCGACCGCATGGCGAGCTGGCCGGGCGGGCGGCTTGAGGTCGTCGACGGGGCCCGGCACGAGGTCTTGATGGAGCGACCGGAGATCCGGGAGCGTGTCATCCAAGGCGCGCTGAGCTGGTGCCTAGACGAGAACGGCAAAAGCTAAACTGCCGTCAGAACGCCGCCTTCAAGCCGAACGGCGCGATCCATCCGCTGGGCCAGCTCCAAGTTATGCGTCGCGATCAGCGCCGCCAGGCCCTGCCCCCGAACGAGCTCCATCAGAGCATCGAAAACCCGGTCCGAAGTGGCGGGATCCAAGTTGCCCGTCGGCTCATCGGCCAGAAGCAGCGCGGGCCGGTTGGCCAACGCCCGGCAAAAGGCTGTGCGCTGTTGCTCCCCGCCTGACATCTCGGCAGGTCGGTGAGACGCGCGCGCCTCAAGCCCAACCGATGTCAGAAGCGCCAGGCCATGGTCCTCTGCTTCGGCGCGTGGCACCGCATTCGCAAGTTGCGGAAGCACGATGTTCTCGAGCGCAGAAAACTCCGGCAGCAGATGGTGGAACTGATAGACAAAGCCGATCTGACCGCGCCTTGCTCCGGTCCGCGCCCGGTCACTCGCGCCGCTGAGATCCTGGCCCGCGATCATCACTCGGCCCGCATCGGGCGTGTCGAGCAGACCGGCCATATGCAGCAGCGTCGACTTGCCCGCGCCTGACGGCGCCACCAGGGCCACAACCTCGCCTGCCGCCAGGCTCAGATCGGCGCCGCGCAGCACCGCCACCTCATTGGGTCGTCCGGCATTGTAGGTCTTGGTCAAACCCGTCAGCCGCAAGGCGGGCGCCTCACTCATAGCGCAGAGCCTCAACCGGGTTCATCCGGGCCGCCCTTCGCGCCGGAAAGATCGTCACCAGAAAGCTCAAGCCGAGCGACAGCGCCATGGCCGAGCCGACATCGCCCCATTCGAGCCGCGCGGGAAGCGCCGAGAGAAAGCGGATCGACGGGTCCCAGACACCGCCACCCGCCAGGAAATTGACGAACTCGAAAATAGGGTCGATCCAGATCGCGAAGGCACAGCCCAAGGCCACGCCCACCGCCGTCCCGGCCAGGCCGACCGAGGCACCGCAGATGAAAAAGACCCGCAGGATCGAGCCCTCGCTCAAGCCCATCGTGCGCAAAATGCCGATATCGCGGGATTTGTTCTTCACCAGCATGATCAGCCCGGAGACGATATTGAGCGCCGCAATCAGCACCAGGATGGACAGGATGATGAACATCACATTGTCCTCCATCGTCAGCGCCTGAAGGTAGGCGCCCGACGAATCCTGCCAGGTCTCGATGATCACCCGGTCCTCCACCGCCGACAAAACCGGCAGGGCCAGGGCGTTCACTCGCTCGGGATCGGCCACGGTGACCTCCACCGCGTCGACCACGCCGTCGCGGTTGAAATAGGTCTGCGCCTCGGCCAGCGGCATGTAGATCCTCGTGGCGTCGATGTCATAGCGACCGACCTGAAAAATGTACGTCACCTCGAAGCTGCCCACGCGCGGGCTGACCCCAAAGGGCGTGCGCGCGCCCTCCGGCGAGATCAGCCGGATCGGATCGCCCACTTGCAGCCCGAGCGCCCGCGCAATGCGGGAGCCAACGGCGACGCCTTCGTCGAAGCGGCCGATATCGCCCCAGGCCATCTCAGGCTCGGCGATGAGAGGAATGCGCGCCAGGTCTTCGGCGCCGATCCCCGTCACCTGCACACCTGCATTGCGCCCATTGCCCGAGGCCATGACCTGACCCTGGACCACCGGAGCGGCCTGCTCGATCCCGTCGAGCCCGCGTAGATCGGCGGCGATGGCGTCGTAATTGCTCAACTCTCGGACGATCTGTCCGGCCTCGTTAACCTGCGGCGTGGCCAGAACCTCGAGATGCGGATTGGCGCCCAGGATGATGCCGACAAACTCATGGCGAAAGCCCGAGCGCACGGACAGCGTCGCGATCAGTGCGGCCACGGCCAACGCGATCCCTAGAAAGCTGATCCAGGTCATCACGCTCACCCCGCCGGTGGCGCGGCGCGCGCGCAAATAGCGCCAAGCGATGAGAAATTCGAACCCGGCAAAGGGCTTGGTGCGGCCTGTCATGATGCTCTGACCATTGGTTTTTTCTCGACTTGCTCCACCCGGATTGTAAGGTCAAGCCACGTTAAATTTATGCAAGAAGGTATACTAAATGGCGCTTAAGGTTTTGTCCGGTATTCTTGTTCTTTCTGACAAGGTTTCTGGCACCGCAACGATCAATTTCACAAGACATCAACTCTCGGGCGACGTAAATGTCCGCGCGAGCAAACGCCACGGCTTCGGCCCCGAAGGTCCGTTCCAAGGTAACCCGGCCTATATCACGGTGCCGCGGGAGTTCACGATCGTGGAGGCCGCCGCGTTCAAAGATCATCCCGGCAACGAGGATCACGGCCTCTTTGACCGTCCCGACGACCCCACTGAGACCGAGCGCTTTAAGGTCGACACCAAGGTCTCAGAAGATCAATTGGAGATCGTCTGGAGAGTTATCTCGCGCGGCGATCCCGAAAACAAACCCACCAGCCAATCGCTGATCTCGGAGATCAGCTATATGGTTGTTGGCGAGACCGGCTAAACCAGACATGGCGGGCCATATCTCTGGCCCGCCTCTCCCCGGCCGGCGTGAACCTTACGCGCCGCGCAGCCAGTCCAAAACCTCGCCTGCGTTCCGATCCGGCGGGAAGACCGGGTAGAAGACCTTCATGATCACGCCGTCGTCGACGATCCAAGCCATGCGTTTGATCAGGGTTTTGCCCTCGACCTCCATCACCGGCAGGCGCAGGGCCTCGGTCAGCCGCAGGCCCTCATCCGACAACAGCGGGAAGGGCAGATGCAGCCGGGCGACAGCCTCGGCCTGGTAAGCCGTGTCCTGGCTCGAAACGCCGTAAAGCGCGCTCACTCCCAGCTCTTCCAGCTCCGCGGCATGGTCGCGAAAGGCGCAGCTCTGCGGTGTGCAGCCCCGCGCGCCCGGGATGCCGTCCCAGCCATCGGGCGGCGCAACATCGGGCCGCGCCGTCATCGGATAGGTGTAGATCACCACGCGCCCCGTCAGCGCGCCCAGATCGACCGCGCCGCCATCCGTCGACGGTAAGGCAAGGCTCGGCAGCGCGAGCCCCGTCAGATGCGCCGCGCCGCCATCGTCCTGGGGCGTGGGGATCTGGCTCCAATCGACCTCGGTCAGGGACATGGTGCTACAACCCCCGCGACTACAACCAAGTGTGAAAGCTGCGCTTGGCCATCGGCTCGATCATCGGATCGGCGTAGTGCTGCGTATGGGGCGCATAGACCCCCGCCACACGGTCGATGGCGGCGGCGATGCTCACATCCTCGGTCTCTCCGGTACGGCGGTTGTGCAACTCGACGGTGCCTGCCTCAAGGCCCTTGGGCCCCACCGCGATCCGCCAAGGCAGGCCGATCAGGTCCATCGTCGCGAACTTCGCGCCCGCGCGCTCCTCACGGTCATCATAGAGCGGGTCGATCCCCTTAGCCTGGAGCCCCCGGTAAAGCTCCATCGCCGCCGGGTCCGTCGCCTCACCGCCCTGACGCAGATTGACGATCCCCACCTGGTAGGGAGCCACGCCCTCGGGCCAGATAATGCCGCGCTCGTCGTGATTGGCCTCGATGATCGCGCCGGCCAGGCGGCTCACGCCGATGCCGTGGCTGCCCATATGCACCGGCACCTGCTTACCATCCGGCCCCTGCACCAAAGCACCCATTGCCTCGGAATACTTGGTGCCAAAGTAAAAGATCTGCCCCACCTCGATCCCCCGTGCCGAGCGCTGCCGCGCCTCGGGCACATCGACGGCGAAAAGATCGGCGTCATGGGTCTCGTCCGTCCGGGCGTAGCGCGACGTGAACTCCTCAAGCACCGCCTGGCACTGCGCCGCGTCGTCATAGTCGATCTCGCGGTCGCCGAAGCGTAGATCGGTGATCTCGCTGTCATAGAAAACCTCGCTCTCGCCCGTCTCGGCCAGAACCAGGAACTCATGGGTGTAATCGCCGCCAATCGGCCCGCCATCGGCGCGCATCGGAATGGCTTGAAGGCCCATCCGCTCATAGGTGCGCAGATAGCTCACCAGATGGCGGTTATAGGCGTGCAGCGCCGCCTCCCGCGTCAGGTCGAAATTATAGCCGTCCTTCATGTAGAACTCGCGCCCGCGCATCACGCCAAAGCGGGGCCGCACCTCGTCGCGGAACTTCCACTGAATGTGATAGAGCGTCAGCGGCAGGTCCTTGTAGCTCGACACATGGCCGCGAAAGATATCGGTGATCAGCTCTTCGTTGGTGGGACCGTAGAGCATGTCGCGGTCATGGCGGTCGCGCACCCGCAGCATTTCCGGGCCGTAGGCGTCATAGCGCCCGCTTTCGCGCCACAGATCGGCCGATTGCAGCGTGGGCATCAGCATCGGGATATGGCCCGCGCGCGTCTGTTCCTGGTGCACGATTTGTTCAAGCCGTTGCAGCACCCGGTAGCCCAGCGGCAGCCAGGAATAGATCCCCGCGCTCGACTGCTTGATCATCCCCGCCCGCAGCATCAGCCGGTGACTGGCGATCTGGGCGTCGGCGGGGTCTTCTTTGAGGACGGGCAGGAAATAACGGCTCAACCGCATGATCCGGGCTCCTTTGCTGGCGTTAACTTCGGTCTAGGCCAAGCCCGGCAGAGCCACAAGGTAGCGCTTTGCGCGCCCTACGCCCCACTCACCTCCGCCTCGGCCCCCATCGCGCCCGCCAGCGCTTCGAACCGCGCCCGCGAAACCTCGCCGAACAGCGCCCGGCCCAGATCGGTGCGCAGCTTCAGGTTCAGCACCCCGCGCTTGGGCGAATGCTTGAGCTGGCCGTGCTTGCGCGGCTTGTCGGTTGTGAACATCGCGCCCAGGCGCATCGCGCGGCCCAGGATCTCGGCCTCCTGGATCTGACGCTCACTCAGAATGCTCAGCAGCGGCTCGAAATTCGTCCCCTGGCGCGAGGATTTGTACCGATGAAGCAGTGCCAGGCCCAAAAACACCCTTTCGGCATGGGTGAGACCACCCAGATTGGCCCGCGTGGCGTTGTCGAAGCACAGCTCCGCCCGGTAGTCGGGATGCGCCCGCCAAGATACATCATGGAGCAAACACGCCGCCTTGATCAGCCGCCGCTTGGAGGCCTTGGCGCGGGGGAAAAGCGGCAGGACAAAATCATAGAGCTCGCGCCCAAAGCCCGGCATCCGCGCGCTCTGCGCCTCGGCATGGCGTGCCGCCTCAATCAGCGGATCGCGGTGGCGCAAGGGGTCGCTCATCTGTTCATAAAGCAGCCCCTCGCGGATCCCATAGCTTGAGATTGCCACCTCCTCGGGCTTGACGACCCGTACCAGGCGTTTGAGGACTTCGGCGGCGATCGGCACCAGGCGCATCCGCTCGGCCGAGGTGCCGGTGCGGCCGCGAAGCTCCTCGATATCGGCCTTCTCGATATAGCGGATGGTTGCGCGCACATCCTTGGGCCTCATTCGGTACTCGTGCAGCACTTTCAGCGGATAGCCCCGACGCTCCATGTCAATGCGCGCGATCGCCCGCCAGGAGCCGCCGACCAGGAACAAGCGCTTGGGCCGGGTTTCAAATACCTCCATCAGACGGGCCAGCCGGTCGTCAATATGCGCCCGCCGGGCCTTCTTGCCGCCCTTGAGGCCCATCAGCTTTAGCGGCCCGAGATCGACCGAGCGGCAGTCCCCGATCCGACCGTCGCCCTCCAGTGAGGCCAGCTCAAGGCTCGAGCCGCCGATATCACAGACCAGGCCCTGCGCGCCCGGCCAGCCCAGCAGCACGCCCTGCGCCGATAGCCGCGCCTCTTCCGTGCCAGGCAGAACATGCATGCTGATCCCCGTCGCCGCGCGAACCTCGGCGCGGAACTCCGGCCCATCCTCGGCATCGCGGACGGCCGCGGTGGCCACGGTCAGAAGGGGCGCGACCTGCATTGAGCGACCCAGGGCGGCAAAGCGCTTGAGCGCGGCCAGGGCCCGGACGCGGCCTTGCGCGTTTAGCCGCCCGGTCTCAGCAAAGCCCGCGCCCAGGCCGCAGAGGATCTTTTCGTTGAAGTAATAAGCCGGGCTCCGCGCCGCACCGTCAAACACCACCATGCGGACCGAGTTCGAGCCGATATCGATCACGCCCACGCGTTTGAGCCGCCGCGCATCGGGATTGTCGAACAGTGGCGCGCCAAAGCCGCCTTCGCCCTCAGGCTCGGTGCTCCCTCGCTCCAAGCCGTCTGCGGCACGCGCCAAGTGGCCAACGGTCAGGGGTCGCATCGGGCTTGCCTCATGTCTCACTTCCAGGCGGGCTCACGCGAGACCTGACACGCCGCGCGTGCCCGGGTCAATCGACACTATGGGTCAGTTCGGGCACATCCAGCGCCCCGGCCGAGCCGCGTCCGCTGAGCGAGGGGTTCTCCATGAAGAACCGGTGCGCGTTGAACGGGTTTTCCAGCGCGTCGAGATCGGGCCTGGCATAGCTGCCATCGGCCTGCAGGACCCAGCTTTGCGCCTCATCGCGCAGATTGGCCGCCATGATCTGGCTCACGATCTGGGCCTTCACCGTGGGGTTCTCGCATTCCACCAGGGTCTCGACCCGGCGGTTGAGGTTGCGCCCCATCCAATCGGCCGAGGAGATATAGACCCGAGCCTTTTTCGCCGGAAGGCCCTTGCCATTGCCGAAACACACGATGCGCGAATGCTCCAGAAACCGGCCCACGACCGATTTTACGCGGATGTTCTCCGACAGGCCCGCAACGCCGGGGCGCAGGCCGCAAATCCCCCGGATCACCAGGTCGATCTTCACCCCCGCCTGGCTCGCCGCGTAAAGCGCGTCGATCACATCGGCCTCAATCAGCGAGTTCATCTTGGCCCAGACCCGGCCCGGACGCCCAGCCCGCACATGCGCCACCTCATCAGACAACCGCTCCAGGATCGTGGCCTTGAGCGACAAGGGTGAGATCGCGAGGTTTTCGAGCGCGGCGGGCTCGGCATAGCCGCCGATATAGTTGAAGACCTTGGTGGCATCGCGCCCAAGGGCCGCGTTGCAAGTGAAAAAGCTCAAATCCGTGTAAACGCGCGCGGTGATCGGGTGGTAATTGCCCGTCCCGTAATGGGTGTAGGTGACCACGCCGGTTTCCTCGCGCCGCACCACGGTCGAGATTTTGGCATGCGTCTTGTAGTTGAGGAAGCCATAGACCACATGGGCGCCCGAACGCTCGAGCTTGCGCGCCTGGCGGATATTCGCGGCCTCATCAAAGCGCGCCTTCAGCTCCACGAGGGCGGTCACCGATTTGCCGTTTTCGGCGGCCTCGCAGAGCGCCTCCACGATGGGGCTCTCGTTCGAGGTGCGATAGAGCGTCTGCTTGATGGCCAACACATTGGGATCGCGCGCGGCCTGGGCCAGAAAGCGGATCACCATGTCGAAGGTCTCATAGGGGTGGTGCAGCAGCATGTCCTTTTGCCGGATCGCCGCGAACATATCGCCCTCATGGTCCTGGACGCGTTCGGGCACGCGCGGGGTGAACCGTTTCCATTGCAGGTCCTTGCGCTCACCCAGCACAAGCTCCTTCAGGCGGCTCAGGCCGATGAGGCCCTTGAACTCGACGACTTCCTCATCGCGCACGCCCAGGTTTTCGATGATCTCGGCGCGCAAGTCCTTGGGCGCGCCGGTTGAGAGCTGCAGGCGCACCACTTCGCCCCGCCGCCTCCGCTTGAGCGCGGTCTCGAACTCTCGCACCAGGTCTTCGGCCTCATCTTCAACCTCCAGATCGCTGTCGCGCAGCACCCGGAAGGTGCAACTGCCCTGCAGCTTATAGCCCGGGAACAGGCCCTTGATCTGGAGGAGCAACACCTCTTCGAGCGGCAGAAACCTCGCACCGCCATCGGCATCGGGCAGGCGCACGAAGCGCTCGATTTGCGCGGGGATCGGCAGCAGCGCCTGAAGCGGGCGGCCGTCGCGCTCACGCTTCATCTTCAGCGCGAGCGCGATGCCCTCGTTGGGGATAAAGGGAAACGGATGGGCCGGGTCGATGGCCAGCGGCGACAGCACCGGAAAGACCTCTCGCAGGAACACTTCCTCGAGGTGGGCGCGGTCCGCATCGGAGATTTCCTCGCGCGTCAGAACCGCGATCCCGGCCGCCTCGATCTCGTCCTTCAGGGCACTCCAAATCGTCTGTTGCTCCGCCATAAGCGCACGGGCATCGGTGTCGATTAGGGCCAGCTGTTCGGCGGGGCTGCGTCCATCGTCGGAGGGCTTGGCGCGCCCGTCCTGCGCCAATTCCCGCAGACCGGCCACGCGCACGGTGTAGAACTCATCGAGGTTTGCCGCTGAGATCGACACAAACCGCACCCGTTCGAGCAGCGGCACACGGGCGTTGCGCGCCTCCTCCAGCACCCGCCAGTTGAACTTGAGCCAGCTCAGCTCCCGATTGAAAAACCGCCCCGGCCCCGACAGATCAACATCGGGCAGCGTTACTGGCGCGACGAACGTATCGGTCAGAAAATTCGGCTCGACCTTTGAGTTTGGGGGCGTCGAATGCGCGGGCGCTGTGGGCGTGGGGCTGGTTTCTAGGGGCATGGGACCGGCGGGGATCTCCCGAGACAGGCGACTACGGCAAGGCTGCTTTATGCACCGTCAAGCTCAGAAAGAACAGAGCGGGCCAGGGCGCGGCTCGGGCTGCGCTGCTCCCGCAAGGCCGCCTGATCGAGCGCAGCAACAAAAGCCGCGGCGGCTGCAAAGGACCGCTCGATGCGGCTGGCCGCGAAACTCAGCGCCGAGGCCGAGACGCCCAAGCCCCGATCATGGGCGAGCTTGGCCATCACCGCCAGCAGCAGCGCGTCATCGGGCGGCGCCAGCTGTTGCAGGCCGGTTTGCGCCATCCGGCTGGCCAGATCGGGCAGGCCGATGCCCCACTGGCTGGGCGGGCGACGCGCCGTCAGCAGGAGGGGCGCGCCCGCCTGCGCTTGCGCGTTATGCAGATGAAAGAGCGCCTCTTCGCAGGCGCGGTCCCCGGCGATCCGGTCTGCATCCTCGATGGCAAGTGCGCCGGCGCCCGCCGCTTGCATACGCCGGTCAACCGCACCGGATAACGCCTCGGCCGCGATCACCTCGGCCCCCGTGAGCGCCGCCCAAACCTGAACCAAATGGCTTTTGCCCGCGCCTTCCGCCCCCACCAAGAGGAGCTTGCCCAAAGGCCAATCCGCCCAGGCCTCAATCGCGGCAACGGCGTTTTGATTGCCCTCGGATACGAAAAAATCCTCGCGCCCCATGGCCGAGCGGTGGGGTAAATCGAACGTCAGTTGCTGGCTCATTCGGCCGCGTCTTGGCTGTCTTTCGCCTCGGCGATCCCGCTGACGCCGCGATAAAGCAGGCCCTGCTGATAGCGCTCGATGAAAAACCGCGTGAGCACGCCGATTACCGCCGCCACGGGCACTGCCACCAGGACACCGACAAAACCAAACAGCGTGCCGAAGGCCGAGAGCGCGAAGATCAGCCAGACTGGGTGCAGCCCGATCGACGATCCCACGAGGTTTGGCGTCAGCACATTGCCCTCGACCAATTGGCCTGCCTGAAAGATCGCAGCGACCGCGATGATCCAACCCCACTCACCCCAGAACTGAAACAGCGCCAAACCTAACGCAAGCGCGCCCCCGATCAGCGCGCCGAGATAGGGGATGAAAGTCAAAAGCCCGGCGACAAAGCCCACGACCAGCCCGAAATTGAGGCCCACCAGCATCAGGGCGACGGCGTAGAAGGTGCCCAGGATCAGACACACAGTTCCCTGCCCGCGCACGAAGGATGCGAGCGTCCGGTCAATCTTGCGGCCCAGATCGCGGACCGTCTCGGCATGGTCGCGCGGCAGCAGGCGGTCGATCTCTGCGATCATCCGGTCCCAATCCTTGAGCATGTAGAACGAGACAACGGGAACCACGACCATGAAGACGATGACATTCACAACGCTGGACACAGACGTCAGAAGCCCCTGCACAAGCTCGCCACCTCGGCTCTGGATCACCTCTCCGATGGAGGTGAGCGAGCGATTGAGCGTCGAGCCCTCCTCCATCAGCGACGGGAAGCGTTCCGTGATGAAGGTGCGCAGATCCGAGAAGATCTGAGGTGCGGCCTGAACCAGGCCGACGAGCTGTTCGATGAGGACGGGCACGACGATCAAGAGCGCCAGGACAAAGATCAGCAGTACCGTGATTGATATAAGGACTGTCGCCATGATCCGGCTCAGCCCCATAGCTTCAAGCCGATCTGCCACCGGGTCGAGGAAATAGGCGATGGCCATGCCCACGATGAAGGGAAGGATCACATCCCCCAACGCCCACATGAGCAGCAGGAAAACCAGGGCCGCGAGGCTCCAATAGCTGACTTGTTGGCGGATCGGTAAGGCCATGCCCCTTTCTGGGCCAAAGCGGTGCCAGGATCAATCAAGGGATAGCCCGGCGGCGCGGGAGAGCCGGTTTTGCGCGGCACGGCGCCTGTGATCTGGGCTTGTGACCTTGGGATTGCGCCCTGCTTGCGTAGGTCGCACTGTGTGGGCCGATCAGGGGCATCGAGCCCCTTCGCGGCCCCCGAGGGGCGCTGCCCCTCGTGCTCCCCGGGATATTTAGGCGATAAAGACTGGGATGGACGGATGCGGAACGCTTGGCTCCAGCCAAGGCCGGGCGGGAACAACGCTCTAGAGCCCGCTGGGTTTCTCGAAAAACGCGGTCAGGCGCCGCCAGAACTCCGGCTCGGTGTCGGCATCGAAGGCGTGGCCTTGGCCCTCCGCCCAGTAGAGCTCGGTCGGGAGGCCCGCACTCTTGCGGCGATCGTAAAGCGCGCGCGTCATGTCCGGGTTCCAGACCTCGTCGAACGAGCCGACCGATAAGAAGACCGGCCGCGTGAACCGCTCAACCGCGATGGGCATCTCGGGCGCCAAGGCCTCCTCGTGGCCGGGCCATACCCACGCCCGGCCGGAGGCGGGCGCCTCGCCTTGCCGGAACGCCTGAGCGTCGAAAGGACCGATGACGCGGTCCGCCGGGGCATGGGCGGCGATGCTGGCGAAGGGCAGATCGTCCCCACCCAGAGCGGCGAGGTGCATCGCCAATTCACCGCCGCGAGACCAGCCGAGCAGGTGGAGCGCGGTGATCTCGGGCAAGTCGCCGATCCGAGCGGCATTGGCCGGAATGACGGAGATATCGACGTCGCGGATCGCGCCCGCGCCCCAGACATCGCCCGTGCCATAGCCGAAGGGGCAGGCCCAGAACCCATGGGCGGCGAGGATCGCGGCGAAGCGGTGCGACCAGCCTGCGCCCGGGCCTTCGGATCCATGAAGAATGACGATACCTGGCGCTGGGGCGCCATCGGCGGGACCGTAGAGCGACGTATCCAGGGGCCCGGGTTTGAGCGTGATCGTCATGGGCGGCTGTCCTCGCGCGGCCTGGCGGTGGCGCGCGGCGCGGGTTGACCGAGCACTCGGGCAGGCATGTTTATTCCGCAGCGGCCGCGTTTCGGGCCGCGCGGATCAGGCCGATGATCTCGCGAGCCGCTTCGGGTATATTGGTGCCCGGCCCGAAGATCGCGGCGACGCCTGCATCTTTGAGAAAGTCATAATCCTGGGGTGGGATCACACCGCCGCAGATCACCAAGATATCCCCAGCCCCCGCCACACGCAGCGCCTCTATTAACTTGGGCGCCAGCGTCTTATGGCCCGCCGCCTGGCTGGAAATCCCCACGATATGCACATCGTTATCCACAGCGTCCTGCGCCGCCTCCTCCGGGGTTTGGAAGAGCGGCCCCACATCCACGTCAAAGCCGATATCGGCGAAGGCCGTGGCGATCACCTTGGCGCCACGGTCATGGCCGTCCTGGCCCATCTTGACCACCAGCATGCGCGGGCGGCGGCCCTCTTCTTCGGCGAAGGCCTCCACGTCGGCCTGGATCGCGGCGAACCCGTCATCGCCCTCATAGGCCGCGCCATAGACCCCGGCCAGGGTTTTAACCTCGGCTCGGTGGCGGCCAAAGACGCTTTCCATCGCCATGGAAATCTCGCCCACGCTGGCGCGGGCCCGCGCTGCTTCGACGGCGGCCTCCAGTAGATTGCCACCCTCGCGCGCCACACGCTCAAGCTCAGTGATTGCGGCCTCGTACCGGTCGGCATCCCGCGTCTCGCGGATTTGCTGAAGCCGGGCCACCTGCGCCTCACGCACGGCGTCGTTGTCGATCTCGAGAATGTCGATCGGGTCTTCGGTCTCCTTACGGTATTTGTTGACGCCGACGATCACTTCATCGCCGCGGTCGATCATCGCTTGCCGCTTGGCCGCCGTTTCT
The DNA here is from genome assembly GCA_038530555.1 of Pseudomonadota bacterium. Taxonomy (GTDB): domain Bacteria; phylum Pseudomonadota; class Alphaproteobacteria; order Rhodobacterales; family Rhodobacteraceae; genus HKCCE3408. The sequence continues at coordinate 66,865 of JBCBCN010000009.1, read as the reverse complement.
TCGATGCGCAGCTTGGGCATGCCGGACGTCACCGCCTTGGTCATGCCGCCCAACGTCTCGACCTCTTCGATCAGCGCCCAGGCCGCCTCGGCCAGCTCGGCCGTCAAGCTTTCCACATAATACGATCCGGCCAGCGGATCGACGACCTGCGTCACACCGGTTTCTTCCTGCAAAACCAACTGCGTATTGCGCGCAATTCGTGCGGAGAAGTCTGTGGGTAACGCGATCGCCTCATCCAGCGCATTGGTGTGCAGGGACTGCGTCCCGCCCAGGACCGCGCTCATCGCCTCATAGGCCGTGCGGATCACGTTGTTATAGGGGTCCTGCTCCTGCAGGCTGACGCCGGAGGTCTGGCAATGGGTGCGGAGCATCTTGGAGCGGGGGTTTTTCGGCTCAAACTCCTCCATGATGCGTGACCAGAGCAGGCGTGCGGCGCGCAGCTTGGCGGCTTCCATGAAAAAGTTCATGCCGATGGCGAAAAAGAAACTTAGCCGGCCGGCGAACTTATCCACGTCCATGCCGCGCTCAATCGCTGCGCGCACATATTCGCGGCCGTCGGCCAGGGTGAAGGCCAGCTCTTGGACCAGGTTCGCCCCCGCCTCTTGCATGTGATAGCCCGAGATCGAGATCGAATTGAACTTCGGCATCTCGGCGGCGGTGTATTCGATGATATCGGCCACGATCCGCATCGAGGGCTCGGGCGGATAAATATACGTGTTGCGGACCATGAACTCCTTGAGGATGTCGTTCTGGATCGTCCCGGACAGCGCCGCGCGGTCCACGCCCTGCTCCTCACCGGCGACGATAAAACTGGCCAGGACCGGGATCACCGCGCCGTTCATCGTCATGGAGACCGACACCTGATCGAGCGGGATGCCGTCAAAGAGGATCTTCATATCCTCAACGCTGTCGATGGCGACGCCCGCCTTGCCCACATCGCCCAGAACACGCGGATGGTCGCTGTCATAGCCGCGATGGGTGGCCAGATCGAAGGCGACCGAGACGCCCTGTTGGCCTGCGGCAAGGTTGCGTCGGTAAAATGCGTTGGAGGCCTCAGCCGTGGAAAAGCCCGCATATTGCCGGATTGTCCAGGGCCGCCCGGCATACATCGTGGCCTTCACCCCGCGGGTAAACGGCGCCTCGCCCGGCATGCTGTCGAGATGTTCTAGCGCGTCGAGATCGGCCTCGGTATAAATCGGCTTGACGCGGATCCCTTCGAGCGTGTCCCAGGACAGCGTATCTGGGTCGCGGCCCTTCAGCTCGGCCTCGGCGCGGTCACGCCATGCGTGCAAACCCCGCTTCTCCCCGTCCTTGCTCTTGGGGTCCTTGGTCATCGCTCAATCCTTCATGCCGTCCGGTCCAGGCGTTATGACCCAGATCGTCGATATAGTCGAATTGTGCGCCAGCAACATCGCGGAGCCAAGCCAAATCAGACAGATAGTCGCCGCGTAACTTGGCCCGTTGGTTCGGCAAAAACGGCATGAAGCGGTTGGCCGTTTCGTCAATCGCCCGGTCAATCATGGCGCTCGGCGCGGCCATCTCGCGCATCACGGCACGCAGCGACCCGGCACTTGGGCCGGTATTGTGCCAATCGCGGACCCCTTGCAGGCGCCTGGGATCGCAGTCCAGCAGATGGGCCAGGATCTCATCGGGGCGGGCAGCCATCGCCTCATGGCTCCAAACCCGGATCTTTGCCTTGGGAAAGTGGCGGGCAAACGCCCCCAAAAGGTGCCGCCAGCGGCGCGTTTGGCTGACGAGGGTGTCGATGAAGTCAGGCTCAGGCAGGGGGCCGCCGCGGGTCATCTGATTTGCTAGGACCGAGGCCCAATAATGGTCGTAACTGCGGATCGCCACGCCGATCTGATCGACCTGTCCGCCAAAAGCCTCGGCCAAGCGGGCCATCTTGGCCTCCGCATCCGGGTAAAGCACCCCCTGGGCCAAGGACTTGCGCATCGAACCCAGCATATTTTCTTCACTCACGAGGACCTGCCGCGCGCCGTGAAGCGCCGCTTGCTCGAGCGCCAGGGCGATGCGCCCGGCCGCGCGGAGCGGACGGCGCTTAACCCAAGGCATCTCAGTTTCTGGCGCGCTGAGCACACCCTCAAAAAGGCCACTCCTGGTGCGTTTTGGCCCCCAATAGGCGATACCCTGCGCCTTTAGAGCTGTGCCCGAGCCGCCGAGAACGCGTTGCAACGTCGTGCTCGCCGTGCGGTGGGCGCCGAAATGAAGCGTGATTTTCATGACCCCAGCCATCGGTGAACAGGGTGAAGACAGCGTAAATGCTGTGGCCGAAACACAGGCGCCCCGCCCCACCGAGGTTTCGCGCCCCGCGCGGCAAAATGGCTGTCAATTGGTCTTCGCAATCCTGGGCGCCGAGCTTATATCTTGGTGACAGGAGGCGTTATGACGGCACTAAAAACACTTGGTTTTGCGGCATTTCTAGGATGCCTTGCGGTGGCGCAAGGCGTTGCACAGGAGGTGGCGGCAGCCTCCGGTCAAACAGCCGAGCCCGCGCCCGAGGCCGTCGACCCGATGGCCCCTCTTGACGGAATTGATGTAAATTTGAGTGATTTTCTTTGGGTCGCGCGCCCCATCGTTGTCTTTGCCGACACGCCCGCCGATCCCAGGTTCACCGAACAGATGGAGCTTTTGGCCGAACGCCTCGAGCCCTTGGCCGAACGCGACGTGGTCATTATCACCGATACCGACCCCGATGGCCGCTCTGAGATCCGCCAGCAACTGCGCCCCCGTGGCTTTGCCGTGGTGGTCATGGCCAAAGACGGCACGGTCGGTCTGCGCCGCCCCTCGCCGCGCGATGTGCGTGAGATCGTGCGCGCCATCGACAATTTCGCCTTGCGCCAGGAAGAGATCCAGCGCGGTGGATGAGCGTCATTATTGAAATCTAGGCATTTTCGGCGTATATCTCTCTTATGAGCACAAAAGACAGCAACCAGGCGCCGTTGCACGGCCAAGACGAGAAAACGCCCATTGGTGGCGCGCTTGGCGGTCGGGTTTAAGCCCGCTTTTCAGCTATTCTCCTCAACTTCAGGAAATCTCAGCTCGTCTTGAGGCAGGCCGTCATGCGTGAACGCAATGTTGTTGCCGGTGCGCGGGATCGCGGTCGGGTTCTTGGACGGCAAGGCGCGATTGATCGCCACGACCGCGCGTAAAGCCCAGTAAAGCGCCGTCGCCTGACGCTTCACGACAAGCCAATAGAGCCGGGCCAGCCGCTCTCCCGCGACGGCCATCGCGGGGGGCGCATTGAACTGCACGATCAACGCCTGCAGGTCGCTATACTCCGCATAAAAGCGCACGACCTGCCGGGTCGTATCCGGGCCCAACGCCACCACCTGCTCTGAGAGCGCTTGAAAGATGATGGGCTCACTGTCGCGGGTCAGAAACGGGCGATAGGGCGTTTCGGCCTTGGCCCCATCGATGATCTCTTCCACGGCGCTTTTGCCATCGGCGATGATATCCACACTGTCGAGCTTATCGAGATAGGCCGTGATCTCGGTCCTCAGAGCATAAAGCGTGTCGATCCGCACCTTCTCACGCTGATCCTCGGCGCGCCGGTCGTTGAGCGTGTTGCGCAGCTCCGTCGCCGTCGACGTGGCAAGCCAGCCAATCACGATAACGATGCCGGTAAACAGCGCGCCGATGGCCCGGACCCATTCCTCGGGCTCGAACACGATCAAGGCCAGAAGTCCGCCCCCGATCAGCGTGGCGGCGATGTAGATATAGGGCCGGAAGGCCGTGCGAATGCGGCGCTGCACCAGCTCGAGAACGCGCGTCTCTTCATCGGAGGCGACCGGCCCTCTGGCCGCCATGCGCCAGCTTAGGGTGAACGCGCCCGCCGCCAGGGCCGCAAGGACCAGGGGGACCGGATCAAGCGTCACCTCCGCCTCACTCGAACTCCATAATCACGTCGTCCACCGCCAGGCTGTCGCCCGCGCCCGCGTTGATCTTGGCCACCACGCCCTTTTTCTCGGCGCGCAGGATGTTCTCCATCTTCATCGCCTCGACCGTGCACAGCGCCTGGCCCTCTTCGACCGCATCGCCCTCTGCCACGTCGACCTTCACCACCAGGCCCGGCATCGGGCAAAGCAGCAGCTTGGAGGTGTCGGGCGGCACTTTGACGGGCATGCGGCTAGCCAGTTCGGCCTGGCGCGGGCTTCGGATCGTCACGCCCATATCCGCCCCGCAACAGCGTAGGCGGAACCCCGAGGGGATCTTGCCGACCTTCAGGACCAAGGGCGCATCATCCACCATCAGGCGCGCCAGCGGCTGACCCGGGGTCCAATCCGAGGTCACGCGCCGCGCCGTGCCGTCTTCGAAATACACGGTGGAGCCTTCGCGGTCGGCATCAATCCTCACCGCGAAGCGCGCGCCCGGCATCTCGAGCACCCAATCGCTGCCCACCCGGCGCTCATGGTTGCCCAGCGTGCCGGAGATGCGCGTGCGCCGGATTTCGGCCACCCGGTACATCGCCGCCGCCGCCGCCGCGACCCGGGCCTGCATCTCCGCGTCGAGCTCCACACCCGCGAAGCCGTCCGGATATTCCTCGGCGATGAACGCCGTCGTGATATCGCCCGAGACGAATTTGTCGTGATCCATCACCGCCGAGAGAAACGGCAGATTGTGCCCGATCCCCTCCAGCTCAAAGCCGTCAAGCGCGCCCCGCATCGCCTCAATCGCCGTGGCCCGGTCCGGCCCCCAAGTGCACAGCTTGGCGATCATCGGGTCGTAGAACATCGAAATCTCGCCGCCCTCATAAACGCCGGTATCATTGCGGAGCGCCGTCTCGCCCTCGGGCGCCTCGCCATGCCAAGTCCCTGCCACTTGCATCGGCCCGGCGGCCACTTCGCTGGGCGGGCGATAGCGTGTCAGCCGCCCGATCGAGGGCAGGAAGTTGCGATAGGGGTCCTCGGCGTAAAGCCGGCTCTCCATCGCCCAGCCGGTCAGCTTGATGTCGTCCTGGCCAAAGGGCAGCTTTTCGCCCGCCGCCACGCGGATCATCTGCTCGACCAGGTCGACACCGGTAATGAGCTCCGTCACAGGATGCTCCACCTGCAGCCGCGTGTTCATCTCAAGGAAGTAGAAGTTCTTCGCCCCATCGACGATGAACTCGACCGTGCCCGCGCTGGTATAGCCCACGGCCTGGGCCAGGGCTGTGGCCTGCTCACCCATGGCTTTGCGCGTCTCAGGATCGAGAAACGGCGACGGCGCCTCTTCGATCACCTTCTGGTTGCGCCGCTGGATCGAGCATTCCCGCTCCCCCAGATAGACGCAATTCCCATGCCCATCGGCCAGAACCTGGATCTCGATATGGCGCGGCTGGGTGACGAATTTCTCGATGAATATCCGGTCGTCCCCGAAACTCGCCGCCGCCTCGTTCTTGGAGCTTTGAAAGCCCTCGCGCGCCTCGGTGTCATTCCAGGCGATCCGCATCCCCTTGCCGCCGCCGCCCGCGCTGGCCTTGATCATCACTGGATAGCCGATCTCACCGGCGATCTTCACCGCCTCCTCGGCATCCCCGATCAGACCCATATAGCCCGGCACGGTCGAGACATCGGCCTCAGAGGCCAGCTTTTTGGAGGTGATCTTGTCGCCCATCGCCTCAATGGCGCCTGCCGGCGGGCCGACAAACGCCACCCCCGCCTTCTCCAGCGCCTCGGCAAAGGCCTTGTTCTCACTCAGAAAGCCGTATCCCGGATGCACCGCCTCCGCGCCGCTCTCCTTGATCGCGGCCATCACCTTGTCGATCACGATATAGCTCTCAGCGGCAGGCGGCGGGCCGATATGGATCGCCTCATCGGCCATCTGCACGTGCAGCGCCTGGGCGTCCGCATCAGAATAGAGCGCGACCGTCCCGATCCCCATCTTGCGCGCGGTCTTGATCACCCGACAGGCGATCTCCCCGCGATTGGCGATCAAAAGCTTCTTAAACATGTCCCCTCCGTTCCCGCGCGTTCACCCGCGCCTCTCTTAGAGCAGAAATACGAAGTCTCGAAACACACAACCCTGCCTGAAATCAAAGATTTCAACGGGTTGTGCGTTGCTTCGCGGTTCCTGCTATTCGCATTTCGCTCCTGGCCAAGGATATCCCCGGCCGGTCACACGAAAAAACCGCACGGGCCGGGGCCCGGGCGGTTCTGATATCGACGCTCGGGCTCAGGCCCGCGCGCGGTTTAGCAAAGATTGACGTCGTCGCAGAGCGCGCCCGCGGCGGCGCCGACACCCGCACCCACGACCGGGTTGGTGTCCAGGATAAGCGCCGTGCCCAGACCGGCCGCGGCGCCAACGCCCGCGCGCTCCAGGTCGGAATTGACGCAGGCTGAAAGGCCGCCTGCAACGGCCAGAATGGTGGCTGCTTTGGTGAATTTGCCCATGATGGATGATCCTCTGTCGATACGCCCGTGGTTATTATTACCAACCAGCCTACGCGCATTCCGTTCCGGCGTGAAGAGCACAGCGATGCGCGTTCGCGTGATCGGCGGGGAAAGGCGCGGCCAGAGCGTGGCGAAAGAGGGTCCCAAACATAAAATTGGGTCGGAGGGCTGCTTGTCTCAGCTCTCCGACCCAAAGGGGAAGGGTAACACGTCTTGTCAAAGCCGGCGGTTGAACTGCTGGGGACAGTTGCCGGTAACGAAACTATTGCACATTGTTTCGCGTCTAAAAAGAAGTTCTTTTTGGCGCACTTAGCGAATAAGGCGATTCCGGGCAGATTGGGCGGGTTCATGCCGATCTCCCCCCGAAAACCCCCTGACCTGTGGCGATTTCTGGGAAATTTAAGGCCATTTCCGCCACATTTACCCTTAGTAACGCTGCGTAATCGGCCGGGTCGAAGGGATCTTCGGCGGGAATCACCTCCCGCCCGATGAGCCAAGAGAGCCGCCCGGCATCGAGGTTGCCTCGCTCGAAAGGCGCCTCCCCAAAGCTGAGCCAAAGCGCCTCAAGAAACCCCGCATCCGCCCGCCGGTCCGCAGGCCGCCGATCCGCATAGCGCTCGCGCCGCACGATGGGTGTGGCGCCAGATTTGTTCTCCCGCCGGATGGTGAACTGGTAATCCGTGCCGGGGAGCCGGGAAGGGAAACCGCGGTGTTTGATCATGGGAGGAAGCGCTGCATGGTCAGAAGTTCGCGATGGCGAAGAAGATGAGACCGATGGCGAAACAGCCGCACGAAACAAATTGCAAACTTAAAGCCCGCTCTGAAACGTCCTTTAATTCTTTTTCGAACCTATTGATTTCTCGTATTGCTCCTGGCTCCGCGAACTCAAATCCAAGCAAAAACTTGACTAGCGCGGGCGCCTCTGGAGAGTGGGTGGCAAACTCAAACCCACCGAGCGCTTCAATATGCTGTTCGGCAAAGCTATTGATGGTCCACTTGCTAAGCTGGTTAAGGACAGCCGCATACCTCGTCATAGACCACAAACCGAACATCGCGGCCAGTGCGAGCATCGCTTTCCCGAACAAGTATTCGCTGCCATAAAACCTGAATAGGACTAGACAGGTCGCAAAGACCACGAAGTTTCCGCCTGCGACAAACCGAGTACGCTCGCTAAGCAGTTGGCAATACTCACGCTCTTTCTCCGGATCAGCCACGCCACCCCCTCACAACGGAATATTGTCGTGCTTTTTCCACGGCTTCGTCACCCGCTTGCCCCTCAGCGCCGCGAAGGCCCGGCACACGCGACGACGCGTTGAATGCGGTTGGATCACCTCGTCGATGAAGCCGCGCTCGGCCGCCACGAAGGGATTGGCGAAACGGTCTTCATACTCCGCCGTGTGGGCCGCGATCTTTTCGGGGTCACCTAGGTCTGCGCGGTGCAGGATCTCCACCGCCCCCTTGGCGCCCATCACCGCGATCTCAGACGTCGGCCAGGCATAGTTCACATCCCCGCCCATATGCTTTGAGCTCATCACCACATAGGCCCCGCCATAGGCCTTGCGCGTGATCACCGTCACCTTGGGCACCGTCGCCTCGCCATAGGCATAAAGCAGCTTCGCGCCGTGCTTGATCACCCCGCCATATTCCTGGCTGGTCCCTGGCAGAAATCCGGGCACATCGACCAGGGTCAGGATCGGGATCTCGAAGGCGTCGCAGAACCGAACGAACCGTCCGCCCTTGCGCGCGCTGTCGATGTCCAGAACTCCTGCCAGGACCATCGGCTGATTGGCGACCACGCCCACGGTCTGCCCCTCCAGGCGCACGAAACCGGTGATGATATTGCCCGCATGCTCAGCCTGCGTCTCGTAGAAATCACCCTCATCGGCGATCTTCAGGATCAGCTCGCGCATGTCATAGGGCGTGTTCGGATTGGCCGGGACCAGGGTGTCGAGGCTCATCTCGATGCGCTCTGGGTCGTCGAAAAAGGGCCGCACCGGCGCCTTTTCGCGGTTGCTCAGGGGCAGGAAATCAAAGAGCCGCCGGATCTCGGCCAGGGCCTCCACGTCATTTTCAAACGCCCCATCCGCGACCGAGCTTTTCTTGGCATGGGTCGAGGCCCCGCCCAACTCTTCGGCCGTGACCACCTCGTTCGTCACCGTCTTCACCACATCGGGCCCCGTCACGAACATGTAGGAGCTGTCTTTGACCATGAAGATGAAATCGGTCATCGCCGGGGAATACACCGCGCCGCCCGCGCAGGGCCCCATGATTACGCTGATCTGCGGCACCACGCCCGAGGCGTCGATATTGCGCTGGAAGATCTCCCCATAGGCCGCCAGAGAGCTTACGCCCTCCTGGATCCGCGCCCCGCCGCTGTCGTTGATCCCAATAACCGGCGCGCCGTTCTGCATCGCCATGTCCATGATTTTGCAGATCTTGCGCGCATGGGTTTCGGAGACCGAGCCACCCAGCACGGTGAAATCCTGGCTAAAGACATAAACCATGCGGCCGTTGATCGTGCCCCAGCCGGTCACCACGCCGTCACCCCGGGGCTTGGAGGCTTCCATCCCGAAATCCGTGCAGCGATGGGTGACGAACATGTCGTATTCCTCGAACGAGCCGTCATCGAGCAACAGCTCGATCCGCTCCCGCGCGCTCAGCTTGCCCTTGGCGTGCTGCGCCGCGATGCGCTTTTCCCCGCCGCCCAGACGCGCGGCGTCCCGGTGGCTCTGCAATTCTGCCAGGATGTCTTTCACCGGGGCCTCCCTCACTCATTCGCCTATCGGCCGCCCGCGCGAAATAATCTTGCGCGGAACGGCCCTCATCCGCTGTTAAATGCAGCCGTAGCACTTTGCAAATGCGGCAATTCGCAAACCCCCGCACTCTGGCCCCCTAACGCATCCGCGCATCCGCGCACGAGACCCAACCTGCGCATCCGCGCACAGGCACCTGCGCGCCACTCCCCCGACGTCGCCGATGGACACAGGTCCTGCGAAGCCCTAGCTCAGGCCTATGGCTCCTCCCATAGACACGACGCCCCAACACGTGCCTGAGACCTCGGCGCATGCCAAAACGCCCGTGCGCTTTCTCGACCGGGCGACGCCGCCCCATATCGGCACGCTGATCACCATCACCTCGGTCGGTGCGCTCACGATGAGCATCTTTCTCCCGTCCCTGCCCGGCATGGCGCGCGATTTTCAAACCGAGTACTGGCTCGTGCAGCTCTCGGTCCCGCTTTATTTGATGATGAACGCGGTCCTGCAACTCTTCATCGGCCCGATCGCAGATCGCTATGGCCGCCGCCCGGTCCTGCTGGGCTCCTTCACGCTGTTCCTGCTGGCCACGCTGGGCTGCGCGCTGGCCCCAAATATCGAGAGCTTTCTGGCCTTCCGCATGGTCCAGGCGGTGATCGTCGCCGGCCTCGTGCTCGGCCGGACGGTGGTGCGCGACATGCACGGCACCCGCGAAGCGGCCAGCATGATCGGCTATGTCACCATGGGCATGGCAGTGGTGCCGATGGTCGGCCCGCTTTTGGGCGGTGTGCTGGATGAGGCCTTCGGCTGGCGCGCGAGCTTTGGCGCACTCTTCGCCCTAGGCGCCTTCGCGCTTTGGCTTATCTGGCGCGATCTGGGCGAGACGGCGCCCACCGCACAGGGTACCCGCTTTCGCGATCAGATCGCGCAATATCCGCTCCTGTTCGGGGCGCGGCGCTTTTGGGGCTACAGCCTTGCCGCCGCCTTCTCCTCCGGCGCCTTCTTCGCCTATCTCGGCGGCGCGCCCTATGTCGGCAGTGAGGTCTTCGCGATGAACCCCACGCGCCTGGGCTTTTTCCTCGGCGCGCCTGCGGTCGGCTACTTCCTCGGGAATTACCTCTCGGGCCGCTTCTCTGTGCGTATCGGCATCGACCCGATGATGCTCACAGGCGCTTTTATCGCGGCCACGGGCATGAGCCTGTCCTGCCTCGCGGCTTTGACGGGGCTGCAAAACGAATATGTCTTTTTCGGCTTCATGACCTTCGTGGGTCTGGGCAACGGGATGCTCCTGCCCAACGCCATGTCGGGGCTTTTGTCGGTGCGCCCGCAATTGGCGGGAACCGCCTCGGGGCTTGGTGGCTCGCTGATGATTGGCGGCGGCTCGGTCTTGTCGATCCTGGCAGCGCCAAGCCCCGGGGACACCGAATTGCCCCTCGTCACCCTGATGCTGATCTCCAGCACGCTCGGCGTGATCGCCTCGGGATACACTTACGCGCGCAACAAGCGCCTGGCGGGTGAAGGCTAAAGCGTTCCGCCTTTCGCTTGAAACATCACGTGCCCGAAATGTCCCGAGAGCGCACCGCGCGGCAGGGTATTTCGTGTCTCAGGTTTAAGGCGGGGCGCTCGAGGCCTTTCTAGGCCGCGGCTCGGCTCATCACATCGCGCAGCCAGGGCACGGCGACATCTTCGGGCATATCCGCACCCGAGGCATCGAACATGCCCCGCTCGCCGACCATCTGCGCCCCAAGCTCCAGCATCTTTTCCATCAACTGCTTGGAGCCGCCATTATACGTGTCGCCAAAGGACCGATCGCCCAGGCCGAAGATGGCGAATTTCACCGCGCTCAGATCCGGCTTGGCGCGCGAAAGATTGTCGTAGAAGACCTGCGCATTCGCGGGCAGGTCCCCGCTCCCGAAGGTCGAGGTGACCAGGACATAGAACTCATCCGAGCTCAGGCTTTCCGGCGCCACATCCGCGATATCGAAAACCTGCGTATTGACTTCGCCGCCGACCTCTTTCTCCAGGTCTTCGCACAAAAGCTCGGCCGTCGATGTCTCGGTGCCATAGAGCAAATTCATCTGCATCCCGCTCTCTCCTGTAAGGGGGGTGGCGCGTCTGGTTTTACGGGAACGTACTCGCCGCAAAGGCAATGTCAAATGACCTCGGCCATGCCGTCATAGGACATCAGATCGCAGGCAAATCTGCCCCTGAGATCGATGACGTCAAAACGGCCGTCAGACGCCAAGCGCCGCGCGCAGCTTGTCTGCATTGGCCGCGATCACTTCGGCGTCTTCCATCTTTCCGGGCGGGCGCAGGGGCAATCCGGCATGGCGCGGCAGGATATGGAAATGCAGGTGAAAGACCTCTTGCCCGCCCGCCGTCTCATTGAACTGCTGCAGCGTGATCCCATCAGCCTCATAAGCCTTCAGCGCGGCATGGGAGACGCGCTGCACCGTCGCCATCACGGCCGCGATCTGGGCCGGGCTCGCATCGAGCATGTTGCGCGCGGGCGTTTTGGGGATCACCAGGGTGTGGCCGTCGGCGCGGGGCATGATGTCCAGGAAGGCAAAGCTGGCGTCATCCTCAAACACCTTTTGCGAGGGCAACTCACCGCGCAGAATTTTGCCAAAGATATTTTCGGGATCGTAAGCTGTCATATTGCGCCGCCTTGCTACTGCCTCTGCGAACCTAGAGGCCCTGCAGCGCGGCGTCGAGGGCGCATCGTCCTCAAGCGCGTCTTGATCGCGCGGTAAGGCGTGAGTGCCCCGCCTCTACTCCGCCGCTTGGCTGGCGAGCACGCTCCCCTCAGGCGCCAGTTCTTCTAAAACAAGGCGCGTGCTTACGCGCGTGCCCTCAGGAAATGCCTGTCCTTCCGACAGACGTCCGGGCACGGCCAAGGGCTTGAGGCCTGCGTCCAGGGCCGCGGCCGCACTGACCGGCGTGTCCACGATGGACAGGCAGTCCTCCGGGCTCATCCGCAGCCGCTCCATAATCAAACTGATCGCGTCAGGATGTGGCGCGAGGCGGTCCACATCCTCGGCATTGACCAGCGTATCGAAGGTGACGCCGGCTCGCTCGCGCGCTGTCGCGCGCAGCAGGGCATGGACAACTGCTGCCGGAGCACGCGTGCACAAAGCCACTGAGATCCCCGATTGGGCCGCCCAGAGCAGCACGCGCTCAACCCCCGCGCGAAGCGGTATCTCTCCGGCCAGATTGGCGTTGAACTGGCGTCGGTGGCTCGCTGTGATCTGCGCAATGTCGACGGTCTCGCCCATATGCGCGGCAAAGCGTTCGGCGGGGTTGCGGGCGCCGCCATGGCGCATCAGTTCGATGAAGGTGTCCCAACTCCACTGCCAGCGCAGGCCATGGGCGCGAAAGGCCGCGTTCCAAGCACGCAAGTCGCTTTCCGCGCAATCCGCGAGAGAGCCTATTCCAGTGAAGATGAGAGCTTTCGGCGCCATGTGGTCCTCCTGAACCCAACATGGGCGATCATTTGCGTCGCGCAATCATGTAGCATAACTTTCTTTCCCGCGGGCGGCGACTTGCCGCTGCTCCCGGTCAGGCGGGCGCCGCTTTGCCTCAAAATGCGGCAGATGCAAAATGGTTTACCAGTCACCTATCTGGCGGAATGCGGCCTATCCTTTGGTCTGCGCCACAGCCGGGGTCGCCGGCCCGCGTTTGAGGACATGCTCGCGCCACGAAATGAAACTGATTGAGGCGATAATCAAAACCCCGCCCAGGATCACATAGCCATCCAACCCTTCGTCAAAGACGAAAAAGCCCAGCGCACTCGCCCAGACCAGTTGCACGAACGTCACCGGCTGCGTCACGCTCAAAGGCGCCGCCCGAAAGGCCAGCGTCATCGTGTAATGCCCCGCCGTCGCAAAGACCGCGACCCCAAAGAGCCAGGCCAACTGCTCCAAGCTCACCGACACCCAAACCGCCCAGGCAAAGGGCGCAAGCCCCAATGTCACCGTAATCGACAACATCCCCACCACGACCGCCGGAGACACTTCATCGGCCATGATCTTGGCAAAAAAGTAGCTCAGCGCGAAACAAAACGCCGTGCACAGCATCGCCAGATGCCCAGGGCTCACCTCCCGGATCCCGGGCCGCAGGATGATCAGCGCCCCCAGCAACGCCACGCCAATCGCCACGATCCGCCGCGCCGCCAGCCTGTCGCCCAGAAACAGCGCGGCCAGCACCGTCACATAAACCGGGTTGAGGTAATTCATCGCCGTCACCTCGGCGATCGGGATCTGCGTCATGGCGTAAAACCATAGGATCACCGCCACCGTATGCGCCGCCCCCCGCAGGCCAAACAGCCTCAAAGCCCGGCCGTTCAGCCGCGCCCGGCTCAGCGCGGGCAGCATCGGGATCAAAAACACCAGCCCGAGCAGATAGCGCAGAAAGGCGGACTGTGCCGGGGGCACCTCGCTGCCCACCACCTTGACCAGGGCCGTCACCGCCACGAAACAGGCGCCCGTCACGAGCATCCAGAAGATGCCCAAAAGCGGCTGGCTCGGCGGATCGGCGGATATGTCGGATGCGGGAGCGGCCATGCCCTCAGCCCTGCCCGGCTCAGGCGCCCGATGCAAGCTTTGCCGCCAGCGCCAGCATCGTCGCCCCCACCACCGCGTCGAGCCAGCGCCAGGCGACAGGCCGCGCGAAGATGGGCGCGATCAGCCGCGCGCCATAGCCCAGGATCAAAAAGAACACGCAAGAGGCCGCCAACGCGCCCAGCCCAAAGCCCCAGCGCCCCGCGCCATAGGTCGAGGCGACCGCCCCGATTAGGCCCACCGTGTCGAGATAGACATGCGGGTTGGCGAAGGTCAGGGTCAGCGTGGTCGCGATCACCGGCCCCAGCGTCCGGCCCGCGCCCCCCGCCGCCTCCAGCGCGTCCCCGGGCCGGAGCGCCGAACGCAGGCTCTGCAGCCCATACAAAATGAGAAACGCCACCCCGCCCCAACGCATCGCCTCCACGGCCCAAGGAAAGGCCTCCGCCAGCGCCCCGAAGCCCGCCACGCCCGCGAAAATCAACAGCGCCTCGCTGAGACAACAGACAAGCACGACGACCCCCACAAACTCCCGCCGCAACCCTTGGCGCAAGACAAAGGCATTCTGCGCGCCAATGGCGAGGATCAGCGAAAACGACAGCGCGAAGCCGGGGAGGAAGGCGGAGAGCATGGGGTGAGGGCCGGGTGATTTCGGCGGGAGTAGCACGGGGGTGCGGTGGCGGGAAGGGGGGCTAGTCGGGGCGGGCGGCGGCCTCTTCGGGGGTGAGGGGGAGGGTGTTGGCGCCTTTGACGCGGGCGCTCCAGTCTGAGCGAGTCACCGCGTTCAACTCCCGCGCCTCGGCCTCGCGCTGGCGTGTGCCGTCACGCCGGTCAAGCACGAGCAGGCAGTCGGCTAACCATCCAGCCGCGTTTTGCAACAGCGAATGACCCGGAGCCTCCGCAAAGATCTCCGCACAGATACCATTCGCCTCGCGCAGCAGCGGCTCCGCCCGCTCCGGCGCACCGGCTTCAAGCCAAGTCGCGCCGATATTAATCGCCCGTGTTGCTCGATACGCCCGGTTGCTCGCCCCCGGCGGTGTCAGGGCCAGCGCACGCTCATAGGCCTTCGCCGCTTCAGCTCGGCGCCCTTGGAGCCCGCGCAGAAAGCCAATATCGTTTGCCACATTCGCCTTCAAAGCATCGGAATGCCTGCGCGCCGGGTCTTCCGCGAACCCCCGCGCCGTCTGCAACCGATCATCGGCCTTCGCCAGATCGGCTCCCGGACCCGAAGCACCAGCCCGATGCCTTTTGAACTCCAACACCGCACGCTGTGTAAGCCGTACAACATGGTCCTCGCTGCCCGGCCGATCCCGTCCGTCTAGGACAACGGCCCGATCAAGCAGCTTCTCGGCCTCTTCGAAATCGCCAATTTCCGAAAGCGTCATGCCAAGACTGCCCAGTGCCAGGGGGATTTCGCGCTCGGTCTCGTCGTAACTTGCCACATTGATCTCCAACGAGCCCCGCATTGCCGCGATCTCCTCCGCACGGTTCTCTTGCGAAGCGAAAAACAGCCCGCACCAATTGAGCAGCGCATCCATCGCCTCCCAAGCCGGTTGCCCCCAGGCCCCGCGCCAATCCGCCACCGCCTTGGACCAGAGCGCCATCGCATGCGGAGTCAAAAACCGGCATTCCGCCCAAGTGTCCGGGTTTTGCGGCGAGCGCGCCCCGCCTGGATAAGCCACTTCCAAAAGTACGGCAGCGGCTCGCGCTTTCCGAAACCTCGCGCGACCCCGTTGCCGCACCTGCTCCCGAACAACCGTGGAAAACACCCGATGCAGTCGATACGTTCCGCCAACCTCGTCTTGCTCGAGAAGCGCCCGTAGTCGCAGCTCTTGGAAGGCATTTTCTATACTTTCCGGCTCAAAGAGCATGAATAGAATTCGCCAGAGCAAATGCCACGCTCGACTTCGCCCAAGCTTGCGCGGATCAACATCCGTGAACAGCCTCGGCTCCAACCCCTCCGGCGCCCACCACGCGAGAATATCCAACACCGCCCGCGCATCTCGGGTCAGCAGGCCCAGCGTCTTCTCCACCACAGCCGCCGAAGTTCGATCCGCTTCCGTCTCTCGATCCCGTCGCGGAAGCCGGGTGCGCAACGTCTTGATGTCGGCTTCGTAGTCTTTCGCGCTGGCCCGCTTGTTCGCGCGCAGCCATTCCCCGGCTTGCACCAGTGCCAGCGGCAAATCGCCGAGGGTCTCCGCCAACTCCGGAAAACCCGGATCGTCCCGGTCCGCTTCCTGCCGAAGCAATTCCACGGACGCCGCGCGCATCAGCTTTGGCAGCTGGAAGATGGTGAAGCCGTCCTCCTCCCAGTCGGGAAAGCGGCTTGTCACC
Source organism: Pseudomonadota bacterium (assembly GCA_038530555.1). Lineage (GTDB taxonomy): Bacteria > Pseudomonadota > Alphaproteobacteria > Rhodobacterales > Rhodobacteraceae > HKCCE3408. The sequence continues at coordinate 50,833 of JBCBCN010000009.1, read as the reverse complement.
AAGACATGGCAATGCTGCCCTCGCGCCCGCCACCGCTCCAGGATTTCCGGCTTCTCGGCATTGTCATAGATCAAAAGCCAAGGCGCTTCCGCCGAGCGGTCTTCGATGATCTCGAGGGTTAACTTCGCCGCTGCAATGTCATCGAGCCGCACGAGGTCTCTGGACATATCGCGCCCGAAACTGGCCAGGCTGGCGATCAACGTCTGTTCGGTCTCTGCCCGCAACATCCGCTGCTTTGCGTACTTGGCCGAGTAAACCTGGGCGTATTTCTGGGCGAGGGTGGTTTTGCCCGCGCCACCGATCCCTTGCGCGACCGGAGTAATCGCAGAGCCGCCTTTTTCGAGCAGCAGCTCGCGTAGATCCCTTACCGATTGATCACGGCCAACGACCTTCCGCCGTGCAACCAATCGTTCAACGCCGCGACCGGCGAGATCCGCGTTGACCGCTTTGACTTTCCGGCGCTCAGCCAGCCAAGGCAAAACGCCGAAGTAAATCGCCAGCGGAATCCCGATGATCGAGGCGACCGATCCAGCGATACCAAGCACCCCTATACTATCCACGCCCGGCGCCTCCGCTCAAACCCGCGCATACGATAACCAGCCTGATTGCCTCGCGGCAACCATCCCGCACCCCCTTCACTTTTCCCAAAATACTCACCGCCCACGGCACACCAAATCCCCCCGCCCAACCATGCCAGGCGCGCCCAAATCGTCAACAAATCCCTTAAATCACCTGCGACACGGGGTCCGAAAAAATCTACCCCGGTTCTACCCGCTTTCTACCCCGGTTCTACCGGGTCAAATCGGGCCCAAATCGGGGCTAAAACTCACGCCGACAGCTCCGCCATCACCTCGTCTGAGATCTCGAAATTGGCGGTCACATTCTGCACATCGTCGTCGTCTTCCAGCGCTTCGATCAGCTTGAAAAGCTTCTGCGCGCCGTCAAGATCAAGCTCGGTCGTGGTGGAGGGCCGCCAGACCAGTTTGGCGCTCTCGCTCTCGCCCAGATCGGTCTCGAGCGCGTTGGAAACATCATTGAGATCAGTATCTTGGCACCAGATCACGTGGCCTTCCTCGCCGCTTTCGACATCCTCGGCCCCGGCCTCAATCGCGGCCATCATTACGGTGTCCGCATCGCCCGCCTCAGCGGTGTAGCTCACCTGGCCTTTGCGCTCGAACATGAATGCGACAGATCCGGTCTCGCCCAGATTTCCGCCATGTTTTCCGAAGGTTGAGCGCACGGTCGAGGCGGTGCGGTTGCGGTTGTCCGTCATCGCCTCCACGATCACCGCCACCCCCCCGGGCCCATAACCCTCGTAGCGGATTTCCTCGTAATTTTCCGCGTCCCCACCCAGCGATTTCTTGATGGCGCGCTCGATCACGTCCTTGGGCACGGACTGCCCCTTGGCCTCCTTGACGGCCAGGCGGAGGCGGGGGTTTTTGTCCGGGTCCGGGTCGCCCATCTTAGCGGCGACCGTGATCTCCTTGGCAAGCTTGGAGAACAGCTTGGAGCGCGCCGCATCCTGGCGCCCCTTACGGTGTTGGATATTGGCCCATTTAGAATGGCCAGCCATGGCGGGTCTCCCGATCTATCGCGCCGTCACCGGCGATTTACATCTGTTTATCCAGGCGTATCGCGGCGATCAAGCAGGGGGCAAGCGGGTGAGCCAAGCAAGGGAGCAAACCGCTGGCCAGCCGCCTCGAGCAGGGGTAAGGCAAACCATGACCACCGATCAGATCCTTCTATTCAGCCTCTTTGGCGCGGTCTTCGCGTTGCTTCTTTGGGGCCGGTTCCGCTATGACCTCGTGGCCTTTTCGGCGCTGCTTCTGGGCGTCGCACTAGGCGTCGTCCATCCAGGTGAGGCCTTTTCCGGCTTCGGCCATCCCGCGACATTGGTCGTGGCCCTCGTCCTGGTGGTCTCGGCGGGTCTCGTGCGCTCGGGTGCGGTCTTTTTGATCACGCGAACCATGATCGATGCCGGCCGCTCGCTGGGCGCACATATCGCGATCATGGGCGGCGTCGGCGGGGTCTTATCTGCCTTCATGAACAATGTCGCGGCGCTCGCCCTACTCATGCCCGTCGATATCGACACGGCGCGCAAGGCGGGGCGGTCTCCGGGGCTCAGCCTCATGCCGCTCAGCTTTGCGACGATCCTTGGCGGCATGGTTACCCTCATCGGTACGCCGCCAAATATCATCATCGCGCAGATCCGCGGCGAGATCCCCGATACCGAGCCTTTTCGGATGTTCGACTTCGCCCCTGTCGGGGGCGCCGCAGCGATTGCGGGGCTGCTTTTTGTGGCGCTCATCGGCTGGCGGCTGATCCCCGAGCGGGACAGCGGCGTGGGCAAGGACGGGCTCAGCGGGCTTGAGCCCTATATTGCCGAGCTGATCATCCCTGAGGACAGCAAACTGGTCGACACTCGTCTGATCGACCTGGCGCGGCAGGCGGAGAAGGCCGATGCGGCGATCCTGGGCCTTGTGCGCGACGGGCGGCGCCGCTTCGGCACGGGCCGCAACCTAAAGCTGCGTGCTGGCGATATCGTCGTTCTGGAGGCAGCACCGGCCGCGCTCGATGAATTTCGCTCCGCCTCGGGTCTCGCCATGACGGTCGACAGCGACCCTGCCATGAATGCCCTGGGCGATGGCGTGAGCCTCGTCGAAGTGGTCGTCCCCGAAGGCGCACGCATCGCGGGGCGCACGGCGGAGGCCGTTGGCCTGGGCTGGCGCAAGGGCAGCGTGCTCATGGGCATCGCGCGCCAAGACAAAAAGATCAAAGAGCGCTTGCGAAAGACCCGCGTCGAAGTGGGCGATATCCTGCTTCTCCTGGTGCCGAGCGAGGCGGCAGATGACGTGGTTAGCTGGCTCGGCGGCCTGCCCCTGGCCGACCGGGGCCTCAATGTCACCCAGGATAGCAAGACCTGGCTCGCAATCGGGCTCTTTGCCCTGGCCGTTGCTTTGGCCTCCTTCGGGCTTCTCGATTTGCCGATCGCGCTGGGATTTGTCTGCGTGGGCTTCGTGCTGACACGCATCCTGCCGGTCACGGAGATTTATGAGCATATCGAATGGCCGGTCGTGGTCCTCTTGGGCTCGATGATCCCGCTGGGCGCGGCGCTCGAGCAATCGGGCGGCACGGAGCTTATTGCTCAAGCACTGGTTGATCTGACCCACGGTTGGCCCGCCTGGGCCATCCTCACGGTGCTGATGCTGGTGACGATGACCCTGTCGGATATCCTCAACAACACGGCCACCACGATCGTCGCGGCCCCAATCGGCATTCAGATCGCGCTGAGCCTTGGTGTCTCGCCCGATCCGTTCCTGATGGCTGTGGCGGTTGCGGCCTCGTCGGCCTTCCTGACGCCGATTGGCCACAAGAACAACACGCTGATCCTAGGCCCCGGCGGTTACGGCTTTGGCGATTATTGGCGCATGGGTCTGCCGCTCGAGGTGATCGTCGTCGCGGTCTCGATCCCGATGATCTTGCTTGTTTGGCCGCTCTGAGCGCTAGCCAGTCAGCGGCCAAATCAGCGGAATGACCAGGCAGACCACCACGCCAAGGCTGAGGTTGAGCGGGATGCCTACGCGCATGAAATCGGTAAACCGATAGCCGCCCGGCCCGTAGACCAGCATGTTGGTCTGATAGCCGATGGGCGTGGCGAAGCAGGCCGAGGCCGCGACCATCACCGCCACCACCAGGGGCCGCGCATCCACGCCCGCCGCCTCCGCCAGGCCGATGGCGATGGGCGTCATGATCACCGCGATGGCATTGTTTGAGACAAGCTCGGTGAAGACAGACGTCATCAGATAGACCACCCACAAAAGCAGGACCGGCGGGACATCCATGAGCCAGGGCGCTGCACCGCCGACGATCAGCTCCACCGCGCCGGTATGCTGGAGCGAGGCCCCGACCCCGAGCATCGCGAAGATCAGCGCCAGAAGGCGCCCATCGACGAAGGAAAACGCCTCTTCGGCATCAATGCAGCGGGTGAGCAGAACGAAAGCCACGGCCAGGATTGCAAGGACCAAGATCGGGGCCACATCGAAGGCCGCCAGCGTGACCATGCCGGCCAGGGCGGCCACGGCCAGGGGCTGCTTTTCCCGCCGGTAGGCCCGTTCGGAGGGTTGGGCGACATCGACCAAGTCCATGTCGGTCGCCAGACGCTGAATGTCACCCGGATCACCCTCCAGGAGCAGGGTATCGCCGACGCGGACCACGAGATTGTCAAGCTGCGTGCCGATGTTTTGGTTGGAGCGGTGGGCGGCCAGGGGATAGACACCGTAGCGCCGCCTGAGCCTCAGATCGCCCAGGGACCGGCCCACCATGCGGCAGCCCGGCGTAATGAGCACCTCAACCGTCGTCGTGGCGACTGAGCTGAGCTTATCGACGGTCTTGAGCTCTTTTGAGCCCTGGAGGCTGAGCACTTCGGCCATTTCGGTTCGCACCACGACCCGGTCACCGGCGGCGAGGACCGCCTGATCCAGGCTGCGCCGGAGCGAGGCGTCACCGCGCAGCACGTCAATGAGACGCATCCCGTCGCGCTTGAAGAGATCCACATCGACGGCGCGCTGACCAATAAGGGCCGAGCCCTCGGGCAGGGCCAGTTCGGTAAAGAATTTCGCCCGGCTGCGCCCGCCTGACAGAACACTGGCCATGGAGCTGCGGTCGGGCAGGAGACGGCGCGCGACGAACCAGATATAGAGAAAGCCCCAGGCCACCACGACCAGGCCGATGGGCGTGATCTCGAATATCGTAAATGCCTCCATCCCCTCGGTCTGCGCGATCCCGTCCACCAAGAGGTTGGTCGAGGTTCCGATCAGGGTCAGAGTGCCGCCCATGATCGCGGCATAGCTCAGCGGGATCAACAGGCGGGAAGCCGCGCGGTTCAGCGTCTTGGCGATCTGCACGAAAACGGGGATCATCACGACGACGATGGGCGTGTTGTTCATCACCGCCGAGGCCCCCGCCGCCGCTGAAAGTATGGCAAAGAGCGAGCGGCGCGGATGCTGCGCGGCATTGGCCTCGGCGCTGCGGGTGAGCGCATTGAGCGCACCCGTGCGCACAAGGGCGCCCATGATCACGAACATCGCCGCGATGGTCCAAGGCGCCGGATTGGCCAGCGCACCGAGCGCCGCCTCGTAAGGAAGCAGGTCCAGGGCCAGCAAAACCCCGACACCGCCCAGCGCGACCACCTCGGTCGGATAGCTTTCGCGCAGAAACAGACCGAACATGCCCAGCACCACAGCCAGGCTGAGCCAGGCCGCTTGGATGTCAGTGAAGGGAAGCTCGAACATGCGTTAGGGTCTCGAGATGGCGGGTAGGCCGCATGGGCGGACTGCGATACGGGCGCAGGGTCAGGTGTCGCTTTAGCGGCTCGGATCATTCCTTTGGGCGTTACTCGGGCCTATATTTCGCCAAGCGCGGGCTCGGCTGCAATGCCCTCTTTCACCTGTGTCTGATCTGAGCGGCCGCGAGGTTGCACCAGGAAGAGACCGACAAACATAAAAACGAGTGCGGCCCAGACCCAGGAGGAATAGCTTTCGTCTAGCAAAAGACTGGCCCAGACGATGCCGAACCCGGTGACGAGATAGGCCACCTGGGCGGCAAAGACCGAGCCGCCCCGCCCGACCAGCCAAACATACCCGGAATAGGCCAGCGCGTGCAGGCAAGCACTGGCAATGACCGCGCCATGGGCCAACTCAAAGGGCGGCCGCGGCGCGATCCAGACGCCGCTGAGCACGGCCACAGGGGCCGAAATGATCGTGCCGATGATTGAGGCACCAAACAGGACTTGGATCGGGTCCAACCCGCCGGTGCCGCGTTTTGCCACGTAATTGCCCTCAACCGCGTAGAGCGCCGGGGCCACCAGTGCCAAGGGGAGCCAGGCCGCCATGGACGCGTCGGGCAGGCTCGCCTCGGGCAGCGCAATCAGAAGGATCGCGCCAAAGCCCAGCATCAGGCCGAGGGCGCGCAGGGCTGAGAACCGATCCATACCAAGCCCCATCGCGATGGGCCAAGCGATCAGGGGCACGGTTGAGATCACGATCGACATGATCCCCGCGGGCAGATGGATGGCGGCCGTGTTGGAGGCCCAATTGGGCAGAAACGTCCCCAGAAGGGCGATCAATAGGCAGAAGGGCCAGTGGATGCGGGCGATGCGCAAAGGACGGCCCAGAACGGTCAGGATACCGCCCAGCAGGACAGCGCCCAGGGCAAACTGCCAGAAGATGATGCCGAAATCACGAAATCCGCTCTCGATGGCGAATTTCGTCAGCGGGATTGTGAGGCCCCAGGCCGCGCCCATGAGAACCAGGGCCACGATCAGGATCGGCTCGGCCCTGGTGCTTTTCATCGTGCGGCCTGTGCTGGGATCGGCGTGGGCGTGGCCTGAGCGAGACTGCCCCCGACGCGAACGGGCTCCAGCCGCGTCGCGCGCCCGGTCTTGTCATCGGTCTCGACCAGGACGCCTGCAAGGCTCGCCTCTCCGGCGGCGGGCTGAAACCGCTCTTTGCCCATTCCAATAACGAAGCGGCGCAGGGGCTCGGACTTGTCCATGCCGATGACCGAATTGTAATCGCCGCACATGCCCGCATCGCTCAGATAACCGGTGCCGCCGGGCAGGATCATCGCATCCGCCGTGGGCACATGGGTGTGCGTGCCCACCACAATGCTCGCCTTGCCGTCGCAGAAATGGCCCATCGCCATCTTCTCCGACGTGGCCTCGGCGTGAATTTCCACCAGGCTTGCATGGGCCTGACCGCCCAGGGGATGGGCGGCGAGGACCGGCTGGATTGCTGAAAAGGGGTTGTCGAAGGGCTTTTTCATGAAGACCTGACCCAGCACGGTGGCCACCAGAACGCGCCGCCCACCCCGCGCCTCAAAGAGCCTGGCGCCTTTGCCTGGCGCGCTTTTGGCGATGTTGATGGGCCGAATGATGCGCGGCTCTTCGGCCGCGAAGCTCAGCATATCGCGTTGATCAAAGGCGTGATCGCCCAGCGTCAGGACATCCGCCCCAGCCTCCAGCAGCGCCTTGGCGTGACTGGCCGAGAGGCCATGGCCTGATGTGGCATTTTCGGCGTTAATGACGACGAAATCGAGGCGCCAGTCGCGGCGCAGCTCGGCCAGGCGCGCGGTGACCGCGGCGCGGCCAGCCCGGCCCATGACATCTCCGAGAAAAAGAATTCGCATATCTGGGGCTTAGGGCGGCAGAGCGGGTCCGGCAAGCGCCGGATAGAAGATTTCGCGTCTGGGGCGTTCGCGTTAGGGTTGTGGGATCAGAGCGCCGATCTCAGTCACGATAAGATCAAGCGGCTGATCTGTGGGCTCCCGCGGCAGTTCCGGCAGTTCCTGCGCGGCATAAGCGAAGCCAATGGCGGCGGGGCGAGATGCGGCCTCGGTCAGTTGCGCCAAACTCCGGTCGTAGAACCCTCCGCCATAGCCCAACCGCGTGCCGCGCCGGTCGAAGGCCACCAACGGCAGGATGATCAGGTCTGGCACCAGCCAATCCCCCTCGGCGGGCACTTGGGCACCGAACGGGCCGGGCACCATCGCCGCCTCCGGCGTCCAGTGACGGAATTTGAGCGGCAGGCCATCGCCCACGATCACCGGCACGGCGATCCGGTGGGCCCTGCTGAGAGCGGCCATCGCCGGGCGCGGGTCGATCTCGGTGCGGATCGGCATGTAGCCCGCGATAATCGCTGCGCCGCGCCCGGCCAATTGGTCCTCGACCGCCGCGAGAAGGGCCGCCGTCGCAGGCGCGAGGTCGGTGCTCGCATCGGCGGACTTGCGAGCGGCAAATGCTGCTTTTCGGGCTCGGGTTTTGGCGTCTTGGATCTCCACGGCTTAGGCCTAGCACGCCAACGCCGTGCCAGGAGGGCGAAATGCGGCACTGGGCTTTTCCCCTGCGTCTTGGCGAGGTAGGCACGGGGCCATGGGAGAGTTGGACCACATCGTCCTCAATACGACCGCGCTTGACGCGGGCACTGCGCGCCTAGAGGCCGCGCTTGGTGTGCCGATGCAGCCGGGCGGACAGCATGCGGCGATGGGCACGCATAACACCCTGTTGTCTCTGGGGCCCGAAGACTACCTCGAAGTGATCGCCATCGACCCGGACGGCACAGCACCCGATCAGCCGCGCTGGTACGATCTCGATCGGTTCGAGGGGCCTACGCGCCTGTGTCACTGGGCCGTGCGGGTGTCCGATCTCGACGCAGCCTTAGACGCCGGGCCTGATGGCCTCGGCACGCCCTGGTCTCTCACGCGCGGCGCGCTGTCCTGGCGAATGGCCGTGCCCGCGGACGGCACCCTACCCTTCGGGGGCCTGATGCCCGCCCTGTTGAGCTGGGAGAGCCCGCATCCCGCGCCGACGCTGCAAGACCGGGGCGTGCGCCTGGAGCGTCTGACCCTGCAAAGCCCCGAGCCCGACGCGCTCCGCGACGCGGTGGCGCGCCTGACAAATGATCCCCGGATCCACATCGAAGCCGCGCGCGAGCCCGACATCGTGGCCCATCTGCAAACGCCCGGCGGCCCCGTGGCGATCGGCACTTTGACATGATGGACACCGCACAAATCCGCCGCGCCAGTGCGGGCGACGCGATGGCCATTTCCACGATTTGGAATGAGATTATCCGCGACACCATCGCGACCTTCACCAGCGCCGAGAAAGCCCCGGCGGTTTTGGCCTCACTCATGCAGGATCAGCCCTTTTGGGTGGCTGAGGATGCGGGGCGCGTCTTGGGCTTTGCCACCTACGCGCAGTTTCGCGGCGGTCCGGGTTACGCGCACACGATGGAGCATACGGTGCATCTGGCGCCCCAAAGCCAGCGCCAGGGCGTGGGCCGCGCCCTGATGGCGCATCTCGAGGAGGCGGCGCGGACGGATGGCGTGCATTCCCTGATGGCCGGGATCTCGGGCGAGAACTCCGCCGGTTTGGCCTTTCACCGCGCGCTCGGCTATCTGGAGGCGGCGCGGCTGCCGCAGGTGGGCTACAAATTTGGGCGCTGGCACGATTTGGTGCTGATGCAGAAATTTCTCTGACTGGGCACGTGGCGCCTCACGCCGGGCTTGGCTAATCTGACCTCATGTCGCTTTGGGCACGTATCTCTGACGCGCTTTCCGCACTGACCTCGGGCGAGGGCCTAACGGCGGTGTTCGAGCGCTTGCGCACACCGCCCGAGCGCTCGGTCGCCTTCACGATCGCCGTGATCGCGCTCAGCGCCAAGATGGCCAAAGCCGATGGGCTGGTGACCCGCGATGAGGTGACGGCCTTCCGCGAGGTCTTCCACATCCCGCCCAGCGATGAGGCCTCGGCCGCGCGGGTCTTTAACATGGCGAGGGAGGATGTGGCCGGGTTCGAGGAATATGCTGCCCGGATCGCGCGGATGTTCGACGACGACAGCGCGGTGCTGAGTGATTTGATGGAGGGGCTCTTTCACATCGCCTGTGCCGATGGGGAATACCACCCCAACGAAGACGCGTTTTTGCAGCGCGTGAGCCATATCTTCGGCATGTCCGAGCGCGCCTTCTTGGGGCTTCGCGCGCGCCATGTCCCAGGCGCCGAGCCGGACCCCTATACGATCCTGGGTGTCGAGCCTGAGATGAGCCTGGAGGAAATCCGCGCGGTCTGGCGCGGCGAAGTGCGCGAGACACATCCCGACCGGATGATCGGCCGCGGGGTCCCGGAAGAGGCCGTGCGCCTGGCAGAAATCCGGCTGCAGGCAATCAACCGCGCCTGGGAGGTGATCCTGGCCGAAAAAAGCCGTGCGACCTGATGCGGGTAGCCACCTACAACGTCGAGTGGTTCAGCAATCTGTTCGGCGATGACGGCGCGCTGTTGCACGATGGGCGCTGGTCCGCGCGCCACGATGTGACGAGGGCGGATCAGCTTGACGCAGTTGGGCGGGTGATCGGGGCGCTCGAGGCCGATGCGGTTTTGATCGTCGAGGCGCCAGATATCTCGCGGAAGCGCGACGGGGTGGCCGCGCTGGAAAGGTTCGCAAAGCGCTACGACCTGCGCCCGCGCGCCGCCATTGCGGGCTTTGCCAGCGAGACCCAGCAAGAGCTGATCCTGCTCTACGATCCCGACATACTGGGTGCCGTCCATGCGCCGGGGGAAAGCACCGAGGCGCCGCGCTTTGACGGGGAGTTTGAGATCGATCTGGATATCGACGCGAGCGCAGACAAGGTGCGCTGGTCCAAGCCGCCGCTAGAACTCGAGCTCGAAAGCAAGGCAGCCCGCGTCCAGATGGTCGGGGTTCACGCCAAATCCAAAGCGCCCCATGGCGCGACCGATGAGCACGACGCGATGCGTATCGCCATCGCCAACCGCCGCAAGCAATTGGCCCAGTGCATCTGGCTCAGGCGCCGGGTGGAGGGCCATCTGGCGGCGGGCACGCCCCTCCTCGTGATGGGGGATTTCAATGACGGGCCCGGTCTTGATCGGTTCGAAGCCCTTTTTGGGCGTTCAGGGGTGGAGATCGTGTTGGGCGGCGACGCGCCTGAAACACGGCTTTACGATCCGCATGCCGCGATGGCGCTGCAAAGCCGGATCGCCGCGCAACCGACAACGGCGCGCTTTTACCAGAAACGCACAGGCGGCTATCTCGAGGCCCTGCTCGATTACATCATGGTAAGCCCGGGCCTGCGCCCCGCCGATCAAGCCTGGCGAATCTGGCATCCGTTCAATGATCCGGGCTGTTGGAACGACAAGGGACTGCGCGATGCTCTGCTCACTGCGTCCGATCATTTTCCCGTCACGCTCGACATTGGCTGAGAGACGCTCACGCGCTGCCGCCCTCTTTTGCGGGACCCATCGCACCCCTATCTTTTAGGCATGACCAAGATCAAAGCCGCGCTTCTCAGCGCCTGCCTCACCCTGCCGCTCGCCGCCCTGCCGGGCCAGGCGACAGCACAAGACGAAAACGACGCCCTGCGCGACGGGCTCGAGCTTTTCGGCGAGGGCGCCAGGCGCCTGCTCGAAGGGCTTGGCCAAGAGATGGAGCCCATGCTGGACGAGCTCAGGCCATTCTTCGAAGAGGATATGCTGCCGTTTTTGCAAGGGCTGGCCGATCAGATCGACGATCTGGCGGTCTATGAAATGCCAGAGCGTCTGCCCAATGGCGATATCATCATCCGCCGCCGCCCCGACGCCCCGCCCTGGGGCTCGGTCGAGATCGGCGAAGGCGGGGATGTGGAGCTTTAGGCTCGGATCCATCGAGCGGCTGCACTGACAGGCGCCGCGGGGATGAGTATTTGCGGAAAAGTGAAGGAGACACGCGCTTTGTTCACTTTTTCACAAATACTCAATCGCCCGACCGAAACTGGCGTTGGCTAAGCCGGACGCGCCCGGCGGCCCGCGGGCATGCCCGGTCCGCTAAGCCGCGCGTCTTGCCTTTGTCCCGGTGCAGTCTCATATCCCTCAAGACCCAACCCAATGAGGCCTGTTGATGAACTTGCGTTTTCCCGCCCCGCTCCGTGATGCTGCGACCGAGACGGGGGGCGGGCGCGATCTGGGCGATTTACCAGTTTGGGACCTGAGCCATCTTTATCCCGCACCCGACGCGCCTGAGCTCGCGCGCGATCTAGACTGGCTGGACGGCGAATGCGCCGATTTCGCCAAGACCTATAAGGGCCGCCTTGCCGATCTCAGCGCCGAGGAAATGCTTCAGGCCACACGTCGCAACGAGCGCATCGATCAAGTCGCCGGGCGGATCATGTCCTATGCGGGCCTTCGCTATTATCAGCGCACAACCGATCCTGAACGCGCTAAATTCATGTCGGATTGCCAGGACCGGATCACCCGGGCCTCCAGCGCGCTTGTTTTCGTGGGTCTAGAATTCAACCGTATTCCCGATGAGACCTATGAGGCGATGCTGAAGGCGAATGCGGATCTCGCCCGCTATCGCCCAGCGTTCGACCGACAGCGGGCGATGAAGCCGCATCAACTTTCCGATGAGTTGGAGGCCTATCTGCACGACACCTCGGTCGTCGGGGCCTCGGCCTGGAATAAGCTGTTTGATGAGACGATCGCCGGGATGACCTTTGAGGTCGATGGCGCGCGTCAGGGGATCGAGGCGACGCTCACGCTGCTTACGGAGCAGGACCGCGCCAAACGTGAGGCGGCGGCCCGGGCTCTGGCGGCGGGCTTTGCCGAACAGCTGCCGCTGTTTGCGCGGGTGCACAACACGCTGGCCAAGGAGAAAGAGATCGGCGACCGCTGGCGTAAGCTGCCCACGCCGCAGGCGGGCCGGCACCTGTCAAACCATGTCGAGCCCGAGGTCGTCCAAGCTTTGCGCGACGCCGTCGTCGCGGCCTATCCGCGGTTGAGCCACCGCTATTATACACTCAAAGCCAAATGGCTGGGCCTTGAGACAATGGAGGTTTGGGACCGCAACGCGCCTCTGCCGATGGAGAGCACCCGCATCGTCGGATGGGATGAGGCGCGCGGCATCGTGACCGACGCGTATGCCGCCTTCGATCCGCGCATGGCGGAGCTGGCTGAGCCGTTCTTCACCCAGGGCTGGATCGACGCGCCCGTGGCTGAGGGCAAGGCGCCGGGCGCCTTCGCCCATCCGACCGTCACCGACGCGCATCCTTATGTGATGCTGAACTACCTAGGCAAACCGCGCGATGTGATGACTTTGGCCCATGAGCTCGGCCACGGCGTGCATCAACGGCTTGCCGCCGGTCAGGGCGAGATGTTGAGCCACACGCCCCTGACGCTGGCCGAGACGGCCAGCGTGTTCGGCGAGATGCTGACCTTCCAAAAACTGCTCGACGGGGCCAAGGACGCGGGCGAGCGCAAGGTCTTTCTGGCCGGCAAAGTCGAGGACATGATCAACACGGTCGTGCGCCAGATCGCGTTCTACGATTTCGAGTGCAAACTACACGCCGCCCGCGCCGAGGGGGAGCAGACGCCCGAGCAGATCAACGCGTTGTGGATGAGCGTGCAGGGCGAAAGCCTCGGCCCTGCCTTCAATTTTATGGAGGGCTATGAGACCTTCTGGGCCTATATCCCGCATTTCGTCCATTCGCCGTTCTACGTCTATGCCTATGCCTTTGGCGACGGCTTGGTGAACGCGCTCTATGCTGTCTACCGCGAGGGGGATGCAGGCTTTCAGGAGAAGTATTTTGAGATGCTCAAGGCGGGCGGTTCAAAACACCACAAAGAGCTGTTGGCGCCTTTCGGGCTCGACGCCTCTGATCCCGCTTTCTGGGACAAAGGGCTTTCGATGATCGAGGGCTTCATCGACGAATTGGAGGCCATGGGGTAGCGCCAAGCCGGAGCTCGGGCGGCGGTCATTTGCAATTTTACAAAGATCGCCTTTACGGACCTTTGGCACGTTTACCGACCCTTCACGCCTGCGGGCCATCTCTTACGCCAACAAGGTGGAGTGCACCCGATGGCGTACGAGTTATACGATCAATTGGCCGCGCCGGTCTTCGTAGTGGTGCGGACCGAGCCAGGCGCTTGGAAGTTGGTCTTCGCCAATTCGGCCTGTCGCGCGTTCTCCGGCCTGCCTGAGCCGCCTGCGGATGGCGTGCGGATGGATGAGATTTTTCCACCCGCGGTCGCCACCCAACTCCAAGAAAATTACGAAGCCGCGCTGACGCACGGTGCCGCCTTCAGCTATCGCGAGGTGCTGTCGCTACCGAGTGGTGAGCGTTGGTCGGACACCACTCTGACGCCCGATCCAACCCGGCCTGGCACGATGATCGGGACCGCGATCGACGTGACTATGCAGGTCGAAAGCGATGCGCGCCGCATCTTGGAAGACAGTGAGCGGGAGGAATTCATCGCCCTTGCCGCCCATGACATGCGCGCGCCTCTCCGGCAAATTCTGCAGCTAACCGAGATGCTGGCCGAGAATTTCGTGGATCACGGCGATGGAAAAAAGGAACTGATCGAATGGATCGCAGCCTCCGGCGGCCACGCGATGGAGCTTACCGATAAGATCCTCACCTATGTTCTGGCCGATCACGGGGCAGCCAAGGTGGAACGCACGTCCTTGGCACGTTTGGCGCGCGATGTTCTGCACACGATTGATGTCGTGGGTGAGCACTCGATGATTGCCCCGCAGGAGCTGCTTGAGGCCGATAGTGCCGTTCTCTTGCTGATGGTGCGCAACCTGATCGAAAATTCGATCAAACACGGTCGCAACGCGCATATGCAGATGCGTCTCGACGTGTCCGAGCCTGTGCCCGGACAGCTTGAGATCCGTTTCAGCGACGATGGCGTAGGATTTGCCGAGAACTTTCCGACCGGGCCGCTGGATGGCAACGCGACGCGCACCGGCTTTGGCCTGCGCACGCTCGTACGGATCTTGCGCAACCGCGGCGGCAGCTTGCAGCCGGTGCCGTCACGCTTTGGCTACGGCGCTGGACTTTGTGCGACACTGCCCGGTCACCTGGTCGCGTCACAGAAGGTCAGAAGCGCCTGAGACGCGCAGCGCCCCGCGACGTGAGGGGCGCCGCCATGGTTGTCAGACGGTTTGATTTAACGAGTTTGGCAGAGAAGCTGTGAGCCCGTCCGCCGCCGTCGTTTGCGAAAGGTCAGGCATCGCTGCTCCCAGCGCTTAGGCCGGGATGACCTCACCGCGCGCAAGCTCACGCATCTTCTTTTGCAGCTTTTCAAAGGCGCGGACTTCGATCTGGCGGATCCGCTCTCGGCTAACATCATAGACACCCGACAGCTCTTCCAGCGTGACCGGTTGATCCTGCAGACGACGCTGGCTCAAGATGTCACGCTCTCGGTCGTTCAGGACCTCCATGGCCTTTTCCATCAAGCTCATGCGGTGCTGGAACTCGTCCTTCTCGGCGTAATCCGTCGCTTGATCGGCGTCTTCGTCTTCGAGCCAATCCTGCCATTGCGTCGCGCTGTCCCCCTCGGCTGAGCCGACCATGGCGTTGAGCGACGCATCGCCACCCGACAGGCGGCGGTTCATCGACACCACCTCAGCCTCGGTCACGCCGAGATCGTTGGCAATCCGCGCCACATTCTCGGGCCGCATATCGCCGTCCTCAAGCGCGCCGATCCGAGCCTTGGCTTTGCGCAGGTTGAAGAACAGCTTCTTCTGGGCCGAGGTCGTGCCGAGCTTCACCAGGCTCCATGAGCGTAGGATGTATTCCTGGATCGAGGCGCGGATCCACCACATGGCGTAGGTCGCCAGGCGGAAGCCTTTTTCGGGATCGAAGCGCTTGACCGCCTGCATGAGGCCGACATTCGCCTCCGAGATCACCTCGGCCTGCGGCAGACCGTAGCCGCGGTAACCCATGGCGATCTTGGCCGCTAGGCGCAGGTGGCTCGTGACAAGCTTATGGGCCGACGCACTGTCTTCCCGCTCGACCCAGCTTTTGGCCAGCATGTACTCTTCTTCCGGCTCAAGCATCGGGAACTTGCGGATTTCCTGGAGATACCGGTTGAGGCCCTGTTCGGGCGACGGTGCGGGCAGATTTGCATAGCTGCTCATATCTTTGCTCCCCTATTGGCGCGGTGCTTGCGCGAAATTGCGATGTAAACTCGCTTAACTTTGAGATGGTGGCGCTATCGGGCGGTTTCAAGCGTTCACCGGCGTTGCCAGTAGATTTAGCCCTCGTTCAGACGCACTTCAAATTCAAAATCCCGGTTTCACGTGCACGTGTGCACAATGCTCTAGCTTGAAATAATCATCGGTGAAGACGCCGAAATTAGGGCGCCGGGCGGCTGTGCTGGCGTAGATTTTGTAACAATCGTGCCATATCGGGCGGCATCTCCGCTTCAAAGCGCAGCGCGTCCCCGCTGACCGGATGCTCAAACCCAAGGCTCGCCGCATGGAGCGCCTGCCGCCCGAAGGCCTCGATCTCACCGGCAAGCTCATGACCCAATCGCCGGATCGAGGCGCGACGGCGTCCGCCATAGACCGGATCGCCGATCAGACCATGACCGAGATGGGCTAGATGGGCACGTATCTGATGTGTGCGCCCCGTCTCCAAACGACAGGCAATGAGTGCGGCGGCCTCGGCAAAGCCCTCACGCGGACTGACCCAGGTCACAGCATGGCGCCCGGCGGAAAAGCTGACGGCCTGACGCTGACGGTCGGTTTTGTGGCGCCCGAGAAACGAGGTGATCTTGATGCGCCCCTGCTCCAGGCTGACCCCTTTGGTGCCCGACAGGCGCGGATCTGCTGGGTCCGGCACCCCGTGGCACAACGCCAGGTAAAGCCGCTCCACGCCGTGGGCTGCGAATTGCTCGGCCAGGCCGTGATGGGCCGCGTCTGATTTCGCCACCACCAACAAGCCGGACGTGTCCTTGTCGATCCGGTGCACGATCCCAGGCCGCTTTTCCCCGCCGACCCCGGACAGTGCGCCGCCAAAATGGTGGAGCAGCGCGTTGACCAAAGTCCCGCTGGGGGAGCCGGGCGCGGGATGCACGACCATGCCCGCCGGTTTGTTGATCACGATCAGCGCGTCGTCTTCATAGGCCACATCAAGCGCGATCGCCTCGGGCAGCGTCTCGACCTCGGCGGCGACCGGCACCGTGATCTCGATCAGATCGCCTTCGGACACTTTGGCCTTGGCATCGGCGACTACGGCGCCGTTAACCGCCACAGCCCCGGCCCCGATCAACCGGCTCAGCCGCGACCGGCTGAGCGCCGCTTCCTCTGGCACCGCGCGCGCCAGTGCCTTATCAAGGCGCGCGGCCGGATCAGGGCCGAGAGTGAGGGTCAACACGCGAGGCGCGGCCATGGGCGATACTCCGCAAGACGACGAGGCGTCCGGTTTCGATCTGCCGCCGAACCTGCGCTATCTCAAGACCCTGGTGACGATCCTGACGGCGGTGATGATCCTGGGCGTAGTAACGATCACGCTGCTCCTTGTCATCCGCATCACTGGCGATGATCGGCCCATCCTGCTGTCGCCCGATCTGTTCGAGCTTCCGGTTGGGGTCGAGGTGGCGGGCTATAGCCAGACGGGCCAGCAGATCGTGATTGTCGGCACGGATGGCTTGATCCGAGTTTTCGACGCCGAGACGCGGGAACAGACGCACCTGTTTGACCCGACGCCGTAGCATTTAAAAAAAATTGCGACCCCCTGTCGATTGAGCCTCCGCCCATGCGTCGTGTGGGTGAAGCGGCGAAAACGCCCTTCGAAACCGCAACGAGGGACAGACCGACGATGACGCTTAGACTTGTCAAAATCGCGCCTTGTACCGCTTAATTTCACCACCAGACAGGAAAGCAAAACCATGCGTTACACATTTCTTCTTTATTCCGACCCCGCCATGGCCGCCAACATGACCGAGGAGGATTGGGCCAAATCAAAAGAGATCTACGGCCAATATATCGGCGCCCTGCAAGAAGCCGGCGTTTTCATCGAGACCGACTGGCTCCACCCCGCCGACACCGCCACCACAGTCACGCTGGCGGGCGGCGAAAAGCGGGTGCAAGACGGCCCCTTCGCCGAAACCAAAGAGACCCTGGGCGGCTATTTCGCCATCGATGTTGAAAACCTCGACGAAGCGATAGCTTGGGCCGAGAAATGCCCGCATGTCCATTACGGAAAGCTGGAGATTCGCGCCTCCGCCATGGGCAGTGTGTGAGCCAGATTGACGTCCGGGCGCGGGCGGAGGATGTCGCCCGCGCCGCCTATGGCAAGCTCATTGCCATGCTGGCCAGCCGGACAGGCGATATCGTCGCGGCCGAGGACGCTCTGGCCGATGCTTTCGTCGCCGCGCTGAAGACCTGGCCAGAGCGTGGCATCCCGGACAAACCCGAGGCCTGGCTTTTGACCGTGGCCAAGAACAGACGCACCGATCAGGCGCGCAGGGATGCCCGTCTGGTCATCACCGATGAGGCGAATGACATGGCCGACATGCAACAGATCGATACGCAGACGATCCCGGTGGAAAACGCCGAACTTGATGAGCGCTTGAAGCTTCTCTTTGTCTGCGCCCATCCCGCGATCGATGCGAGCATCCGAACGCCGTTGATGCTCCAGACCGTGCTGGGCCTCGAAGCCCAAGACATCGCCGCCGCCTTCCTGGTCTCGCCCACGGCGATGGCGCAGCGGCTGGTCCGGGCGAAAAAGAAGATCAAAAGCGCGGGCATTCCATTCGTCCTGCCCGAGCCCGACGCCTATCCCGAACGGATGGAAGCGGTGCTTGAGGCCGTCTATGGCGCCTATGCCGTCGATTGGATGTCCGGGCCCGGCGATCTGAGCCACGAGGCGCTCTTTCTGAGCAGTATCCTGGCCGAGCTGGCGCCGGACAACCCGGAGGCGCTGGGTCTGACGGCGCTCATCGGCCTGATCGAGGCGCGGCGCGCGGCGCGGCTCGTGGATGGCGTTCTGGTCCCGGTGCCCGAGCAAGATGTGACGCTTTGGGACAGCGATCTGATCGACCGCTCTGTCAGCCTTCTAACCCAGGCCTCTCTCAAAGGCGCACCCGGGCGGTTCCAGCTCGAAGCCGCGATCCAAGCCGTCCATGCCGCGCGCGCTGTGACGGGGCAGACCGATTGGCGCGCACTTTCCCAACTCTATGCCGGACTGATGCGGGACTATCCGTTGATCGGCGGCGCAGTCAGCCGGGCGGCGGTCGTGGCCCAGGATGCTGGCCCGGCCGAGGGGCTCAAGATGCTCGCGCTGATCGACTTCGACGGGCTCGACGCCTACCAACCCTATCACGCGGTCCGCGCCCATTGCCTGGTCGAGTTGGCCCGGACGGCCGAGGCGGCAGAGGCCTATGCAAAAGCCTTGGAGCTTTGTTCTGATCGCCCGTCCCGCGCCTGGCTTGAGAAAAAAATCGACGAATTGCGAAAAAAAATGTCGTGAGGTGTCGATTGGCGCCTCGGGCGTTCGTCGTGTGGGCAGAAGGGAAGGAAAACCCGACCCAAGAACGACCAAAGGACCAGACACATGACCATTCTTTTCACCGCCGCCGCCATCCTCGCCGCCATCGTCCTTATCGCCCTTTTGTTGCCGCGCAAAGTTGTCGTCACCCGCGCGGCTGAAGTCGGTCTCGCGCCCGCCGATGTCATTGCCCGGGTCAGCAGCACGGAGGGCTTTCAGACCTTCAACCCCTATGTCAGCAGCGATCCTGCGCTCAAAATCACGCCCTTCGGCCCGGCCTCGGGTGTGGGTTCCGGCTTCCGCTTCGAAGGTAAGGAAGGCAAAGGCACGCAGACCGTCACCGCCGTCAGCCCGAACAGCGTCAAGCATCTGATCGACCTGGGCGCCATGGGCAAGCCGGTGCAGACGATCCGCGCCGAAGAGACCGCGACGGGCAGCCGCGTCACCTGGACCGTGACCTCGGATATGGGCTTCAACCCGATCTTCCGCATCTTCGGCCTCTTCATGGACCGGATGCTGGGCAAGACCTATGAGCGCGGGCTGAGCAACATCGCAGCGCTGAGCTGATCTTCCAACGATACGACATGCGGCGCGCCTTCGGGGGCGCCGTTTGCCTTTGCGCGATGGCTCAGTTCGTTGAGACGGGCCGCGATTGCATCCTCTGGGCGGTTTCGCGTTCAGCGCGCTTGCAGCGCATCGGCGGCAGGCCTTGGTCCATCAAAGCCATATCCTCAAGAACCATATCGCCCATCTCCTTGAAAGCCCGGTCCAGGGCGCCCGCGCGATGGGCCGAACGCAACAGGCCCGGCATTCGGCGGAGCGGATCATCTGGCGCCACCGGCTCCTGAGGGAAGACATCGCTGGCCGCACGGATCTGGCCCGCGCGCACCGCGTCGAGCATGGCGTCGAAATCCACCACATCGGCGCGCGACAACAGGACAAAGCCCGCCCCGCGGCGCATCTTGGCGAAGGCGCCCGCATCCAGAAAATGCCGGTTCTCCGAGGTCACGGCAGCGACCACAAAGATCGTGTCAGAGCTTTCGAGCACCGTATCCAGCGGGGCCGGGATAACCCCCTGCTCTCGCAATAGCGAGGGCGGCAACCAGGGGTCATAAACCCGGATCGTGGCGTTGAAGCCTGTCAAAACCCGCCGCAGGGCCCGGCCCAGATCGCCAAAGCCCACCAGGCCGATCTCTGAGCCGCTCAGCAGCCGCGCCGCGCTGTTGCCTTCCCCGCCCCAGGCCTCCCGGCCCTCGCGGAAGGCGAGATCGGCCTCGGTGATGCCCCGCGCCAGATCGAGCGCAAGACCGAGGCCCAGCTCCGCCACGGGCATCGCGAAGACGGCGCCGGTGGTCAGGACATGGATGCCCCGTTCGAAGAGGCGCGGATAGGGCATGTTGTCGAGGAGGTTGGACTCGACATTGAGAACCGCCCGCAGCGCCGTCATCCGCGCCAGGAGGCCCTCTGAGATAGGCGGCTGGCCAAGGATGTAGCGGGCGTCTACGATGACCTGATCGGGCAGGGTTTCCAGATCGTCTGCCGTGGTTTCGACGATCTCATAGCTGTCGCGAAGCTGGCGGCGCGCCGCGTCCGTGAAGATCAGGTCCAAGCTGCGCGGCCAGGGTGCGGAGATCACAAGCGGTTTCATCGGCCCTCCTGCGATGCGGCGCCGGGTCCGGCAAGGGCTGCGATCAGCCGCCCGCCGCCCCCTCCATCGCCGCGCTCAGCCGCTCAAGCGAGGCCTGCATGTGGCTGAGGAAATCGCCCTCCATGGGGCGATTGGCCAAGGGCGGGAAGGTCACGCTCGCCATGCCGAGCGCCTCGATCCGCGCGACCGCCTCAGGGCTGAGCGCACCTTCCCACAGGAAGATCCGCGCGCCTTGCGCCTCAGCCATCGCCGCAAGCTCGGCCCATTGTGCCTCACTGGGTGGCGCGGCCACGTCCCAATCGACGGCCTCCAAGCTCAGCCCATAGGCGCGGGCGAAATACTGATAGCGCGGATGCGAGGCGATCACCGGAAGCTCTGCCGCCGGCCCGCTGAGCGCCTCTGCCGCCGTGCCCAAAGCCGCGAGGTCAGCCTGCAGCGCGGCCAAGTTAGCGTCGAACGCCTCGGCCATATCCGGCGCGACCCGGCTCAGGCCTGCGGCGATCGCCTGCGCCTGCTGCGCGGCTTGGCCGAAATCGAGCCAGGTGTAGCTCGCTGTCCCGGTATGCGAATGCTCACCGCCATCGCCGTGGCTGTGCGTAACGGTTTCGGTTGCGATGAAGGCGTCCTCGAACGCGCGCGATGTGATCACGAGGCGGGAGCGCGGCAGGCTTGTCCGTCCGGTCCAATCGGCGAAACCGGCCCCGTTCAAAACGATCAGATCAGCGCCCTGAAAGGCCGCGATATCCGCGATGCCGGGGCGCCAGAAAGACGGGTCCTGGCCCGCCGGGACGGGGAAAATCACCTCGCCGGCAGCACCCGCGATCCGTTCGGCGAAATAGGCCAAAGGATAGTTCACTGCGGCGATGCTCAAACGCTCCTGCGCGTTCAGCCCACGGGGAAACAGCGCCGTAGCTAGGCCAAGTTGCGCGAAATGGCGACGGGTCAGATGGGGCATGGGCAAGGGTCTAATTCTCCGTTCCGCGAGCGATGTCATCGGGCGTGAGGATCCAGTAATTGTCATGGCCACCGCCCGTGGAAACCTCGATCAAAAGCCCGGTCGCGGCCACGTCAGGGTCCAGCGAGAAACGCGCCGTGCCGTCCTCGGCCAGGGGCAGGACCAGCACCGGCACATTGGCCCCGTCGAGCACCCGCACCTCGCCCACTTGCGGGGCGTTGCCGTTGGAAAAGCGGCTTTCGACGACCACTTCGCCATCCTCAACAAAGGCAAAGACGTTGAGCATATGGCCAAAGGCAGCGGTGGCGGTCAAACCCGCCAGCGCCAGTGCCAGGGCTGCGAGGGCTGATCTCACTGTCCGGTCCAATCCTCGAAATGCACCCAGATCACCGCGCCAAGCTCAACTGCTTTGTCTTCCCCGTCAAAGGCGATGGTCTCAGGCGCCGTGTTGAGCGCGGCAAAGCCCCACCAGCCGCTATTGGGGGTGGAATAGCTGAAGACGCCATCGGCATCGGCCACGATAGTCTGGGTGATCATCAGCTCTGAGGGCGCCTGGGCGCTCAGGTCTTCGTTGAAATACTCCACCTCGACCTCGGCGAAAGGCACCGCCTCCCCCTCCAGGAGCACACGGCCCTGGAAGACGTTGCCCTCCCAGATGCCGAACGGACGGGTCAGCGGCTCGATCTCGGTGCGCAGGCCCAGCATCGCGTCCCAACCCTCGTCACTGCCATAGGCGCTCACATAGGTCTTGGTGTAATGCACGATGAAGCTGTCTTCGGCGGGCTCCCAATAGGGCTGCGGCTCCATCGCGAAGATATAGGTGCCCGGACGGTTAAGGTCGTAATCCAGCGTAAAGCCCGGCGCCTCCATCAGGGTTGCTGGTGTCAGGGCATCCAACAGATCGGTCGTCTCGCCCTCATGAGTGACCGAAAAGGCGACCGGCGTGACAAGCTCCATCCCGGCAAGCTCGAACGGGTGCGAGAAGGAGACATCCAAGCTGATCGAGCGGCCATCTTCCTGGCTCAGCATCGGATCGGAGGGGATGATCATGCCGTAATGGGCAAATGCCGCGCTCGAGGCGAGCGCGGTTGCGAGCACGCTTACAGTCGTCAGAGCAGCTTTCATGGCAATCGTTCCTTAGGTGCAGTTATGTGGCGAGTATCCAGGCCACCAGGCCCTCGCCCTGCGATTGCACCACGGCGACAAGGCCCATGGCCAGCAGAGCGGCAATTCCAAGCAGGATCATCGTCTCAGAGGCCAGCAATTGCAAGATTATGCCCCGCCGCGCGCCCAGTTTATACGCGGTCTGCATCTCTCGCGCGCGCAACCTATAGCTGAGGAATACAGCCAGGGCGATCGCCGCAAAGGCCGCCACCCCCACGATGAGCGTAACCGCGTCGAGCACCGCCTTGATGCGGAAAATGCGCGCCACAAGCTCACTCACGACATCCTCCGGCACGATCATTTGCAGCGGGTTGTCGGCGTCGAGATAGCGCCCGCGCAGGATCGTCGCGTCGCGTTCGTTGCTCGGCACGACCAGGAGGCCCGAGATCGGATAGCTGTCGGGATCCCCGTGAAAGTGGAAGCTGTCGATATTGTCGGGCGTGATGCGGTTGAACTCAACGATGGCCGCGCTGGCCACGACGTCGCCCGTATCGGCATCGGGGGCAAAGACGCCTTCATGGCCGTGCCCGATCCCCGCGATCACCCAGGTCGTGGCGACATCGACAAAGACCGCCTCATCATCGGGTGTGCCTGAGGGGGCGAATACGCCCACGATATTCAGCTCGAGCGGGTAAACTCCGTCGAGATCAAACAGGTTTTGCGGCGCCGAGACCAGCGTGTCCCCCGGACCAAGACCCAACCGCTCAGCCACCGTTGCGCCAATCACGGCCTCACCCAGGATCGCCAATTGCCGGCCTTGGGCCAGCACGAGGCCGCGGAAATCAAAATAATCCAAGCTGGTGCCGACGATGCGCGCGCCACCCGTCTCAAACGCCGTGTTCAGCGGGATCGGAACGGCCAGGCCGCTGTCCCAGATCGCCTCCCCGGCGGCCATGGTCACCGGATTGGCCCGCTCATCGGAAAAATAAAGCGTGCTCATAACTAGATCGAGCTGGCTTCCGCGATTGCCCAGGACGAGCGGCGTGGCCTCGGCCCGGTCTGTCAGCGTATTACGCGCGCCCTCAAGCAGGGTCTGAGAGATCAGCGGCACCGCCAGGATCAGCGCCGCGACCAGGACCAAAACGCCCGAACGCAGCCAGTGAAAGCGCAGATAGGCCAGGGCAAGAAAAATCGCGTTCATGCCGCCACCTCGGGCCTTTGAAAGGCGGCGAAGTCGATCACTCGGTCAAAGCGCGGCAGCAAATCGTGGTCATGGGTGACTGCCAGAAGCGTGGCACCCACCTCCTCGGCCCGGGCAAAGAGCAGATCAAGAATGGCCGTCTTGTTGGCCGGATCGAGATTGCCTGTCGCCTCATCAGCCAGGATCAGCCGCGGCGACCGCACCAGCGCCCGGCAAAGCGCGACACGCTGCTGCTCCCCCTGGCTCAGTGCGCCCGGGCGCCGGTCAAGCTTTTCGGCCAGACCGCAGGCGGCGGCGAGGTCTTCGGCACGCTGGCGGGCGTCAGGATCAAGCTTGGCACCGGCTGCGATGCGGAATGGATAGAGGATGTTCTCCCGCGCGGTCAGATAATCCAGAAGGGCGAAATCCTGAAAGACAAAGCCGATCTCGCGCGCGCGGAAAGTGCGCCGCTGCCCGTCCGACAGGCCCGTCACGTCCTCTCCGGCAAAGGTGATGCGCCCCGCCTCGGGCACCGCGATCCCCGCCACCAGGTTCAACAGCGTGGTCTTGCCCGTGCCGCTCGGGCCCACCACCGCAACACGCTCCCCCGGTTTCAGCTTGAGGCTCGGGATCGCCAGGCGAAAGCCACCGCTGGGATAGGCGAAACGCAGGTCTTTGATCTCGATCATGGCTCCGCCGCCACCATCTGGCCGGCCTCAGAACGGTCGACATCCTTGAGCTCAAACGCCGTGATCCGCCAGGCGCCATCGACCGGCGCCACCGTCAAATCAGCCGAATAGATGTTGCCGCGCACATGCATATGCGTCGCATGCCCGACAGTGCCCACCACGCGCCAGCGCGCATCCCAACGAAAGGTCTCGGCGTCACGCTCGGTCTGGATGCGTAGCATCTCCATCGTGTGGATCTGTTGATCGGCCTGCTCGGAGGGATCGAGGCCGTTGTCGGCCATCGCGCCTACCCGCTCGAGGTAGAGCACCTCAAGTGCCTCATCAGCGGCGACCACGGCCAGGCTGTCGTAAATCCCGGCTTCCTCGGTCTCATTAAACGCCTGATAGACCCGCGTCAAAAGCTCGGGCGCGACCAGAAAGAACTGCTCGGACAGCTCATCGGCGGTCATCGGGTCAAGCCCCGCAGCCTCGAAACGTTCGGGCTCCTGCGGGCCGGCGCCGAAGGCCCAAACACCGGCAAGGACCGCGATCAGTGCCAAAGCTGCGAGCGCAATGCGCATGTGTAAGCGGTCCTTTCCCGTCGTCGGGACAAGTGTACGTCCTGGCGTGCCTCATGCACGGCCCAGATCGGAAATTAAGCAAAGCATGACCGGATGTGGAGCGGCTTTTTATATGCTGCGGGCGAATAGGTCTAATGTCACGGAGTGTTGACGCCGCTAGGCGCCAAAACAGAGGCTGTCCGAGATGAAAAGGGATAGGGCCCAAAGGAAACGCCCGACCGACGCAAGAAGTGGTGGTACCGCCTCCCTGGCTTGAACAGGGGACCTCTGGATCCACAATCCACAAAACCCTATTTTCATCGGTGAACATGCTTGCGCCCATCACACTGTTTTATAAAGTTATCCCACTGGTTACGTGAACATAGCCCCTCATAGAACACCCCTCCTACGCACCACATTTCCGAGGCAAAAACGAGGCAAAACTAATGACGGCTCAGCTGACCGAGCTTTCCATCCGGAGTTTGCCGCACCCTAAGACAGGGAGCGTGAAGTACTTTGATCGACTTTTGCCAGGTTTTGGGGTGCGGGTTAGCGCTAAGTCCAAATCCTTTTTCATCCAGTTTGGCGAGACAAGACGGATGAAGACGTTGGGCAAGTGGCCGACTGTTTCCTTGAAGGACGCACGGACGATGGCCCGGGAGGTGCTGGTGGCGCCTCCGCAACCCAAGAAGCAAAACCCATCTTTTGCTGAGGCACGAGACGCGTTCTTGGATGATTGCCGACAACGCCTGCGCCCCGCCACGGTGGAGCGGTATCGCTATGCGTTTAAACACGTGAAGGCTAAGACGCTTGAGGGCATCCCGAAGACGATTTCCGAGCCGCATCAGGTGGCGACACTCAAAGCCTTCTTGAACTGGTGTATTCGTCAGGAATTCATCGACCACAACCCATACGCCCACCGCAAGGCCGCCACCAAGCAACGTGACCGTGTTCTGTCCGATGACGAAGTAGCCAAACTTATGGCGTACCACCATCCGCCATACTCAACTATTGTCCACCTACTCTGCCTCACTGGACAGCGGCGTGCACAGTTCGCCAATTTCTCGGTGGACTGGGTTGAAGGTGACACCGTCACCTTTCCCGCATCAATAATGAAAAGCGGGCGAGCTCACACTATCCCAATCACTGGTTACGGTGCACTGCTCGAACCGCTGAATTTCAGTGGCTGGAGCAAAGCCAAGGTGCGGGTTGATAAGCATACCGGTGTCTCCGACTGGGTACTGCATGACCTGAGACGATACTTTAGTTCAACCATGGCTCGTCTTGGTGTTCCGCTGCACATCACGGAGAACCTGTTGGATCACCGCACGCAATTGACTGGTGTGGCAGCCATCTACAACCGATATTCGTTTCTGCCTGAGATGAGGGAAGCGCTGGAAACGTACGAGAAGCATATCAGGAAAAATGTTTCGTAAAATGGTGACCAACACTGAAACGCTGCGTGAGATAACGATCACAGAATCATAATCCGCGTGTCGGGGGTCAAGTCCCTCCTCCGATACCAATAAAATCAATGGCTTATCGGGTGCTTTATCGCCCGCTAGTCGCTAGTTAGTCACCGAACTGCATCGCATTGCCAACTAAGTGGAATGGTTCCACGTTGACTTAGGCGATCCTTGGAAGAATTTGACATCCGAGGTTAGGTCTCGAAGTGAGACCGAAGCTGAAGCTGCCAATTTAGCCTGGAACGGGTTAGGAATCCTGGGGTCGGAGGTTTGAGCCCGCCCCCGGGCAGCACAAGGCCAGAGACTAAGCTGTAACGTTGTTTTCTAAGGCTCGCTCTAGGTTCTTAAAAAGCTGCGGGGTTTTGCTAACGCGCCGCACAAGCTTAACTAAACGTTACACTAGCAAGCTTTGTACTGTGCAACGCGGAGTTGACCGTCGAGAACTCCGTGAGAATGTTTTATTTTTCTGCCACCTAGCATCGCAGCAAGTTCATCAGCATGGGCATCGCGGGTATCGGTCTGAGGGCTTCACCACAATACAGCGTTTAATCCGAGCAAGACCGAGTATATTTCACGCCGAAAGACAGGGATCCGCTGCCAAGCCTTCAACTTCCGGCAGCTCAAGGCTCTGACCAACTCCATCGTCAGACTACATCTATCGTTGCAACAAGCTAGCGTTGTGTCTAGCGTAACGCTTAGCACCAAATCAGGTGGCACGGTGTTTGAGGGACCATACTTGGCGGTACGTAAGACGGTCGCGGAAAAAATCCGCGAAGAAGCATCACTGAGCCTTACCGGTGCGGAATATGTTCGAGATAAGCTCTTGGCGCTCACAAGCATCGGACCGAAGAGCCTGTACGAGCAAGTATATGCCGTGAAAATACGAGTTAAGACCCTCGAATCGCTCGCTGAAAAAGTTGTCGCTAAAAAAAGAGAGAAGGGACAGCACTACCGAGCAGCAGATGTTACCGATATCGTTGGAATGCGATTGCTGTGCTTGTATGCTGAAGATTTACCAAGGGTGACGAAGGCACTTGTTTCGTTTGTTAGGTTTTGTCAGAGCCCAGAGATCAGACTTATAGCAGGTGATGCACTGGACGATGCTATCGACGAATTAATAATCTACAAATCAAGCAATACATCTCGAATTTACGAGGCAGTGCATCGAGAGTGCAAAAACCTTCCGCTTTCTCAAAAGAATACGAAAGGTGAGGAAAAAGTAAAATTTGTTGAAGCTGAGTCTGATGGGAAGTCTTACTCGAGCATTCATTTCGTTGTTAATTGTCTGTCACATGCATCAGGAGCGCCTAATAAAATACCACTGGAAGTGCAGATTAGGACTGTGTTTGAGGACACCTGGGGTGAGATTGAGCACAGCTTACAGTACAAGGGCGTTGGGTCACGCGGAAAGCCCGTGCCCAAGGGCATTAGGCCTTTTCATGAGCAGAACCTTAAACTCCTGGCGCAACTTAAGGATTTTCTGGAGCAATCTGGAACTCTGGCCGAAAATATTCGCGGCGGCTATCAGGCAATATTTGAGTCCTTTGCCTCGCGCAACCAAAACGAGAGTGTACCCTTCGAGCTTTCGCCGATTTACTGGAGCGTTGGCGATTCTGGTTTTGGAAATATTAGGGAAGAACTGCCTGAAACGCTCGCAAGTTCGTGGAATGAGATAGGCGAAAGCCTTGAGGAAGCTGTGTTGAAATCGCACGAACCAATCCGATCAGAGAGTGAGGCGCGCTCCCACCTGAAGTATCTTGACGACCTCTCAACCAAGATCGAAGATTTTTGGTCCGATTTGCGAGGAAAGGAAGGAAGCCCAGGAGTTGGTCCGGATTCCGACCCAGTTTACCTAATTGGTATGGAAATTGGCCTTTTGCAAATCTGGCGAAGTAAAATCTCTCAATACTTCTCGATCAACACCCTTGACGGAGACATTGACCTCCTTCGGACAGCTCTTGATGGATACATCGAACTCGAAAAACTAGCCAGGTTCCGAGCAGATCCCATGCTAAACTTTAGAATTGCTGCGGTGATGAACGAACTTGGCTTACCCGAACATGCTGATTTTTTCCTGTTCCGTGCTTATGAAAATATCGCCGCGGACGAGGCGGCAGTTCGAGGATTGCAGCCTAGCATCATCACCAATTTTTTGGCCTTTACGATTTGGCAGAAGAGAGCGAAATTGCACTCGCTTGCGATTGCTTCAGGAAATCCCCGCATCAATCGAGAAGATCAGCGCCGGCTTGTTGGCGAGGCGATGTTTTTTGTTATGGTAGCTCGAAAGTTGCTCCCAGAAAAACATTCGCCTAGCGACGACTTTGAGAAAGTTCGGCTTAATGTTTTTAATAATTTAAACTGTTTCCTATGGGAGCTTCGTGATCTTTCGATTTCTGAAAATGATTTCATGTCTGTATTGAATGATATTTTTGATGACGTTGACGATGAATTTCGCGACAATTGGAGCGCATTTCGGTCGGGAACAGTTCCACTGGAGGAAATCGCTGAGATTGTAATTGGCGCAAATAGTCAGGATCCAGAGAAAAAGCGCTTCACCGACACATTAATGAAATATTTTCATCTTTCAGGCGATCTTGCTCAGCTCGATATGCACCGTCGTCGCCTAGATGATATGATAGGTACAGCAACCATCCCGATCAAAAAGGAGGACCAAAATGATCTGTTCCAATACTCTATATCCCGTACTCGTGGTCGGGAAGAGGAGTACAAGTTGGCCATACGTCTGAACGTTTAAGCCTCGACACCATTAACGGAAGCCCTGAAGGGCTTCTTTTTTTGGTCAAGCGGCACACCCTTGTTTGTCATGTAAGAAGAATCCCACGACTAACGCACTTTTTTGGAACAATTCGATACCCTTTGGTTTTACGCATGACCAATCACAACTGTATTTGAATGGAGCTAATATCCAATTTGGCGCGCCTTAAAACGCTTCGTTTGTTCGCTGGCGGTAGATCGCGTGTTAGGTCGATAATTTCCTATAAATTTCATCTCGGTTGAGGTGCCCCTAGTTTTCTAGACGCCTGCCTCGTTCAGTTTCTGCTGCCTGATCTCGAATTCAACGGGCGACAGCATGCCGTTGTTCGTGTGCTTGCGCTTCGGATTGTAGAACATCTCGATGTATTCGAACACGTCCTGCCTTGCGGCATCGCGCGTTGGGTAGGTACGACGTCGGATACGCTCCCGTTTCAGAAGCTGGAAAAAGCTCTCGGCGACCGCGTTGTCGTGGCAATTCCCGCGCCGGCTCATGCTGGCTACGAGGCCGTGCTGGCCGAGAAAGGATTGCCATTCGCGGCTGGTTAACTGCGAGCCTTGATCTGACTGGATCGTGACCTGGTCGGACGGTTTACGTCGCCAGACGGCCATCAGCAGGGCTTGGAGCGCGAGGTCCGTCGTCATGCGCGATTGGGCCGACCAGCCGACCACCCGGCGAGAGAATAGGTCGATGACCACACACAGATACAGCCAACCCTCATGGGTCCTGATGTAGGTGATGTCGGTCACCCAGACCTGATCGGGCAGAGACGTCGCGAAGCACTGCTCCAGCCTGTTCTCTGCAACCACTCCGGGCTTGCCGCCATATCGGCCAGGGCGGCGCCTATAGCCGATTTGCGCGGCGATCCCGGCCAGCGATGCCAACCGGGAAACACGGTTCTCTGAGATGCGTTCGCCTTGGTCAGGCAGATCCTCCGTCAGCTTGCGATAGCCGTAGACCTTGCCACTCTCTGCCCAGGCCTGCCGGATCAACTCGGTCTGCCGCGCATCCTCCTGCGCACGATGGCTCACTGGTTCCTTGAGCCAAGCATAGAAGCCGGAGAAATGGACCCGCAGCACCCGGCACATGGCCCGGACGCCGAACTCCGCACGATGCGCCCGGATGAAGGCGTACTTCATTGGGACTCGCGCGCGAAGTACGCCGTTGCCTTTTTTAGAATGTCGCGCTCCTCGGTCACCCGAGCCAGCTCGCGCTTAAGGCGCTGGTTCTCGGCCTCGTGGTCCACGCCCGGCTTCGGCACAGGCTCTCCGAACAGCTTAAGCCACTTGTAGAGTGAATAAGGACTCACTCCCAAACGCTTCGAGACTTCCCGAACCGGGTACCCGCGCTCCTTGATCTGATGCACCGCATCCCGCTTGAACTCGTCGCTGTAATTGCTTGTCCCCATCTCGGCCTCCTAGCCTCAAAGTTAGGGGGCAAAGCGTCTACAAGTCTAGGGGCACCTCAAGGATTGAACCTTATTGGTGTTCGTGACTGCTAGACAACTTATTTGTTGGTTGTCAGACTCTCAAGAGCACTACTAATTTCGTCAGCAGTTCGACTTCTGTCTCGGTCTGCTCCACCACACAGGACACTTAGTGTCTTATCAACGTCTTTGAGCCAATTTTGTGGCTCTAAGACTAGATATTTTCCGATTAGAATACGGTTCGAGAACGCCACTTCGGCGATCCGGCGCTTTTTCGTCGGATCGGCAATTTCGTAAGTAAGGCTAAGGCTTTTTACCAGTTCGAGAAATTTCTCCACGCGTCCAACGACTAGGTCAACCGACCCAACTTTGGCGCGGTTTTCTTCCAGCTGTTGGCGCTCATCGACCAGTCGTTCCTTGCGCTGTTGGAACGTCTCTTTGTCGATGAGGCCATCCAGCAGCGCGTCGGTGAGTTTTTCTAGCCGGGCGTCGACACTGCTCATCTGAAGCTCAAGAGCCTTCGCATTTGCTTCTGGGTTGTGTTTGTTGATGTGCTCTCGGAGCCGCGTTCTAAGAACCTGGTAGTCTTTTTCAGAGACCTCCAACTTGCCGAGTGCAGAACCGATCTCGGCTTCCACTTGGTCAACCCGGATTGATTTACCCGGGCAGCCTTTGGTGTGGCAGCGCATATAGACGCGACCCTTTTGCAGCTCTCCGATTAAGTTGCGCTGACATGCGCCACAAGTGATCAGCCGTCGGTAGGTATGGTTATGTCGCGTCTGCTTTTTGTGTTGGCGGTCGGACTTTAGCTCTTGCACGAGCCTGAACAGACTGCGGGTGATAATCGGTTCGTGGACGCCTTTGTACCGCCGCCCGGATCGTTTCATGATGATCTCGCCATGGTAGAACCGATTGCTCAGCAGAATCTCGAGACAGCCTTTGGTGATCGGCTTGCCAGAGCGGTTGCGGAAGCCACGCTGCCGTAGTTCAGCCAACAAGCCGCGCAACGAGTATTGTTGCGTGGCGTAGAGCTCAAACGCCTGGCGCACATATGGCGCGCGTTCAGGATCGAGCGCTTTCGGTTTGCCGGCGCCCTGATCGAGATACCCGATCGGGGCGGCGAATGGGAACAGTCCTTGCTTGAGGCGTCCTTCAATGCCCTTCAAACACTCTTCGCGGAGATTGCGCACGTAATCGGCGGCAATAACAGCCTGGATATCGGCTGTGAGGCGTCCACCGCGAGAGCGCAGATCGAGGCTTTCATGGGCGAAGCGAACGTCGATGTTTTGATCCAGCAATTCCCCCACCAAGGCCCAATCGGCGAAGTTGCGGGCCGAGCGGTCGATTTTATGCACGATGAGGCCGGCACCTTCCCCGCGCCGGAGCCTGGAAATGACTTCGTTGAAGACCGGCCGACCGCGCTTAGCGGCCGTTTCCTTCTCTTCGTACCAGGTACTGACAACAAGACCATGCTTTGAAGCGTAGGCGCTGATCGCGTCGCGTTGCGCTTCAAGCGATACGCCATCACCCTGTTTGACCGTGGAGACACGGGTATACGCTAGGTAGCTAGACATACCGGATTTTAGATGTCATCTGACTCTAGCAAATCCTCGTCGTATGTCGAGACTTCCCAGGGCCAACGGTCCTCCCGCAACAGGTCGTAATACAGCTCCAGGCAGATCTGCAGGTAGGCGTCTAATAGGTCTTGGTCATTCATCACCTCATGCTATCGGACGAGGAGCAACGGTCTAGCAGGCCCAGCATCCCTAGCCCTGATGGGCCGGATACATAGACGCCGAGAACGCCTTGCTGCGTGTGCCATTGACCATCATTTGCACCACCACCCGGTGGTTCGGCTGATTGCTCAAATCATGCGCGGTGTATGGCGGCACTGAGCGTTCCAGGTGCAGCGCATCGCTGAGACCGGTTCGGAAGATCGCCGTACTGCCGACATTGCCTTCGAGCGCCTCACGCACCGCCAGGCTGCTCTGAGAGCGGTGCTGTTGCGCCAAAACGAGAGCCAAGCCGTATTTGCGGGCCTCAGCGAGCAGTCCGGCAAAGGCCGCGGTCGTGAAAGAATGGTACTCATCGGCGTAGAGAAAAAACGGACGACGGGCGACTGTGGGCAAGCTATGCCGAGTGAGCGCCGCGTGCATGAGGCTGCTGGTGATCAAACCACCGAAAACGTTGGTCACATCTGCACCCAAACGTCCTTTCGCTAGGTTCACGATCAATTGCCCGCCGGTATCCATGAGAGAACGGAAGCGCAGCGGCTCCTTCGGCTCGCATAGCGCCGTCCGTACCTGTGGCTGGGCTAGGAAGGCGCCCAGCTTATTGGCGATCGCCGAGACCCCATCGGCGCTCGTTTGATAATTCATCTGCGGGTATTCGTGTTTCCAGAAGAGCCGGACTTGCTCATCCGTGATCTGCTCCACCACCTGTCGACGGAAGCCTTTCCAGATGAGCAGCTTTAGGATGTCCTGCAGGTTGGCACTTGGTTGCTCGAGCAGCGCCAGGATCGAATAGCGCAGCAGGTGCTCCATCCGCGGGCCCCAGGCGTCAGACCATCGCGCTTTGAGAGTCTCGATCAAGCCAGAGGCGACCAGCGGTCGATGAGCAGCGCCGACCGGAGCAAGGGGGTTATATCCCAGCTGGCAGGACGGATCAGCGATATCCCAGTAGAGGTGTGAGCTCGGCAATCCTCTATGCAACCCTTCCGCCAGATCGCCGTGGGGATCGAGTAGACAAAAGCCACGAGCGGCCACCACGTCTTGCCAAATCAAGTTGTGCAATAAGGTCGACTTGCCCGTGCCTGTTTGGCCCAGCAGCGCCATGTGGAAAAGCCGGTCGGGCTGCAAGAGACCGAACGGGACCGGGGCGCTGTACCGTTGATAGGCCAAGCCGAGCACAGAGAGTGACATGCTCCTGATTGTCGGGCATGCGACGATCCGCTTGTAGCAGGTGGGCTATCGCCCCAGTTGATATCGCAGCTGCTTTGCGAAGCACCGGAGCACAGGCAATATTCACGAAGATAGAAACCCAGACCCATCGCCGGTCGCCAAGAGCACGGGATGCCCCCGCGCTCTTGACCGGAAGGAGATGGGTCATGGGATTGTTCCCCGAAGAAGAGATTAAGGAGAATGTTGGCTCCGTACCCCGATGTGCCACATGCGGATCAGAACGCGTCGTCAAACACGCCTGGGCGTGTTGGAACCAAGCAGCGGGTATGTGGGAGCTCGAAGAAACGTTTGACCACGAGCATTGCCATCAATGCGAGGCAAAGACGCGGCTGGTTTGGTCTGCGCCGCCTCTGCCATCACCTCTTAGGATAAGAGAGCTGAATGACCGCCTCCGTTGCGAAGGCCGAGGCAATGGGCGTTGGGTTGTAACGAGTGGCGTGCAGGCTGTTGGGGATGAGTTCGTACAAGCCGCTATTCTGGCTGTCCGCGACTTCGACGACTTCAGCCAAGATAACGATCCGCACGGCGAGCACGACTTCGGCGCAGTGGACGTCGATGGTGAACGCCTGTTCTTCAAAATCGATTACTACGCGCCGGACCTATCAGCCGGGAGCGAAAACCCTGCCAATGAGGGGCTGACGCACAGGGTGCTGACTGTGATGTTGGCGTCGGAATACTAGCCTCACGACGGCACAAGATAGCAGGGGTGCACCTGCCTAAGAGTATAAAAGGCTGCCAAACAAATTTGGCGGCTTTTCAAAAAAATAAGCTCGAACGCTCTATAAATCGGCTTTTAAGGGAATAAGGTGGTTGAGCCTTGTTTCTGATAATAAATGGCCGAGATCGAAAGGTCTGTAACTATTACGGAGATCTTCGAGCGCGTTTTCTTGGGTCGCTATTTTTAAAAGCAATCCACTATTTATCAATAGACTTCTCAATGTATCCAACAACTTCACCCAAAGTCTTGACCTTGGAATAGTCACCGGTTTCGATATCGATATCATATCGAGTTTCAAATTCGAATATCACTTGAAATACGTCGAGCGAGGTGATCCCGAGTTCGTCGAATAACATATCATCGTGCATTTCTCCTCTAGAAAGAGATGACACACCCTCCAACAAGTCTAGAACTTCTTTGCGCACCAATGACATCTACTACAATTACACTTGACTTAGCACCGGAGGATTGAACTTTGGATCTCTAGCTTTTTCCCTTGCGTTAGCGCCATGAATGTAGGCGATGGTCATGGTATCTGACCCAGGCCGAGCTTGAAGGATTCGACCCACATCATTTGGAAATACATTGGTACGAAGGTCATGCCCGATTTTCAACGCATCCCCAAATGGAGCAATAAAATCAATGATCCAAGATCGCTTTCCTGAAACCCAATCGTTGGGTGTTAGGCTTTGAGTATTGCGCACATAGGCTAGCTCAACATCATCGCTCATATGCGCCCAGGTAACTAGGCCCACCGGCTGCATTCCGCGATGATACAACCGGTACTGCTTATGTCTCAACGGAGGCAGCACCCATCTGTGCAGGCTGCTCATCGCCCAATTTCTGTGTAGTGAGGACATCGAATAGAGCCACACCATCTGACCAAAGACCGCAGAACCGGTGCCATCATCAGGCAAAGGTTCGAAGAATTTTGGGTGTTCGTCGCGCTTAGACAAAGTCGAAATCTGAACTCGACAAGCTCAACGCATTGACATTTTGCAACGTAATTGTGTCGTCAAAGTCATAGGTTACGATGGTATTTGCACCGACTTGTTGAACATCCAAGTCTGGAATGCCCGAGCCCGGGAGATCAAAAACCAACTTGTCGGCTCCGACCTCGAAATCAGTGATCACGTCATGGCCGTCGTCTTCGTTGAAGATAAAGCAATCGTCACTGGCGCCGCCCGTCATTGTGTCGTCCCCAGAGCCACCGTTAATCACGTCGGCCTGCGCGCTCGCAATCAAGACATCATTTCCGCCAAACGACGTTATCCAGAAGCCGCCAAAGGTGCCCATTGCACCTGCGCTATTTACAGTAACTGAGTCCGAGATCTGCGTTCCTGAAACGCCTGCGCCTATATGGCTGATTCCACCCACAAGCAGGTCACTCATCTGGAAACTTCCATCGTGAGCCGTTGCCCCTCTCAGTGCATCGGTACCGGGCAATTCGATAGTCCCTCCGGTAAAAGCGAGGACGTCGATCTGCGCAAAACCGCCGCCGTGCCAATTCTTCACTTCAATCGAAGCCCCAGCAACCAAGTCTTCATCTTGATCAATGAACGAAATCAACATGTCCAAATCGAGCTCACCGGCAGAAAAAGCAATCTCTCCGTCCAGCACCAGATCGGCTATACCAATGCTTTGGTCGAAGCTCAGCGTGTCGATTCCGCCATTTTCAAGTCTAATGATCTCTCCAGTATGGCCGTCTCGAACCCAATTCGTACCGCCCGAACCCTTACCTTGCGCCGGGGTATGATACATACTGAATTCGTCGGAATTATCCGAAGTACCGAGAAGATTCTGCTGGAAATCTTTTATGATGAAATAACTTTCATCGATCACAACATGCCCGTCGCCGAGCGAGTAGACATAGGTATCATCACCCAAGCCGCCGCGTAACAAATCTGCTCCGCCGCCGCCGACAAGAATGTCGTCCCCAAGACCGCCCTTTAGCTCGTCGTCACCGCTGCCACCGAGCAAGGTGTCGTCGAAGTCACCGCCCCACAGGGTATCGTTACCGTCCTCACCAGATATGACGAGGCCTCGTGATCCAGCGGCTCCGTTGACATGATTGTTCCTATTGTCTCCGGTAACGATTGCTGTTGAAGCGTCAACAACGTCGAAATCTGCTGAGTTGCGGCCCGCCAGTATTTCGACTGTTTCGATACGGCCGTCTTCATACTCCAACCGTTGTTGCGTGCCGAGATCTGCAACAGTAGCGCCGAATTGGTTGTAAGATAGCGAGACATCACCAACGCCGCCTTCCACAATTTGGCCGTTCCGAATGAAAGAAGCACTGCCCAACAATGCGCTCCCGAACACTTTGACGTCATTGCCGTTGTCGTCGTATGCCGTTCCGTCATCGTAGGCGAGATTGATCTCACTAAATCCAAGCGAGTCAAGCGTAGCCAGTTCGCCGGCTTCAGATATCCCGTTGGAGTTGACATCCTGCCAAACGCGTAACTCCGTCCAAACGGTGTCGGCAGCAGTGATCACGCCATCACCGTTGCCCCCCATCTCTGCCATCAAATCAAATAGCGCCAAGGCTTGAAGATCCGTTACGCCGCCGGTGGGAAGCCACTCTGTGAAGGCTAGCTCATGAGTCTTGTCAATTTTACCGTCGCCGGCTCCGCGTGATCCATCAGTGTTCAGGTCAATGACAAGGAAAGCATCATCTGAACTAACCCAAGCCGTACGTTCAAGAAAGCCGTCAGAGTCCATATCAAATAAAACAGTTTGCTGGACGTCTATTTCGACCCCATCTCCATCCATATCGAGAATAATAGGCTTTCCGTTACCGTCTGTATTTTCGTCAGCCCCACCTTCATTACGATCTCGCCAGCCAACGCCGTCGTTGCGATCTCTCCAATTTGGAACACCATCGTTGTCTCGATCACCGCCCCAGTGACCGATGTTTGAATAGTCTTCATCGCGCCAATCCGGGATGCCATCGCCTTGCCCGTTGTTATCTTGATCACCTGACCAATCGACCCGGTAGGGCTCCGGTTGCCCAATCTCGTGCAGAGGCCCGTCAATACCTTCATTTGGATTTGCGAAGGTACCCTGTAAGCCGAAGCGCCCATCCAAGCCAATAAGGTCAGCGAAGCTTCGACCGAAAGCAGATAGGCCCTCAAAAAACCCGCCTGACGTCAATGTTGGCGTATATGTTCCGTCGGCATTATCCACATTGACAACTCGGCCGTAGTGATATGCTTGACTGGGGGTCCACTCACCTTGGACAGCAATGTCTTCACCATTCGGCCCAACTAAGTTCTCAATTCTACCGTTTTCATCCAGGGTATAAGTCGTGGATGTGTTGTGGACGCGCATGCCGCCGGCGATGTAGGTGTGATATTTTTCAACTTCGAAATTATATGTCTTCCAGCCATCAGTGGGCGGACCAGAAGACCTAAGGCTAGCCGCGCTGGTAAAGCCTGTGTCGTTAACGACTGGCGCCAGGTTTGGCCTGGTTGCTATAGTTGAAATCTCGCTTCCGGTGTCCGCTACGAATGCTTCGACAATTTGGCCAGGTGTGAATTTTCCTAGCTGATGTGGGAAACTTCCTTCTGCTTTTGAAGCATTTTGTTCAATCGAGTTGTTTTGCATAGCTGCCACCGATAAAGCTGTATCCCAGACGTTTAATAAATTTGTGGGTTCGCGCGAGATCTACGCCAGATGTAACATGAAACAGTATCTCTGATGAGCCTCTCGCCCGGGACCATCGGTCTACGCCTTTTAGTAGACCAAGGGAAGCACGCCCACCGTTCAACGTTTCACGGAAATCCGAAAGTACATTGATATTATGAATGGTAGTAATAAGTGACCCAGTGCCGATGTGGTACTCGCCAATCGAGCAATAAACGAAGCCAACCGGTTTTTCAGCATCATGACACAGCATTACGGCACGCCGCTTCGGGTCATCCAACGCCTGCTCAGCAATTCGTCGAACTTTATGCGGTGCGAACGTTATGTAAGAAAAACGGCTTTCGAAGTGGGCTTGTTGAGCAAGAAAAGTAATTTGGTCGACCTTGTCCAAAGATTCTAAGATACAAAAAGAAAGTCGCCGTTTTGCTATCTGTCGTATATCCGGATTCATTTCGGCGGCGTATAACATTCGTCTCCCTCTCAATGAGCTTTGAAGTTTGCCGAAACCATTGGAGCATCCGGATGAGCCTCAAAGGCTGGCGGGACATTCGGTCTTAGCTTATCTCGGGATCCTACTTGGCGATCGGGCGGTGCGGACAACCGCGTTTTAATCTGCTCCCATTCGCCGGCCCGATACACTTCTTCAACAGTCAGCTTAGATCTCTTAAGAATGTAGTCTTCCGGCAGAGGCAAATTCTGCGAGAAATGCCAAAGGAGGGGCATCTCTACTCCTTCCACGCCCTTTACGAGACCGCTTTCAGTAATCTCACCTTGATTGCTAGCAACTAAATCAAGTACCGACAAATCGCGCCCGTCGCCCAAGATAATCCTTGTACCTGAGCGTATTTGACCGCATTCGTTTACTTTAAATCTACCGTTTGGAAGTCTATCGCCGCAGATAACTTTTACGAAATTGTCGCCTTCAGATCCCACTTTACATCCCGTGGCTGCTCTGATGAGGCTACCCTGCTCATCAACGACCGCGCCGTCTGTTCGAAGTATGTCCAGTATTGGTACATGCAAACCTTTTAATTCGCCGTCAGAACAAAAAAAGGCATGTCCAGGGGTGACACCAAATCCCCAAAAATCCAGGATATGATTGACCGTGTTTTCAAATGTTCGGCTGACCTTTCCCGCTTGCAGACACCCATTTTTATCGTAGGATAATACATAATCACCAGTTTTGATTTCACTTATCGGCTTTCGCTTAAGCGCTGATAGAAATTCAGTAACGCTGCCACTTGGTTTTCTTGCCAAATAGTTCTTCTCGGCAAGAGACAAAGTAGGTATCATTGTGTTTGATAGAAAACACTCTTGGCGCAAAACAAAAACCTCGTTCAAGATAAATTCTCTGAGCGCTTGAACCGCTTCATCCTGATTGCTAGCAACACCGGTCCCTATCAACTCAAACATGAGAGTTGCTCCGCCCCCTATGTTTGTCGATATTGATTGGCCGCCTAAGCCAATCAACATGCTGCCAGGAGGGAAAATGTCAGCGAGTGTGTCAGCGATAGCCTGCCGGCCGCTTCCACTCGTGCTAAAATTGGAGCCGGATAGCCGCTGGTCAATGTTCGCAATTACGTCCCCAACTTCATCGATAGGTACGACCGCTCCAAAGCCACCCTTTATACCATTGACGGTCATTGTAAATTCGATACCGGCGGCACCTCCCTGAAGATCGTCAACGCGCCCGAATATAACACCAGTCTCGAGGAGCCGATCATTCTCGATTTCAAGATCAAAACTCCCGCGTGAGTAATCTACGCCAGCTATAATTGCGGCTGAGGCTGTAACCCCCAACTCCAAGCTCGGCTGTCCAAATAAACCTCTACTTATACCTCCTCCCACGCCGACCGTGATTTCGCCACCCCCTTCGAGACCGATATTGTTGAATATGCCCACCACTCCCGATCGTGACTGGCCCACGTGTAATGCTGCCCCTCCACTACCGAAAAGCTCGTCGACGGCATCTATATTTTCTCGTATCCAGTCTTCAGCCGCCCCCAGATTGAATGTTCCATTCGAGTTGACGATATCATCTGTAGGATTTTCGACCCCAAGAAGGTCGCTTAAGGTAAAAGACATTGGTAAAGTCCCCGTTTAATTTTCATAACCTAAACCGCAGAATTCTTGCTGAGCATATGCCAACTCTTCATCCGAGCTTATTGTTGGCCACTGCGACCAAAAGATATGCCGCACCATTTGCTCTCCTTGTGAATTGACAACATCCCACGCTATCAGATCGATCAAAGTCTCCTCCGGAAACTCTTCCAGTAAACCGTCAACCTCTTCCGAGTATATCGCGGAACCATTTGGGGGTATGTCGTCGAACTCTATCAATACTCGTCCATCTAAGTCTAAAGCCGCTAGCCGATCATCGACCGGCTGAACTAGCAGTCCTGCAATCGTTATATTAGATACGTTTGTGATGTTAATCTGAATAAAATTCGAACCAGAAGCAGGTATTATGCGGACGAATTCTACGAAACCGCGTTCGGCAACACACTTTTCTAAAGCCGATTTAAGTGTTTGATTATCCGAAATGTACTCCTGCGGATTTAGCAACCAATTTAATCTGGAAGCAGCCTGGTCGTCTCCCCTCAATGCGAAAGGGGCGAAGAGGCCAGCAAAGGTAACGAGAACTAAAGCAGTTTTTCTAATCAAAACGGAGTAACCGCAGACAACTATGAAGGGCGATTGGAGGTGGGCAGTGCTCGACAGTAATCACGTTAGGACTTTTGCACGAACTCATTTATAAGTGAAGTGATTTTTGCAGGTACTAATCTGATAGCTTATTATGTTCTGCGATGCGCGACACGGATGAATCGATTCGTGCTTAGCGCCAAATTCATAGACACTAAGGCGGTTGACCACGAGCGTAGCCACCGCGGCGCCGCTGCCAACGGTGCGTGCGGCCCTACACAATTAGGAAACCTGCGTTTTGCCTACGCCCACACGTATCATCTTATCTTTTTGTGTTCGAAAAAGCCTGGATCTTTAGGTATGTAGGCCCGCGGGAGTCACGAAGCACAGCTTATCACTCAACCCGATACGCCGCCTGCTAGTCAGGCGGCGTTTTCTGTCGGTAAATGTCCGCTCGCTGTAAGAAAGCGGGGTGCAAATTCGTCTTCGCCCCCGAGGCTTCGGTAGCCTGCTTCCGCAACTCCAAGGGCGGTTTGGATCGATATTATCCAAGCGGCTACCTTTTACCCGTATGGCAGAGACGAACATCGTGCAGCCGTGTGTTCGTGTGGTGCCGGAACCTTCAGGGTTCCGGTCTACCCGCACCCGCTGCACGAGGACTGCATACGCTGCAGGCACTACCCGCCATACGCCGCATCAGCGCGCGCTATGGCCCGCCTGCTAGCCCCGTCGCACGGGGGCGATTAGACTGACCCTCTACCAGCCTAATCATATGCCTATGAGCACACAATTTGCCCAGGATCTGCGCCTTGCCCGGCGCAAAGCTGGGTATACCCAAGGTGATGTGGCGCACCTTTTAGCCAGCCACCAATCTATCGTTTCGGATTTGGAGCACGGCAAAGCCCGACCATCTCTGAACCAGATCATCGATTTGTCGCTGATCTACGGCCGGTCGTTTGAGGCCTTCTTCGGCCAGTTGATCAGCGAGCGTCAGAAGCAGCTGAAACGCCAGCTGCGCACGGTCCCGGATCTCGAACGCGCCACGGCCCATACCTTTAACCGTCCCGCTTCGCTCGAGCGCCTAGAGCGGCGATTGGCTAAGCCCCCCAACCATGACGTCTAGAGTCTTGGCCATCGCCGTGGCCTCGGGCAAAGCCGGCTATGTCTTGCTGCAAGGCCAGCAGTTGCTGGATTGGGGGATCGCCATCAAAGCCGT
Source organism: Pseudomonadota bacterium (assembly GCA_038530555.1). Lineage (GTDB taxonomy): Bacteria > Pseudomonadota > Alphaproteobacteria > Rhodobacterales > Rhodobacteraceae > HKCCE3408. The sequence goes on along the minus strand of JBCBCN010000009.1, from coordinate 9,052 downwards.
AAAGTCCGGCTCGGACTTCGTGGGCTACGTGCAAAGCCTGATCAATGATCTGCAACCGGATGTGGTGGTGACCGAGAAGATCACCCCGGCCTGCCGCAAGGGCCGCAATACCAAGTCGCTGATCCAATCCATCACCGAGCTGGCCAGCCACAACCCGGTGCTCGATGTGACGATCGAGCGGCCAAGGCTATTCCAGACCAAGTATGACGAAGCCAACTACCTCGCCGGGAAGCACCCGGAAGTGATGGGCTACGCCCCAAAGCGTAAGCGCCGGCTCTTCGATTTTGAGCCCCGCGGCATGGTGCTCTTTGAAGCGCTGGCTCTCGCGGAGGCCGTGATCAACGGCCCCCCGGATCAGCTGGCCGCTGCGATGGGCTAACTCCCGAGTCGAAGCATGTCCAAAACACCGCCGCCAACGGGCGGTGTTTTGGTGTTTACTTGATAAGGAACTGATCTGGCGAAGCGCCGCCATCGACGGCCTCTTTGAACCAGCGGGGCTGCCGGCCGCGGCCAGACCAGGTCAGGCTGGCATTCTCGGGGTGTTGATATTTCGGCGCTGCGGGCGCCGGGGCTTTGCGCTTGGCGCGGGGCTTGGGCTTTGTACCACCGGTGAGATCAGTTAGTGCGAAGCCATGCGCTTTGGCCGCCGCTTCAACCTCCTTGAGGGCGTTTGCGCGGGCCGATTGCTCCTGCGCCGCTAGGGCCGCGTCCACGTCACTTCTGAGCGTCTGCAGCTCTGCCAGTGTCAGCTTGCTCAGATCGACCTGCTTTGGGCTGGGTTTCTTTTTCGCGGCCGGTTTCTTCGCCATGGTGGTGCTCCCCTACACTGTGTGGCCGGTGTGTATGTCCTGGCGATGCGAATTGCAAAGCGACAGCATGGATACGCTACGCCAGCTTACGTTGGCGCGCCGATATGTCCGTTGACACAATGTCCTTCGCCCGGGCAGCCTCACATTCATTGATTAAAACAAATACTGTGAGGGTAACGATGAATTTGAAAACATCTAATTACGGCTTCGCGCGTAGTGTGCAGGGGCTCTTTGAATTCATTGCTTGGCTGATGCTTGGGCTAGGTGTGATCGCCACCTTTATTATGGTCGGAACGGCGTCTCGTGGGTTTGGCACACCTGGTCTCATTGTGGCGCTACCCGGCATCGCTTTTTGCCTCGCGTCGATGTGGCTCTTGGTGCACATCCAAATGGGCAAAGCGGCCGTCGACAGCGCCGACTACGCGTATCAAAGCCTGGCCATCGCGCGCGAACAGTTCGAGATTTCCAAACGGTCGCTGGCCAGTCAAAGAGCGCCGCAGACCTATGCCGAGCGGTCGGCGCCAGAGGACAAGGCAGCAGCTTCAGCCGGGGCTGGATATGGTAACCCGACTAACGGCCAGGCCACTGGAACGGCAGTCGCACAGGCAGACCCTACGCCGATAGAGACCGAGTGGTCTCACCGGGGCGAGCAGATCAAACTGTCAGCGCAAGGCTATAGTGCGGCTGGCGACACGTTCCGGTCCCTGAATGCCGCCAAAGACCACATCGATTTCACACTCGACCAGGCCATCGAGAAGCGCGGCGGGCAATACTGGGTGGCTGGGAAAAACTTCTTAAAGCTCGAGAATGCCCAAGCCTTCAGTGATCAGCAACGCGAGACCTTAGCCCGACCAATGGCCAACGGCGACCGCCAAGACTACCGCGGCATGTCGATCAACCGCACGGAACATGGCTACCTTGTCGAGGGCGAGACCTTCGATAGCATCGAAGCTGCCAAAAACTTCATCGATGGCGAGCAGCTGCGCGCGGATCTCGACCCCGAGGCTAAACCGCTCTTCATCCAGCGTGACGGCAGCCTTTTCCGCGTCAACGGCCAGTATTTTCAGGACCGCGAGAGCGCCCAGCTTTACGTCGACGAACAAGCGGCCAAAGCCTGATGCCGGGGCTATTTAGCCCACACGCAACCCCCATACAGGCCCCCAACCTCTATGGGGGTCGGGTATGGGGGTGGCAGGGCGCCCATAGCGCAACATACCGGCGCGCAATTCGACCCCCAAGCTGCGTGACATCTCTCCCTCTCGGTCGAGATAGGCTGCCGATGCCCCATACGGCAGAACCCAAAAAGCCATTCCGCCCTTTTTGGCCAGCCGACGCACGGTGCCCGGGATGAGAGTCTCCCTCACTCATGAAGCCGTGCGTCGGGGCTGGATCTTTAAGACCACGTATTACCAAGTCCGGTTGGACGTATTTTTTAGCCACGAAGAGCTGCAGGTGATCCGGGAGCGCAAACTGGCCCCGACCCTGCTCCTCAACCGCCGTCCGGCCACGGCCCGCATTGATGATCGCGATGAGAAGTTTGAATTGCGGCTGGAACATCTGCTCGGCGCCGCGCCGGATCTGTTTCTGTGTGCCACGCCGAGCGCGGCCAAGATCTACGAGGACGAAGTACTGGCCGCCCTCGCGCAGGTCAAGCTGTGGATCGGCGACAATGCGGAGATCGGTGAACGTACCGTGGTCGAGTTCTGATGGCCGGTCGTTCCGCCGGCGAGAGCCTGACCGGTGTGGTCATCATCTGGTCGCTGATTGTCGGCACCATCTTGCTGCTCGCGATCGTGCTCACCCCGATCGCCCTCGTCGGTATCCCGGCCTATATCGGCTACCGCCTCTGGCGCGACAGCCCAGCCCGGGCCGAAGCCATCGCCCGGCAAGAGACCGATGCCCTCTACCAACACGCCCGCGCCGGGCGGGTGACACTAACTGATCGCGAGATCGAAGCAGCCCTTGCCGCCCACTGGCCCACTGAGATCCCGACCGTACTGCACCGTCAGCTACTGGATCTCGGCCGCACGCTCTACGAAGCGGAGGGTCTGAGCCCGGACATTCCGCCGCCGCCGGCGCTCTGCAACAGCCTCGAAGGCGGCCGCTACCGCGATCAGTTGGCCCGCATTGGCCAGTTGCGCCACGACCAGGGCATGGCGCTCGAGGCCCTCGATCTGATCTCCCAGAGCCTCGCCCCGCTGGCCCGCGCCGCACCGCCCTTGGCTGGCGATGTGTTGGTCGAGCTGACCCAGTTTCTGGATCCCCTCGGCAGCGCCGTGGAGGCCGTTGTCGCGCCGTACTATGCTGACACGCCCTACGCGCTGTTTGGCCCACTGCGCGCCCAGCTCGATGCCAACCTCCAGGCCACCAGCCGCTCCGGCCAACCGGTCTTCCCTCGCGACTACAAAGGCGATGATCTGCTGCACGCCTATTTGCGCGGCACACCGCTCCTCGAGGCCTTCCGCTTCCGCACACCGTTTGCGATCCCCGACGACCGCCGCTTCGAGCATCTCCACATGGTGGCCGGGTCTGGTCACGGCAAAACCCAGACCTTGCAATACTTCATCGCGCAGGATCTGCCGGCCATCGCTCAGGGCGAACGCTCCGCCGTGGTGATCGACAGCCAAGGCGATCTGATCAACACGATCCTGCGTCATGCCGATTTGCCGCCCGAGAGGATCGTGCTGATCGATCCCGAAGACATCGCCTGGCCGGTCAGCCTCAACCTCTTCTCCGTCGGCCAAGAGCGTTTGGCGGGTTATGACGCCTTGGAGCAGGAGCGGCTGAGCAACTCGATCATCGAGCTCTACGACTTCGTGCTGGGCTCGCTCCTAGGCTCCGGCATGACGGCCAAGCAATCGGTGGTCTTCCGCTACGTGACGCGGTTGATGTTCCATATCGAGGGCGCCACCATCCATACCCTGCGGGATCTGCTTGAACCGGACGGCACTGCCCGCTTTGCCCAGGAGATCGCTCAGCTCGACGGCACCGCCCGGCGCTTCTTCGCGACCGAGTTCGACGGCAAAGAGTTCGCGACGACCAAGACACAAGTGCTGCGCCGCCTCTACGGCATCCTGGAGAACCAAACTTTCGAGCGGATGTTCTCGAACCCTGAGACTAAGTTCGACATGTTCAGTGAGCTCAATGCCGGCAAGCTGATCCTGATCAACACCGCCAAGTCGCTCCTCAAGGAACAAGGCACGCAGGTCTTTGGGCGCTTCTTCGTGGCGTTGATCGCCCAGGCCGCCCAAGAGCGCGCTACCCTGCCGGAACCGCAGCGTGTGCCGGCACATGTCTACGTCGACGAAGCCCAGGACTACTTCGACCAGAACCTCGGAGTGATCCTCAGCCAAGCCCGCAAATACAAAGTCGGCATGGCCATGGCGCACCAATATCTCGGGCAGCTCGGGCCGGGGCTGCAGGAAGCCTTTGAAGCCAATACTTCGATCAAACTGGCCGGCGGTGTCTCGCAGCGTGATGCCCGGACGCTGGCTGGGGTGATGAGTGGCGATGCAGCAGCCATCAGCCAGATGCCCAAGGGTACCTTTGCGACGGCGATCCGCGGGGTGACCACCCGTGCCGTACCGCTGTCCTTCCCGTTCTTTGTGCTGGAGAAGCGGCCACGAGCGAGCAAGGAGGAGCTGCAGCGCATTCGCGAGCACAGTCGCGAGACGTACGCGTCGAAATGGGAGACGCCAGCGGGGCCGTCGACTGGCGATGGCAAGAGTGAGGATGATCCAGAGGATGGACCGGGGCCAGATGAGGCCGATGGTCCTGACGATCATCTCGGTGATGATCCGCTGAAGCCCACTAGTGAGCTTTAGGATGTGCGGATAATGCCCTGTGTTCCCGCTACTGGTCACTTGCCTGAGACCTAGGCGCCACAGTTAGTGGCGCACGTATGAGCGCCGACCGCTCAGCATGTGTCGCTCGGAGCAATTCATGCGGCCGCGCGGCCAGAAAAAAAGCTCGCTTCAGGTAGAGAAAAGCTTCGAGATCGAGCGGAGCCCTGCGGCACTATCCGCCCATGAAACACACCGACCGTCTCGACCGCGCGACGTTCCACACCATTGCAGAGCGCGCCGATATCACGCCCTTGCCGCGCGATATCCGCTGGTTCCAACACCTGGAGCGCCATGGGCCGCTCAGCTCCAAGCAGCTGATCGCTTGGACGGCCGACACGCATCGCTGCCGCGATACGGCGCTCCGGCGCCTGCAGGCCCTGCGCGCTGCCCGGTACCTCATTCTTCCGCCCCAGCAGCGTGCCACGGAACGCGCTGAGTTTAAGCCGTACATCTACGATCTTGGCTTGCTGGCGCAGCGCCATCTCAGAGAAGCAGGATTGTCGGAGCCTGTGATCCGCCCCGGTGGTCCTTGGTGGCACATTTACGAGACCGCCAGCTTCACCGCTCGTATCGACCTCGCCTGTCGAGATCGTGGCTATCGTTTTATTCTCGGCCACGAGATCCTGGCCCGCAGCAGTGCGACACTCGCCATCTCCATCGACCGCCAAAAGCTCATCCCTGACCAGTTGTTCGCCATCGACTATGGTGGCCGCTTCCGCGCCTTCATGCTCGAGATCGACCGCGGCACCGAACCCATCGCCAGCCCGCAAACCCGCAAAAGCTGGACCAGCGCGCTCGAGCTCTATGAGCGGGTGTTTAAGGGCGGATATGCGAACCAGCATTACGGCCTCAAAGCCCCGGTCATAGTGCTTTGGCAGTTGTCTACTGAAGCCAGACTGCGAGCTTTTGAGGGGGTTTTGGAGCGGAAAGGGCTTGTTCGGGCCAGACGGTACTGGGCGGGCGTTGGAGGATCAGGCGGGCAGGGTCATCGATTGATGGCTGCGATACTGGATTCGGACTTGAGATAGGCGACGACTTTTCACTTTCGCGGCTAAGCACCAACGAGAAAGCGCGTTCCAAATCACGACCTACAACTCCCGAAACGCGCGTTCGAAGTAGATGGAAATCGGTCGCAACAAATAGGTCAGAGGCGTTCGGTCCTCGGTCTTAATGAAGGCCTCGACCGGCATGCCGGGCTGCAGAACCAGCTCTCCCAATCGTCCGAGCTCACCCTCATCCGGGGCAATCTCAGCCTCATAGTATCGCAGTCCAGTGGTATTATCTTCGAAGGCATCCGCCGAGACGCGAGAGATGGTGCCAAAGAGCTCCGGAGTTGTCCGGGTGTCAAACGCGGTGAACCGCAAAGCCGCCTCTTGGCCGACAAAGACCTGGTCCACGTCGATCGCATCAATCCGCGCGGTGATGACCGGCGGGCGGTCGCTGGGTACTAGAAACATGACGGGGTCTGCCGGTCGGATGACCGAGCGTGGCCCCAAGACGGTCAAGCCATAGACCACACCAGAGACGGGAGCGCGTAGCTCCATCCGGCCGAGACGACGTTCTAGGGCGGCGACGCGTTCTCGCAGTTCGTCTTCGCGAACGCGCACTTCGCGCAATTGAGCGATCGCTTCCTCGCGGCGCGTACTGACCAATTGCAGCGCCGCGATCTCGACCTCTGTAATTTGACCCTCGGCCACGGAAATATTGGCGTCGATTTCGGCGATGGCGCCGGCCAGCTCTGCCTCATCGCGCGCCAGCCCCGACACCCGAGCGGCCTGCGTCAGCCCCTCAGCCAAGAGATTGCGTTGTGACGCGAGATCCTCGGAGATAAGCGACTGTTGTCGCAGGAGTGCTGCGCGTTGTGCCGTCAGTCCTTCAATCTGGCTCGCGATCTGGCGCGTGCGACGGCTGAGTTGTTCCCGCTCACCCTCAAAGGTCTCAAGCCTCGCCAGGAACAGATTGGTCTGACCGGCGAGGATATCTTCGAACTCAGAATTGCCTTGCGCGAGTTGCCCGAGCTCATCCGCAAACTCTAGCGTCTGCGCGCCGTCACGCTCGGCCTCCAGGCGAGCCCGCCTGGCGCGGGTTTCCAACCATTGGCCGCGCGCCACGGCGAGATCGGAGCCAATGTCGGCCCCGTCCAGCAGCAAAAGTGTGTCGTCGGCTTCAACAACCGTTCCTTCATCGACCAGAATGTCGGCGACAACGCCCCCGTCAGGATGTTGGATCGCTTGGCGATTACGCGTGACCTCAACCGTACCACTGGCCACGACGGCGCCGGCAATCGTTGTTTGGGTCGCCCAAGTGCCAAAACCTCCGATCAGCACCACAAGCGCCACGAGGCCCAAGACAACCGGTCGGCGCGCTGAGGGCGGTGCCGCGCTCATTTCGCCTCTCCCACGGGCTTCAGGCGGGTGAGTTCAGCGCTGTTCTTGACAGTTTTGGCGAGAACTTCGTCCCTTGGGCCAAACGCCTGGACTTGGCCATTTTCGATCACCAATAGCTTGTTGCAGGCCTCAATCGCAGCCGGACGATGAGCCATGATCAAGGCTGCGCCGCCCGATTTAGTCAGCGCTGTGACAGCCATATTCAGGGCCTGGCTTCCCTCTTGGTCGAGATTGGCGTTCGGCTCGTCCAGCACCAGCAGCACCGGGTCACTGTATAGCGCCCGGGCGAGCCCAATGCGTTGCACCTGCCCACCAGAGAGCGGCGCGCCAGGGCCAAGGGCTGGCGTGTCGTAGCCGTCGGGCTGACGCAGAATGATGTCATGGGCGGCCGCACGTTTTGCAGCCTCCACAATCGCCGCTGGATCAGCATCCGCGTCCAGCCGCGAAATGTTTTCACCAATCGTGCCATCAAAGAGGCCGACCTGTTGCGGCAGATAGCCGATAACGCGACCCAAAACGTCCGGATCGTATTGATCCAAGCTGGCCCCATCGAGGCGGATTTGGCCGCCAGACGGCAGCCATGAGCCGATGATCGCGCGCGCGAGGCTAGACTTGCCGGAGCCGGACCGGCCGATGACGCCCACCGCATCGCCTGGTTCCACGCGAAAGGAGACGCCGCGCAGCACGGGCTGCGAAGCGCCAGGGGGAACAACGCTCAACTGGTGGACGTTGAGCAACGCCTTCGGCCGCGGCAAGGCGAGGCGCACGGGCTCGGTTGGGGTATTTTCCAGAAGGTCTTTGACCCCGCGCCAACCCTGTCGGGCTCGGTCCACCATCGCCCATTGTCCGATGGTTTGTTCGATCGGCGCTAAGGCCCTACCAAGCAAGATCGACCCCGCGATCATGGCGCCCGCCGTTAATTGACCTTGCAAGACCAAATAGGCGCCCAGGCCGAGCATAGCCGACTGCAAAGCCAGGCGGAGGGTCTTGGTGGTCGTGGTAAAGCGGCCGACGCCATCGCTTGACCCCAAAGCCAATCCGAGCGCCTCGCTGCGCCGCGTCTGCCAGCGTTGAAACACCGATGCCTGCATCCCGAGGCTGCGGATCAGGTCCGCGCCCTGCTGCAATTGTGAGGCGGTCAATTGAGCCGAGCGCGCGGCGCCGCTGGCCTTCCGAAGAGGTTCCTGCATCACCCATTGGTTGACCAATGCGATCACGATCAGGACGGCGCCGCCGCAAACCGCCAGCCAACCGAGCCACGGATGAAAGATAAAGATCGCCGCGAGGAAGAGCGGCGTCCATGGAATGTCGAACAAAGCCAGAAAAATTGGCGAGGACATCAGTCTCTGGACCGCCTCCAGATCATCCAGCCCCGCCTCTGGTTTGCCAGATCGACGAGCTTGTTCCAGCGAGGCCCGAAAAACTGGCAGATCTAGACCGTCCTGCATCCGGGCGCCGACCCGCGCGGCGACCCGGCCGCGAAGGTAATCCAGGATGCCCATCATGAGATACAGGAACACCACGAGCAGAGACAGCGCGAGCAGGGTCTCCTCAGACCGCGATCCCAGGACCCGGTCATAGATCTGGAGCATGTATATCGGCCCGGTCAGCATCAACGCGTTCACGGCCATGGAGAAAAGGAACACCATGGCGAGTGTGCCGCGGGCTGAACGGCGGAAGGCGGAGGTGGATCGGAAAGAACGTTCGTCTGTCGAGGCACTCAAATTAAAATACACCTGCAAACAATAGGAGTTGCGACAAATTTCAGCCAAACGATACGACTGGCGCCGAGTGTGTTCAAGATACGAGTGACCAGCTGAGCGCAGGTCTCTTGGACGACTGCTTCTTCGCGGTTCCGCTTGAAATTTGCTGCAGCAAACGATCCGACACCAAGTCCGAAAGGGCCAACAATGTCTGTCTGGACGTAAGAGGTCTTTGGTCCGAGCTCTCACATCAGGCGGCAAAAATGAGGAGCTTTGCTTGGTGATCAGAGCCGGGGGTATGATGACAG
>JBCBCN010000008.1:129498-215509 GCA_038530555.1 Pseudomonadota bacterium | reverse complement strand
ACTAGCTCTATTCGCCCTGGCAGAGGATGACCTCGATCCCTGCCTCCCGCCCGCGCGTATCCATGGCGGGGCGGACCACCTTGTGCTCGCTTTGCGAGATCGAAGCCGTTTGGCGGCCATCACTTACGACTTGGGCCAAGGGCGCGATGTCATGCGTAGGCACGGCCTTGTAACTATAATGCTGGTCTATGTCGAAGAAGAACAGACGTTTGTCGTGCGCAACGCTTTCGCTTCGGGCGGCGTCTTGGAGGACCCTGCAACCGGCGCTGCGGCCGCAGCCTTTGCTGGATATCTCCGTGACCAAGGCTGGCGACACCGGGGCCATTTCACGATCCGCCAAGGTGAGGACATGGGCGCGCCGTCACTTATTGAAGTGGTCCTCAATAACGAACCGGGAGCATCTGTGCGGGTTGCCGGTCAAGCAAGCCGGATTGAGTAGTTTGCGTTGGGGAAGTCACTTGGAAAGGCAAACCTTTTCGCAAAACCCGAAAAAGACTTATCTCCGTTAAGCCGCCAATCGTTTGCGACGCAGAATATGGTAGATAAGGGCTAAACGCTAACCAACGCCTCACGAGGGCCACACCCGATTCGGCATGGCGAACGGCAGGACCGTTCGCCAAGATCGCTCCGATATCAATGCGCTCAGCGATGCTCAGGGCATCTTCGAGTTCGACGCCAAGATAACGCACTGTGCTGTCGACCTTTGTGTGGCCAAGAAGCAGTTGGACCGCGCGGAGGTTGCCGGTTTTCCGCTAAATCTCCGCCGCCTTTGTCCGGCGGAACGAATGCGCGCCATATCCAATTGGCTCTAGCCCGATCGCCGTCCCTCAATCACGTACCAAGCGTCCATACTGGCGGGTCGAGATGTGTGGCCGATGATGGAAACGGCTCGGAAACATGAACCAACATGCAAGCATCTCGGGGGACTTGACCCATGCCAATACGGTTTCACGCGTGTTTTCTGTTAGTTCGAACTGAACGGGGCGCTTCGTCTTGCTCTGGATCACTGAAACGCGCTCCCGAACGCGATCGTCCTTCACGAGGTCAGACACGGCCAATTTGACAAGATCGCAGCCAAGCAGCTTGCTGTCGATGGCGACGTTGAACAAATCCAGATAGCGCAGATAACCCGCAAGTTCGAGCCTTACCCGGATCGCCCAGTCCTGTTTTGGTAGCAAGGGCTGTTTTTGAGCGATGATCCGCCCTTTGTTCCAGGCTCGGCGTTTCGGGGTGGTTGCGGGAAGTTGGACTCTTGGCATGTTATGCCCTCCGATCCTCCCTCCGCACCCAATCATCAGCACCGCGCTGACTTGCTAATTCAACAATTTGATCGAAGGACGCGTGTCAAAAATGCCCGACGGTGGTCATTGCCCCGCAAGCATTGGTCCGGTCAGAGCCCGAAGGCTGTCACCGTCATTTCTCGCTGTTCTCTGATGGAGCGCAGAAACTGCCGTCAGTCCACGATAGTAACGCTGCAGAGAGATCTCACATGACCTGTTTATTACAGCCGTTGGACGAATCCACGCCTGTGAAACATCGACGACCTTAAAATCAATTGGCTTCGGCTAGCATCCAAATATACCTATCATTTTCGCGCTGTGATGGCATTTCAAAGAAGGCCGGCACTCAATTGCGTTAGTACACATCGCGTTGGTACCGGTGGCTTGCAGACAGGGTGTCCATGTAGGCAGCTGCCTCCGTTTCTGACCGGTTGCCGTGCTCCATAATGATTTCACGCAGCGCTTTGTCTACGTCTGCGGCCATGCGGGTTGCGTCGCCGCAAATATAAATTGCGGCTCCAGCTTCGAGCCAGGAAAACACGTCCGCGCCGTCCTGTTTGAGCAGCGTCTGAACGTAGACTTTCTCGTCCCCGTCTCGCGACCAGGCCAAGCTTGCCTTGGTCAGAACTCCGGTTTCTTGCCAGGCTTCAATCTGGTCACGGTATAGGTAATCGCAAGCCTCGTGTTGGTCGCCGAAAAAGAGCCAGTTTTTACCCTCGGCATTGCGTGCTTCGCGTTCTTCCAAAAACGCTCGGAAGGGGGCGATGCCAGTGCCGGGTCCAATCATGATAAGAGGCACTGTATCATCGGCTGGAATGTGGAAATGCGCTGATTTTTGAACGTATACTCCGACGTTGCCGCCTTCGGTCAGGCGGCCGCCAAGATAGGTCGACGCGACGCCCTTTCTGCCTGTGCCGTGCATGTCATAGCGCACTTCACCCACGGTGAGATGCACCTCACCAGGATGGGCCTTAGGGCTAGACGAGATCGAATACAACCGAGGCTGAAGCGCGCGCATGCCGTCGGCGAGGTTTTGTGGCTCTAGCGCCAGCCCTTCTGCAAGGAGATCAATGATGTGATCATCATCGCCTTTTTTCTCAACGCCCCAAGCCTCGAGCGTTTTTGGCGTAATGGTCTGCAGGTCAAGGCGCGTCAGCAGGGCCGAGCGCAAAGACGCGGGCCCGGTTTTCAGCATGACCGTTTCTTTTCCGGTGAAGCCCGCGGCCTTCAGGATAGCGTTTACCTCGCCCGGGCAGTTCATCGGCCAAACGCCCAAGGCATCGCCGACGCTGTAATCCAAGTCTTCGCCGCCCCCCGCCAGTGACAGTTCAATGTGGTTCACACATTTCGCCGAGGCCGAGCCGCTCAGGCGTTCAGCTACCGTGAGCGTGGCCATGAAGGGATGACTCTTGTCAAACGCCGGACCTGCAGTCACAGGTTCGGGCGCAGCTGCTGCACCTGCGGCGTTTGCGAAAGCGTCACTGGCAAAAGCAGCGTCGCGCCAGACTGCGTAGTCGTCATCGTAATCCACGTCGCACAGCACAGCGTCAGCCACCCGCGTCGCGCCGAGTTCACCGAGGCGACGGTCGATGTCTTTCGCTGTTTGGTTGAAGTCCGCGTAACTAGAGTCGCCCATCCCAAGCACGCTGAAATTTAAAGTTGGTGGCAATGCAGGAGCGCCGTCATCCATAAGAGCGCCATAGAATTTCACAGCATTATCGGTGGGCTCGCCCTCGCCGAATGTAGCCGCAATGATGAGCAGGTGATTGAGCGCGGACAGGTCGGACAGCTGCAGATCGTCCAACGCAGCAGCGGTAGCCTCAAAACCTTGGGTTTTCGCGTGCTTTCGCAGGTCCTTCGCCAGGGCTTCCGAATTGCCGGATTGTGACCCGTAGAGAACCGTAAGCGCGGTCCCTTTTTCTTCAGGCGCCGCACTGCCGGAGGCCGCGTTGGCCAAAGCGTGAAAGCCGCTGAGCAGCCCGTTGAGCCAATGCCGTTGAGCTTCGTCAAACGGTGCGCCTTCGGCGATAAACGCAGCCGGAGTTTGACCGTGAGTCTGGCCGATGGCGGTCGCGAGATTTTCGAGGATTTTAGGGTCTTGAGCGGTCATCGATGTCTATCCACTTGCGCTTTGTTTAGCTGGCGATGGCGAAGTCTTGCGGCATCAACCCCTGCAGGGCGTCGTCGCTCAGGCTGCGCGTGTATTCGAGGAATGTCTGATCCCCGCTTCGTTCCGCCACGTAGCGGCCGACCACATGGTCGAGGATGTCGTTGACGGCCGCGCTTGGGACGGGACCACAAAGCGGCCGCGCGAGACCTTGGTCGGTGTCTGATCCGCCGCCGATGACGATATTGTAGCCTTCTCCGCCGCCGGGCGCCGTTGTTCCCACAAGGCCGATGTCACCGATATAATGCTGGGCGCAGGAGTTCGGGCAGCCGGTAAGATGAATGTTGATCGGGCTGTCGAGGGTGTACTTGCTTTGCAGGTGGCGAACGATCGAAAGCGCGTCTGCCTTCGTATAGGCCAGCGCAAGCTTGCACGCCCATTTACCCGTGCACGCCACAGCCCCGGCAGCGAAAGAACTCGCGTTGGCGCTCAGGCCAATGGCGCGCAATTCTTCCTCCACCGAGCCGATATTTTCTTCCGGCACGCCTAGGATCAATGGATTCTGCCAGACGGTGAGGCGCATGTCGTTGCTGCCATAGGTCATGGAAATCCGACCTAGCTCTTGCATCTGCTGGGCTGACAGTCGCCCGATTTCGAGCGCTACACCCACATAAAATAGCCCACCCGTTTGCGGATGGACGCCAATATGACCCTGACGATTGACGGGAATGCGCGGGGCCTCGATGCCTTCGGGCAACTTGGTAAAGGCCACGCCGCGCTCTTGGGCGTCGAGCTTTTCCTGCGCCATCTGGCAGAACCAATCCACACCCTTGCTATCAAGCAAGTATTTGAGCCGCGCTTTGCCTCGGTTCGTGCGATTGCCATGTTCGACGAACACGCGCAGCATAGCTTCGGCCATGTCCACGGCTTCTTCCGGGCGACAGGCGAGCCCCGTGTGGCGGGCGAAGTCCTTGTGGCCGGTGATCCCGCCTAAAGAGATACGTAGCCAAATGCCTGGCTCGATACCCTGATCATTGGCTGTGACATCCACCGCATGAAAGCAGATGTCATTGGTATCAGAGACACACGAAACATAGCCCGCGCCGTCAAAGGAAATGTTGAACTTGCGCGGGATGCCTTGAAGCTCGCGCGTGCGGAGGATGCGAATGCTCAGGCGAGCCGCTTGCTGGCGCAGGTCGATCAGTTCGACCGGGTCGAACCCCGCAATGGGCGACAGCGTTAGATTGCGCGCGCTGTCGGCTCCTGTCCCCTGCGAGGTCAAACCAGCGGCCTGCATCTTTTCAACGATGGGGATGATATTGCCCGGCGGGATCTCGCGCAGTTGAAGGCTGCCGCGCGTCGTGACATGCGAATAGCCGCCTGCGTGTTCCTCCGCGATCTCGCCCATGATTTTCATTTGATCGCCACGGATAATATTTCCTGGGCATCGCATGCGCATCATGTAGCCTTCCTGCGCTGGTCGGACGTCGAAAAAGCCCAGGTGACGCAGCAAGAAATTATCTAATCCGGCGGCCTGATGGCCTTCTGCCTCCCACTTCTCCACCATGTGCCACATGTCGAGAGGGTGCATGTTGTATTTGGCGACTTCTTCCTTTGCCAAATCTTCGAGCGGCACCCCGTAGACGGTCACTTCTTCGGGAGCGGCAGCACCCGCGCCAGCGGATGGTTGCAGCACTTGATGAAGGTTCAATTTAGTGAGAACTTCAATGAGATAGCGTTGCTGTTCGGTCGTGAATCCCGGGGCTGGGTTTGACATGTTCCTTGCTCCTTATCGGTCTTAGTAAGTCTGAATTGGCAGCAATTCCGCAAGACGGATGGTGTTGAGAATGCATGATGATAAGTTCAGCACCGCGCACGGACTGCCTCGAGGTTCAAGCCAGTCAACGAAACAAGCCCCGAGCGGACCGCTCTGTCCGCAGTGAACTATGGCAAGCATCTTCGCTCGAATAATAGAAAAAGACCTTCAGACGCCGTTGACAAGGTGCAACCCGCACTGTGCCAGATCGAAGCTTACTGTCGCGGCGCGGCGCTCAATTGTTACGCGAGATCGTCGAAAAAATATACGACTTATCTAAGGTCACACGCTTATGGTTCAGAATGGTCTCAATTGACTTGGGCAAGTTTCAAGCAATCGCTCCAAAATTACATACAGCATTCATTTGCGTAATTTCAGTGCACAAAAATTACTCAAGACCTGCAATGCGCGCTTTTTTTTTAGAAATGCGCGACGCAACCCAACCAATAGATATTTCTCTTTTGACACTGAATGCTGACATGGGGCGTCATGAGGCGTGCCAGCGATGCAGCTGGCAATAGTAAACTCCAGTCTGAGCGCAAATGCTATGGTCGGGAGCTTTGGTGCAGCAACGAAGCCGCGATATCAACCAAATGATAAAAGTGACGTAGCACCTGTAATGCTGCGCTCACGCTAGGCCGCCTGATGCCGCAAACAGAGTTTTCGGCGCGTAACTACTGCTGTGCTTTCCGACAGGTCTAATCGAATACATGGCGCGACTAATGCATTTGACCGCATCTGGCGCGCGTAATTGCAATCAAGGGGATGCAAATGTCATACGTAACTCCGGCCGAGTTCTCGACCCAAATGGTGGACGCGGGTGCGAAAAAGGCCCTTATGTCTACAAAAGATACGCTCATTCGTGCTTACATGGCTGGCGCCATCCTGGCGCTGGCAGCAGCCTTCGCCGTAACTGTCTCTGTGCAGACAGGTCATTTCATCATCGGCGCCTTGCTGTTCCCGGTGGGTTTCTGCACACTTTACTTGCTCGGCTACGACCTTCTAACCGGCGTGTTCACGTTGGTGCCCCTCGCGGTCATCGACAAGCGGCCCGGCGTAGACGCCAAGGCAATGTGGCGCAACTGGGGGCTCGTTTTTGTTGGGAATTTTGCCGGCGCAATGACGACGGCGGTTTTCATAACGATCACTCTTACAATGGGCTTTACTCAGCCGCCGAATGCCATTGGCGACGCGCTAATGAATATCGGGCACAACCGAACGGTCGGTTACGCGGAAGCAGGTGCGGGTGGAATGCTGACGCTCTTTGTGCGCGCGGTGATGTGCAACTGGATGGTTTCGACTGGCGTTGTGGCCGCGATGGTATCCACGAGCGTGCCGGGTAAGGTCATCGCCATGTGGATGCCGATCCTGATCTTCTTCTATATGGGCTTTGAACATTCCATCGTGAACATGTTCCTCTTCCCGATTGGCATCCTTCTCGGCGCCGATTTCACTTGGGGCGATTACCTGCTCTACAACGAGATCCCGACAGTCATCGGGAACCTGGTTGGCGGTCTGACCTTTGTGGGCGCTATGCTCTACGCCACGTACTACAAGACCAGCCCATCTCGCGAGCCCAAGGGCGTTCTTGCAGAGTAAATCGCTACTTCGAGAGTGGTCGCGCGGGCATTGGCTCGCGCGACCTTTTTCTGGTCTCAACAATGCCCGCGGTTGCCATGCCTAAAGACAACAACCTCACAAACCAATTGAGCGTTGAAATCGGCCAGCATTCGCAGGTCGGCTCGGGCCACGATCAAAACCAAGACTTCTTTGGTGCGGCTGTTCCCACGGGAAGCGAGAGGCGACTAAAGGGAGTATCTCTGGCGATTTCCGACGGGATTTCGCCCAGCCCTGTCAGCCATGAAGCAGCGGAAATTGCTGTGAAATCCATGCTGTCTGACTACTATGATACCTCGGACGCGTGGTCGGTGAAAACAGCTGCGAGCAACGTCATTTCAGCCACCAATGCGTGGCTCTACGGGCTCAACCGTACGTCGATGCCGGAACGGACAGAACTCGGTCACATCTGCACGTTATCTGCGCTCATTTTCAAAGGTCATTACGCGCATATCCTCCACGTCGGCGATAGCAGGATCTGGCGTGTTTACAACAAAGTGCTTGAGCCACTGACAGTGGATCATGTGAACCCGGTGACAGGCAGCACGCCCCAGCTCAGCCGGGCGCTAGGGCTCGATCAGACAGTGACGCTAGACTATAGCGAAGTGCCAATCAGCGTCGGCGACATTTTTCTTTTGACCACGGACGGGGTGCACGATCACTGGAATTCTGACCAAGTTCTTGAGGCGATCTCCACATCCGAAAGTCTCGACGCGGCGGCCAAAACCGTTTGTGCGCAGGCTCGCATGGGAGGGAGCCGCGACGACCTAACAGTGCAAATTGCGCGCGTGGATGCGTTGCCCGGCGGCACGGCCTCTCCCACCTTCGACGAGGGGCTGGAGCTTTTGCCAATTCCCAAGCCGGGGGACGAACTTGACGGCTTTCGCATTGTTCGAAAGATCCATGAAAACAATCGAAGCCATATCTTTCTCGCCGTTTCGGCGGACGGAACGCGCGTTGCGCTCAAGATGCCTGCGAGTGAAACAAAATCAGACCCCACCTATATGCGTCTGTTTTTGATGGAAGAATGGATCGCAAGACGTATTTCATCGCCCCATGTCGTGCGCGCGGCCGAAGCGCCCGAGACACGCTCGGGCCTTTACGTCGTAACTGAATACATCGAAGGCAAGACCCTTCGCCAATGGATGCGCGACAACCCGCATCCGCCCATTGAAACCGTGCGCGACATCGCGAAACAAATGATCACAGGGCTGCGTGCCTTTCATAGGCGGGATATGCTGCATCAGGATTTTCGGCCCGAGAACCTCATGATCGATTCCGACGGAACGGTTAAAGTCATCGATCTCGGCTCGACGCGTATTGAGGGCATTGAAGAAGCCAAAGACATGTCCTTCAATACGATCCTAGGCACGCTCCAATACACGGCGCCGGAGTATTTTGTTGGCGATCCAATCGGTCCGAAGTCTGATCAGTTTTCTCTCGGCGTAATCCTTTATGAAATGCTCACCGGACGGCTACCCTACGGTGCCGATGCGGCCAGGGTCCAAAACCGTCGACAGCGTTCCCGCCTCAGCTACCGCTCCGCAATAGACGGGTCCAATGCGGCACCATTTTGGATTGACGACACCCTGCGCAAAGCCACCCACCCTATCAGCCATCGCAGATTTGCAGCGCTGTCCGAGCTCGAGGCTGCCCTACACGCCCCAGCCAAGCAGAGCGTGGCCTTCAAACCTCTGGCCGAGCGCAACCCGCTGCGGTTCTGGCAGGCCGTTTCAGCGACGCTTGCTGTCGCCTGCCTCTATCTCGTTTCCCGCCTTTGAACCTCCAACTGAAAGGAAATCCCCATGGATATGGTAGCTTCAACGATGGACCGCGAAGACGTCACGGCCATGATAATCCAAGCCAAAAAGAACGGCGCCCTGACATGGGAGGGCATCGCCGAGATGATCGGCATGTCCCCGGTTTGGACGCATTCAGCAGCCATGGGCATGAATGCCATGCCCGCCGAGAAGGCGGATGCCCTAGTGGCTGCTTTGGCCCTGCCGTCGGAGGCTTCCGCAGTGCTACAAGAGAGCCCAACCAAAGTCTTTGCGCAAACGGTGCCGACAGATCCGTGCATCTATCGCTTTTATGAGATCGTCGGCGTCTACGGCCCCACATTGAAGGCTCTTATCCATGAGAAGTTTGGCGACGGGATCATGTCGGCAATTGACTTTGACATGACGGTCACCCGCGTGGAAAACCCGAAAGGCGACAGGGTGAAAGTTGAAATGTCAGGCAAATATCTAGCGTATAACTCTTGGTGATCCTGCGACGAACGTCGCCGCTGTGCTCTTGAATTTCTTACTAGTTGCGCTCGGCGGTGCGCTGGGGTCGGTCGCGAGATACAGCGTTGCACTAGCTCTGGCGCGCGCGTCGATTGGCGGCATCCCTTTGCCCGTGATGTTCGCCAACATCGTGGGCTCGTTTCTTATGGGCGTCGCAACAGCCTATTTTTTGAAGCGCGGCCTGGCAAACCTTTCGCCGTTCGTCACAGTCGGATTCCTGGGTGGCTTCACCACGTTTTCGACCTTTTCGCTTGAGGCTGTAAAGCTCATTCAAAGTGGCCTCACTGCGCAGTCAGTGACGTACGTCTTGATCACGGTCGTTGGATCGGTCCTCGCTTTGACGTTCGGTATCTTCGTGGTTCAAATCCTGGAAGGACGATAGCTCAATTGCCGAAGTCGCGAGGCTGGAATCGAGGCGATCTTTACTACCTGAACACTCCGTATCGATCACCAATCCGCCTGGAGACAGCATAGATATGAACTGTCCCATAAACAGCCATGCTCACGTCGTCAAACGGCGAAACCAATAAGGTGGGCTCCGATTGTCCTGATCAGTATGCCGTGAAAGTTGGTTTCTGGTTTGTACGAAATGGCCGCCCCCAAACGACCTATCTGATAAAATTCGTTGCTATACCACAATGAACGTGCTGCGCCTGGGAACGGATGCTGCGTTAGCGAAGCTCAAAATGTGAATGGCCGAAAGGTCCGCGATCTGCGAGTTGCCCTGGAAAGTGCGCCGCGTTGTGAATGGATGGCCGGTGTCTCTTCCGCCACGCGGCGTCGTGATGCGAGCACATGCAGCAATTTTTTGCGCGGCGAGCGCGCGCAGCGAGAAGTCCAAATTCACAGACTGGGCGAAGCAGACTTGCGGCGCTGCAGCGGCGCGAGGTGTCGGCTGGATGACTGGTCTGCGGACGGTAGCTGCCGTCGAAGGTGGGGCTGCGAAAGTCTGCTTTCGGTATCATCCATCAGGTCTTTGGTGCGCATATTTCCATGACAAGAGCTGCAATTGACGGTCCAACGGGACAGGGCTCCAGCCATTCAAAAGCCTGCCGGGTGGTTGCCACTTCTGCCCCCGTTCTCGGGTCAACGCCAACATGGGCGTCCGTTTTACTACGTAAGAATGAACCGAAGCGCATCCACTCAGGCTGTCCTTCGAAATTGATATGATGGGATGTCAAAAGGGCTAGCTTTTGATCCTTTGAGAGACCGTGTATTTCGGCATTGGCTCTGGAGGGTTCATATCCTGCATCACGCAGTGTCCAATAACAGAACGCAGTCAATCCATTGCGGTTCGCGTCCTCTGCTCTCCATCTAAAGTAGTCTACTACGTCTTCAGTTTGTGAGAGAGGTATTGTGCGGCAATCAAATGCCGTTGGACGGTTTACCCCAAGTGAAAAAACGGCGCTTGCCTCTCCTGCAAACACAGAATTGAGCTTTCGGGTTTTACCATTGAAGGGGATGTTTTCAGTGTTCAAAAGTAGCGATATTTCGTCGCTCTGTGTGTAACACAGAGATATTTTTGCGCCACATGTCAGAAGATGCTCACATGTTCTTTGCATCGCTACATGAAAACGCTCGTCAAAAGGGCGCGTGAAATCAAGCGCTTCCTTCGTCAATGTCGTGAAGCCCCGGCCATCCAAGCGCAAGACTATCCATTCACATGATGGAACAGTTTCATTGAGGCTCAACTCATGTCGGCGCATCATTTTATCGAAATCATCAAATTTCATCTTCTGCCCAAACCAAAACGGCAACACCGTCGGCATCAACCCGATGAATTGTGCCGAAGCCTTCGGCCGTCGTCGGCTCGATTAAATTTTTTGCCGTAGCCTTTAGACCCGCCTCCGGAACACGCTTCTTTCCAGAACGTTGATCATTTCGTTCCTTGCAGGTCTCATACGGGACGTCGAAGTAGTATGCGACTGTTTCAAAATGATGCTCTTTCGCTGCTTGAAGGTATACAGCGCGATCCACAGTTGTCGGGTTCGTATTATCGATGACAACACGCTGCCCTACTTTGAGACTGGCGTCCAAGATAGCATTTTCCCGTCGGCGGGTTCGCAGCATGTCGAGGTTTATTCTAAGATGGGTGTCTGCAAAGCGATTGAAATAGAAATTAGATTTCCCGCTTCCCTGCAGCCCAGTAAAAACTACTAGTTCCATGTATCTTTCTGCCCAAGCGACGCAGGAACAAGCCCCTGTCTCAGCGTATCGGCAAAGAAACAGACATTCGCTGCATGTGCAATCATCCGTTAGTTTGGACTCGAAGCTGTCGTTCGCTGCATCGGGGCAAAGAACGCAACTTAAAACATAATACGGATTACAGGTCAGAAATATTGACATTAATGGATGCGCCTTCGATAACAATTCGCGATGACGATCCAGCAAAACAAGCGTTATACTATTCTAGGTTTGCAAATGTCAGCCCACGCTATTGTTTGGATTGCGATACAGCCTTGGTTTCTGGAAACCTTTCCCGGCGAGGCGTTCAAGCTGCTCTCTATGACCCTGGCGACGATATTGACCTTCGGAGCGTTCATATTCCTAATCGCGCTTGGCATAATGCCACAGTGGATCCGGTTTATTGAGGACGCAGGCATTTTGACTGATGCTCAGCAGCGCAGTCTGCGTCAGTTGCCTCGTATTGACGACGACTAAACATAATCCCTGATACCAGCCGTTGAACCTGCTAAACGGCCTTCGTTGTTTCGACATGCATTGGTCTGGTTGTGTTGGGCCAGATGTGGGAACGAATGTGGGAACCAAAATTAGATCTATGAAAATTACTGTTCAAAATCAATTATATAAAATTTTTTGTTGGCGGAGGAGGTGGGATTCGAACCCACGAGACGGTTTCCCGCCTGCCGGTTTTCAAGACCGGTGCCTTCGACCACTCGGCCACTCCTCCGACAAGCCCCGCTCTATCCAAGCTCAATCGATTCTGGAACGGCCACAGTCAGAAAATCAAAAGACTGCACACTAGCCATGATTCGTTTTTCGCGGTATTGATGGCGAATAAGGCGCAGGAAAAACCGCGTCACACAGGCGAAATCATAGAGTGTTCGGCGGCTTTCCGGGCATTTTGAGGCAAGAGCAGGAAGTCATTATGATCGTGAAGACCCCGATAAACCGGGTGCTGCGTGTCGCGCTTTTTGGCGGCACCGCGCTCTCACTGGCGGCATGTGTCGACGGCCTCCAAACCCCTTTCGGACAAGCGCGTCTCGCCGCTGAGCCAGAGGCTGCGGCCCCTGCCGCCCCACAGCAGAGCGTGGCAAGCGGCCAAGAGGTCGAAGCACCAGACGTCTTTTATGCTTCAGAAACAGGTCTTTGGGACGGGCGACCCTCGCTCGGCGGTGTCTGGGTCGCGCATCCTGACGTTGTCGACCCTGAGCGTGTCCTGATCCGCAATGCCGAGACCGGCCAGACCGTCACAGGTGCCCTTTTCCGGCGTGAGCGTGACAATCCCGGCCCCGATCTGATGGTCTCGTCCGATGCCGCGAATGCGATCAACGTGATTGCGGGCACCCCGACCAGTCTCGAGATTGTGGCGCTCCGCCGCGCACCCGAGCCTGAACCCCTCAACATTGCCGTACCGCCACCGGAACCGGCATCTGAACCTGCCCTCGGCGAAGCAGACCCGGACACGCTGTTGGCTGGGGCCGATATTGCGTCCGAGACGCTTGATGCAGCGCCCGAGGCTTTAGACGACAGCGCGGGCGCCATCGCCGCTATGGCCACTGCCGCGCTCGATGCGACCGATGCTGGCGCCCCCGATCCGGCCGCCGATCCTGATGCCGACCCGCTTGAGCTTGCGGCCGCCGTCGTTACAAGGGCTCAAACGGCCCATACCGCGATCCCCGAGGCGGCCCTAGCCACAAGCCGCGTTCTCGCGCTGCCGCAAACGGCCGAGCTGGGCACGCCTGAGGCTTTCAATCTGGACACAGACCTCGAAGGCGTCAGCGATGCCGCCGCCTCTGTCGCGCCGCCCGCGTTCGAGGTCAGCAGCCTCGCGCTGGAAGAGGACACCGCGCAATCGGCGCCGACCACCCGGCCCGAGACCAGTGCGGCACAGACCGATGACCGGCTCGACCGTCCCTTCATCCAAGTCGGCGTCTTTACGGCGCAGGACAACGCCAACACGGCTGCAGATCAGCTCCGCGGCGCGGGGATCGTGCCCACGACCCTGAACGAGACGGGCAATAACGGCCCCTATTGGCGCTTGACGGTCGGCCCGGCACAAAACAGCCAAGAACGGGCCGCGCTCCTTGACTCCGTGCGCGGGCTTGGCTTTGAGGATGCGTACTTCGTCAGCAATTAAGGGGCCCCGCCCGTGACGCTGCCCATCACTCGCGCCTTTCTCGGCGCCCTCCTCACCCTTTTGCCCGCCCTCGCCTGGGCGCAGATGGTCTTTGAGACCGAGGCCGAGGCGGCCTTCGTGATCGATCACAATACCGGCCAGGTCCTGCTTGAGCACAACGCGCGCCTGCCGCTGCCGCCCGCTTCGATGTCCAAGCTGATGACGCTCAATATGGTCTTTGAGGCCCTGCAAGACGGCCGCCTAGCGCTCGACACCGAGCTGCCTGTCAGCCAAGCCGCGATGGATTACGGCGGGTCTACGATGTTTCTGAACACCCAAGACCGGGTGAGCGTCGAGGATCTGATCCGCGGCGTCGTCGTGCTTTCTGGAAATGACGCAAGCGCCGTTCTGGCCGAAGCGCTCTCGCCCGACGGCACCGAGGCGGGCTTTGCCGCTCTCATGACCGAACGGGCGCGGCAATTGGGTATGGAAGACTCAACCTTCCGCAACTCCAACGGCTGGCCCGCGCCGGGGCATGTCATGTCAATGCGCGATCTAGGCATCCTGGCCGAGCGGCTGGTCACCCAATTCCCCGAATACTACCCCTATTTCGCCGAAACCGAGTTCGCCTTCGATGGCCGCGCGCCCGACAATCGCTTCAATCGCAATCCGATCCTGGAGATGAATATCGGCGCTGATGGTCTCAAGACCGGACACACGCAAGAGGCGGGCTACGGCCTTGTAGGCTCGGCGGTGCAGGGCGACCGGCGTGTCACTTTCGTGATCACCGGCATGGACAGCCCCGCCGGCCGCGCCCGAGAAAGCGAACGGATCGTCAACTGGGCCTTCCGGCAATTCGCCGAGCGCGAAGTGATCGCGCCGGGCCGGATCATCGCCGAGGCGGAAGTGTTTTTGGGCGCCGAGGGCAGCGTGCCCCTGACCGTGGAGGAGAGCGTGACGATGCTCCTGCCCGCGATCAATGCGGGCGATCTTCAGGCTGAGCTCAGCTATGAGGGCCCCCTTGAGGCGCCGGTCACCGCGGGCCAGCCGGTCGGCGAATTGGTGATCGGGCTCGAGGGTTTCAACACCGCGCGCGTCCCTGTTGTGGCCGCCGAAGACGTGGAACGCGGCGGCTTTGGTGCGCGCGTGGGCGCCGCAGCTCGGATCGTGCTGGACGAGGTCTTCGGCGCGCGCGGCGGCGACGCCAGCTAAACGCCGCAGCTCCATGGCATCCTCCCAAGGCGTGTTCATTTCGCTCGAAGGCATCGACGGCTCGGGCAAGTCGACCCAGGCCGGCATGTTGGCCGAGCGCGCGCGGCGCGAAGGCCACGACGTCCTGCAAACCCGGGAGCCGGGCGGCACGCCAGGCGCCGAGGAGATCCGCCGCCTCCTGGTCGAAGGCGATCCGCAGCGGTGGTCGGCTGAGACCGAAATCCTGCTCTATACTGCCGCGCGCCGCGACCATGTAGAACGCCTGATCCGCCCCGCGCTCGACCGGGGTCAGGTCGTGATCTGCGACCGTTTCGCCGACAGCACCCGCGTCTATCAAGGCGCCACGCGCGGTGATCTACGCCCCCTTGTCGATGAGATCCATGCCAGCATCATAGGGCTTGAGCCCGACCTCACCCTGATCCTCGATATGGACCCGGAAGCCGCGCTGGAGCGTGGCCTTGCGCGCGCCTCGGGCGAAGACCGCTTCGAGGATTTCGGCCTGTCCTTTCAGACAAAGCTGCATGACGGCTTCCACGCCCTCGCCGCGCAGTTTTCCGACCGCTGCCGCCTGATCCCGGCCGAGGGCGCGCCAGTGGCGCTGCACGAACGCATTTGGCGCGAGGTCAGCGCCCGGCTCTCCCATGGTTGAGCTTCCCGCTGAGGCCGCACCCCCCGAGGCGGACGCCGCCCCGGGCTGTCCCCATCCGCGCATGGCCGAGCGCGTGTTTGGCCACAAGGAGGCCGAACGCACGCTGCTCGACGCCTTCAACAGCGGCCGGATGCACCATGCCTGGCTGATCCACGGGGCCCAGGGCATCGGTAAGGCGACGCTGGCTTGGCGCGCTGCGCGGTTCCTTCTGTCCCAAGAACCGCCGGGCAGTGATGCGCTTTTTGCCCCGCCCCCCAGCGACAGCCTCGACATTTCGCCCGATCACCCGATCGCCCGCCGTGTCGCGGCGCTCAGTGAGCCAAGGCTGTTTCTCCTGCGCCGCGCCTGGGACGCAAAAACCGAAAAGATCGCCACTCGGATCAGTGTCGATGAAACCCGAAGACTCAAAGGCTTTTTTCAGCTTGCAAGCGATGAGAACGCCATGCGCGTGGTCATCGTCGATGCCGCCGATGAGATGAATGCCGCGGCCGCGAATGCCCTGCTGAAGGCGCTGGAAGAGCCGCCCGAGCGCACCGTGATGCTGCTCATTTCGCATCAGCCCAGCCGCCTTTTGCCCACGATCCGCTCTCGCTGCCGCGGGCTGAGGCTGGCCGCGCTGAGCCCCGAGGATCACCAGGCCGCCCTGACCCAGGCGGGGATCGCCCATGACCCGGCGCTCTACGCGCTGAGCGAGGGCTCGGTCGGGGTTGCCGCGCGGCTCGAGGCGGCCGGCGGGCCAGAGCTCTACGCCAATCTGGTGGCGCTTTTCGACACCCTGCCCCGGCTCGACCGGGGCCGTGCCGCTAAGCTGGCCGAGGCCGCCGGGGCCCGAGGCCAAGACAGCCGCTTCGAAGTGACGGTGGGCCTTTTGGAGCGGCTCATGGCCCGTCTTGCCCGGACCGGGGCCACGGGCGCGCCACCGCCCGAAATCCTGCCCGGTGAGGCCGCGCTTCTCAGCCGTCTGGCGCCCGATATCGCCGCCGGGCGCCGCTGGGCCGCGCAGGCTCAGGAGCTTGCCGCGCGTGCCCGGCGCGGACGGGCGGTCAACCTTGACCCCTCTGCCCTCATCCTCGATATCTGTCTGGGACTGGACCGGGGCGGCTGAGCTGAGACCGCCCGGCACATGTGAGGCCATCGACATCGCTCAGATCACCGACAGCCATTGCCATCTGGATTTTCCAGACCTCGCGCAAGACTTGCCCGACGTGATCGCCCGCGCCGAGACGGGCGGCGTGCACCGTATGGTCAGCATCTGCACCCGTCTGCGCAACGTGCCCCAGGTGCGCGCCCTGGCCGAACGCTTCGACAGCGTATTTTGGGCGGTAGGTAGCCACCCGATGAGCGTCGCCGAAGAACCGATGGCCCAGGTCACCGAGCTGGTCGAGCTGGCCCGGCATCCCAAGCTGGTGGGCATCGGCGAGACCGGGCTCGACTATCACTACACCGCCGAAAGCGCCGACGCGCAGCAGCAAAGCCTACGCCTGCATATCGAGGCCGCGCGGCAAACCGGCCTTCCGCTGATCATCCATGCCCGCGACGCCGATGATGACATGGCGCGGATCCTGACCGAGGAGCACCGCGCGGGCGCCTATTCCTGCGTCATGCACTGTTTTTCCTCGGGCCGCGCCCTGGCCGAGGCGGCGCTGGATCTTGGGTTTTACCTCTCGATGTCGGGCATCGCGGCCTTCCCGAAATCCACCGCGCTTCGCGAGATCTTTGCCGCCGCGCCCATCGACCGGATCCTGGTCGAAACCGACAGCCCCTACCTCGCCCCGCCGCCCTATCGCGGCAAGCGCAACGAGCCCGCCTATAGCGTGCACACGGCCGCTATCGGCGCGGAGGTGTTCGGCCTGGATTACGCCACTTTCGCCGCCCAGACCGAGGCGAACTTCGAACGCCTGTTCGCCAAAGCCGCGACCTGGCAGGCCAGCGCGGGGGCCGCCTGATGGCCGAGCTGCGCTTCACCATCCTGGGCTGCGGCTCATCCGGCGGAGTGCCGCGCCTGGGCAATAATTGGGGCGCCTGCGACCCCGATGAGCCGCGCAACACGCGGCGGCGCTGCTCGCTCCTGGTGCAGAGGATCGACGGGGATCAGTCCACGAATGTCCTGATCGACACGTCGCCCGATCTGCGCGCGCAATTGCTCGATGCGGGCATCGGCGAGCTGCACGGCGTCATCTATACCCATAGCCATGCCGACCATGTCCACGGCCTCGATGACCTGCGGATGATCGTCTACAACATGCGCGCGCGCCTGCCCGTCTGGGCCGATGGCGCCACGCAAAACGACCTGCTGAACCGCTTCGGCTATGCCTTCGTGCAGCCCGAAGGCTCGGCCTATCCGCCGATCCTGACGCTGCACAATCTGGGCGACAGCCTCAGCGTGGACGGACCCGGCGGGGCGATTGATTTCACGCCCTTCGAGGTCGAGCACGGCAATATCCACGCGCTCGGCTTTCGTATCGGTGATTTGGCCTATCTGCCGGATGTCTCGGAGATCCCCGAGGATGCCTGGCCACAGCTCCAAGGCCTTGACACTTGGATCGTCGACGCCCTGCGCCGCGACCCACATCCGAGCCACGCCCATCTGGCCCTCACGCTTGACTGGATCGCGCGGGCCGCGCCGCGCCGCGCCGTGCTGACGAATATGCATATCGATCTGGACTACCACACGCTCGAGGCCGAAACGCCCGAGCATATCACGCCCGCCTTTGACGGCATGACGCTGAGCTTTCCGGCCTGATGGCGGCGCTTCTGGGCGTCGTTCTGCCCGTCTTTTTGATCATCGGTGCAGGGTATCTGGCAACCTGGCGCGGCCTATTTTCCGACGCCCATGTCGACGGGTTGATGAATTTCGCCCAGAAATTCGCGATCCCATGCCTGCTATTTTCGGCCATCGCGACCCTGGACCTCGGCCAAGACTTCGATGTCGTCCTGCTCCTGAGCTTCTATACCGGCTCAACGAGCGCGTTTCTGGCCGGGCTTATCGGCGCGCGGGTCTTCTTCTCCAGACCCTGGCCCGACGCAGTCGCCATCGGCTTTTCCTGCCTCTTCGCCAATTCCGTCCTCCTGGGCCTGCCCATCACCGAACAGGCCTATGGCACCCCGGCCCTCGCCCCCAACTTCGCCATCGTCTCGGTCCACGCCGCCTTTTGCTACGGGCTGGGCATCACTGTGATGGAGGTGGTCCGCGCCGAGACCCGCGCGCCCCTGGCGCTCGCGACTAAGGTCGGGCGGGCGGTCTTCTCCAATGCGCTGATGATTGGCATTCTCGCGGGCTTCGCCGTCAATCTCAGCGCCCTGCCCGTCCCGGGTATCCTGAGCGACGCGCTCCATCTGATGATCCGCGGCGCCATCCCAGCAGCCCTTTTCGGCTTGGGCGGTGTTCTCTACCGCTACCGGCCCGAGGGCGATCTGGGCACGATCCTCTATATCTGCGCCGTTTCCCTCGTGCTGCACCCGGTCATCGTCTACGGCCTGGGCCGCTGGGTCACCGATCTGAGCCCGGGCCAATTGCGCTCGGCCGTGCTTACGGCCGCGATGGCGCCGGGCGTCAATTCCTACCTCTTCGCGGATATGTACGGTGTGGCGAGGCGCGTCGCGGCAACCTCGGTGCTGATCGGCACGGCTTTGTCGGTGGGTACCGCTGCGCTCTGGCTCACCGTCCTGGGCTAGAGCCGCGCCTCAGCTTCCCGGATCGTCGTAGCCCTCGACCACCACGATCACACTGTCCGCCGCGCCATGGCGGATCTTGGCCACCTCTTGATACTCTGGGTCGTCATAGGCCGCGAGCGCCGCCTCATAGCTGGGAAACTCGATCACCACATGGCGCTGATGGGTCTCGCCCTCTTTGACCTCAGAGGTGCCGCCCCGCACCACGAAGCGCCCGCCAAGACCGTGCAAAATCGGCGTGTCCCGGCGCACATATTCGGGATAGGCCTCCGGGTCAGTGACGGTGATATGGCCGATGATATAGCCTTTGGGCATGGCTGCGGTCTCCTTGCGGGTATGTTGTTGCTGGGCGGGTATGTCGTTGCCGCGCAATCTCGCGCCGTTACGCCCCCACCGCAAGGCTTGGCAGCGTGCAAGCCATCGCGTATCAGCCCAGAGCCGGTGATACAGATGCGCCGCGCACCCGCCCATAAAGGCCGCCCCGTCCAAATGACCGCCGCCAAGATGACCCAAACCCCCGCCAATACCGACGATCGCCCCGGCCCGCCGCCCTCCGCGCGCAGCCTGATCGGACGGCTTTGGCGCGATCACATCCGCCGCTACCTGCCGCGCATGGGCGTGGCCCTGGTGCTGATGTCGCTGGAGGGCGCGATGCTGGGCACGGCGGCCTATATGATCGAGCCTCTGTTTGACCTCGTCCTCGACAGCGAAAACAGCGGCAGCACGTTCTGGGTCGCGCTCCTGATTGCGGGCGCGTTTCTCGTCCGCGCGACGGCGGGCTATGCCCATCGCCTGATCATCACCGGTGTCGGCCTAAAGGTCGTGGCCGCACTGCAGGACCGCATCCTGGGCCATCTCCTGACGCTCGATCTCAAGCTTTTCCAAGACATCCCCCCCGGCGCGATGATCGAACGGGTGCGCGGCGATACGCTGACGCTTCAGGGCGTCGCGGCCGGCACCTTCACCTCGCTCGGGCGGGACAGCGTGGCGCTGATCGCGCTCCTTACGGTGATGCTTTTGAATGATTGGCGCTGGTCGCTCCTCGCCCTGGCCGGTGTGCCGCTTCTGGTCCTGCCGGTCTACCTTCTGCAACGCTCGGTGCGCAGCCACAGCTATCAGGCGCGCGCCGCCGCGGGCGCCGTCTCGACCCAGCTCGATGAGATTTTCCACGGCGTCCAAGCCATCAAAGTCAACCGCCTCGAGAGCTTTCAGCGCAAGCTCTTCTCAGGCCGCCTGGCCAGCTATCTGCGCCAACAGATGCGCGCCGCGCGGGCAAGTGCTGCGATGCCCTCGATGGTCGATCTGATCTCTGCCACGGCGTTCTTGTCTGTGGTCTGGTTCGGCGGCCAGGAAATCGCCAATGGTGAAAAGACCGTGGGTCAGTTCATGTCGTTTTTCACCGCCTTGGCCCTGGTCCTGGACCCGCTGCGCCGCCTATTCGGCCTTGGCGCGCAGCTTCAGGCCGGTGTCGCCTCGCTCGAACGGCTCTATGAGCTTTTGGATCGCCGCTCCGAGATCCACGCCCCAGCTGAGCCCGCCCCCCTCACGCCGGGCGCGGTGGCCTTTGAGGATGTGGCGTTTTCCTATGGCGAGACGCCGGTCCTGCGGGGCCTGAGGTTTCGCGCCGAGCCTGGCCAGACGACCGCCCTGGTTGGGCCTTCGGGCGCGGGAAAAACCACCGTCTTCGGCCTTCTAACCCGGCTGATCGACCCGCAAAGCGGAACCATCACCCTGGGCGACACGCGGATTGATCGGCTCAGCCTCGAGGCCTTGCGCGATACCATCGCCGTCGTCGGACAGGAAACCGCGCTTTTTGATGCCAGCATCGCCGACAATATCCGCATGGGTCGGCTCGATGCCAGCGATGACGCGCTGAACGCGGCGGCCGAGGCGGCTTCGGTGATGGCGTTTGCCCGAAATCTGCCGCAAGGCCTCCAAACACCGGTCGGGCCGCGCGGCTCGGCTCTCTCGGGCGGACAGCGTCAGCGCGTGGCGATTGCCCGCGCCATGCTGCGCGACGCGCCGATCCTGCTTCTCGATGAGCCGACTTCAGCGCTCGATGCCGAAAGTGAGCGCCTGGTGCAGGAGGCGCTCAACCGGCTGAGCGCGAGCCGCACGACCCTGGTGATCGCGCATCGGCTCTCGACCATTCGAGCCGCTGACAAGATCGTGGTGCTGCAAAACGGCGCCGTGGTTGAGGAAGGGGATCACGAGGCGCTCATGGCTCGCGGTGGCGCCTATGCGCGGCTCCATCAATTGCAGGCGAGCGGCGCCTTGGAGGCCGAGCCTGGGACGCGCCTCGGGCCGGAATGATCCGTGCCGCCAGTGACCGTTTCGTGGGGTAAGCGATCTGTTAACGTCAGACCTGCCCGAACCTGTGCAGGAGCGTTGACCTGCAGCCGCCGGAAAAAATCAAACTAGCCCGCCTACGCGAAAATTCTGGATCGATCGGGGGCTGGTCGACATGGGGTCCAATCGGCCTTTTGCATGATGGGCACGCCTGGCACGATCAAGATTGGCTTCACTTTGCCGACGAGTACGACACCTATCTGCTGCAAGCGGCAGGTCGGCTGCGTCGCAGAGTTCCCGAGAGCGAGGTCGTGAGCTATCTGGTCGATATCGAGGCCAACTTAATGGCCCTGGGTCGCGGGCCGGGCATTGAAGGGCGCGCCAAATTGGTGGTCGCCGCGATAAAAGCCGACGCAGCACTTTGGGGCTAGAGCACTGCCGTTAAACGTCACTCCGCCTGGACCTTCACACCGCGCACATATTGCAGCGCCAGCACCAAAAGGCCGGCTGAAGATCGGCTAGACGCATTCATGCCGACATCATGCAAAGATCTCGCTCCCACCACGCCTTGGCCCACAAAAGCTTCGTCCGCTGTATTTTCGATCCTTCGATCTTCGCCCGCTATCTCTTCGGCCTCTAAATCGTCGGCATCTGCGTGACTTCATCCAAGCCCGCCATCTGCGCCGCATCCTGGACATGGGGGATCGTGACATAAAACACTGAGCCGCGCTCATCACTGCGTTCGATGCCGATCGTACCGCCTTGGGCATCGACCAGATAACGGCACAATGCCAGGCCGACCCCATTGCCGGGATAGGCGCCGTCCTTGCTGTGGAGCCTGCGCATCGGCAGGAAGATCCGGTCCTGGAACTCGGTGTCGACACCGATCCCATTGTCCTGAATCCGAAGCATCGTCTCGGATACGCACTGTCGTGCTGTGATCGCAATATCGGGCTCAATACCAGGTCCAACATAGGTCAGAGCGTTGTCGATCAGCACGCCGATCACCTGGCCCATCATCTCCATATCACAGGTAATCTCTGGCATCTCACCCACCGAGATCTTAGCGCCTGTCGCCTCGATTTGCTCGCCGATCTCGCTCAAGACGCGGTCAATAATCTCACCCAGATTGGCGCGCGCGAACTGCGCTTGGGCGCGACCGGCTTGGGTATAGATCAATAGAGCGTCCAGCAAATTAGAAAGCCGGTCCGCAGAGTTACGCATGCTGGCCAGCATCTTCTGCGCCTCCTCCACGCTGCCATCGGCCAATTCGTCCGCGCAGAGCGTGCCGAAGGCGCTGATATGGCGGAGCGGGGTTTGCAGGTCATGGGCGGCGATATGGGCAAAATTCTGCAGATCCTGGGAGCGTTTGCGCAAGGACCGCATCGCGGTGTTGCGGGCGCTCACATCGGACATGATCGCCAAAGTGCAGGCCTGGGGCCCGACCCCGTCGACCACCGCCGAAAGCTCCACTTCCATGGGGCGGCCGTCCTTGCGCACCATCGTATAGGGCACGTTGTGGCAGGCGCCCTCGCGCCAAAATTTCGGCAGCACTTCGTTGATGGCATAGTCCCGCGACGCCTCGCTCAAAAAGCTGATCGAAGGTTTGCCGACGACCTCCTCGCGCGCATAGCCCAACGTCTCAAGCCACTTCTCCGAGACGTCGATGATTGAGCCGCTTTGATCGATCGAGTGCATCATCGCGGGCGTCCGGCGGTAAAGCGCGTGAAGCATCGTAAACTCCGCCGCGCGGGCCTCGAGCGCGCGAACCTGATCGCTTTGCTCGACCACTGCGCCCGAGACGTCGCGCACAATCGCGCCGTGTCCGATCACCGCGCCGTCTTCATCCTTGAGACCGTTGCACAAGATCGCGCCGGCAAATCGAGTGCCATCGCCGCGCAGGAAAGAGGCATATGTCTTGCCCTCTTGGCTGGCCATCACGTGCCGTGCTGCACCCCTCTGCGCGCCGTCGCTGCGACCGGCTGCAACAGCGCTCGGCGCCGTCGCCGCGCTGGGTAGAAAAATCGTGTCCACAGGACTGCCAATCAGATCGCTGGCCTCGCGCCGGAACAGCGTCAAAAAGGCGGCGTTCACATCCGTGATCCGCCAATCGTTATCCGTCATCACCATCGCTGCGGCGATGTTCTGGAAAAAGCTGGCCGCGCGCGGTCCGGGATCGGCCTGAGGATCTGCGGAGTGCATATTCATCGCTCTTAAGCTAGCGTGGACCCTCTTAACGAGACGTGAAGATCGCCGAGGGATCGCCCCAGTTTGCGCCTCTTGATCGGCGTCAAACTGCCCACCTGCCGCGCAGCTGTGCCACCCTGCCGCAGGCATATCACCACTTTGTCGCGCTGGGGTAATTTCAAGCCGCAAATGCCACGTGACAATCCCCGCGAATTGCCGGATCGTCGGCCCCGAAGGATGGATCGATGCGCTACTCTGCCTGGCAGCTTATCCGAAACGCATTGCGCGGTCACACCGGCTGGGGCCCGGCTTGGCGCGACCCCGAACCCCAGGCCGACTACGACTACATCATCGTCGGCGGCGGCGGGCATGGCCTTGCCACGGCCTATTACCTCGCCAGCGTTTACCGCCAATCGCGCATCGCGGTGCTCGAAAAGGGCTGGATCGGTGGCGGCAATGTGGGCCGCAACACCACGATCATCCGCTCGAACTATCTGCTGCCGGGCAATGAGCCGTTCTATGAGTTCTCGCTCAAGCTTTGGGAGGGCCTGGAGCAGGAGCTCAATTACAACGCCATGGTCAGCCAGCGCGGCATTCTGAACCTTGTTCATTCCGATGCGCAGCGCGACGCGGCGATCCGCCGGGGCAACGGGATGCTCTTTCACGGCGCCGATGCGGAATTTCTGAACATTGTTCAAATCCAACAACGCTATCCCTTCGTGAACCTCGATCAGGCGCGCTTTCCAGTCCTGGGCGGCCTGGCCCAGCATCGCGGCGGCACGGTGCGCCATGATGCGGTGGCCTGGGGCTATGCCCGCGCGGCCGACCGGCTGGGCGTTGACATTATCCAGAACTGCGAGGTCACAGGCTTCGAGATCGAGAACGGCATCTGCACCGGCGTGCTAACTTCGCGCGGGCGGATCGGCGCCAAAGTGGTGGGCGTTTGCGTCGCCGGCTCCTCCAGCCGGGTCATGGCCCAGGCCGGCATGCGCTTGCCCATCGAAAGCCACGTCCTTCAAGCCTTCGTCTCCGAAGCGCTGAAACCCATCATCCCCGGCGTCGTCACCTATGGCGCGGGGCATTTCTACATCAGCCAATCCGACAAGGGTGGCCTCGTATTTGGCGGCGATATCGACGGCTACAACAGCTATGCCCAGCGCGGCGGCCTGCCCGTGGTCGAGGATGTCTGCGAGGGCGCCATGGCGCTCTTCCCCGCACTTGGGCGCGCGCGCATGGTGCGGATGTGGGGCGGTGTGATGGATATGAGCATGGACGGCTCCCCCATCATCGACCGGACGGATATAGAAGGGCTCTATTTCAATGGCGGCTGGTGTTATGGCGGCTTCAAGGCGACGCCCGCCTCGGGCTATGTCTACGCCCATCTACTCGCCACCGACACGCCGCACAAAACCGCCACGGCCTACCGCTTTGACCGGTTCCGCCGTGGCCTGATGATCGATGAGAAGGGCTCGGGCGCGCAGCCTAATCTGCACTGATGATCATCCCCCATCCCCTTCTCGGCCCGCGCGATGCAAGCGAGTTCACCTATCTGGGCGATGCCAGCCTGTTGGCGCGCCCCGATCCTAGCGCTGAAGGCGCATTGGACGCGTTCCACGACTATCTGCACCTGCGCGACAACCCGGCGGGGCAACACCGAGAGCTTTGGTACCATGAACAGGGAGACCGCTCCTGGCTGGTGGTGACGCGCGATACGCTCAGCCATGAGATCACTGCCGTTGAGCTGGCCCGTGACGTGGCCCTACGGGAGAGCGGCTCATGAAGGGCGGGCACCGGCTGAGCAAGGGTGGGCAGATCGACCGCGAGACGCGGCTTCGGTTCCGCTTCGACGGGCAAAGCTATACCGGGCATGCGGGCGACACGCTGGCCTCAGCCCTCATGGCCAATGGCGTGCAAGTCATGGGCCGGTCGTTCAAATACCACCGGCCCCGGGGCGTGGTCTCGGCGGGCGTCGAAGAGCCCAACGCGCTTGTCACCCTGGGCACGGGCGGACGGGCCGATCCCAATACGCGCGCCACCGTGACCGAGCTTTTCGACGGGCTGACGGCGCAATCGCAAAACCGCTGGCCCTCGCTCCGCTGGGACGCGATGGCGGTGAACGATGCGCTAGCGCCGTTTTTGACGGCGGGCTTCTACTACAAGACGTTCATGTGGCCCGCGGCCTTTTGGGAAAAGCTCTATGAACCTGCGATCCGCCGCGCGGCAGGGCTTGGCGCGCTGAGCGGTCAGGACGATCCGGACGCCTATGACAGAGGGTTTCTGCACTGCGATCTCCTGGTTATTGGCGCGGGACCGGCAGGCCTTGCTGCCGCGCTCACCGCTGGTCGGGCCGGGGCGCGGGTGATCCTGGCCGATGAGGATAGCCGCGCGGGCGGGCGGCTCAATGCCGAGCAAGAGGCGATTGGGCAAGACAGCGCGGCAGACTGGGCGGCGGAGGCCTGGGCAGAACTCGACAGCCTGCCGAACGTGCGCCTTATGCGCCGCAGCACGGTCATCGGCGCCTGGGACCATGGCATCTACGGCGTGCTCGAGCGGGTGGCCGAGCATGCAACCGGCCCCAGCGCTGGCACACCGCGACAGATCCTCTGGCGGGTCTATTCCCAGCGCGCAATCCTGTGCAGTGGTGCGACGGAGCGCTCCATCGCCTTCGCCGACAATGACCGGCCCGGCATCCTGCAAGCGGGCGCGCTCAGGGCCTATATGAACCGCTGGGCCGCCGCCCCGAGCGACACGATCGCCGTGTTCACCAACAACGATGACGGGCACCGCACCGCGCGGGATGCTCTGGCCCATGGCCTCAATGTCGCCGCCGTCATCGACACCCGGGCCGAGGCGCCCGAAAGCGCGGATTTCCGCGTGATTGCAGGCTCCGAGGTCTGCGGCTCCTGGGGGCGGCGCGGGCTCAAGGGCATCACATACCGCAAGGGGCGCGGCACGGCCCTCAGGCTCGAATGCGGCGCCTTGGGCGTCTCCGGCGGCTGGAATCCGAATGTGCACCTGACCTGTCACCACCGGGGCCGCCCGGTCTGGCAAGAGGATATCGCGGCCTTCGTGCCGGCAGAGAGGGGCGTGCCGGGCCTGAGCGTGGCGGGGGCAGCCGCCGGGCTGTTCTCAACCCAGGCCGCGCTGAGCAGTGGCGCGCGCGCTGCCGCCGAGGCGCTCAACGATATCGGTCGCCCCTGTCAGCCCGCCGCCCTGCCCGAGGCCGAGGACGCGCCGGTCAACATCACGCCCTTCTGGCTGGTCGAGACGCCGAAAACGACCTGGGCCAGCGCGCGGTCCAGAGCCTGGATCGACCCGCAGAACGACGTCACCCACAAGGACATCAAGCAGGCGCTGCAAGAAAACTTCCGCTCGGTCGAGCATCTCAAGCGCTACACGACGCTTGGGATGGCCACCGATCAGGGCAAAATCGGCAATGTCCTGGGCCTCGGCGTGATGGCCGAGGTCACGGGGGCGCCGGTGCCGCAGACGGGCACGACGATCTACAGGCCGCCCTATACCCCCGTGCCCATCGCCGCCTTTGCCGGACGCTCGGCCCGGGGGGACTTTCGCCCCACCCGCCGCACGCCGAGCCATGCCTGGGCCGAGGAACAAGGCGCGGTCTTCACCGAAGCGGGCCTCTGGCTGCGCGCGCAGTATTTCCCGCAAGCCGGTGAGACGACCTGGCGCGAGACGGTGGACCGCGAGGTCCTTGCCGTGCGGGCGGGCGTCGGGATCTGCGATGTCACGACGCTCGGCAAGATCGACGTGCAGGGCGCCGATGCGGCGGAATATCTCAATCAGATCTATGCCAATGGCTTCGCCAAACTGCCGGTGGGCAAGTGCCGTTACGGCCTGATGCTGCGCGAAGACGGGCTGATGATGGATGACGGCACCGCCGCGCGCCTGGCCGAGCAACATTATGTCGTCACGACGACCACGGCCAATGCCGGGCCGGTGCTGCGCCATATGGATTTCGTGCGCCAATGCCTGATGCCAAGCGCCGATGTGCAGATCGTCTCAACGACGGAAGTCTGGGCCCAGGTCTCGATTGCCGGGCCAAATGCGCGCGCGCTCCTAAGCCGGATCGTGGACCTGGACCTGAGCGCGCAGGCCTTCCCCTTTATGGCCTGCACCGAGACAAGGCTGAAGAACGGCGTCAAAGCGCGGCTTTTCCGGATCTCGTTCTCCGGTGAGCTGGCCTTTGAGCTGGCCGTGCCGACGCGCTACGGCGATGCCCTGATGCGCGCGCTGATGGCCGAGGGCGCCGATCTTGGCGTCACGCCCTACGGCACCGAAGCGCTGGGTGTGATGCGCATCGAGAAGGGCCATGTAGCGGGCAATGAGCTCAACGGAACGACCACCGCGCTCGAGCTTGGTCTCGGCGGGATGGTGTCGTCGAAAAAGGACGCGATCGGCCGGGTCCTGTCGCAGCGCGAGGGGCTGGTGGCCGAGGACGGTCTGCGCCTGGTGGGCCTCAAGCCCGCCGATGGGAAAGACGCTCTGCCCGCGGGCGCGCATCTCTTCACCCGGGGCACGCCCGCCGATGCCGAGCATGATCAGGGCTATATCACCTCGGCCTGTTTCTCGCCGGTTCTGGGCCATCCCATCGCGCTTGCCCTCCTGCGCAATGGTCGCGCGCGCCACGGCGAGGTGATCCGCGTCTCAAGCCCGCTGACGGGCGTGGAGAGCGAGGCCGATGTCGTCTCACCGCATTTCGTTGATCCAGAGGGGGGGCGGCAACGTGGATAGCTTCACCGCCCTCACACCCCTGGGCCATACTGAGCCTCGGACAGAGGCCATCGGACCCTTTCAGCTGTCGGAGTTGCCCCATTGCGCTCGGGCGGGCCTTGCGGTGCTTGGCGGGGATGAAACCGGGCTCAACGCTGCGCTCCGCCCCTGGCTTGGCGCGGACCTCCCGGGACCGGGGCGGATGGCGGGCGCGGATGGGCGCCGCGCGATCTGGCAGGGGCCCGGGCAATGGCTTATCGAAGCGCACGGAGTCGGGGATCTCGCTGGAGAGCTGTCGGAGCTCTACCAAGTCAAAGCCGCCGTGACCGAGCAAAGCGATGCCTTTGCCGCCTTTGCGATGGAAGGCCCGGAGCTGCACCGGGCGCTAGCGCTCCTATGCCCCATTGATGCGCCCCAGCATCAGGGCGGCGAGGCCGAGCGCACATTGATCCACCATTTGAGCTGTCTCGTGCTGTGTGTCTCGCCCGAGCGCTACGAGATCATGGGGCTCAGAAGCGCGGCGGCCTCGCTGCACCACGCCCTGGCCACTGCCCTACGCGCTGTGGGCTGACGGCCTCTATTCGGCAAGATCTTTGCGAGGCCAGTTGTTATCCCTATCTTAGGGGTCACGCGAATATTGCCGCCCTAGGAGGATATCCATGCCCAAAACAGCCCTCATCACCGGCGCCTCCTCTGGGATTGGCGCCGCCCTCGCCCGCGTCCATGCCCGCAAGGGTGGCGATCTGATCCTGGTCGCGCGCCGGGCCGAACCGATGGAGGCGCTCAAGGCCGAACTGGTCGAGGCCAACGGCATTGATGTGACCGTGATCGCCAAGGACGTGGGCACGCCCGAGCTGGCCCGCGAGCTCTATGAGGATGTCAAAGCGCGCGGCCTCGAGGTTGAGATCCTGATGAACAATGCGGGCTTTGGCGGCCACGGCGCGTTCCTCGACCGGGATCTGGCCAAGGATCAGGCGATGATCGATCTGAACATCTCGGCGCTGGTCAGTCTCAGCCACCATTTCGGACAGGACATGCGGGCGCGCGGCAAGGGCCGGATGCTGCATGTCGCCTCGACCGCCGGATTTATCCCCGGGCCCTTTCAGGCGGTTTATTTCGCGACCAAGGCCTTCGTGACCTCGTTCAGCCAGGCTTTGGACCAGGAGTTGCGCGGCCATGGGATCACCTCGACGGCGCTCTGCCCCGGTTTGGTGAACACGGAGTTTGTGGACACGGCCGGCCTGGGCGATACCGGATTGGCCAACCAGAAAGGCGCCACGCCCGCCTCGGTTGCGCGCCTGGGCTATGAGGCGATGCTGCGCGGTGAGCTGATCGCGATCAATGAGCCGCAGCTGGGGTTCATGCTGAACTGGGTGACGCCGCTTCTGCCGCGCCGGGCCGTCCTGAAGATGATCGCGAAGATGCAGAGCAAGTAGGCCCCGCTTACCCAAAACGGCTCAGCAATACCGCTCTGGACCGATCCATTGTGCATCGGTGTAGCGGTCGCCATGGGCCCAGCCCACCGGCAGCACGGCCTCGATCCGCGCCAGGTCGTCCTGGCTCAGATTCAGATCCGCACCGTCCAGGCACTCGCCCAGATGCGCCACCGACCGCGTGCCCGGAATAGGGATCACGTGATCGCCCTGGGCCAGAAGCCAGGCGATTGACAGCGCCGCCGCCGAGGTGCCCATCTCAGACGCCAGCGCCCGCAACCCATCGGTCAGGCGCAAATTCTCGGTCAGGTTCGGCTCGATAAAGCGGGGATTGCTGGCCAGAAACGGCAGATCTGGAATGCGCTCACGCGGGATCGGGTGATCGGTCAGAAGCGAGCGGCCTACGGGCGAGAATGCCACCATCGCCACGCCAAGCTCGGCACAGGTCTGCACTAGGCCCAGCTCCGGAAAGCGCGTCGACAGTGAATATTCCGACTGCACGGCGGCCACGGGATGCACAGCATGGGCGCGCCTTAGGGTGGCGGGCGACACCTCCGACAGGCCAATCGCGCGGGTTTTGCCCTTCTCGACCAACCGGCCCAGATTGCCCGCTGTTTCCTCCGGCGTCAGGCGCGGATCGCGCCGGTGCGCATAGAAAAGATCGACGCAATCGACCCCGAGCCGCGTGAGTGAGGCATCGAGCTCCGCCTCCAGATGCTCGAGCGTGTTGTCAAAGAGGCGATTGCCATCCGCATCCCGCGTGATCGTGGCCTTCGTGGCAATGACGAAGGCGTCGCGCGCGCCGGGATCGCGGGCGAGATAGCTGCCGATGGCCGCTTCGGATTTGCCCATGCCGTAGACATTCGCGCTGTCGAGATGGGTGAGGCCGCGCGCACGGCAAAGATCGAGGATCGCGTGGCTCTCGGCCTCATTGGTGGGCCCGTAGAAATTCGAAAACGACATGGCGCCATAGCCCACGGCCCCGATCTCGGGCCCGTTCGCGCCCAGCTTGCGTCTATCCATGCCGCTCTCCTTGATGCCTAGCGGGACCATAAACGATGGGCGGTCGGGGTCGAGATGGGATCGGTTACCCTGCAGTCGCGGAGCTCAAAACGCCTCGGTCATCCGCTCGGTTCGCGCCAGAAAGTCGAAAACGGCGACGTGGCAGCGGGCAATAGCGCCCTGGGGGAGCAGGCTGGCATGGGCCCAGCTTCCGGGTCTGAGCGCGATGCGGCGCCAGTGGTGCAGGACGAGCAGCCGCGTGGTGAGCGCATCGATCTCGCGGGCTTGCCCGGTATAGCCCGCGGCCAAGGCAGAAAGCCTCTGGGCGATGTCGCGCAGATGGTCCGACACCAGGGACGACTCCACCCAGGCGGGCAGCGTCGCGCCGTCGAGACGTAGCGCGAGTGTCTCAGGATCAGAGTTGCCTGCGCCTCCGGGAACAAGTCCGAGATTACGATTGAGGAGGATCGCGCGCGGATTTGTCGGCGCGTCGCGAAAAAGTTCGAACTGCCAGGGCTCAGCGGGCTCTGCCGGGTCGCGGTAGATGCTCGGGGCCACGGTGCGGGTTTCGGCGCGGGCCGTGGGCGACATCCGATAGACCGCCTCCCGCCCCTGTTTCGTTGAGACGATCCAGCCGTCGGACCTCAGGCGGTGCAGCGCCACGCGGATCGCCTCGGGCTTGAGGCCGATATGGGAGAGCAAACGGCGGATCTGGGCGCCGGACAGCTCCTCGCCGTCGAGATCGCCGAAAAGCGTCGCGATGAGGGACCAGGTCTTGAGCGTGTCCAGGCCGACAAGCTCTGCGATTTGCGTCTGCGCCGAGGACGCAGGCACTTCCAGACCGCTCCCGAGGGTCGTCACGGGCGCGCCCGCGATGCGCGGCGGTAGGGCGCGCTAATGTCCGGCTTGATCATAATCCCAAACCACATCATCCGATCTCGCGAAGGCCTGACAACTCAGGACATATCCTTGCTCGACCTCATAATCCTCTAGCGCGTGATTGGCGAGCATCTCCACCTCACCGCGCAAGACCTTGCACTTGCAGGTCGAACAGACGCCGGCCTTGCAAGCATAGGGCGCGTCCACCTTGTTGGTGATCGCCGCCTCAAGCAGGCTGACATCGCGGTCCATCGTGAAACTGCGGCTCTCCCCATCCAGGGTGACGCGGGCCGCGATCCCCTCCGTCCGGTCGGCATCGGATCTGGGGCGGAGCTTTGCGCGACCGGGCTGCGCGCTGGCGAACAGCTCGAAGCGGATCTGATCTTTGCGCAGGCCATGCGCCTCCAGCGAGGACGCAACGGCCGTCATCATGCCTTCGGGGCCGCAGATGAACGCGGTGTTTACCGAGGCGACATCGATCCAGCGCGCGAACAGATCCGCGCATTTCTGCCCGTCGATGCGGCCCTGGAAAAGATCGATATCCTGCGCCTCGTCGGTGAGAACATGGATCAGATTGAAGCGCCCCATATAGAGGTCTTTGAGATCGGCCAGCTCATCGCGGAACATGATCGTGTTGATGTTGCGATTGGCGTAAACGAGGGTGAATTCCGCCAGCGGGTTGGCGGCCAGCTCGCTGCGAAGGATCGACAGGATCGGCGTGATACCCGAGCCGGCGGCGAAGCCCAGAAAATGCGGCGCGTCCGCGTCCGGGGCGGCGTAAAAACTGCCCATGGGCGGCATCGCCTCAAGGCGGTCGCCGATCTTGAGATCGGTATTGGCCCAGGTCGAGAACGCACCACCATCGACGCGCTTGATCCCCACCTGCAGCACCCCGTCCTCACGGCCTGAACAGATGGAATAGGAGCGGCGCAGCTCTTCGCCGTCGAAATCGCGGCGGAAGGTCAGGTATTGGCCGGGCGTGAAGCTGAAATCGGCACCGTCGGGATCCAGGGTGACCACGACGGCGTCGCGGATCGTTTTGTCGATGTCGGTAACGGTCATTTCATGGAATCTGGGCATTCTTCGCGGTCCTCAGATGCACTTGAAATAGTCGAAGGGTTCCAGGCAGTCGCCGCAGCGCCACTGTGCCTTGCAGGCGGTCGAGCCGAATTGGCTGACCTTTTCGACGGCCGTGCTTTTGCAATGCGGACAGCGCTCGGGCCCGCCTGCGGGCTGGGGCGGCGCGATGCCGTAATCCTCCAGCCGTGCGCGGCCCTTCGCAGACAGCCAATCCGTGGTCCAGGCCGGGGCGAGCTTGGTCTTGAAGCTCACCTTTTCGAGGCCGCGCTTGGCCAGGGCCAGCTCGATATCGAGGGAAATAATCGACATCGCGGGACAGCCCGAATAGGTCGGCGTGATCGTGATGACCGCCCCGCCATCCGACAGCTCCACACCGCGGATCACGCC
This sequence comes from Pseudomonadota bacterium, assembly GCA_038530555.1. Lineage (GTDB taxonomy): Bacteria > Pseudomonadota > Alphaproteobacteria > Rhodobacterales > Rhodobacteraceae > HKCCE3408. The sequence goes on along the minus strand of JBCBCN010000008.1, from coordinate 182,580 downwards.
CAGATCCACGACCGAGATCACCGGGATTTCCGGATCGGGCACATCCTCGAGCCAGCCCCAAATCTGGGCCTCGGTTATGGTCTCTGCCTCTACCATGTGGCGCCGGGATGAGAGCGTTGGAGCACCTGCATCTGCGCCAGCATATGGCCCAGATGTTCGGTATGGCGCAGTCCCGCGCGGCCGCCGCGATGGGCGAAATCGCTGTCCGGCCGGCTCAGCAGGGCCTCGGCTAGACAGGCGTCGACATTCTGATCCCAGGCCGGGCGGATGCTCGAGGGCAGGGGCGCGACCGCGTCCTCGACCATCGCCTGATCCACCGCGTCATCGAGCATCAGCTCGCCGGTATAGGGCCAGAGATATTCGAGCGCCTCGGCCATAATCCGGTGGCTCTCCTCGGTCCCGTCACCCAGGGCGATCACCGTCTCCGCGGAGCGTTCCAGGTGATAGGCGGCCTCCTTGGCGGATTTCGCCGCGATCTCGGCGACACGCTCATGGCGGCTTTCCGTCAGCGCGGTCAGCCAGGGCAGTTGAAACGCATCGAAGAAGAACTCTCGCAGGATCGTGCGGCCGAAGTTCTCGTTGGGCACTTCGAGGAGCAGCGCGTTGCGGAAATCATAGGCGTCGCGCAGATAAGCCAGCTCATTCTCACCCCGGCCTCTGCCTTCGACCTCGCCCGCGAGGCTCAGCCAAAGGCGCGTCTGCCCGATCAGATCGAGCGCGGTATTGGCCAGCGCGATATCCTCCTCAAGCACTGGCCCCATGCCGCACCATTCCGACAGGCGGTGGCCCAGAACCAGTGCGTTGTCGCCCTGGCGCAGGAGAAACTCAAAGAGCGCCTCTTGATGCGATAAATCCTGAGCCGCCATCACATCTTCCCCACATCATCGGGGATCTTATAGAAGGTCGGATGGCGATAGACCTTGTCGCGGGAGGGATCGAACATCGGGCCCTTCTCCGAAGGGCTGGAGGCCGCGATATGGCGCGCCTCGACAACCCAAATGCTCACGCCCTCGTTGCGTCTGGTATAGACGTCACGGGCGTTTTTGATCGCGCGCTCCTCATCCGGGGCATGGAGCGAGCCGACATGCCGGTGGCTCATCCCGTGCTGTCCCCGGATAAAAACCTCCCAAAGCGGCCATTCTCTAGACATGGGTCTACTCCGCCGCCTTGCGCCGCGCGGCCTTTTTGTCGGCATGGGCCAGCATCGCCTCGCGCACCCAGGCGCCATCGTCCCAGGCCTTTTGCCGTGCGGCGAGGCGGTCGACATTGCAGGGGCCGTTGCCCTGGATGACATCGAAGAACTCGGACCAATCGGGCTCGGTGAAGTCATAGCCGCCCTTCTCCTTGTTCCAGCGCAGGTTCTCATCGGGCACGGTCAGGCCCAGATATTCCGCCTGCGGCACGGTCTCATCGACGAACTTTTGGCGCAGCTCGTCATTGGTGTTCATCTTGATCTTCCAGGCCATCGACTGCGCCGAATGCACGCTGTCTTTGTCGGAGGGGCCGAACATCATCAGCGCGGGATACCACATGCGGTTGAGGGCATCCTGGCACATGCGTTTTTGCTCGGGCGTGCCCTTCACCATATGCATCAGCAGGTGATAGCCCTGGCGCTGGTGGAAGCTCTCTTCCTTGCAGATCCGCACCATGGCGCGGGCGTAGGGGCCGAAGGACGTCCGCTGCAGCGGCACCTGGTTCATGATCGCCGCCCCATCCACGAGCCAGCCAACGGCGCCCATATCGGCCCAGGTCAGCGTGGGGTAATTGAAGATCGAGGAATACTTCATCCGTCCGTCAAGAAGCATCTCGGTCAGCTCATCGCGGGAAACACCCAGAGTCTCGACTGCACAGTAAAGGTAGAGCCCGTGCCCTGCCTCATCCTGCACTTTGGCCAAGAGGTTCGCCTTACGCTCCAGCGAGGGGGCGCGGGTGATCCAGTTGCCCTCGGGCAGCTGGCCGACGATCTCGGAATGGGCATGTTGCCCGATCTGGCGAATGAGCGTCTTGCGATAGCCCTCGGGCATCCAGTCTTTCGGCTCGATCTTCTCGCCCGCATCGATCCTCGCCTGGAACGCGGCAAGCTTTTCGGGGTCGTCCTGGCTCGCTTCCGATTTGATCATTTGTGCGTACATGAGGGTCTCCTCCCTTACGTGCGTTCAAGAATGAGTGCGGTGCCCTGGCCCACGCCAACACACATCGTACATAGCGCATAGCGTCCGCCCGTCCGGCGCAACTGATAGGCCGCAGTCATAACAAGCCGGGCGCCCGACATGCCCAGGGGATGGCCCAGCGCGATGGCGCCGCCGTTCGGGTTCACATGGGGCGCGTCGTCAGGCAGTCCCAGCGCGCGAAGCACGGCCAAGCCTTGCGCGGCGAATGCCTCGTTCAACTCAATCACGTCCATCTGATCCAGGCTGAGCCCCGTCCGCTCCAGCACCTTGCGCACCGCAGGCACCGGGCCGATGCCCATGACGCGCGGCGCCACGCCCGCGGCGGCCATGGCAACGACGCGGGCCAGGGGCGCCGTGGTTTTTGCCGCTGCCTCATCGCCCAAAAGAAGCGCCGCGGCGCCATCGTTGACGCCCGATGCGTTACCGGCCGTGACGGTTTTGTCGGGCCCGTTCACGCCCTTGAGCTTGCTGAGCCTTGCGACATCGGTGCCGGGGCGGGGGTGCTCATCGGTGGCAAAGATGATCGGATCGCCCTTACGCTGGGGGACCTCCACGCGGAGCAGTTCGTCGGCGAAAAGACCCGCCTCGGCTGCGGCGGCATAGCGCGCCTGAGACCGAGCCGCGAAGGCATCCTGATCCTCGCGAGAGACGGCGTAGTCATCGGCCACGTTGTCCGCCGTCTGGGGCATCGTGTCGGTGCCATAGTCGGCCTGCATCTTGGCATTGATAAAGCGCCAGCCGATGGTTGTGTCATAGACGGCATTGGCGCGCGAAAACCCGGCCTCGGCCTTGGGCATCACAAAGGGTGCGCGGCTCATGCTCTCGACACCGCCCGCGATGGCCAGACGGTAATCGCCCGCCTTGATCGCGCGCGCGGCCATGCCCACCGCATCCATGCCCGAGGCGCAGAGCCGGTTGATCGTGGTTCCCGGCACGGCGTCGGGCAGACCAGCCAGAAGTGCGGCCATCCGAGCGACATTGCGGTTGTCTTCGCCCGCCTGATTGGCATCGCCGAGGATCACATCGTCGACGGTCGCGAAATCCACATCCGGGTTGCGCCGAACCAGTTCCGCGATAGGCAGAGCCGCCAGGTCATCGGTCCGGATGGAGGACAAAGCTCCACCATAGCGACCGATCGGCGTGCGAATGGCATCGAGGATGAAAGCGGACATTCAGGCTCCGGCGCAGCGTGGCTACTTTTGCATAACATGTTACGCATTTCTCGCCAACAGATTTTTTTGTAACTTTATAGACCCTGAAGATTGGCCCTGAAGGCGCGCAGGCGCCTACGCGTCGTCGCCCTCGAAGCCGCGCAGCCCCTCTAGCATCAGGGTCGCGACCCTATCGCCATAGCTCAGACGCGACGCGCGGTCGGCCCTGGGCTTCCACATGTAAAACCAATTCAGCATGCCAAAGACCGACATCGTCAGCTCTCGCCTGAGCGCCTTGTCTTGGGCCAGGGCCTTGGGTGCGCAATCGGTCAAGATGGTCGAGACCCGCCCCACCAAGTCGCGCTGATAGCCGCGCAGCACCTCTTGCTTGTCGACCGCAAGCAGCGGCAGGCCTTCGGTTTGGATCTTGTGCTCATGATCCATCCCCTCATAGGCCAGCAGAAACTCCTGACAGATGAGGCGCAGGCAGTCGGGCGGCGCCGCGCTCGTCAGATCCAGCCCGCAAATCCGATCGCGCAGCTCGGACAGATAGCTGTCGAGGATATCAAACAGCAGATCGTCCTTGCTGGCGTAATAATGGTAGATATTTGCCTTCGAGATGCCGCAGGCCCGGGCGACCTCATTCATCGAGGCGCGCGCGATCCCCTCACGGGCGAAGACCGACGCCGCCACATCCAGGATCCGCTGCCGCTTGGCGTCGTGGTCTTTGGCGATGGTGCGGACCAAGGCGCTAATCCTTGGGGCGGGCGTCGATGACGCGGCGCGCTTTGCCCTGGCTGCGCTCGACCGAGCCGGGCTCGCCGACACTGACGGTGCAGGAGACCCCCACGACATCTTTGATCTTGGCCGCGAGCACTGCGCCCGTCGCCTCACCTTGGGACGCAGAGGCGGGCGTCGCTTCGACACGGACCGCCATCGCGTCCATCCGGCCCTCGCGCGTCAGCTCGATCTGGAAATAGGGGCCAAGTTCCGGGATCGCGAGGACCTGCTCCTCGATCTGGGTGGGAAAGACATTGACGCCGCGCAGAATGATCATGTCGTCCGAGCGCCCGGTGATCTTTTCCATCCGCCGCATCGACCGCGCCGTGCCGGGCATCAGCCGAGTGAGATCCCGCGTGCGGTAGCGGATCATCGGAAGGCCCTCTTTGGTCAGCGTGGTGAAGACAAGCTCCCCCATCTCGCCATCAGGCAGGACCGCGCCGGTCTCTGGATCAATGACCTCCGGGTAAAAATGATCCTCCCAGATATGCAGACCGTCCTTGGTCTCGACGCATTCATTCGCCACTCCGGGCCCCAGCACTTCGGACAGGCCATAGATATCGACGGCGTGCATATCGAAGGCTTCTTCGACCTCGCGCCGCATGGCGTTGGTCCAGGGCTCCGCCCCGAAAATCCCCACCTTCAGCGGGCTGTCGCGGGGATCGAGGCCCGCCTTTTGGTATTGCTCCAGGATGTTGAGCATATAAGACGGCGTGACCATGATCGTTGATGGCCGAAAATCCTCGATCAGCGTCACCTGCCGCTCGGTCATGCCGCCTGAGACCGGAACCACGGTACAGCCCAGCCTTTCCGCGCCGTAGTGCGCGCCCAGACCGCCGGTGAAGAGGCCGTATCCATAGGCGATATGCGCGACATCCCCGGGCCGCGTGCCGCTCGCGCGCATGGAACGGGCGACCATGTCGGCCCACATCTCGATATCGCCCTTGGTGTAGCCCACGACCGTCGGCTTGCCCGTCGTGCCCGAGGAGGCATGCACTCGCACGATCTGCTCGCGCGGGACGGCGAAAAGGCCGAATGGGTAATTCTGGCGCAGGTCGTCTTTGAGCGTGAAGGGAAATTTCGCCAGATCGGCGAGGCTTTTCAGATCGCTCGGATGCACGCCCTGCGCATCGAAGCGCTGCCGGTACATCGGCACGTTTTCATAAGCATGGCTGAGTGACCATTTCATCCGCTCAAGCTGTGTCGCGCGGATCTCGTCGACCGAGGCGATTTCGATCGGATCGAGGCTCTCTCGGGCGGGTGTCAGATCTTTCATGATTGGCCTTTGTCTTCGTCGAACAACGTGCCTTTCACGCTGCGCGACCCTCCCCTGAACTCTGCGATGACTTTGCCGTCTTGGTTGGTGACCCGGACGTCGTAAATTCCGCTGCGCCCGCGTAGGCTGACCTCGCGTGCCTCGGCCGTCAGCACATCCCCCAAGGCGGCAGGCGCGATATAGGTGATGGCGTTGTGCTGGGCGACGGTGGATTGGTTGCGGCTGTTGCACGCGAAGGCAAAGGCGCTGTCGGCCAGCGCGAAGATCACCCCGCCATGGCAGAAGCCGTGTCCGTTTGTGTGATGCGGCGCAACGGTCAGCGAGAGTGTCGCACGCCCCTCGTCTACCTCATTCAGCGCCATGCCCAGCCAGGCGCTCGCCTGGTCCGCCGACCACATCGCTGCGGCGGCCCGCTCGGCGCGTTCTTTGGGCGTGAGGCTGACCTCTGACACTGAACTCTCCCTTGCCAAGTGCACTCTCGATCCCTATCAGTAATGATAAACCAACCGGTTGGTCAACTATTCTTTTGATCACCAGCAAGGACGCGAAAGGCGGTCAGGCGATGACGATTGGGGACATCAAGAGCTTTGCGGCAGGCACCTGGGTCGGGCCGGACGATGCGGCGCGCGAGATCCGCTCGGCCATCGACGGCACCGTGATCGCCCGCGCCGGCAACAGTGCGCTCGATACCGAGGCGATGCTGGACTATGCGCGCAGCGTCGGCGGCCCCGCCCTGCGCAAGATGACCTTCCACGACCGCGCCAAGATGCTCAAAGCCCTTGCCCTGCATTTGGCCGAGCATAAACAGGAGCTCTACGACATCTCATTCGCCACCGGGGCGACGCAAAAGGATCACCTGATCGATGTCGACGGCGGAATCGGCACGATGCTGGTCTTTGCCTCCAAGGGCCGCCGCGAGATGCCCGATGACACGATTTACCTCGACGGCGGGGTCGAGATGCTGTCGCGCAACGGCACCTTCCTAGGACAGCATATCTGCACGCCGCTCAGGGGTGTGGCCGTACATATCAACGCCTTTAATTTCCCTGTCTGGGGGATGCTCGAAAAGCTTGCGCCCACGCTTCTGGCCGGGGTTCCGGCCATCGTGAAACCCGCAACGGCAAGCTGTTATGTGGCCGAGCGGGCGATGCGCCTCATGCTCGACAGTGGCATCCTGCCGCCGGGCGCGGCGCAACTGGTCTCGGGCGGCTTGGGCGATATGCTGGGCCGCCTGACGCATCAGGATGTGGTCAGCTTTACGGGCTCCGCCGAGACCGCGCTCAAGTTGCGCTCCGCCCCACATCTTCTGGCCCAATCGATCCGCTTCATCGCCGAGCAAGACAGCCTCAACGCCTCGATCCTCGGCCCCGATTCCGGACCTGGCACCCCCGAGTTTGACCTCTTCATAAAGGAGGTCACGCGGGAGATGACGGCGAAAGCGGGCCAGAAATGCACCGCGATCCGCCGGATCATCGCACCCGAGGCCCATATCGGCGCGGCCATTGAGGCCTTGAGCGGCAGCCTTGCGAAGGCCCGGATCGGCGATCCGCGCCGCCCGGAGACCCGTATGGGCGCGCTCGTGTCTTCCGCGCAAAGAACCGACGTCCTGCAAAAAGCCGCGCTGATCGGGGCGGAGGCCGAGCGTGTCTTTGGCGATCCGGACAATTTCCACGTTGAAGGTGCGGATGCCGCCAAGGGCGCCTTCCTTCCGCCTATGCTCTTTCACTGTGCCGCGCCGGACCAGGCGGAGGCGGTGCATTCGGTTGAGGCCTTCGGGCCCGTCTCCACGATCATGCCCTACCGCGATCTCGACCATGCCATCGCGCTGGTGAACCGTGGCCAGGGCAGCCTTGTCGCCTCGGTGATCACCCATGACCGCGATGTGGCGCGCCAAGTGGCCTATGAGGCCGGGCCGTTTCACGGGCGGCTCTACTTCAACAACCGCGACAGCATGGGCGAGAGCACCGGCCACGGTGCCCCCCTGCCCCATATGGTTCACGGCGGGCCGGGGCGCGCGGGCGGCGGCGAAGAGATGGGCGGCGTGCGCGGCGTCATGCATTACATGCAGCGCACCGCGATCCAGGGCAGCCCCGACATCCTTGCTGGGATTGGGCGCAAATGGATGCCGGGCGCGACCGAAATCTCAAATGCCGATCACCCTTTCACGCGCAGTTTTCACGCGCTTGAAATCGGTGAGACGCTGCATAGCGCGGCGCGGGAGATCACTTTGGAGGATATCGAGCATTTCGCCCATTTCACCGGCGACACGTTCTATGCGCATATGGATCAGGACGCCGCTGCGAGAAACCCGTTCTTTCCGGGGCGCGTGGCCCATGGCTATTTGCTTTTGTCCTTTGCCGCCGGTCTCTTCGTGCAGCCCGAGGAAGGCCCGGTCCTGGCCAATACAGGCCTCGACAATTTGCGTTTTATGAAACCCGTAGAGCCCGGCGACAGCGTCAAAGTCCGCCTGAGCGTGAAACAGAAAACCCCGCGCAACGAGGCGTATGGCGAGGTACGGTGGCACGTGACGCTGACCAACCAGGACGACGAGCGGGTCGCGGAATATGAGCTTTTGACGATGAACGCCTATTGACCAATACAAACCGGAGGTATTCTTCAGGCACTCGCCGCCAGTTCCTCTTTCGCGCGCTTGAACCACTCCACCGTGCGCGCGTGATGCTTGGCACCCCAACGCTCAATAAATCTCTGCGTGTTGAAATCGCTGTCGTCTGTCAGAGCCGCAATCCGGTCGTCAATATATTGCGCCGTTAGCGGAATATCGCATTTAACCGTGATGCAATGTCTCCAGTCTTCAAAGCTTTCGGGAACGAAGGACATTTCAAACCTCGACCTTGTGAGAGGGACGGGACTGGCGCAAGAGGAGTTGCCTCAGAAGGGTCAGATGCGGGATTTCCACGAGCATTCCGAAAACGATTACCGCCAATACAAGCGGCTGATCCGGAATTGCCACAGCTGTGAGGGCCAGCATCAACGGGGCGTTGCGTGCCGCCATTGTCATAGCGAGCAGAGCTTGATTGGGATACGGCAATTGCGCCGATGACGCGATTGCGCGCCCAACCAAAAACGTCAGTGCGAAGAACAGCATAACGGCCAATGCGACGAGCGCGAAAACGCCCGCATTCCCCAGGATCGCCTTGACATGGCTTGCGAATAGTAGGGCGATCAAGAGTGCCAGGGCAAGCGTGGTAAAGCGGCTCGCTTGATCCATAAGCGCTTCAAAAGTGGCCTCCGGTAGGGCCCAATTCAGCGCAAACCGCAGACCCTGCGCGAGGGCCATCGGCAGCAAAAACCACTGGACCAAAAGCACAGGCATAGCGCCAAAATCCACCAATCCCGTGGCCGGTGTAAAAAACCAAAGCCAGAGTGGAAATAGGAGCAATTGCGAGACCATATTGATCGGAATAAGGGCTGCGCCCAATTCGGTATTTCCGTGCGCCATCCGCGTGAAGCCCAAAAACCAATCCGTGCACGGGGCAAGGAAATAGATCATTATCCCGGCAAAAAGCAGCGGTTGCCCACTGAAAAGAAGGCTAGCAATTGCAAAGCCGATCGCGGGAACGATCAGAAAATTCGCGATCCAGGCCAGCGTCAGAAATTTGAAATTACCGAAGGCGCGTGCGACGTTGCTCAGACGAAGCTCGAAAAAGATAAGTGAGATTAAAATCAGCAGCGTCGTATCTGTAAAGCCCGAAGCCCTTTCAGCGGCCTCTGGCGCATAAAGGCCCAACGCCGAGCCCGCGAGCATAGAAGCCAAAAACAGACCCGCGGCCCCGAAGGCACCGGTGCTTACAGTCTCGGGTTTAGGCGCGTCACTCAGCACAGACATTTATCATCATCGCAACAGGCCAAATCATCCAAATACATCCCATTGGCCTCATAAATCTCAAGCGGCGTCGTATCGACGCCCATACGCTCCGCGATTGTGGCGGCCACCACGGCAAAACGTTGGCGGAATTTATAAATAAAGCAAAAGAGGTGCCCTTGATGCGACACCTCGGGCCCCACAAGAAACAGCCCCGGCTGCGCGGTGGACTCGTCTGTTCCGGTCAAAAGCGGAATCCCGGAATTATCGTATTCGAAAAACTCCGCCACCCGTCCCGTCCCCGATCCAAACCCCGTAGCAAGCACCGGCGCGCCATCTGACAGCCAGGACCGACCATCGCCCGCAAGGATGTGGATGCCGTCCTCTTGCCGCTCAAGTGCGACGACATCGACATCCGGAATCAGCTTGATCGAAAGACATTGTGAAAAGACGTCCAGGCGCTGCTGCGTGTAGGGAGACAGGCTGCGGCTGGGGTCTTTGTCATCGTCGAGCCACGGCGCGCCACGGTCGAGCACGATCACCTCTTTGCCCTTCTGCGCAATGCCGATGGCCGCATCGATGCCGCTTTCGTAGCCGCCGATGACATAGGCCACGTCTTCTTGGATTTCATTCCAGGTCTTGAATGAGCCGTAGTGCCGCCCAAGCTCTGCACCCGGGAGCCCGTCGGTCGCGGGCGCTCCGAAATGACCGCAGGCCCAGATGACGTAATCGGCCACGACATCGCCTTGATCCGTGCTGACGGTAAAACCGCCCTCCGCGCCGCGCGGCGCGATGCCCGCGACATCCACACCGCAGCGCACATTCAGCCCGTACACATGGGCGGCATGTTCGAGATAGAGGGCATAGGCCGGCCCGTTCGGGTGTTCTGTTTTCAACGACCAACCTGGCGAGCTGTCGAAGCTGATGGCGTTAAGATCGGTGACGCCGAAGACATTGCTTGGAAAAGACGGCGTCAAAAGCCGGGTTTCCGCGGGCCAGTCATGGAAACTTTGCCCGATGCGGCCCCGCTCAAGCACCCAAACATCCGGGATCGCAAGATCGCCTAGGACACGTGCAACCCCAAGCCCGGCCGGGCCCGCACCAATAATCGCCACACGCATGTGAGCGGGAAGTTCTACCGCGCCAGCCACGTTCATTCTTTTCAAAGCCCTGTTGGAATGCTCGATCGACGATTTGTGCTGCCGTTGGGTTGCACTCGCACCGGGGAATATGGTGTTATATTATAACATAATCAAGCTAGGAGTTTTCCATGCCAGATACCCGCCTCCCCCAATCCCGCCGCTTGCCTGTCACCGTCCTCTCCGGCTTTCTGGGCGCTGGTAAAACGACGTTGCTCAATCGGGTGCTGAACAACCGCGAAGGGCGCCGCGTGGCCGTGATCGTCAATGACATGTCCGAAGTGAACATCGATGCCGACCTGGTCCGCGCCGATACCGAGTTGAGCCGCACTAACGAAACGCTGGTCGAGATGTCCAATGGCTGCATCTGCTGCACCCTGCGCGATGACTTGCTCCAAGAGGTCCGCCGCCTCGCCGAAGAGGGCCGGTTCGATTACCTCTTGATAGAGTCGACCGGCATTTCCGAGCCCCTCCCCGTCGCTGCCACCTTCGATTTCCGCGACGAGGGCGGCGAAAGCCTGTCGGACGTTGCGCGCGTGGACACGATGGTCACCGTCGTGGATGCGGTAAACTTGACCGCGGATTACTCCAGCCAAGATTTCCTCGCTGATCGTGGCGAGACCCTGGGCGAAGAGGATGAGCGCACGCTGGTTGACCTGCTGGTAGAGCAGATCGAGTTCGCCAATGTCATCATCCTGAACAAAGTGACCGATGCGGGCCGCGCGCGCACCAATGCCGCGCGACAGATCATCCGCGCGCTGAACGCGGATGCCAAGATCATTGAAACAGACCATTCAAACGTGCCTGCCGAGGCGATTTTGAACACCGGATTGTTCGATTTTGAAAAGGCGCACGAGCACCCGATGTGGGCCAAAGAGCTCTATGGTTTTGCCGATCACGTGCCCGAGACCGAGGAATACGGCGTCAAGAGCTACGTTTTCCGCGCGCGTCAGCCGTTTGAGCCGGACAAGATCCTACGGGTCCTTGAGGGCGAGCTTCCCGGTGTGATCCGGGCCAAAGGCCATTTCTGGATCGCCACGCGCCCCACCTGGGTGGCGGAATTTTCCCAGGCCGGAACTCTGTCCTCGGTCAAGCCGATGGGCACGTGGTGGGCCTCGGTCCCGTCCGAGCGCTGGCCCACACATCCGGAGGTGCGCGACTACATCGCCTCGAACTGGGTCGAGCCCTGGGGCGACCGGCGCCAAGAGATCGTCTTTATCGGGACAGAAATTGATTGGCCCGCGCTGAAAGCGACGCTCAACTCCTGCCTCGTGCCCGAACACCTCGCGCCGGGGCCGGATGCGCTGCCGGATCTGCCTGACCCGTTCCCGATCTGGCGACGGGCCCAGGAAGCCGCGTGACACTGCACCGGAGCATTGCCGCGGCCAGCGTGGAGGGGGTCGCCATCGGGGCGGCCCCGCAAAGCCTGTTTGCGATCCATGAGACAGACTGCGCCGCCGCGATTTGGCAGCGCGCGCCTCTGACGGCATTTCAGGACTGGATTGGCGCGTTGCCCGTGGATCAACTGCCCCGGGCGCGCACCATCCTGCGCCCCAATGCGGTGCGCCACGTCATGAGCGATCTGTGTGACGGCCAGGATCTGACGCCGAGCATTGAGCGCGACATGCTGATCGACGATGTAGCCGCCTTGGCCGAGATCTTTGCGCGCGTGATGCAGGCGCATTTTTTGCGTCTGCGCCTCGATGTGATTACCACCAATGCCTGCCGCAAGTTTCACCTCGACAGCATGACCGCGCGCCTGATCTGCACCTATCGCGGCACGGGCACGCAATACGGGCTGTCCTCGAGCCAAGCGGATCCGACCGCCGATCCAAGACATGTGCACACAACACCGACCGGTTGCCCCATCATGCTGCGCGGGTCCCTGTGGCCGGTGGAGATGGCGCAAACGCTGCTGCACCGCTCTCCGCCTATCGAGGGCACAGGCGAGGCGCGGCTTGTTCTTGTTTTGGATCCGGTTTCGGATCTGAATGCCGCACGGGACGAAGACCTTTTGCACTGACAATTAAAGGCGCGTAGGCTCTCCCACAGGACATGTAGGGAGGTCATCATGAAAACACGCGCGGCAATTGCCTGGGAGGCCAATCGCCCCCTTGAGATCGAAGAGATTGATCTGGAGGGGCCCAAGGACGGCGAGGTTCTAGTTCGGATCGTGACCACCAGCCTCTGCCATACGGATGTCTTTACCCTATCGGGCGAAGATCCCGAAGGCCTCTTTCCCTGCATTCTGGGCCATGAAGGCTGCGGCGTCGTGGAAGAGGTGGGAAAGGGCGTGACCTCGGTCAAACCGGGCGACCATGTCATCCCGCTCTATGTGCCCGAAGACCCGAACTGCCCCTATATCCAATCGGGCAAGACCAATCTGTGCCAGACCATCCGCGCCACCCAGGGCGCCGGCCTGATGCCGGATGGCACGTCGCGGTTTTCCTATAAGGGCAAGCAAATCCTGCACTATATGGGCACCAGCACCTTTAGCGAATATACCGTGCTTCCTGAGATCTCGGTGGCGAAAATCTCCAAGGATGCACCGCTCTCGAAGGCCTCGGTCATGGGCTGTGCCGTGCCTACGGGGATCGGCGCAGTGCGTAACACCGCCAAGGTTGAGCCGGGATCGTCGGTGGCGGTCTTTGGCCTCGGCGCGGTCGGCATGGCGGTGATCCAGGGCGCGGTCCTGAAAGGCGCCTCGCGCATCATCGGCATCGATGTGAACCCGAACAAATTCCCCCTCGCGATGTCGCTGGGCGCCACGGAATGCGTGAACCCCAAAGACCATTCCCAACCGATCCACGAAGTTCTGATCGATATGACCAATGGCGGGCTCGACTATACGTTTGAGGCCGTGGGCAATGTCGAGCTGATGCGCTCGGCGCTGGAGGCCTGCCACAAGGGCTGGGGCGAATGCACGGTGATCGGTGTGGCCGGCGCGGGTCAGGAAATCTCGACCCGACCGTTTCAGCTTGTCACGGGGCGCGTCTGGCGCGGGACGGCCTTTGGCGGTGTTCTGGGTCGGAGCCAATTGCCCGGCATGGTTGACGAATGGATGCGCGGGGATTTCAGCGTCGATCCCTATATCACGCACCACATGAACCACGGCCAGATCAACACGGCATTTGATCTTTTGAAGGCGGGCGAGTCGATCCGCTCGGTCATCCACTTCCAGCCGAAGGAAACGATGACGGTGAACTCCCTGCCCGGTGAGATTGTGCCGGAGTAAAGGCGCCCCGAGCGCGTGACATGCCCGGTCTTGGTTGGCCTTTCGGGGGCGCCGGGGCCGGGCATGCTGGCGGTATATTTGCGGGTTGGGATTGCAGGGGCTGCGATGGGATCGTCGATCGGTCATGTCTAGGGTTTGAAGACAGGGATCAGAGCCTTTAGCTTTGCCGGGCTTTCTATCGTCGCCCACAGAAAGGCAGCCATCCCATGACTGATATCGACCCGCGCGCAATGAGCTGAGAGGAAGTGACAGAGGCCAAGGTCTGGGCGTCGCGATTTCCGCGGAGCCTCTTTATGGATATAGGGACAGCCTGATGAAACACCTGCTGCAAAACGCAATCTTAATCGCAGGGGTGCTTTTCACGACGGAATTATTCGCTAGCCTTCCCTATGCAGCGAGGTTCGCCCCCATAACGGACAAAGAGGCGCACCAAACGGCTTTGGCCCTATCCGCGCAATCCGCTTGCATCGCTTGTTTCGACCCGAGCGCGTTCACAAGAATCGCTGTGCATGAAGACCTTGTCGCATTGCGCGATGATACGTCTTGTATAGCGCGAGGAATGCACGACTTTTGCCTCACTTATATCTTTTCTCGGGCCGACCCTGACGGCCACTTTTTCTTCGGGCATACAAGAGCCGCTTTGATTAGCGTTGACTATTCATGGCCATTCCAAAACGATTTCTTAGAGACTTTCGGACGAAATGAAGACGTAATTTTCGCGCTAGGCGGCTTCGACGGAATGATTCTGATCAGCTTGCTCGACCGCGAATTGGCTTACATGTTTGTCGAAGATTGAGGTCGCGTGGCGACGGATGTCTCATTCATTCACACGAGAATCCGTCGACGAGGTGAAAGGGAGCGTCCGCAAAATCTCGAACGGTCTCTATACGATCAAGGTCTTTGAGTGTGGCGCCGGAGCGAAAACAAGCCAAGCATCCGCGCCTCGTTCGAGATTGCTGCCGCCTGCGCCTGCTTCACGAGGGTCCCGGGCACTATCTGTGAAAGTGCCGGTTGGTGCGGGTGGAGTGAACACTTAATAACGTCGACGCTCTCGTCGTTTCCTAAGAAACGACTGTCGCCCAGCGCGTTCTCAGACTGGAGACCGTTTCTATCGAAACGGCTTTGGTGCGGTCGAGAAGACTCGAACTTCCACGGGTGTTACCCCACAGCGACCTCAACGCTGCGCGTCTACCAATTCCGCCACGACCGCACGCCTTGGCACCGCGCTGCTTTAGCGGAGGCGTTTACCCTTGTGAAGGGGCTTGAAGGGGCTCGGCGCGTCTTTTCTTGGCGGCCGCCCCAAGGCCAGGCGCCAAAGCAAAAGGCGGGCCGCTGGGGCCCGCCTTTCAGAACGTTTGGATAAACCAAGGCCCTACTGATTGACCGTGAAGGTCGGCAGGGCCGTGCCGGTGCCGGTCGAGGCCGGGATCGGCGCAGGCGCCATCGTGTTGCCGCTCAACCGCTCAGAGGCCGCGCGCAGAAGCTGCACCCGCTCGGGCTGACCGGGCATGAAGGCCGGGGCCGCGCCGTTTTCAATCGCGGTCAGGCTAGCATTGTACCACTCGGCGGCCAGGTCACGGCGTGTCGTGGTGCCGAAGCCCTCGAGCAGGTGATGGCCCAGGAGCTCACCATAAGCGGCCTCACCCATCGAGCTCAGCAGCAGCGCGGAGCCCACGGCCATGCGCATGTCGTCCTGGCGGTAGCCCACGGCCAGGCAGACGCGCGCGGTCGCGGCCAGATCTGCGGGCGGGATGCCGGTGTCGAGCGCGAAGCTGCGCATGCCGGCCTCGGCCTCGCCTTGGCTGCTGAGCGAGACGGCGTCGATCTGGCTGCCCAGCATACCGGTCAATTGACCGCACTGCTCGGAGATCTGCGCCTGGGTCAGGCCGGTGATGCCCTGCATCGCCTCTTCGCCCTGGCTGATCGCGTAGGAGCGCGCGACACAGAACTGCTCACCCATGGTGAACTCGGGATCGGTCATGCTCGCCAACGTGGTATAGCCGCCATTGGTCGAGGTCTGCAGCATCACTGCGTTGCAGCGGTTGGCCAGCGATTCTGTGTTGCCGCCACCCGCGAACAGGTTGGGCATCGCGCCGTCCGAGCCGCCATTGCTGGTCGAGACGACCGTCGTTGTGGCGGGCACGTTGTTGGTCGCAGTCGTGGTGCCGTTGGTCTGCGGGTTCACAATGACGGTCGTCGCCGGGGGCTGAACCGGCTGCGGCACCGTCGCCTGGATGCTGCCACCGTTCTGAACCGAGGTGCGATAGGCCATCAAGAGCGGCTGACCGGTCAGACGCGTCTGCGCCTGGCCGCCATTCACCGACCAATAATAGGCATCCATCAGGAAATCGAACTGATAGCTCGAGAACTGACGGCCATTGACCGGATAGCCCATCGTCGCTTGATAGCGCTCAATCGCGGAGCGGGTGCCCGCGCCGACCTGACCGTCCACGCTGCCTGCGTTAAAGCCAAAGTAATTCAGCGCGACCTGGGTCTCACGGCCCTGCTGTGTGGCCGGGATGCCCGGGCGCACAACGCGCGTGGTCCGCGTGGTGCGGCCGTTGTTCTGATTCGCAATCGCGCTGCCGATCAGGCCGCCCACAATAAGGCCGCCCAGGACGTCGCCCGCATCAGCATGCGCCTCGCGCACGGGTCCAGCGGTGCTAAAGGCCGCGACAGCGCAGGCGGTGACAAGAAATCTTGCAATCATAACGTTCCTCCGATGAATGCATGCTCCAATTACTGGTCGGTTTAGCACGGGCCACCGTTCAATGTGTAAGAAAAAATCGTGAAACCGGGCAGTTTGAAGTGTTTTCTTGCGCCTCCGGCGAACCGGGCCAATTTTAAGGCGGAGCGAGGAAACTTCAGGGGCAATGGCATTTGGGGCGGCATGTGAGCCAGCTTAGACAACACAAGACAGCGTCGCTGCGCGCACGGCGCGGATGGATCGCTTTTGGTTGAGTGGCTGACCTCCAACGCGCCGGTGCCCTATGAGACCGCGCTGAGCCAGATGGAAGCGCGCGTCGCAGCGATAGCCGATGGCCGCGCCGGTGAGGCGGTCTGGCTTCTGGAACACCCCGCGCTTTATACTGCGGGGACGTCCGCGCGCGCCGAAGACCTGCGTGAGCCCGACCGCTTTCCCGTCCACAAGGTGCATCGCGGCGGACAGTACACCTATCACGGCCCGGGACAGCGGGTGGTCTATGTGATGCTTGATCTGAGCCAGCGCGGCCGCGATGTGCGCGCCTTTGTCGACAGTCTCGAGGCCTGGGTGAAAGCGGCCCTAGCCGAGTTCAATGTCACCGCTGAGTTGCGCCCGGGCCGCGTCGGGCTGTGGGTGCCACGCCCCGAAAAGCCCGCCCTCCCCGATGGCACGCCGCGCGACGACAAGATCGCAGCGATAGGCGTGAGGATGCGCCGCTGGATCAGCTATCACGGAATCTCGATCAATGTGGACCCGGATCTCAGCCATTTCGACGGGATCGTGCCCTGCGGCATCCAAGGCCACGGCGTCACAAGCCTGGTCGATCTGGGCCTTCCGGTGACGCTCTATGATCTCGACGTGGCCCTGAAACGGACGTTCAATTCGGCCTTCCCAAGCGTGAGCCAGGCGGCAACGCGCTAAGCGAAGTCCACGGCGTGAATACTGCCACAAGCCTCTGATTTTATTTGTTTTCACCGCGCAAAATTGCCGCTAAATCACGCGCCAGACTGAGGCAAAATAACCCACAATCCAAGATGCTTGCGGATTGCAACAAGCTGGGCCGGTCTTTACAAGTGATGGGAACCTCGCGGGGGTCAGACCACCGCGCAGCGACGAACGCCATTGAGGAGTAGTACATGGCCGACGCAGCCGTCACAGAACATGGCCACGACCGGCCGGGATTTTTCACCCGGTGGTTTATGTCCACCAACCACAAAGACATCGGTATTCTTTACCTGTTCACGGCCGGTTTAGTGGGCCTCGTGTCGGTTATCTTCACCGTCTACATGCGCCTGGAGCTGATGGAGCCGGGCACGCAGTTCATGTATGACGCTTATCTCGGCTCGCCTGAGGCGATCGAGGGCATCTTCAACAATCTCTTTTCGGCACTGCAAACCGCCGGCGGCGGTGTCGTGCATGCCGAGGCCGAGTTGCGCGCGCTGCAAGATGCAATCCTGACCGCACCCCTAGATGAGAATGGCGTGATCGAGATCGGCGGCGGCATTTTGGGCAATGGCGGCCTGCACGGCCAAGTCCTCGACACGTTCGATGCGGCTATGGACAGCACGGCCAACCCGGCCGTGTTTGACGCCCTAGCCTCGGCCAAAGGCGTGCTGGCAGGCTCGCCCGACGGGCATATGTGGAACGTGATGATCACGGGCCACGGCGTCTTAATGATGTTCTTCGTGGTCATCCCCGCCCTTTTCGGCGGCTTCGGCAACTACTTCATGCCGTTGATGATCGGCGCGCCGGACATGGCCTTCCCGCGCCTCAACAACATGAGCTATTGGATGTATGTGGCGGGAACAGCGCTCGCCTTCTGCTCAGTGTTTGTGGATGGCGGGGCTGGTCCAGGTTGGACATTCTACCCGCCGATCTCGGCCATTGACGCGCCGACAAGCCGCGCGGTCGATTTCGCGATCTTCGCGGTCCACGTGTCGGGGGCAAGCTCGATCCTGGGCTCGATCAACATCATCACGACCTTCCTAAACATGCGCGCTCCAGGCATGACGCTGCACAAGGTGCCGCTGTTTGCCTGGTCGATCTTTGTGACGGCCTGGTTGCTTCTGCTGTCCCTGCCCGTTCTGGCAGGCGCCATCACCATGCTCTTGACCGACCGAAACTTCGGCACCTCGTTCTTCGAGGTTTCGGGCGGCGGTGACCCGATCCTGTTCCAGCACATCTTCTGGTTCTTCGGACACCCCGAGGTCTACATCGTGATCCTGCCCGCCTTCGGGGTGATCAGCCACGTGGTCTCGACCTTTTCGAAAAAGCCCGTCTTCGGCTATCTGCCCATGGTCTACGCCATTGTGGCCATCGGCGGCTTGGGCTTCGTCGTCTGGGCGCACCACATGTACACGGTCGGCATGACCCTGACACAGCAGGCCTATTTCATGGTGGCCACGATGGTCATCGCGGTGCCAACGGGGATCAAGATCTTCTCGTGGATTGCGACGATGTGGATGGGCTCGATTGAGTTCAAAACCCCGATGCTGTTCGCAATCGGCTTCATCTTCCTGTTTACCGCAGGCGGCGTGACGGGCATCGTCCTCAGCCAGGCGGGCGTCGACCGGGCCTACCACGACACCTACTTCGTCGTGGCGCATTTCCACTATGTGATGAGCCTTGGCGCGGTCTTCGGGATCTTTGCCGGGGTCTATTACTGGATCGGTAAAATGTCGGGCCGACAATATCCCGAATGGGCCGGACAGGTGCATTTCTGGCTTTTCTTCATCGGCGCCAATGTCACCTTCTTCCCGCAGCACTTTCTGGGCCGGAACGGCATGCCGCGGCGCTATCCCGACTACCACGAGGCCTTCGCCCTGTGGAACTATGTCAGCTCGATCGGCGCGCTGATCTCGTTCGCCTCGTTCTTGTTCTTCATCGGCATCGTCTTTTACACACTGCGTTTCGGCCAGCGTGTGCATGAGCCGGCCTATTGGGGCGAGCATGCCGAGACGCTGGAATGGATCCTGCCCAACCCGCCGCCGGAGCATACCTTCGAGACGCTCCCCACCCGGGAGCAGTGGGATCGGGCGCCTGCTCATCCCACCGTTGAAGAGTGGGTCGAGGAAGCCAAAGAAGACTGCTGATGCCCATCGCGCTGCGTCATATCGAGCAGGCCACATCTGACCTGATGCCCCGGCCCGGCCACGGTATGCCGCGCGCGCAAATCACACTCACCCCCTACAAAAGCCTGACGCCAACGGGCTTTGTCTGGTTCATCGGCATCACGGCCACCCTGATCGTGATGCCGCTTTTATCGGTGATCGGCACATCGGTCTTTTGGGGGCTCCTGCCCTTCATCATCGCGGCGGTCTGGGGGGTCTGGGCCTCACTGAAACGCTCCTGGCGGGATATGGACCTCTATGAGGAAGTGACCATCTGGGACGATCTGGTGCGCATCGAGCGGCATGATCCGAAAAACCGCGTGCGCGACTGGGAAGCCAACCCGTATTGGGTGCGCCTAAAACTGCATGAGGCCGGTGGGCCCGTGCCCAAATACCTCACCCTCAGCGGCGCGGGCCGTGAGATCGAACTTGGCGCCTTTCTCACCCCGGGCGAACGGGTGGAGCTGAAATCCTGTCTAGAGGCTGAACTACATCCGGCCTGAACGCGTGCGGCTCTTCCCGCGCGCCGATTTCTAAAAATACAGCGGTTTTGCAGAAATCGGCGCGAGCGATATGCTCCGATAGACTAGGATCGACCGAAACCCAAACCGGAGAGCCGCGATGGAATTGTTCGATTTCGCCCTGCGCAGCGCCACGATAGCGCTTCTCGCTGTGATAATTATCGTCCTCTGGCGCTCCCCAATTGAACGCTCGGGCCGCAATGCCGCCGCCTTGGTCGCGCTCAGCACCACCGCGCTTTTGATCGTCAAATCCCTCACACCGCTGAACCTACCTGAATGGGCCATGGCCAATCTGCATCTGATTGGCGCGCTTGAGCCTCTGGCGATCACCTGGCTGATCCTGGCGATTTTTGTCGACAAGCCGCGCTATTTCTGGGCCTGGATGGCGTCGGGCGGCGTGGCCTCGGTGTCGTTCTTTGCGCATCTGCAAATGGGGATCAGCCCGGTCATCTGCTGCACGATCGGCCTCATCCATCACGGCGCGCTCATGGGCCTGGCGGTTTGGGCGGCGCGTGACGATCTGGTGACCCATCGCTGCACGCTCAGGCCGTTTTTCGCCGTGGCCATTGCGGGCCTGGCCATCGGGATGATCGGGATGGAGGCGCTGAACCAGCAGCCCGGTCATATCACAGCGACCATGGCGCTGGCGCAATCCATCGGCAGTTTCGTGGTGGTCGCGGCCTTCGGCATCTGGATCCTGCGCGCCGATACTGAGCTTTGGCCCGGCCGCGTGGACGCCATGCCCGAACCAGCCGAAAAACCCGTGACCTTCGCCCCGGACGGCCCACTTCTGACGCGGCTTCAGGCGCTTATGGCCGAGGGGATCTGGCGCGAGGAGGGGCTGACCATCGGCGGTCTGGCCACGCGTTTGGGCATGCCCGAACACCGCCTGCGCCGCGCCATTAATCAGGGCCTGGGCTTCCGAAATTTCTCAAGCTTCATCAACGCGGCACGGATCGAAGCGGCGAAAGAGATCCTCAGCGATCCCGAGCGCGAGGCCGTCACCGTGCTTGAGATCGCCTATCAGGTCGGCTTTGCCTCGCTCGGCCCCTTTAACCGCGCCTTTCGCGCTGAGACCGGATGCGCGCCCACCGAGTTTCGCCGCGACGCGCTCGATGCCGCCGCCGAGGGCCTGGCACCTGCACCGCGCCCCATGAAGAAAGACGCAACGAAGAAAGACGCAACCGCACCCGCCGATTCTTCAAAAGACGCGCCGATCGCGCAAAATCTGCACTGACTTTCAAACCCGGCGGGCACGGCCCCGCCGGAGCCGCCAGTCTCAGGGCATCACCAGCCAAGGAGACTGACATGACCCGCATCCTGATCCTCACCGCCAGCCTGCTTATCGCCCAAGGTGTCCAAGCCGGGGGTGCACAAGCCGGCGGCTTCGGCCAAAGCGTGCCGATCCCCAGCGGCCCCTACCCCGAGCAAGGCACCTTCTGCGGCCCGTTCAAGCTGTGCGGCCCGGACCTCGTCACCCGCGACCGCACCGGCTGACGCGCAAAGCAAAGGGGCCGCCCGTTCCCACGCGGCGGCCCCCCGGTCCTTGTTCAGTGCGTGACTCTCTAAGCCAACTGCTCTTTGACCATCGGCCCGACCGCACCGAAATCCATCTGCCCGGTATAATGCTCCTTCAGCACCCCCATGACCTTGCCCATATCGCGCAAGGAGCTGGCCCCGGTGTCGCGGATCGCGGCCTCGACGGCCTCGCTGACTTCCTCGGCGTTGAGCTGTCGCGGCAGAAAACCCTCGATCACCTCGATCTCGGCGCGCTCTTTCTCCGCCAGCTCAAGCCGACCGCCCTCTTCATAGGCCTTGGCGCTTTCCTGGCGCTGCTTCACCATCTTGCCTAGGATCGCCAGGATCTCGGAATCCTCCACGCCGTCATCCTGCCCCTTGGCGCGGGCATCGATATCGCGGTCTTTGATGGCGGCATTAATCAGCCGCAGCGTGCCGAGCCGGACCGGCTCCTGCGCGCGCATCGCCTGCTTCAGGCCGGTACGGATGGCGTCTCGCAAACTCATGTCAAAGGTCCCTATCTCGTGTCAGAGTGCCAGGGCGGGCACATAAAGGCTCGGACGCTCTCGGACAAGATGGCGCGGCGAATGGGGGGCGGGCCGCGGCTATGCACCGCTCGGGCGCGTCATTTGCGCGACGCGGGCGCGACCGGGGGCGCAACGGGTGCGAGACCGGTGGCGCGACATGCACGCGAGATGTGTGGGAGCGCCGCCTTGACCCTCCCCGGCAGGCTCTTTAACGGGTGGCCCAACCCCGCATCCCGCAGGAGCCGCGCATGTCCGACAGCCTCCAAGCCCGCCCCACAGCGGCTCTGGTCCTTGCCGATGGCACGGTTTTCTACGGTCGGGGCTTCGGGGCCACCGGTCAAACCACGGCCGAGCTCTGCTTTAACACCGCCATGACCGGCTATCAGGAGATCATGACCGACCCGTCCTATGCGGGCCAGGTCATCACCTTCACCTTTCCCCATATTGGCAATGTCGGCGCCAATGCAGACGACGACGAAACCGCCGAACCGGTCGCAGCGGGCATGGTGGTCAAATGGGACCCGACCGAGCCGTCCAATTGGCGCGCCGCTGAGCCGCTGACCGCCTGGCTGGCGCGGCGCGGGCGCATCGGCATCGGCGGTGTGGACACGCGGCGCCTGACCCGGGCGATCCGCCAACAGGGCGCGCCGCATGTGGCCCTGGCCCATGACCCCGAGGGCCGCTTCGACCTCGAGGCGTTGGTCGCCGCTGCACGCGGCTTTCCCGGGCTTGAGGGCCGCGATCTGGCCAAGGATGTCACTTGCGCGCAAAGCTACCGCTGGGATGAAATGCGCTGGGCCTGGCCCGAGGGCTATGCACGGCGCACCGAGCCGGGGCATAAGGTCGTGGCCGTAGACTACGGCGCCAAGCGCAACATCCTGCGATGTCTGGCCTCTGCGGGCTGTGACGTCACCGTGATGCCTGCCACGGCGACCGCCGAGGATGTCCTGGCACAAAACCCCGACGGCCTATTTTTGTCAAACGGGCCGGGCGATCCGGCGGCGACCGGCGAATATGCCGTGCCGATGATCCAGGGCGTTCTGGCCGCTTGTGTGCCGACCTTCGGGATCTGCTTGGGCCATCAGATGCTGGCGCTGGCCCTGGGCGCGCGGACGGTCAAGATGAACCACGGGCACCACGGCGCAAACCACCCGGTCAAAGACCTCGACACCGGCAAGGTCGAGATCACCTCGATGAACCACGGCTTTACCGTCGACAGCCAAAGCCTGCCCCAGGGTGTGCGCGAAACCCATGTCAGCCTCTTTGACGGCTCGAATTGTGGGATCGCGGTGGACGGAAAGCCTGTTTTCAGCGTCCAGTACCACCCCGAGGCGAGCCCCGGCCCCCAGGACAGCTATTACCTGTTCGAGCGCTTTGTCCGCGAGATGGCAGGGCGCAAAGCCCCGGCCTGAGACCTGACAGCTAGGATCGGGGCAAAAACCCCCGCGCACCAGCGCCATCCATCCGTCCGCCGTATTTCTTGGTTAATGCAACTTTAACAATGCTTTAACGCTTTGTTGGTTTTGTCCGCCGGGGCCGGGTAGCGGGGCCAAGCAAGCGACGGATGTTGAGCGTGAGTGATCGGCCGGACGTGGTCTCGACCAGTGACCCAAGCCCTGGGACTGTCCCAATGGGCGGTTTGGTGCGTCCGGGCCGCGCCCGCACACAGCTTTCGACAGCACCGCGGATGCAAGAGCCTGCTCCGCGACCGCGCGATCCCGAAGACGACCTGGGCGAACGCCTTTGCATGAGCGGAAGCCTGGACCCCGATACGCTGATCCGCGCCGAGGCATTGGCCCGCAGCAGCATGAGCCCGCTCAGCACGGTTTTGATCCAGCATGGCCTCGTGGAGGAGCGTGATGTCCTCGCGGCCCGGGCAACCTGCGACGGGCGTGAGCTGTGTGACCTCGACACCGATCCGCCCGATCCGGTGCTTGCCGATCGTATGTCGGGTGAGGCAGCGATCGCACTGGGTGCCGTGCCCTATCGCGAGATCGGCGGCGCGCTCGTGATCGCGACCCATCGCACCGACAGTTTCGCCCCGCTGCGCCAGGCGCTTGCCCCGCAGCCCGTGATCTTTGCCCTCGCGC
The DNA here is from genome assembly GCA_038530555.1 of Pseudomonadota bacterium. Lineage (GTDB taxonomy): Bacteria > Pseudomonadota > Alphaproteobacteria > Rhodobacterales > Rhodobacteraceae > HKCCE3408. The sequence goes on along the minus strand of JBCBCN010000008.1, from coordinate 158,535 downwards.
CCCGCGACCAGATCGACCGCGCAATCGGGGAGCTTTATGGTGACGCACTGGCCCGTAAGGCCGAGACCCGCGCGCCGATCCACGCCTCCTGCCGGGTCTGGAGCGCACGGGATTTCGTGCGCTTGACAGGCGGCGCCCTCACGCTCGCCCTGCTGCCGATGGTCATCTGGCCCATGGCAACGCTCGCTGTGCTCATCGCGCTCGCCGGGGCGGTCTATGTGGCGAATATGGCGCTGAAAATTGCGGCTGTCGCCTATGGGCTGCGGGCCCAGCGGGACCATGAGGCCGCCGCGACGACAGACCGGGTCAGCCGGTCGGGCACCATCCCGCTCCATCCCGATCCCACGATCACGATCCTCGTGCCGCTCTTTGAAGAACGTGAGATCGCCGGGGCCCTGCTCGACCGGATCAGCAGGCTCGACTATCCACGCGACCGGCTCGATGTGATCTTCATCCTTGAGGCCTGCGACACCACCACCCAAGAGGCCCTGGCGGCGGGCACGCTGCCCCATTGGGCGCGGGCCATCATCGTGCCCGATGGCCAGCCCCGGACGAAGCCGCGTGCGCTGAACTACGCCCTGCCCTTCGCGCGCGGCACGGTCATCGGGATCTACGACGCCGAAGACTGCCCCGAACCCGATCAACTTTTGGCGGTCACGCGCCGCTTTGCCGCTGCCCCGCCCGAGCTTGCCTGCCTGCAAGGCCAGCTCGACTATTACAACGCCACGCATAATTGGATCAGCCGTTGCTTCACCTTGGAATATGCCAGTTGGTTCCGCCTGCTTCTGCCGGGTGTGGCGCGGCTGGGCCTGATCGTGCCGCTGGGCGGCACGACGCTCTTTCTGCGCAAGAAGGCGCTCCTCGATGTTGGCGGCTGGGACGCCCATAACGTGACCGAGGATGCCGAGCTTGGCCTAAGGCTCGCGCGCGCGGGCTACCGCACGGATCTAATCGCGACGACCACTTTCGAGGAGGCCAATTCAGAGCTCTGGCCGTGGATCAAGCAACGCTCCCGCTGGCTCAAGGGCTATGCGATCACCTGGGCCACAGCGATGCGGCAACCAAGGCGCCTGCTGCGAGAGCTGGGCTGGAAGCGGTTCCTGGGGCTTCAAGTGCAGCTTGGCGGCACGGTGATAGGCTTTCTGACGGCCCCTCTGATCTGGAGCCTCGCGGCCATTCCGCTGGGCCTTTGGCACCCGCTGGCCCCCTGGATCGGGCCGGTCGCCGGGCAGGTGCTCGTCTGGGGCTTTGCCGCGTCCCTGGCCGTGACCCTCTCGGTCGCTTGGCTGGCCTGTCGCGCTCCGCATCTGCGCGCGCTCCGGTGGTGGTTGCCCGCGCTGACGCTCTATTTCCCGCTGGCCTCTGCGGCAATGGTGGTGGCGCTGTCGGATTTACTCTGGCGGCCGTTTCACTGGGTGAAGACGGCCCATGGCCACTACAGCGCGCGCAACGTCGACAAATCGGCCGTCAGTGCGGAAGCCTCTTCCTTGAGCCGCACCTCGAAGGCGCGCGACAGGTGCGAGACCAGCTCGGAATAGGCCGCATCCCCGTCGCCCCTCTCGATCGCATCGACAATCCGCCCATGCTCGGCCAGGGCCACCTCACCGCGCCCCTCCGCGGCCAGGGACGTCGTCGCCATCAGCGCCATGGACCGGTGCACAAGGTCAAGCTGCTGCACCAGATACTGATTGTGGCTGGCCAGGTGGATCTGAATGTGAAAGCGTCGATTGGCCCGCGCCATTGCCTCGGGCTTGCCCAAGAGCGCGCGGTCTTCTTCGACGAAATCACGCAGCACGCTGATCTCCTGCGGCGTTGCATGTTGCGCGGCCAGGCGTGCGGCCAATGCCTCCAGCTCGGTCCGCACAACATAAAGCTGAGCGATCTGATTGTGATCCAGCGAGGCCACGATCAGGCTGCGCCCGTCCCGCGTCAGAAGGCTTTGCGTCTCGAGCCGCTGCAAGGCCTCCCGGATCGGTGTGCGCGAGACCCCGAAACGCTCGGCCAGGTCGCTCTCCACCAACCTGTCTCCGGGCTTAAAGGTGCCGCGATCAATCGCCTCGAGGATCATCTCATAGGCATCGACATTCTGCGCGCGTCTATAGGCCATCGGCGAACCCCTTCTCACGTTGCTGCACGCTATGCGCCTGGGATGGCTGTGACAAGTCAACGCGCAGCCGCGCCGTCACGCGATGGCCCGTGGAAAGAGGTGCGGCCTCGGGCTAGCTATGGCTTATGGCAGAGATGGAGCACGCGGATATCTTCGTCGCGGGCGGCGGGATCGCCGGCCTCACGGCGGCTTTGGCCTTTGCGCAAGCCGGCTGGCGGGTGGTCTGTGCCGATCCAAAACCGATCTCAGACAGCGCCGAGGACCCCGAGGCCGATCTGCGCACCACGGCCTTTTTGCAACCGAGCCAAGCGCTCTTTGACCGCATTGGTCTTTGGCCGCGCCTCGCCGCCCGGGCCACGCCGCTCCAAGTGATGAAGATCGTCAATCTTGGCGCCACCTATCGCAGCCGCGCCTTTGATGCCGCCGATATCGGTGAGCTGCCCTTTGGCTGGAATATTCCCAATTGGCTGATGCGGCGCGAAGTGCATGCCGCGCTTCAAGAGGAACCGCTGGCCTTCTACCGCGCTGGCATTTCCGCAAGCTCAGTGCTCAGCCGCACCGATCACGCCCTTGTCACGCTGTCGGATGGCTCTGGCGTGCGGGCCAAGCTGGTCCTGGCCGCAGATGGCCGCGCGTCTGGGCTGCGCGACGCGGCCGGGATCGGCACGCGGGTGCTGCGCTATGGGCAAAAGGCGCTGGCCTTTGCGGTGACCCATAAGGCGCCGCATGACAATGTCTCAACTGAGATCCACCGCGCGGGCGGGCCCTGCACCTTTGTGCCCCTGCCCGACCACGGGGGCCGTCCCGCCTCCGCCGTGGTTTGGATGGACCGCGCGACTGAGAGCGTGCGGCGCCATGCGCTTGGGAATGCGGCGTTTGAGGTGGAACTTCTGGAGCGCTCCGGCGGGCTCTACGGCCCTGTAAAGCTGGCCTCGCGGCGGTCGATTTGGCCCATTTCCTCGCAGCTGGCCAAGCGGTTCTACCATGGTCGCATGGCCCTGATCGCCGAGGCCGCCCATGCGATTCCGCCTATCGGGGCGCAGGGCCTAAACATGAGCCTCGCCGATATCGCCTGTCTTCTCGATCTCGCCGAAGCCGGGCCCGACAGGCTGGGCGACCAGGACATGCTCGCGCGCTATGACCGGCGGAGGCGGCCCGAGGTCACCGCCCGGGTTTTGGGCGTGGATGCGCTCAACCGTGCCTCAATGGTCGGGGCGGCGCCGTTGCAGGCCTTGCGCGCCCAAGCCACGGGGCTCCTGCATGACATCAAACCGCTGCGCCAAGGCCTGATGCTCTTGGGTATGGCCCATGGCGGACGACGCAGCACCGCCGTGCCCGCTACCCCGCCTGAGGCGCCCAAGCCATAATCGCACGGTTACGACCCGAGGATTTAGCCAAGTAAAGCGCCTCGTCGGCTTCTCGAATGCAGTCTTCGATATCCGCCGCCGCGGCCTTGAGCGAGCCGCCGATCGAAACGGTGATCTTGATCTGCCGGTTATCCTCAAAAATCTTCGCCTCTTCGGCCTGACGCAAGATCCGGTCGGCGATGCGGGCACCACGGCCCGGCTCAGCCCCATCCAAAAACACCACGAACTCCTCTCCGCCGAAGCGGCAAACGATATCATTCGGTGCGCAGTTTTCTCTCAAGATATCAGCGACATGCTTGATCACGCCGTCCCCTGCAAGATGGCCGTAGGTATCGTTCACCTTCTTGAAATGATCGATGTCCACCACGAGTGAAACACCATACGCCTCGTTATTTTCCTCCATCTGATCGAAGAAATAATCCCGCGTCGCCGCATCGGTCAGGCGATCCCGGCTGACGATCCGCCTAAGCTCAGCGTTGAGCTCACTGTTGCGGAAAATGAAATGCCCCATGGCAGCGGTCAGCGGAAAGGTCAGCCCGATGGTCAGCGCCGAGGTGATCAGCAACTCAAACACCAACTGATCGGCCTCATAGAATATCAAGCACGCCACCGCGCCCACCAGCGTGGTGAAGATCGTGAAAGCCGTCGCGACGAGCCAGATATGATGCCTGCGAAATCTCATGGCCATTCTCTACCGCATAGGTTGAGCGAAGAGGATAAAAGGAGCGTTACCAACCGCTCGTGTGGGCGCCATCATTGCATCGGGCCACAAAACCGCTAGAACGCGCCAAACGCCGATCTGGAGAGGGATAAAATGCGCGTCTATTATGATCGCGACTGCGATGTGAACCTGATTAAAGACATGAAAGTGGCGATCCTGGGCTATGGCAGCCAGGGCCATGCCCACGCGCTGAACCTGCGCGACAGCGGCGCCAAGAATGTGGTGATCGCCCTCAGGGAGGGCTCCCCCAGCCAGGCGAAGGCCGAGGCCGAGGGGCTCAAGGTCATGGGCATCGCCGAGGCGGCCGCCTGGTGCGATCTGATCATGTTCACCATGCCCGATGAGCTTCAGGCCGCGACTTACAAGGCGCATGTCCACGACAACCTGCGCGAGGGCGCGGCGATTGCCTTTGCCCACGGCCTGAACGTGCATTTCGGCCTGATTGAGCCCAAGGCGGGCGTCGACGTCATCATGATGGCGCCCAAGGGCCCCGGCCACACGGTGCGCGGTGAATACACCAAAGGCGGCGGCGTGCCCTGCCTGGTGGCCGTCGACAACGACGCCTCGGGCCGCGCGCTGGAGATCGGTTTGAGCTATTGCGCGGGCATTGGCGGCGGCCGTTCGGGCATCATCGAGACGAATTTCCGCGAGGAATGCGAAACCGACCTTTTCGGGGAGCAAGCGGTGCTCTGCGGCGGCCTCGTCGAGCTGATCCGCATGGGCTTCGAGACCTTGGTCGAGGCCGGCTACGCGCCGGAAATGGCCTATTTCGAGTGCCTGCACGAGGTGAAGCTGATCGTCGATCTGATCTATGAGGGCGGCATCGCCAACATGAATTACTCGATCTCGAACACGGCCGAGTACGGCGAATACGTCTCAGGCCCGCGCGTTCTGCCCTATGAAGAGACGAAGGCGCGGATGAAGGCGATCCTGACCGACATCCAAACCGGCAAATTCGTGCGTGACTTCATGGCCGAAAATCAGGTGGGTCAGCCCTTCTTCAAGGGCACCCGGCGGATGAACGACGCGCACCAGATCGAGGCCGTGGGCGAAGAGCTTCGTGCGATGATGCCCTGGATCTCTGCCGGTAAAATGGTCGATAAATCAAAGAACTAAAGAAAATGACCGCCCCGGCATCTGCGCGGGGCGGTCTTTTATCGGTCGTTAGGCCGACTGGCGGTTGATCCGCTCCACCGCATTGGGACCTGGCCCATCCTTGGCCAAAGCCGAGGTTTCCGCATTGGAATCCTCCATCCTTTTTTCCACCCCGCGTTTGCTGAGGTAGATGAAAAGCAGGGTCACGCCAATGGTTGCAGCGGCGAGACCGGCGATAAACATCCATGATGTGCTCATGCGATTTCTCCTTTAGGCTGGCAGAATAACGTGACCCGGCGGAGAAGGTTCCGACGGATCTGAGCCCCGCGAGGTGACCGAGGATGTCTCACAGCCCCAACCGACGCAGCTTTTTGAGCGCTGCCCTGGCCGCCAGCCTACTGCCAGGCCAGCGCGCCTCTGCCGAGGAAAACCGCTTTCAACCCCGCATCGCGCCGGTGGTTTATCGCCCGCCGGGCGGGCCGCGTGTGCGGCTGGATCAGGTTCTGCTCAGCGATCCGTCCGGGCGCATTTATGGCGACAGTCTCGCGCAAGGCGCGCTGCGTTATCGCGAAGACCGCCTGCCTTTGACGCGGTTCGTCGGCGGGGTGTTCCGCCCGGTCCCCCGCGACCGGATCGCCGAGGCGCAGCGCGTGGGGAGCGTGCATATATCGGGCAACACTTTGATATTGCGGCCGTTTTCATCTCTGGTCGCCCCGGGCGGCACACCCCATCTGGTCCTGGCGCATCGCAATCTAAGCTGGGAGCCCGGCGCACTTAGGACAATGGAGGGCGGGTCCGCATCCGCTCAGGCGGCTCAAATCGGACAGCTTTACCGCGAAGGCGACGGCCTTCTGGCGGTGCTTCAACCTTTGGGGTGAAGGACCCTCAGCAGGGCCGCGCGAGGACCAAGACCCAGACATCGCCCGCCCTGGCAAAGCCAAATTGCTGCGCGCCGGGATTGACCATATTGCGGTAATGCCCCGGCGAGTTCGACCAACTTGAAACGACGGCGCCCACGCTCGGCTGACCTTGAGCGATGTTTTCGGCGGCAAAGCACGCATTGTAGCCCGAAGCGCGCACCCGAGAGCTCAGCGTGCTCCCGCCCGAGCCGGTATGGCTGAAGCGCCCCGTCGCAGCCAGATCATCGGCATGGGCCTGCGCTGCTGCCTGAAGTGCGGGGTTCTGCACGACTGGCGCAAGGACACCCGCACCGGCCCGCTGAGCGCTGATCAGAGTGCCCGCTTGGGCGATCATCGCGGTGCCGGTAAGACCAAGCCGCGTGGTGCCGCCCTGGGACGGGCTGCCTTGACCCGCCGGCATGCAGGCGACGACGAACAGGAGGCTCACAAGAGCTAGACTACGCATGCCGGAGCCGTGCCACGCCACCCCAACGCGGGCAAGAGAGGATAGAAATATCTAGAGATTTCGGCGGAAAGCCACCAAAGTGCCGCTCCCCGTAACCAGAGCAAATATATTGCATATAGTCAATAATTTATAGCTTATACGGATTTATAAGGACCAAAATGGCGGCAAATATGCTATACATCCATCAGCTGTTTGGCCAGCTTTCCATGCCTCTCAAGCGCTATCGGTAGATCAAGAGTGGTGAGCCGCCCCTCCGCCACGACCCTGCGGCCTTCCACGAACAAATCCCGCACTTTCGCCGGTCCGGCGAGTAGAAATGCCGCCGGATCCCAACTCCCCGCGCTCTCCACACCCCCCAGATCCCAAACCGCCAAATCGGCCCGTTTGCCCACGGCAATCTGTCCGCAATCTTCACGGCCCAGGACCTGCGCACCGCCCCGCGTGGCCAGCCAGAGCGCCTCATAGGGCGACAGCGCCCCCGGCGCGTTCATCACACGCTGAAGCAGCATCGCCTGGCGCGCCTCAAGGGCAAGATTGGCGCTGTCGTTCGAGGCTGAACCATCCACGCCCAGGCCCACCGGCACACCGGCATCGCGCATCGCCCGTACCGGCGCGATCCCCGATCCCAGGCGGCAGTTCGAACACGGACAATGGGCGACACCGGTGCCCGTCCGCGCGAAAAGCGTGATCTCGGGCGGGGTCAGTTTCACGCAATGGGCGTGCCAGACATCCTCCCCGGTCCAGCCGAGATCTTCGGCATATTCTCCGGGGCTACAGCCGAATTTCTCCAATGAAAACAGAATGTCTTCGTCATTCTCGGCCAGATGGGTGTGCAGCCTGACCCCGAGCTCCCGGGCCAAAATCGCGCTGTCGCGCATCAGTTCCCGGCTGACCGAAAACGGCGAGCACGGCGCCAGTCCGACGCGCAGCATCGCGCCCGCGCGCGCGTTGTGATGCGCGCCGACGATGCGCTCCATATCGGCCAGAATGTCAGGCTCTCGCTCGACCAAACTGTCCGGCGGCAGGCCACCCGCGCTCTGCCCGATCGACATCGCGCCGCGCGTCGGGTGAAAACGCAGGCCCAAAGGTGCCGCCGCCTCGATCGTGTCATCGAGACGGCACGCGCCGGGAAACAAATAGAGGTGATCGGAGGTCATCGAACAGCCCGACAGCGCCAGCTCTGCCAGGCCGATCTCAGTCGAGGCGCGCAGGTGGTCGGGCGTAAGCCGCGCCCAGATCGGATAGAGCGTCGTGAGCCAATCAAACAGGCTCGCATTCTGTGCGGCGGGCACTGCGCGGGTCAGGTTTTGAAACAGATGGTGATGCGTGTTCACCAGGCCCGGCGTGACGAGGCAGCCTCTGATATCCACACTTTCACACTGCGCTTCAATCCCCTGACCAATATCAATTATCTCACCTTTATCCACAAGGATGTCCACATCCTCATGGCGGCTCTGCGCGCCATCCATGCAGAGCACGATCTGCGCGTTGCGCAAAACCAGATCAGCCATCGAAGGCCGCCGTCAAAAGCTCAAGCGCTTGCGCGTGGAGCGTGGCGTTCGCCGCCGCCAAGGCCCGCCCGCCACCATGCGCCGGCCCGCCTTGCCAGTCCGTGACAATTCCACCCGCCGCTTGAATAAGGCCCACCGGCGCCGCGATGTCATAGGCGGCGAGACCGGCTTCGATGACCAAATCGACATGGCCCGCCGCCAACAGGGCATAGGCGTAGCAATCCAGACCATAGCGCGTCAGCTTGACCCGGTCGCGCACGGCCTCAAACGCATAACGCTCCTCAGGCGTACCAAGCTCGGGGAAAGTCGTGAACAAGATCGCCTCGTCCAGGTCCACATTTTGGCGCGCGGCCAGCGGCCGCGGCCCTAGCGGCCCGACCATTTCGGCGCGTCCGAAACCGCCAAAAAATCGTTCTCCTATATAGGGTTGGTCGATCAAACCCAAAAGCGGGCCGGTCTCATCCTGGAGCGCGATCAACACACCCCAACTCGCCGTCCCAGAGATAAAAGCGCGCGTGCCGTCAATCGGATCGAGCACCCAGGTCAGCCCGCTTTGGCCGTCCGACGCGCCAAACTCCTCGCCCAGGATCCCGTCCTCGGGCCGCATCCGAGCCAGCACCTCGCGCATCGACCGTTCCGCCGCCCGATCGGCCAAGGTGACGGGGTCGAAATCATCAATCGCCTTATTCTCAGCGATCAGGGCGGTGCGAAAATGCGGTAAAATCGCCGCGCGCGCGGCATCTGCCAGGGCCTCGGCCGTGTCGATCAGGGTGGTTTGCAAGTCGAGAGGAAGCTTACTTTCGGCCATGCAATCAGCGGTGCCATACGCTCAGGGCTTGGTCAACGCAGGCCCAACTCAAGCGGCGCTTGTCAGCACGCGCGCCAACTCAAAGAGCCGCTTTCGCTGCGCCTCTGGGATCGCGTAATAGGTCCGCACCAAATCCAGCGCTTCGCGATCGGCCATCAACTCCTCGGGCCAGGCGGTCGTGCCGCCGGACGTCTCGGCGTCCATCCCGTCGAAGAAATACTGCACATCAACGCGCAACGCGGCCGCGATCTCCCAGAGACGCGAAGCGCTGATCCGGTTCATCCCAGTCTCATACTTCTGAATTTGCTGGAATTTTATGCCAACTTTTTCCGCGAGCTGCTGCTGGCTCATGGCCACCATCCAACGCCTATGCCGAACCCTTTTGCCAACATAGATGTCGACGGGATGCTTGCTCATCGCGTTGGTCTCCGCTGCCCTTTGACCCTGAAGGACGCGTGTCAGCCAAGCCAAACCTCACCCGGCGCGACACCCAATTCCGGCCCATGGTTTAGCGAGCGGAGCGGTCTTTTGCAATGACAGCCCGACACCTCGCGTGGCATAACATGCCGAAAACCCAAGATAATATTTGCGCGAGGCAAGAATTTCGCGCGGAGCACGGAGACCTCCATGCGCGCTTTTCAACTCTTTGAGGCCGGCCAGCCGCCTGCCCTGGTCTCACTCGCGACGCCGGTGCCCGGCCTCGGGCAAATTCTGGTGAAGATCGAGGCCTGCGGTCTGAATTTCGCCGATCTCCTGATGATCAAGGGCAGCTATCAGGACACGCCCGAGCCGCCATTTACCCTGGGCCTCGAGGTTGCGGGCCGCATCGAGGCCTTGGGCGACGGCGTAACGGGCCTCAGCGTCGGCGAGCGCGTGGCGATCTTTGCGGGCCAAGGCGGTCTGGCAGAATATGGCATCTTCGATGCCGCCCGCGCCGTGCCGATCCCTGACGCGATGCCAAGTGATGAGGCGGCCGGGTTTCTCGTCGCCTACGGCACCTCCCATCTGGCCCTGACCCGACGCGCGCAACTGCAAAAGGGTGAACGGGTGGTGGTACTTGGCGCGGCGGGCGGCGTCGGCCTGACAGCGGTCGAAATCGCCACCTGCCTTGGCGCTGAGGTTACAGCCATCGCGCGGGGCACGGGTAAGCTCAAGGTGGCGCAACAGGCCGGCGCGCGACATCTGATCGACGCCGAAAGCGAGGATATCCGCAGTCAAATCAGATCCTTAGGCGGGGCTGATGTGGTCTATGACGCGGTTGGAGGAGATCTCTTTCAGGAGGCGTTCCGGGCCACCAACCGTGAGGGCCGCATCCTGTCAATCGGATTTGCCAGCGGTGACGTGCCCCGGGTTCCGGCCAATCATCTGCTGGTGAAAAACATCTCGCTGCTAGGCTTTTACTGGGGCGGCTACATGGCCTTCGCGCCGGACGTTCTACGCCAAAGCCTCGCCGATCTGTTTGAGCTTTATCGCGAGGGGCGTCTGAGGCCGCATATCTCGGCCCGCTTCCCGCTCGAGCAGGCCGATCGGGCGCTGGAGCTGCTCAAAAGCCGCAAATCCACAGGCAAGGTCGTGGTCACTATGGGGGACTGATGGCGGGGAACTGACGGCGGGGGACTGACGGGGCGGGCGATCTTTCGCGCGGCTCACCATAGCCCCCCGCCACCGTTCCCCGTTACCCTCCCCCGTCACCGATTATGCCACCGCAAAAGCGCCAATTTGCCTAAATTGCGCCCGTTTACCCTTCGATAACCATAAATCACGGGGCTTAGCGGCGCGCAGTCACGCGCGCCAGGCCCCGCGTTTTTGGAGGGGTCCGATGCCCGACGGCTATATCGTCAGCCTTGGCAGCAACAACAGCCTGGATGAGATCGACCCGATCTCTGGCGGCCTTGTCACCTTCACCACCGCAAGCGCGCTGGGGGCGGGTCAATGGCTCTGGTCCGGGACGTTCAACGGCACAACCTTCACCAATGAAGCCGAGCCGGGCGAGTTCTTTCTTGCCACCAACGGCAATGTCTATTTCGTCCCGGATTTTGGCCCTGTCACCACGCTCAGCGAAGGCTCAGTCCTGGCGAGCCCTGGATTTCTGCTCGATGACAGCCGGGTCGAAGGCACCGATGGCGACGATGTCATCAACACGGGCTTCACTGACCCCGATGGCACTTCGCCCGGTGGCGGTGCCGACAGCATTTTCGCGGGCGATGGCGACGATGTCGTCCGGGCAGGAGGCGGCGCGGACCTGATCGAGGGCGGCGGCGGCGACGACGATATCCTCGGCCAGGGCGGCAACGACACGATCTATGGCGACGCGGCCAGCCCCGCCCCAGCAGTCGATGAAATCCTGGTCTGGGACGATGTCGTCAATGATGAGGTCGATGTCTCGGACGGCTTCAGCCGCTCCACCGGTGAGATCGACGTCACGGTCAGCTTCGCCTCCACCGGCAACAACGCGCCCAGCTTCACGATCGAATCGAGCGACACGCAATACGTCGCCACGGGTGAGCCCTTCTCGGCCACATCGAGCCTTGCCCTATTCGGCAACGGCGACGGTGACACCGCGCAGACGGTGCTCGAATTTTCCGCCGACAACCGCGCCTATTCCGGCGCCGTCACCGATGTGAGCTTCCGCATCAACGACCTGGACGGGTTCGGCGGCAACCATATCGACGTCATAACGGTGACCGCTTTTAACAATGGCGTGCCGGTTACGGTCACGCTCAGCCAATCGGCGGCGGGCGACGACACGATCAGCGGCAATACCGCGACCGGCTCACTCAATCTGGACGATCCCGAAGACGAAAGCGGCTCGGTCCTGGTGAACATTGCCGGGCCTGTCACGCGGATCGAGATCGCCTATTCCAACGCGCTAAACGGCACACACGGCATCAATGTCGGCGACATCGCCTTCACTGCCCAACCGGCACCTGACGGCGACGACACGATCGGCGGCGGCGGCGGCAATGACGTCATTGAAGGCGGCGGCGGCAATGACGTGCTGGCCGGTGGCACCGGCGACGACCAGGTCTCGGGCGGCGACGGCGACGATCAGATCGAAGTCGGCCAAGGCGACACGGTCTCGGGCGGAGACGGCGACGACACCTTCACCCTGGTTGATCTTGGCGAGGGCGGCGCGCAGGCCATCACCATCACTGGCGGCGAGGGCGATGAGACGGGCGGCGACACGCTTGATCTGGCCGGGTTCGCTGCGGTGTCATCGGTCGTCTACACCAACACCAATGACGCTGCGGGTGGGCTGTCGGGCTTCGTCGATATGGACGATGGCAGCCGCGTCACCTTCTCAGAGATCGAGAACGTCATCTGTTTCACGCCGGGCACGGCCATCCTGACAGCCGAAGGCGAAAAGATGGTCGAGGCGCTTCAGGTGGGCGATCTTGTCATTACCCGAGACCATGGCGCCCAGCCTCTGCGCTGGTGCGGGCGGTCCCGCGTGGCCGCCATGGGCAAGCTTGCGCCCTACCGCGTCGGCGCTGGCGGGCCCTTGGGTGCACGGCGCCCGCTTCTGGTTTCGCCGCAGCACCGGATGCTGGTTTCGGGCTGGCGGGCGGATTTACAGTTCGGCGCCTCCGAAGTGCTGATCGCGGCCAAACATCTCGGGGTCCAGGACGGCGTGACCCGCGCGCCGCAGCGCCAGATCACCTATCTGCATCTGCTCTTTGACCGCCATGAAGTGATCTTCGCCGAGGGTGCCGCCACCGAAAGCTTTCATCCCGGGCACCAAGGCCTGGCAAGCCTGTCACCGGCCAGCCGCGAGGCGCTGTTCACCCGGTGTCCCAGCCTGCGCGCCGATCCCGAAAGCTATGGCCCCACGGCCCGGCCCGTGGCGCGCGCCCATGAGGCCCTAGCGCTCAGTGCGTAGGCTAAGCCACTAAAACTGCCGAAACGCCTGGCGCAACAGATCGCTGAGCGCGCGCAGGGGTTCGCTCCCGCCCGGTGTCGCCTGATAGAGGTTAATCTGGATCATCGGCAGATCGGGTAGAGCGCCGTTATGGGGCACGCGCGCCACATAGGGCGGCTCGGTCCCTTCGATGCAGGCATGCACGGCCAGATCCGCGCTGACGGAGGCCTCAACGGTGCGGATCGATTCACTTTCCACCGCCATCTCCCAAGAGATCGCCGCACGGTCGAGCGCCGTCTGAACCGCAGCGCGAAAGATACAGGAATGCTCAAAGGCCAGGCGCAGCGGCCGCTGACGCCAAATCGCGCCATTCACCGCCCCCACCCACACCAACGGACGCTCTAGCAGGGTTTCTCCGGTGGGCTCGACCGCGCCCTCGGTGGTCAGGATCATATCAACTTCGCCCCGCGCGAACTGTTCCTTGAGGCGGGACGTGTAGGAGCTTTGCAGCGACACCTTCATTCGCGGATAGGCCGCGTTGAAGCGATGAAGCACGTCCGGGATGGCCGGATAGATGATGTCATGGGGCACGCCTAGGCGCAGCTCACCTTCATATTCGGTCGCGGTCAACCGGCCCAGAACCTCATCGTTGAGCTCAAGCATGCGCCGCGCATAGCCCAGCATCTGCTCCCCCGCCCCGGTCAGCGACAATCGACGCGCGGAACGGTCGAAAAGCCCTACACCCACCGAGTCTTCCAACCGTTTGAGCTGCATCGAGACCGCCGATTGCGTCAGGTTCAAAAAGCCAGAGGCTCGGGTGACGCCGCCCGCATCGGCGACGGCGACAAAGGAGCGGAGTGCGGTCAGATCGAGATTCCGGGCCATATCAACATCCGTGATTACAATCTTCAAGAACATTCACTGTACTTATGAAATGCCGCACCGCATATATCAAGCACCGAGATGATCGAGCGAATTAACATCAACTTTTGGAAAGGACGGACCCATGCAACGCTCCCCCGCCGCACCTCTCGCCGCTTTGCCCGCCAACCGGCCCAATGGCCGCACCGCTTTCACTTCGCTTTTCGCGATTTGGCGCCAGCGCCGCGCGCTGTCCCGGCTTGATGCACGCGCACGTCAAGACATTGGCCTGACCAAGAACGAGGCCCATATCGAAGCCACGCGCCCCTTCTGGGATGTGCCCATGCATTGGAAGAATTGATAGCCGAAAACTATTAACCTTCAGAATGCTTTTGCGCGACAAGATCTTGAAAAATGACCCGCCTTCGCCAATATTTAAAGGCGATGGCGGGTTTTTTTACGTCCCGCAGTGAATTTGCCGTTTTCGGAGGAACGAATGGCTGACTATCAAACCATCCGCGCGGGACAGGCCGGTGCCATTCCCGCGGAAATCGATCAGGGCCTTCGCGCCCATATGAACAAGGTCTACGGCCTGATGTCGGCGGCACTTCTGGTGTCGTTTGCCATCGGCTACACGATCGCGAACTCGCCGGCTCTGATGGAGCTCATCTTCGGCAGTCCGCTGCTTTACATCGTGCTGTTCGGCCCGCTGGCCTTTGTGCTGGTCGCGAACTTCGCCTTCCATCGGTTGAGCGTTTTCGCAGTGAATGCGATCTTTTGGGCCTATGCCGCGCTGACCGGCGCCTCGCTTGCGATCATCTTCGCGATGTTCGCCACGATGGATATCCTGATGGGCCTCGCCCTCACCTCTGTCGCATTCCTGGGTCTGACGATCACGGGCTACACGACCAAGATGAACCTCGGCCCGATCGGCCAGATTGCCACGATGATGGCATGGGGCCTTGTGGCCATTGGTATTGGCTCGATGTTCTTCGGCGGTCTCGGCGATATGGGCTTCATGCTGTTTAACATCGCCATCCTGGGCGTGTTTGCGGTGCTGACGGCCTTCTCGACGCAGGAGATCAAGAACACCTACCTCGCCGCCGCGACCCAGGGTGGTTCCGAGGCGCAGATGTTCCTAGACAAAGCCGCTATCGTCGGCGCCCTCCAGCTCTACATCTCGTTCATCGCGATGTTCCGCTCGATCATGTATCTGTTCATGGGCGACGAATAACACAGCGCGAGAGCGTAAATTCGAAGGGCCGGTCAAAGCGCCGGCCCTTTTCTTTTGTGCTAAAGCGTCCGACCTTTTACCTGACTCATCATTTGACCAAAATGTCCCGAGAGCGCGAAGCGCTGCAGGGTATTTTGCGTCTCAAGTTTAAGGTCGGACGCTCTAAAGCTGCCGCGTCATCTCCACGGCCGGAAAACAAATCCCTGGCCTTAGGCTGATCTCAATCTCGCTCAGGCGCCGAAAGCCGCAGGCCTCATAGAAAGGCACCGCCGTCCGGGTGCTCTGACAATTCATAACCTGAATACCCGCCGCCCGCGCCTCCTCCATGGCATGGCGCAAGATTGCCCGAGCCAGGCCCCGGCGCGTCGCTTTGGGGTGACAGACCACATGGCGGATATGGCCCACGTGGCGCGGCCCAACCCCGCCCTGCGGCGCGGAATGGGTCCAGCCACCGGCGGCCAGCACCGCGCCCGCCTCATCCTGGGCCAGGTAGTAGGTGCCCGAGCGCATCAGTTCGGGCCGCGCGCGCGCAATCAGCGGCAGGGCCATAACCAGCGTCGAGGGCGCGTAATCTGGCTTGAGCAACACCGGATAGCTCACCGCCAATAGTGCATCGACCGCGGGCGTATCGGCCACATTCGTGGCACGGATCGTAATTTGATCATCAACAGTTCGGGCCATTGCAGGTCCTCCTTGTGCGGGCCGGTGCCCCTTGCGGTGCGAGCGATATCGCAACCCTTGAGCCGTTAACTTGGAGCGGAACAAAGCCGCGTCCATCAAATGCGTCTTTCTCAGGCCGGGCTTTACTTGGCCCCGGCAACCTTTGCGCCCCTCCCGCGCCCGGCAGCGTGCGCGCAAAAGAAAAGGGCCGCGGCGATCCTGTCGCGCGGCCCCGGGCTTGTCGGCTTTGGTCAGGCTATTTGATTTTGCCTTCCTTATACTCGACATGCTTGCGCACAACGGGATCGTACTTTCGTACGCTCATCTTTTCGGTCATCGTGCGGGCGTTTTTCTTGGTCACGTAGAAATGCCCGGTGCCCGCGGTCGAGTTCAGGCGGATTTTGATCGTGGTCGGCTTTGCCATCACGGGGCTCCTTACGGGTCGGCGCGCATGCACGCCGCGTTTGATCTCAGAGCGCGTCTTCTATCCGCCGGGCCGCCCGTGTCAACCGCAAAGGCATCGCTCAAAGCGGGATAAAGGAGGTGAGCGCGCCCAACCCGCCCATGACCGCGAGAACGAGCAGCAGATCAAGCTTGCGCCACAAAAGCAGCGCCGCCGCCACGCCCATCAAACCAAGCGCCAGGGGATTGAGACTGCCCGGGTCCGGCAACCACAGGCCCCAGCCGTTGCGGGCCACCTCGGCGAAGGCCGTATTGAGCGCGAACCAAAGCGACAGGTTCAAAATGACCCCCACCACGGCCGCCGTGATCCCGCTGAGCGCGCCGGTCAGGCGCGGCTGTGCGCCGATCCAATCAACGTAAGGCGCGGCCATGAAGATCCATAGGAAACAGGGCACGAAGGTCACCCAAAGGCTGAGCAATGCGGCGGCCACGCCCAGGGCGATGCCACCCTCCTGCGCCCCGGCCAGAAAGGCCACGAACTCTGTAACCAGGATCAGCGGTCCCGGTGTCGTCTCGGCCAGGCCCAGCGCGTCGATCATCTGCGGCGTCGTAAGCCAGCCGAACTCGCCGACCACCTGCTGCACCATATAGGCCAGGACCGCATAGGCCCCGCCAAAGGTCACCACGGCAAGCTTGGCGAAAAACGCGCCGAGTTGCGCCAGAAGGCCGCTCGGATCCAGGGCCCAGATCAGGCCCAGGGGCACCAGCCAGATCGCGCCCCAGATGAACGCGGTTCGCAGGGTGTTGGCGAGGTTGACCTCCGGCGCGTCCACGGGCTCAGCGGGCTCAGACGTCATGGCCAGAGCGCCGATGATCGCCGCCACAAAGATCACCAGAGGGAACGGCAGATCGAAGGCAAAGAGCGCCAGGAACGCCGCCCCCGCCAAGCCGTAGGCCCAAGGAGATGTCAGCGCGCGGCCCATCACCTTAATGAGCGCCTGCAACACCACGATCACGACGGTCGCCTTGATGCCCAGAAAAGCGGCCTGCACCAGAGGCACCTGGCCAAAGCTGACATAGAGGCTGGCCAACACCGCGATCACAACGGCCCCCGGCGCGATAAACAGCAGCCCCGCGATCAGCCCCCCGCTCAGCCCCCTGAGCCGCCAGCCGGAAAAGGCGGCAAGCTGCATCGCCTCGGGCCCGGGCAGCAGCATGCAAAAGCTCAGCGCGCTCAGGAATTGCCGCTCCGTCAGCCAAGCGCGCAACTCCACCAGCTCCCGATGCATGAGCGCAATCTGCGCCGCTGGACCGCCAAAGCTGAGCAGCCCGATGCGCAGGAAAACACGGGTGAGTGTGCTCAGATCGGGCGCGCCTTCGCGGGGTGTCTCCACATTCATGGCCAATCGTGCCCCTCCGCTGTCGCATCCCGCGCCCAGCGGAAGAACATATCATAGAGCGGCAGACCCGCCTCAAGCTGCGCCAGGTCATCGCGGTAGATCCGCGACAGACCCAGAGAGGCAGCCAAAAGCCCCGCCGCCTCAGGCTCAGTGTCCAACCTATTGGTGTCTGCCGCACGCACCAGCCGCGCCAGATGCGCGAGCGCGGGCATCTCCAGGCCCGTCTCCTCGAGAAAGGTATCGAAACTGCAGTTCTCGCCGCGATGGCTCCAAAAGGCGCCTTCCACATCAAAGGGAATGGCGTCGAATTTCCCGGCAACGGCAAGGACTTGCGAGGGGGCGACGAACAGAAACTCCGCCAGCGGGTCGATGAAGCGTCTGATCAGCCAGGGACAGGCGATCCGGTCGACCTTGGGCCTTTGTCGCGTCACCCAGACCACGCGGCCCCAGGGGCCGGGCGGTGGCAAGGCCCCGGCTTTGAGCGTCGGAAAGCCGCCCTCCGACCAGGCCACCATGCCGCCCAAAAGCGTTTCGGCCACGATGCCCCGGGCCCGAAGCTGCGCCGCCACGCCCTGGCTGAGCTTTAGGCCGCGATGGCAGATCACCAGAACGCGGTCGCCAAGCGGCGCAATCGCGCCTGCCTGGCGGTAATCCACCCGCCGCGCGCCGGGGATCAGCCTGGGATCGGCGTCGAAGTCTTCATCGATACGCACGTCCAAGATCTCCGGCGCGTCCGGCGTGCCGATCAACCGGGATAGCTGCTTGGGGGTCAGTTCCGTTGGTGAAGCCATGGGGCACCCGTCTCAGGTTTCGGAGAGGATGCGGGGGTTGAGCCTGGGCCTCACGAGGCCACCGCGAGCCCCATGTCTCAGCCCTAGCAACGCGAAAGCCGCGCTGTCAATCCGCGCGCCTGCCTGGGTGCCTTAAAGCTCGATCGCCTCCATCACTTCCGGGTCATGCACCGTCACGCCCGGCAAGGCGGCTTGCAGCTCCGAGGCGTCTTGCGCCAGCAGCGGGAAGGTCTTGTAGTGGTAGGGAATAACCGTCTTGAACCGGAACAGCTTGCTCGCCGCATAGGCCGCCCGGCGCATATCCATCGTGAAATGCCCGCCCGCCGACAGGATGCCGATCTCCGGCGCATGCAGGTCTTGCCAGATCGCCATATCGGCCATCACATCCGTGTCGCCCGACAGGTAGACGGTCTTGCCCTCCCCCGCGATCATGAAGCCCACCGGGTCACCCGCTGGCAGAAGCTTTTCGCCCATTTGCAGCGTCGAGGAATGCGTCGCCGCCACCATCGTCAGCGCAACCGCGCCGATCTGGACCGTGCCGCCCTTGTTGAAGCCTGTCACCTCGATGCCAAACTGCTCGCCCAGGATGCTAACGAGCTCGACCATGCCATAGACGGTAAGCCCCCGCTCCTTGGCCAACTCCGCCACACCGGCAGCGTGATCGAAATGCCCATGGGTCAGCACAATCGCCGTCGCCCCGCCCAGCGCCTCATCGGCCCGATCCGTGGGAAATGTCGGCCCCTCCTGCCAGGGATCGATCAACAGCACCTGATCCTCGATCTCCAGCCGCACACTGGCATGGCCCAGCCATTGATAGCGCATTGTTTCACCCTCCCGGAATTAAGCGTCTGGCCGCTTGTCTACCTTCAAATCGATCTCGAGCATACAGCGGCAAAGCTCGGTGACTTGCCGCGCGAGCGAGGCGACGGCTTCTTCGGTCGCTTTTTCATTGACCGGAGCCACGCGGAAGTAAGGGAGCATTAAGATACGCTGCGCTTTGCCGACGAAGACGCGCAGCCCATGGATGAAAATTGTGACGTTGGTGTGAAGCATTGCGCCGCCGGGCGGGGCTTCGCTAGTTACGAATTGGATCTCCACCCCTGACATATGCCTGTGGCTAGCCTTTATCCCAAAATCGCGACCGGAACGAAGTCCCTCCCATTCCAACATGTCGGTATGTTGATGCGCGTTCTGAATATAAATCTCCATGAACCACTTCGGCTCAAAGACTCTAATTCGGTGATCAATAGCTCGATTCTCGCGCTCCCGATGGAGGCTTTTCCAGTACTCCTTCAAAACTGGAAGCAAATCTAACACATCCTGGTCTTCGCAGGTCTTCCAACCATCATAATAGGTGGAGGTTAGACTATAGGCCGTCGCAAGCTCCTCTGGCCTGCGGGCGGAGCCGCGCTCTTCGAGGAAGTCGCGGATCAGCGACAAACCGGTATGGGTGATCGGAAAGTCGGGGTGGTCGTGCTCGCGGTAATACCGCTCAATCACCTCGACATAGTTGGTGTCCTCAAGAAACGTGCCGTAAATCATCCTGCATCCGTTCCAAGTCTCGGCGCCCCAGCTCGGGCTTTCACGTCCCGAGGCGCCCCGCAGTTCACCCCTCAACCTGCCCGCCCCGCGCCGCGCACGCAACGCCCCATTGCCTGGCCCTGCCGGTCGGTTTATGGGATCGCGCGGGCGCCTGTCCGCCCTCGAGAGGAGCCGCTTACCGTCATGTCTATCGACACGAAAACCGCCGCCAATGTCGCCAAGCTCGCGCGCATCCGCGTCGACGAGGCCGACCTGCCCGCGCTGGCCGGGGAGTTCAACGCTATTCTGGGCTTTATCGAGCAACTCGAAGAGGTCGATGTTGACGGTGTTGAGCCAATGGTCTCGGTCACGCCCATGCGGCTGAAGCGGCGCGAGGATGTGGTGACCGACGGAGAACAGCAGGGCCGTGTCCTGGCCAATGCGCCTGAGGCGCGCGAGGGCTTTTTCGCCGTGCCGAAGGTGGTGGAGTGATGGCTGATCTGACCCAAATGACCATCGCCGAGGCGCGCGACGCGCTGCGCGGCGGCGAGACCAGTAGCGTCGAGCTGACCCGGGCTTGCCTGGAGGCGATCGAGGGCGCCGATGCGCTCGGGGCCTTTGTCCACAAGACCCCCGATCTGGCGCTGGAGCGCGCGAAGGCCGCCGATGAGCGGATCGCCGCCGGAGACGCGCCCGCCATGTGCGGCATCCCTTTGGGCATCAAGGATCTCTTCTGCACCCAGGGCGTGGCCAGCCAAGCAGCCTCGAAAATCCTCGAAGGCTTCAAGCCGGAATACGAAAGCACCGTCTCGGGCAAACTGCGCGATGCGGGCGCGGTCATGCTGGGTAAGCTCAACATGGATGAGTTCGCCATGGGCTCGTCGAACGAGACCAGCGTCTATGGCAACGCGGTCAATCCCTGGCGCGCGGCGGGCTCGGACACGGCCCTGACCCCCGGCGGCTCGTCCGGCGGCTCGGCCTCGGCTGTGGCGGCGGGGCTCTGCCTGGCGGCGACGGGCACGGATACCGGCGGCTCGATCCGGCAACCCGCGGCGTTTACCGGCATCGTTGGCCTGAAGCCCACCTATGGGCGCTGCTCGCGCTGGGGCATCGTGGCGTTTGCCTCCTCCCTCGATCAGGCCGGGCCGATGACCAAAACCGTGCGCGACGCGGCCATCATGGGCGCCGCAATGATGGGCCATGACCCGCGCGACAGCACCTCGGCCGACCTGCCCGTCCCGGATTTCGAGGCCATGCTGACCGGCGATATAAGCGGCAAAGTCATTGGTATTCCGAAAGAATACCGGATGGATGGCATGCCGGACGATATCGAAAAGCTCTGGTCCGAGGGCGCCGCGATGCTCAAAGATGCGGGCGCCGAGATCCGCGATATCTCGCTGCCGCACACCAAATACGCCCTGCCCGCCTATTACGTGATCGCCCCGGCGGAGGCGTCGTCCAACCTCGCGCGCTATGACGGCGTGCGCTACGGCTACCGCGCCGAGCTTGCCCCGGGCGACGGCATCACCGAGATGTACGAAAAGACCCGGGCCGAGGGCTTCGGCGCCGAGGTCAAGCGCCGGGTGATGATCGGAACCTATGTGCTGAGCGCCGGGTTCTATGACGCCTATTACAACCGCGCGCGCCGGGTTCGCGCCCTGATCAAGCGCGACTTCGATGAGGTCTTCGCCCAGGGCGTCGATGCGATCCTGACACCGGCCACGCCGTCCGCGGCCTTCCCCCTGGGTAAAGAGGTCGCCGACCCGGTTGAGATGTATCTCAATGACGTCTTCACCGTGACCGTCAACCTCGCCGGGCTGCCCGGTGTGGCGGTGCCCACCGGCCAAGACGCCGACGGGTTACCGATGGGCTTGCAACTGATCGGGCGGCCCTGGGAAGAGGGGGAACTTTTGAATACCGCGCAGGTTCTCGAAAGCGCCGCAGGGTTTGTGGCGAAACCTGCCAAATGGTGGTAAAAGACCGCTAGAACACAACGAGGTTGAGCATGTCTGCCCGATACTGCGCCGCTCTGGCGCTTCTTTGCGTTGCCGCTTGTAGCTCGCCGCCGCCCAATGACGTGGCCGAGGGCGTGGGCTTTGGCGATTACGCCACCTATCAACAGCGTCAGGCCAATCAGGCCGCGGCCGTGCGCGCCGATCAGATCGCCGCCGGGCGCATCTCCAACGAAACGGTGCAGCCCCCCGCCCGCGCACAGCAAGGCGGCACCGATCCGCTGACCGCGCGCGCCGCTGCCGCCATCGCCGAGGCCGAAGCCGGGCAAAACGCGCCACAGCAAACCGCAAGTGCTACACCTGCGACGACACCCCAACCGACACCGACGGGCAATGCCGCGATCTCGGACGAACAGAGCTTTGAGGCCGTCGCCGCGCGCGAAACCATCGAAAGCGACGCCGAACGCCTGCAGCGGATGCAGGATCAGATGGTCATCGTGCAGCCGACCGACTTGCCGAACCGACCCAATTCCACCGGGCCCAACATCATCGAATACGCGCTCGCCACCAGCCACCCCGTGGGCCAGCAGGTCCACCGCCGTTCGCGGCTCGGGGCCGGGCGGCATGAGCAGAACTGCCTGTCCTATCAGTCCGACGATCTGGCTCAGCAGGCCTTTCTGGCCGCCGGTGGACCGGACCGCGACCGCCAGGCGCTCGACCCAGACGGCGACGGGTACGCTTGCAACTGGGATCCCAGCGTCTACCGCAATGCCGCCCGCTCGGGCCGCTTCACCGGCGCGACCGGCACGGCGCCCGGCTCCGTCTCCACGACCGTGACGGGATCCGGCGGCTGAACCAGCTGCGCTCGCCCAATCACGGCGAAAGGCGGGGCGGCGCCACGCCCAGCCTCGTTGTCCTGCACTATACCGCCATGCAAAGCGCCGAGGCCGCGTCCCGGGCGCTGTGCGATCCCGCTCGAGAGGTCTCGGCCCATTACCTGATCAGCGAAGCCGGTGAGCTTTGGAGCCTCGTGGACGAAGAGCGCCGCGCCTGGCATGCCGGTCAGGGCAGCTGGCGCGGCGCGAGTGACGTCAATTCCCGCTCCATCGGGATCGAGCTGGCCAATCCCGGAAACGTCCCCTTCGCGGCGCCTCTGATGGACCGGCTCGAAGAGCTGCTGGCCGATATCCTGGCCCGCTGGCAGTTGCCGCCCGAGGCGGTGATCGGGCATTCTGATATGGCGCCAGGGCGCAAGATCGACCCCGGCCCGCGCTTTGATTGGCACCGTCTGGCGCGCGGCGGCCTGAGCATCTGGCCCGAGCCGGACCATGAGGCCGCGCATGTTGACGCGGACAAGTTTGCGCGGGATTGCCGGGCCTTCGGCTGGCCCGCGCTCGACGAAGCGCTGCAACTCACCACGCTGCGCCTGCGCTTCCGGCCCCAGGCCAAGGGCCCGCTGGACGCGACCGACTGCGCCATTGCCGCCGATCTGGCCCGGCGTTTCAGTGGCGATGATTGACGCCGCCGCCCAGCCCGCGCTAGGCAACGCACGCGCGGAAGGACGGATGGCCGCTTGCGGGTGCGCCCCGTGAGAGGAAAGTCCGGACTCCAGAAAGCAACGGTGCCGGGTAACGCCCGGGCGGAGTAATTCGACGGAAAGTGCCACAGAAAAAAAACCGCCTGACGCCGAAAGGCCTGAGGTAAGGGTGAAACGGTGGGGTAAGAGCCCACCGCGGGGCCGGTAACGGTCCTGGCAGGGCAAACCCCACCGGGAGCAATGCCAAATAGGGATCTTGCGTGGCGTGCCACGGGGCCGCTTTCGCCCCAGAGATCCGGGTTGGCAGCTAGAGCCGTCGCGCAAGCGTCGGCCCAGAGGAATGGTCATCGCCCCGAGGTCACCCCTGGGGGCACAGAATCCGGCTTACAGTCCTTCCGCGCGCCGGGTTTTCCAAGCTTGTGAGCGGGCGGCCAGCGCGCTACGTGCGGCAGACAGCTCGCCGGGGGACGCAAGCAAGGGACGCAACACATGACCGACACCAGCAAGCCAGTGGACGCCCTCCACCCCGCCCTTGAACGGGCGCAACGGCGCGGCAAGCACGGCCGTCAGCAAGAGGACGGCGTCCTGGTGATCCGCACCATCGCGATGCCTGCCGACACCAATCCGGCGGGCGATATTTTCGGCGGTTGGCTCATGTCGCAGATGGATCTTGCCGCTGGAAACATGGCCGGGAGGGTCTCCCAGGGGCGCGGGGCAACCGTGGCGGTGGAGGCGATGCAATTCCTGCAGCCGGTCAAGGTCGGCGATGAGGTGACGCTCTACGCCACACTGGTCGAAGTGGGCCGGACGTCAATGCGCATCCATATCGACGTCTGGGCCAGGCCGCGTTTCGGCAACAGCTCGGCCAAGGTCACCAATGCCGATTTCGTCTTTGTCGCGCTCGACGAAGACGGCAAGCCCCGCGCGATCCCGACCGAGTGATGCTAGAGCGTCCGACCTCGAACTTGAGACGCAAAATACCCTGCCGCGCTTCGCGCTCTCGGGACATTTTGGTCAAATGATGAGTCAGGTTAAAGGTCGGACGCTTTAGTCCCGCCGTGCCGCGAAGAACGCGCGCATGAGCTCGGCGCAGGCCTCCTCCTCAAAGCCGCTATAGACCTCTGGCGCGTGATGCGCCTGGGCATGCTCGAACACACGCGGCCCTTGGGCCACACCGCCGGATTTGGGATCGGATGCACCATAGTAAAGCCGGTCGAACCGCGCCGCCGCGATGGCGCCCGCACAGGTCGGGCACGGCTCTAGCGTCACCCAGAGATCACAGCCCGTCAGCCGCTCTGAGCCCAGCGCGGCACAGGCCGCTCGGATCGCCAGGATCTCGGCATGGGCGGTCGGATCGCTGAGCTCCCGCATCCGGTTGCCCGCCCGGGCCAGAACCTCACCCCGGCGCACCACGACCGCGCCCACGGGCACTTCGCCCCGAGCACCGGCGGCGCGCGCCTCCTCGAGCGCTTGGATCATATAAGAGCGAAAGGCGGCCATGCCCCGCTCTTGCCGCTTTCACCGGCGCTGTCAAACCGCTAAGCCCCCGGCATGGAACAGAGCTCTTCAGAACGGATCGCAAAACGCCTGGCGCGGGCGGGTGTGGCCTCGCGCCGGGAGGCCGAGCGCATGATCGAAGCGGGCCGGGTCGCGGTCAACGGACGTGTGATCGACAGCCCGGCGCTGAATGTGAGCGAGCAGGACCGGATCGAGGTCGACAATGCCCCCCTGCCCGAGGCGGAACGCGCGCGGCTCTGGCTCTATCACAAGCCGTCGGGCCTGGTGACAACGGCGCGCGATGAAAAGGGCCGCAAGACGGTGTTCGATGCGCTGCCCGACACGCTGCCCAGGGTGATGAGCGTGGGCCGGCTCGATCTGACCTCGGAAGGGCTGCTGCTTTTGACCAATGACGGCGATCTCAAACGCCGCTTAGAGCTGCCATCGACCGGTTGGCTCCGGAAATACCGGGTGCGCCTCAAAGGCACGCCTAAGGACGAGGATTTCACCCCGCTCCGCGCGGGGATTGAGGTCGAAGGGCAGAGATATCAGCCGATGCAGGTGAGCCTTGATCGCCAACAGGGCGCCAATGCCTGGCTGACCATTGGGCTGCGCGAGGGCAAGAACCGCGAGATTCGCCGCGCGATCTCGGAGGTGGGATTTGAGGTGAACAGGCTCATCCGCGTCTCTTATGGCCCGTTCCGCCTGGGTCCGCTCAAGGCAGGCGACGTCGAGGAAGTGAAGCCACGCGTCCTGGCCGATCAGCTTGGCCTGAAGGAAGCCACCCAGGGCCATGCCGAGGCCAAAACGGGCAAGCGTCGCGTTAAGCCTCGCCCGTCTCGTCCCCCGTCTCATTCGGGCCGTCGTTCGGGCTCTCGTCCTCCTCGGAAAGGGAATAGCGCTCGATAAGGGGCGCCTGGGACATGAAAACGGCAAACAGGAAAATTGGCAGGCCGAACGTCTCGAAACTGACCCAGAAGGCATCCGATTGCGTGCGCCAGACCACCTCATTGGCCACAGCCATCGCCACAAAGGCCAGGGCGATGCGCCGCGTCATGATCATCCAGCCCTCATCGGCCATCTTTAACGCCTCACCCATGAGGTATTGCAGCCAGCTTTTGCCGCGCCACAGCCCGATCCCGAGGGCGCCCGCGAAGAACGCATAGACCAGCGTGGTCTTCATCTTGAAGAACCGCTCATCATTGAGCCAAACCGTCAGGCCGCCGAAAAAGACCACCATCACGGCGGTGAACACCTGAATGCGGCTGATCTTGCCCGTAAGCTTCCAAAGCAGCGCGATAGAGCCCAAGAGGATCGGCACGAAGGCCGCCGTGGCGATAATAAAGCCATCATATTCCGTGCCGCCGACCGTTACTTGCGTATCTTGCAGGCGCAGATAGGCCACGAAGAACAAAAGCGGCGGGCCGAGCTCCAGGCCTTGCTTGAGCCAGGGATTGATCTGTTTTTCAGCCATTGCGCCTCATCCTCCCACCTCAACTATCACCGCGCCCGCCGCGATCAACCCCATCAGAGCCACGCGCGCGGGGCCGACCCGTTCGCCGAGGATTGCCCAACCGATCAAAGCCGCGAAAATCGTCGAGGTTTCGCGCAGAACCGCCGCCTCCCCGACCTGATCGAGCCGCGTGGCCAGCATGATCGCCCCAAAGCTCAAAAGTGCTACGGCACCGCCCACCACACCGCGCAGCGCCAGCGGCCCCCAGGGCTGTGGCTCGGCCTGGGAGGCGCGAAAGCGCAAGGCGAGAACCGGAAAGACCAGACCGTCAAGAAAGAAGAACCAGGCCAGGAAGGTGAAGGGATCGGCCGTCGCACGGATGCCATAGGCGTCATAGGTCGTGTAGACAGCCACAAAAAGCCCGGTCAGAACCGCAAGGCCCAGCGCGGGCAAAAGCTGCGCCCTGTCGCCCGGCGCCTGGGCCAGATTGACCGCCGCCAGGCCGTAAAGCCCCGCGAGCAGAACGCCGAGGCCCAGCCATTGGACGGCGTTGAAGCTCTCGCCCAGAAACAGCGCCGCGCCAAGCACCGCGAAAAGCGGTCCCGTCCCCCGCATCACCGGATAGACCAGCGTGTAGGCCCCGCGCCGATAGCTCTGCACCGCGACCAGTTTATAGCCCGTGTGGATAACCCAAGCGCCCGCAAAGATCGCCCACATATGCGGCTCGGGCCAGGGCACGACGAAAAAGGCAAAGGGCGCGGCGAAGGCGGCATAGCTCGCGTCGATCGCCCCGCGCGCCAGCAGGGGATCGTGGCGGCCTTTTTGCAGCGCGCCGAAGATCGCGTGCAGGACGGCCGCGAAAAGCGCTAGGCAGAGCGCGACCAGGGCGCCCGTCTCGGTGCCTTCGATGCTTTGGAGCCAAGCGCTCATGCGAGGGCACTCGGCAGGGGATTTGGCCTCATTCAGCGGGCTCGTAGCGTGCCTCGAGCCCGGTCAAAAAACCCTCGCCCGGGCCGAAGGGCGTGATCACATCGCGGATCGCCACACCGCCCTCGGGCGCCAGGATGAGACTGAGCGTCCCGGCCGGGTTGGGCAAATCATGGATCAGGGCCTCCAATGCCGCGACGGTCTGAGGGGTCAGGGGCAAGCTTGCGAGCGCCGCGCGCCCCTCGTCTTTGAGCCGCGCCACCTCAGCTTCGGGATCGTCCTGGTCGGTCAGCAGCATCGTGGCCAGGGGGAACAACGCGAATTCTTCGAAAAGGCCGTTGCTTAGGATACTCAGCTCCAGACGCTCCAAGCGCCCATCGAGTGCCTGCAAGGGGTCGTCGCTCAGATCGGTCATCGCCAGACGCGCCTCAATGGCGTTCTCGCCCGGGAAATCGATGCGCAGCGGATCGAGAGTGACCCGGCCCGCGTCATAGGAGACCGACAGCAGGGCATCGATGCCCTCGCGCGCCCGCGCCTGGGCCGCGAAGACATAATCCATGTCCGGGCTAAAACCGGTGCGCACGGCGAACCGCAGACCGGTCAACTCGATCTCGACGAGATCGGCATAGCGCGTCGCGGAAAACTCCAGCGGGCCCTCGTAGCGAAAGCGCATCGCCTCGGCCGTGAGGCGCATATTGTCGAAGAGCGCAAAGAGGTCTTCGGCCACGCAGACGCCCTCTTCCAGGCGGAAGTCCGGCGCCTCTAGTATCAACTCGGGCAGCGCCTGCGCGCCCAGTGTCTCTACCAGAGCGCCGCAGGCCTCGGGGCTTTCTGGGCTTTGCGCCGCGAGCGATCCAGGCGCCAACAGCGCGACGCACAGCGCGCCCGCAAACCGCCTCATTGCGCGGCCTCGGGCACCAGCTCCGCACCGGTCAGGGCCTGGGCAAATTCATCCGGATCAAACGGCGCCAGATCGTCGATCTGCTCGCCCACGCCGATGGCATGGATCGGCAGGCCAAACTTGTCGGCCAGCGCCACCAGCACCCCGCCCTTGGCCGTCCCGTCGAGCTTGGTCATGATCAGCCCCGAAACATCCGCCATCTTTTGAAACGTCTCCACCTGGCTGAGTGCATTCTGGCCCGTGGTCGCATCGAGGACCAGCAGCGTGTTATGCGGTGCCTCGGGGTCTTTCTTACGGATCACCCGGACGATCTTGGCCAGTTCTTCCATAAGATCGGCGCGGTTCTGTAGCCGCCCCGCCGTATCGATGAGCAGCAGATCGGCCCCATCCGCCTCGGCCCGGCCCATCGCGTCAAAGGCGAGCGCGGCGGGGTCTGAGCCTTCCTCGGCGGTCAGAACCGGCACGCCTGCGCGCTCTCCCCAGACCTGGAGTTGCTCAACCGCGGCGGCGCGGAACGTGTCACCGGCGGCGATCACGACCGTCTTTCCGGCGGCTTTAAGCTGACTGGCCAGCTTGCCAATGGTGGTGGTCTTGCCCGAGCCGTTGACGCCCACGACCAGCACGACCTGCGGCGTCTTGGGATAGATCGGCAGGGGCCGCGCGACGGGGCCCATAACGCGACCGATCTCACGTGCGAGAAGCTCTTTGATCTCGCGCGCGGACAACGCCTTGCCATAGCGGCCCTCGGCCATATTGGCGGTGACGCGCAGGGCGGTGTCGACGCCCATATCCGAGGTGATCAGCAGCTCTTCGAGTTGTTCCAGCATATCGTCATCGAGCACCCGGCGCGGCTCAGCCGTCCGGCCCATGAGACGGCCGAAAAAACCGGGCTTTTTGGCGGGTTCGGGTTCAGGCTCGGGCTCGGGCGTTGGTTCAGCGGCAGGGGCCGGGACAGGCTCGGGCGCAACCTCTCGCGCCGCCACCGGCTCTGGCTCTGGCTCTGGCTCTGGCTCTGGCTCTGGCTCTGGCTCTGGCTCTGGCTCTGGCTCTGGCTCTGGCTCTGGCTCT
>JBCBCN010000008.1:0-129402 GCA_038530555.1 Pseudomonadota bacterium | reverse complement strand
CTCTGGAGTGGGATCCGGCACGGGCGCGGGTTCTGCAACCGCCCCGACATCTGGCTCTGCCTCGTCCTCGGAAACCGCTGGATCAGCCGCCTGCTCATGCGCCGCATCCGCACGCTCTTCAATGGCCTCTTCGATGCCCTCTTCTATGATCGCATCCAGCCCCTCATCCAGCTTGGAGGAAGACTTGAACATCCGGTCGCGCAACTTTTTGAAAAACGACATGAGACGGCTCCTTTGCCCTCACCTAATCCGTCGCGGCGGCGCGGAAAAGACCTCAGGCGGCAAGCAGGGCCAACCGCCCCCACCCCATAGACCGCCCCACTACAGACCGGCCCATAGACCAACCCTGGCGTTCAGACCTCGTCGGGGAAGTGCTTCATCGTCAGCTTGATCGGATTGGGCGCAGCCTGCCCCAGGCCACAGATCGAGGCATCTGACATCGTCTGGCAGAGCTCACCCAACAGCCCCTGATCCCAGGTCTCGGCCTCCATCAACTTGACCGCCTTTTCACAGCCGACCCGGCACGGCGTGCATTGCCCACAGCTTTCTTTCTCGAAAAACCGCAGCATGTTGAGCGCCGCTTCCTTGGCGCTGTCATGCCCCGACAGGACCACCACGGCGGCCGAGCCGATGAAGCTGCCAAGGGGTTGAAGCGTGTCGAAATCGAGCGGCACGTCGTCGATATGCGCGGGCAACAGGCCCGAAGATGGCCCGCCCGGCTGATAGGCCTTGAACGCGTGACCCTCGGCCATGCCGCCCGCCGCCTCGATGATGTCCAGGATCGTGGAGCCCGCGGGCAGCAAGTAGACCCCCGGCTCGGCCACCCGGCCCGACACCGAATACGAGCGCAGGCCCTTCCGGCCGTTCTTTTCCACGCTCGACAGGATCTCCGGGCCTTCGCGACAGATCCGGGCGACCCAGTGCAGCGTCTCGATATTGTGCACCAGCGTCGGCCGCCCGAAGATGCCCACCTGGGCGACGAAAGGCGGCCGGTGCCGGGGCATCCCGCGCTTGCCCTCGATCGACTCGATCATCGCGCTTTCTTCGCCGCAAATATAAGCCCCCGCCCCGCGCCGCAGCTCGACATAGCCACGCGCGATGAGGCCCGAGGCCTCCAGCACGCTGATCTCATGGGCTAGGATCTCCAACACCGCCGGATATTCATCGCGCATATAGATGAAACAACGCTCGGCCTCGACGGCCCAGGCAGCGATCAGCATCCCTTCGAGGAACAGATGCGGCGTCCGTTCTAGATAGTGGCGGTCCTTGAAGGTGCCGGGCTCGCCCTCATCGCCATTCACAGCCAGGTAGCGCGGCCCGGGATTGGCACGGACAAAGCCCCATTTCTTGCCCGACGGAAACCCCGCCCCGCCCAAACCGCGCAGGCCAGCGGACAGAACGCGCTCCTGCACCTCTTCCCAATCGCCATCTGCTCGCAGGGCCTCAAGCGTGCCGTAGCCGCCCGCCTTTCTATAGGCGGCAAAGCCTTCGTAGGCGGGGATATGGGCATGGGTGTCATCCGCCGCGATTGCGGCCATCACCTTACCCGGCGTGGCGTGGTCGACATGGTTATGGCCGATCTCCAGCGTCGGCGCCGTGTGGCAACGCCCCATGCAGGGCGCGCGCAGAACCCGCACCTCGGCCGGGTCAAGCCCGTCCTCTAGCGCCGCGGCCAGCTGATCGGCACCGGCCAGCTCACAACTCAAACTGTCGCAAACCCGGATAGTGAGCGCGGGCGGCGGTGTCTCGCCCTCGCGCACCAGGTCGAAATGCGCATAGAACGATGCCACCTCCCAGACCTCGGCCATCGGGATGGACAGCGCTTCGGCCAAAGCGCGCAGATGCGGCGCCGAGAGGTGACCGTAACGGTCCTGGATTTTGTGCAGGTACTCAATGAGCAGGTCACGGCGCAGGCCGCGCGTGCCGATCAGATCCTCGATCTCCAGCCAGGCGACATCTTCGAGCTGCCGCCCCTTGGGCAGACCCCGCCCCCGGCCCTTCGCCGATTTCCAAACCCCGCCGGAGGCCGCGCCCCCATTCGCGTTTTTATGGTCCAGTGCCATGCGTGAGATCCTGTGGCTCGATCCTGTCTTGCTGTCCCAGAGCCTAAAGCCAAGCTTGCCACCCGCAAAGGTCAAAAGCGACATGGTTTTGTCCCATTCCGATGGTCTATAGTCGCGGTGTGAATTGAACGGGTGGCTCAGGATTTCATGCGGGTGATCTATTCCTACGCGGCGGCGGCAATGGTGCCTTGGGCCCTTCTGGTGGCTGGTGCCTTTTTCGGCGCGCCCTTCGCGGTGCTGGCGCTTCTGGCGCTGACCCTGGGCACAGCCCTTCTAGACACCTGGATGAGCCCCCCTGCGCCCAGCGATCCGCCCGATCCAAATGCGGAGCGTGTGTCCATCCTCCTGGCCCTGGCGCATCTGACGTTGATCCCGGTCGTTCTAGCCGGGCTGATGGCGGGCAATATGGGGCTCGGCGGCAATTTGGCGCTGTTTCTGGCCGCGGCGTCCTGGCTGGGACAGATCAGCCACCCGAACGCCCATGAGCTGATCCACCGCCCCAAACCGGGCCTGCGCTGGCTTGGCGCGGCGGTCTATACCACGATGCTCTTTGGCCACCATGTTTCGGCCCATAAGCTCGTGCACCATACCCATGTCGGCACGGAAGCCGACCCGGCGACGCCGCGCCATGGCGAGAGCTTCTGGAGCTATGTGCCCCGCGCCTGGAGCGGTGGTTTTCAAGCCGGGCTCGAGGCCGAGCGAGAACAGGCCGTGCGCCGGGGTGATCAGCCTGAACTGCGCCAGACGCCCTATCCGATCTGGGTCGGTGGTGCGGCCCTGACCTGCCTCGTCGTGCTGCTGGCATTCAATTTCGGCTCCCTCATCGCGTTCCTGGCGCTCTGCGCCTTGGCCCATCTGCAGATCCTGATCAGCGACTACATTCAACATTATGGGCTCGCGCGCCTGACCCTGCCCAGCGGGCGGCCCGAACCGGTTGCCGCGCACCATTCCTGGAACGCACCGCGCGGGTTTTCCTCGCTCCTGATGCTCAACGCGCCCAGCCATTCCGAGCACCACATGCATCCCGGCCGCCCCTTCGACACGTTGCAAACGACCGAGCTTCAGGCCCCGCGCCTGCCCTATGCCATGCCGGTGATGGCCGTGATCGCCTGCATCCCCGCGCTCTGGTTCCGGGTGATGGACCGCCGCGCGGTGAAGGTGATGAGCGCCGCGCAAGAGCGCCTGAGCGCGCGGTACCCGACCCAGGAGCCGGGACCAGCGGAGACCGAGCAAGACCTGCGCAGTGCTCTGGTGGGGCGGTAGCGGGCGACTGTCTAAAGCGCGGTGCCGTCTCCTGGGCTCCGCCCGTTCTCCCGGGGCTCCGCTCGTCGTCATCTCAAACGCGCTGAGCTTGCCAGCAAGCTGGACCGGCTCCTGGGCTTCGCCCGTTTTCCCTGGGCTCCGCCCGCTCTCAACTCAAACGCGGTGCGTTTGCCAGCTTGCGCTGGACCTTTTCGAGCTCTTTATCGTCCAAATATCCCGGGGGTGCGCAGCAGGGGGCAGCGCCCCCTTTCGGCGCGTCGATGGCTCCCCGGGAGGGGGAGCTTGAGACGCGCCGACCCCGCTAATTCCGACCCCGCCAAATCCTGACCGGCTAAATCCTGACCCCATGCCGACCGGCCAGATCAGTGAAAAACTGCCAGGCCACCCGGCCCGACCGCGCGCCACGGCTGGCCTGCCACTCGATGGCTTCGGCCCGGAGCACCTCCGGCTCGACCTCCACCCCAAAGGCCGCGCAATAGGCGTCGATCATCGCCAAGTACTGCGCCTGATCGCAGGGATGAAAGCCCAGCCACAGACCGAACCGATCTGACAGCGAGACCTTCTCCTCGACCGCCTCGGACGGATTGATCGCGCTCGAACGTTCGTTCTCGATCATGTCGCGC
The DNA here is from genome assembly GCA_038530555.1 of Pseudomonadota bacterium. Lineage (GTDB taxonomy): Bacteria > Pseudomonadota > Alphaproteobacteria > Rhodobacterales > Rhodobacteraceae > HKCCE3408. The sequence continues at coordinate 125,453 of JBCBCN010000008.1, read as the reverse complement.
GGCATCAGATGGCGCCGGTTCGAGGTGGCGTAGAAAATCGCATTCTCGGGCCGCCCCTCGACCCCGCCATCGAGCACGGCCTTCAGCGATTTGTAGTGCTGGTCGTCATGGCTGAACGAGAGATCATCGCAAAGCAGCACGAAGCGCCGGTCGCTGCCGCGCAACAGCGTCAAAAGCCGCCCGATCGAGGGCAGATCCTCGCGCAGCACTTCCACAAGCGCCAAGCGCGCGCCCTGGGCCAAAACCTCGGCATGCACCGATTTGACCAGGCTCGACTTGCCCATTCCGCGTGCGCCCCACAAAAGCGCGTTGTTCGCAGGCAGCCCATGGGCGAATTGCAGCGTGTTCTCAAGGAGCGTGTCGCGTGCCCGGTCGATGCCCAAAAGCAAGCTTAGATCGACGCGGTTGACTTGCGGAACGGGTGTCAGGCCATCTGGTGCGCTGTGCCAAACAAAAGCATCGGCCGCGTCCCAATCGGGCGCCTGGGCGGGCGGTGGCGAGAGCCGCTCCAACGCCTCGGCGATCCGGTCTAGACGGCCGTTAAGCTCAGCCCCGTCAGATGCCGCCATCAGACCAGATTACTCCGCCGGATCATCGCCACTGTCGGCGAAGTCTTCGTCGTCGTAATACCCCTCTTCGCGCAGACGGGCCTCCCGGCGGCGCTCGACGATACGCACAAGCTGGATCGAGATCTCATAAAGCCCGTAAACCACGGTAAAGAGGATCATCTGCGTCACGACATCCGGCGGCGTGACCAGGGCGGCCAGGGTCAGGATCCCGACCACGGCGTATTTGCGCACATTGCCCAGCCCCTCGGCGGAGACGAGCCCCGCTTTGCCCATAAGCGTCAGCAGCACCGGCAACTGAAAGCACAGCCCAAAGGCGAAGATGAATTTCAGCGCCAGATCGAGCGACTCGCGGACCGAGCCCAAGAAAACCGTCTGCAATTCCTCGGTCTGCGCCGAGGGCTCAAACGTGCCGTCGCCGGCCAAAAGGCTCGCCAAGGCCGGGATCGCATCCGCGAAACCGATGAAGAAATTCATTGCCAGCGGTGTGACGACGAAATGGGCGAAGGAGGCGCCAATCAGGAACAGCGCGGGCGAAGCGATGATGAAGGGCAGGAACGCGTTGCGCTCAGATCGGTAGAGGCCCGGCGCCACAAAGCGCCAGAGCTGATGCGCGATGACCGGAAAAGACAGGGCAAAGCCCGCGATGATCGAGATCCGAATGAGCACGAAGAACTTTTCCTGCGGCGCGGTGAAAATGAGCCGCGGATCCTCGCCCCGGGCGCGAAGCACATTGGCCAGCGGCTCGGAAATGAACTGCAGGATCGGGTCGGCCACCGTGAAACAGGCGACCATGGCCACCACGAAAGCCAGGACTGAGCGGATCAGCCGCGTGCGCAACTCGGCCAGATGCTCGATCAGCGGCGCAGCGCTGGCCTCGACCTCGTCTTCAGCGCCGTCTTGGGCGCCGTCGGGGGCATTGGTTTGATCTGCGCTCACTCCGCCGCCCCAGGTTTAGCGGCGGGTGCGGGCTCGGGATCGGCTTGCGCGTCAGCAGCTGTCTCTTCCCTTGCAGCACGGCGCGCCTCGATCTCGGCGCGCATCGCATCTTCCTTGGCCTTGCGCTTTTCGGCCAGTTTCCGCGTCTCCGAGCCCTCGGGGTAAAGCTCCGGATCTATCCCGTCGAAGGCCTTATTGACTGCGTCCATCCCCATCTGCTTCGGATTGCTCAGATTGCGGATGTCGCGGCTCATCTCGCGCATCCCACTTTCGTCGGCCGCATCGTTCATCGCGCGCGAAAACTCCCGCGCCATGCCACGCATCCGGCCCGTAAACTGCCCCGCTTTGCGGAAAAGCACGGGCAGGTCCTTGGGGCCCACCACGATCAGGGCCACAACAGCAATGATGATTAACTCGAGAAAGCCGATATCAGGCATGGGGCGCCCTCACCTCAAAGGGGCGCGTCAGGCCTGGTCGCGCTCGCTTTCGGGGGTGACGTCGCGCGCCGCTTCGGCATTGGCCGAGGCGTTCTCGATCTCTTCCGAGCTGTCCTTCACGCCGCGCTTGAAGGCGGTGATCCCCTTGCCGACTTCACCCATCAGGTTCGCAATCTTGCCGCGCCCAAAAAGCACCAGCACCACGACCGCGATTAACAGCAGGCCCGCCGGGCCGATATTGTTAAGCATGATCTTCTCCCGCAGGGGCCGCGTGTCTCGTAAGGCGCGACCCGTTTCATCTAACATATCTAAGGGTCGGCTCGCGGGCTTCAAAGCCCCGCAGGCCGTTTTGTCGTCCCATCGCACGCGGTTGTGCCGCAAAAGCGGGCCTTGAACAAGCGCCGATGGCGGCAATCGTTAAGGACGCTTGGCGAACACAAAGGCCCGATCGCGCCTGAGACTGAGCCAAAATCGCGTGCCTGGACGGGGAAGAAAAACGCCCGGAAGGCTGGCCAGGACGGGGGTGACGGCACCGTCCAGTGCGAACTCGATCAGGCTTTGCTGACCGATAAAGCGCGCCCGCCTCACCGTTGCGGGCACCGGCGTTCCGGCGAGCGGGCTGGGCCTTGGCCCGCCATCGCGGTCAAAATCCACCGCCACATGCTGCGGGCGGAAAACCACTTCCCCAACCTGGCCGTCACTCAGGTCAGGCGCGGCGAAGGGGCCCAGGATTGTCTGCGCGAAACCTGCCTCAACTTTCCCCTCTAGGATATTGATATCGCTGAAAAATGCTGCGGCATCCCGGTCTGCCGGGGCGGTGTAGATCGCATAGGGCGCGCCCTGTTGCACGATCTCTCCATCGCGCATCAAGGCGATCCGGTCAGCCATCCGCATCGCCTCCTCGGGCTCATGGGTGACCAACAGGACGGCGGTGTCCTCCTCCTGCAGCAGCGCCAGTGTGTCGTCACGGATCCCGTCCCTCAGACGATTATCGAGGCCGGAAAACGGCTCATCCATCAGCATCACGGCGGGTTTTGGCGCCAAGGCCCGGGCCAGGGCAACCCGCTGTTGCTCACCACCCGAGAGGGTATGCGGACGCGCCTTCTGAAAGCCCGTCAGGCGCACCCGTTCCAATAACGCCCCCACCCGCGCGACTTTTTCGGCACGTGTCCCGCTGAGCCCAAAGGCGATGTTCTCCCAAACGCTGAGATGGGGAAACAGCGCGAAATCCTGGAAAATCAACCCGATGGAGCGTTCTTCAGGCGGCAGGTGCAAGCCATCCTCGGCCAGCACCCGCCCATCGAGCGTGATCCGGCCTGCGCGCTGCTCCTCGATGCCAGCGATGGCGCGAAGGGTCGTGGACTTGCCGCAGCCCGAAGGGCCAAGAAGGCAGACCACTTCACCGGCGGCAATCTCAAGCGAGACATCGCGCACCACGTCGCGCGCGCCGAAGCGGCAGGTCAGATGCTCAACGGCGAGGCGCGCGGTCATGCGATGCACCCCAAGATCTGTCCACAGATTTATCCACTGCTTTGTCCACAGCCTCGCAGAATGTCTCTCCGCGCCTAGATCGTCGCGTTTGTGCCGCCGCCGTCATGCAGGATGTTCTGCCCGACGATAAAGCCCGCATGGACCGAGCACAAAAACGCGCAGGTCGCGCCGAATTCCTCCCGCGTGCCGTAGCGACGTGTCGGGATCGTGGCCTCACGGTTCGTCTTGGCCTGCTCGATCGAGATGCCCTGCGCTTTGGCGACCCCTCCATCGAGCGACACCGCGCGGTCCGTCGCGTGGATCCCCGGCAGCAGGTTGTTGATCGTCACGCCCTTTTCCGCGACTTGCCGCGAAGTGCCCGCGACATAGCCGGTGAGCCCCGCCCGCGCGGAATTGGAAAGACCCAGAACCGGGATCGGCGCCTTCACCGATTGCGAGGTTATGTTGACCACTCGGCCCCAGCCCCGCTCCATCATGCCGGGAACCAGCGCTTTAATGAGCGCGATGGGCGTCAGCATGTTGGCGTCGAGGGCGGCAATAAAATCGTCCCGGTCCCAATCCGTCCACATGCCCGGAGGTGGGCCGCCCGCGTTGTTGACCAGGATATCGGCCTGACCGGCGGCCGCGATCACCGCCGTCTGGCCTTCGGGCGTTGTCACATCAGCGGCGACCGTCTCGACCGAGACGCCAGTGGCTGCGCGGATCGCCTCGGCCGTCTCTTCCAACGCCTCCGCGCCGCGCGCATTCAGGACCAGGTCCACCCCGGCCTCGGCCAGCTTTTCGGCACAACCGCGGCCCAGGCCCTTGGATGAGGCACAGACCAGCGCGCGTTTTCCCTTGATGCCCAAATCCATGCGACCCTCCTGCAATTGCGATTTCGCCGCCTCGTAGCAGCCGCGACCCGGTGACACCAGAGGCGGCCAGCTGTCTCGTCTCCCACCGCATTGCCAGGCCAATCGCCGCCCGCTATGACCCGCGCCATGAAAGATACCCCCGCAAATCGACCCAGCCTGCCGCCGGAGATCGCCCGGCGACGCACGTTCGCGATCATCTCGCATCCCGATGCCGGGAAGACGACGCTGACCGAGAAGTTCCTGCTCTATGGAGGCGCGATCCAGATGGCCGGTCAGGTCCGCGCCAAGGGCGAGGCGCGGCGCACCCGCTCGGACTTCATGCAGATGGAGAAGGATCGGGGCATTTCCGTCTCGGCCTCGGCGATGTCGTTCGATTACGACGCCTACCGTTTCAACCTGGTGGATACGCCCGGCCACTCGGATTTCTCGGAAGACACCTACCGCACGCTGACCGCCGTCGACGCGGCGGTGATGGTGATCGACGGCGCCAAAGGCGTCGAGAGCCAGACGCAGAAACTCTTCGAGGTCTGCCGCCTGCGCGATCTGCCGATCTTGACGTTTTGCAATAAAATGGACCGTGAAAGCCGAGATACCTTCGAGATCATTGACGAAATCCAAGAAAATCTCGCCATCGACGTGACGCCCGCTTCTTGGCCCATCGGCGTGGGGCGGGATTTTCTGGGCTGCTACGATCTGTTGCGCGACCAGCTGGAACTGATGGACCGGGCCGACCGCAACAAGGTCGCCGAAAGCGTCAAGATGGCGGGGCTCGACGATCCGAAACTGGCCGATCACATCCCCGCCGATCTCCTCGAAAAGCTGCGCGAAGAGGTCGAGATGGCGCGTGAGCTGCTGCCCCGAATGGATGCAAAGGCCCTGGCCGAGGGCACGCTGACCCCGATCTGGTTTGGCTCTGCCATCAATTCCTTCGGCGTGCGCGAGCTTATGGAGGGGATCGCGCAGTATGGCCCCGAGCCCCAGGTGCAATCGGCCGAGCCGCGCCAGGTCGCACCAGAAGAGGGCAAGGTCGCCGGTTTTGTCTTTAAGGTTCAGGCCAATATGGACCCCAAGCACCGCGACCGCGTCGCCTTTATCCGCCTGGCCTCGGGCCATTTCGAGCGCGGCATGAAGCTGACCCATGTGCGGTCCAAAAAGCCGATGGCGATCTCCAACCCAGTCTTGTTTCTGGCCGCCGACCGGGAGCTGGCCGAGGAGGCCTGGGCAGGCGATATCATCGGCATCCCGAACCACGGCCAATTGCGGATCGGCGACGCCCTGACCGAGGGCGAGGCGCTGCGCTTTACCGGCATCCCGAGCTTTGCGCCCGAGCTTTTGCAGAGCTGCCGGGCGGGCGACCCGCTCAAGGCAAAGCATCTCGACAAGGCGCTGACGCAGTTTGCCGAGGAAGGCGCGGCGAAGGTTTTCAAGCCCAATATCGGCTCGGGCTTTATCGTGGGCGTGGTCGGCGCGCTGCAGTTCGAGGTTCTGGCCAGCCGGATCGAGCTGGAATACGGCCTGCCGGTGCGGTTTGAGGCCTCGCAGTTCACTTCGGCGCGCTGGGTGCATGGCTCCAAGGAGGCGATTGAGGCCTTCGTGGCGGCCAACAAACAGCATATCGCAGCCGACAATGACGGCGATCCGGTCTTCCTTACGCGCCTGCAATGGGACATCGACCGGGTGGCCCGCGATTATCCCGACATCAGGCTTTCGGCGACTAAGGAATTGATGATTTAGAGAAAATTAACCAATCGCCGCCAAGCATGCGGAATGATTGGTGCTGATTTGATTGAAAATGCGCGCAAACCGTCCCGTTTGAGACCCCCTTTGCGCATGTTGAGTTTGATGGTGATCTTGTTGCTCTTGCCTGTTGGCTGCGTGCAGCTGGACCCGGCGGGCGTGATGCGCGCCGACATCACCGGGATCGACGCGGCGCTCTCGCGCCAGGCCGTGGTCTCCCGCCACCCCCATCACACGATCATCGGGCAGGCCGTGATCCTCGAACGCGGCGGCACGCAAGTGCATGTGGTGGAGTTCGGCCAAACCCGCGACGGGGTGCATGGCCGCCTGCGGATGGACGCGTTTTATCAAGCGCAGCGCGAATTGGCCTTCGTCTCGCCCGGCCGGGCTGAGCCGTTTTGCCATGGGACGCGCTGCGACGCCCTGCGGGTTGGAGAGATCCATCTCACCCCGCGCGAATTCGCAACGGCCAGCCGAACGGGCCTCCGGGGCCATCTGGTAGGGCCAGATGGGGCCATAGAGGTCACTGTGCCCGCCGATCTCTTCGCGGTCGCTTTGCAAAGCGCGGACATGCCCGGTTAAGTGTCGATGCACAGCAGCAGATAGCGCGCGCAAGAGGCCCTCGGGGTAAGCTTCAAAGCTGCATCGGTAACATTCACTTCAAATTGCAACATTTGACCGCAGCCGGTTTATCCACTATCTGCCTGCCTACGCCTGGGGTCCGCCCGGACGTGACGCGGAGCGTGCAGATCATGCGCTCCTTCCTGCCCAAGCCGATCGGGCGACGGGCGCTACAACCTGGATGCGTATGACAAAATTTACCGATTTAAACCTTAGCCCTAAGGTCCTTAAAGCCGTTTCCGAAGCGGGATACGAAAACCCAACACCAATCCAAGCGGGCGCCATCCCGCCCGCGCTCGAAGGCCAGGACGTCCTGGGGATCGCGCAAACCGGAACCGGCAAAACCGCCAGTTTCACCCTGCCCCTGATCACCGCCCTTGCCCGTGGCCGCGCCCGGGCCCGCATGCCGCGGAGCCTAGTGCTCGCCCCGACGCGGGAGCTTGCGGCACAGGTGGCCGAAAACTTCGACATCTATTCGAAATACGTCAAACTGACCAAAGCGCTTCTGATCGGCGGGGTCTCCTTCAAGGAGCAGGACACGCTGATCGATAAGGGTGTTGACGTGCTGATCGCCACGCCTGGCCGCCTGCTCGATCACTTCGAACGTGGCAAGCTGATCCTCTCGGACGTCAAGATCATGGTCATCGATGAGGCCGACCGGATGCTCGATATGGGCTTCATTCCCGATATCGAGCGCATTTTCAGCCTAACACCCTTCACCCGCCAAACGCTGTTTTTCTCCGCCACGATGCCGCCGGAGATCGAGCGGCTCACCAACACCTTCCTGGCCAATCCGGCCAAGGTCGAAGTGGCGCGCCAATCCACGACATCCGAGACGATCACCCAAGGCCTGGTCATGTTCCGCGGCAGCCGCAAGGACCGCGAAGCCAGCGAAAAGCGCAAGCTCTTGCGCGATTTGATCGCAAGCGAGGGCGAGGCCTGCCGCAACGCGATCATCTTCTGCAACCGCAAGGTCGATGTGGATATCGTCGCCAAGTCGATGAAGAAATACGGGCTGAACGCATCGCCAATCCACGGCGATCTCGACCAAAGCCACCGCATGCGCACGCTCGATGGCTTCCGCTCGGGTGAGATTACCTTCCTGATTGCCTCCGATGTGGCCGCGCGCGGGCTCGACATCCCCGATGTGAGCCATGTCTTCAATTTCGACGTGCCGTCGCATGCCGAAGATTACGTGCACCGGATCGGGCGCACGGGCCGGGCCGGTAAGCTCGGCACGGCTCTGACGATTTGCGCCAGGCGCGATGAGAAATACCTGGCTGAGATCGAAAAGCTACTGGGCAATCCGATCCCCAAACTCGAGGGCCATGGCACGGGCGCCACGGACGAGGCGGCGGAGAGCAGAACCGAGGCCGAGACCGAAGACCGCCCCAAGCGCCGTCGCGGTGGACGCGGACGCAAAAGCCAAGAAAATACCGAGGCAACGGCCCAGGCAGACACGGCGGAGGCACCCGCCGAGGCCAAACCCGCCCGCCCAGAACGTAGCCCAGAACGCAACAGTGACCGCTCAGATCGGGGCGAGCGCTCCGGTCGACGCGGTGGCGGCGCCAGAGAAAGACGCGGCGGCGGCCCGAAAGTCATCGGGATGGGCGATCACATGCCGGACTTTATCGCGCTGAGCTTTGCCGAGCGTCGCGGCGACGAAGCGCCAGCGCAAGACGCCCCAGAGCAAGTCGCGCCCGAGGCCGCTGAAGACAGCGAAAACGCTGCGTAAGCATCTGATCTTACGGTAAAATGCGTAGCGCCCCCGAACGGGGCGCCGCGCTTCAGGCCATCAGTCGCTGCACCATCAGCGTCACTTCGGGCTTTTTGCCGATCTCGTCCTGGCAAACCCCACGCGCCACGCGCTTGACCTGCTCTTCAAGCTTGTCGTCATTGGCGATGATCCGGTCATCGAGGCGCGGCAGGGCCTCGGCCAGCTGATCCTCGATCATCTCGGCCAGATCGGCGCCGCTCCCCGTCACTTCGGGCAGACCGCGCAGCTCCACCATCGCGCCTTCCAGCAGATCGTCCTCCTCATCGACGATCACGGCGACCACCACCAAGCCGTTCAGCGCCAGCTTCATCCGGTCGCGGATCACCCCGTCAAAGGCACCGACCTGCGCCCGGCCATCGAGGTAGACCCGACCCGTTTCGATATACTCCACCGGTCCTGGCTGATTGCCGCTGAGCTCGAGCATGGTGCCATTGGCCGCCAAAAGACCCACCAGACCCGCCTCGGCGCCCAGTTTGGCATGCTCGCGCAAATGGCGGTATTCGCCGTGATTTGGCACCAGGATCTGCGGCTTGATCAGGGCGTGCATGGCTTGCAGATCGGGGCGGTTGGCATGGCCCGAGACGTGATAATCACCGCTTTCGCCATCGACCACATCGACGCCCATTTCGGCAAATGCGTTCTGGATGCGCGCCACGCCAACCTCGTTGCCGGGGATGGTTTTCGACGAGAACAGGAACAGATCGCCGTCCTTGAGCTCATGGCCCAGATAGCTGCCGCGCGACAAGGCCGCCGTGGCCGCGCGCCGCTCCCCCTGGCTGCCGGTCACGATCAGCATCAGGTTCTGGCGCGGGATATCGAGGGCATCCTCGGGGCTGACCGTAGCGGGAAAATCGGTCAGCACGCCCGCCTCGACGGAGGCCGCCACCATCCGCTTCATCGCCCGGCCCATCAGGCAGACGGTGCGCCCGGCCGCCGTCGCCGCGCTGGCCAAGGTTTTCAACCGGGCCACGTTGGAGGCAAACGTCGTGGCCACCACCAGGCCGCTTGCCCCCGCCACAAGCGCCTCAATCGGCTTGCCCAGCTGGCTTTCGGAGCGGCCCGCGCGGGGCGAAAAGACATTCGTGCTGTCGCAGATCAGGGCCCGCACCCCGGCCTCGGCGATCTCGGACCACATGGCGCGGTCGAAGGGCTCCCCGACGATGGGGGTGTCGTCGAGCTTGAAATCGCCCGAATGCACCACCCTTCCCGCAGGCGTGTCGATCACCAGGCCCGCCGCCTCCGGGATCGAATGCGAGATCGGCGCGAAGGCCACGCGGAACGGGCCCGCCTCGACAGTCTCGGGATAGGGCGCGACCACACGCAGGATGGCTTGCGCGTCATGGCCTGCCTCCTCCAGTTTGCGGCCCGCATGGATCGAAGTGAACGCCCGGCAAAAGATCGGCGCCTTAAGCTGCGCCCAAAGATGACCGACCGCGCCGATATGGTCTTCGTGGGCATGGGTGATGAAAATACCGTCTAACCGGTCGGCCCGCTCGGCCAGCCAGGCGACATCGGGCAGGATCACATCGACGCCCGGCTGCCCATCCATATCCGGAAAGGCCACGCCCAGATCAACCAGGATGAAGCGTTCCGACCCCGCCGGACCATAGCCGTAGAGATAGGCGTTCATGCCGATCTCACCGGCGCCGCCCAGCGGCATATAGATCAGTCGGGGTGCATCGCTCATCAGGCTTCCAAATCTTTGTTATGTTTGTGAATCACGGTCAGGCCGTGCATCGTGAGGTCATCCTCGATCTCGTCAAATAACACATCCCCCTGCGAGAACAACGGCGCCAGGCCGCCGGTGCCCACAATCCGCATCGGCGCCGCATATTCCGCCGCGATCCGGTCACAAATCCCGCGCACAAGGCCGACATAGCCCCAGAAAACCCCCGATTGCATACAAGCCACCGTGTTGGTGCCGATCACGGCCTGGGGTTTGGTCACATCGACATGGGGCAGCGCTGCTGCGGCGAGGTGCAGCGCCTCGAGGCTGAGATTGACGCCCGGTGCGATCACACCGCCCACATAGGCGCCATCGGCTGCCACCACATCAAAGGTGGTCGCGGTGCCAAAATCCACCACCACAAGATCGCCGCCATGCCGGTCAAAGGCTCCGGCCGTGTTGACGAGGCGGTCGGGTCCCACTTGCGTGCCTTCGTCCACGCGCGGTTCCACCGGCAGGGCGCAATCGGGCTTGCCCACCACCCAGGGCCGTGTGCCGAAATAGCGGTCACAGAACACGCGCAAGTTGAAGACGACGCGCGGCACCGTCGAGGAGATGATCGCCTCGGTCACTTCGACGTCCAGCTTGTGGTGCCGCATCAGCGTGCTGAACCAGGTGAAATACTGATCGGCCGTGCGGGTATGCTCGGTCGCGGTGCGGAAGGTCGCCAGGAACGCCTCACCGTCCCAGACCGAGAACACCGTATTGGTGTTGCCGCAATCGATACAAAGCAACATGGCTGCCTCCCGTCACGCGCCTGATATCGCAGCGCTCAAAAGTAGATCTCCGCCGCCGCGATGCGCCGCTGGCCGGTATCGGTCTCTAGGACAAGGTTGCCCTCCTCGTCCACCGTCTCAAACCGGCCGCTGACTTGGCCTGCGCCGATCCGCGCCGTCACCTCTTGGCCCAGCCGCGCCGCTCGCATGAGCCAGGCCGCGCGCAGTGGCCCGAAACCATCTGCGCCAAACCGCGCCTCCCAAACCGCATAAGCCTGGGCCAGATGCTCCAGAAAGCGCTCGGGTGTGACGCGGTGCTTGGGCGCGAGGGCAATGGGCCGGAAAGCGGCATCGGGCTGTGGCTCAGGCGCGGCGGCAATATTTACGCCGAAGCCGATGCTGAGCCAGGCGACGCCGGTCGCTGCTTTGGCGGGGGTCGGTTGCGGCATGGCCTCGCTTTCCAGCAAGATCCCCGCCAGTTTCCCCCCGCGATAAAGCACGTCATTGGGCCATTTCAACGCCAGGTCACCTTCAGGCACGCCAACCGCTTGCAGCGCGGCATCCAAGGCAAGTGCGGCGGCGAAACTGCGCAGCGCGACCTGGCCCACCGCGCCCTCAGGCTTCAAGAGCAAGGTCGCGGCAAAATTTCCCTCCGGCATGGCCCAGGCCCGCCCCCGCCTGCCCCGCGCGCCGGTTTGCTGACGCGCAAAGATCCATGTCGGCCGCGTCAGCTCCGTCGCGGCCGCCGCGGCGGCATCCATTGTCGAGCTTACCTCTTCCAGGATGCGCCTCTCATAGCCTTCGGGCCAACCGGCGCCTGCGATCTCGCTCACCGTGCCAGGCTTTCAGCCGCTTGCCAGGCGAGATCATCGAGCCCCAGAAGCGTGAAGGCCCCGATGACTGAGACAGAAGCCGCGACCATCACGATGGCGACGGGGAGGACGTCGAACCGCGTGTCCAGGATCTCCTCATCCTCACCACTCGCCAATTGGATCGCAAGGCGCAGATAGACCGCCACACAGGCCAAGAACGCGGCGAATGCCGCGATGGCCAACCACAGCCAACCCCCAGAGGAAGCCGCGAAAAGCAGCGCGATCTTTGCCGCATAGCCCACGAGAGGCGGCGCACCGCTGAGGCCAAGCAGGATCAAAAGGACCGCGAGTGTCCGGGCCGGGGCGTGGCTCACATAGCCCACCAGAGCGCTGAGCGCCGTCATCGGGCGGCCATCGCTAGTCAGGGTCGCGGCGAAGGCATAGCCGCCGGTTTGCAGCGCGGTGTAAAGAACCAGGGCCAACATGGCCGCCAACAGCCCCTCCGGCCCACCCGCCGCCAGGCCGATCAGGATCAGGCCCAGCTGCGCCAGACCGGTCTGGGCCAAAAGCCCCTTCAGCTCGGTCTGCATCAGGGCCGCGAGCGCCCCGAAGACCACCGCGACCAGGGCCAAAGAGGCAAGGATCGGCTGCCAGATCGTGCTGAGCGGGTCGAGCCCGGTAAAGAGCAGTCGAGCCAGCACCGCGACCAGGGCGATCTTGGGCAAAAGATCAAGCATCGCGACGACCACCACGGGCCGCTCCCGCCCCGTCTCGGGCTGCCAAAGCTGCAGCGGCCCAACGGAAAACTTCGCCAAAATCCCCGTCACGTACAGCGCGAGACCGGCCAAAACACCGAAAGGCAGCTCGCCCGAGCTGGACGCGCCCAACCCCTGGCTCAGCCCGCCCGCCAAGGCGTCCAGGTTGCTCGCCCCACCGCTCCCGGCGATGACCGCGATGCCCAGAAGGGTCACGCAGGTGGCCAGAAGACTGTCGCGATAGCCGCGCCAGGGCCGGACTTGCGGCGCCGGGCCCAGCCGGGTGCGAGACAGCGCATAGAGCGCGGCCGATAGGATTTCGAGCCCGAGGGCGAGGATCAACAGATCGCCCGCCGACGCAATCACCATCCCCCCCAAAGCGGCCAGAGCCAGGAGGATCGGCAAATCGGGTTTCATGAGGCCCAAGCCGTCGAGCGAGCGCAAGGCAATCAGAGCAAGCGTCGCGCCGGTCAGCAGGAGCAGCACCTTGATCAGCCGGGCGAAACTGTCATCGTGAAAGCTGCCCAGAAGGAGCGCGCCCCCCGCCTGTAGCCTGACCGAAATGACCAGCGTGAGGCCGAGCGCCAAGGCGGCTGCAATCCAGGTGAACCGCTCTGCCGTGCGCGGCGTCTCGCGGGTCAACATGACCATGAGGCCCAAAAGTGCTGCGACGGCCACCGTGATCTCGGGGAGCAAAAGCGCCAGATCGCGGGTCATGTTGGCGCCGAATTTTTAGGGGCCGAATTTTTACGGGCCGGATTTTTACGGGCCGGATTTTTACGGGTCCAATTTTTTAGGGCCGGTTTGCGAGAGGACGGTTTCTTACGAAAAGGTTTCTGAGGGGGCGGGGGCTGAGAATTCGTCAAATCGGCCGCTCAATACATCAGGGGCGTCAGTCTTCGGACGCACCCTGCCCTTCGGCGCCCGGCACTTCAAGGCGCAGCGTTTCGCCCGCGCTCCGCAGATCCTCCCGCGGCGCCATCGTCTCATCGATCGTGGGCGCCACTGTCTCAAGCGCCAGCGACGGCATCAGGCCCAAGCCAAGGCTGGCCACCAGAAGCGGGACAAAGATCGCCCGCTCCCGCAGATTGAGATCGCCGAGCGATTTCACCCCCTCGCGGATCATGTCTCCGAAAAGCGCATGACGGGCATAACCCAAGGCCGCACCGGCGCTCAGGATCAAGGTCAGTCCGGCCAGCACCGCGACCCAGAGCTGCGCTTGCACGGCACTTAAAAGCACGAGAAACGTTCCGATAAACGCCCCGCTCCCCGGCAGGCCGATCAGCGCCAGAAGGAAGGCGACCATCAGCGCGGTAAGCGCGGGCATGCGCACAACCAACCCGCCCAGATGAGCCGTGTCAGAGGCTTGGCCGTCCTCCAGCCGGTCCTGCAAGGCGATCAGACCGATGAACAGCGCGGCCAGGCTCAGCGCGTGGCTCAGCATCAAGATCACCGCCCCGTCGATCCCTTGCACACCGCCTGAGAAGACGCCGATCACGACCAGACCGCCCAGCGCGACCGTGCCATAGCCCAGCAGGCGGCGCAGGTCGGTGGCGCTGAACGCGGCCAGCCCCGCCCAAAGGACACCGGCCACCGCGATCCACAGGATGATCGGCGCCCAGAACGCCTCGGCCTGAGGGAAAAGTGGCAGCGCGATGCGCAACAGGCCGTAGCCCCCGATCTTGGTCACGAGCGCTGCGATCACCAAACCGCCCGCTTGCGGCGCCTCGGCCAATGCATCGGGGAGCCAGGTATGCAGCGGCCAAAGGCCCAGATAGATCGCAAAGGCCAGGAAAAACGCCAAAAAGAGCAACGTCTGCCGCCCGCCGATCACCTCGATCCCCAAAAGCATGATCGGCTCGGCTGAGAAATTATGCCCGGCCAGCACTTCAAGATCGGCGCTCGCCACTTCTTGGCCGATCGAGACAATCGCGGCGAGCATCAAGGCCCCGCCCAGCAGGGCCACCAGCAGGAATTTCAGCGCCGCTGTCGCGCCCCCCGGCGCGCCCCAAAAGCTGACGATCAGGAAAACCGGGATCAGCGCGCCCTGGGCGAAGACAAAGAAGAGCACCAGATCAAGCGCCAGAAAGCTGCCGAGAAGCAGGCTTTGCAGCACCAAAAGCGCCATCATCAGATCTTTGACCCGCGCCGTCATTCGCCAGCAACTGACCACGACAAGCGGCATCAAAAAGGTCGTCAGCAGCACAAAGACCAGGGACAGACCGTCAATGCCCAGCTTGTAGCTCAACCCGAAAAGCCAGGCGCGCTCCTCCACAAGCTGATAGCCCGGCAGGCCGATCTCGACCTGGAACAACAGTGCCAGCGATATGACGAAAGTGAAGCCCGTCGCGGCTAGGGCCAGCCATTTGGCGTTGCCTTGCGCCTCGGCGTCATCACCCTTGATGATGGCCATGAAAAACGCGGCGATGAGCGGCAAGAAGGTGATGATCGAAAGGACGTTTTCCATGGACGCGCCTTCCTAGTTCAGGGCCCGAAAGGAGATCAGCGCGATCACCAGAACGACGCCTAGGACGGCTGGAAAGGCGTAATTGTAAAGCGCGCTCGCCTGCCCGCGCATCAGGCCGCGGCCGAGCCTCGGCACCAGGCTCTGCGCCAACCAATGGGTGCCGCCATCAAGCATCTGACGCTCCCCGCCTGTCCGCAGGAGGCGCCCTAAGGCGAGGCTTGGCTGCGCGATGCCAATCTCCAGGCCGCGCTCGAGATACCAGCCGTTGAGGAAGAACCGTGCAAGCGCTTCCTGGTTATCGCGCAGGCGTCGGCTGAGGTTGGGATTTTGCAGGTAAAAGTACCAGGCGAGTGCCAGGGCGATGAGGCCCAAAAACGCGGGGGCCGAGGCCCAAAAGCTAAAGGCGGCGGGTGGACTGATCGCCGGGGCGCCAGTCATCGCGGCCAGATGGCTTGAAATCGCCGGTCCCATCACACCCAGACCCAGCCCTGCGGCGAGGGTCACATAGATCGCGCTTTTCATCGTCCAGGTGAGATCTGCGGGCTCCGCGCCACCCTGTTTATCGCCGCGCGAACGGCCCAGAAAGGCCGAGAAGACCATGCGCCAGGCGGCGAAACTGCTCAGACCTGCGGCTAGGGCCAGGCCCATCGCGATGGGCAGCCCGGCACCCGAGGCCAACTCGAACAGCGCCGCTTGCGATGAGGCCGCGGCCAGACCGGCAAAGACCACGCTGCCAAGCGGCACCCCGATCCCCGACAGCGCCAGCGCGCCCAAAAGCATCGTCCAAAACGCCGTCGGCGCCCGGGCTTTCATCGCCCCCAACTGGCGCAGATTGACCATCGCGCCGGTCCTTTGCATGAGAGCTGCAAGGCCCAGGATCAAGGCACCCAAAGCGGCCACAAGACCGGTCAAAAGCGCCAGGGCCAGATGCGGCGCGCCCAGGCCCAGGGCGGTGACTATCACGCCGAATTGCGCGGCGGCCAAATAGCCGATGATGCGCCTGAGATCGACTTGGGCGACGGCCGCGCTGGACGCGTAAATCGCCGTGCCGATGCCCGCGAGGGTCAGAACCTGGCCGGCAAGCCCATCCAGATCCAGCAAAGGCGAGAGTTTGATCGCGAGGACCAGAGCCGCAAGTCCCCAGCCGCCCACCAGGATCACCCAGGCGCCAGGCGCGGGCGCCTCCATGGCGTCAAGGCTCCAAACCTGGGCCACAAGCTGGGCCATCTGCATCAGGATAACGAGCGTGATCAGACCGCCGATCCAGCCATGGAGCGTCGCTCCGCCCTCGGTATTCGGCGAAACGCTTTCGCTCAGCATAAGGCTTTCGGCAGTGGCAAAGGCCAGGGCTGCGGCGAGGATTAGCGCAAGGCTTGAGACGCGGCCTAAGACGACGGCCCTCTGCGCGCCCGATGCCGCGGCGGGTTTGCGGAAATAAAAGCCGATGAGCAGGTAGCTTGCCGCAAGCACGGCCTCCCAACCCGCGATAAGCTGAACCCAGTTGCCTGAGAAAAGGACGATCAGAGTGGCGAGCGCGCTGAGAGAGATGAGCGCGATCAGGCGCGGGCGATAGGTCTCATCTTCGGTGAAATGGCGCCCGGGCGCAGTGAAGCCCAGGCAGAAAAGCTGTGCCAGAAAGCTGACGCTCAGGCTGAGTACGGCGGCAAAAATAGCCAGGCCATCCACATTCAGGGCCCAGGGCGCCTCGATCAGGCCCGAACGGAGCCCCGTGCCCAGCGTGACCACGTAAGCGTCGCCGTCAAACCCCCACAAGAGCCTCAGCGACACCAGCACAGCCAAGCCCATGAGCGCGGTCGCCGTGATTGTAGCCGCAAGCTCGCCCACCCAGCGCCAGGTGAGCCCGCTGATCAACGCGGCGAGAAGCGGCGCTAAAAGCAACAGCGTTTCCAATCAACTCATCCTTTGCCCGTTGCGACCTGGGTGCTGCACCCGCCTATCAGGCCTTGCCCAGAAGGCCAATCATTGCGCAATCACTTTGCAGGCACGGCTTGCATCGCTGCCCGTCGATACTTGGGCGATACTTGGCGCAAATCTCCGCAAAGAAAAGACTATGGATGCGAGGGGTCAAAGGCGATCAGACCAGGCCCGGCTGAGGCCGCGACCTATTCCTCAAGCTCCGCAATCGCCTCGCCGGCCAGCTCCATCGCTTTGTTCATCGCGGGAACACCGCCGAATACGGCCGCCATGCCGATAGCCTCGGCCACCTCTTGCTTGGTCGCCCCCGCCTCGATGGCGTGGCGCACGGTCAGGCGCAATTGCGGCTCGGCCACGGCGCCTTGGATCGTCAACCCCTGCAACGTCAGAAGCAGCCGCGTTTTGGCGTCGAGGCCCTCCGGGTTGAACTGCTTGCCCCAAAACGCCTCAAGCACATCAGCGGGCACGGTCGGCCACATCTTGTCAAAGCTCTGGGCCGAGAAATTCGCCAGAGCCGGGTTGAGCGCCTTGGCCCAGTCCTGCATGGCGGTTTGCGTCTGCGCCATCAAAGCGGCGAAGGGATTTTCAGGGGTCTCGGTCATGGCGTCGTTGGAATCCAGCTGTGGCCTCGGCATATTTGTATGCAACGACCTAGCTGGATCTCCCCCTTGCGGCCAGGGGCGTCGTAGCCGCAGCTCCCTTAGCGCTCTCGGATCAAGCGCCCGATCGAGCTGCCTGCGTCGATCTCGGCGCGTGCGATCTCACAGATGCTCTCGGGGGTGTCCGGGCTACCGCCTTGCTGCGCGAACCACTGCACAGCGCGCGCTCGAACGCGGGCCTTTTCGGTGTCATCGTCGATATAGGCGCGGATCTCATCGTCGGTATAGCCTAGGTCGCGGGCACGGCCTGCCAGTCCCAACAGGAACGGTATCGCGCGCGCGCGGCGGTCCTCAAAGCTGGGGCAGGCCTCCTGGATCATATCGCCAATGGCCACGATCAGCACACCGTTTTCGATCTCCGGATCATCGCGCAGCGCGGCGTAGTCAACGGATTGCGCCTCAGCCGGGGCGGCCGTGCCGATCAGCGTTGCGACGGCCACACACATCGCCAGCGGCGAAAACTTCGGTGCTCGGGCCATATCAGGGCTCCCTCATCTTTGGGCGGTACCATTTGGCGCGGAAGGCGCACCTCGTCAGATGCGACCTCAGCCCTTGATATGCAATAACCGGGAGAGCGCGGGGAGGCGCAGGCTCAACGCATTGAAGAGGCCAACGGGCCATGACGCTGACGCGGCGCCTCGCCGTCCTCATCCATCGCAGGCCAGGGGCGGATCGAAATGATAAAGCCGATGACCGCGATGATCGCGAAGGCGACGACAGCCATAAAGCCAAGCCGCACCAGCAATGTGTCAAACAGGCTGAGCTGCAGAAACTCCTGCACAAAGGCCAGCCCAAGCACCAGCCAAACCAGTGCCGTCGATACCATCAAAACGGTCACCAAGACGTGGCTTTGCGCCGTCCGACGCGCGGCGTTCAGCACGGCGATGGGGCCGAGGATCGCGCCGAGATAGACGGACAGGATCATTATGAGGAAGGTCACGTTCACGGGGTCGTTCCATAAGCAGACACTTGCATCATCGGCTTACAAAGCGATGCCGCAGGTGCAAAGGGAATGAAATCCACAGGCGCCGTCTGTGCTGATTCTTGCCGGTCGGCGGGGTCGCGTGGGTGGAAAACCGCGCTTCGGCGCGCCTCAGCGGCGCCTCGTCCGGGCTTTGTTGCTTTTGCCCACGACTTTAGCTTGGGGCCTGTCCGCAGCGGCCGCTTTGCGCGCGCGATAGACCTGATAGGTCAGCACCAGGCCGCAGCTCAGACCAAGAAAGCCCAGCAGGTCGAACACGAAAACAAGTTGAACGGGCCAGCCCAGACGCGCCCCGAGGACTTGCGCAAGCATCCAACCGGCAAAGGCAAAGCCAATGACCAAAGCGGCCATGCGCGCCTTGTCGGCCAGACGGCGCGTCTCATTGGAGACGCTTGGCCGGGGGCGTTTGCTCATAGCTGTGCGAAAGGAGCCGGGTGCATCTCAAGTGGCCAAGCGCTGCGCTTGGCCGACCAGATCAAAGCGCTTGGCAAGCGCTTTGAACCCGGATTGCCGTGCGTCGAGGCGGTCTATCGCAGCGTCATCCAGAGCCGCGATCTGTGCGATCTGCGTGATGCCGAAATCACTGAGCGATGCGGCTAACTTTGCGCCAATGCCGGAGAGTTGGGTCAAATCCTCGGCCGGACGGCGCGCGGTGGTCTTAGCGCTCGGCGTGGTAGGCGCAGGCCGCCCGAAGGCCGACCAAAACGTCATCGGAAGCGCCATGCTGAGCCGCCAAGCCTGCACCGCCGCCGTACCGCAAACGGCCGAATTGTAGTTCATAATATGTGCCGCATTTAGGCGTGCCGCGCGGGCACTAAGCCAAAGCTCATTGGGCCAACGCTCATTGGGAAGTGACATCTCAAGGCTCCTTCAAATTTCAGCCGACCGCCCTCCCTTAGGGCTGCTCTACACGAAAAAGGGCCCCGCTTTCGAGGCCCTTCTTGTCGCGTGGCAGGTCTTGCAGCGGCGCTAGTAAACGTCGCCCTTGCCGACCTTTTTCGAAAACTCGGTCTCACCACCGGCCGCCAAAAGCTTGGCCTGAGCGACCCATTCGTCCCGCGTCACGCGGCCTTTGAAGCCTTGCAGGTTTTGATCGACCCAGGCGACCTCGTCTGCCTTCCATCCGGCGATCTGGTCGAAATGGTAAAAGCCTAGGCTGTTGCAGAGCTTCTCAAGCTTGGGCCCGATACCCTTAATCATCTTGAGATCGTCCGCTGTGCCGCCGCGCGGGCCATCGAGCGCTTCGGGACGCGTTCCCTCGCCCTCTGCTGCTGCGGCAGGCGCAGGTGCAGGCTCCGGCTCTGGCGCCGGTGCAGGCTCAGGGGCCGGTGCGGGTTCGGGGGCCGGTGCGGGTTCGGGGGCCGGTGCTGGAGCGGGCTCAGGCTCGGGCGCGGGTGCTGGCGCAGCCTTTGCCTTCGGGGCAGGCTTTGCCTTCGGCGCGGGCGCTGCAGCAGGGGCCGGAGCGCTCGCCGCCGGCGCCGCCGCTTTGCCTGCGGCGAGGTTGGCCGGGGCTTTTGGCAACGGGCGGCAGAAGGCCGCGATCAGGAAGATCGAGATGCCAATCGCCACCAAGATCCCGATGAACAGGCCTTGGATGAACAACCAGCCCGCGCCCACGAACAAGGCCGCGGCCACCAACATCGCCGCCAGACCGGCAATCACAAAACAGGTGGCCAAGCAGCCTAGCGTCGCGCCGTTGGAATTCATAGTGTCTCTCCCCGTAGTCTCGTCAGCGGTGCTGACCCGCATTTCGCGGTGCCGCTAATTCACAGTATTGTGCATTCCATGGCATGCGATTCCAAGGGGGTCTTCGCGCGCTGCATTCCCCCTCTGGCAAATTGTGGTATCTGGGTGCCAATACCGCTGTCATTCCGCTCTCTGGAGACCCGATCCTAGCCGACCTCGGCCCGGACTTGATCGCGCAAAATACGGCGCAGGATCTTACCGCTGGCCGATTTCGGCACGGCCTCGACCATGCGAAATTCAGCCGGGTGCTTATAGCGTGCCAGACAGCTGTCGACATGGGCTTGCAGCATGTCTTGTGTCACCTCCACCCCCGGCGCGGGCACGACAAACGCGATGGGCACCTCACCCGCCTCATCATCGGGGCGTGCGATCACGGCGGCATCGACCACGGCCTCATGGGCGATGAGCGCGGCCTCGACCTCGGCCGGTGCCACCTGAAAACCTTTGTACTTGATCAACTCCTTCAACCGGTCGCGCAGGAACAAAAAGCCGTCCGCGTCGACCTCGGCCAGGTCCCCGGTCCTAAGCCAGCCATCGGGCAGCAGCGTCTCGGCCGTGGCTTCCGCGTTGCCCAGATAGCCCAGCATCACCTGAGGCCCGCGCACCCAAAGCTCCCCCTCCACGCCCGGCGCGCAATCCTCGCCCGTCTCCGGCGCCACGATCCGGCATTCCGTCCCCGGCACCAGGGTACCCGAGGCGCCGCGCCGCTTGGTGTCGAACCAGGTTGAATGGCTGACCGGGCTCATCTCAGTCATGCCATAGCCCTGGACCATGCGCGTCGTGGGCATCCGCGCCTCAATGGCCTCTTCGATCTCGGGGCTGAGCGGGGCTGCGCCGGAAAAGATCTCCTTCACGCTGCTCAGATCATACTCGGCCACCATCGGATGCTTGGCCAAGGCCAGCGCGACCGGCGGCACGATAAAAAGCCGCGTGGCCTTGTGGGTCTGAATCAGGCCCAAAAACGCCTCCAGATCAAAGCGCGGCATCGTCACCAGGCGGCCCCGCTCGACCAGGAAGAAATTCATCAGAACCGTCATGCCATAGATGTGGAAAAACGGCAGGAAGGCGATCACCGTCTCGCCCGGCTCAAGCGCGTTGGGCGCCCGCAATTGCTCGGTGTTCACGACCAGGTTGCGGTGGCTGAGCATCACACCCTTGGGCCGCCCCGTTGTGCCCGAGGAGTAGGGCAGGACCAGGACAAAGAGATCCAGATCGACCGGGTGCTGCGCGGGCATCGGCGCGCCCAGCAGGTCCTCGAAACGCCGCGCGCCCTCTGGAACCACTTCTGGCGGATCGCCCATCAAGATCAGCTCTGCACACTCCGTGCCCTCCATCCCGGCCCTGGCCAGATCGGCAAGCGCGGGGATAGTGATCAGCGCTTGCGCCCCCGCATCCTTGAGCTGATGGGCGATCTCGGGCGCGGTGTAGGTCGGATTGAGCGTCGTCACGGTTGAGCCCGCCCAAGCGATGCCGTGAAAGGCGGTGACATAATCGGGCATGTTTGGCGCCAGGATCGCGATGACGCGGCCAGGCGCCAAGCCCGCCTCGGTCAGGCCCCCGGCCAAGCGCTGGATGCGGTCCTTGAGCTGGGCGGCGGTCATCTCAGCACCGCTTGGCCCGTCGATCACCGCCACGTCGTCGGGGCGCGCGTCGAGACCTTCGAACAGAAACTCGGTGATTGAGATATCGCGCTCGGCGACATCGGGCTGTCGCGACGAAAAAACCGCCATCTTGGGTGCCTCCCTGCGATTGCGGCCTCTCCCCTGACTGCGCCTCAGACGTTAGCAGCCCGGCCAGCCGGGGCCAAGCGCCCGAACCTCTTCAGGGTCGCAACTTTAAGACGCGGTTTAGGGTGCCCAGGGCGGGGGCTTGCGGTCGAAGAAGGCGGCGATGCCCGCGCTGGCCTCCTCGCTTTCCCAGCGCCGGGTCAGCGCCTCGACGGAGCGGGTGATCTGCGCGGCATCGACCGGTGCGCGCAGCTCGCGGATCAGCGCCTTGGCCTGTGCCACCGCACCCGGCGCACAGGCCAGAAGGGCCGCAATCTCCGCCTCGACGGCCTGCGCGAGATCTTCGGCGGGGACGGCGCGGGCGATGAGCGACAATCGCTGCGCCTCATCGGTGTCGAAGGGTCGGGAATGCAGAAAGATCCGCCGCGCCGGACCCGCGCCTGTGCGTGCCTGGACGTAAGGCCCGATCGTGGCAGGTATCAGGCCGAGCCGAGTTTCGCTGAGGGCGAACTGCACATCTTCCGCCGCGATGGCCATGTCGCAGACCGAGATCAGGCCGAGCCCGCCGCCGAAGGCATTGCCCGACACGGCGGCGATGGTGAATTGCGGCAGCCGGTTAAACGCGCCCAGCATCCCCGCCAGCGCCCCGGCCTGTTCCTGCCGCGCGGCGGCGTCGGCTTCCATTTGATCGCGCATCCAGCCGAGATCCCCGCCCGCGCAAAAGCTGCGCCCATTGGCGGCCAGCACCACGGCGCGCACCGCCCGATCCCCGGCCAGATCGGCACAGGCGGAGGTCAATTCGGCGATCATCTGCGCCGACATCGCGTTGTGTTTGTCGGGGCGGTTGAGCGTCAGCGTGGCCACGCCGCGCGCGTCGGTCTCAAGGCGGATCGTCTCAAACATCGCCCAGCTCCTTGCCCTGGGCCCGGCACCAATCGGCATAGAGCCAGACCATCCGATCGCAAAACCACAGCTTGGGCAGCACTGTCAGCGCCATCCCCGAAAGCGTTGCCGTCGGATCAAGGCGCCAGAGGCCCCAGGCCAGAAGGCAAACGCCCGGCAAAGCGGCGAGCGACAGCCCGTCGGCCCAGGCCAGGTGGTGGCGCGGAAGCTCATCGCGGCGGTGGAGAAAGACCTGCTCTCCCAGAACGGCGCGGCTGACCCAATGATTGAGCGTGGACGGCGGCGCGAAGGCGCGCGGGTTCCACCAGATCCAGACCAAAGCCGCCCCAACCGCGAGCCAGGCAAAGGACCCGATCCAAACCCGCGACCAGATCGCTAGGACCAGCAGCGGCAGCGCGGTGAACCGGCTGAGGCCGGACCAGGGATTGGCGTGGCGGCGCCAGACCGCGTCATCCATGCCCATCAGGCGGGCAGCGCCCTGATAGACCGCCTTCATCCCGCCCCCTGACCGCGCATCGCTTGCGCCATGGCGGCGGCTTTTGCGATGACCTGTGCATCGAGCCCGGTGTCATAGCCCAGCGCGCGCAGCCGGTCATCAAGGGCCTCGGTCGCGACATTGCCCGTGGCGCTCGGCGCGTAGGGGCAGCCGCCCAGACCGCCCACCGCGGCATCGAAAACCCGCAAACCATGGCCCAGAGAAACCTCCACATTAGCCAGCGCCCGACCGGCCGTGTCGTGGTAATGGCCCGCCAGCCGCTCCGCCGGAAGCTCGCCCAGCACCGCATGCAACATCGCGTCGATCTGTTCGGGATAGCCATGACCCAGCGTGTCGCCGAGCGAGACCTCATAGGCGCCCAGATCCCTCAGCGCGGCGGCAACGCGGGCGACCTCAGCGGGCGGCACCGCACCGTCAAAGGGGCAATCCGTGACGCAGGAGACATAGCCGCGCATGGGAATGCCGTCTGATTTGGCCGCCGCTGCGATCTCGGAAAAGCGCTCGAGGCTCTCGGCGATCGAGGCGTTGAGATTGGCGCGGGAGAAGCCTTCCGAGGCACTTGCGAAGATCGCGATCTCATCCACCTTGGCCGCCTTGGCAGCGCGGTAGCCCCTCAGATTTGGCGCCAGCGCGGTGTAGCGGATGCCCGTGCGGCGCGCGATGGCGGCCATGACCTCGGCGCTATCGGCCATTTGCGGCACCCAGCGCGGCGAGACGAAACTGGCCGCTTCGATCCGGGCAAAGCCCGCGCCGCTCAGGCAATCGATCAGCGCGACCTTTTCGGCGGTCGGAATTGCGCGCGCCTCGTTTTGCAACCCGTCGCGCGGCCCCACTTCGAAGATCTCGACCCGCTCAGCCATGCGACGCCTCCGGCATCGGCGGGACGGGGTAAAACTTTTGACTGTAGATTGTCTGCACACCGTCCCTCTCGCGAGCGGCGACAAAGGCCGGGCGCTCCTCCAGGCGCGCGAGGTAGGATATCAGCGTTGGGAATGCATCGAGCGCCACATAGTACGGCGCGGCGAGCAAATTATAACCCAACATACAATCGGCGAAGGTAAACTGAGGCCCGGCCGCGTAGTCCTCGGTGATCATGGTCTCCAGCGCACCGAGGCTCGCCTTGAGCCGCGCTGTCAGCAGCTTGATCACCACCGGCGAAGCTTGGGACGGGTCGCGCAGAAAGACGTGGTTGAGGTTCAGGTTCTCAAGCAGCGAAGCCATCG
Organism: Pseudomonadota bacterium; assembly: GCA_038530555.1. Lineage (GTDB taxonomy): Bacteria > Pseudomonadota > Alphaproteobacteria > Rhodobacterales > Rhodobacteraceae > HKCCE3408. The sequence continues at coordinate 100,884 of JBCBCN010000008.1, read as the reverse complement.
TCTCGGAAAAGCCGATCATTTCGAAAAAGCGCGCGCGCTCCGGCGACCCGGGTGGCGGCGACAACCCCGCCGCGGGCCGGGTCTCGGCCAGATAGACAAGCATGGCCCCGGATTCCGACATCGTCAGCCCGTCAATCTCCAGCGCCGGGGCGCGGCCGCCCGGGTTCATCGCCAGCATTTCGGGGCTTCTGAGAGACCCGTCCTCGATCCTGTAGCGCACGACATCATAGTCGAGCCCAAGCTCTTCGAGCGCCCACATCACCCGGAAAGATCTGGAAAACGCCACGTGGTGCAGACGGATCATGCGTCCTCCTCCCCGGCTGGATCTTGCGCCAATTCGATCAGGACCGCGCCCGCCTCGACCTGCGCGCCCGGCGCAATGAATACGCTTGCAATCGTCCCGTCGCGGCCCGCGCGTAAGGTGTGCTCCATCTTCATCGCCTCCAAAAGCGCCAGCGGATCGCCCTCGGCCACGGCGTCGCCCGGCGCGACATGGATGGCCTTGACCAGGCCGGGCATGGGCGCGGTGATCTCGCCTGAGCTTGCCCCACCCATCTCGGCCACGGCGAGCGGGTCGTGCAGATCGAAATGGTAATTGTTGCCCCAAAAGACCGAAAGCCCAGCCTCGTGGCGGACGATCTCGGCGCTGGTCTTGGCGCCGTCGATGCGCCAACTCAGCGCGCGGTCCACCAGGTGACTTTGACCGGAAATTTCCACCGTAAACATGCCGGAGCCGGTCACTTCGATCACCGCGTTGATCTGCTCGGCACTGTGGCTCAGCCGCACCTGATGGCGCAGCGGCGCCCAGAGGTGAAAGCCCTCATGGCGCATGCCGGACCTGGCCAGACCCGCCGCCCCAATCGCGGCCAGGGCCTTGGTCCGCGAGCAAGGCTCTGGCATCCGGGTCAGGCTGTCTTGGTCGCGGGCGATCAGCCCGGTATCGACCCGGCCCGCCGCGAAACCCGCATGCTGGCTGAGGCGACGCAGGAAGGCCAGATTGGTCACCGTGCCCGCCACTTGCGTCTCGGCCAGACCGCGTGCGAGCTGCGTCAGGGCGGTCGCGCGGGTGGGACCGTGACTGATCAGTTTGGCGATCATCGGATCGTAATGCGGGCTGATCCGGTCGCCCGGCCGCACGCCGGTATCGGCCCTGAGCCCCGGCCCAAAGTGCAAATGCGCGAGCCGCCCGGTCGCGGGCAGAAACCCGGCTACGGGATCCTCGGCATAGAGCCGTGCCTCGAAGGCGTGGCCCTTAAGCGTGATCTCATCCTGGCGCGCAGGCAGGGCCTCACCGGCGGCCACTCTGAGTTGCCATTCCACCAGGTCGATGCCCGTTACGGCCTCGGTCACCGGGTGTTCGACCTGAAGCCGCGTGTTCATCTCCATGAACCAAAAGCCATCCGGTCTCAGCGCGCCGGAGCCGTCGACGATGAACTCGACCGTGCCCGCCCCGGCATAGCCGATGGCCTCAGCTGCGCGCACCGCCGCCGCACCCATGGCCGCGCGAACCTCCGCGCTCATACCGGGCGCTGGCGCCTCTTCGATGACCTTCTGGTGACGCCTTTGCAGCGAGCAATCCCGTTCAAAGAGATGGATCGCTTGGGTGCCGTCGCCAAAGATCTGCATCTCGATATGGCGCGGCGTGTCGATAAACTTCTCGATAAGCACCGCGTCATTGCCGAAGGCGGTCTGCGCCTCCCTGCGTGCCGAGGCCAGGGCGTCCGCGAAGTCCGCCGCCCGCTCCACCAGGCGCATCCCCTTGCCGCCGCCGCCCGCGACGGCCTTGATCAGCACTGGATAGCCGATCATGTCCGCCTGCTCGGCCAACGTTTTTGGCGATTGATCCGCACCGTGATAGCCCGGCACGACCGGCACGCCGGCCTCCGCCATCAGGACCTTGGCGGCATCTTTGAGGCCCATGGCCCGGATCGCCTGGGCCGAGGGACCGATGAAGGTCAGGCCAGCCGCCTCAACGGCGGCGACGAAATCGGGGTTCTCGCTCAGAAAACCATAGCCGGGATGGATCGCCTCGGCCCCTTCGGCCAACGCCGCCTCGATAATCACATCGCCTTTTAGATAACTGTCTGCCGGGGCCGCGCCGCCGATCCAGACAGCCGCATCGGCCATCTCGACATGGCGTGCGTCGCGGTCGGCGTCTGAGAAGACCGCGACGGTCCGCACCCCCAGACGCCGACAGGTCTCGGTGATGCGGCAGGCGATCTCGCCGCGATTGGCGATAAGGATCTTAGAGAACATCGCTCACCACCATGACCCGCTTTCCCCGTCGCTCAAATGGGCGCGCACGTAATCCGGCAGCGGCCAGGCGTCCCGGTCCAGACCCGAAACCTTGCCCGCAGGACCCCCCCGATAGGCATGGTCGTAGAGCTCCCGGTGCAGCGTCACTTCGATCCGTTCCAGCGCGCTTTCCACCTGCCGCTTGGTCTTGTCGATCTCATCGGCGAGCTTGGCCTCATCGCTTTTTGCCTTTAGCAAATTGGGCAGTCCCAGGATGCGGGTCAGGACCACTTTGCCCGCCGAGGTGGCTATGGCCAGAACCAGATTGGCAACGAGCCCACCGATGAGATCGACCGCGCTAACCCCGAGCTTAAAGTCAAGCCAGCCGCGCTTGCCCTTGCCCTCGGCAAGCTCTGTCCGCATCCGGTCGAACTCTCGCTGAAAGACCGCGCGAAATTGGCGTGCAAAGGTGACCCGGCTGAAATCATCGCGGCCCGCATAGACCCGCAGGGCGGGCCGCACGAAGATCCCGGCGCGGGAGCGGTCGGCAAACTCCTCAAAATCGAAGAGGAAAAAGTAATCCTCTGGATCGCGCGAATTGTGCACGAGAAACACCGCGATTTCAGCCTCTTTGCCCAGGGCGGGCAGCGCAAGGCCAGAGAGCCGGTCGCGCAGGGATTTGCCGAGGCCCATCACATCCGAAACACGCCAAAGCGTGTCTCCTGGATGGGGGCGTTGAGCGCCGCCGACAAGCTCAGCGCCAGGACCTCGCGCGATTTGCGCGGGTCAATGATGCCGTCATCCCAGAGCCGGGCGGCGGCATAAAGCGGGTGGGACTGACGCTCGAACATTTCGATGGTCGGGCGTTTGAAGGCGGCCTCGTCCTCGGCGCTCCATGCCTCGCCCGCCCGCTCCATCGCGGCGCGTTTGACCGTGGCGAGCACACCCGCCGCCTGCGCCCCGCCCATCACCGAGATGCGCGAATTGGGCCAGCTCCAGAGAAAACGCGGCGAATAGGCCCGGCCCGCCATGCCGTAATTGCCTGCCCCGAACGATCCGCCCACCAGCATGGTGATCTTGGGAACGGCGGCGGTGGCAACGGCGGTGACCATCTTGGCGCCGTGCCGCGCGATCCCCTCGGCCTCATATTTGCGGCCCACCATGAAGCCGGTGATGTTCTGCAGGAACACCAGCGGTATTTTGCGTTGCGCGCAGAGCTCGATGAAATGCGCGGCCTTCTGCGCGCTGTCGGAAAAGAGCACACCGTTATTGGCCACGATCCCGATTGGGCAGCCAAGAACATGGGCGAAACCGCAGACGATGGTCTCGCCGAAGAGCGGTTTGAACTCATCGAAGCGGGAGCCGTCGACCAGGCGCGCGATCACTTCGCGAATGTCATAGGGCGTGCTGAGACTGGCCGGGACCACATCGAAGAGCTCTTCGGGGTCATAGGCCGGGTCGTCCGGGCTCGCCCAGGCGACGGTGTCGGGTTTGGTACGGTTAAGATTGCCGAGAGCTTGCCTCGCGAGAGCGAGGGCATGGGTGTCATCCTCTGCAAGGGCATCGGCCACGCCTGACTGCCTTGCATGGACCTCCCCGCCGCCCAGATCCTCGGCGCTGACCACTTCGCCTGTCGCCGCCTGAACCAGCGGCGGTCCGGCCAGAAAGATCGTGCCCTGGTTTTTGACGATGATCGTGACATCCGACATCGCGGGCACATAGGCGCCGCCCGCGGTGCAGGAGCCCATAACGACGGCGATCTGCGCGATACCCGCCGCGCTCATCCGGGCCTGGTTGTAAAAAATGCGCCCGAAATGGTCGCGGTCAGGAAACACCTCATCCTGATTGGGCAAGTTCGCCCCGCCGCTATCGACCAGATAGACGCAAGGCAGGCGGTTCTCCTCGGCGATTTCCTGGGCGCGCAGGTGCTTTTTGACCGTGATCGGATAGTAAGTGCCGCCCTTCACGGTGGCGTCGTTGCAGACCACCATGACCTCTTGGCCATGGACCAGGCCGATCCCCGCGATGGCGCCGCCACAGGGTGCCGCGCCGTCATAGAGCCCGTGGCCCGCCGTCGCGCCGACCTCCAAGAATGGCGAGCCGGGGTCCAGCAAGCCCGCGATCCGGTCCCGCGGCAGCATCTTTCCCCTGGAAACATGGCGCGCCCGGGCGCGTTCCCCGCCGCCCTCCGCCGCCAGGCGCGCGGCCTCGGCGATCTCGGCCAGGGCGGCCTCATGGGCGGCGCGGTTGGCACGGGCCTCAGGCGAGGCGGCGTTGAGGTTTGATGTAAGTTTCATGGCGCCCTCACCGCGCGGGTCGCTGGGTTGGCGGGCTGGGGGCGCCCGGACCGACCCAGCCAAGCTCCACCGCCGGGGCGGAGGCCCCAGACAGGCGTGCGAGCTTGTGGGCCAAGACAGCCACGGCCAGATCGTTGCTGGCCAGGGAGGTCGCGCACCAGGCGCGCATCGTTTCTTCCGTGCCCGCGCAATCGGGCCCTGCGCTTTGGTCCGACGAGAGCTGGAAAAGCTGCGGGTAGAGCGCGCTGGCGAAGGGATCGGCCTGGGTCAAGCTTTCGGGCAGCGCGGCGATGACCTCCTGGCGCAGGGCGTGTTGCTCGGCGCTCAGGGCATCCTGGCAGGCGACGCGGTCGTTTGAAAGATCGCAGGCCACGATCGCAAGAATACCACAATGTTGCACATCATAGCGGGTCAGGAGGTCGTAATCCGGCCCCTCCCCCGCACCCTCAGCCCGCGCCAGATCGGTCTCAAACCGGGCCATCGCATTGGCCAGACAGGTCGGGTAATCGGGCCAGGCGACCTCGCCCGGCTCCTGCGCGGTGGCCGGTGTGCCGGGCGCCAGGGCGAGCGCGAGAAGGATCGCGCCGAAATAGTGTTTCCGCTTCATCGCTCCCCTCCCAAGATATCGCGCAAGCGCATCAGCCGCGCCGCCGCCAAGCGCTGATCACAGGCGCCTGCATCCAGATTGCGGATCGAGCCTGACCCGGCCTCGGCATAGACCAGGCGGCACTCCGCCTCGGCCCAGGCGCGCCAGGTGGCTTGGCTTGCCGCGAGGGCCTCTGCGGCGCCGGAAAACCGCTCATCGAAAAACGCGCGGTTGCTCTGATCCCTCGCGCGAAGGGCCAAGATAGCCTCGAAATAGGTGCGGCTCAGCTCCTGCTCCCAAAGCTGCCCCTCCATCGCTAGGCACATCGACATGCCGAGCGTCGTCTCGCCATCGGGCTCCCCCCGGAAACAGGGCTGCGAGGCGCGACCGATACAGGTTTCCGCCTGTGGCTCAGCGTCCAGGCAGGCGAAAAACCCGGCGGCATAGGGTTGCGCCGGGGCGGGTTGTGCCAAGGCTATTCCGGCCTGCAGCAAGAGGGCCACAGCGGCACCGAAAGCAATCGCCATAGGTCTCCGCGAGAGGCGCACCGTCAAACCCCCTCCTCCACTTCCAGGGCGCGGCCATAACGGTCGACAGAATAGGCGAAACGCCCCGCATCTCCGTCGCAGAACACAGTCAGCCAGGCCTCTCCCGGGCCGGGTCGCGCGGCGCAATCGGTGAGGGCACCGCCTGTTTCGGCGGCGTAACCCGCCGCCAGCCGGTCAATAATCTCGCTCTCGCTGGGCGGCACGCTGCCGCGACCCAGCAGAAAGCCAATCGTTGCCGATATCACCAAGGCCGCGAGCACAAACAGCCCGACGCGAGAAGCGATTAGCGCTCTCACCGCATCGCCGCCATCAATTCGCGCCCGACCAGCATGCGGCGGATCTCAGACGTGCCCGCGCCGATCTCCATGAGCTTGGCGTCGCGGAACATGCGGCTGACAGGGCTGTCATTCATGAAACCCGCGCCGCCCATCGCCTGCACCGCCTGATGGGCCACTTTCATGCCCTGCTCGGAGGCATAGAGCACGCAAGCCGCCGCGTCGGCGCGCGTGACCTCGCCCCGGTCGCAGGCCTTGGCAACCTCATAGGCATAGGCGCGCGCGGAATTCAGCGCGGTATACATGTCGGCGATCTTGCCCTGCATGAGCTGAAAATCCCCGATGGATTGGCCGAATTGCTTGCGTTCGACCATGTAAGGCATGATCTCGTCCAGACAGCCGGCCATAATGCCGATGTTTACACCGGAAAGAACGACACGTTCATAATCCAGGCCCGACATCAAGACGGCCACACCCCCGCCTTCCTCGCCCAGGACATTCTCGAACGGCACTTCCACGTCTTCAAAGATCAGCTCCGCCGTGTTCGAGCCGCGCATCCCAAGCTTGTCAAAATGCGGTGAGGTCGAGAAGCCCGCCATCGTTTTCTCGATCAGAAAGGCCGTGATCCCTTTGGCGTTCGCCGCCGGGTCAGTCTTGGCATACACCACCAGCGTATCGGCGTCCGGGCCGTTGGTGATCCAGTATTTTGAGCCGTTTAACCTAAAGTGATCATTGCGCTTTTCGGCCCTCAGCTGCATGCCCACGACGTCTGAGCCTGCCCCCGCCTCGGACATGGCCAAGGCGCCCACATGCTCGCCCGACACCAGTTTGGGGAGGTAGGTCGCCTTTTGCTCCGCCGTGCCATTGAGCTGGATCTGGTTGACGCAAAGGTTCGAATGCGCGCCATAGCTGAGCGACACGCTGGCAGAGGCGCGCCCGATCTCTTCGACGGCGACGGTATGGGCCAGATATCCGAGGCCCGCGCCGCCGAACTCTTCGTCGACGGTAATCCCGAGAAGGCCAAGCTCACCCATTTCGCGCCAAAGCTCAGGCGGAAAAGCATTTTTTTGGTCGATCTCGCCTGCTTGCGGGCGCACACGTTCCTGCGCCCAGCGATGGACCAGATCGCGGATCGCTTCGACCTCCTCGCCGAGGTCAAATCGCATCGATGCCATGAACATACCCGCCTCCGGTTCTCTCCGAATCCGCGCTGCCAAAGCCCGCGCGAATTAATTGAACACTTGTTCAATAACTACGAGGCGGAGGAGCAAATGTCAAAGCCCGGCTAACCCGCGGCCATCACTTCTTCAGTGATGATCTCAGCGATCAGCGCGCAATCCGCCTCACCAAAAGTCAGCGGCACGCGCATATCGATCAATCCGGCCAGGATGTGGTCGGTCTGCGGCAGCTTCGGCGGATCGGCATAGTGCCAGGAGGTGTAGTTTGAGGTGAAAGCGACCGGCTCGGCTGCGCCGAACCATTTCAGCTCCACCCCCCGTGCCGCGCAATTTGTGATCACATGTGTGATTTGCTCAGCCGTGAAGCCGGGCAGAAGGAACTGGAACGAGCTTCCGACGATGCTTTCTTCCGCGGCCCGCTCGATCAATTTCAGGCCGCGCACGTTACGCAGACCATCTTCGAGCCTGCGGTAGAGCGCGTTCCACCGGGCGATCTGAGCAGGCAGGTCGCGCAGCTGCGGCCGCAGGATGGCCGCGCGCAAATGGTCCATGCGGCCTGAGACATTGGGCGTCTCAAGCTTGACTTTTTCAAACACATCAGCGCTTGGAACCGCGCCATGTTTGCCGAAAAGCATGTAGGATCCCGACAATACGACCATCCGCGCCATGATCTCGGGATCGTCGCAAACGATAAGCCCGCCCTCACCCGAATTGATGTGTTTGTAGGTCTGTGTCGAGTAGCACCCGATCACCCCGTGGCGCCCTGAGGGCACATCGCGCCAGGCGCCGCCCATCGTATGCGCGCAATCCTCGATCACCTGGATGCCCATGTGATCACAAATTTCCATGAGCCGGTCCATATCGCAGATATGACCGCGCATATGACTAAGCAGCAGGACTTTTGCGCCGGTGTCTTTCGCTCGGGCCTGGAGGTGGTCCAGGTCGATGGTCAGGGCCTCTGTGGTGTCAATCAGGACCGGCCTGGCGCCAACACTGTCGATCGCGCCAGGCACGGGGGCCAGGGTGAAGGCGTTTGAGAGGACCAGATCACCAGGGCCGACGCCCAAGGCACGCAGGGCACAGCCCATGGCATAGCCGCCCGAGGCTACGGCCAGAGCGTATTTCGCCCCGGTGAAGGTGGCGAATTCCACTTCGAGATCAGAGACTTGGCCCGATTCATCGTCGATCAGATTATAGCGGTGAAGTCGGCCCGAGCGCAGGACCTCGACCGCAGCCTCGATCGCGTCCTCTGGGATCGGCTCTTGCTGGGTGAAAGATCCGGTGAATATTTTGGTCATGACAAAGAAGTGCGGCACGCGCCCGCGATCGTCAATGCATGTCAGCCAATCGGCAAAACTCGGTCGAGCACCGCATCTAGATCGGCATAGTCGGTCAGCAAAGCCTCGGGTTCCAGCGCCGCCATATCCGCACCGCTCGGCCCGAAGGTAACCAGGATCGACGGCACACCAGCCGCCCGGGCCGTATCACGATCAGTGTCGCTGTCGCCCACCAGGCACGCGCGGTCCCGCTGGCCACCGGCGCGGTCTATCGTTTCGAACAGATGCACCGGGTCGGGTTTGCGCACCGGCAAGCTATCCGATCCCAAAAGCGCATCAAACAGGTCGCGTGCGCCCAGATCCGCCATCAGTTTTTCCGCTAACCTCTCGGGTTTATTGGTACAAATCGCGACGCGCTCACCGCGCGACCGGCACCGCTCCACCGCCTCGATGGCGCCGGGATAGAACCGCGTTTGCACGGAAATGGCTTCGGAATAATGCTCGAGCAAAAGCCGGTAGCCGCGGTCGATCACGTCTTGTGCCACGGCCTCCTCGGCGCCCAGCCGCGCCATCCCAAGTGTCAGCATGGCCCGCCCACCGCGCAGGGCGACCCCTGCGTCACCCGGCCCGAGCGTCACCGGAAAACCAAGCTCATCGAAGGTTGCGTTCGCCGCCTCTAGCAAGTCCCTGGACGTGTCCGCGAGAGTGCCGTCGAGATCGAAAATAACACAGCGCATCACGCCCCTTTCGGCGGCTTTTCGCCAAAGATTGAAACCCGAAGAAAGGCAAATTTACCGCCGTCTGCCTTGTTTGCGGGGGTTGCATGGGTCAAAGACGGACGCAAGAGAAAAGGCAACGAGCAGTGTAACTCCCATGACCTCAGGCGGTTCTGAGATAGCGGTGGTTGTTCTCGCCGGCGGGCGCGGCAGCCGGATGGACAGCGATTTGCCCAAGGTGCTCCACCAGCTCGGGGGCGCGCCGATGCTGCATCATGTGATGAAGACGGCTCTCGCGCTCGATCCCGCCCGTCTGGTTGTGGTGACGGGCTTTGGCGCGGATGCTGTGGGTGCGGCGGCCCAGGCCTTTCACCCGGAGACGGTCCTCGCCCACCAGGCCGAACAGATCGGCACCGCCAATGCCGTGCAAGCGGCCGAGGCCGCTTTGCAGGACTTCGCGGGCCAGGTTATTGTCATTTATGGCGATACGCCGCTGGTTTTCGAGGACACCTATCGAGCGGCCCTGACGCCGGATCATGAGTTGACGCTCCTGGCGTTCGAAGCCGCTGATCCCGGGCGCTATGGCCGGGTTATCGCGTCCGCTGATTCAGTGGATAAGATTGTGGAAGCCGCAGACGCAACGTCTGAGGAACTTTCTGTAACACTCTGCAATAGTGGTGTTTTATCCGCCCCCGCTTCGACACTCTTTGAGCTCGTTGGCGCTGTGGATAACAAGAACGCAGCGGGAGAATACTACCTGACAGATATTGCGGCGCTCGCCCGCAAACGCGGCCTGACGGTCGGTGCAGTCCGTGGATCCGAGCGGGAGTTTTTGGGCATCAACACGCTGCAAGAGCTTGCAACGGCCGAGGCCGCGTTTCAAGCGCGCCAACGCGCCAATCTCATCGATGCAGGCGTCCTTCTCGAGGCGTCTGACACCCTCTTCTGCGCCTTCGATGCCGCGATTGGGCGCGGCGCCAGGGTCGAGCCCTATGTGGTCATTGGCCCCGGTGTGACAGTCGAAAGCGGCGCCGTGATCCGGGCATTCTCGCATCTCGAAGGGGCCCATGTCTCCGCGGGCGCGAGCGTTGGGCCCTATGCGCGGCTGCGCCCAGGTGCCGAGCTGGCCGAGGATGTGCGCATCGGCAACTTCGTCGAGGTCAAAAATGCCGAGATAGCTCAGGGCGCGAAGGTCAACCATCTGAGCTATGTTGGCGACGCAAGTATCGGGCCGCGCAGCAATCTAGGTGCGGGCACGATCACCTGCAATTACGACGGCGTGTTCAAGCACCGCACGGAGATTGGCGCGGAGGCGTTTATCGGTTCCAACACGATGCTGGTCGCGCCTGTAAGCGTCGGCGACGGGGCGGTCACGGGGTCAGGCTCTGTGATCACAAAAGATGTGCCGGAAGGCGATCTGGCATTGGGTCGTTCGCATCAAGTCAATAAATCGGGCCTGGGGCGTCGCCTGATGGCGCATCTGAGGGCGCGCAAAGCGAAGGGAAATCAATAGGCTATGTGCGGCATCATTGGCATTCTGGGCCAGAATGAGGTGGCCCCGCAGATGGTCGAAGCGCTGCGGCGTCTGGAATATCGCGGCTACGATTCCGCCGGGATCGCGACGGTGCAGGACGGCACGCTCGACCGCCGTCGCGCGGTGGGCAAACTGGTCAATCTGGCCGATCTGCTGGTCCATGAGCCGCTCGCCGGAAAATCCGGGATTGGGCACACGCGATGGGCCACCCATGGCGCGCCGTCGACACGCAACGCGCATCCGCACAAAACGGGGCCGGTCGCAGTTGTTCATAATGGCATCATCGAAAACTATCGACAAATCCGGGGTTTGATCCCCGATGCCGTGTTTGAAAGCGACACCGACACCGAGACGGTCGCAGCCCTTTGCGCCTATCATCTGAGCCAGGGCCTGAGCCCGCGCGAGGCCGCCGTGGCCACGCTCAAGGTGCTGGAAGGCGCTTTCGCGCTGGCCTTTTTGTTCGACGGCGAGGACGATTTGATCGTGGCGGCGCGCAAGGGCTCCCCGCTTGCCATCGGGCACGGCGATGGCGAGATGTTCATCGGCTCAGACGCTTTGGCTTTGGGGCCGATGACCCACCGCGTGACCTATCTCGAGGAGGGCGATTATGCCTTCGTGACCCGGGCAGGCGCCGAAATTTTCAACGCCGACGGTCAGCGCGCCAATCGCGAGATGCGCGAGCTGAGCGCGCAAGCCGCGATGATCGACAAGGCCGGTCACCGCCATTTCATGGCCAAGGAGATCTTCGAGCAGCCGGTCGTTCTGGCCGATTGCCTGACGCAGATCGGGGCCGCTCCGGAGGCGGAGCTGCCGGACTTTCGCACGCCCGACCGACTGATCCTGGTGGCCTGCGGCACGGCGCATTATGCCTGTCTGGTCGCGAAATACTGGTTCGAACAGCTCGCCGGACTGCCCTGCGACGTCGATATCGCCAGCGAGTTCCGCTACCGTGCGCCGCCGATGTCCGAACGCTCGACCGCGATCTTCGTCTCGCAATCGGGCGAGACCGCCGACACTTTGGCCGCCCTGCGCTATGCACGCGACAAGGCCGGAAAGATCATTTCCATCGTAAATGTCGCCGAAAGCTCCATCGCGCGCGAAAGCGATCTGGCCCTGCCGATCTATGCCGGCACAGAGGTCGGCGTAGCCTCGACCAAGGCCTTTGTCTGTCAGCTTGGCGTGCTGGCGCATCTGGCGATCTTGGCCGCAGAGCAACGCGGCGCCATAGATGCGGGCCGGGCTGAGGAGTTGCGTTCCTCGCTGGGCCGCCTGCCCGCTTTGATCAATCAAGCGCTGGCTCTAGAGGATGCGATCCGTGACGATACCGGCGCTCTGTCCCAGGCCCAAACGGTCCTGTTTCTCGGGCGTGGTGCGATGTTCCCGCTCGCCTTAGAAGGCGCGCTTAAACTAAAGGAAATCAGCTATATACACGCCGAAGGTTACGCGTCCGGTGAGCTGAAACACGGTCCCATCGCGCTTGTGGATAAAGATGTGTATATCCTGGTGATAGCACCGAAGGACGCGCTGTTCGATAAGACCATCTCCAACATGCAGGAGGTGATGGCGCGCGACGGCAAGATCTGGCTTTTGACCGATGCGGAAGGCGCCGGGGAGGCGTCCGAGGGGGTCTGGAACACCACCATCCTGCCCGCAATCGATCCGATCTTTGCGCCGATCCTCTACGCGATCCCGGCGCAGCTCATTGCCTATCACACCGCGCTGCATAAGGGCACGGATGTGGATCAACCGCGCAACCTCGCGAAATCCGTCACCGTGGAGTGATCACGCCGTCGGGACGCCGCCGGCCAGGACCTGCGCGAACCAATCGGTGTCGATGTTTCCACCGCAAAGAATGACGCCGACCTTTTTGCCGCGCATCCGCTCACGCTCCTGCATCAGACCGGCCAAGGGCGCGGCGCCTGCCCCTTCGGCCACGTTGTGGATATCCCGGAAATAGATGCGCACGGCCTCGGCCACTTCCGCATCGCTGACCGTGATTATCCGCGCAGCCTTTTGCGCATATATTTCAAAGGCTTCAGCCACAGGAACACGCACCGCCATGCCGTCGGCGAAGGTGCGCGCGCTGTTCGTTTCGACCAGGCGACCGGCTTCGACCGACAGTTTGGCCGTCTGTGCAGCGTCCGAAACGACGCCGACGACCTCAGCCGTGGCGCCCAGCGCATCGCGCGCCAGGATCGTGCCGCAGATGCCGGAGCCGCAGCCGATGGGCACATAGACCGTGTCGAGATCGGGCACCGCGGTGAACAGCTCAAGGCCGTAGGTCGCCACGCCGCGCACCAATTCGGGATGAAAGGGCGGCACGATCATCAGGCCTTCGGCCTTGGCCACGCGGTAAGCCTCCAGCCGGGCCTCATCAAAATCCTGTCCAAATTCAATGACTTCCCCGCCGAAGGCCCGCATGGCCACGTTCTTTTCGACCGAGTTTCCATGGGGGACATAAATCTTGGCGCTCAGCCCTGCCCGGCGCGCGGAGCGGGCCTGTCCCTGACCGTGATTGCCGCGCGTCGCAGTGCAGATCCCGCGGATCTCCGGATGGCTGCGCGTCAGCCAGTCCATAAACGTGATCGCCCCGCGCAGCTTAAAAGCGCCGGTGGGCGTGTGGTTTTCATGCTTGACCCAGACCTCAGCGCCCGTCCGCGCCGCCAACTGGGGCCAGGCATATTGCGCGGTCGGCGGCATCTGTTCGTAGACGCAGGCCGCCGCCGCCTCCAAATCGGCCTTCGAAAAACTCAGCATCGCAACGTCCCTCCTGTCTTCCCATGACCACCGCGTCAGACTTGGCGCAGCTGCGCGGGCGCGTCCACTTGCGCTCCCCCTGCTCTGGGCCTAACAGGCGCGCGATGCAATCGAGGGCGCGGCAAGGATACAATGCCGATACTAGTGATGAAATTCGGCGGCACATCCGTGGCCAGCCTGGACCGTATTCGCCGCGCCGCCAAGCGGGTCGGGCGCGAGGTCGCAAATGGTTATGACGTGATCGTCATTGTCTCGGCCATGGCCGGTGAGACCAACAAACTGGTCGATTTCGTCAGCCAAACCGCGCCGCTTTATGATGCCCGCGAATATGACGCCGTGGTCTCGTCGGGTGAGAATGTCACCGCCGGGCTGATGGCGCTTACGCTGCAGCAAATGGAGGTGCCCGCCCGCTCCTGGCAGGGCTGGCAAGTGCCGCTGTTGACCAATTCGGCCCATGCCGCCGCCCGGATCGAGGATATTCCCACAGACAACATCCTGGCGAAATTCGCCGATGGCATGAGGGTTGCGGTGGTGGCTGGTTTTCAGGGCCTCAGCCCGGAGGGGCGGATCACGACCCTGGGCCGGGGCGGGTCGGACACGACGGCGGTGGCCTTTGCCGCCGCCTTTCAGGCCGAGCGTTGCGACATCTACACCGATGTTGACGGTGTCTACACCACCGATCCGCGCATCGCATCGAACGCGCGCAAGCTGGACAAGATCGCCTTCGAAGAGATGCTGGAGCTTGCCTCGCTGGGCGCCAAGGTGTTGCAGACCCGTTCGGTCGAATTGGCGATGCGCTTTAAGGTGCGCTTGCGGGTTCTGTCGAGTTTCGAGGACAATGACGAGAGCGCGGGCACGATCGTGTGCGACGAGGAGGATATCGTGGAAAAGAACGCCGTGGCCGGTGTGGCCTATTCCCGGGACGAGGCGAAGATGACGCTGGTGTCGGTCGCGGACCGGCCAGGCATCGCCGCCGCGATCTTCGGGCCCCTGGCCGAGGCCGGGGTGAATGTCGACATGATCGTGCAAAACATCTCGGAAGAGGGCCGCACGGACATGACCTTTTCCTGCCCGATCGATCAGGTCTCCCGGGCCGAGGATGCGATGGCCAAGGCCAAGGAAAAGGGCGAGATTAACTTCCATGAGCTGATCGCCGACAAAGCCGTCTGCAAGGTGTCTATCGTTGGGATCGGCATGCGCTCCCATGCTGGTGTCGCCGCCAAGATGTTCTCGACCCTGCGCGACGAGGGCATCAATATCCGCGTCATCACCACCTCTGAGATCAAGGTGAGCGTGCTCATTGACCGCAAATATATGGAGCTGGCCGTGCAATCGCTCCACGACGCGTTCGGGTTGGAAAAGGCCGCTTGATCAACGGCTTGTGGATCGGCGGCCTCAGTTCAAGGGCTCGACATCCACGCGTATGACATAGTCGTCATAATCTCCATCATCGCCCAAGGTGTCGTCATAGGCGAGGTAAAAGCTGGTGACGTCGCTGCCGGCTTGGGCATCCATGAAAACCGCGAAGTTGCGCATCCCAGGCCGCGCGCGGTCGCCCTCGTTGCTGTCGAACAGCAACAAAGTATCGAGCGATCCGGCCGGAAAAATCCCGACGAGACGCTGACGATCTCCAGCAAACAAACGGCGGCTAATCAGACCGAAATCGCGATCTTCGCCAAGCGCGCCGAGACCAGCGATGATCAGTGAGTTGTTGTTGCCGCTTTCCGCCGCGACCTCCGTAAAAGTCAGGCGCGAGCGTTCGGTCAAAAGGAAGGACGGGCTGCGGAGCATCAAGGTTGGCAGGTCGTCGACGAAATCATTCTCCGCCGGAACGCCCGCGTTTTCACCGCTAATCTGCACGCCCTGAGAGGCGCCCGCGGCCGGGAAAATTGCGAAAGAGACAGCCATCCAGACCCGGATGGCGCGGCGAAATCTTTGAAAGGCAAGGTCCATGATATACCTCGGACTTGCCCCGCTCCCAAGGGTGGATATGCGCCGGTGGCCCCAATGTGTCAATATTTCCGGCGACAACATTAGGGCAGCGTGCTCAGGCCTTTTGTGGATAAGCCGATTGAGCGCTTCGCTCGCCTGATGCAATCCGCTAAGCTCGGTCGCGGGTGCGCATTTGCCCCGACACTTTGCTGACGGGCGGGCAGCGCGACGCATGCAGACCACACCTCGATCCGAAAGCCGTAAGCTGCTGTCGCGCTTGCAGGAAAGCCTGGCCGAGGCCGGGGCGGGACAGGAGCGGCTCGACCGGATCGTGCGGCTGATCTCGGATTCGATGGGCACGGAAGTGTGCTCGATCTACTTGCTGCGCGATGCCGACACGCTTGAGCTGTGCGCGACGCAGGGCCTGGCGCAGGAGGCGGTGCATGTGACGCGGATGCGCTTGGGCGAGGGCCTGGTGGGCCGGGTCGCGGCGCGCGCGCGGATGATCAACACGCCCGACGCCCCCTCCGCCCCTGGGTTCCGCTTCATGCCCGAAACGGGTGAAGAGAAGTTCTCGTCCTTCATCGGTGTGCCGATCCAGCGCCTGGGCCAAAAGCTCGGCGTCTTGGTGGTGCAGTCCAAAGAGGCCCGCGCCTTCACCGATGATGAGGTCTATGCGCTCGAAGTCGTCGCGATGGTCCTGGCCGAGATGGCCGAGCTCGGCGCTTTCATAGGCGAAGGCGATGCGCTGAGCGCGCCGCATACCGGACAGCTCATGCTGCGCGGCGTCCAGGGCCAGGAAGGCTCCGCCATGGGCCAGGTGTATCTGCATGAGCCGCGCGTCGTCGTCACCAAGCCCGTGGCCGATGACCCCGATGCCGAACTGAGCCGGTTGCGCGACGCGGTCGATGCCCTGCGGATCTCGGTCGATGAGATGCTGAGCGATGCGGCCTCGACCGGGGGTGAGCAGGTCGAGGTGCTGGAAGCCTATCGGATGTTCGCCAATTCCAAGGGCTGGATGCGGCGCATGGAGGAGGACATCGCCCTAGGCCTGTCGGCTGAGGCGGCAGTAGAAAAGGAGCAAACCGCCGCCCGCGCCCGCCTGGAACGCGCGCCGGACCCCTATTTGAGGGAGCGGTTGCAAGACCTCGATGATCTGTCGAACCGCCTGCTGCGCCTACTGACGGGCCAGGGGCGGCAGAACGCCCAAGACCTGCCGGACGCGCCCATCTTGGTGGCGCGCAATATCGGGCCCGGCGATCTTTTGGAATATGGCCGCAAGCTGAGTGGCATCGTCCTCGAAGAAGGCTCCGTAGGCTCCCATGCTGCGATTGTGGCCCGTGCCCTGGCGATCCCCCTGGTGATCCAGGCCGGGCGGATCACGACCGAGGCGCTCAATGGCGATGCGATCCTGGTCGATGCCGATCAGGCCATCGTGCATTTGCGGCCAGAGGAAAGTGTCGCCAAGGCCTTCCGAGACAAGCTCGCCATGGAGGCCGCGGCGCAGGAGCGCTATGCCTCGATCCGTGACAAGCCCGCCGAGACGCGCGACGGCGTGACCATTGCGCTCCATATGAATGCCGGTCTGATCGCAGAGCTTCCGTCTCTGCCCAGTTCGGGCGCCGAGGGTGTGGGCCTGTTTCGGACCGAGCTTCAGTTTCTGACCCGCAACTCCATGCCCAAACGCGCCGAACTTGCCGCGCTTTATGAGCGGGTGATGGATGCCGCGGGCGACAAGCGTCTGACCTTCCGCACCCTCGATATCGGCTCGGACAAGGTCCTGCCCTATATGAAAACTGTCGATGAACCCAATCCCGCCCTAGGGTGGCGCGCGATCCGGGTGGGCCTCGACAAGCCCGGCGTGATGCGCATGCAGTTGCAGGCGCTGATCCGAGGCGCCAAAGGCCGCAAGCTGACGGTGATGTTCCCCTTCATCGCGCAGTTCGAAGAGTTTCGGAAATCGCGCGAGCACCTCATGCGCGAGCTCGACCGCGAGGCCGCGCTTGGCCATGTCCTGCCTGAAGCGGTGGAAGTGGGGGCGATGCTGGAGACGCCGAGCCTCGCCTTCGCGCCACGGCATTTCTTTGAGATGGCCGATTTCATCTCAATCGGTGGCAATGATCTCAAACAATTTTTCTTCGCCGCCGACCGCGAGAATGAGCTGGTCCGCAGGCGCTATGACACGCTCAACGTGTCGTTTCTGACCTTCCTGGAGCAGATCGTGCATCGCTGCGCAGATAGCGATACGCCGCTGAGCTTTTGTGGGGAGGATGCGGGCCGCCCGGTCGAGGCGATGTGTTTCGCCGCTATGGGCCTGCGCACCCTGTCGATGCGCCCGGCCTCCATCGGGCCGGTCAAAACCCTGCTGCGCAAGACCGATTTGGGCGAGGCGCGACGGATCATCAATGCGGCGCGCAACAGCGGCGAGCAATCGGTGCGCCCCGCCGTCATGGCCTGGCTGCGCAGCGCGGAAGTCAAAGCCCCCGCGCCACAACACTAGCGTTCAGCGGTCGATCGAATTGCCGTTCCTGTCCAGGCAACGCGAGCCGGAGGCGTGGCTGCCGCCTTGGCTCTCACAGGCGCGCTGACGGGCTTGCTGAATGCCATCACCCTCTTCCACGGCTTCGGCGCTGGGTGCGCTCGGCGCCGGGCCGCTGACGACTGCGCGGGCCGAGGCAAGGTCAGCCGAGGCAACCAGGCTAAGCGTGGCAACGAGGGCGAGAGCGATGGATTTCGAAGCGTTCATAAACTCTATTCCTTTGGTATCGATCCCGCCGAAGTGGCGGTCTGGGCATGGGTCGCAGCCACGCGAGAGAGGGTTCAAAGAATTTTCCAGAAATATGAAAGACCGCCCCGCCGAAGCGGAGCGATCCAATTTATTTATATGAAATTTCAATGCTTTATTCAAAATACCACCCCGCGTCAGATGACGCGAGGTGGTGGAACGCATCCGGATGAACGGGGGATGTTTGCCCGGATGCGCGTCTCGCTTAGCGCAGTTGCGCCAGCTCACGGCCATTGTCGTCCTGGCAGCTGAAGGCTGTGCGGCGGACGATAAGGCGGCTTCCTCCCAGCTGACCGCAGGTCGCGGCGGCTTGCTGGGGCGTGTTGATCAGGCCATTGCCACCGTTCTGACCGGATCCGTTCGGCCAAGGGTTGCCGTCGCCGTCGCCACCACCGGCGAAGTCGCCCGGGCCGGTGCCGCCACCGCCACCACCCGACGGGGGTGCCAGATCATCGGGTCCGCCGAAGCCAGGCCCATCGCCAAGATCAGGGGTGGGGGCGAAATCGGTCGGGCCACCGAAGCCCGGCCCGTCGCCGCCCGTGCCGCAGCAGGTGATGTCAAGCGCCGAGGCAGCGCCGGCAGACAGGGTCAAACCCATCGCGATGAGCAGCGGGCGGAGAAAGCGGGAAGAAATACGAACAGACATTAAATTTTTCCAATCCTGGTTAAATGCGCGCCGTTGTTGACGCCTTGGTAACAGTCTGTCGAACCAGCCCCGGACACGGTTCAAACATTTTTTCGCCACAATTTGCTCGACGCGCGAAGGGGGACGCGGTTCCTTGAGGAATGGGCAAATAGCTTGGCCTCTCCGGCCGATCCGCCGCCAAGTGCTTGACCCCGGCAAATGCCTCTGGCCATGGTCGCGCAAGGATTGGGAGAGAGACATGACAAGCCCCGCGATCACCGGATCAGGTGTGTTCACGCCCAGTGAGACGATCACGAATGACGAACTGGTCGCGGCGTTCAACGCCTATGTCGACCGCTACAACACGCGCCATGCGGACGAGATCGCGGCGGGGAACGTCACCGCCAAGGCCTATTCCTCAACCGACTTCATCCTCCAGGCCTCAGGCATCGAACAGCGCTATGTCCTCGACAAAGGCGGGATCCTCGACCCCGATGTGATGCATCCCTGGCTGCGCGCGCGTGACGATACTGAGCCCAGCCAGATGGCAGAGATGGCGATGGACGCCTGCGGCCAAGCGCTGGGTCAAGCGGGGCTTGAGGCGGGTGAGATCGACCTCGTGATCTGCGCGGCCTCCAATCATGAGCGCGCCTACCCGGCAATCGCGGTGGAGATCCAAGCGCTTTTGGGGGCGGGCGGCTTTGCCTTTGACATGAATGTGGCCTGTTCTTCGGCAACCTTCGGGCTTCAGGCGGCCGCCGACATGATCCGTTCGGGCTCGGTCAAAAAGGCCATCGTTGTGAACCCTGAGATTTGCTCGGCCCATTTGGAATGGCGTGACCGGGATTGCCATTTTATTTTCGGCGATGTTTGTACGGCGACCGTTCTGGAACGTGCGGAAGACGCGAAAGGTGCCCGTTTCGATATCCTTTCCACGCGCTGCGCAACGCAATTCTCAAACAATATCCGGAACAATAACGGCTTTCTGCGCCGCACGCGCAAAGGACAAATGGAAGACCGCCGCGATATGCAATTCATGCAAAACGGGCGCAAGGTTTTCAAAGAAGTCCTTCCCCTCGTCAGTCGGCATATCGCCGATCACATGGCGGCCGAAAACGTCCAGGCCAGCAACCTCAAACGCCTTTGGCTGCATCAGGCGAATAAAACGATGAACGATTATATCGGCAAAAAGGTCTTGGGCCGAGAGCCGAGCCGCGAAGAACAGCCCAATATTCTGCAAGACTACGCCAATACGTCCTCGGCCGGGTCAATTATCGCGTTCGCGCAAAACTCCGATGACATGAAAGACGGCGATCACGGGCTGATCTGTTCATTTGGAGCAGGGTATTCGGTTGGCTCTGTGCTGCTCCGCCGGGCGGCTTAGGCGTCGGGTCCTTCCAGCAGCGCCCGATTGGCAAATAGCGCGCGACCCCATTTGAAACTGACATCGACCATCTCGAATCCAAATGACAACAGGAAATTCGTTTGGCGAGAAAACGTCTCCTCCCGGGCGATGCCCCGCTCCCGTCCGCCATCAATGGCGATATAGGAAACAAGCGGCAAGATATCCGCGGCGCCGGTCAGGATCTCCGGCTCAAAGCCTTCGGCCTCCAACTTGAGCACTTTCACCGCGGAAATACCCTCAGCCTGGATATACGAGGTGAGGGTCACGACTTCGACTTCCCGAATTTCAGTGAAATGGCCAGGCTCGATCAGACTTGAATCCGCGTCATGCTCATTGACGTAGAATTTCAACGTATCGGTTTTGTCGCCCAGACCACGATTGTTGTTCCGCGCCTGCGGGGCGTTTTTGACAATCGACGCGAATTCATCGCGCCCGGGCTCAAAGGTGATGTAGTTCTCCGGCGCGATATGCGCGCGCAATTCCAGCCAGAGATCGGCGTAATTGGCGCCGCAATCAATGACGATATCGCCCGGCTCAAATGCGATATTGTGCATCAGATAGGAGCGAAAGAGCTCAACGCCCCGCGCCTTCAGACCATTTTTATAAAGAAAGGTGCCGCGCGGGAAATTGCCGAAATAGTGCCGTAGGCCATCGCTTTCGGCCCAATAAAGACCGGTCCCGGAATCATAGCCAAAGCGCACCGGCCGACCGTAAAGAACGCCCTTTGCATTCGCGAGACGAATTTGCCCCGCCTGTGCGCTTGATTTTTGGCCCATACTGCCCCCTGTCGCGCGCATCCCGCACGTTCCCGGCAGGCGACCCATCTCGGGCCGCCCTGAGCCGGTTTATCCGGTGGCGGTTTCATCCTCCAGATGCATTTTCATCTCGAGCAAAACGCGCTGGATCTCGAGCGTCTCTCGCAACAGCCGCTTGGCCTCATTGATCGTGATCACACCGTCTTCGATGGATTGGTGATATTCAGCCATCAGCATCGCAAAGCGTTGGCTGAGCGCCACGACATCGGCGTTGACCCCGCCCTCGACCGTCTCAGCCGTGTTCCGCTGCGGGTCATCATAGCTCAGCGTGATCCCGTTAAGCTCGGCCAGGGCCGTGGTGACATGGGGAAAGCGCGCCGCACTTTCCAGGGCGGCGACCGCATCGACCGGCATGAACCGGTCGGCATGTTCGGGCGCATCGGAGAAATATCGCCCAAGGGTCGCTTTGGACTTTCCCGTCACCTCACAAGCCGCCGCAAATCCCACATCTTTGATCAGGGCCTCGGTGTGCTTTTTCAGGTAGCTGCCAGCTTTGCTTGTCACGTCGTTCTCCTGCCCCACGCGGGGGTGTCTTGGGGAAGCTGCCCGGGGTTTTCCCATAAAGGAAAGCCCGTTGTCATCCCATTATTCACCTGTCCCGGGGCCTCTCCGGGGCGCGTAGTGAGTGACGGCCTGCTGATCTCGGGCCGTAGGCGTGTGGGGGGCCGCCGCCTTAAAAGGCGGAGGCGAGGCACCACTGTCCCCCAGTGGTGTCATTCGGGATCGGCGTTTGCGGCCCCAACCGCGCGTCGATCCTCCCGCTCAGCAACCGCGCCACCATCCCTGAGAGATCCCCTCGGCACCGCGGTCCCGCAATCGGCCATTCTGGCGTCGGCGGGCGCTTGAACTGCCTGGCAAGCTCGGTCAGACCAGAGCTATGGCTAAGCTATATTTTCACTTTTCCACGATGAATGCCGGGAAGTCGACCCTGCTTTTGCAGGCCTCCTACAATTACAATGAACGCGGGATGCAGACCTATTTGCTGACCGCCGATTTCGACAATCGCGGCGGTCAGGGAAAGATCTCAAGTCGGATCGGCATTTCCCAGGAAGCTGACACCTATACGCAGTCCGACGATCTGTTCGAAAAGCTTCGCCAAAGGCTCACGCAGGGGCCCTGCGCATGTGTTTTGGTGGACGAGTCCCAGTGGATGACCCGCGATCAGGTTTGGCAATTGGCCCGAGCGGTCGATGATCTGGGTGTGCCGGTGATGTGTTACGGGCTCAGGGTGGATTTTCGCGGTGAGCTGTTCCCCGGATCGGCCGCGCTTCTGGCGCTTGCCGATGAAATGCGGGAGGTCCGCACAATCTGTCACTGCGGCAAGAAGGCCACGATGGTGATCCGCGTCGATGAAAACGGCCAAGCTTTGCGTGAGGGGGCGCAAATCGAGGTGGGCGGCAATGATCGCTATATCTCGCTTTGCCGCCGCCATTGGCGGGAGGCGATGGAAGACGCCTAATCCGGACCGAATCCGGGCCTAAACCGGGTTGGGCAGCGCCCTGCCCTCCAGGTGCGCCAGTGCGTTGTCGAGCGCCATCTTGCCCATCGCCTCGCGGACTTCGAGCGCGGCCGTGCCCAGATGCGGCAGCAGCGTGACATGCTCCATCCCCATCAGTGCGGCAGGTACTCTAGGCTCGAACTCATAGACATCGAGACCCGCCCCGGCGATTTGGCGCGCCTCAAGGGCTGCGATCAACGCGGCCTCATCGACGACATCGCCGCGCGCGATATTCACGAGCAGCGCGTGGGGCTGCATCGCCGCCAGGGCCTTGGCATCGATCATGTGATGCGTCTCAGGCGTTGCGGGCACGGCCAGGACCGCGATATCGGCGACGGACAGGGCGGTTTCGAGATCAAGCGCGCGGGCGGGGAAGTTCAGGGCCTTTTCGCTACGGCTAGCATAGACGATCTCACAGCCGAAGCCGAAGTGGCAGCGGCGCGCGATCGCTTGACCGATGCGACCCATACCGATGATCGCCACCGTCCGGCCCGAGACATGCAGGCCCAGCATCTGCGTCGGCGCCCAGCCGGTCCACTTGCCCGCGCGCAGCATCCGTTCCCCCTCCCCCGCGCGGCGCGCGGTCATCAGGATCAGCGTCATCGCGATATCGGCGGTCGCATCCGTCACCGCGCCCGGCGTGTTGGTGACCGCGATGCCTGCGGCCTGGGCTGAAGGGACGTGGATATGGTTATAGCCCACGCCGAAATTGGCCAGGAGCTTGCAGCGCACATCCGCCAGCCCCTCGCCCAGCCCTTCAAACGTCTCGGCACCGAAGGCATCGCCCAGCGTCGGCAGAACGATGTCGTAATCGCTTAGCGCCGCCTGGCATTCCGCGCGCGTCATCGGCGCGTCCACATCGCGCAAGGTCATCTCGAACCGCGCGGCAGCAAGATCCAGATTGCGCTGCGGCAGGTCCCTCGAGATCAGCAGCTTCATTGCACCCGCTCTCCATTCTCTATCGGCCGGTCAGGCGCCAGAAGCACGATCCCGCCTTCGGCATCGGCCAAGCCCAGCACCAAGATCTCGGACATGAACGGCCCGATCTGGCGCGGCGGGAAATTGACCACGGCCACCACTTGCCTGCCTGTCAGGCCGTCGGGCGTGTAATGCGCAGTGATCTGGGCCGAGGATTTCTTCTCGCCAATCTCAGGTCCGAAATCCACCCAGAGCTTGATCGCGGGCTGGCGCGCCTCAGGGAAGGGTTCAGCGCGAGTGACAGTTCCCACGCGCATGTCGACGGCGAGGAAGTCGTCAAAGGAGATCATGCGCCACCGGATTTGAGCGCCCTGGACCGGGCGGCGGCGGCGGCGATGGTCTGGCGCATCAGCGGGCCGAGGCCCGTCTCACCGTGCATCAGAACTTCAAGGCCCGCCTGGGTCGTGCCCCCGGGAGAGGTGACATTAACGCGCAGCTCGGCCGGGCTTTCCTCATCGGCAAGCGCCAAGGCGCCCGCCCCCGCCACCGTGGCGCGCGCTAGGCTCAGCGCCAGGTCTGCATCGAGGCCTTCGGCGACGCCTGCCTCAGTCATGCATTCGATCATGTGAAAGACGTAAGCGGGCCCCGAACCAGACAGGCCCGTGACCGCGTCCATCTGCGCCTCATCGCTCAGCCGCACGACCTGCCCCACCGCGCCCAAGAGCGTTTCGGCCAGAGCCAGATGCTCAGCCTCGGCGGTCGCGTTGCCGACAATCGCGGTGACACCTTGGCCGATGGCCGCAGGCGTGTTGGGCATGGCGCGGATGATCGGGCTGTCGGTGGTGAACACCTCTTCGAAGCTGGCGATGGAGGTGCCCGCCGCGACCGAGAGGATCAGCGTGGGACTGCCGGCATATTCGGCCAGACCCGGAAGGGCCGCGCCCATCATCTGCGGCTTGACCGCCAAAACGAGGCAAGCCGGATAGGTCGGCAGATCTTCGTTCAGGCGCACACCCTGATCCGCGAGCCAAATCGACGGCTTTGGCTCCAGGATGGTCACCGCCCGGGGATCGACCCCGTTCGACAACCACCCTGCCAGCATCGCCGAGCCCATCTTCCCGCAGCCCAGCATCACCAGGCCGCGATCGTTTATCTGGGTGATATCCATCTCGACGGCGTGCTCAAGACGCTCAGGCGCGTCCATACCCTTCCGAGATGGCCACATTCATCGCGTCCCGGGGCGTCGTGTTGCCCCAGCAGGCGAGCTGGAAGGCGGGATAATAACGCTCAGAGGCCAGTACCGCCGTCTCGACCATGCAGGCGATCTGCTCGGGGCTTGCAAGCTGCTCCCCGGCGAGGACCAAGCCATAGCGATAGACCATCAGCTTTTGCTCATGCCAGTAGCTGAACGCCCCGGCCCAGCATTTGTCATTGGTCAGGTTCAGCGTCTCATAAAGCGCGGGCATCGCGCCCTCGGGCGGCTCCATCTCGAAGGTGCAGATCATGCGCAGCGTCTCGTCATAGCCCGACCAGGCCAGCGTGACGGAATAAGTGCGCCACTGACCCTCGATCGCCATGGCGATCTGATCATCCGCGATCCGGTCGAAATCCCAATCGTGATGGGTGGCGAGCGTCTCCACGATGTCGATCGGGTGAAGCTCATCGGTGTCGAAATACTGCTCGGAAGATGACATTGCCCAGGCCTTTTGTTTGGCAGCCTACGCGACGCTTGGGGCAGGTTGGTCCAAGCCCGCAATGGCTGGGTGTCTTTACTACTGATCGACGTACATTGCGCCGGCCTACACAAAATATGGTGCGGGTTCTGTCGGGCAGAGTAAAGCGAAATCTTCTGCCCAGGGGTTAACCGCCCACAGAAGACTGCAAGCGATCCACAGGAGATTTTCCGATTGGTAAAGGAAGAACTACACCCGGGCCATCAAGGGGCATAACCCGTTAACGATTTCGCGGTTTTTCCGGCTAGACGGACCCCGACATCCAACTAGGCGCTGTCATCCAGCGCTTTGGTCTCAAACCCAGCCCAAAGGCCTCAGCTCTTACGCGTCTTTTTCGGCGTCGCTTCCAGAGCATCGAGCCGCGCCTTGAGCGCTTCGTTTTCCTCACGCGCCTTTTGAGCCATCGCGCGCACCGCGTCGAACTCTTCGCGCGTGACGAAATCTCGGTCGGCCAGCCAGCGGTCCACGACCGACTTCATCGCCGTCTCCGCCTCTTCGCGCGCCCCCTGAGCCACGCCCATCGCATTGGTCATCAGTTGCGAGATATCTTCCATGATCCGGTTACGGCTATCCATCACGCTCTCCTTTTCACATCCCAGATATGGCCCCTCTGCCGGGCTCCATCAAGGTTGACTTCGCCGCAGGCCCCTCCCATAGCCTCAGTCATTGCGCGAGGGAGGATGCATGCAGGCCGCGCTGAATTTCCCG
The DNA here is from genome assembly GCA_038530555.1 of Pseudomonadota bacterium. Lineage (GTDB taxonomy): Bacteria > Pseudomonadota > Alphaproteobacteria > Rhodobacterales > Rhodobacteraceae > HKCCE3408. The sequence continues at coordinate 75,062 of JBCBCN010000008.1, read as the reverse complement.
GATATTTCGCCCGATCTGATCTCATTCACGGTTTTCGGGATCGAGCTTGCCCTGCGCTGGTACGCGCTGGCCTATTTGGCGGGGATCCTCATCGGCTGGCGTCTTTTGCTGCGCCACTTGCGCCGCCCCGCGCTCTGGCCCCACAACACCGCGCCTGCCAGCGAAGAGCAGATCGACCTCTTTCTGACCTGGGCGATCCTGGGCATCATACTCGGCGGGCGGCTGGGCTTCGTGCTGTTTTATCAGCCGCAGTTTTACCTCGAAAACCCGGGCCAGATCATCCGCATAGACCAGGGCGGGATGGCCTTCCATGGCGGCCTTTTGGGCGTGGTGGTGGCCGCGTTGATCTTTGCGCGCCGACACCAAATCCCGGCGCTGAGCTTTGCCGACGCCTTGGCCATCGCCACGCCGGTGGGCATCGGGCTGGGCCGGTTGGCCAATTTCATCAATGCCGAGCTTTGGGGGCGGCCCTCCGATGTCGCTTGGGCGGTGATCTTTCCGGGGCTAGACGCACAAAACTGCCCGGGCCCCGAGGGCCTGGTGGAGCAGGCCGGTCAGATCCTCTGCGCCCGCCACCCGTCGCAGCTCTATGAAGCGGCGCTCGAGGGGCTGGTCCTGACCGTGGTTCTTCTGATCCTAGCCGCGCGCGGCGGGCTCAAACGCCCGGGCCTGATCGCGGGCGTGTTTTTCGCGGGCTATGGCGCGGCGCGGATTTTCGTCGAAAACTACCGCGAGGCCGACGCGCAATTCCTCGCCGAGTATCCACCCTTCGGCCATGTCGTCAGCCTGGGCGAGTTCGGGCTGAGCATGGGCCAGGTCCTGTCTCTGCCGATGCTGTGCCTCGGGCTCGCGATGATCGCCTGGTCGGCCCTTGGCCGGAAGGATAGGCGGGCCGATGTCTGAGCAATCCGCCGAGATCGAAACCGCGCTCGCGCCGATCCAAAGCGATGTTTTGGCCGGGACACGCCATGGCTTTTTCACCCGACGCGGCGGGGTGTCTGAGGGGCTCTATGCGGGGCTCAATTGCGGCGCGGGATCCGGAGACCGGCCCGAGGCCGTGGCGGAGAACCGGGCGCGCGCGGCCGCCTGGCTTGGGCTCAAGCCCGAAGCTCTGGCAGGTGTGCATCAGGTCCATTCAGCCGATGTGGTGCATGTGGCCGAGCCGCAAGACGGCGCTCGGCCCCGGGCGGATGGGCTTGTCACCGCCACGCCGGGTCTCGCCCTGGGCATCCTCACCGCTGATTGTCAGCCTGTCCTTTTCGCCGACCGCGAGGCCGGGGTGATCGGGGCGGCCCATGCGGGCTGGCGCGGAGCGCTGGGTGGCGTGTTGGAGGCGACACTCGAGGCTATGGAGACGCTCGGGGCGAGCCGCAACCGGATCAGCGCCGCGATCGGGCCCTCGATTGGGCCGGACGCCTATGAGGTCGACGCCGCCTACCGTGATCACTTCGTGGCCGAAGCTCCTGAAAGCGCATCACTTTTTAAGCCAGGCAAACCCGGGAAATACCTCTTTGACCTGCCCGGCTTCGGGCTGTCACGCCTTCGCGCAGCGGGGGTGGGGCGCGCGACCTGGACCGGGCATTGCACCTATGGCGCGCCGGATCTGTTCTATTCCTACCGCCGGTCCTGCCACGAAAACGCGCCCGATTACGGCCGTCTCCTGTCCGCGATCCGCCTCTGATCCTGGCCTGGTTCAGCCCCAGGCTGGGCCAAGTCTGGGGCAAGTCTGGGGATGAGTTTGTGGATAATATGCCACACAGCGCACGGGCCAGACGCGAACCACTTCAAGAAATAGATGCAAATTGATGAAAAAGCAGGCTAAATGCTTCAGCTGGGCGGATATTGCGGCGGCGCGATTAGGGTCACATTAACCTGGGATAAGGTGAATATGATGGGCGTCGAAGCAGATTGGTTCCGTTCGGGAAACGGGCATGGGTCGCAAGACAGGAACCCTGCGATGAATTTACGGCGCTGGATGGGACAAGTCCTGGCAGAAAGTCGGGACCTGGCGGTGCAGATGCCATGGGCAAAGCCCAAAGGCGCGCCGAAAGCCGGTGACAACGGGCAAAAGCCCGAGGCAAGCAATTCGGGGGCCTAATTCGGGGGCCTAGTCCTTCGAGGCACACGGCAACGCGGTGGAACGACTGCGTTGCCTCTCAGCCCCCTTGGCGCGCGGCAATCGCTCCATCTCCGGCCGCGGCGGCTTGGTTTTCAGCCCAACGGCCAATCTGATACGCAGCGGCTTTGGCGACTGATTATATTTGGCGAATGACTGTATTTAGCTGTGGCCACCGCTGGGTTACCGCTTGATCAAGCGAGACCCGCTCGCGACACTTCATCCAGCCTCAAAGGAGCTCCACCCGCGTCTCGAGGCCCTCCATCAGCGGCTCCAGATACGCCTCCACCTTGCGCCAACCCGCCACCGCGTCGCGATTGATCGGGCGGCGCACCTGGGCAAAGCTCAGGGTGTCCACACGGCGCGCAACGCTTTGCGGCGCCAGGCATTTTTCATCCCAAGACAAACCCGCCGCCGCCACAAGACGCGGGATCTCCGCCTCGGGCTCGGCTGTCAGCACGTTGTAATCCACCCGCTCGATCCGCCCGGGCAAAAGCTCTTCCCAAGCCGCCACCATCGCCTCGACCAGGCGGATATAGCGCCCGATATCGCGCAGATCGCCGGCAAACCGGTGCAGCCCGTCGGGAAACATCAGCCGGAAACAGGACCAGGCGACATCCCGGGGATCGCGCTCCATCACAAAGACCCGCGCGCCGGACAGACACAGCAGAAGCGGGCCGATCCGCGAAAAGGTTGAGATCGCTTTGTCGGTGAAAATGCCGCCCTCCGGCGCCCCGATCCGCTGACGCGCGGCTTTGAGATAGCGCTGACCCGCCAGGCGCAGATCCTCGGGCCCCACCGCCCCGATCCGCGCCAGATCGACGCTCGGGGCAAGCGCTTGGCCCAGAAGCGGCAGCTCTCCGCCTGGATGCACGTCGTCATGGGCCGCGAAGATCGTCTCAAGAAGCGTCGTGCCCGAACGCGGCAGACCGGTCACGAAGACCGGCGCTTCGCCCGGGTTTTGCGGCGCCAGATCGGAGAAGTTTTCACGGTAGAGCGCCAGGGCCGCACGGGCATTGGCGACGGCCATATCGAAATCGAAGGGGAAGGCAGCGCGTTGCAGCCGGTTGGCCTGGGTGAAGGCGTCAAAGCCCGCATCGGTTTCGCCGAGATCGAGCAGCGCCTTGCCCTTGGCGAAATGCAGCCGCCAAACCTGCGAAGCGGCCAGGCCGGGCCGCCGCAAGCCCGCCTCGATGCGCGCGGGCAGGTCGTCTTCGCCTGTGATCCGCCGCGCCGCGCTCAGCGCCCGAAACGCCTCCCCATGGCCCGGATCGAGCGCCAGGGCCCGGTCGAAATCGGCCTCAGCGGCAGCCTGATCGCCCTCGCTCGAGGCCATTTGCCCGCGCGCGACGTAAAGATCGGCCGCTTTGGCATGGCGCAGGGTCGCCCGGTCGAGCACAGCCCTGGCCTCGTCCCCCCCGCCATACCGCGACAGGATTGCGGCGTGTTGCAGGGCGGCGGGCACGGCATTGGCACCCTCAGAGGCCGCGCGTGCCAGCCTCAACGCCGCTTTGAGATCACCCGAGGCGGCATAGGCCTCCGCCGCCTGAAGCTCCTCCGGCCCGCCGCGGGGTTTGTGCTTTTTATAGAGCTTCGCGGCCTCTCCCGCCCGGCAGGTCTGAAGCAAAAGCCGCGCGAGGCCCAAGGCTGCGTTGCGGGAGCCGCGATCAGACGCTGTGCGCAAGACCACCTCCGCCAACGCTGGGGCAACAGCCTTCTGCAAAGAAAGCCCGAGCTCGGCCGCTTGCGCCACGGGCAAAGCCGCGCTGGCCCGGCCTAACGCCTCCATGCCCAGCCCCTTTGCGATGTCTTGGGCGATGGCGATCTCGGCGGGTTTGAGCTCCAGCGCGCGCTGGAAGGCCGCGAAGGCCTTGGTCTCATCGCCCTGCCCCACATGTATGCGACCGATCTGAAAATGCGCCTCGGCCGTTTGCGGGCGTTGTAGGATGATCTGCGTATAGAGGTTCAGCGCATCGCGCAGCTGGCCCGCGCGATGGGCCGCCATGGCCCGCGCATAGAGCGCTTGCACCGGGTGGGCCGCTGGCCGCGCCATGTCAGGCGGATTGCTGCAAGCGCTCTTCCATGACGTCGAAGGGGACGCCAGGGACGGATTTCGCACCGCGGATCACCAGAGATGTCCGCACCGAGGCCACATTGGGCGCCGACGTCAGCTCCCCGGTCAAAAACGACTGAAAGCTCGACAGGTCGGGCGCCACGCATTTCAGGATAAAGTCGATCTCTCCGTTGAGCATGTGGCATTCGCGGACCAGCGGCCAGGCCGCGCAGCGCTCCTCAAAGGCGACAAGATCGCTCTCGGCCTGGCTTTCCAGCCCGACCATGGCGAAAACGGCGACCTCAAAGCCAAGCTGCCGGGCGTCGACCTGGGCGTGATAGCCTTGGATAAAGCCCGCATCCTCCAGCGTACGCACCCGGCGCAAACAGGGCGGCGCTGAAATGCCGACGCGGCGGGCAAGCTCGACATTGGTCATGCGCCCGTCATCTTGCAGCTCGGCCAGGATCTTGCGGTCAATCTCGTCCAGTTTGCTGATGCCCATCGCTCATCCGGCGCGAACGCCGCCCCCCATATCGTTCCATAGCCGTCGTTATTTGCGCGCAACTTTTACAAATGTTGCGCATTAGCGCAATAATATTTCTCAAACAGCCCTTCTTGCGAAAGCCTGACACGCACACTGTGCGTCCCAGCCCCGCGCACCTGCAAAGATTTCCACAGGCTGCGGCCCTTTCAAACCGGCGCGGGCCATCCTATCTTCGCGTTCTGCATTTTGGAGCCTTCTGCCATGTCCGAGTCGCGCTATTCCCCCGTTTTGATCATTGGGTCCGGTCCGGCGGGCTATACCGCTGCGGTCTATGCGGCGCGCGCCATGCTCAAGCCGGTTCTGGTTCAAGGCATCCAGCCCGGCGGTCAGCTCACGATCACCACGGATGTGGAGAACTGGCCCGGCGATAGCTCGGTCATGGGCCCCGACCTGATGGTGCGCATGGAGGCCCATGCCCGCGACATGGGCGCCGAGGTCATCTCAGACCATATCGCCAGCCTCGAGCTGAGCAAACGCCCCTTCACCGCCACCTCCGACAGTGGCACGGTCTACACCGCCGATGCGATCATCCTGGCGACCGGCGCCCAGGCGAAGTGGCTCGGCCTGCCCTCGGAAGAGCATTTCAAGGGCTTCGGCGTTTCGGCCTGCGCCACCTGCGACGGGTTCTTTTATCGCAACCAGGAAATCGTGGTGGTCGGCGGCGGCAACACCGCCGTCGAAGAGGCGCTGTTCCTGACCAATTTCGCCTCCAAGGTCACCTTGATCCATCGCCGCGACAGCCTGCGCGCCGAAAAGGTCCTGCAAGAGCGGCTGTTCAGCAATCCGAAGGTGGAGCTCCTTTGGGACCATGAAGTGGTCGAAGTGGTCGGTGCGGATGCCCCGCGCGGTGTGGAAGGCGTGCGCGCCAAGCATGTAAGCACCGGTGAGATCACCGAGATCCCCTGCAAAGGGTTCTTCGTGGCCATCGGGCATGCGCCCGCGACCGAGCTGGTGAAAGATACGCTAGAGCTGCACAATGGCGGCTATGTGAAGGTTGAGCCGGGCACGACGCGGACCTCGATCCCGGGTGTCTTCGCGGCGGGCGATCTGACCGATCACGTTTACCGCCAGGCCGTCACAAGCGCCGGGATGGGCTGTATGGCAGCGCTCGACGCCGAGAAATTCCTGGCTGAGCACGGCATCGAGGCGCATCTTGAGCAGCCCACCGCCGCGGAGTAGCCTGAGCTTCGGGGTCAGTTGTCCGACAGCAGCTGCCCGTTGCCCCAGGTGCCGTCGACCGTCTCGCCGGTGGCGTAGCGCATCACACCCTGCCCCTCGCGGCTGCCATTGACGAACTCACCCTCGTAGACATCGCCCGAGGCATAGGTCGCGGTGCCGGTGCCGTTGATCTCACCCTCCGCCCAGGCGCCCGCATAGGTGAAGCCGTCTGGCATGCTCAGCGTGCCGGTGCCCGCGCGCGCGCCATCCACGAATTCGCCCTCATAGACCGAGCCATCACCGTAGGTCGCAGCACCTTGGCCGTGGCGCAGCCCGTCGCGCCAATTACCCTCGTAGCGGTAGCGGAAGACCTGGCCTTCGGCGGCCTCGGGAAGGGCTGAGGCGGCCCCTTCGGTCTCTGCGCCATCCGCCTCATCCAGCGCGACATCGATATCGGCCACAGCGCTGGGATCAGCATCAAGCGGCAGGGTCATCACCCCTTGGCCATGCTGGCGCGCATTCAGGAACGCGCCCTCATAGATCAGGCCATTGGCATAGCGCGCCACACCGTTGCCTTCGATCACCCCGTCGACCCAGTCGCCCTGATAGGTGGTGCCGTCGGCATAGGTGATCACGCCTTGGCCATGGGCCACGTCGGCGCGAAAGCTGCCCTCATAGACGGCCCCATCGGGATAGGTGACGCGGCCCTCGCCCTCGATCTGCCCCTCCAGCCAGTCGCCCTCATAGGCGTAGCCGTCCGGGCTGGTGAAACGGCCAAAGCCGTGGCGTTGATCATTGGCGAAAGTGCCTTCGTAGCGGTCGCCATTGGCGTAGCGCACCACGCCCTCGCCCTCGCGGCGCCCCTCGACCAACGCGCCTTCATAGACATCGCCGTTGGGCTGGCTGAGAACGCCGCGCCCGGTGATCTCACCGTCTTGCCATTCGCCTTCATAAACAACGCCATCTGCCAGCTCGAGCCGACCGATCCCGTCGCGTAGACCTTCGCCAAGATCGCCCTCATATACGGCACCGTCAGGATAAGTGATGCGGCCCCGGCCGTCTTTGAAACCGTCGACCCAGTCGCCCTCATAGCGGTAGCCGTTGGGGCTCGTCATGACACCACGCCCGGAATGCAGCGCGTCGGCAAAGCCACCCTCATAGCGCACCCCGTTGGCGTATTCGACCAAGCCCTCGCCGTTGATGCGTCCGTCCTGCCACTGCCCCTCATAGGAAGAGCCATCAGCGAAGACGATCCGGCCTGTGCCTTCGGGCTTTCCGGCGACGAAACTGCCCTCATAGACCGCGCCATCGGGGAAAGTCGCCTGGCCCTGGCCTTGGATTTCTCCGTCGACCCATTCGCCGGTATATTCATAGCCATTGGGCAATCTATACGTGCCCTGGCCGTGCTGAAGGCCGTCGCGGAACGTGCCTTCATAGATGCCACCGTTGTCGTATTGCGCGATATCGGTGGTGAGCGGTGCCTCGGTTTCGGTTCCCGCGATCTCATTTGTCTCGGTGTCAGCCTCGCCTTGGCTCTGAGCCGCGGCTGGCAGGCTCCAGGATACCGCCCCAAGCGCCGCGATCAGCGTCACCGCATGCAAGCCCCGGCCCGCCCGATGCCAAATGTCCCTGTGCCATAGCTCTTGCCTCAGATCTTCCCGCGACATCGCCCGATCTCCGTCGTTTTCGATATATCTTGGCGGCACCCCTTGGAGCGCGCCCCTCGACGCCTAGAGTATGGCAGCGGGAACGGTGCCGCAATCCAATTGCAGGCGTCTGATGCCCATCGGCGGATACGCCCGCCGCTTGGCCCGGCGCCCCAGACATGGCATGAGCGGGGCCGAGCATTTGTTTGAGACCGGAGGGGCCCTTGGCCGACACGTTCCGCATATCGCTGGCCCAGGCCAACCCGACCGTTGGCGACCTGGAGGGCAATGCCGATGCCGCCGCAGCCCTATGGCATCAGGCGCGCGCGGCGGGCAGCGATTTCCTGGTCCTGCCCGAGATGTTTCTGACCGGCTATCAACTTCAGGATTTGGTGCGCAAACCGGCCTTCGCCGCCGATTGCCTGCGCCAGATCGAGGCGCTCGCGGACCGCTGCGCCGACGGGCCAGCGATCGGGATCGGCGCGCCCCTGCCCGGCGACCGCGAGAGCGGCGGCAAGCCCTACAATGCCTATTACATTCTGCAGGGCGGCGAGATCAGCGCGCGCGTCCTCAAACACCACCTGCCCAACGCCGAGGTTTTCGACGAAAAGCGGCAATATACTTCCGGCGCGCCCTCGGGCCCGGTCAGCATCGCCGGGCGGCGCGTGGGTATTCCGATCTGTGAGGATGCCTGGTTCGACGATGTCTGCGAGACCTTGGCCGAGACGGGCGCCGAGATGCTCGTGGTGCCCAACGGCTCCCCCTATCATCGCGGAAAACTGGCCACGCGTCAGACACTGATGGTCCAGCGCGTCGTCGAAACCGGCCTGCCCCTCGTCTATCTCAATCTGATCGGCGGCCAGGACGATCAGGTCTTCGATGGGGCGAGCTTCGTGCTCAATCCCGGCGGCGCCGTGGCGCATCAACTGGCCGCCTTCGCGCCCGAGCTGCGCCATGTCGATTTCAGCCAGGGTAAGAACGGCTGGCGCGCCGAACCGGGCGAGCTGATCAAGCAGCCCGACGCCTGGGAGGGAGATTACCGCGTCATGGTCGAGGCCTTGCGCGACTACCTGGCCAAATCGGGCTTTTCGCGCGTTTTGCTGGGCCTGTCGGGCGGCATCGACAGCGCGCTGGTCGCGGTGATCGCCGCCGATGCGATCGGGCCTGAGAATGTGCGCTGCGTGATGCTGCCCTCGGAATACACCTCGGCCCATTCCCTGGCCGATGCGGAAGACCTGGCCAAGCGGCTGGGCTGCAAGCTCGACACCGTACCGATCTCAGACGCGCGCGCCGCTGTGACGCAAACCCTGTCGCCGCTCTTCAAAGGCCTCGCCCCTGATGTGACAGAGGAGAATATCCAGTCGCGCCTGCGCGGCCTGCTCCTGATGGCCCTGTCGAACAAATTCGGGGAGATGCTGCTCACGACGGGTAATAAATCCGAGGTCGCGGTGGGCTATGCTACGATCTATGGCGACATGTCAGGCGGCTATAACCCTTTGAAAGACTTGTATAAAACGCGGGTCTTTCAAACCTGCCGCTGGCGCAATGAGAGCCATCGCGACTGGATGGCCGCGCCTGCGGGCGAGGTGATCCCGCCGCGCATCATCGACAAACCACCCTCAGCCGAGCTGCGCGAAGACCAAAAGGACGAAGACAGCCTACCGCCCTATGACGTGCTCGACGATGTGCTGGAAATGCTGATCGACCGGGAGGCGTCGGTCTCCGATGTGGTCGCCAAGGGCCATGACCGAGAGATGGTGAAAAAGGTCGAGCGTCTGATTTATCTCAGCGAATACAAACGCTTCCAGTCCGCGCCCGGCGCGCGCCTGACCCAGGGCGCGTTCTGGCTCGACCGACGCTATCCCATCGTCAATCGCTGGCGCGACAACACCCAGTGAGCGGGAAAACAAGATGACAGGGCCGAACCCCAAGCGCCGTGGCCTTTTGAAGCTTGGCGTAGCGCTCGGGCTAATCGCCCTGGTCACGGCGCGGCCGTGGCGCGGGATGCTGTCGGAGCTGCGCTTTGAGCCCATCGCCCGCGCGCAGGGCTTTCGACGCCTGCTAAGCGCAGGGGGCACGGAGGCGCAGGTCTCGGGCGCGCAGATCGCCACCCTTGGCCTGCCGCCGAGCCCGGAGATGGCGGCGCTGGAACCAAGTGACGCGCTGAGCGATACCATACGCGCCAATCCCGCCGCGGCGCTTTTTCCCGGGCCGGGTTCGGCGACGGGTATCCTTCCCATCGCCTATTTCACGGATATCCGCTGTCCCATTTGCCGCCAGGTTGAGCGGGATCTGGTCACCCTCCTGGACGAGGCAGGCGACCTTGCGATGGTCACGCATGAATACCCGGTCTTCGGCGCGGGCTCCGTCGCGGCGGCGCGGCACATCCTGGCTGCGGCAGGGACCGGTCGAGGCGAAGCCCTCAGGCAACGGCTCCGGCTCAGCGCCGGCCTGACGCCGGTCCATCTGCGCCGGGCAGCTGAGGCGGGGGGGCTGGACCCCGAAGCACTGGCGAGACGAGCGATGTCAGACGACATCACGGTTCAGCTGCAAACCTCATGGGCGCTGGGGCGTCTGTTTGGATTTGCGGGAACACCCGCTTTGGTGATCGGTCGCACGGCCATCCTCGGCGCGCGCCCGATCAACGTCTTGCGCGCCGTGATCGACGCGGAAAGACAAGCCTAGTGCACGCTCACCGGCTGTAGGTCATGCTGACGCGCGATCACAAAGGCCATATCGCGATCTTTGACCAAGGCGATCTGCTCCCCGTTTTCGTTGCCGATCGCGTAAAGCTCATCGATGCCAGCGGCTTGCTGGCGTAGTTCATAGGGCAGGTCGGCGACGGCGACCTTGCGGATATAAACGATCTGGTCAGTCTGCTCTTGCTGGGATCCGGTCATGATTGTCTCCCTCCTCGATTGATCTCAATCGTCTGCACCACGCTGTCGGGTGTGGCACGTGTCAGTTCGACATGAAGCAGTCCGTGCTCAAGCTCGGCGCCGGACACTTCCACGCCATCTGCCAGTACAAAGCTGCGTTGAAATTGCCGCGCGGCAATACCGCGATGCAAAAAAACCCGCCCATTATCGTCATCGCCTTGACGTCCGCGAATGATAAGCTGTTGATTTTCCAAGGTTATCGAAAGATCATCCTCGGCGAACCCGGCCACAGCAAGCGTGATGCGAAACGCGCTCTCGCCCAGGCGCTCGATATTGTAAGGGGGATAGCCGTCATTGCCGGTCTTGGCGGTGCGCTCAACAAGGCGCTCAAGCTGGTCGAAGCCCAAAAGAAAAGGGTGCGAGCCGAAGGTCAGTTTTGTCATTGCGCACATCCTTGCAAAAGCGATCTGCCGATTTCGGCCCCTTGAAAGGCAGCCGTGTCATGTAAGATATGGGGAGAGCTGGCGGCGGTCTCAAGGGCCGCACGCCCAGCTCGTCTGCCTAGCCGCCCTTTGGGATTGCCATGTCAACGCCATCAGAGATGTCACCGGATGAGGTTCTGCGGGTCAAGCTCGAGGTTCTGCGCCGTGAGCACCGCGACCTCGACGAGGCCATCGGCGCGCTCGAAGACCGGCCCCTGCCCGATCAATTGATGATGAAGCGGCTGAAGAAGCAAAAGCTCGCTCTCAAAGACGCCATCGCGCGCATCGAGGACCAGCTCACGCCCGATATCATCGCTTAAGCCACAGCTTCTAAGCCGGGCAGACTTCCCATCCCTGCCCCGGCGCGATACCGATGGCGCAATCGGCAAGGCAAGGGGGCTGACATGAGCGTAGACGTCGGCATCATCATGGGCAGTCAGTCGGATTGGTCGACGATGCGCGCGGCCTCTGAGCTTCTGGACGAGCTTGAGATCACCTATGAGGCCCGGATTGTCTCGGCCCATCGCACTCCGGACCGGCTGTGGGAGTATGGGCGCGAGGCGGTGGATCGCGGCCTCAAGGTGATCATCGCAGGTGCGGGCGGTGCGGCGCATCTACCCGGGATGATGGCCTCCAAGACCCGTCTGCCGGTCATCGGCATCCCGGTTCAGACGGCGGCCCTGTCGGGTGTCGATTCCCTATATTCGATCGTTCAGATGCCCCGCGGCTTTCCCGTCGCGACCATGGCCATCGGCGGCGCGGCCAACGGCGCTTTGATGGCCGCCGGGATCCTGGCGCTGAGCGACCAGGCCCTGGCCGCACGGCTCGAGGCCTGGCGCGCGGCGCTGTCCGCGTCGATCCCGGATGCGCCCAGAGATGACTGAGACTCAAGGCCGAGGCCCCCTGCCAAGCGGCAGCACGATCGGCATTCTGGGCGGCGGACAGTTAGGTCGCATGCTTGCCGCCGCCGCAGCACGGCTCGGTTATAGGTGCCACATCTTTGAGCCTGGCGCCGCGCCTGCCGCCGAGATCGCCGTCGCTTGGACCCAGGCCGAGTACACCGATACCGAGGCCCTGATCCGTTTCGCGGAAGGCTGCGACGTGGTCACGTTCGAATTCGAAAACATCCCCGCCGACGCGCTCGACGCGCTCACGACCCATGCGCCGCTTTACCCCAGCCGCCGTGCTCTGGAGGTGAGCCAAGACCGCCTGGTCGAAAAGCGCTTTCTAAGCGATCTGGGCCTGCGGACCGCGCCCTTCGCCTCCACCGAGGACGGGCTGGACACCGCCGCAAAAGAGGTAGGCCTGCCGGGCATCCTCAAGACGCGCCGCTTCGGCTATGACGGCAAGGGCCAGCTGCGCCTGAGCGCCGACAGCGATCTTGAGCAGGCCGCGCGAGAGTTCGGCCCCGCCCCCGCGATCCTCGAAGGCATGGTGCCGTTTGAGCGGGAGATCAGCGTGATCGCGGCCCGGGCGCGCGACGGCACTGTCGCAGCTTATGATCCGGGCGAGAATGTCCACGAAAACGGGATACTGGCCACCACCACCCTGCCCGCTCAGATCCCCAAATCGCTCGCCCTCGATGCGGTGCTGATCGCCTCCAAGATCCTGACCGCTCTCGATTATGTCGGCGTGCTGGGGGTGGAGCTTTTCGTGACCAAAGGCCCGCGCGGGCCCGAGCTGATCGTCAATGAGATCGCGCCTCGGGTGCACAATTCGGGCCATTGGACCCAAGCGGGAACCGCCGTCGATCAATTCGAGCAGCATATCCGCGCGATCACCGGCTGGCCCCTGGGCGACGGGGCGCGGCATGCCGATGTGGTGATGGAAAACCTGATCGGGGGCGCGGTGGACCGGGCGCCGGATCTGGCGCGGGAGCCTGGCGTGCAGGTGCATCTTTATGGCAAGGCGGAGACGCGGGCGGGCCGCAAGATGGGGCACATCAACCGGGTGGTCGGGCCAGCGTAACCTACGCCTTAACGTACCGGTTCAACCAAAAGGTTCACCGCGTCGAGCCCTGACATGTCGTGATCGAAGCCGCCGTGATCGAGGAAATGGACAACCTCGGCGATCACAATCGGGCTGAGCATCATGAAGGTATGGGTCACCGGCAGGACAATGTGATCGGCCATCCCGTCAACACGCGTGCTTTCCACCGCCACTTTGCCATCGTCTGCCCCCTCGATCAGGGCAGAATAGACCGGGTTCAGCGTCCTGTCGCCCGCGATCACGCCGAGCTCAAAGTCGATCGGCGGCAGCAGGTTCACCAGCGCGTCGGGCTCAGTACTCAGCTCGGCCCCCGCAGGGCCGTTGAGCCAATCGAAAGCGTCGATCTGGCCCAGAACATCGACCAATTCACTGCCAGAATTGGGCGGCCCAAGCATAACCACGCGGCCCAAATCAGGGATATCCTGACGGCTCAGATAGGCCCTGAGCAGGATCCCACCCATCGAATGGGTCACCACATGGATCTGGCCGTCCGGGCGCGCCGTACGGCACTGCGTCAGCGCCTCGGGCAGGGCCGCCGCGGCCAGGGTGCGGATCGAGGCTTGCCGCGAGGGATAGCCCTGATTGACGACGTGGTAATCCTGCGCCTCCAGCGCCTCTTCGATGGCCAGAAGTGAGCCCTCGCCCCGCGCCAAGCCATGCAGCAGCACGACGCAATCCGCCGCGGCGGTGCCCGCGCTCAGAAACAGCGCGATTATGGCGGGGCCGATAATTCTCATGCCCCCAATGTAGACGCCCCCGCCCGCACTTGCATCCCCCCGCCCGGATTGGCACCGTAAGGTCATGACATCCCGCATTCCCGCCCCCCGCCTGGCCGTCCGTGGCCTGCTTTTGCTCGAGGGGCGGCTGCTTTTGGTGAATGCCTGGCCCGAGGATAAGGCCGGTGTGCCGTCCGATCTGTGGTGCGCGCCGGGCGGAGGGGTGGAGCGGGGCAGCTCGCTCCATGACAACCTCAAGCGCGAGTTTCACGAGGAGACGGGGCTTGAGGTCGATATTGGCGCGCCCTGCCTGGTCAATGAATTCCATGACCCTGGCGGCACGTTCCATCAGGTCGATATTTATTTCCACGTGACCCATCTGGCGGGGCAGCTGAGCGATACCTGGCGCGATCCCGAAGGCGTGGTGACGCGCTGGTGCCTGGTTGATCGCTCTGAACTCAGCGGTCTGCGCGTGAAGCCCGACACCCTGGCCGAGGTCGCCTGGGCTGATGCGGAGGGCATTGGCGCGATCTATGACCCGCTTGAGCCAATCCTGCGCTGAAACAGGCCAAAGGCGATGCCGCCGAGGATCAGCGCCCCGGCCAGACCCATGCGCAGGCTCAGAACCTCCCCCAGCAGGACAACGCCGCCCAGAACGGCGAGAAACGGCGCCGACAGCTGCACCAGGGCGGCGGAGCTGGCAGGGATGCGCGGCAGGACGGCATACCAGAGCGCATAGCCCAGCCCCGAAGTGACACCGCCCGCGAAGATGGCCAGGACAAGGCCCTCCGATGTGACCTGCCATCCTGGCCCGCCGGGCGCGAGCCAAAGCGCCAACAGCACCCCCGCCACGCAGACCGGGGCCGCTAGGGCGAAACTGACCGCTGTCTCAAGCAGGGGATCTTGCGCCTTGCGGCCCAAAACCGAGTAAAGCCCCCAGCCAAGCGCTGCGCAGAGCATCGCCAGAACGCCTAAAGCATCGAGCCCAGTGCCTTCAGCAGTGCCCTCGGCCGGGGCCACCAGCACGACGAGGCCCGAGACCGAAATGGCCATCCCGAGCCAGCGCCGCCCGGGCACAGCCTCCCCCTGCCAGAGCGCGGCGGCGAACATCGTCACCTGCACACCGCCGAACAAGATGAGCGCGCCCAGCCCCGCATCGAGCGAGATATAGGCGAGCGAAAAGCCAAAGAGGTAAAGCGTCAGCCAAAGGGCCTGACCGATCCGGCGCGCCCGCAGCTCAATCGCGCTTTGCCCGGATGACGCGCGTCTTGCGGGGCGCAGCGCCACCAGCAGGCCGAGGACAAGCGCGCCCGACAGGACCCGCAGGCCCGCAAATTCCAACGCCCCGGCAAATCCGCCATCCACCGCCAGCCGGTTGAGCAGCGAATTGCCCGCAAAGGCGATCATCGTCACGCAGATCGCCAGGATCAGGCCCCGCCCGCTCATGCGAGCATCCGGGCGCTGAGAATGGCATCGGCATAGACCAAACGGCCTCCCGCAAAAGTGCCGTGGACCTGGGTGAGATCGGCACTGGTCACGACCAAATCGGCGCGGCCGCCCTCGGCAATCTGCCCGCGGTCGCTGAGGCCAAAGACCTCCGCCGGACCGGCAGAGACCAAGGCCCAGGCGCGCCTGAGCGACCAGCCTTCGCGGACCAGTTTGGCCGCGGCCAGGCGCGGGGCGGGATAGTGGTAATCGCTGGCCAAGGCGCGCACGAGCCCGGCCTCAACCGCCTCACGCGCCGCCATACCGCCACGCTTGTGACTCGACCCGCGCAGGACATTGGGAGCTCCCAAAACCACCGGGTCCCCGGCAGCGCAGGCGGCGCGCGCGGTCTCTAGCGTCAGGGGAAACTCGGCCAGCCCCAAGCCGATCTCCCGCGCCCGGTCCCGCGCCTCCGCGTCCGGGTCATCGTGGCTCCCGAGGATTACCCCGGCGGCAGCGAGCCGCGCTGCGAACGCGGGCAAGGCGGCCCGGGCCTGCGGCAAATCGCGGTAAAGCTCCTCCAGCAGCGCTTGATGCGCCTGGGGCGCGCGGCCGGCCTTCAGCGCCTGGCCCTCCAGCCGTGGCACGCGCCGCCCTTCGGCCAGGGCCTTGTGCGGCAAGTGGTCATTGAAGATGACGGCCGGGATGGCATGGGTGGTAACCTGGTCTGCAATCGCGTCGAATTCCCGGTGCAAGCAAAGCTCCACGCGCAACTGCAGGCGCAGATCGAGCGCGCTGTCATAGTTCGCCAAAGCGGCCGCCAAATCGCGCGCGAAATCGGGCCCGCGCATCCCCCCTTCCCAGCTCCAGAACTGCGCCAGAAAGGCCGTGGTGATCCCGTTGCTGGCAAGCTCCACCTCGCTGGCCCTGAGACCGGCACCCAGATCACTCACGGCGCCCCGGCGCGGGGCCAGGTGACGCTCAAACCCGTCGCCATGGGCATCGATGATCCCAGGCAAAAGCGCGAGGCCCGACAGGTCGATCCGGTTCTCGGCCTGACGAGACCCGCCCAGCGCAATCGCATCGCCCTCGATCCAGACAGGACCCGGGGCAAGACCGCCCGCATTTTGCAATTCGATCCGCATCGCGCGGCGGCGCTCCTTTATGCCAGTGCTCAAGCTTTATCGCCTGACAGGTCGCGCACCGCTCCGCCAGGGATTTAGCCGGATATTAACCAAAAACGCGTTTGTTGACCGCCTTCCCCGCGCTTTGAGGGATTAATCCCCCAGAACTGAGGGATTTAGGCGCCGACCCGCGCCAATGCGCCTTTCTTGGAGTATCCGATGACCCTGATCGACCCCCGCCCGGGTGACGAGACCCTGCAGCTGCGCCTGCATCCCGAAACGCGCGCCTTGATCGAGCAGATCAAACGCGACAGCGACTTGGTGAGCGATGCGGCCGTCATCTGCCAAGCGCTCGCCCTACAGCACCGCGTCGGGCGTCACGCCGCGCGCGGGCGCAGGCTGTTCGTCGGAGCAAGTCCCGATGCGATCGAAGCCGAGCTGGTCCTGCCACAAGAAAGCGCGGATGCACTATGAGCAGACCGCGGACACCCAAGACCCGGCCTGAAATGACCCGGGCCGAGTTCGAGCGCGAACGCGCCGCGCGCGCCCGAGCGGCCAGAGAAGAAGCCGCCAGAGAAGAAGCCGCCACAGAGGACGCCGAAAGAGCAAAAGCCGCCACAGCGGTGAGTTCCAAAACCCCAACCACAGCGATTGCCGCCGAACGGGTGGAGCGTTTGCCGGACCGCGCGCTTCATGTGATCGCGGCGGGCACCAAACTGCGCGACGCGCGGTTTCGCCGTCATTTCGCGATCGCGCTGTTTCTGCTGTTCGCGCTGGTGATCGTGTCCATGCTGGGCCTGCTTTTTACGGCCAATCTGCTGTTGATCCGTGGCGCGGACCCGGCCCTGAGCACGGCTATGATGCAAGCGGCCAAGGACGGCATCCCGATTGCGCTCAGCGCAGTGACCGGAGTGTTCGGGACAGCCGTAGGCTTCTTTTTCGGCTCTGAAAGCGGCGATTAGCGCCAAATCCCTCTCCCGAACGTAGGCGTTGAAGCCTCCCATGCTGCAAGTGCATATCCGCTTTGCGCAGAGCGCAACGCGCGCAACTTGTCGCAATGTCCCCCTGACCCGCCGACATAAATCCAATCATGAAAGCAACGCCGTAGGCGCGGCGAGGAAATGCGGAGAGACGGGACATGACGCGTCGTGAGATCAAAGGAACTGGTAGACTGGCAACGAGAATTTTGCCGCTGCGCAGCATCGCTTTGGCACTGGTCCTTTTAGGGTTGAGCGCGGCGGCAGCGGCGGCGCATGTGCGCTGGTTTGTCGATCCCAACGACCCTGTCTTGGCCAGTTTCGGCAGCTATAGCTTGACCGACCTGCCCGTTTTGATCTGGATCGGCATCGGCGTGGCGCTTATCAGCGCGGCCGTTCTGCTCGATGGACGTTTGCCTGTCGTAACGGTCGTTCCGTCAAAGACCCGCCACGATGCTATGGAGCTTTTGCGGATTTTCACCGGGATGTCGTTGCTCCTGACAGCCTATGGCGGCCAACTGATCGCCCCTCACTTGTCGGCCTATGGGGGCCTCGGCACCGCGCTGGTGTTTCTTCAGGCTCTCATCGGGATCATGTTGATCGCCAACCGCGCCGTGCACCACGCCGCGATCCTAACGATCATCCTGTTTCTTGGCGCGATGCTGAAATTCGGCTTCATCGCGGTTTTCGAGTATGTCAGCCTCCTGGGCATCGCACTATTCCTGCTCTTCAACCACGTCCCGAGCGAGACGCTGCGGCTCAAACTCAAGCCCTATTCGGTCGACGTGCTGCGCATTTTCACCGGTATCTCGCTGGTGGTGCTTGGCGTCAGCGAAAAGCTTGCCGGAGCGGTGTTGGGCCAAGCCTTCATCGCGCAATACGCGTGGAACTTCATGCCCGCGCTCGGGTTTGAATGGTACACCGATCAGCTTTTCGTGCTTTCGGCGGGTGCGATGGAGGTGATCTTCGGCATCATCATGATCCTAGGCGTGGTCACCCGGCTCAATACCCTGGCCATCGCAGCCGTCATGTTCGCCTCCAACATCGTTTTCCTGATCACTGATCAGCGCGACCAGGCCTTGCTGGAACTGGTTGGACATATGCCAATGATTGCAACGGCGCTGATCCTTCTGCTTTTGGGCTACGGGCAGCGGCTGAAACTGCCCAATCCAAGCCTCCGGCGCGAACCGGCTGCTGCCAGCCATGTCGCCGGGCCATTGCAGGCACCGGCTCAATAGGATCGAGGTCACAATGTCCACGCTCGTCAAAACTCTGCAACGACCTCTACCGCCTGTGAAAACGGCCTATGCCGTCTATTTCGGCGCCGTCATGCTCATCCTAGGCATGTTGATCGGGCCCTATATCGTGCCCGAGCGTGAGGCATCTTCGCATATCGGCATGGGTGTCGATCATTCAGACCACCTGACGCACGATCATACCGGCGGTCACGGGCTTTTAAACGTCCCGGCAGGCGCCGCGCCCGAAGTGCGATTGACGGCCAGACGCGATGATATTCTGGGATGGAACATCCTGCTGGAGACCGCGAATTTCCGCTTCGCACCCGAGGCGGTCAATGGCGCCCATGTCCCTGGCCATGGTCACGGGCATATCTATGTCAACGGCGAAAAGATCGCCCGCCTCTATGGCCCGGCCTATCACCTGAGCGATCTGGGCCCGGGCGAGCATGTCATCACGGTTACGCTGAACGCGAATGACCATTCGATTTACGCAGTTGATGGTGAGGAAATTTCAGCAAGCGTCACTGTCGGCGGACCGCTTTCATAGATCAACTCGATCAACGAATACGAAAAAAGGGGCGCCTTAGCTGGCGCCCCTTTGTCATTTCTCTCGGGCGTAACCCCGTTTTCGCACAGCGAAAACAGTTGGTTACATCATGCCGCCCATGCCGCCCATGTCGGGCATTGCGGGGGCACCGCCGGCGCCTTCTTTGGCCGGCTTGTCAGCGACCATCGCCTCGGTCGTGATCAGGAGCGAGGCAACAGATGCCGCGTCTTCCAAAGCGGTTCGCACCACCTTGGCCGGGTCGATCACGCCGAACTTGAACATGTCACCATATTCTTCGGTCTGCGCGTTAAAGCCAAAGGCGCTGTCGCCGCTTTCGCGGATCTTGCCCGCCACGACCGAGCCGTCGACACCGGCATTTTCGGCGATTTGGCGGATCGGCGCTTCGAGCGCGCGGCGCACGATCGCGATGCCGGCATCCTGGTCCGAGTTCTCGCCCTTGGCGCCTTCCAGCGACTTGGCGCCCTGAACCAGGGCCACACCGCCGCCCACGACGATCCCTTCCTGCACGGCCGCGCGCGTCGCGTTCAGGGCGTCATCGACGCGGTCCTTACGCTCTTTCACTTCCACTTCGGTCATGCCACCGACGCGGATCACAGCCACACCACCGGCGAGCTTCGCGACCCGCTCTTGCAGCTTCTCGCGGTCATAGTCCGAGGTGGTTTCCTCGATCTGCTGACGGATCTGAGCCACGCGGGCCTCGATCTCGGCCTTCTCTCCGGCGCCGTCGACAACCGTGGTCTCGTCCTTCGTGATCGAAACGCGCTTGGCGGTGCCCAGCATGTCCATGGTGACATTCTCAAGCTTCATGCCCAGATCTTCGCTGATCACCTGGCCGCCGGTCAGGATCGCGATGTCCTGCAGCATGGCCTTACGGCGATCGCCGAAGCCCGGCGCCTTGACAGCTGCGATCTTCAGACCACCGCGCAGCTTGTTCACCACCAGCGTCGCCAGGGCCTCGCCCTCGACATCCTCGGCGATGATCAGCAGCGGCTTTTGCGACTGAATGACCGACTCAAGCAGCGGAACCATCGGCTGCAGCGAGGACAGCTTCTTCTCGTGCAGCAGGATCATCGCGTCTTCGAGCTCGGCGATCATCTTGTCGGGGTTGGTGACGAAATAGGGGCTGAGGTAGCCGCGGTCGAACTGCATGCCCTCGACGACCTCGGTCTCGGTCTCAAGGCCTTTGTTCTCTTCCACGGTGATCACGCCGTCATTGCCGACCTTCTGCATCGCGTCGGCGATCTGGCGGCCGATCTCGACCTCACCGTTCGCCGAGATGGTGCCGACCTGCGCAACCTCGTCGCTGTCTTTCACCTCGCGGGCCGAGCCCTTGATGTTCTCGATCACTTTGGCCACGGCGGTGTCGATGCCGCGCTTGAGATCCATCGGGTTCATGCCGGCCGCGACCGACTTCATGCCCTCGCGGACAATGGCCTGGGCCAAAACGGTCGCGGTGGTGGTGCCGTCGCCGGCCTCGTCATTGGTGCGGCTGGCCACTTCTTTGACCATCTGCGCGCCCATGTTCTCGAACTTGTCCTCAAGCTCGATCTCTTTGGCGACCGTCACACCGTCTTTGGTGATGCGCGGTGCGCCGAAGCTCTTGTCGATCACGACATTGCGGCCTTTGGGGCCGAGGGTCACCTTGACCGCGTCGGCCAGGGTGTTGACGCCTTTGAGCATGCGATTGCGGGCGTCGGTATCAAAACGTACGTCTTTGGCTGCCATCTGTGTGGGCTCCTTGACTTAGGTGTTTTCGGAAAAGAGGCGTGGCTCAGGCGATGATGCCGAGGATGTCGCTCTCTTTCATGATCAGAAGCTCTTCACCTTCGACGGTGACCTCGGTGCCCGACCACTTGCCGAACAAGATCCGGTCGCCGGCCGAAACGGCCATCGCGATCAGCTCACCGCTGTCCTTGCGCGCGCCCTCACCGGTGGCGACAACCTCGCCCTCCGAGGGCTTTTCCTTGGCGCTGTCGGGGATGATGAGACCGCCCGTGGTCTTCTCGTCGGATTCAACGCGACGCACGAGCACGCGGTCATGCAGGGGTTTGAATGCCATGTTTCGAACACTCCTTAGGTTCGTGATTTCTCCCGGTTAGCACTCAGGCGGGCCGAGTGCCAATGGCGGCGATGTAGTGAGGTGCTCGCGGGCTGTCAACCGTGCCAAAGGGGCAATTTCACCTCGCAAAGGCGACCCCTCCAGGTGGACCCCGCACGTGCGAGCGAACGCGTAACTTGGCGGCAAAAAACACTACAAGTTTATCGAAATACAAATTCGGGCGACGGTGCGATTAATCGGTTGTTTGAAGATGCGCTCTATCGACGGCGTTACCGCTGGCAAATGAGGGCGATTATGAAATTTTTGAACAGTTTTTCGATTCGCACGCAATTGCTGGTCCCAATCCTGGCGTGTTTTACACTGACGATCGGCGGTTTCACATTAATCGCCCACCATAGCGCGACCGACATCGGCCTCACAGGCATTGAAAACACGACCGAGGTCGGCATTCGCAGTCTGGCCGCAACCTACACTGCAGCGGGTAGCAACATCACGCTAACCGGAACCCCCGCGATCGTTGAGCGCATTTTTTGGCCGAACATGCCCACATCGCTAGATTTCAACCCGGCTGACGAAGCAGGAGAGATTTCTGAGACAGATCTCACAGTGTTTCGCCGAGACGGGGCCGGCGACTATATCCGGATCGCGACAACCATCACGCAGGAAAATAGTGCGGTCAGGGCAATCGGTACCGCTCTGGCGGAGGGCGAAGTGCTCGATGCTATCCGCGCGGGTGAACACTTTCAGGGCGTTGCGGACATTCTCGGGCAAGAGCACTTCGTTTACTATCAGCCGGTCGTAGACGCCTCAGGCCAAGTTATAGGCGCATTCGCTTCGGCATTTGCGCTCTCTGAGCTGCAAGCCGATATGGCCGGCTCGATGCAGAAAAAAATCATTGCCGCTTTTGTGGCCCTGCTGGCGGCGGCGGCGGTAACCTTGCTCGTCACTGGTTCGGTCCTCCGTCCGATACGAAAAGCGACGACCGCGATCCAACGCCTTTCCGAAGGCCAGCTAGAGGACGATATCCCCGGAAACGAGCGTGGCGACGAAGTAGGCGAAATCAGCCGCGGGCTGCACAGGTTACAGGCCTCGATGATCGAAGCCCGAGATTTGCGCGAAAGATCCAGCAGAAACGCCGAGGAGCAGAAGGTCGTCGTCGACGCCCTCAATCAGGCACTGACAGACCTCGCCAAGCTCGATCTGAGAGCCCATATCCCAAACGACCCCGACAGCCCTTTCCCCGAGAGCTTTGAGGTCATGCGCGTCTCGTTCAATAATTTCGTCGATCGCTTGGCCGATACTATCCTCGAGATCGGTGGCGAGACGGCGGATCTGACCAAAAGCGCCCGCGCCCTCGATCAGACCGCCGATGACTTGTCGCGGCGCAGCGCAAGCCAGGCCGCCACTTTGGAGGAATCAACCGCGGCGCTCACGGAATTGACAAGCTCGGTGCAATCGGCTGCGAGCCGGGCCGCCGATGTGAAGGCCGCCGTCGACAAAAACCTCGAAGCCACCGAAAAGGCGGGCGTTGTGGTCGCCGATGCCGTCTATGCGATGAACGAGATCGAAAAGTCCTCGGATGAGATTCGCACGATTATCGCTGTGATCGAGGACATCGCATTTCAAACCAATCTTTTGGCGCTCAATGCCGGGGTCGAAGCCGCTCGCGCGGGCGATGCCGGCCGCGGATTCGCAGTCGTGGCAACCGAAGTGCGCCAATTGTCTCAGCGCGCCTCCGACAGCGCACAACAGATCCAAACTCTGATCACCAATAGCGGTCAGCAAGTTGCGAATGGCAGTGTGCTGGTCGGCAATGCCGGCGACGCTCTTAAGCAGATCATTGAGCGGATTGCGTCCATCTCCGAGTATATCGACGAGATCGCCAGCGCGGCCCAAAACCAATCGATCGGCATTCAGGAACTGGCCGCGGGCGTGCGTGAGCTTGACCAGGTAACGCAAAGCAATTCAGCTGTTGCCCAACAAACCTCCGATGCAAGCTCCTATCTGCGCCAGCGCGGCGATGCCTTGGCCTTGCATGTCGAGAAATTTCAATTGCCGTCCCAAGACCACGCTGCAGACCATGCGTGCGCGGATGACACGCCAAGCCAAGCTGAGCCCAAACCGCCCACCAGTTCCGATCCCGACACTTCCGCGGACAATGTCGACGCCCGGGCAAGCGTGCCGGATGAAACCCCTGCGCCCTATTTCCGGGCGGCAACGGCTGCGAGCAACACGATCTGGAAGGACTTCTGACACGCGAACCCGTGCTTGCGTTGCGTCGGGGGCCATCTGCAGCACCCCAAGTGAAAGGCACCCGGCCGCACCGCGCAAATAGAAGCCGGTGACAGGTAGAAGCGGGTGACAGGGCGCATCGCTCCCGTTAAGAGCAGCGCGAGCGCGCGGTTTGCCCGCGCGAGGTTTCACAAAGGAAGTGCAATGACGACGTTGGTATTCGGGCATCTCTCGCCCGACACGGACACCACAGGCTCCGCGATCATCTGGGCTTGGTATCTCAACGAGATCGCCGGTGAGCAGGCCGAAGCCGTTCTGCTCGGGGAGCCGAACACCGAAGCCGCCTTCGTCCTCAAGCACTGGGACCTGCCCAAACCTCGCATTATCGACGATGTGGAAAACGGCCAAAAGGTCGTGATCGTGGACACGAACAACCCAGCAGAATTGCCGCCCAGCATTGCCTCCGCCGATATCCGCGCGATCATCGACCATCACAAACTGGTCGGTGGCCTCGAGACCTCCGGGCCCATCGATATCACGATCCGACCGCTGGCCTGCGCGGCCACCATCCTGCACGATCTGATCGGCGATGCGCCACGGCCCGACTGGATCAAGGGCACCATGCTCAGCTGTATCCTGTCGGACACGCTCGAGTTTCGATCGCCCACGACCACACAGATCGACCGCGACCTCGCCGAAAGCCTGGCCAGCGATCTTGGCATTTCAATCCCAGATTACGCCGCTGAGATGTTCGCCGCGAAATCCGACGTCTCGGAGTTCTCCGATGCCGAGCTGTTGCGCATGGACAGCAAAGCCTACGAAGTTGGCGGCACCAAATTCCGCGTATCGGTGCTCGAGACCACCTCCCCCGAAACCGTCCTGGCCCGAAAAGCGAGCCTGATGGACAGCATGGCCGCGGTCGCCCAGGAGGACGGCGTCGATCAGGTGCTGTTTTTCGTCGTCGATATCCTCAACGAGAGCTCCACCCTCCTGGTACCAAACGCCCTGGTCAAAGGCGTCGCGGAAAAGAGCTTTGCCACGCTTGTGGGCGAAGCCGACGAGGTCCTACTTCCCGGCGTCGTCAGCCGCAAAAAGCAGATCATCCCGAACCTGGCGGTCTAAGGACCAAGACCAAACAACGGGGGAGGCGATGGTAGAGATCATATCGGACCTGGCTGAGATCAGCGCGCGCTATGATGCCGTGCTCTGTGATCTCTGGGGCTGCGTGCATGACGGCGTCACCGCCTTCCCCGAGGCCATCGCCGCCCTTCAGACCTATCGCGCCCAGGGCGGAACGGTCCTTCTGCTGACCAACGCGCCGCGCGCCCGCGCCGTCGTGGCCGAACATTTGGCTCAGCTCGACGTGCCGGACACGGCCTGGGACGTGATCGCCACATCCGGCGACAGCGCCCGGGCCGCGATGTTCCAAGGCGCTGTGGGCCAGCGCATCTACTTCATCGGCGAAGCGCCGCGCGACCTGCATTTCTTCGATCCGATGAGCCTGGTAGCCGACGCCGCCCCGATCGAACGCGTGGCTCTCGAAGATGCCGAGGGGATCGTCTGCACCGGCCCATTCGACCCCACCGCGGATCCCGACACGCTGCGCCCACAGCTTTTGCACGCCAAAACGCGCGGTCTCAAACTGCTCTGCGCCAATCCCGATCTCGTGGTCGATCGCGGCGCGCGCCGGGAATGGTGCGCGGGCAAGGTGGCCGAGCTTTACACAGAGATGGGCGGCGAAAGCCTTTATTTTGGCAAACCGCATCCCCCGATCTACGACCTCGCGCGCCAGCGCCTGATGCAGTTCGGCCGCGACGTGCCCGATGACCGGATCCTCGCCATCGGTGACGGCATGGGCACCGACATCGCCGGGGGCGCGGGCGAGGGCATCGACACGCTGTTTGTCACCGGCGGCCTCGCCCGCCAGGAGACGGCGACGCAAACGCATCCCGACGCAGCCAAGCTGGACGCCTTTCTCGCTACGGGTGACGTGCACCCGACCTATGCGATCGGGATGCTGCGCTAGGCACCGAAGATCCGCTTGATAACAAAATTACAAATTTGATCTCGCGAGCAGATTTTTATTTCGTGATGGATTGCCAGACCGCGCCGCGACTGCTATCTCCGATGCGGATTTAGTCGCTTATCGGGTGCGCCATGCTGGATAATATGCCGACCGGCACGATTGTGATCGAAGACCTTGAGATCGGCATGCGTCGCTCTCTGCAAAAACTGATCACGGACCGCGATATCGAGCTGTTCGCGGAGGTCTCGACCGACCATAACCCGGTGCATCTCGATGATGCCTATGCCCAGGACACGATCTTTGGCGGCCGCATCGCGCATGGCATGCTGACCGCGGGCCTGATCTCGGCCGTCATCGGCGAGCAGCTTCCCGGCCACGGCACCGTCTATCTGGGCCAAGACCTGCGCTTTTTGGCGCCGGTGCGCCCCGGCGACATGGTTAAGGCAGAGGTCGAAGTGCTTGAGATCGACTATGCCAAGCGCCGTGTGCGGCTGAAAACCACCTGCACCATCGACGGCAAGCCGGTTCTGGCCGGTGAGGCCAAGGTCCTCGCGCCCTCCGGCAAGTTCGACTGACGCGCGCAAATCGCAACGAATTCGGCGCCCGGCGCGGCTCGGCCCTGGAACAGGAGGCCGCCGCCCGCTAAGTCCTGCCCATGCAGATCGTGCGCACCATCGCCACTCACGACACCGCCCTGCGCGGCGCCTCCGCCGCTATCGGGAATTTCGACGGTGTCCATCGCGGCCACGCCCATGTCATCGACATGGCGCGGCGGCCCGATATGCCGCTTGGGATCGTCACGTTCGAGCCGCATCCGCGCGAAGTCTTTCGCCCCGGCGCCCAGGCCTTTCGCCTGATGAATACTGAGGCCCGCGCCAATCGCCTGGAGAAACTCGGCGTCGACATTCTGTTTGAATTGCCTTTCGTGCCGGGCCTTTATGAGCTCCCGGCCGAGGACTTCGCGCGTGATATCCTGGCAACCGGGCTCGGCCTGGCCCATGTCGTGGTGGGCGAGGATTTTCGCTATGGCAAAGGTCGCGGCGGCACGGCGCAAACGCTGAAATCCGCGGGCGCGGATCTGGGCTTTGAGGTGAGCATCGCGCCCCTGCTTCAGGGCGATCTCGGCGCGGTCAGCTCCACCGCCATTCGCCAGGCGCTCAGCGATGGCCGCCCGCGCGATGCGGCCGACATGCTTGGCCATTGGCACAGGATCGAAGGCCCGGTCCTGCACGGCGACAAGCGGGGCCGCGATCTGGGCTATCCCACCGCGAACATGGCGCTCGACGCGCTGCATGTGCCCAAGATGGGGGTCTATGCCGTTCTCGTCGATGTTCTGAGCGGGCCCCATACGGGCAGCTATCACGGCGTCTCCTCAATCGGCGTGCGGCCGATGTTCAACGGCCAGGTGCCGAATATCGAGACGTATCTTTTTGATTTTAAAGGAGACCTATACGGCGCAGACCTGTCGATCGGCCTCGTCGAGTTTTTGCGGCCCGAGGCCACATTCGAAAACCTTCCCGGCCTCATCGAACAGATGGACCGCGACAGCGCGGCCTCCCGCGACATCCTGGCCGCGCTATGAAGCCCGTTACGAATACCTCCAATGCGCGATGAATTCTGGCGCCACGTCCCGATGGACCAGATGACCCGCGAGGAATGGGAGGCGCTGTGCGACGGCTGCGGCAAGTGCTGTTTGAACAAGCTCGAGGATGAGGACACCGCCGAGGTCGCCCTGACCCGCGTGGCCTGCAGGCTGTTTGACGATGCGTCGTGCCAATGCGCCAGCTATTCCACCCGCCGCGACCACGTGCCCGAATGCATCAAGCTCAGCCCGCAAAGCATGGCGGATGTCGCCTATTTCATGCCAGAGACCTGCGCCTATCGCTTGCTCCATGAGGGGCGCCCGCTCCACTGGTGGCATCCCCTCATCTCCGGGGAGCGCGACAGCGTGCACCGGGCCGGGATCTCGGCCCTGGGCATCACTGTCTCCGAGCTGACGGTGCCTGAGGACGATTGGGAGGATTACGTGATTGAGGAGCCGGGGACGTGAATTTCGCCTCCGACAATGTGGGCCCCGCCGCGCCCGAGATCATGGCCGCGATGTCCGAGGCGAACGCCGCGCGAAGCGCGCCCTACGGCGCCGATCCGTGGACCGAACGGGCCGAGGCGTTGATCCGCGAGGTCTTCGAGGCGCCGGAGGCGAGCGTGCATTTGGTCTCCAGCGGCTCGGCGGCCAATGCCCTGGCCCTTGCTGCCATGACGCGGCCCTGGGAGGCGATCTTCACCCATGAGACCGCCCATATCGAGATGGACGAGGCCGGAGCGCCGGAATTTTTCACCGGCGGGGCCAAGCTGCGCCGCGTGCCTGGGGATGCGGGCAAAATCACCCCGGCGGCTCTGGAGGCGGCGATCGCGGAAGTGCCCCAAGGCGATGTGCATTCCGTGCAACGCGGCCCTCTCAGCCTAACGCAGCTTACCGAATGGGGCTCGGCATATACGCCCGAGGAGTTGTCGGCGCTCAGCGCGAGCGCGCGGCGCCACGGCATGCGCACCCATCTCGACGGGGCGCGCCTGGCCAATGCGATTGCCGCCGCCGGGGTCAGCCCGGCGGAGATGACCCGCCTGGCCGGGATCGACGCGCTCAGCCTGGGGGGCACCAAGAACGGCTGCCTCGCGGTCGAGGCGGTGGTGTTTTTCGACCCGGCTCGAGGCTCGGAGATCTCCCATCGGCGCAAGCGGGCCGGGCATTTGTGGTCGAAGCACCGCTTTTTGGGCGCGCAGATGGCCGCCTATCTCAAAGACGGGTTGTGGCTGAAGCTGGCCCAGCGGGCCAATGCCCGATTGGCCGAACTTCTGGAGGGCCTGCGCGCCCTAACTGAGGCCGAGATCGAAGTGGAACCCGCTGGAAACATGGTCTTTTTTCGACTGCCGCGCGCCATGCATGCAAGCGCCTTCGCCGCCGGTGCGGCCTATAGTGTGCGTGGCGATCTGGACGAAGGGCTGCCCGGCGAGACGCCGCTTTTGGCCCGGATCGTGTGCGATTGGTCCTGCCGGTCCGAGGATATCGCGGCGCTTTTGACAGCGTGGCGCGGCGCCTGAGCTCGGGCGGCTTGCCGATCGGTCGCTTGAGTATTTTTGCAAAAGTGAAGTTGCAGACGACCGAGACAGTCGGTGCGTCAGTTTTGAGTAGTTAAGGAAAGATAAAGGGCGCCGACACTCGGCGATCACCGGTTAAGGCAGAAATGCAAAAACCTGAACCACCCAAACCTACCTGAAATCAAAGATTTTGGGCGGGTTACTTGGTGTGGACTGTAAGAAGTCCTTTGCATTGCGCCCTAGGCGAGCTGTGACGCGATGGCCCGCGCGACGGCCTCCGGATGGCTGATGGGCGCCATATGCCCGGCTCCTTCGATCACCTCGCGTCGAACCCGCAGCAAATCGGTCTGCAGTCGGTCGAGAATTTCACCGATGACCGGCGGGCTTTCGGCGCCTTCCAGGAGAAGAACCGGCATCGTGCAGGTGCCAAGCCTAGAGAGGAGATTTTGCGAATCCTCGAACAAAACGCTCTGCTGCGCAGCGATCAGGGGCATCCGCGCGGCACTGTAGTTTTGCTGGGCTTCCGGGAGCTGATCGAAGGGCTGCCCCCCGCCCCAGAGGCCTAGGAAGATCTCGGCGGCGGCCTCGAGATTGCCACGCCTGAGATGGCCCTCCATCCCGTCGAGCACCGCGTCGGCTGCCTCTCGGCCCGGGCCGGAAGCCGCACAGAAGAGCACCGGCTCGATCAGGGTCAGAGACCGCACAGCCTCGGGCCGACCCAAGGCCAGGGCTAGGGCCAAGACTCCGCCGAAGGAATGGCCGACCAGATGCACCGGCCCGGGTTCAGGCTCAGGCCCGGGTTCAGGCTCAAGCTCAGACGGAATATGCGCGGCTATGGCCTCAAGCGCTTGCTCGGCATAGGGGCGCGCGCTGTCCCAATCTGCCGCCCGACCATGGCCGATCAGATCGGGCGCCGTCAGGCGGGCGCAGTCTTGCAGCGCGGCGCCCACACCGCCCCATGCCGTGCTTGAGGCGAGCGAGCAATGCAGCGCCAAAACCTCAGGCCCCGCCTGCCCCCAGCGCCGGAGCGCCGGCCTCACAATTTGCCGGCGAGGTAGAGGTCGAGATCCTCGATCCGGTCCTGGCCCCAGATCTTTTCAGTGCCGTCCACGATGTAGAAGGGCGCGCCGAACACACCCGCATTCACGGCCTTTTCCAGGTTGCTTGTATAGACCTCTGCACCCTCCAGCATGCCGGAGGTGGCCAGCGCCGGGTCGAAGCCCGCCTCGCTCAAGCATTCCGCGATCACGGCATCCTCGGCGATGTCGCGCGTGTCGCGCCAGACCGCGCCGGTGAAGGCCGCGACCAGCTTGCCCAGATCACCGCCGCCCGCCTTTTGCGCCGCGATGAACGCATAGGAGGCCGGCGCGCCGTTGCTGGCGCGGAAGGGCGGGTCGAGATCCATCGCCAGGCCGGTTTTTTTCGACATACGCCGCAGCTCCTGAGCGCGAAGCTCAAGCCGGGCGGGGTGGCGTTCCTTGGGCGGTGTGCCACCGGTCCGCGCGAACAGCGCCATGATGTCGAGCGGATAGTAGTCCAGGCTTGCCCCATGCTTGGCGGCGACCTCTTCCATGCGGTTCCCGGCCAGATAGGTGAAGGGCGAATTTACCGCGAAATAGTAATCGATATGGGCCATGGCAGGTGTCTCCCGTTTTACCTTTGAACTGTACTGATCGCGATGCTACGGGGTGTCAACGCCGCCAGATCGGCCTGGATAAGGGGACATCCACAATGCCGTCGAGCGATCCAAAGATCATTTCTGGAAATGCCAACCTGCCCTTGGCCGAGGCGATCACCAATCGCATGTCGGTGCATCGCGGCAAAGGCGTCGATTTGGTCGATGCACGCGTCAAACGCTTCAATGACGGGGAGATCTTCGTCGAAGTGTTTGAGAATGTCCGCGGCGAGGATATGTTCATCCTGCAATCGACCTCCAAGCCCGCCAATGACAATCTGATGGAGCTGTTGATCGTCGCCGACGCGCTCCGGCGGTCTTCGGCGGCGCGGATCACGGCGATCATCCCCTATTTCGGCTATGCCCGCCAAGACCGCCGCACCAAGGCGCGCACGCCGATTTCGGCCAAGATGGTCTCGAACATGATCGTGGCCGGTGGGATCGAGCGGGTGCTGACGATGGATCTCCATGCCGCGCAGATCCAGGGCTTTTTCGACATTCCGGTCGACAACCTATACGCCTCGCCGATCTTTGCGCTGGATGTGCTGCACCTGTTCCAAGGCGATATGTCCAAGGTCATGGTCGTCAGCCCCGATGTGGGCGGTGTGGCCCGCGCGCGGGAGCTGGCCACGCGGATCGGCGCGCCGCTCGCCATCGTTGACAAGCGGCGTGAGAAAGAGGGCGAAGTGGCCGGGATGACGGTGATCGGGGATGTGACGGGCTATCAATGCGTGATCGTCGACGACATTTGCGACACGGCGGGGACGCTATGCAAAGCGGCCGACACCTTGCTTGAGGCCGGCGCGACCGAGGTGCACGCCTACACGACCCACGGCGTCCTTTCGGCGGACGCGGTCGACCGGATCACGAAATCCTCGCTCAAGAGCCTGGTGGTCACCGACACGATCGAAGCCACCGAAGAGGCGTTGGGCTGCGAAAAGATCCGCATCGTGCCCACCGCACCGATGCTGGCCCAGGCGATTGTGAATATCTGGAACGGGACGTCTGTGTCCTCGCTCTTTAGCGCGCGGCAATTGGTGCCGATTTATGAACGCTACTATCCAAACGGGATGTGGGGGCGGAGCTAGGCCCGCGCGTCTCGTAGGGCGGAACCTGCCATGGCGAGCAGCATCGCGGCTTGCCAGCCCGCGAAAAGGACGACGGAGCCAGGCGCCTGCAGCGGGTCGTCGCTCTCGATCAGTTGCAGGAAATAAGCCGAGAATAGCGCCCACGCCGTTGAAAATCCGACACCTTTCACGAACACCCAAAGCCGGCTTGTGAACTGGCCTACGAACAGGACGGGGATCAAGAAGATGCTTCCCCCGACCAGACTCCCGATAAGGAACGGCTGGTAGAAATTGGTCAAATCATTGGTATCGTAGAACGGAGTGCTGGCGTGGAACGCCACGATGATCCCGAGCATCGATGTGAGTGTCCAAACGGCCAAGCCGCGCCAGCGCAGCCCGTGATACCGGCGCGCATAGGCGCCACCGATCACCGCAAAGGACAACCCAACCGTCAGGGCAAATGAGATCCAGATCTCGAACAGTTCCGGCAAAGGCCCGATCATATTTCGCAGCATATGAATGAAGGCCGGAAGGGTCACCGCAGACAGGATGCCCGAGGCAAACCCGGCAAAGAGCGCGACGGTGTAGGGCGAGGGAAGGTCTGGTCGGGCCATGGATTGCTCCCAAATTGAACATTGTTCATGTCGAGCATGTGCATAAGTGAACGCTGTTCAATCTCATTTCAATGGAAAATGAACTTTGTTCACTTTTTACGTTGCGTCACCACCCGTCTGCTCACCCGTGCCGCGCAAAAGCAGCGGGATCACGAGGGCCACGAGCACCCCGGCCAGAAGGAATGGCGCGCCGGGCAGGTAGACCCAGGCCTCGGGCCCCGCGAAGAGGCCGAAGATCGGCGTATAGACCAGCGGTGCGATCACGGCGGCCAGCGAGGCGAGCGAGGCGATCACGCCCTGCACCATGCCCTGGCGATCCTCGGAGGTGACATTGGCGGCCATCGCTCCGATCGTGGGCGGCACCAGATCGGTCAGCGCGGCCAGCGGCAGAAGGATGGCGAGCATCCAGAGCTGTTGCGCAAAGCCGAAGCCCGCGAAAACGGCCACTGACAGGACCAGGCCCCAGAGCGCCAGCCGCGCCTCCCCCAGCCAAGCCACGGCCCGCGGCATGATCAGGGCTTGCGCCGTGGCCAGGAGGATCCCGTAGATCGACAGCGTGATGCCGATGGTCAGCGTGCTCCAGCCAAAGGTCTCGCGCCCCCAAAAGGCCCAGAGGACGACATAGACGAGCGTGCCGAACTCGACCACGACGCTCACCGTCAGAAGCGGTGACAGGCCCGGGATGCGAAACGCCTCTCGGATGATCGCGAACGGGTTGCTGTCGCGCAGGGTGAAGGGGCGGCGGGATGCCTCGGGCAGGGATTCCGGCAGCACCAAAAGGCCGAACATCAGATTGCCGAAGGCCAAGGCCGCCGCCAACCAGAACGGGGCGGTCAGCGAGATCTCGGCCGCGATCCCGCCCAGGGCTGGACCGAGCACAAAGCCCAAACCAAAGGCCGCGCCGATCAGGCCGAACCGCGCGGCGCGGTCCTCTTTGGGTGTGATGTCGGCGATATAGGCCGTTGCGGTCACAAACGTGGCCCCTGCAACGCCCGCCAGGGAACGGCCGAGCAGCAGCAGCCAGTAGCTGTCAGCCAGCGCCATGATGACATAGTCCAGGACCAACAGCGCTAGGGTCACCAGAAGGACCGGGCGGCGGCCGAAGGCGTCTGAGATCGCGCCGACGATGGGGGCGAAGATAAACTGCGCCGCGGCATAGCTCGCCGCAAGGATGCCCGCCCAAAATGCCCCTTCCGCCACGCTGCCCGCACCGACCCGGTCCATCAGCTCGGGCATGATCGGAAAGATGATCCCTATGCCGATGGCATCGATCAGCAGGTTCAACAGGATGAACAAGAGGGGGCCAGAAGGGCGTTGCATGCCGCCCCTATTTCGCAGCCGAGGCCCTGCGGCAAGCCCATCCACGACCGGCGGGCACAAAAACGCCGGCGCGAGGGACCCGGCCGGCGTTTGAAGTTCTCAGGTCAGATGGCGTTAGAGGTTGATATGCCCCTTGAGCGCTTCCATGTCAGCGAGCAACTTGGCCGCCGCATCGGCGGCATTATGGACCTCGCTGTCGCTCGCCTGGGCATGGGCCTCACGGGCCGAGGCGATCATCTCTTCGATAACCTCGGCGGTCGCATCGGCCTTGGGCAGCGCGCGCTCGGCCAGGACAGTGGTGGCCGGACCGGACACATCGGCGAACCCGCCGGTGACCACGTATTCCATGACCTCGCCCGAGGCGGTCTCCACGCTCAGGATGCCGGGCCGCAGGGTCGTGATCAGCGGCGCGTGGTCGACCATCGCCGTCAGGTCCCCGTCTGCGCCGGGGATCTGCACCGATTTCGCCTCGACCGAGGCCAAGCGACGCTCGGGGCTGACCAGATCGAACTGCATCACGTCGGCCATGGGCCGCCCTCCCCTTTAGGCCGCTTCTGCGGCCAGTTTCTCGGCCTTGGCGATCACTTCATCGATGCCGCCGACCATGTAGAACGCCGCTTCGGGCAGGTGGTCGTATTCACCGGCCACCACCGCCTTGAACGAGCGGATCGTGTCTTCCAGCGCAACCTGAACACCGGGCGAGCCGGTGAAGACCTCGGCCACGTCGAAGGGCTGACTGAGGAAGCGCTGGATCTTGCGCGCCCGGGCCACGGTCAGTTTGTCTTCTTCGCTAAGCTCGTCCATGCCGAGAATGGCAATGATGTCCTGGAGCGACTTGTAGCGCTGCAGGATCCCCTGAACCGCGAACGCCACTTCGTAATGCTCTTCGCCCACAACCGCCGGATCCATCAGGCGCGAGGTCGAGTCGAGCGGGTCCACGGCCGGGTAAATCCCAAGCTCCGAGATCGCACGGCTCAGAACGGTCGTCGCATCGAGGTGCGCGAACGAGGTAGCGGGTGCGGGGTCCGTCAGGTCGTCCGCAGGCACGTAGATTGCCTGGACCGAGGTGATTGAGCCCTGCTTGGTCGAGGTAATCCGCTCCTGCATGGCGCCCATATCGGTGGCCAGCGTCGGCTGATAGCCCACAGCCGACGGGATCCGGCCCAGAAGCGCCGACACTTCCGAGCCCGCCTGCGTGAAGCGGAAGATGTTGTCGACAAAGAAGAGAACGTCCGTGCCCGACTGATCGCGGAACTGTTCGGCCAGGGTCAGACCCGACAGGGCCACGCGCATCCGGGCCCCCGGAGGCTCATTCATCTGGCCGTAGACCAGGGCCACCTTGGATTCCTCCAGGTTTTCCATGTTGATCACGCCGGATTCGATGAATTCGTAGTAGAGGTCGTTGCCCTCACGGGTCCGCTCACCGACGCCCGCGAAGACCGAATAGCCCGAATGCACTTTGGCGATGTTGTTGATCAGTTCTTGGATAAGAACCGTCTTGCCCACGCCCGCGCCACCGAAGAGGCCGATCTTACCGCCCTTGGCATAAGGCGCCAGAAGGTCGACGACCTTAATGCCCGTCACGAGGATCTCGCTCTCGGTCGATTGCTCTTGGAAGTCCGGCGCCTCCTGGTGGATCGCGCGCGTCTCAGATGAGGCGATATCGCCGCGCTCATCGATGGGCTCACCCACGACATTCATAATCCGGCCCAACGTGCCGTTGCCCACGGGCATGACGATGGGACCGTCCGTGTCGGTGACCTCTTGGCCGCGGACAAGGCCTTCGGTCGCGTCCATCGCGATGGTGCGCACGGTGCTTTCGCCCAGATGCTGCGCCACTTCGAGAACCAGACGCTTGCCGTTATTGTCGGCCTCCAGCGCGTTGAGGATCTCGGGCAGGTGGTCTTCGAACTGCACATCGACGACGGCGCCGATCACCTGGGTGATTTTGCCTTTTGCGTTTGCCATGTGGTTTTCTCCGGTAGCTTAAAGCGCTTCCGCGCCCGAGATGATCTCGATCAATTCGTTGGTGATGACGGCCTGGCGCGAGCGGTTGAACTCGATGGTCAGACGGTCGATCATTTCGCCCGCATTGCGGGTCGCGTTGTCCATCGCGGACATCCGCGCGCCCTGTTCTGAGGCGCCGTTTTCCAGCAGCGCGGTGAAGATCTGCGTGGCCACGCCGCGCGGCAGCAGGTCTTCGAGCACGGCCTCTTCGGAGGGCTCATAATCATAGAGCGTGCCGCTGTCTTCCTCTTCGCCCGCATCCTCAAACACGGCCGGGATCACCTGAGTGGCCGTGGGGATCTGGCTGATCACGGATTCGAAGCGGTTGTAGAAGATCGTCGCCACATCGAACTCACCGGCATCGAACCGGCCGAGCACGTCCGAGGCTATATCGGCGGCATTGGCATAGCCGATCCGTTTCACATCGCTCAGATCGACATGGCCGATCATCAGCTCGGCATGGTCGCGCTTGAGCTGTTCGCGGCCCTTTTTGCCGACGGTCAGGATTTTGACGGTCTTGCCCTCGCCCAAGAGCTTGGCGACATGGGTCCGCGCCAGGCGCGCGATCGACGAATTAAAGCCGCCGCACAGCCCGCGCTCGGCGGTCATCACCACCAACAGATGCACCTGATCGGCGCCTGTGCCCACCAGGAGGCGCGGCCCACTGTCGGAGCCGCCCACCGATTTAGCCAGCCCGCCCATCACCGCCGCCATACGCTCGGCATAGGGACGCGCCTCTTCGGCGGCCTCCTGCGCCCGGCGCAGTTTGGCCGCGGCGACCATCTGCATGGCCTTGGTGATCTTGCGGGTCGATTTGACCGACTCGATCCGGTTCTTCAGGTCTTTAAGGCTCGGCATCGCCTGTCCTTACGCGAAATCAGCGGCGTATTCTTCGATCGCCGCCTTGATGCGGTCAGCGTCGTCGCCCTTCACCTTGGGATCGTCATTGGTGATCCAGTCTAGAAGGTCCTGATGCTTGGAGCGCAGGAAGGTGATGAGCCCTTGCTCGAACCGGCCGACATCCCCCACCGGAAGCTTATCGAGATAGCCGTTGGTGCCCGCGAAGATCACGCAAACGATCTCGGCATTGGTCAGGGGCGAATATTGCGGCTGCTTCATCAGCTCGGTCAAGCGCGCGCCGCGATTGAGCAGACGCTGCGTCGAGGCGTCGAGGTCTGAGCCGAACTGCGCAAAGGCCGCCATTTCGCGGTACTGCGCCAGCTCCAGTTTGACCGGGCCCGCGACCGATTTCATCGCGTTGGTCTGCGCCGAGGATCCCACGCGGCTCACCGAAAGGCCGGTATTCACCGCCGGACGGATGCCCTGGAAGAAGAGCTCGGTCTCAAGGAAGATCTGACCGTCGGTGATCGAAATCACGTTGGTCGGAATAAAGGCCGACACGTCGCCGCCTTGCGTCTCGATGACCGGCAGCGCCGTAAGCGAGCCCGCACCATTGTCTTCATTGAGCTTGGCCGACCGCTCCAGCAGGCGGGAGTGGAGGTAGAAAACGTCGCCCGGATAGGCCTCACGCCCCGGCGGACGGCGCAGCAGGAGCGACATCTGACGATAGGAGACGGCCTGTTTGGACAGGTCATCGTAGATGATCAGCGCGTGCATCCCGTTGTCGCGGAAATACTCGGCCATTGCCGTGGCGGCATAGGGCGCCAGGAACTGCATCGGCGCGGGGTCGGACGCGGTGGCCGCGACGACGATGGAATAGTCCATCGCGCCGGTCTCTTCGAGCTTTTTGACCAGCTGCGCCACGGTGGAGCGCTTTTGGCCAACAGCGACATAGACGCAGTAGAGCTTCTTGCTCTCATCATCGCCCGCCGCGTCATTGTAGGTTTTTTGGTTGAGAACGGTGTCGAGCGCCACGGCAGTCTTGCCGGTCTGACGGTCGCCGATGATCAGCTCGCGCTGACCGCGGCCGATCGGGATCATGGCGTCAATGGCCTTGAGGCCCGTGGCCATCGGCTCATGCACCGATTTGCGCGGTATGATGCCCGGCGCCTTGACGTCGGCGACGCGGCGCTCCTCGGCCTCGATGGCACCCTTGCCGTCGAGCGGATTGCCCAGGCCGTCGACCACGCGACCCAGCAGGCCCTTGCCCGCTGGAACGTCCACGATCGAGTTGGTGCGCTTGACGGTGTCGCCTTCCTTGATCTCGCGGTCGGTGCCGAAGATCACGACGCCGACATTGTCTGCCTCGAGGTTGAGCGCCATGCCCATGATGCCGCCGGGAAACTCGACCATCTCACCGGCCTGAACGTTGTCCAGACCATAGACCCGGGCGATGCCATCCCCTACGGACAGCACGCGGCCGATTTCGGCGACCTCGGCGGCTTGGCCGAAATTCTTGATCTGATCTTTCAGAATGGCAGAAATTTCTGCTGCTTGGATCGCCATTAACGGGCCTCTTTCATCGTTGTCTTCAGCGCGCTGAGCTGCGAGCGGATCGAAGTGTCGATCATCTTCGAGCCCAGCTTAACGATCAAACCGCCGATGAGGCTTTCATCGACGGTCGCGTTCAGTTTCACATCTTTGCCGACCGCTTTCTTGAGCTGGGCGGTCAGTTTGTCGGTTTGCGTTTTGGTCAGCGCCTTGGCCGACACCACATCGGCGCTCACCTCACCGCGATGGGCGGCCAGGCGGTCGCTCAATGCAGTGAGCAGCGCGGGCGTCACGAAGAGGCGCCGGTTTTGCGCCATCAGGCGCAGCGTATTTGCGCTGAGCGCAGAGACACCCAGCCCCTCGGCCACTTTGCCGATCGCGTTTTGTGCGTCATCGCGCGCATAAATCGGTGAGGCCAAAAGGTCGCGCAGATCGCCGCTATCGGCGATGGCACCACGCAGCAGGTCAATATCCTTGTCGAGAGCGTCGAGAGCCTTGGTTTCAAGGGCGAGATCGAAAAGCGCCGTCGCATAGCGCTCGGCAATTCCCGCAGACATGGATTGTGGTTCGGACACGTCCACCCCTCAGTCGCTGATCATGAGCCGTCTTGCGCGGCACGAGATCTATGCATGGTTATCTTGCAGCATGACGCCGGTGTCGTCATTGCGGCGTGACTTAACAGAGCACCCGAGGTGTCGCAAGGCCAAGCCAGCCTAGGTGAAAACGGTAAATCCTTCAGGTTTTCAGCGGTTTTCGCCGCTATGTCGTACCTGCGACGGTTTGAAGCCATGCCGCAGCGCAAAATCCCTGGGCTGCGCCACGATTCTAAGGCCCCGTTTCGCGAGCAGACCGGCCTTGGGGGATGGCTATGTCTCGCTCTCTGGCCGGTTGCGCATCGCCCGACCGGTCGCGCCCACCGGCTGGGGCACGCCTTCGAGCACCTTCAGGGGCCGTGAGACGCGTTCGGCCAGGCCGGGCCGCGTCGGCGCGAAGACCTGTTTGGACGCCTCCACGATCACGACACCCCCGGTGTAGAGCGCAGGCAGACGGCGCCCGACCCGCTCGAGAAAGCCCGCGCTTTTGAGCCAAAAGCGGGCCTGAGAGGGCGGCACGAACAGCGCGGAATAGTGGCCTTCGGGCACGAATTTGTGGCGTTTGAGCTGTTGTTCGATCTGGCCGATTGAATAGGGCCGCCCAAAGCCAAAGGGTGTGGCGTCCCGCCGCGCCCAGAGCCCCGCGCGGTTGGGCACGATAAAGAGCGCCCGCCCGCCCGGCGAAAGGACCCGCGCAGCCTCCTCCAGCACGCGGCTTGGCGTCTCGGAGGTTTCCAGCCCGTGCAGGCAAAGCAAACGGTCGACGGCACCAGCGCCCAAGGGCCAATGCGCCTCATCGCAGAGCGCCGAGACATTGCCCAGCGGCTCTGGGCCGACCGGCTCGGGCCAGGCCATCACGCCTTGTTCGGCGGGCATCAGACACACGACACGGCGCGCGGTATCGAGATAGGGCCGCAAAAGCGGCGCCGCAAAGCCAAAGCCCACAACCGTGCTGCCCGGCGGCAAACTGGGCCAGATCTGCGCCACCCGTTCACGCACCGCCCGCTGAGCGATACGGCCCAGCCGGGTGCGATAGTAGAACTTGCGCAGATCCAGCACGTCGAGATGCATTGCAATCGCTCCGCTTCGGGGTCACTCCTCGGGAGATAAGATGTGCCAAGCAGAAGGGTTTTGCCATGGCCGAGATCGTCACCATCCCCTGTCTGCGAGATAATTATGCCTTTTTGCTCCATGATCCGGCAAACGGGGCCACGGCGGTGATCGACGTACCAGAGGCTGCACCGATCCAAGCCGCGTTGGACGCGCGCGGCTGGTCGCTCAGTCAGATTTGGCTGACCCACCACCACCCTGACCATATTGACGGCGTCCCCGCGCTTCAGGCCGCGACCGGGGCGCGGGTTGTTGGCGCCGCCGCCGATGCCCATCGCCTGCCGCCGCTCGATCAGGCCCTGGCCGAGGATGACACGATCACGCTTGGCGGCCTCGAGGCGCGCGTTTTGGAGGTCTCGGGCCACACGATTGGCCATATCGCGTTTCACGTGGCTGCCGCGTCGGCCGTCTTCACCGGTGACAGCCTGATGGCGCTCGGATGCGGACGTCTCTTTGAGGGCAGCGCGGCCGATATGTGGCCCTCGATGCTCAAACTCCGCGCCCTGCCCGGTGAGACAATCGTTTGTTCAGGACATGAATATACGCAGTCCAATGCGCGCTTCGCGTTGAGCCTCGATCCGGGCAACACCGCGCTGCAAGACCGGTCGCAGCGGATCGATGCGGCGCGCCAGGCCGGCGAGCCGACGGTGCCAAGCCTTTTAGAGGAAGAGAAAAAAACAAATCCCTTCCTCCGCGCCGATGACCCCGGTTTTGCTGCGGCTTTGGGCCTTTCAGCCCAGGACGCAACAGCTGTTTTTGCCGAGATTCGCGCCCGAAAGGACCGGTTCTGAACCCTCGAGGTTGATTTTTATCAGAAGGATGCCATTTTTTTCAGCAATGCGACTGCCCGAGAGCCACAAGCCACGCGGCACAGCCGTTAAAGAAATTTGAACAAAATTCTCTTGAAAGACGGGTCAGAAAACCGATCCTTAAGAAAGACAGGCGAATGTCGGGTCGCGCCGTGCTGGAACGGCGCAAGATACAAGGAGCACTATAGTGCCGTCGTTCTCAAACACTCTCGAGCAAGCGATCCATGCCGCCTTGGCGCAGGCGAATTCCAGGCGCCATGAACTGGCGACCCTCGAACATCTTCTGCTCGCGCTCATCGATGAGCCGGACGCGCAGAAGGTCATGAAGGCCTGCAGCGTAGACATTGAGGAAATGCGCGGCACGCTCGTGGCGTTCATCGACGAGGACCTCGCGACGCTTGAGACCGATGTGGAAGGCTCCGAGGCGGTACCGACGGCGGCATTCCAGCGCGTCATTCAGCGTGCCGCGATCCATGTGCAAAGCTCGGGCCGCACCGAAGTGACTGGCGCCAATGTCCTGGTCGCGATCTTCGCCGAACGCGAATCAAACGCCGCCTTCTTCCTGCAAGAACAAGACATGACCCGCTATGACGCGGTGAACTTCATCGCCCATGGCGTCGCCAAAGACCCATCCTATGGCGAAAGCCGTCCGGTCGCGGGCGCCTCTGAGCCGGAAGGCGAAGGCAGCGGAGAGACGGTCGAGGGTGAGGCGGAGAAGAAAGAATCCGCGCTCGCCAAATACTGCGTCGATCTCAACGCGAAGTCGCGCAAAGGCGATGTGGATCCGCTGATCGGGCGTGAGCATGAGGTTGAACGCTGCGTTCAGGTCCTGTGCCGCCGCCGCAAGAACAACCCGCTCCTGGTGGGTGATCCTGGCGTGGGCAAGACCGCCATCGCGGAAGGCCTGGCCAAAAAGATCGTTGAAGGGCAAACGCCAGACGTGCTGGCGGGTGCCACGATCTATTCGCTCGATATGGGTGCTTTGCTCGCGGGCACACGCTATCGCGGCGATTTCGAAGAGCGTCTGAAGGCGGTCGTGACCGAGCTTGAGGATCACGAAGACGCGGTGCTGTTCATCGACGAGATCCACACTGTCATCGGCGCCGGGGCCACATCGGGCGGGGCGATGGATGCCTCCAACCTGCTCAAGCCTGCGCTTCAGGGCGGCAAGCTGCGCTGCATGGGCTCGACCACTTACAAAGAGTTCCGTCAGCATTTCGAGAAAGACCGCGCGCTGAGCCGCCGCTTTCAGAAAATCGACGTGTCTGAGCCGTCGGTCGACGATTCCGTTAAGATCCTCATGGGCCTGAAGCCCTATTTCGAGGACCACCACGAGATCCGTTATACCGCCGATGCGATCAAAACGGCTGTTGAGCTGAGCTCGCGCTATATCAATGACCGCAAACTGCCCGATAAGGCCATCGATGTGATCGACGAGGCGGGCGCGGCCCAGCATCTCGTCGCCGAGAGCAAGCGGCGCAAGACCATCGGCGCCAAGGAGATCGAAACAGTCGTCGCCAAGATTGCCCGGATCCCGGCCAAGAACGTCTCGAAGGACGACGCGGCTGTGCTCAAGGATCTCGAAGTGAACCTCAAGCGCGTGGTCTTTGGCCAGAACGCGGCGATCGAGGCGCTGTCTTCGGCCATCAAGCTAAGCCGGGCGGGCCTGCGCGAGCCGGAAAAACCAATTGGCAACTACCTCTTTGCGGGCCCCACCGGCGTCGGCAAGACCGAGGTCGCCAAACAGCTTGCCGACACGCTCGGGGTGGAGCTTTTGCGCTTCGACATGTCGGAGTATATGGAAAAGCACGCCGTCAGCCGCCTCATCGGCGCGCCTCCGGGCTATGTCGGCTTTGATCAAGGCGGTTTGCTGACCGATGGCGTGGATCAGCACCCCTATTGCGTGCTGCTTCTCGACGAGATCGAGAAGGCGCATCCAGATGTCTTCAATATCCTGCTCCAGGTCATGGATCACGGCACGCTGACCGATCATAACGGTCGCTCGGTCGATTTCCGCAACGTGATCTTGATCATGACCTCCAATGCGGGCGCCGCGGAACAGGCCAAGGCGGCAATGGGCTTTGTCCGCGACCGTCGCGATGGTGAGGATACTGCCGCGATCGAACGGACATTCACGCCAGAATTCCGCAACCGCCTGGACGCTGTGATCAGCTTTGCACCGCTGCCGAAATCGGTGATCATGCAGGTCGTCGAGAAGTTCGTGCTGCAACTCGAGGCGCAGCTTTTGGATCGCAACGTCACAATCGAGCTGACGAAGCCCGCCGCCGAATGGCTGGCCGATAAGGGCTACGACGATAAAATGGGTGCCCGTCCTTTGGGTCGGATCATCCAGGAATCGATCAAGAAGCCGCTGGCCGAGGAATTGCTGTTCGGCAAGCTTGCCAAAGGCGGCATGGTCAAGGTTGGCGTCAAGGACAGCAAGCTCGATCTGCGCATCGAAGAGCCGGACAAGCCGCAGATCAGCTCCAAGAAAAACCCGCCGCTTTTGACCGCGGACTAGAGCGCGCGAAGCTTCACTTGCGGAACGCCCGGGCCTGGAAAGGACCGGGCGTTTTCCATCTTGGATGGAACGCTGTGGTCACGGCCAAGCAAGCCCCGGCCCGGTGCGAAAAAACGAGACATTGTTGGTAAACGTCGTCTCCGGCTCCAGCCGAATAAGCCGGCCGTTCGGGTCTTCGATGGCCGCGATAGTCTCGATGAACCAGGCGTTCCAGGCCTGGGAATCCGGCCCTAGATATCGGCTAAGCAGGCGGCGAAAGAGCAAGGGGTCCATCGGCAGAACGCTGGCCTCACCGCGAAACCCCAGATGCGCCAGCACGCCGCCCGCATTGTCATAATGCACGATCTCAACGGCCACCCTGGGATCCGCCTCGATGCGCCGGACCGAGCTGCCATCCCTCCCACCGAGCAGAAACAGCGCGCCCTCCTCCCAGTGAAACCAGACCGGCGCATTGCGCGGCCCGTCGGGCGACATCGTCGCCAGATTGGCCATCAGCGGCATCTGCAAAAGGGCTTGCGGGTCAAAGGGCCGGGGCATCAGCGCTCCGTCAGTTTGATCTCGATCCGGCGGTTCTGCGCGAGTGAGGCATCGTCGTCCCCGACCGCAATCGGCTGATATTCCCCGAACCCGTTTGCCGCCAAACGATCGGGGGGAAAGCCAAACTCATCGATCATGAAGATCACCACCGACAGGGCGCGGGCCTGGCTCAACTCCCAATTGTTAGCGTAGGGCCCGCCCGTTCCGGTCGGTGTCGCGTCGGTATGGCCGTCAACCCGCACGACCCAATCGAGCCCGTCCGGGATCTCGGCTGCGATCTCCAAAAGCAACTCCGCGACACTGGCGATCTCGGCCTCGCCCGCCGGTTCAAGCTCAGCCGCGCCCGGCGCAAACAGCACTTCTGAGGAAAACACAAATCGGTCACCCACAATCTGCACGCCCTCGCGCCCCTCCAGAAGCAAGCGCAAGCGGCCGAAAAATTCGGAGCGATAGACCTGAAGCTCGGCCGCATCGGCCGACAGGCCCTCATTGTCGGCGGCCAATTGTTCGGCCAGATCGCGCAAGCGTTGCGCCTCAGCCTCTTCCAGCTCGGCCCGGCGGCGTTGCTCCAGGGCGGCGCGCGCGATGGCCGCGTTAAGCTCGGTGCCCAGGCTTTCGATCTGCACCTGGGCGTCAGCATCCCGGCTCGCCGCGTCGTCCAAAAGCGCCTGCAACTGACCCAGTTGCGCGCGCAGGGCGGCAACCTGCTGATTGAGCGCCGCGACCTGCCGCTCCCCCTCGGCACTT
Source organism: Pseudomonadota bacterium (assembly GCA_038530555.1). GTDB lineage: Bacteria > Pseudomonadota > Alphaproteobacteria > Rhodobacterales > Rhodobacteraceae > HKCCE3408. The sequence goes on along the minus strand of JBCBCN010000008.1, from coordinate 31,343 downwards.
TGCGCCTCAACCTGAGAGAGAGCGTCATTGGCCTGAGCGAGGAGCGCGGCCTGACGCTCGGCCTCGCTCAATTGCGCGCTAAGGCCCGCCTCGGCCACGGCCCGCGCGGCGAGCGCCTCGGCCAGGGCCGCCTCAAGCGCGGTCAAATCCTCGGCCGAGCTCTCCGCCCCTGCAAGCCTACGTTCCGCCTCGGCAAGCGCGGCTTCCAGCGCGGCCTGCGCGTCTTCAGCATCGCGCCCCGCCGTCAGCGCCGCGGCCAGTTGCGCCGTCAGATCGCCCTCAGCCCGCTCGGCCGCCGCTAAAAGCGTCAGCGTGTTCTCGGCCTCCTGGCGCTGCTCCTCCAGAGCCAGAGCCATCGCGGTCAGTTCCGCCTCGGAGTTTTCCAGCCGTTCGCGCAAGGCTTCGGCGGCGGCGGCCTCGGCCAGGCGCGCTGCCTCTTCTTCGCTGAGCGCGGTTTCCGCATTGGCCAGCCGGTCGCGCAAAGCCTCAGCCGCGGCCAGTTCCGCCAGCCGCGCAGCCTCGGCCTGATCGAGCTCTCCTTGTAGATCGTCGAGCGATCCCTCCAGAATCGCGGCCCGGTCTTCCTCGGTCTGGAGCGCGGCCAAGGTCTCGGCCAGGGTCGCTTCCTGGGAAGCGGCCTCGGTTTCGAGATCCGCGATCAACGCCTCAAGCGCCTCCCGCTCGGCCGCATCGCGACGGGCCGCCTCGGACGCGGCATCAACCTCATCACGGGCCTGGGCCAGGGCGAGCGACAGCGCCTCTACCTCGGAAAGCTGCTCCTCCAGCGCGGCCTGGGTCGCGTCCCGGTCGGCGGTCAGGTCCTGATTGCTGGCCAGAAGGGAGGCCACCTGCGCCTCAAAATCGGCGATCCGCGAGGCCTGCGCATCCATCTCGGAGCCGAGCGTCGCAATCAGGCTGGTTTGGCTGTCGACCATGCGCTGCGCCACGGCCAGATCGGTGCCCAAGGTCGCCACGCGATCCTCAAGGTCGCGGTTGGCCACCCGCGCCAGGCCCAGCGAGGCCGACAGATCGGTGAGCTGCGCATTAAGCGCATTGAGCTCATCATCCTGGTTCGAGATCTCCTCGTTCAACACGTATTGCACGACCATGAAGATCGTCAGAACGAAGATCATCACCATCAAAAGCGCGGTGATCGCATCGACGAAACCGGGCCAGATCGAGCCGGTGAACCGCGCGCCTGCCCGGCGCTGAAAGGCCATCGCCCGCTACTCCCCGCCCGCAGGGCGGCGCGGCACGATCTGGGCCGTCGCCCCTTCGGCCGGGGGCGCCGCTACGGCGCGGCTGAGATCTTGCAGCGCGGTGGTCAGACCGGCCAAATCCTGGCGCAGCGCGTTCACCTGGGCATTGCTCGAACCACCCATCTCCTCGAAGATTTTCAGCAGTTGCACATCGATTGAGCGCAGGCGCATCCTGCTTTCGCTGTCCATGCCGCCGCCATCCTCCTCTGAGCGCACCGATAAAACCTCGGCCAGATGCTCTTGCGAGGCGGCCAGGCGGGTGGTGGCCTCCACCGGCGCGGGGCCAAGCTTGGCGGTAAGCTCTTCGACCGATTGCGTAAGGCTGCGCATCTTGTCCTCGGTCTCGGCGCGGCGTTCCTCGGAACGGGCGAAAAGGCTTTCCAGACTGTCCATCTGCTCGACCATGTGATCGAGCACGCTGGCCATCGCGCCGCGATCCACGCCGCCCCCGTCGCCGTCACCCGAGGACAGGCCGACCCGCGTGATCGTCGACAGCCATTCCTCCATCTCACGGTAAAAACGGTTCTGCCCGTGACCCGCGAAGAGCTCTAGCAGCCCCACGACCAGCGATCCTGCCAGGCCCAAAAGCGAGGAGGAAAACGCCGTGCCCATGCCGCCAAGCTGATCCTCGAGCCCGTCCATCAAACGCCCAAAGACCGCGATGCCGCTCTCATCGTCGGTCGGCTGTAGCGACCGGATCGTGTCGACCACGGCCGGGACCGTTGTGGCCAAGCCAAAGAAGGTTCCCAAAAGGCCCAGAAAAATCAGAAGGTTGGCAAGATATCGGGTGATGTCCCGGCTTTCTTCCATCCGCGCGCCGACGGAATCGAGGATCGAGCGCGAAGAAATCTGCGTCAATTGCATCCGCGTGCCGCGCGCGCGCATCACACTTGTCATCGCGGCCAGCAGGCGCGGCACCTTGTTCATGTCCGGCGCGGCCTCCGGATCGGCCACCGCGCGCAGCCAACCGACCGAGGAGAACAGCTGAAAGACCTGCCAGAAACAGGCCAGCACACCGACCACGAAAACCAGAATGATCGTGCCATTCAAAAACAGGTTGGAGAAGAACACATCGCGCAGCTGACCGATGATGAGCGACGCCCCAAGCGCGACCAGAATGCAGATGATCACCATCAACAGGATTTGCTGCACCGGTTGAGTGAAGCGCGGCTCTGTTGCGCCGTCTTTCTTACTTGCCATGGGGTGCCCGCACCAAACTGTTTGTTGAGCGCAGGCTACTCTGAACCGCCCGCCCTGCCAAGCGGCAGCGCGCCCGCGCGCGGCTTAGGCGCGTGTCTCGGCCTTAAGGTGGCGCACGCGGGCCACAAGCCAATCGAGATCGGAGTCCGCGATGCCCAATTCGGCCAGGTGGCTCGCCGTGTTCACGAGGTATTCGTCATTCGGCCCCCGCCCGCCCACGGCATGGGCGATAATCCCGGCCTGCGCCTCGAGGCTGAGGCCGCCGCAATACTGCACATGGGCAGTATCGACCACATAGGTCAGCGCGTTTACCACGATCTCGCCGTCAAGCGTGATGTCGAGTTGGCGCTCCAGATAGGCCGAGGACACAAGCTCCCGCTCGCGCAGGGCCGCGACTGTCTCGGCCTCCTCCCCTGCGCTGACGCGGAAGGCGATCCCATCGCAGACCCCCTCCTCCGCTGGGTCGAGTGCCAGGACAAGGCCCGGCTCGGCCTCCGTCCCGCGGTGATGGATCGAGGACATGCAAAAGCTGCGCTGGAAGCCGCTAAGCCTGGCCAGACGACGCTCGGCCACGGGAAATTCCGGGTTCCACATCAGCGATCCATAGCCGAACACCCAAAGCGGGCGCGCGGTGATCGGGGGCAGATCCTGCATGACGGCTTGGTCCTTTCTCGGCCGCTTGGCTATAGCACCTCCTAGGACTGGAAAAGGGGATTCGCATGGCATGGCGCAAGCGCGGGCTTTGGCTCATGGCCGGGCTTCTGATCGGCGGCTCGGTCCTGTGGATGATCGCGGCCACGGCCAGTGAGCGGGTGATCGCCGGATGGCTCATGGCCCGGGAGGCCGAGGGCTGGCAAGTGACCTATGAGGGCCTGGAGACAGGCGGCTATCCCACGCGCCTGACCACCAGGTTCGAGGCGCTGCAACTGGCCGATCCGGGCACGGGATGGGCCTGGAACGCGCCCGAGCTCAGCCTGACACAGCCCGTCCTGCGGCCAAATTCGGTGCGCGTTGTGTGGCCCGAGGAACAGGTCGTGGCCTCGCCTTTCACGCGGGCGACGATCACCGCGGACCAATTCGAGGCCCATGGCGCGATCGATCCCTTCGCCAATCTCGCGCTGCTCGATGGCTCCTTGGATCTGGCCGCGCTGGCCGTTGAGGGGCCGGGGGGCGAGGGCGTCCGGATCGCCACCGGTCAGGGTCAGCTTGACCGCTTGGATGATGATGCCGAGGGCCAGCCGCGCTATGCGCTGCGCCTCGATCTCAGCGAGCTCGACCCCGGCCCGGCCCTGCGCACGCTTCTCGATCCGGTGGGACTGTTGCCCGAACGGATGCAGGGCGCGCGGATCGAGGCGGAGATGGCCTTCGATGTGCCTTGGGACCTCGATGCGCTGGAGATGCGGCGCCCACAGCCGCGTGCAATCACCCTCGATGAGGCCAGTGCCGAATGGGGTGAGATGCGCTTTCGCAGTGCGGGGAGCCTGATCATTGACGCCGAGGGCATCCCAGAGGGGCAGCTGACGATCCGGGCCGAGAACTGGCGCAATATGCTCGACCTCGCCGAAAACGCGGGCCAGCTTCCGCCCGAGATGCGCGGGCTTGTCGAGACGACGCTGGGATTTCTGGCCGGCGGCTCAGGCAGTCCGGAGGACATCGACGCGCCGCTGCATTTCCGCGGCGGTCAAGTGATGCTCGGCCCCTTCCCCCTGGGCCTCGCGCCTAGGCTCGTGCTGCGGTAGCGGCAAATCAGATATGCGCGCTGCGTTAGCGGCAATAGGGGCCCGAGCGGTAGCCGGCCACGTCGAAATGGAAGTGATCCTGGTGAAAGCGGTCAGAATCGGGGCCCAGCACCGTGCCAAACGGCCCGCAAGCCGCCCGGTGCAGGCGTTGCAGGATGGGGCCCTGATCAGGGTCGCGCCAACCTGAGATCAGCGTGATCTCTTGCCCGTTTGCCAGGCCGAAGCCCGAGATATCGATGGCGTTGCCGGTGGAATGCTCCGACAGGCGCGCGCCGGGCTGATTGTTGCGCGTGCGACAGGAATAGGAGGCCGCGACCTGTAGACTTGCCAGGCCGCCGCCCGTGCGCCCGATCACCGGCACGACCGACCCGCTGACCCACTCTTGCAGGGCGATGGCGGTGTCGCAGTTGATCGTCGCCGGGCGCGACAGTGTGATACCGTCGACCGCGCGCAGGCGGACAGGCTCGGCGATGCCGCAGCCCGCGATGCGGCCCGGGATCGGCTCAAGCCTCTCCCCCACCAGGCCGGGACGCCCGCAAAGCTGACCGGCACGGCCCGGCTGCGTGACACTGGCCGGGATGGCGCGGGTGGTGGCCGCGCGGGCCGCCTGGGCGCGCGCTTGCAGATCGTCGGGACGAAGTTGCGGGCGCGGTGAGACGATGACCGCCAGGCGCGTTTCGCCCGCGAATACCGGCACTTCGCTCACCTCGCGGTTCAGGCCCAACAGCCCGCTGCGCCGGATGATCTGTTGCGTACCGACAATTTCCGAAGTTTCAGCCTCATTCGGGTCGGCCTCTTGCGCGGGCAGGAACGCCACGCTGCCTTGCCCGGTCGAGAACGCGACCTCTGGGCGGGGCTGGGGCCTGAGGTCGGGGATCGAGGCAGTCTCAGCGGCGGCCTGCGGCGCGGTGGTCGATATCGCTTGCGGCGCGGTGGCCGGTGTCGCGGGGCGCGGGACCGGCGCACTTTGCTGTGCCACGGCCATTTGGCCCCCGCGCGGAACCGGAAAAAGGGAGGTTTCAGGCGCTTGAGCAATGGCGATGCCCGGCAGCAAGCCCAGCGCGCAGACGGCCGCGCGCAGCAACAATCGCCAAGCACCGCCCGCCCTCAAGGCTTGGTATCCCTCCGCTCGTCTCATTCCGCCGCTTCATCCTCCGCACCGACAGATGCCACTGCACTACGCCCGAAATTAGGCTCATGTGTGTCCTGCCCGGCTTCGATGATGCCGCGCCGGATCGCTCGGGTGCGGGTGAAATAGCTTTCAAGCTTGGGCCCGTCGCCGCCGCGGATCGCATGTTGCAGGGCGAAAAGCTCCTCGGTGAAGCGGCCCAGGATCTCCAGCGTCGCCTCTTTGTTGCTGAGAAACACATCGCGCCACATCACCGGATCAGAGGCCGCGATCCGGGTGAAATCGCGAAAGCCCGAGGCGGAATATTTGATCACTTCGCTGTTGGTCACACGGCTCAGATCATCGGCCACACCGACCATTGTATAGGCGATCAGATGCGGCGCATGGCTGGTCACGGCGAGGACCAGATCGTGACGCTCGGGCTCAATCTCATCGATATTGGCGCCCATGCCGCGCCACAGATCCCCCAGGCGATCCACCGCCGCACGGTCGCTCCCCTCGACCGGCACCAGCAGGGTGTAGCGGTTGACGAAAAGCTCGGCAAAGCCCGCGCGCGGCCCGGAATGCTCGGTCCCGGCCAGGGGATGGGCGGGGACGAAATGCACACCCTCGGGCAGATGCGGCGTGACGGCGGCGATAACGTCCCGCTTGACCGAGCCCACATCGCTCAGCGTGGCGCCGGGGCTCAGATGGGGGCCGATCTCTTGGGCCACCTGCCCCATCGCGCCGACCGGCACGGCGAGCACCACAAGATCGGCGCCCTCAACTGCCTCGGCGGCCGTGTCGCAGACCCGGTCAACCAGGTCGATCTCGGCGGCCTCTGCCCGAACTTCAGGTGAGATATCGCTGCCCACGACTTCACCCGCCAGGCCCGCGCCACGTATCGCCCGGGACATCGAGCCCGCGATCAGGCCCAGGCCGATCAGGGCCACACGGTCAAAGATCTGGCTCATGCCGCGCTCCGCCATGCGGTGAGAGCCGAGATCACGGCGCTGACCTCATCGGGCGTGCCGACCGAGATGCGCAGGCCAGTGGGAAAGCCATAGCCGCCCACGCGCCGGATCACGATACCCGCCCGGGCCAGTGCCGTTTCGATGGCGTCGGCCTCGGCCACATCCGCCGCGCGGGCCAGGATGAAATTGCCAAAGCTCTCGTCGCAGGCCAGGCCCAACTGCCTGAGCCCGCCTAAAAGACGCGCGCGGTCGGCCTCATTGGCGGTACGGCATTCCTCGACAAAGCCCTGATCACGCACTGCCGCCTCGGCCCCGGCCAGCGCAACGCTCGACAGGTTGAAAGGCCCGCGGATCCGGTTGAGCACGTCGATGATCTCAGGCGACGCATAGCCCCAGCCGACACGCAGGCCGCCCAGCCCGTAGATCTTTGAAAACGTCCGGGTCATCACCACGTTGGGATGCGCATCGATCAGGGCCGCGCCCCCGTCATAGCCCGCGACGAACTCGGCATAGGCCCCGTCGAGCACCATAAGACAGGTCTCTGGCAAGCGCCGGGCCAGATCCTCAAGCGCCTTAAGCCCGATCATCGTGCCCGTAGGATTGTTCGGATTGGCGATATAACACAGCCGCGTCTCAGGCCCCGCCCGCGCCACCAAGGCGTCCACATCTGTCACCCGCTCGGCTTCGGGCACCGCGACGGGTGTCGCGCCCGCCGCGAGCGCCACGATGCGGTAGATCGAAAAGCCATGCTCGGTGAACAGCACCTCATCGCCCGGACCCGCATAGGCCTGAGCGAGCAGCGTCAGGATCTCGTCCGAGCCCACGCCAAGGATAATGCGCGCGGGATCAAGGCCGTGGACCTCACCGATGGCCCCGCGCAGGGCGGCGTGATCGGTGGAGGGGTAGCGGTGCATCGAGGCCAGTGTCGCCTGCATCGCAGTCACCGCAGCGGGCGGCGGGCCGAACGGGTTCTCGTTCGAGCTCAGCTTGATGACGCGGTCATGCCCGCCGAGCGTGCTTTTCCCGCCGACATAGGGCGAAATATCCAGGATCCCTGGCTGCGGTTCGGGCCCCGTGCGGGATGTGATAGCGTCGGTCATCTGGCGTCGATCCGGTGGCGGCCCAAGGGGTGGGCGGCGCGCGTTGAGGTCTTGGAACTTGCTACGGGCGGGGCGCGAGAATCTATCCAAAGCAGAATCTATCCACAGCGCGAACCCGGACGTTTTAGCCGTGTGCCGCGCCTAGTAAAAGCTTTGCGGGTCGATATCGACGGCCAATCGCACCCCGCTGGGCAATTTCAGGCCCGCCAACCAGCGGCCGATCGCCACTTGCAGCGGCACGGGCTTGGGCGCTTTGATCAACAGACGCACCCGGTGACGCCCGCGCACCCTTGCGATGGGCGCCGGAGCCGGGCCGTAGATCACCGCGCCCACATCGCGCAGCGGATCGTCGCGGCGCGCCAGGTGATGGCCCAGATCGAAGGCCGCCGCCGCCTCAGGGGCCGATATGATCACCCCGGCAAGGCGGCCGAAGGGCGGCATTGCCGCAGCCTCCCGCTCGGCGGCCTCGGCCTGCCAGAACGCCTCTTCCTCTCCGCCCAAGATGGCCTGGATCACGCGGTGCTCGGGCTGAAATGTCTGCAAGAGCGCGAGACCCGGCGCCTCGGCCCGCCCGGCCCGGCCCGACACCTGGCGCATCAGCTGAAAGGTCCGCTCCGCCGCGCGCAGGTCTGAGCCGTGGAGGCCCAGATCGGCATCGACCGCGCCGACCAGGGTCAAACGCGGGAAGTTATGGCCCTTGGCCACGAGTTGCGTGCCGATGATGATATCAATCTCACCGCTGGCGATGTCTTCGATCCGCGCCTTGAGCGCCCGGCTCGAGCCGAACATGTCCGAGGACAGCACGGCCAGTTTGGCGTCCGGAAACCGCGCCTGCGCCTCTTCGGCCAGCCGCTCCACCCCCGGGCCGACGGCGGTCATCTGCCCGGCGGTCCCGCAGGACGGACAGGCCTCCGGGATCGGCGCCGTCTCCCCGCATTGATGGCACATCAGGCGCTTTTGAAAGCGATGCTCGACCATGCGGGCATCACAATGGGCGCATTCCATCTGATGCCCGCAAGCCCGGCAGAGCGTAACGGGCGCATAGCCGCGACGGTTGATGAACAATAGCGACTGCTCCCCCGCCTCAAGCCGCGTCTCGACCGCGTGCGCGAGGCTGGGTGAGATCCAGGTGCCGCCCGGCATCTCTTCGGTGCGCATGTCGATGGCGCGCATCTGCGGCAGCTCTGCCGCGCCGAACCGCGTGGGCAGATCGAGGCGGCGGTATTTTCCCGCTTCCGCATTCGACCAGCTTTCCAGCGAGGGCGTGGCCGAGGCCAGGATCACCGAGGCCGCGTTCAGCGCACCGCGGAGCACCGCCATGTCGCGGGCATTATAAAGGACGCCGTCCTCCTGCTTGTAGGAGCCGTCGTGTTCTTCATCGACGACGATCAGACCCAGATCGCGAAACGGCAGAAAGAGCGCCGAGCGCGCGCCGACGACAAACTCGGCCCCACCTTGGCCGACCATGCGCCAACAGCGGCGCCGCTCGGTCATGGAAACACCGGAATGCCACTCGGCCGGACGGGCGCCAAAGCGCGCCTCGACCCGGGCGAGGAACTCAGACGTCAGCGCGATCTCGGGCAGCAGGACGAGCGCCTGACGCCCCTGGGCCAGGCAGGCAGCGACGGCTTCAAGATAGACCTCCGTTTTGCCCGATCCGGTTACGCCCTTGAGCAAGGTTGCGGTGAAATCGCCCCCGTTGCCGCGCCCGTCGCCTCCCCCGTCTCTCAAGGCGTCGACCGCGCGCTGCTGCTCCGCGCTCAGCGCTTTGCCCGGCAGCGTGGGGTCGAGCGGTCGGTAGGGCGCATCGCGCGGCGCATCCAGTTCGGCAACCGCGCCTTGGGCGACCAAGCCTTTGACAACGCTGCTGGAAACGCCTGCCTGCTCCGCCAGCTCCTTGAGCGTGAAGCCCGCGCCGCCATAGGCCTCCAGCACTTCGAGAACGCGCGCGCGGGCCTGCGTTACCCGTTCGGGCTCAGCATGACCCAGACGGTAGATCTTACGCATCGAGGGCGGATCGCCCAGGCCCGGCACCCGCGTGGCCAGCCGCAGCATCGCGGGCATCGAGGTGAAGGTATAGGCGCCCGCGCGGGTCAGAAACTCCCGCAATTCGGCGCGCATGGGTGCGGCATCGAGGACCTTATGCACCGCGCGGATCCGGGCCAAATCAAAGTCACCGCGCCCCGCGCCCCAGACCACGCCGATCACCTTGCGCGGTCCCAGCGGCACCTCAACGAATGCGCCGAGCCAACAGCCGCCCTCGGGCGCCTTATAATCCAGCGTCCGGTCCAGCGGCTCACTGGTCAGCACCGCCACCAGGGCGCCTTCTTCGAAATACTCGGGATCATGCTGGCTCACGCCCGCGAAGATGGGACGCGGCGCGGGCGGTGACAAGAGCGTCTCGGCCTTGGTTTTCGGCGGCGCGAGAGGCGCCCGGGACGCGCGGCAAATGGGCCGTTCACCTCGGGTGGTGTTTGCGCTATCAAACAGCCGAATGTTCAGACACGCCCAGCCAAGGACCCCAAACCCATGAAATTTTTTGTCGACACCGCCGAGATCGAGGCCATCGCCGAGTTGAACGAATTGGGCATGGTCGACGGGGTCACGACCAATCCCTCGCTGATCATGAAATCGGGCCGCGACATCAAAGAGGTGACTGCCGAGATCTGCGCCCTGGTCGACGGGCCCGTCTCTGCCGAGACCGTGGCCACCGATGCTGAGGGCATGATCGCGGAGGGGCGGGAGTTGGCAAAGATTGCCGACAACATCACCATCAAAGTGCCGCTGACCTGGGCGGGTCTCAAGGCCTGTAAAACGCTCAGCGATGAGGGCCGGATGGTCAATGTCACGCTGTGCTTTTCGGCCAATCAGGCGCTGCTGGCGGCGAAGGCGGGCGCGACGTTTATCTCGCCCTTTATCGGTCGTCTCGATGATCTCAATCTCGACGGAACGGACCTGATCGCCGATATCCGGCAGATCTACGACAATTATGGATACGAGACGCAGATCCTCGCTGCCTCGATCCGCAGCGCCAATCACATGAAGGATGTCGCTTTGATCGGCGCGGATGTCGCCACGGCGCCCCCGGGCGTGATCAAGGCGATGGCCAATCATGTCCTGACCGACAAGGGCCTCGACGCCTTTTTGAAGGATTGGGCGGCCACCGGGCAGTCCATCTTGTAATCGAGCACTTATAGATATCCACAGGTAGTGGTGGATAACTTATCCACAGCCTGTGGCGCAAAAACACTGTCCAGATCGCCCCAGCTTTGCTAGAACTTCGTCTAACAACTATAAGACGAGGCAGTAAAAAATGCAGACAGAGCAGGCGCAGGCGCCTGAGGATTGGCGTGCGCGCGTCCTCAGCGATCCAGAATTAGTCCTAGAAGATCGTGACCTGATGCGGGCGCTGATGAGCGCCAATGAGCGTCTGATGGGCGGCAATGTCGTCGATATGCGCGGCATCGCGATGGAGCGTCTGGAGGACCGGCTCGAACGGCTCGAGGACACCCACCGCTCGGTCATCGCGGCGGCCTATGAAAACCTGGCTGGGACGAACCAGATCCACCGCGCGATCCTGGCCATGCTCGACCAGCCGGATTTCGAAAGCTTCCTGCAGGCGCTGAGCGGAGAGATCGCCTCTGGGCTTCGTGTCGACCGGGTCCGCCTGGTCTTGGAATCGACCGCCGCCGAAGAGGCCGCCGATGGCAGCCCCCAGGTGCAAAGCCTGCAACACGTCCTGTGTATCGCCGCGCCCGGTTTCGTTAGCGAATATATCAGCGGCGGGCGCAACCTGCCGGCCCGACCCGTCACCCTCAGGCCCGCAGGCGATGAGGCCGAGCGGGTCTTTGGCGAGGACGAAAGCTGGATCCGGTCCGAGGCGCTGATGCCCATTGACCTGGGCGCCGGTCGTCTGCCCGCCCTTCTGGTCCTGGGCTCAGAGGACGCGCAGCAGTTCCGCCCCAGCCAGGGCACCGATCTTCTGACCTTCTTTGCCGCTGTCTTCGAACGCCTGATGCGGCGTTGGTTGGGTTGAGGTCGCGCCATGGCCCGCGATACCCGCGATGAGGATGCGGCGCTGTCTCTCAGCCCCGCCCTCTCCAATCTTTTGTCCGCCTGGCTCGACCATCGCCGCGCGATCACGGCCTCCTCGCCCCGCACCTTGCGGGCCTACGGCGCCGATCTGCGCAGCTTTCTGAGCTTTCAGATCCACCACGGCGAGGATGTGCCCGCGCCCTGCGCACTCAAAGAGGTCACGACGCGCGACATGCGCGCGTGGATGGCGTCCGAGCGCAATCACGGGATCACCGCCCGGTCCCTGGCCAGGCGCCTGTCGGCGGTCAAAAGCTTCTACCGCTGGTGGTGCGAGCGCGACAAATTCGATGCCTCGGCGGTCTTCGCCACGCGCAGCCCGAAATATGAGCGCAAACTGCCTCGCCCCCTGGCCGAACCCGCCGCGCGCGAGATCATCGCCCAGGTTGAGGCGCAGGATGACCGTGATTGGGTCTCGGCCCGAGACAGCGCGGTGCTGATGCTGCTTTATGGCTGCGGTCTGAGGATCTCCGAGGCGCTGGCGCTCAAGGGCGATATCCTGCCCCTTGCCACAATCCTCAGGATCCGGGGCAAGGGCGGCAAGGAACGCGAAGTGCCCGTCCTGCCTGCCGCACGCGAGGCCGTCAGCCGCTACGCGCTTTTGTGTCCGCACCCCCTTAGGAACGGCAAGCCGCTGTTTCGTGGCATCCGGGGCGGCGCGCTAAATCCGCGCCAGGTCTCGGGCGTGATGGCGCGGGCGCGGGCGCAACTGGGCCTTCCGGCGACGGCCACGCCGCACGCCATGCGCCACAGCTTTGCGACGCATTTGTTGAATGCGGGCGGCGATCTGCGCGCGATCCAAGAGCTTCTGGGCCATGCCTCGCTCTCGACGACCCAGGCCTATACGGGCGTGGACACGGCACGGCTGATCGACGTCTATAACGCGGCCCATCCAAAAGCGACCTGAGCGGGGCGAGTGACGGAGAAAATCCACCGCGCGCCGGGCTTGCCCAGGCTCGCCGCCGGCCCGCCCCCGTCGCGAGCGTTCGGTTGAAACCCGCGCGCTTTGTTGTCATGTAGCCGCATGACACCGCGCAACACGGCGATGGCCGTTCACCTTTTCACCGCGACGGGCGCCGGCCTGGCGATGCTGGGCTTTCTGGCAGCGGTGGCGGGGGATTGGGCGCTGATGGCGATCTGGCTGGCCCTGGCCTTTGTGGTCGACGGCATCGACGGACCGCTGGCCCGGCGCTTTTCGGTGTCAGACCACGCGCCCGAGATTGACGGGGTGATCCTCGATCTGGTTATCGATTTCCTGACCTATGTGGTCATTCCGATCTACGCGATCTACGCGGCCGGCCTGGTGCCCGATTGGTCGGGCCTGATGGTCCTGGTCGGTGTGCCAGTGGCCAGCGCGGTCTATTTCGCCGACACGAGGATGAAGACTGAAGACAAAAGTTTCCTAGGCTTTCCAGGGTGTTGGAACATGGTCGCGGTGGTGCTGTTGGTCCTGCAACCGCCACCCTGGATCGCCCTGGCCTTCGTGCTGGTCCTGACCGCTGCACTGTTTTTGCCGATCCGCTTTGTCCATCCGGTGCGTACGGCGCGCTGGCGGCCGCTGACGCTGTCGGTGTCGGTGGTGTGGGTCGTGGCGATCGTGCTGGCCGCGATCCAGGATTTCGACCCGGGCCCGGTGGTCAGCGCGATTGTCGGCATCAGCACGCTCTACCTGTGCCTCGCGGGTGCGCTTCAGCAGCTTTTGGACGACGACTAAAGCGTCCCGCCTTTAGCCTGAAACATCACGTGACCGAAATGTCCCGAGAGCGCGCAGCGCGGCAGGGTATTTCGTGTTTCAGGTTTTAGGCGGGGCGACCTAAGCGGTCCGCAGCTCCGCCGCGAAGGGCTCGAACAGCTCGCTATTGGCGGCGATGAGATGCCCGGAGGTCAGGATGTCGGCGCCCGGCTCCCGCGCTTCGACAAAGCCGCCCGCCTCGCGCACCAGCAGGATCCCCGCCGCGATATCCCAGGGCTTTAGACGGTATTCCCAGAACCCGTCATAGCGCCCCGCCGCCACATAGGCGAGATCGAGCGCCGCCGCCCCATAGCGCCGCATGCCGGAGCATTTCGGCATCAGCCGGGCCAGGTCTTGCAGCATTTCAGGCAAAAACGCCCCGCCATCGGGCGGCAGACCGGCGGCAAAGACCGCATCGGCCATCCGGCGGCGCCCCGAAACCCGCAAACGCTGACTGTCATTGAGCCAGGCGCCTGCGCCCTTCTCGGCATAGAAAAGCTCATCCTTGACCGGGTCGAAGATCACCGCGGCCACGATCTCGCCCTTAAACTCCAGCGCGATCGACACCGCCCAATGGGGCATCCCGTGCAGGAAGTTCGTGGTCCCATCGAGCGGATCGACAATCCAGCGCCGCGTCGGGTCCTTGCCCGCCACGCCATCGCTCTCTTCGCCAAGCCAGCCGTAATTTGGCCGCGCGTCCATCAGCTCTTCGCGGATAATCTCTTCGGCGGCGACATCGGCCTTGGAGACGAAATCGCCCGGTCCTTTGACCGAGACCTGGAGGTTTTCAACCTCGCGGAAGTCGCGCACCAGCGAGCGCCCTGCCTTGCGGGCGGCCTTGATCATGATGTTGAGATTGGCAGAGCCCTGCATAGTCTTCTCCGGCTGACGGGCGGGCTATAGGCGCCCAGGCATCGGGCCACAAGTCTGCATTAGTGCGACCGTGCGGGCTACCATTCGGGCTACCATTCGGCGACTGAGCCATCGGCGTGGCGCCAGATCGGGTTGCGCCAGCGGTGGCCCTCCTCAGCGCGTTCGCGCACATACTCCTCGTCGATCTCCAGGCCCAGTCCCGGCCCATCGGGGATTTTCACAAAGCCGTCTTCATAGGCGAAGACGTCCTTGTTCACGAGGTAATCGAGGATGTCATTGGCCTTGTTGTAGTGGATGCCTAGGGATTGCTCTTGGATGAAGGCGTTGTGGGAAACCGCGTCGATCTGCAGACAAGCCGACAGTGCGATGGGCCCAAGCGGGCAGTGTGGCGCGAGCGCGATATCGTAGGCCTCAGCCATCGCCGCGATCTTGCGGCATTCCGTGATCCCGCCCGCATGGCTCAGATCGGGTTGAATGATATCCACATAACCCTCGGCCAGTATGTGTTTGAAATCCCAGCGAGAATACAAACGCTCCCCAAGCGCGATGGGCGTGTGGGTATGGGCCGCGATGTCGCGCAGGGCCTCTGCGTTTTCGCTCAGGACCGGCTCCTCGATGAACATCAGACGGTAGGGCTCAAGCTCTTTGGCCAGGACCTTGGCCATCGGCTTTTGCACGCGGCCATGGAAGTCCACGCCGATGCCCAGATCATAGCCCACCGCGTCGCGGATCGTGGCGATGGTGGCCACGGCGGCGTCGATCTTGGCGTTGGTGTCGACGATCTGCATCTCTTCGCAGCCGTTGAGCTTGATGGCCTGAAAGCCCCGCGCCATGACATCCTTTGCATTTTGCGCAACATCCGCCGGACGGTCCCCGCCGATCCAGGAATAGACCTTGATCGTGTCGCGGCATTTCCCGCCCAAAAGCGCATGCACCGGCAGGCCCGCCGCCTTGCCCTTGATGTCCCAAAGCGCCTGATCGATCCCGGCGAGCGCCGACATATGGATGCCGCCCCCGCGGTAAAACCCGCCGCGATAGAGCACGTTCCAATGATCCTCGATCAGCAGGGGATCCTTGCCGATCAGATAATCGCCCAGCTCATGGACCATCGCCTCGACGGCCAGCGCGCGCCCCTCCAGCACCGGCTCACCCCAGCCGGTCACGCCCTCATCGGTCTCGATCTTCAAAAAGCACCAACGCGGCGGCACGATGTAGGTGGTCAGCTTGGTGATCTTCATTGGCTCAAAACCCTGCTTATACGAAGGCTGCCTTAGAAAGATCGCGCCGCCTTTGGCAAGGGGCTAATGGGCCGCAGGACGCAGGATGCAGGATGCGGGGCTTACTGCCGGATCATCCGGCTGAGCACCCGCTCCTCGGCTTGAGCGAAGGCCGGGGCCAGTTCCGCCTCCAGGCCAGGCCAGTCGATCTCTGAGGCCAGGGGGACGCCCGGCCTGCGATGGGGCAAGCTGGCCACCACATCCTGGCGGTAGCGCGTGGGCGGATGGGTTTTGTCCACGCTCAACAGCTCCTCCTGGGCGCGTGCCCTGGCGTTCTTCGCCTGCTCTGGGTCCGGCGCGGTCAGAACCTCGGCCATCTGCGCGAAGACCGGCACGTGCTTGCGCCCGTCATAATACGTCGTGGCCAAGGCCTCTTCGGCCAAAGGCATCAAGTTTGCCTTGTCCAAGAGCCGGGCTTTGCCGTCCGCGCCCGCCACATAGGCTGCCTGCAGATCGGCATAATACTCGGCCCGCTGGCTGTCGGCGAAGATCAGGCGTTCATAAAGAAAGGCCAGCCCGTCAAACAGCGCGCCGAAACTGCCCGAGATCATCTGGGCCAGCAGGCCACGATCATCGAATGCGATGGCCACGCCGGTCGACTGATCGACCACCTCGGGTGGCCGGAAGAGATCGGACCAGCGCCCGAGAACCTCCAACGCACGCGCGGTCAGGGAGAACCGCGCCGGATCATTGACCGCCAGATGGGCCACCTCATGGCTCAGCAGCGCCAGCCGCTCATCGGGCGCGAGACCCAGCCACAGCGGCGCGCCCAGGCCCAGCACCCGCTCCCCACCCGCGAAGACGGCCATATAGGCGTTCGGATGGGCGAGGATATGCACCCCGTCCACCTGATCGGCGTTCAGCTCATCTGAGATCTGGTCAAGCACCTGGAAAAGCTGCGGCAGGTCTTCGGCGCGGTAGGTCTCGGCCGTGTTGGCGCGCTTTTTCGGGCGTAGGTAAAACCCCGCGCCGATGAGCAACGCGCCGAGGACCACTCCGGGAATACCGGGCCAGGTCAAGGCCAACAGCGCCACTCCGGCCAGCATCAGGAGGACCGGGGTGGCCAGCACCACAAGCGCCATGCCTTTGGCCACCAGGCTAATGCGGTTGGGCCTTGAAAAGCGGTCTTCGGCCAGATCGCGTAGGACCGCATCGCGGATCCCCTCTCCGAAGCGCTGATTTAATCGGCCCAGAAACCTCATGCCGTCTCGCCCTTCATGTCTCGGCCTCTTGGCGTTGAAGCTTCATCGGCTCGCTCCGGCAGAGCTTGAGCATCTGCGCGATATAGGGCTTGGTCGCATCTTCACTGCGCACGGCTGCGTACAGCCGCCGGGTCAGCCCCGCCTGCGTTAGGGGCCGCGTCACATAGCTGGCATTATGGCGCAGCCCGCGCACCACCCAATCGGGCAGGACCGCCACCCCGCGCCCCGAGGCCACCAGCAGCAGGATTACCGCAGACAGCTCCACCTCGCGCTGCGCCTTGGGCTCAATGCCGGCAGGCAGCAGAAGCTGGCTGAAAACATCGAGCCTGGGCCGCGCCACCGGGTAGGTGATCAGCGTTTGGTCCACGAAATCCGCCGCCTCGATATAGGGTTTAGCGGCCAGGGGATGGTTCGCCGCGGCCACGAAGACGGGTTGGTAATCGAACAGAGGCAGGAACTCGACACCGGGCAGATCTTCCGGGTCGGACGAGATCACCAGATCGACATCCTGGCGCACCAGCGCGGGCAGCGCCTCGAACTGCAGGCCTGGGCGGATATCCACATCCACCTCGCCCCAGCTCTGACGAAACGCCTCCAGAACCGGCAAAAGCCAGTCGAAACAGGCATGGCACTCGATCGCGATATGCATCCGCCCCGCGTGACCGGCCCGGAGGCCGCCAAGCTCTTCTTCAAGGGCTGCGACACGCGGCAGGACCTCCTCGGCCAGTCCCAAAAGCTTCATCCCCGCCGCTGACAGGCGCATCGGCTTGGCCCGGCGCACGAACAGCTCGACCCCCGCCTGCGCCTCCAAACCCTTGATTTGATGAGATAAGGCCGATTGCGTGATGTGGAGCTGATCGGCTGCGCGGGCCAGGCCGCCGCAATCATGGATCGCTTTGATCGTCTTCAGGTGGCGGAATTCAATATGCAGAACGGGCTCATCATAACCTTGAGGATTATGAAATTGCCTCATTTCCCGCTCCCGTGGCAAGCCCTGTCGCATCGTCATCCCACAAGCAGGTCATCCGTCATGCCGACACCGAGCCCGTCCACGCCTAATGTCTCCTTCGAGGTCTTCCCGCCCCGCGATCTGGCCGCCGCCTTCCGGCTCTGGGACACGCTGGGCGCCCTGGCCCCGCTCGATCCGGCCTTCGTCTCGGTGACCTATGGCGCGGGCGGCCAGACCCGCTCGCTGACCCATGACGCGGTGACCGCGACGGGCGCGCATTTCGGCCTGCCGGTCGCGGCGCATCTCACTTGCGTTGAGGCCAGCCGGGCCGAGACGCTCCATATTGCGCGCCGCTACCGCGATGCAGGCGTGACGCATCTGGTCGCCCTGCGCGGCGACCCGCCCGGCGGCGGCGCGTTTGAGGCGCATCCAGACGGCTTCGCGTCGTCGCGCGAGCTGACCGAGGCCCTGGCGCGCGACGGCTTTGAGGTCAGCGTCGGCGCCTATCCCGAAGGCCATCCCGAGGCCCCGGCGCTTGCAGCGAACGTCGCCTGGCTCAGGGCAAAGCTCGAGGCAGGCGCAAGCCGCGCCATCACGCAGTTTTTCTTCGAGCCCGAGAGCTTTTTCCGCTTCCGCGACGCCTGCGCCGCCCAAGGCATCGACGCAAAGCTGATCCCCGGCATCCTGCCCGTGCAGAATTGGCGCAAGATGCGAGCCTTCGCGGCCAAATGCGGCGCCCGCGTGCCGGATTGGCTGGCGAGGGGCTTCGAACGCGCCGAGCAAAGTGGCCATGAGCGGCTTTATGCGACGGCCGTAGCGACCGAGCTGTGCGCGGAACTCATCGAGGGCGGCGTGGAGGATCTGCATTTCTACACGCTCAACGATCCCAGCCTCAGCCGCGACATCTGCCGCGCGCTGGGTGTTCAGGAACGCCCACGCCTGGCCGAGGTCGCCTGAGGCACTTGCGCCCCCCTTGCGCCGCCCCTCTGGCCAGGCTTTGATACGGCCATGGCAGAGCCCCTGACCCGACCCTTTTACGCGCAAAACCGCGACGACCTCCTGGCGCCCGAGGACATCACCGCGATGACGGGCCTCGACTTCATGACCGGCATCCTGGAGGGCCGCCTGCCCGCCCCGCCGATCTCTGAGACGCTGAACTACCAGCTCCATGAGGTCTCGCTCGGCCGTGTCGTCTTTCGCGGCGCGCCGGAGTTTGGCCACACCAACCCGCTGGGCACGACACATGGCGGCTGGTACGGCACGCTTCTTGATAGCGCCATGGCCTGCGCCGTGATGACCCATCTGCCCGTGGGCCGGGTTTACACGACCCTAGAATATAAGGTGAATATCCTGCGCCCGATCCCCGAAGGCTGCGTCACCCTGGCCCTGGGCCAGACCAGCCATGTCGGCCGGTCCACCGGTGTCGCCTGGGGCGAGATAAGGGGCGAGGCCGACGGCAAGCTCTACGCAACCGGCTCAACCACCTGCATCGTCATGGACGGCACCCGGCCAGGTTAACCGGCGCGCGCTAAACGCGCGACGCTGAGCCGCGCGCGCAATGCTCAATTGACCGAGGCGCCCGTTTCAGGCATCCACGGGTCTTCGATATGGATCCACCGCAGACACCCTAAGGAGACGTGAGATGATTTCGCCCGTTCTGCCCAGCTACAATCGCGCGCCGCTCGCTTTCGAGCGCGGCGAAGGCGCCTGGCTGATCGAGGCGGATGGCCGACGTTTTCTCGATCTGGGCTCGGGCATCGCGGTGACGGCTCTGGGCCATGCCCATCCGCGCCTGGTAGCCGCGCTCAAGGCCCAGGCCGACAAGCTCTGGCATACCTCCAACCTCTTCACCGTGCCCGAGCAGATCGCTCTGGCCGAACGGCTGATCGAACACAGCTTCGCCGACACGGTCTTCTTCTGCAATTCCGGGACCGAGGCCGGGGAGCTGGCCGTGAAGATGGCGCGCAAATACTGGCACCACCACGGCCAGCCCGAGCGCACCGGCATTCTTACCTTTGAGGGCAGCTTTCACGGCCGCTCCATGGCGATGATCTCGGCCGCCGGGTCGGAAAAGATGACCGCCGGCTTCGGCCCGCTTCTGCCCGGCTTCACGCAACTGCCCTATGGCGATCTTGACGCGCTCGAGGCCGCGGCGGCTGAGCCTGGGATCGGCGCGGTGATGATCGAGCCGGTACAGGGCGAAGGCGGCATCCGACCCCTTTCCGACGCGGCCCTGGCGCAAATCCGTGAGATCTGCGACCGCCACGGCCATCTCCTGATCCTGGATGAGGTCCAGTGCGGCGTCGGCCGTACCGGGCGCCTCTTCGCCCATGAATGGGCCGGGATCACGCCCGATATCATGATGGCCGCCAAGGGCATCGGTGGGGGCTATCCCCTTGGCGCGCTCATGGCGACCGAGGCGGCCGCCATCGGCATGGGCCCGGGCAGCCACGGCTCAACCTATGGCGGCAACCCGCTGGGCTGTGCTGTGGGCTGCGAAGTGCTCGATGTCGTCACCGAGGAGGGCTTTCTGGATGAGGTCTCGCGCAAGGCCGGGCAGTTCCGCCAAAGCCTCGAAGGCCTCGTCGCGGCGCATCCGGAGATCTTTGAGGCGGTACGCGGCGCGGGCCTGATGCTCGGGCTCAAATGCAAGGCGCCCAATGCCGATCTGGTCAAAGCCGCTCATGCAGAGGCGCTGATCACCGTGCCCGCGGCGGACAATGTGGTGCGCATCCTGCCGCCCCTGACCATCACCGAGGATGAAATTACCGAGGCCATCGCCCGCCTAGATCGCGCGGCCACAGCGCTCGAACGCGCCATGGAAGCGGCCTGATCGCCTCGGTCGCCCTGCCCCTAGGGATCCGCCCGCTTTCGTCTCAAAAGCAATGCTTTTGCCGGCTTAAACTGGACCGTCTCGAGGTCTTTATCGCATAAATATCCCGGGGAGCGCGAGGGGCAGCGCCCCTCGCTCCCTACCCTCACCCAAGGGCCCACACCCATGAGCCATTTTCTCGACATCAACAAAACCGCGCCCGACGACCTGCGCGCCATCCTCGACACCGCATCCGCGATGAAACAGGCCCGCAACGGCCGCCCCAAAGGCACGCCCGACGAAGAGACCCCGCTTGCGGGTCACATGGTCGCGCTGATCTTCGAGAAACCCTCGACCCGCACCCGCGTCAGTTTCGATGTCGGCGTGCGCCAGATGGGCGGTGAAACCATGGTCTTGTCGGGCTCGGAAATGCAACTCGGCCATGGCGAGACCATCGCCGACACCGCCCGCGTGCTCAGCCGCTATGTCGATCTCATTATGATCCGCACCTTCGAGCAGGATGTCCTGCTCGAGCTGGCCGAACATGCCGATGTGCCGGTCATCAACGGTCTGACCGACCGCTCCCATCCCTGCCAGATCATGGCCGATATCCTGACCTATGAGGAACATCGCGGCCCGATCAAAGGCGCCCAGGTCACCTGGTGCGGCGACGGCAACAATGTCTTCGCCAGCTTCGCCCATGCGGCTGGCCAATTTGGCTTTGACCTCACCTTCGCGGGCCCCGAAACCCTCGACCCCGAGGCCGTGTTCCTGGATGAGGCCCGCGCCAAGGGTGCCCGGATCCGCATCGAGCGTGATCCGGCCCGCGCCGTCGAGGGCGCTGATCTCGTCGTGACCGACACCTGGATCTCGATGCATGACAGCCAATCCGCCAAGGAACGCCGCCACAACCAGCTGCGCCCCTACCAGGTCAACGGCGCGCTGATGGCCGAGGCCAAGCAAGACGCGCTTTTCATGCATTGCCTGCCCGCCCATCGCGGCGAGGAGGTCACCAATGAGGTCATGGATGGCCCGCAATCGGTGATCTTCGATGAGGCCGAAAACCGACTACACGCGCAAAAGGCGATCATGCGCTGGTGTCTTGGTGTCTGATGCGCAACGTCGCGGGCGCCCCTGGGTTGTCAGCCGCCGCCGCCGAGTATTATATTAACGACTGGCTGAGCAGTTTGCGCGTAGGATCGCGACGAGGTTTCCCTCCGGCGCGCGCCAATAACCATTTGAGGAATACGCATGTCCTGGACCGATGAACGCGTCGAAACGCTCAAGAAAATGTGGGCCGAGGGTCAATCGGCCAGCCAGATCGCCAAAGAGCTAGGCGGCGTAACCCGCAACGCGGTGATCGGCAAAGTGCATCGCCTGGGCCTGTCGAACCGCTCGACCGGCAGCGGCAAAACCGCCGACAAGGCAGAGGCCAAAGCCAGCCCGGCCGCGAGCGCCAAATCTGACGCCGCCGCCAAAGCGAAACCCTCTGCCGCGGCAGACGCCGCGCCGCCGCGCCCCTCCAACGTGACCCCGCTGCGCAAGCCGATCGCGCCCGCAGGCCAACCGCTGCCGCCGCAGCCCTCGGCCAATGAGATCAGCCCCGAGGCGCTCGCCAAGGTCAATGAGATTGAGAAAAAAGCTAAGCGGATCAGCCTGATGGAGCTGACCGAGCGGACGTGCAAATGGCCGATCGGTGATCCGGCGACGGATGATTTCTATTTCTGCGGCCTGCCGGTGCAACAGGGCAAACCCTATTGCGAGGCCCATGTCGGCGTCGCGTTTCAGCCGATGTCCTCGCGCCGCGACCGCCGCCGCTAAAGTGTCCGACCTTTAACCTGATTTATCATTTGGCCAAAATGTCCCGAGAGCGCGAAGCGCGGCAGGGTATTTTGCGTCTCAGGTTTAAGGTCGAACGCTCTAGGACGCAAAACCCCAGACGCTTTGGCCGGGCGCTTTAATCGCGCGCTTTCATCAGCCGCTTTAATCGGCTCGTAACCGCTTTGCGCCATGTCTTTCGGCATGAACGTTCACGCCCCAACCGCTTGCCCGGCCGCCACATCTCCTGGCACAGGCAAATCGCCCACGGTGCGGATCCAAAAGCGCGGCTATCACCATGGCGATCTGCGCGCGGCGTTGATCGCCACAGGCCTCGATCTGCTGGAGCGCGAGGGGATCGAGGCGGTCACGATGCGCGGTCTGTCCCAGGCCCTCGGGGTCAGCCACACCGCCCCAAAGAACCATTTCGCCACGCTCGACGATCTGCGCGCCGCCCTTGCGACCGAAGGCTTTTGGCGATTGGGCCACGATCTGCGACGCACCGCAGCCGAGAAAACCGAGGATGACGCAAGGCTGATCGCGGTTTGTGAGGCCTATATTCGCTTCGCGGTGGAGCACAGCGCGCTCTATCAATTGATGGTCTCGCCGATCCTCTATGCTGGTGAGCGGCTCGATCTGACCGAGGCCTCGGCGGCCGCCTATAACGTCCTGCATGAGGCGGCCTACCGGATGCAATGGCCCGCCGGTCGGCGCGCCGTTCCCGAAAACGTGGACATGCCTTGGATGATCTGGACGATGCTGCACGGCCACGCCCATCTGTCGATCAGCGCCTTTCGCCAGGGCCGTTCGCATGAGACGGCGCTCGCCGGGCTCCGCGATATCCTGCCGCCGATGCGCTTTGTTGCGCAGCAAGAGGCGGAGCTCAGCGCCCTGCGCGACGCGATGCGGCGTGGCGGGGCGGTGTGACGGTGCGGCGTGGAAGGGCGGTGTGACGGGGGCGGCGATGCGGCGTGGCGGAACCGGTCGGGACGGCCGGGGGCTAAAGTAGACATCTCAAAACCCGGACCGCGCGGCGTTACCGCAGGTCAAAGATAAGAGGCGGGTTGCGTGATGTTCACTGGCTTAAGTTATTTGCATTTCGCTTTAGCGGCGCGCGGAGGGGTTAGCTTGGCGTACCGCGCCTTGATTGCGCGCGTTTGGGGGCACTCTCTTTGCCAGTGCCGCTTTTGCAAGTGCCCTCTTAGACAAGTCCTGGATTGACCACGCTCTGCCCTTCTGGGCGCAGCTCACGGCTCCGCAGCCTAGCGAAACAGGTCCAGTATACCCTCTTCCAGCTCCTCGCGAAGCCGGTCACCAAGCTCTTCTTCAAGCTGATCGACCGCCTCGTCCCGGCTCGCCTCCGGGTCGATCTCCACGCCCAGCCGGTCGCTCACCTGATCGCGCAGCTCATCGGCCAGCCGGTCCTCGATCTCATCGATCTCCTCGGCCAGTTGATCCTCGGCCAAGGCCTCAAAATCCGGCCGATAGCTGAGATCCGACCACGGCCCTTCCACCCGCACCGGCACAGACAGCGCGTTGCCACCCTCGGCATTGCGCAGCACGCCGGGCACGATCAGATAGTCCAGCCTCTGGCCGCCAAGATCCACGTCACCCCTGCCGGTGATCCCACCCCAGGGTGCGCTCAGCTCTAGATCAGGGTTATTCAAGAGGCCGCGCGTCACGGTAAAACTGCCGCTGACGGCATCATAGACCGTCCGCGCGCCCTCGCCCTGAAAACTTGTGTCGAAGTTGCGGATCATCCCGGCAATATCCAGGCCACGAATGGCCCCCGCGCCCAGATCAAAGCGCCCCTCCCCCTCCAGGCTGCGCATCAGCACATCCAGGCTATCGCCCACACCCAGCAGCGAAAAGCTCGCCGATCCGGTGCCTTCCAGCCGGTCGAAATCAGCGAGCGCCGTGAGTGCAGGGCCCAGCGCCACATCGCTGATCTGGGCCGCGGCACGGGTCGAAAATCCGCCGCGCCCATTGGCCACGAACTGCCCGCTGAGCGCCCCATCAAAGAGCCGCGCCTGGCTCAAATCCAAAACCGCGCGCCCGTTCTCAAGCCTCAGCGTGCTGACCACATCGCGGATCTGCACGGCCCCCGCCCCCAGCGCCTCAGCCGTCAAGGCCAGCTCGGCGTCGAGTGCGAATAGCCCCGAGGCGTCAATCGGCGCGGTGGACCATCCGGCATTGGCATCACCGCCGGTGCCAGACCCGCCACGACTGCCCTCTGCGGCCTCCTCGTCAGAGGACATAAGTACCGACCCAAGCGCCAGATTGCCCCTCAGGAAAGGCCGCGCCTCGCGGGGTAGTAGGTCCAGATCGGCGCGGATCGACGTCCCGTCCAGCCCGAGATCCGTGTCGCGCAGATGGATCGAGCCTTCGGGCGCCAGCGTGATCTGAGAAGCCAGAGACACCCGGTCCCGGCCCAGCCCCGCAGGAAGCTCGGGCGCCGCCACGCCCGCAAGCGCCAGGGGCAGATCAAAGCTCGTCGCGTCGAGCGCCAGTTGCCCGTCAAAAGCGGGTGCCAAATCGGCGCGGCCGGTGAAATCCGCCTGCCCGCCGGGCCAATTGGCCGACAGCTCCAGGCCGCTGATCGACCCACCCAGCAGCGCGTCGAGATCGGCCAGGGCAAGCATGATCTCCAGCGTCTCCCCGGCTTGGCTTAAGGCAGCGTTCACGGCAATCGCGCCGCTTTCAGGATCGGTCAACAGCGTGATATCGACCGGATCGAGCGTGATCGCCTGGCCCGATGCCGCATCGCGATAGACAAAGGCGCCCTCGGTCAGCCGCACCTCCGACAGGCCCAGCCGCCAGCCGCCTCCGCCGCCTTCAGCCGGTGGCGCGGCTTCCGACCCGCTGGCCTCCCCGGCGCTCGGCGCATCCGCGCGGCCAAACTCCCAGGATACGCGGCCCTCGGCATCGCGGGCGAGAGCTACGCGCGGGGCCTCGATGACCACGCTGTCGAGCGCGATCTCCCCTTGCAACAGCGGCAGCCATTCCACCCCAACCCGCACCGTCTCGGCCTCGAGCATATCACCCGCCTCGACCCAATCGGGATTGCTGACGCTGAGGCCCGAAAGCTGCACGCCGAGCGTAGGGAACAGGCGCGGGCGGATGCCGCCATCGATACGCACCTGGCGGCCGGTCGCCTGGCTGATCCGGTCGGTGGCCAGGGCCGCGATCCGCTCACTGGGGATCGAAAACACCGCAATCGTGCCGATCACGACAAGCACCAGGATCAGCGCCAGGGGCCAGAGCAGCCATCTCATCTGTAAATGGTCCCCACCGCCAATAGCCTAGAGGCTTGCCGCGGTCTGGCGCACCACCGCCTGCCGCTGGGCATTGGGGGGGTGGGTGCTGAAGATGCGATTGCCGGGATCGGGCAGACGCTGGAAAAACGCGGCCCCGCGCACCGGGTCAAAGCCCGCCCGCGCCGCAATAACAGTACCAAGCTGATCAGCCTCAAGCTCATGTTCCTGGCTAAAGCGCCGCGCGCCGACGGTGGCGCCAACCTCCGCCGCCTCGCGGATCCCCGCCTCATCGGCGCCGCCCATCTGCGCCAAAACGCCAAAGACCAGCGCCCCGCGCCGCGCCGCATCGACCTGTTGCGGGATATGCTGACGGATGTGATGTGCGGCTTCGTGGCCGATGACAAAGGCCAGCTCATCGTCGTTGATGACCGCCTCAAGTAGGCCCGTGGTGACGATGATCACCGGGCGGCCGCCTGGATCGACGGTCTGAAAGGCGTTCACACCGGCGCGCGGATCGCTTTCTACGAAGATTGTGAAATCGCAGTTCACGCCCTGAACCCGGGCGCGGCATTCACGCTCGGCCACAGGCTCCACCCTTGCGACAACCGCGCCCAGCGCGCTGGGATCGGCCCGGCCCACAACGCTTGCCGTAGGCGTCGGTGCCGTGGCGACACAGCCGCTCAATCCGGCGGCCAGCAGCAACAGGGCCAAAATTCGCATCAAACTCTCCGCTCACCCCAACTCACGCCACAGCGTAACGCGTGGGTCGGGCAATTCCAGGTGAAAACACGTCCCTGTCATCGCAGGGGAGGATTTTCCCCACAAGCCGTCACCGAACGTCGCCAGCGTGCATCACATAAGGTTGCGCTTTGCCCGGCCCGCGCCATAGCCTAAGGCCCATGTTTACCATCGAACACGATTTCGACGCGACGGTGATCACGCTTGTCGATGAAGGCACGGTCGCGCTGCAGGAGGACGTGGCGATCAACGCCTTCGCCGAATGCGTCACGCTCGAACAGCACGACCCGAGAAGCGATCGGGTGCAAAAGATCACGCTTTCGGCGGCGCAATTGCGCGACCTAGCGGCGGCGTTGGACCTGCCCGAGGGGGTCTATCGCCTAGCGCCGAAGGGGTAGCAAGCGTGGCCAGAGGCGCGCTTATCCCCATGCGGACACAACGGATGCACTTTTTAACTAGTCAAGTATCTTGCCGCAAAACCGCATGATATCAACGCCTTGGCGCCACAACATCTGGTAGAGGCTCACGTCAGTTTCCGCCTTGGCGCACTTTACCCCACGCTTTATCCCCAGACTTGCAAGGCGCCGAGCGCGCGGTCATCTTGGCGGCCGGACCGCGGGGAGGACTGACGATGGCGACCGGCTTTTTCTGGGATGAGCGCTGCTTTTGGCATTCGGGCGGCAATTACGCCTTCCTGGCGCCGGTCGGGGGCCTGGTGCAGCCCCTCGCGGGCGGCGGTCTGCCGGAAAACCCCGAGACCAAACGGCGGCTGAAAAACCTCATCGACGTCACCGGCCTCAGCGCCGATCTCCATCTCAGCAGTGCTGCGCCCGCCACGCGCGAGGCCCTGCTGCGCGTCCATCCGGCCAGCTACCTCGACGACTTCGCGGCCCAAAGCGCGGCCGGCGGCGGTGAGCTCGGCCTGCGCACGCCCTTTGGCCCTGACGGGTTCGAGATCGCGGCGCTCTCGGCCGGTCTGGCCCAGGCGGCGCTGACGGCGGTGCTCAAGGGCGATCTGCAAAACGCCTATGCCCTGTCGCGCCCGCCGGGTCATCACTGCCTGCCCGATTTCCCCAACGGCTTTTGCCTGCTGAACAACATCGCCATCGCGATCGAGGCCGCCCAGGCCGAGGGCCTGGCGGAGCGCATCGCGGTGCTCGATTGGGACGTGCATCACGGCAACGGGACCGAGGCGATTTACTATGAGCGCGCCGACGTCCTGACCCTCTCGATCCATCAGGAGCGCAATTACCCCCGGGACACCGGCGATTTCGCCGATCGCGGGCGGGGAAAGGGCGCGGGCCTCAACCTCAACATCCCGCTGCCGCCGGGCGCGGGGCATGCCACCTATATGGGCGCGATGGAGCGTCTGGCCCTGCCCGCGATCCGCGCCTTCGCGCCCGATGCCATCGTCGTGGCCTGCGGCTTCGATGCTTCGGGCGTCGATCCACTTAGCCGCATGCTTGCGGGCTCAGACACGTTCCGCGCCATGACCCGCGCGGTGATGGCCCTGTCCCGCGAGGTCTGCGGCGGGCGTCTCCTGCTGGTGCATGAGGGCGGCTATTCCGAGCTGCACGTGCCCTTCTGCGGCCATGCCGTGCTCGAAGAGCTCTCGGGCAGTGCCATCACGGCGCAAGATCCCCTGGCTGAGCGCATCGCCGCGCAACAGCCCGGGCCACGGTTTGAGGCCTTCTGCGCTGGGCTCATCGACGAGATGGCCGAGGCCGCCGGGCTCAATTGACTTCGCTGCATCGCCGCGTCACCTTGCGCGAAAATTAGCGACCGAAGATCACGACAGCCAAGGGGGGAGCCCGCCCATGAAGAAAATCTACGCCAACGCGGAAGCGGCGCTGGAGGGCACGCTCTTTGACGGCATGCTGATCGCGGCGGGCGGGTTCGGCCTGTGCGGGATCCCCGAGCTTCTGATCGACGGGATCGTCGCGGCGGGCACCAAGGACCTGACCGTGGCCTCTAACAATGCAGGCGTGGATGATTTCGGCCTGGGCAAGCTTCTGGCGACCCGCCAGGTCAAAAAGATGATGAGCTCCTATGTCGGTGAAAACGCCGAGTTTATGCGGCAATATCTCTCCGGTGAGCTGGAGCTGGAATTCAATCCCCAAGGCACCCTGGCCGAGCGCATGCGCGCGGGCGGCTGCGGCATCCCGGGTTTCTACACCAAAACCGGCGTGGGCACGGTGATCGCCGAAGGCAAAGAGGTCAAAAGCTGGAACGGCGAGGACTACATCCTGGAAGAAGGCATCTTCGCCGATCTCTCCATCGTCAAAGCCTGGAAGGCGGATGAGACGGGCAATTGCATCTTCCGCAAAACCGCGCGCAACTTTAACCCGCCTGCCGCGATGTGCGGCAAGATCTGCATCCTTGAGGTCGAAGAGATCGTCCCCACCGGCAGCCTCGACCCCGACGCAATCCACCTGCCCGGCATCTATGTCAGCCGCCTGATCCAGGGCACCCACGAAAAGCGCATTGAGCAGCGGACTACGCGGGCGAAGGAGAGCGCCTGATGCCCAAATTTTTGTTCGGCTATCATGGCGGCAGCGCTCCAGAGAGCCCGGATGACCAAGCCAAGGTTTTGGCCGCATGGATGGCCTGGATCGAAGGCCACGGCGCCGCCTTTATCGATCCCGGCGAACCGGTGGGCCAGTCCAACACCGTCAGTGCCTCTGGCATCGCGCCCGATGGCGGACCAAATCCGTTGACGGGATACGCTATCGTCAAGGCCGACGATCTGGCCGCCGCAACTGCAATCGCGAAAGGTTGTCCCATCCTCGAGGATGGCGGGACAGTCGAAGTCGCCCAAATTCACGAGATGTAAGCCATGCCCTGGGACCGCAATCAAATGGCCGCCCGCGCCGCGCAAGAGCTGGAAGACGGAATGTATGTCAATCTCGGGATCGGCATTCCGACGCTCGTGGCCAATTATGTGGGCGACAAGGACATCACGCTGCAATCCGAGAACGGGATGCTCGGCATGGGGCCTTTTCCGATCGAGGGCGAGGAAGACGCCGATCTGATCAACGCGGGCAAGCAGACCATCACCGAACTTGACCGCACCGCCTATTTCGACAGCGCGCAGAGCTTTGGCATGATCCGTGGCGGTAAGATCGCAGCGGCGATCCTGGGCGCGATGGAAGTGGCCGAAAACGGCGATCTGGCCAATTGGATGATCCCTGGCAAGCTGGTGAAGGGGATGGGCGGCGCCATGGATCTCGTGGCCGGTGTCGGCCGGGTCATCGTGGTGATGGACCACACCAACAAGCACGGCGAGAGCAAGGTCCTTAAGGCCTGCACGCTGCCACTCACGGGCACTGGCGTCGTCGACCGGATCATCACCAATCTGGGTGTGCTCGATGTGGTAGAGGGCGGGCTCAAGATCGTGGAACTGGCCGACGGTGTCAGCGAGGCGGATATGCGCGCCGCCACCGACGCAACCCTCGTCGGTTAGCGCCTCATCCGCTCACCAGCGTGGTAAACAGACACGGATCGCTGACCAGATCGGGACGGCGCGTGCAAAGCTGCCGCGCCATCAGCCATGTGGCCAGGACCTTGGGCACGTAATCGCGCGTCTCATCGTAATTCGGCACACCGCCCGCGCGGGCCACAGCGCCCTCACCGGCATTATAGCCCGCCAGCGCCAGAACGGGATCGCCGTTGAAATTCTCCATGAGCCAGCTGAGATAAGCCGCGCCCCCGGCGATGTTCTGGCCCGGATCGAAAGGGTCCCCTACGCCGAAGCGCTCTGCCGTGGCCGGGATCAGCTGCATCAAACCTTGCGCGCCCGCATGGCTGACCACCTCCACGCGACCCGCGGACTCGACTGCGATGACGGCCAGAACGAAGGCCGCGGATACATCGCTTCCGGCGGTCGAGGCCAGAATCTCGCGGCCATGGGCCTGGACGATGGCGGTCAGGTCTTCGAACCGCGGCAGACGCAGGTCCCGCGTCTCGGGCGCCTCAGACAAATGCGCGATGGCCTGATCATAGCGCCCCGGCACACCGATCTGAGGCGAGACGACCGACCAAAACCAAGCCGACGCGCTGTCGGGCTCGAGCGGTCGCTCGGGCTCAGCGGTAACATCGGGCACGCGGTTGGGGTCTGGATAGGGCGCGGCGCCCGGCTCACGAGGCTCAATCTGAATGGTGATCCGCGGCCCGTCATGCGCCCCAGTGACCGCAGGCACCCGCCGAAACGTGGAGGCGGGCCGGTCGGGAAAGCGGATCTGTGCCTCCGCTGGGGCCACAAAGCCGCCGGGCACAACGCATAGCGCGAGCCAAACGCCCATAGTGCCCACAAGCGCCGCCACGAAGCGCTGAAAATTCACATCGACTATATCTCGAATGCGCATTGCTCTGCCTCGCGCTTTGTTTTCCTCGTTCTAAGCAGGCCTATCGCGCCCTGGCCAGGGAAAGCTCAAGCGCCCGATCCAGGTGTGGCGCAGTGTGGCGCGGCTGCGTCAGGGGGAAACTGCGCGAAGATTGCCCAACTCGGCCACAATATCGCCGGAATTTGCGCGCCTTTAGGTCCAGAATTTTCGAGTTCCGGCGGCGCCTATGCCCGCCTTGGTCAAGTCCCTTCCGATACACATCCCGCCTGGAGGCCCCGATCATGCCGAACGTCCTTGCCTTTCTCGCCGCCGAAGACGCCGCTGTGACGGTGGATTGGGTTGTGCTGACGGCGGCACTCGTGGGCACCGGTTTTGCGATGATTGCGGTGATTTCCGCAGGTTTGAACGATTTGACCAACAATGTGGCTGAGGAATTGTCGATGATCGACCCTAGCGATTTCTCGTTTCCTGAGGTTTCAAACGATCCAGACCCCGCGCCCTAACGACTTGGCCGCGTCTGCGTTGAAGCCCGCGCTGCACCAATCGCCGCACCAATCCCCGCATCAATCACGGTGACTTGTTTCTTGCGCTGAAACACTCCCCGGAAAATTCCTTAAAACTTCGTTGTCGTGCCCAAATCCCGCCGCGATCCGCCGTCATAAACTTCCCCAAGCGCCGCAGGACGGTCGGTGCCTCGGGTGGATTAAGCTGGTTACTGGAGACGAACACATGAACGCTATTAAGACCTTTCTCGCCGCCGAAGACGGTGCTGTGACTGTTGACTGGGTTGTGCTGACCGCCGCCCTCGTCGGCCTCGGACTGGCCGTGCTGGCCGTTGTCAGCGACGGCGTCAACTCGGTGTCGAACGCC
>JBCBCN010000007.1:0-246001 GCA_038530555.1 Pseudomonadota bacterium | reverse complement strand
CAACATTGGCGCGCTGTTGCGCGGTGTGGACCGTGAAGGCGTTGAGCGCGGCCAGGTGCTGTGTAAGCCGGGCTCGGTGACGCCGCACACGAAGTTCGAGGCCGAGGCCTATATCCTGACCAAGGAAGAGGGTGGCCGTCACACGCCGTTCTTCGCCAACTATCGCCCGCAGTTCTACTTTCGCACGACGGATGTGACGGGGACGGTGACGCTGGCGTCGGGCACGGAGATGGTGATGCCGGGCGACAATGTGGGCTTCACGGTCGAGCTGATCGCCCCGATCGCGATGGAAGACGGCCTGCGCTTCGCCATCCGCGAAGGCGGCCGCACCGTCGGCGCGGGCGTGGTCTCCAAGATCATCGAGTAAATAGACAGAACGGGCGGGGGCCGAACCCTCGCCCTTTTCTCGTTCCCAATGCCGTTCGAAGAGGGGTCGCAAGGCGCCTCCTCCTCTCAACAAAGGAAAAAACATGGCAGTCCAAAGCCAAAACATCCGCATTCGCCTCAAGGCGTTTGATTACCGGGTGCTCGACGCCTCGACGCAAGAGATCGTCAACACCGCCAAGCGGACCGGCGCGCAGGTGCGCGGCCCGATCCCGCTTCCCAACAAGATCGAACGTTTCACCGTTCTGCGGGGCCCGCATGTCGACAAGAAAAGCCGCGATCAGTGGGAAATTCGCACCCATAAGCGCCTGCTCGACATCGTCGACCCAACACCGCAGACCGTTGACGCTTTGATGAAGCTCGACCTCGCCGCCGGCGTGGACGTGCAGATCTCGGTCTAAGGGGAGGGCGACAGATGCTACGTTCAGGCGTTCTCGCCAAGAAGGTCGGGATGACCCGGCTGTTCATGGAAGACGGCAAGCAGGTGCCGGTCACCGTTCTGCAGCTCGACGGCTTGCAGGTGGTGGCGCAGCGCACCGCGGACAAAGACGGCTACTCGGCCGTGCAGCTCGGCGCAGGTGCGGCCAAGGCCAAGCGGACTTCGGCGCCCATGCGCGGGCACTTCGCCGCCGCCAAAGTCGAGCCCAAGCGCAAGATGGTGGAGTTCCGCGTCGATGCCGAAAACCTCCTCGCTGTCGGTGAAGAGATCATCGCGGACCATTACTTCGAAGGTCAGTTCGTCGATGTGACGGGTACCTCGATCGGTA
The DNA here is from genome assembly GCA_038530555.1 of Pseudomonadota bacterium. Taxonomy (GTDB): domain Bacteria; phylum Pseudomonadota; class Alphaproteobacteria; order Rhodobacterales; family Rhodobacteraceae; genus HKCCE3408. The sequence continues at coordinate 244,850 of JBCBCN010000007.1, read as the reverse complement.
AGGGTTTTGCCGGTGCCATGAAGCGGCACAATTTCGGTGGTCTGCGCGCCTCTCACGGCGTGTCGATCAGCCACCGCTCGCACGGCTCCACCGGTCAGTGTCAGGATCCCGGTCGCGTCTTCAAAGGCAAGAAGATGGCCGGTCATATGGGTGCTGCGCGGGTGACCACGCAGAACCTGCAAGTTGTGCGCACCGACAGTGAGCGCGGCTTGATCATGATCAAAGGCGCGGTGCCCGGCTCCAAAGGTGGCTGGGTCACAGTGAAGGATGCGGTCAAAAAGCCGTTCCCGGAAAATGCGATCCTGCCCGCGGCGCTGAAATCGGCCGCCGCCGAAGCCGCGAAACAGGCCGAGGAAGCCGCAGCTGCCGCCGCCGCCGAGGAAGAGGCAGCAGCAGCCGCTGCAGCAGAGGCGGAACAAGCGGCAATGGAAGCGGCTGAGGCCGAAGCGCAAACCGATGGCGATGCCGCAGATCAAAAGGACGGTGAGGAATGAAACTCGACGTGATCAAACTGGACGGCAAGAAGGCCGGTTCGGTCGAGTTGGAGGGCGAGATTTTCGGCCTCGAACCCCGCGCCGACATCCTTCACCGCGTGGTCCGCTGGCAGCGCAACAAAGCGCAGGCCGGCACGCATAAGGTCAAAACCCGCTCGGAGACGAGCTATTCGACCAAGAAGATCTATCGCCAGAAGGGCACCGGCGGCGCGCGCCACGGTGACCGCAACGCGCCGATCTTCCGCAAGGGTGGTGTCTATAAGGGCCCCACGCCGCGCAGCCACGCCCATGACCTGCCCAAGAAGTTCCGCAAGCTGGGCCTGCGCCACGCGCTGAGCGCCAAGGCTGTGGCCGGTCAGCTCGTGGTCATCGATGAGGCGGTGGCCAAGGAAGCCAAGACCAAGACCCTGGCCAAGCAGGTCAAGGATCTGGGCTGGAAGCGCGCCTTGATCATCGACGGGGCGGAGCTCGACCAGAACTTCGCGCGCGCCGCGGCCAATATCGACGGTCTCGACGTGCTGCCCTCGATGGGCGCGAATGTGTATGACATCCTGCGCCGGGACACGCTTGTCCTGACCAAGGCCGGGGTGGAAGCTTTGGAGGCCCGCCTGAAATGAGCGCGAAAGCCGAACAATACGATGTGATCCGCAAGCCGATCATCACCGAGAAATCCACCATGGCGTCCGAGAACGGTGCGGTGGTCTTTGAGGTCGCCATCGACAGCACCAAGCCGCAGATCAAAGACGCGGTGGAGGGGCTCTTTGGCGTGAAGGTCAAAGCGGTCAACACGACGATCAGCAAGGGCAAAACCAAGCGGTTCCGCGGCATCCGCGGAAAGCGCAAGGATGTCAAAAAGGCGTATGTGACGCTCGAAGAGGGCAACACGATCGACGTCTCGACCGGCTTGTGATCGGCAAAGTTCTAGAATGGTTCGGGGCTCCGGCGGCTGACGCTTCCGGGGCCCCTGCCGTTTCCGTGGATGCGGAAGACGCCGCGCGCCTGACTGAGAAGATGGCGGTGCTGAACGCGGATCCCTACCTGCATCTGGTGACCGAAGATCGGCTTTTGTCGGTGTTCGATGATCTCAAATACGACCGCGCCGATGCCGATTGGATGAGCGGCGCGATGCGAGGTCACGCAATTCGCAAGCTCAAGCCGCTGGGCTTCCGGCAGGTCTCGGGCACGGTTTTACAAAGCGCCGAGGGCGTGCGGCTGCACATCCCGAAGTTTCACGCGCAAGGGGCCTCCCCCTTCGACGTGACGCGCTACACCCCGCGCGGGCCCTATGATTTCTATCTGCTGACGCCGACACAGACGGCCTGCTGGTTCATCGACGTCTGTCCCCGCCAGGAGGCGGTCGAGCGGATTAAAACGCTGATCGTCAAACAGCCGATCAACCTTTACCGTTTGCTGGACTACCTGGAGAAAAAGCCCGCGCACCAGGCTTTTGAGGACGCGATCGGGCATTTGAAATTCGTGCAGCGCGAGGCCGTTGAGGGCGACAAGCTCAAGCGGCGCCGGGCGCTGGGGTAGGCGACCGGCCACATCTGCAGCCGGTCGCCCTATGCATGCTACATCTTCGCGCGTTCTGAGCGCAGGGCCAGGAACAGGCAGTAGCACATCACCAGCACGACCAGCGTGAACGGGATGCCCATCGAGACCGCGGCGCCTTGGAGCGCGGCGAGACCGCCTCCGAGAAGCAGCGCGATGGCCACCAGGCCTTCCAGCGTGCACCAGAAAACCCGCTGGATCACCGGGGCGTCCATCTTGCCGCCTGCCGTGATCGTATCGATGACCAAGCTGCCGCTATCGGAGGAGGTCACGAAGAAGATCACGATCAGCACAAGCGAGATCGGCGCGATGATCGAGTAGAGCGGAAGCTCCTTGAGGAAGCCAAAGAGCGCGCCCTCCGGGGCATAGCTGTCGATGACCGTGGCGCGCACGCCCTCGGCCCCGCCTGCGTTGAGCATGTCGATTGCGGCACCGCCAAAGGTCGACATCCACAGCGCGCAGACCGCGGTGGGTGCGAGAAGTGCGCAGATCACAAACTCCCGCACGGTGCGGCCCTTGGAGATGCGGGCGATGAACATGCCGACGAAGGGCGACCAGGCGATCCACCAGGCCCAGTAGAACGTGGTCCAGCCGTGAAAGTAGCTTGTGTCTTCTCGCCCGAACGGGTTGGAGAGCGCCGGAAGCATGGTGACATAGTCGACCATCACGCCGAAGTAGCGCGCGATGGCTGTGCCCACACCCGTAACCGCGATCACGAAGATGAACAGCGCGACGGCCATCACCATGTTGATCTCGGACAGGCGCTTCACACCCTTGTCCATGCCCAAACACACCGAGCCAAGCGCCACCAGAGTGATGCCGATGATCAAAAGGACCGTGACGGTGTTGCTCGGCTCGATCCCGAAGATCTCATTGAGACCCGCCGCGATCTGCTGTGCGCCGAGGCCCAGCGAGGTGGTCAGACCAAAGAGCGTCGCGAACACGGCCAGCGTGTCGATGACGTGGCCCGGCCAGCCCCAGACGCGCTCCCCCAGGATGGGATAGAAGGCCGAGCGCAGAGTGAGCGGCAGTTTGAGATTGTAGCAGAAGATCGCGAGGCTTAGTCCGACGGCAGCATAGACCGCCCAGCCTTCCAGTCCCCAATGGTGAACGGTGCCGACAATGCCGATATATTCGTTGCCTGGCTGGGTCGCGTCGACGCCCAGCGGGCTTGCCCCGCCGCCTTCGGAGAAGTTGTAGTAGACCGGCTCGAGCACGCCGAAGAACAAAAGGCCGATGCCGATACCGGCCGCAAACATCATCGCGATCCAGCCCGCATAGCTATAATCCGGCGTAGCATCCTTGCCGCCGATCCGAACCGACCCGAGCGGGAGAAAGATAAGCGCCAGGCAGAACAGAGTGATGGCATCCACCGAAAGGACGAGGAACCAATCGAAGGTGCTAGTCAGCCAGGGCCGGAGCCAGCCGAAAAACGCGGCCGAGGCGTCTTGGTTTGCGAGCGCTAACAGCACGAAGCCGAAAATCACCACGCTCGAGATCAGGAAAACGGGGTTGTGAATATCCAAGCCCAGAGGCCGGATATTGTCCTGTCCCATTTCGAAGTCAGTAGAATACTCCAGTGTGTCGTCCGGCTTTTCCGGCCGGGTGTCGAACGCGGTCATTCGCTCTTCCTTCCGTTATTTTTTTGGTCTGTGGAGAAAGCCTGCGTTGCATGTGAGACGTTTGTCAAAGGAAAGCTTCCCGGCGGTGCGAACTGTGATGGACGTTCTACGGCCCCGTGAGGTCCGTATTTCGGTGACAATTCAATCGGTTTGAGCGCTTTTCGGGGGGCATTTTCTGGGTGTCCCGCGCTTGACCCTATGAGGCCCCTTGCGTACACGAACCCATCGCGTCGTCCCCGGATTCGTCCGGGGTCACGTTTTTTGGGGCCTTCGCGCTCCACATATATAGCAGGGGCCCAAGCCCCGCAGAGCAAACGGAAGACAGAAAGCATGGCACTCAAGTCGTATAAGCCGACGACGCCGGGCCAGCGCGGGCTGGTGCTGATCGACCGTTCGGAGCTTTGGAAAGGCCGTCCGGTCAAATCCCTCACGGAAGGGTTGACCAAAAAGGCGGGCCGGAACAACACCGGACGGATCACGATGCGCCGCCGCGGAGGCGGGGCAAAGCGTCTTTACCGTGTGGTGGATTTCAAACGGTCCAAGCACGATATCTCCGCGACGGTTGAGCGGATCGAGTATGATCCCAACCGGACCGCGTTCATCGCCCTCATTCGCTATGAAGATGGCGAGCAGGCCTATATCCTGGCGCCGCAGCGTCTGGGCGTCGGCGACAAAGTCGTCTCGGGCGCAAAGGTCGACATCAAGCCGGGCAATGCTATGCCGTTCTCGGGCATGCCCATCGGCACGATCGTCCACAATATCGAGCTCAAGCAGGGCAAGGGTGGCCAAATCGCACGTGCTGCGGGCACTTACGCTCAGTTTGTGGGCCGCGATGGCGGCTACGCTCAGATCCGCCTGAGCTCGGGTGAGCTTCGCATGGTGCGCCAGGAATGCATGGCCACCGTCGGTGCGGTCTCGAACCCCGACAATTCGAACCAGAACTTCGGTAAGGCAGGCCGGTCGCGCCACCAGGGCAAGCGGCCCAGCGTGCGCGGCGTGGTCATGAACCCGTTCGATCACCCCCATGGCGGTGGTGAGGGTCGGACCTCGGGTGGCCGTCATCCGGTCACGCCCTGGGGCAAGCCGACAAAGGGTGCGCGCACCCGCGATAAAAACAAAGTGTCAAGCAAGCTGATCATTCGCTCGCGGCACGCCAAGAAGAAGGGGCGCTGATCGATGTCGCGTTCTGTCTGGAAAGGGCCTTTTGTCGACAGTTTCGTCCTCAAGAAGGCTGAGAAGTCGCGTGAGTCTGGCCGCAAAGAGGTCATCAAGATCTGGTCGCGCCGCTCTACCATCCTGCCGCAATTCGTGGGCCTGACATTCGGTGTCTATAACGGCACCAAGCACATCCCGGTGCTCGTCTCCGAGGATATGATCGGCCAGAAATTCGGTGAGTATTCCCCCACGCGGACCTATTACGGCCACGCGGCGGATAAGAAAGCAAAGAGGAAGTAAGCCATGGGCAAGGATAAAAATCCCCGCCGCGTGGCGGACAATGAGGCGATGGCGAAAACGCGCATGATGCGCACCAGCCCGCAAAAGCTGAACCTTGTGGCCGCGCTCATTCGTGGCAAGAAGGTAGAAAAGGCGCTCAACGATCTGACCTTCTCGAAGCGGCGGATCGCAGGGGACGTCAAGAAGTGCCTGCAATCGGCCATCGCCAATGCCGAGAACAACCACGGTCTGGACGTCGATGAGCTTGTCGTCGCTGAGGCCTTCGTGGGCAAGAACCTGACCATGAAGCGTGGACGCCCGCGGGCGCGTGGTCGCTATGGACGGATCATCAAGCCGTTCTCTGAACTGACCATCAAAGTCCGCCAGGTGGAGGAAGCGTAATGGGTCATAAGGTCAATCCGATTGGCATGCGCCTCCAGGTCAACCGCACCTGGGACAGCCGCTGGTACGCCGACACGAAGGATTACGGTGATCTTCTGCTGGAAGACATCAAGATCCGTGAGTTCATCGAAGAAGAGTGCAAGCAGGCCGGTGTTTCCAAGGTCATCATCGAGCGTCCGCACCGCAAGTGCCGGGTGACGGTCCATACTGCGCGCCCGGGCGTGATCATCGGCAAGAAAGGCGCCGATATCGAGACTTTGCGCCGCAAACTTGCTGCGATGACGGACAGTGAGCTGCACCTTAACATCGTTGAAGTGCGCAAGCCCGAGCTCGATGCCGCCCTCGTGGGTGAGAGCATCGCGCAACAGCTTGAGCGTCGTGTGTCCTTCCGTCGTGCCATGAAGCGCGCGGTGCAGAACGCGATGCGCATGGGCGCCCTGGGGATCCGGGTGAACGTCGCGGGCCGCCTGGGCGGTGCCGAGATCGCTCGGACCGAGTGGTACCGAGAGGGCCGCGTGCCGCTGCACACTCTGCGGGCGGATATCGATTATGCCAACACGGAGGCGGAGACGCCCTATGGCATCATCGGCATCAAGGTCTGGATCTTCAAAGGTGAGATCATGGAGCACGACCCGTCGGCCCGTGATCGCCGCCAGCAAGAGCTGCAAGACGGCCCCGCCCCGCGCGGCGCCGGCGGCCGCCGTAACTAGGAGCGCGAGAGATGCTACAACCAAAGCGCACAAAGTTCCGGAAGATGCACAAGGGCCGGATCCATGGCGAAGCCAAAGGTGGGTCCGATCTGAACTTCGGCACGTACGGGCTCAAGGCGTTGCAGCCGCAGCGCATCACCGCCCGTCAGATCGAAGCCGCCCGCCGGGCCATGACGCGTCACATGAAGCGTCAGGGTCGCGTTTGGATCCGGATCTTCCCCGACACTCCCGTGACCTCCAAGCCAACCGAAGTGCGGATGGGTAAAGGTAAGGGCTCGGTCGATTTCTGGGCCGCCAAGGTCAAGCCGGGCCGGGTGATGTTCGAGATCGACGGCGTCGCTGAGCCGATCGCCCGCGAGGCCCTGCGCCTGGCCGCGATGAAGCTGCCGGTCAAGACCCGCACGGTGATCCGCGAGGACTGGTAAGCCAGGAATTTCGCAAGACCTTAGATCTAACCCCGCCTATCGCAGGCGGGGTTTTTTCGTATCGGGCGCTCGGTTCTGCTTGCCAAAGCCGTCCGAAATCACCGGCTGGGGGCCATGAAATCGCCCCAATGCTTGGCCAGAAATCCTCGAAATGCTGTCGGTGGGGCCGCGGCTGAGGGGCTTTGTCCCCGAACCGCCTTTCACGCGCGGCTTGGTTTCGATGCGCCCGTTTTGGATCACAACATATCGGGTCGCAAACCGCAAAAATTGGGCGAGAGGTGGGCATGCGAGGCGGATTGAGCGAGCAATGGCGGAGCTGACCTTAGACACTTCCGATGACATCGATTGGCCGGTGGAAGACTGCGCCTGTCCGCTCTGCGGCAGCAATGACGCGCGTCCAACACGTTACGCGCAAGCCCCCTTTGCCGTGAAGCGCTGCGGTGAGTGTGCGCATTGGTTTTTGTCGCCGCGCTTGGTCCCAGAAGCGGCCGACCGTTTCTATACCAGCGATCAGTATTTCAACGGTCAGTCAGGCTCTGGCTATGAGAACTATGCCACTCAAAAGCGCTCTCTGCAGGCGACGTTTGAGCGGTTTGTGAAGGCCATCGCGGCGCGCGGTGGTGCCGGCGGCGATCTGCTCGAGGTTGGTTCTGGGCCGGGCTATCTGCTTGATGTGGCCAAGCCGTACTTTGCCTCGGTCGAAGGTGTCGAGCTCTCAGAGGCGACGGCGCGCGAGGCTGAGGCCCTGAGCGGCGCGCGGATCTACCGAAGCGTGGATGAGATTGACGCGGCGAAAACCTATGACTGCATCGTCGCGACCCATGTGATTGAGCACATCTATGAACCAGTCAGCTTTACGCGCGATCTTGTGGAGCGGCTGCGGCCCGGCGGCCTGATGTTTTTGGCGGCGCCGCATATGAACAGTCCCCTGCGTTATCTTATGGGTCGGGCCTGGCCGTCTTGGAAATACCCTGAGCATGTGAGCTTTTTCGATCAAAAGACGCTGCCCGATCTTATGCGGCGTTCAGGTCTAACGGATCCCCAGCTCGTGCCCTACCCCCATGCCTTCCCGCTGCCGCTGATCCTGTCGAAATTCGGACTGGGCGCGCCGCGTTGGTCTGAGCGGATCAACCTGACCCTACCGACCACGACGGTTTGCGTCATGGCCAGAAAGGCGAAAGCATGAACGCGTTTCTCAGCATCGTCATCCCCGCCCATGAAGAGGCCGAAGGACTGGCCCGCGCGGTCGCGGAGATCCGCGGCGCCGCCGAAGATCACGTCGCGCAGATCGAGATCGTCATCGTCGATGATGGCTCTCGCGATGCGACTTGGGAGGTGATCGAAGCTCTGTCCAAGGAGATGGGCGGGATCAAAGGAATTCGCCTGTCGCGCAATTTCGGCAAGGAGGCCGCGATTTTGGCGGGCCTCGCGGCCGCGCGCGGCGAGGTCGTCATTACGATCGACAGTGATCTTCAGCACCCGCCCGCGTTGATCCCAAAGATGCTAGGCGAATGGCGCGACGGCGCGAAGGTCGTGAACATGGTCAAATCCACGCGTCAGGACGAGGGCCCGGTGAAGGCCTGGCTAACCCGGCGCTATTTCGGCCTGTTCACGCAGCTTGCCGGGATTGAGATCGGCAATGCGGCGGATTTCAAACTGCTCGACCGCGAAGTGGTGGATTGCCTGCTGGCCCTGCCTGAGCGGGAGCGGTTTTATCGCGGTCTTGTCGCCTGGATCGGCTATGAGCAGCGGACACTGATGTTCGATGTGGCGCCCCGTGTGGCGGGTCAGAGCAAATGGTCGGCCCTGCGCTTGGCACGGCTCGCGCTCGACTCCATTGTATCCTTCTCGACCACCCCGATGCACCTGATGACCTGCCTTGGTGGTGTCTTTGGCGTGATCGCCGTGGTGCTTGGCGCGCGCACCCTCTGGCTTTGGCTGGATGGTCGAGCCGTCGAAGGTTTCCCGACCGTCATTCTCCTCTTGATCGTGATCGGCTCGGTGTTGATGATCGGGTTGGGTATTGTCGGCGTTTATATCGCCAAGATCTATGAAGAGGTGAAACGCCGCCCGTCCTTCATTGTGCGGGCTGAGACGCTGCAAGATGCGCGGTCTCTTGAAAGCGATAGAGCTCAAACGGCCCAATCCGATGCGGCTCTGCGGAGCGTCTCCTAACCTCTGCCAAAAGCTCAAGCGTGAGCGGGGTGAGGTATTTATCGCCCGTGCGCACCACCACCCAAAGCGGCGCGGCATCTTGCAAACGCGCAAGGCTTTCGTCGACGTCTGACGCCTCGAGCAGGCCAAAGGGCGAGCCGTAGTAGCGGGTCGGCGAGACCCGACCGGTCATGAAATTGAGCTCCGGGTTCATCGGCAGCGTCATCAGGGGCTCGTCTGGCCCGGCCCCGCCCTCGATCGCTGCGAGAAGCTCGGTATACATCGCCTGATCGGCGGCCTGGATGCGGAGCGAGACCCGCGGCAAGTTCGCGGGGCTGTTCGGCTCAGTCCTGATCCCGGCCAGCGTTCCGGTCAGGCCCCGCTCCAGCGGTTGGCCGACTTGAAACACCAGCGTCCAAACGGCAAGCGCTGCGCCAAGGCCCAGCATGGGCAGGCGGGGCTTGAGGACCAGCAGCGCCAACAGGACCGGCGGCAGCACGAACAGCAGATAGATCGGGATCTGGTAGTGCAGCGCCCCGACCGCCCAAAACACGGCGACGGTCGCCACCGGCGGGACAGGTTGCAGGCGGGCGAGGCGCAAAGTGGTCAAGGCCCCGAGCCCCGGCACCGAAAGGATCAAGAGGATCCAGGCAATCCCTGAGGCCGATGCCGCCAGGCTGTGACCGCTCAACGCGATCGCCACGCTGCTCAAGATCTGGTCGAGGAATTGTGCGTCGGCGATGAAGGCTTGATTGTTGATCGCGAAGGCGGAAACGAAGATGTCGCGGAGCCAAAATCCCAGACTGCCATTCCAGAGGCCGTAGGCGACCACCGGCAAAGCGGCCAAGCCGAAGCCCGCGACCAGCAAGCCCGTGACGCGCGCCGCGAAACCCCAGGTGATCCGAGCACTCCAGGCCGCGATAGCCAAAAGGCTCAATGGCGCGGCACCGGCCCAAAGGCCGCCGAAGAGATGGCCTTTGGAGATGAGGTAGACCGTCAGGATCAAGAGCGGCAGGGCTGCGGCGGCGAGCGCGGGCCAGCGGTTTGCGCCTTCCATGCGCGGCGCGGCGATGAGTAGGGTGCAGACGGCACCAAAGGCCAGGTGCACACCGCTGAGTTGCCGGGTGAAAAAGCACAAGCCCACGATTAGGCCGATGGCCAGAAGTTGGCGCGTGCTCATGTCCGGGCCGCGGCGCAACAGCCAGATCAATGCGAAACACCAGAACAAGGCGTGCCAATTGGCGCTGGGATTGGGGAATTGGACGAAGGAGAAGGCGGTGATGATCAGTGCCGCAAGGCAGGCGGTGGCGTTGCCCTCGCCGCGGAGGAGGGCGAATGCGAGCGCCGCTTGCACGGCGGCCATGGCCACCAGTGGATAGCGCAGGCTCAACAGATCCTCGCCGAACAAGCGAAACGCCCAGGCATTGATCAGATTGCCATAACCCGCATGCAGATCGATCAGATCGCGATTGAGGATGTCGCCCGCATTGGCCCGCTGCGCGACATAGGCGTAGACGCCTTCATCGACCGGCCACCAGAACTGATCGTGAAAGATCGACAGGATCAGCGCGACGCCGAGCGTGGTGGCACAGGCCCAAAGGGCGGGCGCGGCTTTGCTCATCATGGCGCGCCTCGCCGTGCGAGGATCACCGTGAGGCCGGTGCCGAGGGCAGCGGCAGCAAGCTGGGTCACACCGAGGAGGAAAGCCATGGCAACCGCGATCGAAGGCGCCATACCGATCGTGCCGAAGGCGGCGACAGCGGCCAATTCGCGCGTCCCCCAGCCGCCAACCGAGATCGGAAGCGACGCGGCCAAAATGATCGCCGGAACGAGCGCGGCGAGGACGCCCATCTCGATTTGAACGCCGAAATCGGCCAACAGAACGGCGGCGATCAGGACCGAGATCAAGTGGCCAGTGACCGAAAGGGCAAAGGTCTTTGAGGCCAGCGCAGCCGTGAGTAACGCCTTGTGCGAGAAGTAGGCGGCGCCAAGCACGGCGGCGAGCGAGACGCCAAGGCAAGCAAAGATGGCCCAGACCGGGACAAGGCCACCGGCCGCGACTGCGCCGAAGGCCGCTAGGGCTGAAAGCGCCACCAGCCCGATCATCCGGTCAAACACACCCACGCCCACGGCGGCCCGCCAACTCAGCCCATGCCGTCGTACCAGCACGACGCGCCCGGCATCCCCGGCCAGCGATGTGGGCAGGCATAGATTGGCCAGGGTCGTGCCAAAGGTCAGCCGAGTTGCCTCGGCGAAGCGCATCGGCACATCGAAGCGGCCAACGAGCAGGTCAAAGCGCCAGGCCGCTAGGACAATGATAATAAGGTGCAGACCGATCGCAGCAGTCAGGGCCTTCGCAGATAGGCTGGCGAGGTGTTCCCGCACTCCGTCCAAATCAACCAGGCTGAGCGCAAGCGCGACAAGCCCGAAGCAGACCAGGACCCTGAGCGCAAACCAAAGCTGGGCGCGATGGCCCGGTGCGGGGCGCGCGCCGGGGGCTTGTTCAGGGGTCACGACGTTCACCACTTAGCCTGCGCCCCCGGGGCTCTAGTGCGGCATATCCAACGTGTTACGCACTTCTTTGGCGCGCATTTTCCAGATCTTGCTGTCCACGATGTAGTGGTGGAAGTTCACGATCTGGTAGAGCACGATGGTGGCCGAAAGGCCTGCGAAGAACAGCCAGTCAATGGTTCGTAGGACGCCCCAATAGATCACACCGGTGATCGCGATACAGACCAGCATGTAGAGCCAGAACCGCCCGTTCTGAGAGATGTAGGACAGGAAGGGCGCGTCTTCGCTGACCCCGTCTTTGAAGCGCTTGTTGTTATAGAGCCAGACGAACAGGATGTACTGGGCGTTGTGCCAGATGTTGATCATGAGCCAGCCAAGCGTAATGTCATTGGTCGCCAGATAGCCGAGATAGAAGATCCCGAAATGCGAGATCATGTACATCGTGTGCACAGTCGCCAAGCGCCCATTGGCAGCGGCTCGTACCCGTAGCAAGAGCCACACAGCCAGCAAGGCCATGGCCGCATAGCCCGAAAACGCCGCAACCTCGACCGGAACCGGGAAGGACCACAGCTCAATGCCGATGAAGGTCGGGTGCTGTTCGGCCGAGCGGCTGAGGATGCCGAAGATCGGCACGGCATAAAAGATCGCCTGATCGAGCCAGCCATCCTCGTAATCGGCCTCCCGGTCCTTGCCGCGATAGGCGCGGGAAATGCCCCAGCTTTGCCGGGTATAGTGCCACCACTGCCAGTAAAAATAGATCGTGACGACGACCCAGATGCCAAAGACCATCACCGCGCCGAGCGTGCCAATCACGACCGCAGGCAGCAGGCCGAAAAGCAGCATACCGTTTTCGCGCAGGCTTTCTTTATCGAAACAAATGCGCGTGTAGGTCGAAATGACATGGTGATAGCCCAAAAACCAAAGGTCGATCATCAGGATCGGCCAAAACAGGCTGGGCTCGAACATGATAACAAGGCCGGTCAGCGCCGACAGGCCCAGCAAGCCCCAGATGAAAATCATGTCGAATTGAGCGTTCCGGATCCACGGAAGCCCGTTATTCGTGTAGACGTTTTGTGTGACGTCACTCATCGCGCCGTTCCCCTTGACGTTCTGCAATATGCTCGTTGAGAGCGGCGTAAGCGGCTATTGGGGCATGAATTTGTCTTTACCGTGCAAATGATGGTCAGACGGTCGATTAACGCGGGGATTGTTGCGTGATCGCGGCCAATCCCGAGTACCGGTGTGATTAGGAAGTTGGTGGTCTCTTTGCTGTTTGGTGGCTTTGATGCGCCCGGCCCGAAAGGCCGCTCTTTGCAAGTCCGTACAGCGATGCTAGGCCAATCCCTAGGCTGGGTGATGGCGTCGCCTATGCCGGGACTTTTTTAACCACAGATCCTGTACGCCGGGACGTCTTTCGAGGGATTGGCGGCTCTTCGACCACTCCCTCAGCAGGGGAGTATGTGATGGCCTGGTCTGCGGACAGAACCGAGGTTAACAGCTGGAACGAATGGGATCCATTGCGCCACGTGATCGTGGGCCGCGCGGATGATTGCCATATCCCGCCCGAGGAACCCGCACTTGACGCCAAAGTGCCCGAAGACAGTGATATGCGCGGGCAATGGGGGCGGCGCCCGCAAGAGACGATTGATCGGGGTAATGAGCTTCTCGATGCCTTTGCGGATCAGTTGCGCGCCCGGGGCATCCGGGTCGACCGGCCCACGTCCATCGACCATTCCCAGGCGGTCACCACGCCGGATTTCCACACCGACAGTCAGTTCGGCTGCATGCCGCCGCGCGATGTACTGCTGACGGTCGGCCATGAGATCCTCGAGGCGACGATGTCCTATCGCTGCCGCTGGTTCGAATACCTCAATTACCGCCCGCTGTTGCAGCTTTACTGGCAGGAGGATCCCAATTTTCGCCATGAGGCGGCGCCCAAGCCGCGGCTGACCGATGCCGACTACCACGCGGATTATCTCAGCGAGAAGATCGGCGTGGAAAAGCGTCTGCAATGGGCGGCGGAAAAGTTCTTTGTCACCACCGAGGAAGAGCCGCTTTTCGATGCCGCCGATGTGTTGCGGTTCGGGCGGGATCTTGTGGTGCAGCACGGCTTTACCACGAACCTCAAGGGGATCGAGTGGCTCCGCCGGCACTTCCCCGAGCACCGTGTGCATGCCGTAAATTTCCCGGGTGATCCTTACCCGATCCATATCGACGCGACCTTCACGCCCCTGCGGCCCGGTCTCATCCTCAACAACCCGCAGCGGCGCTTGCCCGAGGAGCAGCGGGGGATGTTCGAGCGCAATGGCTGGGAGATCGTCGATGCCGCGCAGCCCGCGCATAACTCGCCGCCGCCGCTGTGTTATTCGTCGACCTGGTTGTCGATGAATGTCCTGGTTTTGGATCCCAAAACCGTCTGTGTCGAAAAATCCGAGGTCTATCAGGCCGAGCAGATGGATAAGCTGGGCATGGAGGTTGTCGAGGTGGATCTGCGGGAGGCTTACGCCTTTGGCGGCGGGCTGCATTGCTGCACGGCGGATGTCTACCGCGAGGGCGTGTGCGAGGATTACTTCCCGAACGCCTGACCCGATCCGTACCAGCAAAAGAAAACCCCGCCACTCGCAAGCGGCGGGGTTTTTCGATGGCGATTTTTGTTTGGCCTACATCGTCTCTTCGAAGACAAAGCGTAGGGTCACCGGTACGGCGCGGGTGATGCTGTCGAGACCGGCAAGCTCCATCAGCGTGTCGATGGCCCCGTCAATCCCGGCCTCATCTGCGGCCAGAAACAGCATATCGTTGGTCGTGACCATGACGCTGCCCTCGCCCAGTCGCGTGACGAACAGTTCGGTGAAAAGGCTGATCTCTTGGCCCACCAGGGCTAGGGTCGCGTCACTTTCCATCACAGCGCTTTCCCCGACGCCAAGCGCCATGACCATGTCCATATCGATATCGGTCGAGATGGTGGCGTTCGCGGTGTTCTGGAAGACATACTCAACCATCCGCTCATTGCGGGTGTCGACATTGGTTTGCACCGAGCTGAGATCGACCTCGACCACGGCTGAGCCATCCTCAGAGACAGTGCCGGTTAGCCCAGTGAAGTGGTTCACCTCGCCGATATAGTCGCTTTTGACCGAGCCATAGGCCAGGCGGGACGCGTCTGGGTTGAGCTCCCAACTTTGCGCAAGCGCAGGTCCCGAAAGGGCAAGCAGTGCTGTTGCGGCCATCAAATACGTCTTCATGCGATCCTCCCTGATATGCTGAAGCCTTTGGTTTACCTTAGGGCAATAGGGCCCGATTGCACGTAAAACCGTCGTTAGATCAGCCCAGATGCTCAGCGTGGGCGGCTTTAGCGCGTCAGCACCACGTCGCTGCGGACATCGAGGTCTTGCTCGATTGCGTCGAGCAGATAAGCGGCCACTTCCTGGCGGGAGACGAGGCCCATGCGCCAAGTGTCGGGCTCCCGCAGGACTTTGAATTTCGGGCTTGGCGCGCCGTTGGTCAGGACCGTGGGCCGCGCGATGGTATAGTCGAGATCGCTGGCGATCAGCATCTCTTCCTGGCGGTCCTTGTCCTCATAGGGTTTGCGGAAGATCGCCATGAAGCCCAGCTTTTCGATGGCGCTCATGGCCGATTTGCTGCGCCCGGCGGCGAAGCCCGTGACCGCGACGATGCGGGAGATGCCTGCCTTGGGCATTTCCTCGACCAGAACGCGGGTGGCATCGGAGAAAAGCGTCTCCTCCTCCCACAGCATGCCCAGGCGTTCCTTGATGCCGAGGGCGAAGACGACCGCGCGCACGCCTTTCAGGGCCTCGGCGATGTCCTCATTGCTGCGCGCATCACCTTTGAAGGCCTCCATCCCCTCGCGCGGGTCCAGTTTGTGGGCCGAGCGGGCGAAGGCGCGGACCTTATGGCCACGGGCGAGCGCCTGTTTCATGGTCGCCTTGCCGATGCCGGACGTGGCGCCGAGAATGAGAATGGGGGCGTCTTGGGCTGTCTTGGTCACGGAGTTGTCCTTGGCGGGTCAGTGTTGACCCAGGACTTAGTGCGATTGCGCACCGCTCCCGCCCGCCTTCGTTGGCGCAAGACAAATAATTTCGCCGATTGATCAGATGATTGATCAGACGTGGCGGGCCATGGCGAACTGAAGATCCCGCAGCAAGCGCTGGCGCAGGACCAAGAGCCCCAAGCATTGCGCGCCCAGGATCATCGCATAGAGCGTCACCAGATAGAGCGGATAGGCCAACAACAGCGGATCGGGAGAGCCCACGGCCGCCAGACCCAACAGAGCCGCAAACAGCGAGATGAACCAGGTCGACATGGTCTCGGTATCAGGTTCGCGGAAGGCCTTAAGCACTGTGACCGAGCCGCCCAGAAGGCTGATGGCAATGGTGATCGCCAGGGCATAGGCGGCATCCTCGGTGATCGCCCAAAGCACGACACCGCAGCCCGCAAGACCCAGGACAAGCCAGTCCGAGCTGCTCAAAAACGCACCGAAGCCACGGTGAATGGCTAGGCCACAGATGACGATGGTTCCGGCGACTTGCGCGCCCGCGAACCAAAGCGATGCTCCGGCGCCCTCGTAGATCTGACTGATCAGGGCGATGGTGCTCAGAACGGACCAAATAAACCAGGTTGAGCGCTGCGGCCGCGTCTCACCGCGCCACGTGTCGCGAATGTAAGGCGCGAACGCGAGCACAGTTAGAAGTGCCGAGGCAATACCTATCAGGGCCGGGGGCGCGCCCAGCAAATCAGTACCAGTCATTGTATAAACCCTGTGCGGCGCCAGTGCCGCGGTGCTTTCGGAGGGTGATACTTGATCGGTCAAAAAGCGAAATGGAGGTTTTCCTGACCCTCTGGTAAATTTTCGAGGTTGGTGCGTGATGAAGGGAGGCGAGGGCGGAGCGTTTGCTCCCGGGCGAACCGGGCGGGTCACGCGGCGAAATCCCGACAGAAACTCCTTGCGCTTTGGGCCGAGGCGGCGTACCCCGCGCGCTCAACCTATCTCCGCCGGGAATCGGGTGACCCTCACGGGGCCTGCCGGTGATGTCGAAAGGACGGCGCAATGAACGCCCAGGAACTGCGGGACAAGTCCCCCGACCAACTTCGGGATGAGCTTGTCCAACTCAAAAAAGAGGCCTTCAACCTGCGCTTTCAGCAGGCCACAGGGCAGCTTGAAAACACCGCTCGGATGAAGTTGGTGCGCCGCGACGCCGCGCGCGTGAAGACCATCCTAAACGAAAAAGCAGCCGCCGCAGCAGGGGAGGCCGAATAATGCCCAAACGTATCCTGCAAGGTGTTGTGACCTCGGACACGAACGAACAGACCGTGACCGTTTCGGTCGAGCGTCGCTTTAAGCATCCGATGATGCAAAAGACGATCCGGAAGTCCAAGAAGTACCGGGCGCATGACCCGGAGAACCAATTCAAGGTCGGCGACAGTGTTCGCATTCAAGAATGCGCGCCGGTCTCGAAATCCAAACGCTGGGAGGTGATCGCAAGCTAGCGTTCACAGCTCGGTTTGAACGAAACCCTGGGGCGGCCGGAACGGCACAGGTCCCCAAAGGTCGGGAGAAGCCAATATGATCCAGATGCAAACCAATCTGGATGTCGCCGACAATTCTGGAGCGCGCCGCGTGCAGTGCATTAAAGTGCTGGGTGGTTCGAAACGGAAATACGCGTCGGTCGGTGACATTATCGTCGTATCCGTCAAAGAAGCCATTCCGCGCGGTCGTGTGAAAAAGGGCGATGTGCGTAAGGCTGTCGTCGTGCGCACCGCCAAGGAAGTGCGTCGCGAAGACGGCACCGCGATCCGGTTCGATCGCAACGCCGCCGTCATCCTCAACAACAACAACGAGCCCGTCGGCACCCGTATCTTCGGGCCAGTGGTGCGTGAGTTGCGCGGCAAGAACTTCATGAAGATCATTTCGCTCGCCCCGGAGGTGCTGTGATATGGCAGCCAAACTGAAAAAGGGCGACAAGGTCGTCGTGCTTGCCGGTAAGGACAAGGGCAAAGAGGGTGAGATCACCCAAGTGATGCCCCAGGACGGCAAAGCCGTGGTCGACGGCATCAACATGGCCATCCGCCACACCAAGCAGAGCGCACAGAGTCAGGGCGGCCGCATCCCCAAGGCGATGCCGATAAATCTGTCGAACCTTGCGCTTCTGGATAGCAACGGCAAACCAACCCGCGTGGGCTTCAAGCTCGAAGACGGCAAGAAGGTGCGTTTTGCCAAGACCACGGGAGACGTGATCTGATGCTTGATACGGCCAATTACACACCGCGCCTGAAAGAGGCGTATAAAACGACCATCCGAGCGGCGCTGAAGGAAGAGTTCAGCTACGCCAACGACATGATGATCCCGAAGCTCGACAAGATCGTGCTGAATATCGGCGCCGGTGCCGAAGCGGTGCGGGACAGCAAAAAGGCGAAATCGGCTCAGGAAGACCTGACGACAATCGCCGGTCAGCAAGCCGTGATCACCAAAGCCAAGAAGTCCATTGCGGGCTTCCGCGTGCGCGAAGGTATGCCGCTGGGCGCGAAGGTGACGCTGCGCGGGGACCGCATGTACGAGTTTCTCGACCGGATGGTCACCATCGCCATGCCGCGCATCCGCGACTTTCGCGGCGTGTCGGGCAGCTCGTTCGATGGCCGGGGCAATTACGCGCTCGGCATCAAGGAACATATCGTCTTCCCCGAGATCAACTTCGACAAGATCGATGAGGCCTGGGGTCTGGACGTGATCATTTGCACCACCGCGAAAACCGACGCGGAAGCCAAGGCGCTGTTGAAGGGTTTCAACATGCCCTTCAACAGCTGAGCCGCCGGAGGACACTGGATATGGCAAAGAAAAGCATGGTGGCCCGCGAGACGAAACGTCAGCGTCTGGTCGCCCAATACGCCGCAAAGCGCGCGCAGCTCAAAGAGATCGCCGCAGATGAAAGCAAGCCCATGGAAGAGCGTTTCAAAGCGCGCCTGACCTTGGCGAAACTGCCGCGCAACTCATCGCCCACGCGTTTACACAATCGTTGTCAGCTGACCGGCCGGCCCAAGGCCTATTACCGCAAGCTGAAAATGTCGCGGATCAAGCTGCGCGATCTGGCCTCGCAAGGTCAGATCCCCGGCATGGTCAAGTCGAGCTGGTAGGGAGGGTTTGAAAGATGAATGATCCCATCGGTGATATGCTGACCCGGATCCGCAACGCTCAGATGCGGGGCAAGTCGACGGTCGAGACACCGGCCTCCAAGCTGCGCGCTTGGGTGCTCGATGTGTTGGCCGACGAAGGCTATATCCGCGGCTATGAAAGCACGCAGGGCAAAGATGGCCATCCGGCCATCGAGATCAGCCTGAAGTATTACGAAGGTGAGCCGGTGATCCGCGAGCTAAAGCGGGTCTCCAAGCCGGGCCGCCGCGTTTATGTGAACATGAAGGACATCCCGCAGGTCCGCCAAGGTCTCGGTGTTTCGATCGTCTCCACCTCCAAGGGTGTGATGTCGGACGCCAATGCCCGTCAGGCGAATGTGGGCGGCGAAGTCCTCTGCACCGTCTTCTAAGGAGGGACCAAGATGTCACGTATTGGCAAACGGCCGGTCGATCTCCCCTCCGGTGTTGAGGCGAAAATCGACGGTCAAACGATCAAAGTGAAGGGCCCCAAGGGCACCAGCGCATTCACGGCCACCGAAGATGTGAGCCTTGCGGTCGAAGACAATGTCGTCACCATCCAGCCGCGCGGCAAGTCCAAGCGCGCGCGCCAGCAATGGGGCATGAGCCGCACGATGGTGCAAAACCTGGTCACCGGTGTCACGGACGGCTTCAAGAAAGAGCTTGAGATCCAGGGCGTCGGCTACCGCGCACAGCTTCAGGGCAATACCCTTAAGCTGTCGCTGGGCCTGTCCCATGACGTGGATTTCACGGTGCCTGAGGGTGTCACGGTGACCTGCCCCAAGCAGACCGAGATCGTGATCGAAGGTACGGATGCGCAATTGGTCGGCCAGGTTGCCGCCAATATCCGCGAATGGCGCCGGCCTGAGCCCTATAAGGGCAAGGGCATCCGCTACAAAGGCGAATACATCTTCCGTAAGGAAGGTAAGAAAAAGTAAGGCGACGAGATATGGCAAACAGCAAACAAGTCCTGTTCCAAAAACGCCGCCTGCGCGTGCGCAACAAGCTGCGCAAGTTGGCGGCTGGACGTCCGCGTTTGAGCGTGCACCGCTCGAACAAGAATATCAGCGTCCAGTTGATCGACGATGTCGCGGGCAAGACGCTCGCCTCCGCTTCCACGATGGAGAAGGCTCTGGGCGTGGTCGGGCAGAACTCGGTCGAAGCCTCCGCCAAGGTGGGCGCGGCGATTGCCGAGCGCGCGAAGAAGGCCGGTGTCGAAGAGTGCTATTTCGACCGCGGTGGTTTTCTGTTCCACGGCAAGGTCAAGGCCCTGGCGGATGCGGCGCGCGAAGGCGGGCTGAAGTTTTAACCTGCGGGTCCCCATGCTGGGGGCCCCGATGATCCGGGGGCCACTTGCCCATTAGGGCTGGCCCACCAGGATTGAGCAAACGGCGCTTTGCGCGCCACGGAATTGGAAGGATGCCAAATGGCAGAACGTGACAACAGACGAGGCCGTGGCCGCGACCGGGACGAGAACCCGGAGTTTGCCGACCGCTTGGTGGCGATCAACCGCGTCTCGAAGACGGTCAAGGGCGGTAAGCGCTTTGGCTTTGCGGCCCTGGTCGTGGTCGGCGATCAGCGCGGCCGCGTGGGCTTTGGCAAAGGTAAGGCCAAAGAGGTGCCCGAGGCGATCCGCAAGGCGACCGAGCAGGCCAAGCGCAGCTTGATCCGCGTGCCCCTTCGCGATGGGCGGACCTTGCACCATGACGTGCAAGGCCATCACGGCGCCGGTAAGGTGATCATGCGCACCGCGCCCGAGGGAACCGGCATCATCGCGGGTGGCCCTATGCGTGCGATCTTTGAGATGCTGGGTGTCAAAGACGTGGTCGCCAAGTCGACCGGCTCGCAGAACCCCTACAACATGATCCGCGCAACCATCGACGGCCTCCGGTCCGAGTCGAGCCCGCGCATGGTGGCGGCGCGTCGTGGCAAGAAGGTTTCCGACATTCTGCCCAAGCGCGACGAGGTCCCGGCGGCCGCGGCAACTGAGGAGGCCTGATCCATGGCGAAGACCATCGTTATCCGTCAAATCGGAAGCCCGATCCGCCGCCCGTCCAAGCAGCGCGCGACGCTGATCGGTCTTGGCTTGAACAAAATGCACAAGACCCGTGAGCTCGAGGACACGCCTTCGGTTCGCGGCATGATCAACAAGATCTCGCATATGGTCGAGATCGTAGAAGAGCGCGGCTAAGCCCGACCTCACAAAAAGTTGAACGCCCGCAGGTCGCTGCCTGCGGGCGTTTTCTTTTGGGTTGCGCCCAATGACTTGGCGGCTGACTTGGCGGAATGGCTTGACCGGACACCCACTCATTGCCCACGGTAAAAGCTGTTGGGGGAAACGGTGCCAATTCAATTCGCGACGTCACTAGAGCTTGACCTGCTCCATGCGCGGTGGTGGGGCCGGGTTAGCTTTGATGAGTTCAAAGCGACCTTCGCGGCATATCTCGATGATGAGAATTACAAGCCTGGCCGTCGAGAACTGATCGATGTGGGCGGTTTGGAAGATTTCGACATCGATTTCGCCCGGGCGCGCGCCATGCTGCGCATCGTCAATTCGCAATCCCCTGCGGTTCAGGTGAAGACGCAAACCGTGATCTGGTCACCGAATGAGGAGATCTATGGTTTGGGCCGAATGTATCAGCAAATCGCAGAGCTGGCCGACGGGATAGAGGTGCAGATTTTTCACCACCAAAAGGGCGCTTTGGCCGCGTTGGACCTGTCTTATCCGTCCTTTGGAGCGCTTTTGGAGCGGTACGAATTTCTGCCCGCAAAACCCCGGGGGGGGATCAAGACTGCCCTGTAGGCCTAGAGCTCGACCCGCGTCACCTGCTGGAAGAAGGCTTCGGTTTCCGGCCGGTCGCACAGAACGGTGCCGCCGCGCGTGACCGCCGATGCCGCCGCCGCCGTCCCCCAAGAGCAGGCCGTGACCGGATCCTCTCCGCGCACGAGGCTCATAGCGAATGCGCCGATGAAGCTGTCGCCCGCGCCGATGGCTGAGATCGGGACCACGACAGGCGGGCGGGTGAGGCCGCGCCAGGCGTCGCAACAGATGACATTGCCTGTGGCGCCCGCGGCGATCATCACGATCTCGGCGCCTGATTTTTCTCTGAACTCACTGGCCAAAGTGGCGATGTCTTCGAGACCGACAAGGGATCTTTGCGACGCCTCGCGCGCCTCTGCCAAATCCATGCGCAGAACATAAATCTCCGAAGGGGTCTGGCAGGCATGCTCTAACGCGGCGCCGGACGTATCAAGAATCATCCGCCCGCCGCGCGCCGCGACAACGGGCGCGAGGTTGAGGAAGAAATCCTCGTCGAGGCCGGGCGGAAAAGATCCAGATGGGATCACCAAATCGCCGGGCTCGATGGCGCCCTCGATGGTCTCACGCGCCGTGCTGACATCCGCCTCGGACCAGTCATGTCCGGGAAGCATGAAGCGGTATTGCAGACCATTAGCCCCGTCGCGCACCGACACGGATTGCCGTGTGGAGTAGGACACGCCCAAAGGCTCGGGTCGCAGCCCCTCCTCCCTGAGCAGTTCGGCCAGCATGTCGCCCGTCGGGCCGCCATAGGCCAATAGCGGGCGCGATTGCCCGCCCAGATTGGCGATCGCGCGGCTAACATTCACACCGCCGCCGCCGGGATGGATCTCGGGCGAGGAACAGCGCAGCTTTTGGTCGGGGATCACCGCAGGCGCCTCGGTCGAAAAGTCCAAGGCCGGGTTCACGGTGATGGTCAGAATTCCTGTCATAGGGTGGCGAATAGCATTGAATGATAGCGCTAACAAGCCGTTGATGAGCCCGCCGCTGTTGTCCTAAGGCCTATCGCGGGTCCCGGCTGGCCTACCCAAAAACCGGTAGGCGTCAGAGTGCGACACGAAGCTGTTGAAGCCTGTGCGCGCCTCGTCTATATGCCGCCGAGGCCTAAGGCCCTATTCATGATATACGCCGCGTCTGGTCCACACGCTTCGGGATCCGTTCCGGCACGAGGAGAAGCGATATGAAACTCCATGAACTCCGGGACAATCCCGGTGCCGCCAAAAAAGCGAAACGCGTAGGCCGTGGCCCCGGCTCGGGTAAGGGTAAGACCGCCGGTCGCGGGATCAAAGGTCAAAAGTCCCGCTCGGGTGTTGCGATCAACGCCTATGAGGGCGGTCAAATGCCGCTCTATCAGCGTTTGCCCAAGCGCGGTTTCACCAAGCCCAATCGCAAGCAATACGCGGTGGTGAACCTGGGTCTGGTCCAGAAATTCGTGGATGCCGGCAAGATCGACGCCAAATCCGAGATCACCGAGGACGTGCTGGTCGAAAGCGGTCTGGTGCGGCGCAAGCGCGACGGTGTCCGGCTTTTGGCGAAAGGCGATATCAGCGCGAAGTTGAAGATTTCGGTGACGGGTGCGTCCAAATCGGCCATCGAAGCGGTGGAAAAAGCCGGTGGTAGCCTCAGCGTGTCCACTGCGGCGGAATAGCCCGCGCTTGTTCCAATCACACAACTTTGCTTGTGAGCGGCCCCTGGGCCGCTTACATCACGTATCACCCAATTGATTTCATGGCCGCGATGACGCGCATGGCCCCGTAAGCAGAGAGACGCAATGGCATCAGCAGCCGAGCAAATGGCCGCGAATATGAGCTGGAGCGCCTTTGGCAAAGCCACCGAGCTGCGCCAGCGCATTCTATTCACACTCGGGCTTTTGATCATTTACCGCATCGGCACCTATATCCCGGTGCCGGGGATCGACGGCGCTGAACTCCAGGCGTTTTTCGATCAGGCCGCCGCGGGGCTTGGCGGCGTGCTGAACATGTTCACTGGCGGCGCGCTCAGCCGGATGGGCGTTTTTGCGCTGGGCATCATGCCCTATATTTCGGCCTCGATCATCGTGCAGCTTTTGTCGGCCATGGTGCCGAAATTCGAAGCTCTCAAGAAAGAGGGTGAGCAGGGGCGCAAGAAGCTCAATCAATATACGCGCTACGGCACGGTCGTTCTGGCGACCTTCCAGGCCTATGGCATCGCGGTGTCGCTTGAAACCGGCGGGCTGGTGACCGATCCGGGCTGGTTTTTCCGCGCGGCCTGCGTGATCACCCTGGTGGGCGGGACGATGTTCTTGCTGTGGCTGGGTGAGCAGATCACGGCACGCGGCATCGGCAACGGTATATCTCTGATCATCTTCGTGGGGATCATCGCGGAAATCCCGGCAGCCTTGGCGCAGTTCTTTGAACAAGGCCAGTCTGGCGCCCTGACCACGGCGGCGACGCTGGGCGTGATCGTTATGCTGATCGGCACGCTGTTCTTTGTCGTCTTCATGGAGCGATCTCTGAGGAAGATCCACATTCAGTATCCCCGCCGCCAGGTGGGTATGAAGGTCTATGACGGCGGGTCGAGCCATCTGCCGGTCAAGGTGAACCCGGCCGGCGTGATCCCGGCGATCTTCGCCTCGTCGCTGTTGCTTTTGCCGACAACCCTGTCGACCTTCTCGGGCACCACAACAAACGGGCCTGTGATGTCCTGGTTGCTGGCGAATTTCGGTCCGGGACAGCCGCTTTATCTCGCGTTCTTCGCGGCGATGATCATCTTTTTCACGTATTTCTACACGCTGAATGTGTCGTTTAAGACCGAGGACGTCGCCGACAATCTCAAAAGCCAGAACGGCTTTATCCCCGGGATCCGTCCCGGCCCGAAGACGGCCGAATACCTCGAATATGTGGTGACGCGCATCCTGGTGCTTGGCTCGGCCTATCTTGCGCTGGTGTGTTTGCTGCCGGAAATCGTGCGGACCAACCTGGCGATCACGGCCTATTTCGGCGGTACTTCCATTTTGATCATCGTGTCGGTGGGTATGGACACCGTCCAACAAATCCAGTCTCATCTGTTGGCCCATCAATACGAGGGACTGATTGAAAAATCGCAGCTGCGCGGCAGGAGAGGTCGTAGCGGGGGCGGCGGGAGAAAAGGGCCAGCGCGTCGATGAATATTATACTTCTCGGGCCTCCGGGCGCGGGGAAAGGCACTCAGGCGGGGATCCTCGTGGATTCGCGCGGGATGGTGCAGCTTTCCACCGGTGACATGCTGCGCGAAGCGCGCACGAGCGGCACAGAGATGGGCCAGAAGGTTGCCGCGATAATGGATGCTGGTGAGCTTGTGACCGATAAGATCGTGATTGGCCTCATCGATGAAAAGCTCAAAGGCGATACTGGCGGTGGTGTGATCTTCGACGGTTTCCCACGGACGCTAGGACAGGCTGACGCGCTCGCCGATCTGCTGGCCGTGAATGGGCAAAAGCTCGACGCGGTGGTCGCGATGGAGGTCAATGATGAGGCTCTTGTAGGCCGCATCTTGAACCGCGCGGCCGAGGCAGTGGCTGCGGGCAAAGAGGCGCGGGCCGATGACAATGAGGAAAGCCTGCGTACCCGGCTGACCGAGTACTACAAAAAGACCTCGCCACTGATCGGCTATTACCACGCCAAGGGCACGCTGCATTGGGTGCCGGGTCTGGGTGAGATCGACGAGGTATCCGCCTCGATCGCGGGCGTTCTAGACGGTCTTTGATACCTATCTCAATCGGCATTGGAAGAAATCTCTTGACAGGACGACACCGGGCCTTGACGGCCCGGTCAAAGCCCCATATTGACCGCGCTCTGGGCAAGACGACGCACTTATTTCACGTGTGAAACTTGCCTTTTACAGATGCAGTGTCTCGCTTGAGCCCGCGCGGCTTTCTTCGAGGCTGGTTGTGAAAAAAGGGCCTGGGGTTACGGGCTCGCACCAAGAAGGAAAAGCCACATGGCTCGTATCGCAGGGGTGAACATCCCCACTGCCAAGCGCGTTCCGATTGCGCTGACATATATCACTGGTATCGGTCACACGTCTGCTGCGCAAATCTGCGAAGCCGTCGGCATTGATCCGACCCGCCGCGTCAATGAGTTGAGCGATAGCGAAGTGCTCCAAATCCGGGAGCATATCGACGCCAACTTCACCGTCGAGGGCGACCTGCGCCGCGAGACGCAGATGAACATCAAGCGACTGATGGATCTGGGCTGCTATCGCGGTCTGCGCCATCGCCGCAATCTGCCCGTGCGCGGCCAGCGGACCCACACCAATGCGCGCACGCGCAAGGGTCCGGCCAAGGCGATCGCCGGTAAGAAGAAATAAGGAGAGGCGCAGATGGCACGCGATACCCGCAGGACCAAGCGTAAGGTCTCCAAAAATATCGCCGCAGGTGTGGCGCATGTGAACTCATCGTTCAACAACACCAAGATCCTGATCTCGGATGTGCAGGGCAATGCGATCTCGTGGTCGTCGGCCGGCACGATGGGCTTCAAGGGCTCGCGCAAGTCGACGCCCTATGCCGCGCAGATGGCCGCTGAAGATGCGGGCCGTAAGGCGCAGGAACACGGTGTGAAAACGCTTGAGGTCGAAGTGCAGGGCCCCGGCTCTGGCCGCGAAAGCGCGCTGCGCGCCTTGGCCGCGGTCGGCTTCCAGATCACCTCGATCCGCGACGTCACGCCGATTGCGCATAACGGCTGCCGCCCGCCGAAGCGTCGGCGCGTGTGAGCAAGATCCAGGTCCGCTGTCGCATGCGCGGTGGCGGCTCTGACGTCAAATATCCTCGAGCGTTTGCGGCCCTGTTGGATCGGCTGCAAACAAGAATGGAGGCGACACGATGATCCATAAGAATTGGCAAGAGCTAATTAAACCCACGCAGCTTGGTGTCAGCCCGGGCAATGATCCGGCGCGCCAGGCGACCGTCGTGGCGGAGCCGCTGGAGCGAGGCTTCGGCCTGACGCTCGGCAATGCGCTGCGCCGGGTCCTCATGAGCTCGCTCCAGGGCGCGGCGATCACCTCGGTGCAGATCGACAATGTCCTACATGAGTTCTCGAGCGTTGCGGGTGTGCGTGAGGACGTCACCGATATTGTGCTGAACCTCAAAGGCGTGGCGCTGCGTATGGAAGTGGACGGGCCCAAGCGTCTTTCGATATCAGCCAAGGGGCCCCGCGTCGTGAAGGCGGGCGACATCTCGGAAAGCGCGGGGATCGAGGTTCTGAACCGCGATCACGTGATTTGCCACCTCGATGATGGCGCCGATCTTTACATGGAGCTGACCGTAAATACCGGGAAGGGCTATGTCTCGGCAGATCGCAACCGCCCCGAGGATGCGCCCATCGGACTGATGCCGATCGACGCGATCTATTCGCCGGTCAAGCGGGTTTCCTACGACGTGCAGCCGACCCGTGAGGGCCAAGTGCTCGACTACGACAAACTGACGCTAAAGCTGGAAACCGATGGCTCGCTCAGCCCTGATGACGCCGTGGCTTTTGCCGCGCGCATCTTGCAGGATCAGCTTTCGATCTTCGTCAATTTCGACGAACCGGAATCGGCCTCGCGTCAGGAAGACGACGACGATCTGGAGTTCAATCCGCTGCTTCTCAAGAAGGTGGACGAGCTCGAGCTTTCTGTGCGCTCGGCGAATTGTCTGAAGAACGACAACATCGTCTATATCGGGGATCTTATCCAGAAAACCGAAGCTGAGATGCTGCGCACCCCGAATTTTGGGCGCAAATCCTTGAATGAAATCAAGGAAGTGCTGTCGGGAATGGGCCTGCACCTTGGCATGGATGTGGTGGATTGGCCGCCCGATAATATCGAGGATCTGGCCAAGAAGTTCGAAGACAACTTCTAAGACGGCAAAGAAAAATGCCCGCATTTGGCGGGGAAGACCCGGGCCGCTGCCCCAAGGAGAGGGTCCCGCACGCATGGGACCCCGGACAAAGCATAAATTAGGAGATCAATATGCGTCACGCTCGCGGCTATCGCCGCCTTAATCGCACCCATGAGCACCGCAAGGCGCTGTTTGCGAATATGGCCGGCTCACTTATCGAACATGAACAGATAAAGACCACTTTGCCTAAGGCGAAAGAGCTTCGGCGCGTGGTCGACAAGCTGGTCACGCTGGGCAAACGGGGCGATCTGCACGCGCGCCGTCAGGCTGCAGCACAGCTCAAGCAGGATATGCATGTGGCAAAACTCTTCGAGGTTTTGGGCCCGCGCTACGCCGAGCGCTCGGGCGGATATGTTCGCGTGATCAAGGCCGGTTTCCGTTATGGAGACATGGCGCCGATGGCCGTCATCGAGTTCGTTGACCGCGATCCAGAAGCAAAAGGCGCCGCTGATCGCGCGCGGTTAGAATCAGAGGACGATCAAATCGACTAAGGTTGATTATCAGCCTTTGCCTCAAAGCCCCCGCCGCAAGCGGGGGTTTTTTGTGTTTTGGCCACAACGATGAAGTTTACTTTGCGGAACCCAGGTTGACCATTGCGTCAACTTTTGGCCCACTCCATCGGCGGGTCTTTCCGCCTTTAAACAATGGGGATTTAATAGACTTATCGTGCTTTCCGCCTCTCTTGATTATCGGCAAAGCATTGCGGAAACACACTTTTCCACCAGGTCGGCCTTATTCCGACCCTATAGGTAGGGTATGCATTTGCTATTGACCGAAAACTTTCCACCCTGTCTAAACAGACACGTCTTTTCGTTGGGTAAATGTCGAAGACACCGGCTTTAGACTTACTGCTGCACGATTTGTCCCTCCGGACGCCCGGAGGGTACGCTGTCGGGCTTCACATCCGCTACGTTTCACCGCTTATCGTGGTGAATGAGTATCCGCGGGAGTGGCAGGAAGTGTATACCGCGAAGGTTTACGGCCTTCGCGATCCCACTTTGGCTTGGGGTTTGAGCCATACCGGGGTGCGTCGGTGGAGTGAAATAGGGCTTCCGGACCCGTTCGGCATTCTCAAAGAAGCCGCGGAGTACGGGATGGTTTACGGCTTGGTCGGTTCGGTGGGGCCGCTTTCGTCAAGGACCATTGTAGGAGCGACGAGGGACGATCGCGAGTACACCGAAGACGAGATGGAGGATATCTTACAGATCGTGCAACGGATGCACGATGTATCTGTGCCGCCGACCAAGCTGTCGAAAGCGCAGATCGAAGCTTTGAGATGTATCGCGGAAGGGGACCGCCATGCAGCTGCAGCCGCCAAACTTGGAATATCCGAGAGCGCTTTCAAAGCACGCCTATCATCAGCCCGAGAAAAGCTCATGGCGAGGACCACCGCCGAGGCAATCCAGAGGGCGAAGGAGTATGGGCTGCTGTAAGAAATAGCATTGGCGAACAGATGAGTGGCTTGGACGCCTCCCGCGGTATGGGGACACTCTTCCTATGCCTTGAGGAGGCATATGCTATGCAATTCACGACCCTGTCTTTTGACAACATGCATGTACATGGTGAGCTGTTTACGAACATGCTACGCGCGCGCCATTCGACCTTCATCGACCAGAAAAGCTGGGACTTGCCCAGCGAGGATGGGATGGAGTTCGACCAGTATGACACGCCGCAGAGCCGCTGGATCGCGGTGCACGAGTTGGGCAAAGTCCTGGCCGGTGTGCGGCTGACCCCCACCAAGGCGCGCTGCGGTGTTTATTCCTACATGGTGCGCGATGCGCAGCTTGGCTTGCTGGACACCATTCCAAAGGATCTTTTGTGGGATGAGGCCCCCGTGGCCGAGCATATCTGGGATGCCAACAGGATGTTTGTGTCGCGCGACGTGCCCGCGGTGCAGCGGCGGCGCGTCCAGGTTCAGCTGATCACCGGAATGATTTCCGGCGCGCGTGCGCTGGGTGCCACCATGCTTCTGGGCCTGTTGCCGACGCCGGTTCAACGCTTGGCGACCCGGGTGGGTCTGGTCCTGGAAGATGCCGGACCGACGATGGATTTCGCGGGCGTCGCCCACCGGTGTTTCACGATCAACCTGTCCTCGAAGATGCACTGAGGCTTGCCTCGCGCCACGCCGCTTGCCAGTTATGCATCGCTTGGCCCAATCCCCAGTGGGTCTTGAGTGCAGGGCGAGGGAACGCGATTGGCCGATCTGTTTGAGAATAAGCCGCAAGACCCCAAGCTGACCGGTCAACGCCCCTTGGCCGACCGGCTCAGGCCTGAGCGTTTGGCGGATGTGGTCGGTCAAAGCCAGCTTCTGGGCGCGGACGGCACGCTGCGTCTGATGCTCGATGCGGGGGCGCTGAGCTCCCTCATTCTCTGGGGGCCGCCCGGTGTTGGGAAGACAACCATCGCCCGGTTGCTCGCCCATGAAACGCAGCTCAATTTTGTCCAGATCAGCGCCATCTTCACCGGTGTGCCGGAGCTTCGGCGGGTCTTTGAAGCCGCGAAGATCCGCCATGAAAACGGCCACGGTACACTGCTGTTCGTCGATGAGATCCATCGCTTCAACAAGGCGCAGCAGGACGGGTTTTTGCCGCATATGGAAAACGGCACAATCCTTCTGGTCGGCGCGACGACGGAAAACCCGTCCTTTGAATTGAACGCCGCCGTGCTCAGCCGGGCGCAGGTTCTTGTCCTCGAACGCCTCAGCGACGTGGAGATGGCGGAGTTGATCGCCCGCGCCGAGGCCGAGTTGTCTCAGCCCCTGCCGCTCAGCGCGGATGCCCGAGAGGCCCTGATCGGGATGGCCGATGGCGATGGGCGCGCGCTTTTGAACCTCGTCGAGCAGGTCGCAGCCTGGCGCCTGGAAAAACCGCTTGAACGGGCCGAGCTGTCCGAGCGTCTGGCGCGCCGGGCCGCGCAATACGACAAGACTGGCGACAGCCATTACAACCTGATCTCGGCGCTGCACAAATCCGTGCGCGGCTCAGACCCCGATGCGGCGCTCTATTGGCTCGCGCGGATGCTTGAGGGCGGCGAAGACCCGCGCTTTCTGGCCCGCCGGATCACCCGCATGAGCGTCGAGGATATCGGGCTAGCCGATCCCCAGGCACAGCGGTTTTGCCTCGATGCATGGAACACCTATGAACGGCTTGGCTCACCGGAGGGGGAGCTGGCCCTGGCCGAGGCGGTGATCTACCTGGCCTTAGCGCCGAAATCCAATGCCGGATATGTCGCCTATAAGGCCGCGCGCAAATCGGCTGCGCAGACCGGATCGGCGCCGCCGCCCAAACATATCCTCAACGCGCCGACCCAGATGATGAAAGATCAGGGCTATGGCAGCGGCTACGCCTATGACCACGATGCCGAGGACGGCTTTTCCGGGCAGAATTACTTCCCCGAGACGATGGATCGCGAGGCCTTTTACACGCCGGTTGAGCGGGGCTTCGAACGCGACCTGGCCAAGCGCGTGAGCTATTTCGCCAAGCTGCGCACTGAGCGGGACGAATAGCCCCGTCCGGCGCCTGCGTTGAGTTGACTTAGGCGCGTCTGCGGCCCATGACCCGGCCATGATCCAGAGCTTTGCCATGGTCGCCTTAGGCGGCGCTGTCGGTGCGATGTTGCGCTTTGCCGTGGGCCTGAGCGTGGCCTTTCCGTTCGGCACGCTGACGGTCAATGTGCTGGGCTCGTTTCTGATCGGGCTTTTGTGGTTTTCTCAGCTCGACAGGGGCTCGGTCCTGTTCCCGCTGCTGATGGTCGGTGTCTTGGGCGGCTTCACCACGTTTTCGACCTTCTCGCTCGACGCGCTGAAACTGCTAGAGGACGGGCGGTTGGGGGCGGCGATCGGCTATGCGATGGCCACGGTTCTCCTGTCGCTTGCGGCCTGCGGCGCGGCCTTTTGGCTGATGCGGAGTGCGCCGGTTTGAGCGGGGTTCAACTGGTTAAGATCGCGGCCGCCGAGGCCGATCAGCGGCTCGACCGATGGCTGAAAAAGCGCTTTCCGCAGCTGACGCAGATCCGCATCGAAAAGGCCTGTCGCAAGGGCGAGATCCGCGTGGATGGCGGCCGGGTCAAACCCGCGTTGCGCCTGGCGGAGGGCCAAGAGGTCCGCGTGCCACCGCTCCCCCCGGCTGAACCCGCGCCCGCCCAGACCACCCGGCCACGGATCAGTGACGCGGATGCCCAGATGATGGAGCGGGCGGTCCTCTACCGGGACGACACGCTGATCGCGATCAACAAGCCCCCGGGCCTGCCCAGCCAAGGCGGCTCAAAACAGGGTGAGCGGCATGTCGACGGGCTGTCCGCCTCTCTGGCCTTTGGAGGCGAGACGCCGCGCCTGGTGCACCGGCTGGACAAGGACACATCGGGCGTGATGCTGCTCGCACGGACCGCCAAAGCGGCGCGCGCCCTGTCCCAGGCCTTTCGCGCGCGGGAGACGCGCAAGATCTATTGGGCTGCTGTCGCAGGCGCGCCCAAGCCCGCCATGGGCACGATCCGCTATGGCCTGGTCAAAGCGGCGGGGCATGGGCGCGGCGGTGAGGGCGAGAAAATGCGCGCGGTCCATCCCGACGCGGTGCGCGAGACGCCGGACGCGAAACATGCAGTGACGGATTATGCCGTGTTGTCTTCGCTGGCCGGGCGGACGGCTTGGGTGGCGCTTGTCCCGGTCACGGGGCGCACGCATCAATTGCGCGCCCATATGGCCGAGTTTGGCCATCCGATCATCGGTGACGGCAAATACGGCGGCTCGAGCCAGGAGAACCTTGGCGATGGCTGGGGCGCGGGGATGGGCGGGATCAGCCGCAAGCTGCACCTGCACGCGCGCCATCTCAGCCTGCGCCACCCCGAGACCGGCGCGCTCTTGCGGCTTACCGCGCCGTTGCCTGAGCATATGGCGAAAACTTGGGACCTGCTCGAATGGCGGGCCAGCGATGTGCCGGTCGATCCGTTCGAGGCGGAGGAATGAGCGCGCGTCTGGTGATCTTCGACGTCGACGGCACCCTGATCGACAGCCAGGCGCATATCATGTCGGGTGTGACGTCTGCTTTTGGTGCGCTGGGGCTGGCTATGCCCGCGCGCGAGGAGATCCGGCAAGGGATCGGTCTGTCGTTGCCGCAATTCTTCTGGCGGCTCGTCCCCGACAGCACGCCTCAGACGCGTGAGAAATTGGTCGAAGCCTATAAGGACAGCTTCGTCTCCCTGCGTCAGAGCGATGGCGCGGATGCCCTGTCGCCGCTTTTTCCCGGCGTTGCCGATCTATTGACCGACCTGACCGAGGCGCCAGACGTTACTCTGGGCGTTGCCACCGGCAAGTCGCGGCGCGGCTTGCGCCATGTCCTGGCGCTGCACGGGTTGGAGGGGACGTTCGCCTCCGAGCAGGTGGCCGATGATCACCCGTCCAAACCCCATCCCTCGATGATCTTGCAGGCGCTTGCCGAGACGGATCACACGGCCGAGCAGGCGGTTATGGTGGGCGATACGAGCTATGATATTGAGATGGCGCAGGCCGCCGGTGTGGCCTCCATTGGCGTAAGCTGGGGCTATCACAGCGCCGAGGTTTTGGCAGCAGCGGGCGCGGGGCAGATCGTCGAAACGGTTCGCGACCTCCACGCGGCCCTCGGGATGGCAGAGCAATGACGGAGTGGAAGTTGAAGCGCTTCTGGCGCGAGGTCTCGCTGGAGGAACGGCGCGATGGCTTCCACGTGCTTCTCGATGGCAAGCCGATCAAGAGCCCGGGCAAGCGCCCCCTCGCGGTCAAACGCGAAAAGCTGGCGCAGGCGGTGGCGGAGGAGTGGCGCGGCGTCGGGGAAGAGATCGACCCGCGCGTCATGCCGTTCACGAAATCGCTCAATTCGGCCCTCGATCAGGTCTCGCCACAGCGCGAGGCCGTGATCGATATGCTGGCCGCCTATGGTGAGACGGATCTGCTGTGCCACCGCGCCGAGACGCCGCCCGAATTGGTCGCTTTGCAAGAGGAAGGGTGGGCTCCGCCCTTGGCTTGGGCGGCGGAGCGGTTCGATGCCCCGCTGAAGGTCACGGCGGGGATCTTGCCCGTCGATCAGCCGGAGACGAGCCTTTCGGCCTTGCGCTCAGCACTGGCCGGAGAGAGCGACATCATGTTGACCGGGCTGCACGATCTGATTGCGCTGTCTGGGTCGCTGGTTCTCGGGCTTGCGGTTCGGCACGGGGCTCTGGAGCCGCTCAAGGCCTGGTCTCTGAGCCGAATCGATGAGCAATGGCAGATCGCGCAATGGGGAGAAGACGAGGAAGCTTCGGCGCGCGAAGCAAATCAACGC
Source organism: Pseudomonadota bacterium (assembly GCA_038530555.1). Lineage (GTDB taxonomy): Bacteria > Pseudomonadota > Alphaproteobacteria > Rhodobacterales > Rhodobacteraceae > HKCCE3408. The sequence goes on along the minus strand of JBCBCN010000007.1, from coordinate 211,388 downwards.
GCCGCGTTCGAGCACGCCGCGGCGCTGATCGGGCATGCCCAGTAGCCAAGCGTTAGCCAAGCGTCACAAGGCTTAATCACTTATTAAGCGTGGCTTTGGGTAAGCTGCTTAGGCTTTAGGCAGCGAAAAAAATTCTGCTGAAAAACACAGTTGTTCATTGCAAGGGACCCGGTGTTTGCCTTGACCATTGGCGTGAGATTTGCCCAATTATTACGCGGTGACGGGGGGTGACTTATCCCCACGAACTTAAATCATACCCAATCGGGTCAGGGACGCTGCCACAAGGCAGTCCAACAGGAAGAGGTTAACTAATGAGAAAATCCGTATTTCTCGGTACGCTGGCAGTCGCCGGTCTTACTGCGGGCGTCGCGTCCGCCGACGGTCACGCGAGTGCGACACTCGCGGAAGTCCAAGAGCGCGGCACGCTGAATTGCGGCGTTTCAACCGGTCTTGTCGGCTTTGCCGCGCCGAACGCCAGCGGTGAGTGGGAAGGCTTTGACGTTGGCGTTTGCCGCGCCGTTGCCGCCGCTGTTCTGGGCGACCCGTCCGCCGTTGAGTTTGTGCCGACCACCGGTCAGACACGCTTCACCGCGCTGGCTTCCGGTGAGGTCGACATGCTTGCGCGGAACACCACCTGGACCTTCAGCCGCGACGTCGACCTGGCGTTCGAATTCGTCGGCATCAACTACTATGACGGCCAAGGCTTCATGGTTCCCCGTGAACTGGGCGTCTCGTCGGCGATGGAGCTTGATGGCGCGACCGTCTGCATCCAGACCGGCACCACGACCGAGCTCAACCTGGCGGACTTCTTCTCGTCCAACAACATGAGCTATGAGCCCGTGCCGATCGAGACCAACGCCGAAGCGCAGCAGCAGTACCTTGCTGGCGCTTGCGACGTCTACACCACGGACGCTTCCGGTCTGGCCGCGACGCGTGCCACGTTCGAAGATCCTGACGCGCATGTCGTGCTGCCCGAGATCGTCTCCAAAGAGCCGCTCGGCCCGCTCGTACGCCACGGCGATCATGAGTGGGGCGACATCGTGCGCTGGACGCTCAACGCGCTGATCGCGGGTGAAGAGCTTGGCGTGAGCTCGGCCAATGTCGGCGAACTGGCTGGCGGCACCGAGAACCCCGAGATCAACCGTCTGCTCGGCACCGAAGGTGAGCTTGGCGCGATGCTGGGCCTGTCCTCGGACTGGGCCGTGAACGTGATCTCGTCGGTGGGCAACTACGGTGAGCTCTTCGAGGGCAACATCGGTGAGACCACGCCGATCGGCCTGGCGCGCGGCCTGAACGCGCAGTGGACCGACGGTGGCCTGCTCTACAGCCCGCCGTTCCGGTAAGATCAAAACGAAGGGCGCGAGATTTCTCGCGCCCTTCTCATATCTAGCGACCAAATCCAGTGACGGGCACCGAGGGACGGCCCCTGATCAGACCGAAGACGATCGCGATCAACGCGTAAGCCCGAGACCGATTTAGCCAGCGTCCGCGCGCAGGCCCAGATAGCAGGCCCGGACAGCAGGCCAAGACAGGGGGAATGACTGAATGGCGACGATTTCCGAGCCACCCAGCGAAGGCTTTCGTATCTCTCAGCTGATATACGACACCCGCTACCGGTCGCTGACGATCCAGGTGGTCGCGACCATCCTGATCATGGCGGGGCTATACTACCTCGCCAACAACGCGGTGCAGAACCTCGCCGAGCTGGGCAAGGATTTCGATTTCGGCTTCCTGGGCAATCGCGCCGGTTATGACATCAACCAGCGCCTAATCGAGTACAGCAACGACAGCAGCCATGGCCGCGCGGCCCTTGTCGGTATTCTCAACACGCTTCTTGTGGCGTTCCTAGGCTGTATCATGGCGACCATTTTGGGCGTCGCCGCCGGTGTGCTGCGTCTGTCAAAAAACTGGATCGTCGCGCGCCTGATGTCGGTCTATGTTGAGGGCTTCCGCAACATCCCGCTTCTGCTTTGGATCATCGTCATCTTCGCGGTGATGACCGAGGGCATGCCGCAACCGCGTGACTTCCGCGGTGAGGATGCCGAGGCGTCGATGATCCTGGGCGACAGCGTCGCGGTCACAAACCGCGGGATCTATATTCCCAACTTGGTCTTCACGCGCTCACTTGGCGGCAATGAAATGGATGAGGCGGGCGAAGCGGTCGTGCCAAGCTCTAGCTTCGGCGATCTCGCCTTGATGGTGGCGGTCCTGATCGCGGGCTTTTTTGCGTCGGGTTTCATCGGTCGCTGGGCCACAGCCAAACAGGAGGCGACGGGGATACGGCCCGCGGGGGTCTTTTGGATGCGGCTGGGCGCGGTTGTCGTGCCGATTGCTATTGTCCTGATCGTTCTCGGCGCGACCCTGGATTACCCTGAGCTCAGAGGTTTCAACTTTGCGGGCGGCATCCACCTGCGCAACTCGCTGATCGCGCTGTGGTTCGCCCTGTCGCTCTATACTGGTGCCTTCATCGCTGAGAATGTGCGCGCAGGCATCCTGTCAGTGAGCAAGGGCCAGACCGAGGCCTCCTCCGCGCTGGGCATGCGACCGTCCTGGACGATGAACCTGGTGATCTTGCCGCAAGCGCTGCGGGTCATCATTCCGCCGCTCATCTCGCAGTATTTGAACCTGACCAAGAACTCATCCCTGGCGCTGGCTGTGGGCTATATGGATGTCCGCTCCACTCTCGGCGGTATCACGATCAACCAGACGGGACGAGAGCTTGAGGGGATGCTTCTCCTGGGGCTGTTCTACCTGGCCACATCGCTGATCATCTCGGCGGGGATGAATGTCTACAACAACTCCGTCAAGCTGAAGGAGCGCTGATCGATGGCTGTATCCGATACAAACGTCTCGTATGTGCGCACCGAAATGCTGGCCGAGTCTGCGCCTCCCGCGCGGGAGGCTGGCGCGGTCAAATGGATCCGGGAGAACCTGTTCTCATCGATCCCGAACGCGCTGATGACAATCGTCTCGCTTTACGTGATCTACGTGGTGCTTGCGGCGATCCTACCTTGGATGATCAACGGCATCTGGGATGCCGGGTCGCTCAATGAGTGCCGCGAGATCCGCGACGCGCGCGGTGGCAGCGGAGAGCATGGCCATGGCGTCGCTTGCTGGGCCGTCCTTGTGGATCGCTGGGATCAGCTCATGTTCGGCTTCTATCCGTCCGAGCTTTACTGGCGCCCGGTCCTGGCCTTTGTGCTGTTCCTCGCGGCGATCATGCCGATCCTTTACGACACCCTGCCGCGCAAGCTGTTGTATCTGACCGCTGCGGCGCCGTTCCTGTGCTTCTGGCTCCTCTGGGGTGGCAGCATCTGGGCGCCGATCCTGGTGGCGGCCGGCTTCGTGCTGGGCTGGGCGGTGGCGAAATACGCGTCGCCTGCGATTGGTCAACTCGGCGCCACGATCGCGGCCATTGTGGTTCCGATCCTGTACTGGCTTGTGCTTGTGGGCCCGCTGGCTGGCGCTCTGAACAGCGTGCTCCCCATCGGCATTCAGTCGGTGCAATCGCGTGAATTCGGAGGCTTTCTTCTGGCCTTCGTGATCGGCGCCTCTGGCATCATCTTGTCGATGCCCTTGGGCGTCGCGCTTGCCCTGGGCCGCCAATCAGACCTTTTTATCATCAACAAGTTCAGCGTGGTCTTCATCGAAGTGATCCGCGGTGTGCCACTCATCGTGTGGCTCTTCACGGCGCAGCTTTTGCTGAACTACTTTTTGCCGCCAGGCACCAATTTCGACCTGATGGTCCGGGTGATCATCATGGTGACGCTGTTCGCGGCGGCCTATATCGCCGAGGTGATCCGGGGCGGTCTCGCCGCTTTGCCGCGCGGTCAGTATGAGGGGGCGGACTCGCTTGGCCTCAATTACTGGCAGTCGATGCAACTCATCATTCTGCCTCAGGCCCTGAAGATCTCGATCCCGGGCATCGTGTCGACCTTCATCGGCCTGTTCAAAGACACCGTCCTGGTGGTCTTCATCGGCCTCTTTGACCCAATCGGGTTCTCGAACGCGATCCGCGCTGACACCGACTGGAACGGGATTTACTGGGAATTGTTCATCTTCATCGGGCTGTGCTTCTTCGTGTGTTGCTTTGGCATGTCCCAGTATTCGCAATGGCTCGAGCGGAAGCTCGCGAAAGATCACCGATAGGAGGGGCTGACATGTCCGACGCTGCAATGGTCGAAGAGCGCGAGATCGATCGCTCGCAGATGAAGGTCTCCGATGAGGTGGCCATCGAAATCCAAGGGATGAACAAGTGGTACGGCACATTTCACGTGCTGCGCGACATCAACCTGACGGTGAACCGGGGCGAGCGGATCGTGATCTGCGGGCCCTCGGGATCGGGTAAGTCGACGCTGATCCGCTGTATCAACGCCCTGGAAGAGCATCAGCAAGGCTCGATCGTCGTGGATGGCACGCTGCTGTCCAACGACCTCAAGAACATCGACAAGATCCGCTCAGAGGTCGGGATGTGCTTTCAGCATTTCAACCTGTTCCCGCATCTGTCGATCCTCGAGAACTGCACCCTTGCGCCGATCTGGGTGCGCAAGACCCCCAAGAAAGAAGCCGAAGAAACGGCGATGTATTTCTTGGAGAAGGTGAAGATCCCGGATCAGGCCCACAAATATCCCGGTCAGCTTTCTGGCGGTCAGCAGCAGCGCGTGGCCATCGCCCGAAGCTTGTGCATGCGACCGCGTATCATGCTGTTTGATGAGCCGACCTCGGCCCTCGATCCCGAGATGATCAAAGAGGTGCTCGACACCATGATCCAGCTTGCCGAGGAAGGCATGACGATGCTCTGCGTGACCCACGAGATGGGCTTTGCTCGGCAGGTGGCGAACCGTGTGATCTTTATGGATGCCGGTCAGATCGTGGAACAGAATGAGCCCGAGCCGTTCTTCACCAACCCGCAGAGTGACCGGACCAAGCTATTCCTGAGCCAGATCCTCGGTCACTAGCCGCGCTGTTTCAGAGGTGTTGGGGTTCAGAGGTCGCGGGGCGTCACAAAATCGATCACCTGGCCAGCACGCCAGGTGACGTCCGACCAGGCCGCACAGTCAAAATCCACGACGAGGGTGGCGCCGGTGGGATAATCGGCAAAGCGGCTGTGCTCGGGCGGCATGGAAGCGATGCTGTGGGCGAACATGCCAATACCGGGATTATGCGCGACCATTGCGAGGCACGTGGCACCGGTCACGACCTGCACCACGCTGAGCAATGTGTCAGCGCTGCTATGATAGAGCGCGTCGCGCACGTCTGGCTCGGGCGGGCTGTCCAGTTGATCCGCGATCCCGGCCCAAGTCATCCGCGTGCGCAAGGCGCCCGAGACGAGTGCTTGATCGGGCAGATATCCGTTCTCTTTGAGCCACGCCCCAAGCTTCGGCGCATCCCGCTGACCGCGGCCGTTCAAGGGACGCTCACGGTCCGGTAAGCTCAGATCGCCCCAGGCCGATTTGGCGTGGCGGATCACGATTAGGCGCAGGCTCATGGGTGGAACTGTCCCATGTGATAGGCCGATTGCGCCTCGAGCCTGCCGGAGCTCTGTGAGACCGGACAGGCGCGGCGCACGGCGCAGCCTCGGCTCAGACAGGGCGCGTCGGGATGGTTCTCGAGATAGGCGTGGCAAAGGGCGACGTCATAGCGCTCCGCGTCGATGGCGCCCGCAGGGCAGGCGCTGAGGCAGGGGCGCTCGCATCCATTGCAGCCCGATTGGGTGGGCGGCGAGGGGAGCTCCAGGCGTTCTGCCAGCGCGATGGCACCGCGATAGGAGATCATTAGGCCATAGCTGTCGTGGCTGAGCATGTGAACCGGGCTCGACCAGGCGCGACCGGAGCGGCGCGCCCAATGTGTGAAGGGGGCGTAAGGCGGGCCGCCGAACGGGTAATGCGCGGTGCCGCCAAGCCGTGCGGCCAGCGCGTCTATGACGCGGCGGGACCAGCGATCAATCGGGTCGGGCGCGTCGTCGCGGTATTCCGGGCTTGCCGCGAGGCCTTCCCAAAAGGCTTCCCCCGGGCTCAACAGGATGAGTGTGCGGCACGCAGGCGGCAGGCCATCGCCGTCACCGGGGTGAAACGCTCCGGAGACAGTGAGCCGTTCGGCGGCGGCGAGATCCTCGATATCCTGATACCGCATGGCCTCAGGTTAGAACGCGCTTCGACGCGCGCCTATCCCCGCCGCGACACTTTACGGACGAATAATGGACCCGGCGCCGTGTTCCGTGAAAAGCTCGAGCAAACAGGCATTCGGCACGCGCCCGTCTAGGATCACCGCCGCCCGCGCGCCGCCGCGCACCGCTTCCAGAGCGGTTTCGGTCTTTGGGATCATGCCGCCCGCGATGATGCCGTCCCGGGTCATCTCTTCGACATCCTGCGCGGTTAGCTGGGTGACGACGTGGCCCTCGGCATTCTTGACGCCCGCCACATCGGTCAGCAGAAGCAGGCGAGCGGCTTTTAGGGCGGCGGACAGGGCTCCGGCGGCGGTATCACCGTTGACGTTGAAGGTCTCTCCGTTGTGACCGGCACCAATCGGGGCAATGACCGGGATCATCTCAGCCTGAAAGAGATGGCTCAGGACGTCTGGATTGACTTGATCGGGAACGCCGACAAAGCCCAGTTCCGGATCGCTGGCGCGGCACAGCATCAGATTTGCGTCCTTGCCCGATAGGCCCACGGCCTTGCCGCCCTGGCTGTTGATGGCTTGCACGATCCGCTTGTTGACCTGACCGGCCAGGACCATTTCCACAACCCGCATTGTCGCCTCATCTGTGACCCGCTTGCCGTTGACAAACTGTGAGGTCACGCCGAGTTCTTCCAAAAGCGCGTTGATCATCGGTCCGCCGCCATGCACGACAACCGGGTTCACACCAACCGTGCGCATCAGCATGACGTCGCGCGCAAAGCTCAGCATCGCCTCGTCCGAGCCCATGGCGTGGCCGCCCAATTTGATCACAACAATCGCGTCGTCATAGCGCTGCAAATAGGGCAGCGCCTCATTGAGCGTCCGAGCGGTCGCGGTGTCATCGCGGGTCATAGCGCTTTGTGCCTTCATCTTGTCCCTCCCTGGCGGGGCCCGCGCCTTTTAGGTCAGGCGCGGCGTCGAGGGAAGGGCGCTCAGATCAGCCCGGCGATGACAGCGCGCAGGGCGTCGAGCCCGCTGCCGCGTTGCGAAGAGGTGCTGATGATCTCGGGAAAGGCGGCCGGGTGGCTGGACAGGGCGCGGCGCACTTGGGCCAGGATCGCCTCCCGGTCCTGAGCTTTGACCTTGTCGGCCTTGGTCAAGACGCATTGAAATGGCACCGCGGCCTTGTCCAAAAGACCTAGGATTTCCGCGTCCACCGGCTTGATGCCGTGCCGGAAATCAATCAGCACAAAGGCCCGCCGCAGGTTGGGCCGCCCCGCCAGATAGGCCTTGAGCAAGCGCTGCCAGGTCTCGACCACCGGCTTGGGCGCCTTGGCAAAGCCATAGCCCGGCAGATCGACCAGGTAGTGGCTCCCGGCCAGGGTAAAGAAGTTGATCTCCTGCGTCCGGCCCGGGGTGGAGGACGTCCGGGCCAGCGCCTTTCGCCCGGTCAGCGCGTTGATCAAGCTCGATTTTCCGACATTTGAACGCCCGGCGAAACAGACCTCAATCCGGTCATCGGGGGGCAGGCCACCCATAGCCACAACACCCTTGAGAAAGTCCGCCCCCGTCGCAAAAAGCTTGCGTCCGGCCTCACTTGCTTCGGCGTCGGGCGTCTCCATAAGCGGAAAGGGCAGAATGGTCATAGGATCTCGACGGGATCGCCCGACCGGATGCAGCCATTGCTCCGCGCAGTCGCGTAGACGCCGAATTGCGTGTGCCCCCAGCCATTCGACAGACCGGCCAGAACGTGCGCGTCTTTGCGGCCCGTTTCGGGATTTGCCTCGGTTGCGCGACAGCGGCCGATGGGCTCGATAACTTCGATCTCTACGGCCTCTTCGCCCATGCCGATGCGCAAGGTTTTCCCGACCAGGTCGAACTCTTCCCAGGGCGCCAGGCCCTCCAGCCAGAGATTGCCGCGAAAGCGCCGCTCATCGAGGTTTTGACCAAGCTTTTGCCCGAGCGCGCGGAGCGAGGCCCGGTTGAGGATCGAGATTGAGGGGAAATTCGCATCGCTCATGCCCTGGGGCGGCGCTTTGATCAGCGCGGCGGGCGCGGGCCGCTCCTCGGGGTAAATGGGCCGCACCCAATCCATCAGGGCACCCCCATCACGATCGGGGTCGATGGAAATCTCGGGGCGGTCCGGATGGGCGAGCGTAATCTTGACCGCGCCGTCTTCGGCCGTTTCCGACCGCGCGGTGATTGCCATCAAGGACGGACCCTTCGCGCCGCGCAGGAAATTGCTGCACGACCGCCAGCCCGTACCCGCCTCGCCGCCCACTTGCAAAAGGGCCCAGGCACGGTCGAGTGGCAGCGGGAGGTTGCGGGTGATCCGCGTCTCGCTCAGGGCCTCGGCGCCGATCCCTTTGATCGGGTGGCGCCAGATCTGTGCGACGCTCGCCGCCATTTACTTCTCTTTGTCGCGTTTGAAGCTTGACCGGATATTGCCGAAGACGTCCGGTTTCGCACCTTGGCGCCGCATGATCGTGTATTGCTGAATGAAGGTCAGCGTGTTGTTGGCGATCCAGTAGACCAAGAGGCCGCTGGCGAAACTGCCCAGCACGAACATGAAGACCCAAGGGAGCCAGGCGAAGATCGCGGCCTGGGTCGGATCGGTCGGTGCGGGGTTGAGCTTTTGCTGAAGCCACATCGACACGCCCAGGAGCAGTGGCAAGATCCCGATGAAGATCAGCGCCAAGATGCTGCCCGCCTCCGGCCCGGGGATGGGCAGCAGGCCGTAAAGGTTGAGGATCGAAGAGGTGTCGGGGGCCGAAAGGTCGTCCAGCCAGCCAAAGAACGGCGCGTGGCGCAGCTCGAGCGTGACGAAGATCACCTTGTAGAGCGAGAAGAAGATCGGGATCTGCAGCAGGATCGGCAAACATCCTGAGGCCGGATTGACCTTTTCCTTCTTGTAGAGCTCCATCATGCCCTCTTGGAGCTTTTGGCGGTCGTCGCCGGCGCGCTCCTTGAGCTTCTCCATCTCGGGCTGAAGCTCCTTCATTTTGGCCATCGAGACATAGGAGCGATAGGCCAGAGGGAGGAGCGCGGCCTTAATCAGGAAGGTCAGCGATATGATCGCCAGGCCCATATTTCCGATGAGCAGGTTGAGCTCATGGAGGAGCCAAAAGATCGGGCGTGTCAGAAAGTAGAACCAGCCCCAGTCAATGGCGTCGGTCATGCGGTCGATTTGGGGGCGGTCCTCATCGACGCGGTCACCCAGCAGCCGCGCCAGCAGGCCAGGATTGTTTTCATAGGCGTGCAGCGCTTCCCATTCCTTGGCCCCGGCGAAAAGCTGTGTGGTAATCTCGGCGGTTTCGCCCGGTGCGGCGCTCATCAGGGCGAGGCGCGCTTCGGTTTGGTAGATGTCGGCACTTTCGACATAGCGGATGACGGAGGTGAACGGGTGCTCCTCTCCGGGGATCAGCGTCGTCATCCAGTATTTATCGGCAAAGCCGATCCAGCCCTCCTCGGCGACGTCGAGAACCTCGGCATTGGCCCGCTCGCGCGCGATGAAGTCGAGATCGGGGATGTCGTTATAGCCGATCTGGTTGAGGGTGCCGTCTGCCACGCGGACGACGCCTTCGTGGCTGATGAAGAAGTTCTCCAGATCGTCGGGCAGGCCGTGGCGCGCGACGATGCCGTAGGGCCGGAGCTGCACCGCAGCCTCGGTATCGTTTTGAACCGATTGCGTGATCGTAAACATGTAATCTTCATCGACGCTGATCTCGCGCCGAAAGGTCAGGCCAGCGCCATTGTCCCAAACAAGCGTGATGGGCGCGTCGGGCGACAGGGTGTCGCCGCTTTCAACCTGCCAATCGGTGTTCGCGCCAGGCACGTCCTCCAGGCCCAGATCGCCCGTAGGCGACCAGCCATAAAGCGCGTAATAGGCCTCAGGCCCGCCCGCGGGGGACAGGAGCGTGACATCCGGGCTGTCTTCGGCAAGCTCTTCGCGGTAGCGGGTCATCGCAATGTCGTCGATGCGCCCTCCAACGAGCGAGATCGAGCCCGTCAGGCGCGGCGTTGCAATGTCCAATCGCTCGGTGCTTTCGAGCGCCACATCCCGTGTGGCCGTGGCATCGACCAAGTTCGGGTCTTCTGCGGAGGGCGGCGTGAGAGCCAGATCGCCGTCCACCTGCGCGCCGCTTGAGGCGGTCTGCGCGGGCGGTTGATTTAGAGAAGGATCTTCCGGCGGGAACAGGACCAGCCAGACGACGATCACCATCATGCTGAGTACGGTGGCCAGAATGAGATTTTTGTTCTGGTCGTCCATGCCTGTTCGTCCTTCGAAAGGGGTGAGCAGGTTCAACTAAAGGGTGGCCGAAAGGTCAAGAGGACAAAGCGTTCGCCGTGCGATCTAGAGGCCGCTTGGTGCGCGCACCTTGTGCCGACGCCTTTGCCAATCTCAGAGTAGGCGCCTGTGCCCGTAGAACGGGCCCGCCCAATGTGCCCGCACCCAACCTGCCCGCGCCCAACGTGCGAGCCCGTCCTGGTCGTCCAGAGCCGCGCTCAGCCCGTCTTGCGACCGATCTGGGGCGGCTTTTGGATGCGCTCGCGGTGCTGGTTGATCCAGGCGAAGGTTTGATCGAATGGCATAGGTTTTGAGACGCCGAAGCCCTGGACGTGATCGCAGCCGAGCTGCGCCAGTGTCGCGTGCTCGGCTTGGGTTTCAACACCCTCGGCCACCGTCTCAACTTTCAGGTGTTCAGCCAGAGACAGGATCGCTGCGACGATGCTGCGCTGTTCCTCGTCTTGGTCGAGCTCGGTCACGAAGCTGCGGTCGATTTTGATGCGCTGAACGCCGAACCTGCGCAGGTTTGCAATGGAGGCCTGTCCGGTTCCGAAGTCATCGAGGTCCATCCTAAACCCGTGGCTGCGCAAACCGTCGATATTACGCAGGATGATATCGTCATTGCTGAGCGCGGCCACGCTTTCCAGGATCTCAATCGTCAGACGTTCTGGCGCGAGGTTGTGACGGTCGACCTCCCACTTCACGCGCTCGACCATGCCGCGTTCGCGAAGTTCGTCGGGCGAGAAATTAACCGACACTGTCGGCACTTTCAGCTTCTTGCGGTCCCAAAAGGTGATCGCGGCGAGCGCTTGTTCCAACATCGTGTGCCCAAGTGCGGGCATCCTGCCGGCATGGCGCACCGCCTCGAGAAACTCGCCCGGCGCCAGGGTGCCGAGCTGCGGATGCTGCCAACGGGCGAGCGCCTCAAACCCCGAAATCTCACCGGTATCGGTGTTGATCTGAGGCTGGAACCACGCGCGGATCTCCGAATTCGCAAAGCCCGTGTCAACGGACCGGATCAGGGCCGATTGGCGGCTCAAGCGGTCTCGCAGATCGCTGGAGAAGCGCTGAATGCTGCCTGGCCCCGAGCGCATCGCTTGGGACAAAGCGGCCTCAGCTCCGGCGAGCAATTCGTCGAGTTCCAGCGTCTCGGGCGTCGCCACGCCGATCGAGGCGCTTGTGTGAACGATGCCGCCGCCGAAATACATCGGCTCTGCCAAAGCGCGCGACAGCCGCTCCGTCAGGCTCAGGACATCGTCCAGCCGTTCAATCAGAACCGGCCGCAAAACCACGCCAAATGTGCCGTCCTCCACCCGGGCGACCGTGTCGTCACTGCGCAACGCGGTGCGCAACCGTTCCGCCGTGCGGCGCAAAATCTCATCGCGCCCGCTGGCCCCCCACCGCTCCAGCAATTCGTTTTGTCCGTCCAGGCGAATAAACATGCATGCGGTCGTGAGTTGGGGCGAGGTATCGGCCGCCTGCGTCACAGCGACATCCAAGGCCTCCCGCTGAGGCAACCGTGTGATCGGATCCTTGGGTTGGTTGACCTCCTGCCTGCGTGCCATGCGTGAGCGGCTGGTTGCGACCACATCGATCGCCAGGAGCAAAGGCAGAACGATGCCGATCAATTCAGCGATGGAGCGGTTTGAGAACGCCCCGACTGCGACAAGAAACAAGGGCAACAGCGCGAACAGCTCCGCCCGCAGAATGCTGTCGCGCTGACGCGGCCGCAAAAAACGATTGAAGAATCCAATGGCCCAATTCACGTGATTGCTCCGGCGTCTGCTTACGCATGGATCAATGGGCCATAGGCATGGGAAGTTCTTTAACAGCCGCGGAAACAATAGTTAGGATTGTTATGATCGGCTGTTGCGCCCCGCGTATTTTAAGCGCGCGCAGGCTAATCCGGGACGTTGTCGACGCCAGAGCCGCCGAGGGGGTGGCATTTGAGAACGCGGCGAAAAGTCAGCCATGCGCCCTTGAGGCCGCCATGCTTTTCCAGCGCTTCCAGAGCGTAGGCCGAGCAGGTCGGGTGATAGCGGCAATTAAAGCCGACCCAGGGGCTGAAGACGGCACGGTAGGCCCTAACGGGAAGTGCGAAAAGACGGGCCAGCGGGCTCATCCATGCACCTTTTCAAGCGCGCGCTCGAGGCTTTGGAGGAGGTCGGCGAAGGGCTCCACCGAGGTGTGGCCGTGTCGTCCGATCAACACGTAATCCCAACCGGGCTTGGCCTGAGTAGGCAGCACAGCCTGGGCAATGGCCCTTAGACGTCGTTTGGCATGGTTGCGCGCCACGGCGTTGCCAACCTTCTTGGAGCAAGTATAGCCGATCCGCGCGGGACCAGAAGCGCTACGCCGCCGTCCCTGTAGCACGAAGCCGCGTGTTGCAACACGACGCGCGCGGGCCGCCGCTAGGAAATCCGCGCGTTTGCGCAAAGTCTCAACAGGCGCCCGGCCCGGCGATGTCTGGTTCGTCGGGTCTTGCGTTACGGCCACAGCATGCGCGCGCGGGTCACGCGCTCAGCGATTTGCGGCCCCGTGCGCGGCGCGCGTTGAGGATCTTGCGGCCTGCCTTGGTCGCCATGCGGGCACGGAAGCCGTGGCGCCGCTTGCGCACAAGGTTCGAAGGCTGAAATGTGCGTTTCGTCATTGTCTCGCTCCGAACAAAGCTTCACTGCAAAGCGTCTGTGGGCGGCGGGAGCGCCCGCGCGCCGTTGAAGCGTGGGCAATAGGATAGAGCGTTTGGGCTGTCAACACATCAGGCGGTCTTTCAGGCGCCCTAATACCGTATCGCGAACCACACTTCGAGAAAGCTTGCTTAACACCAAAGATCTCTGAAACACGGGCGCGGCGATGTTACGAAAACCCTGGCGTTTGAACACGCCGGCCCTGGTTTCTCTCACGCCACATCACCGGGGCGTGATCGCGCGTTTCACCGCTCAATCTCATGCGCATTTGTCTAGGCAACGAGCCCTTGGAGATGCACAATGACAGCCACCGTGACTCAGAAACCGAAAACCTCATTCACTCGTTATTTGCCCATGGCCGCCATCGCGGCGGGCGCTGTTGCGGGGTGGTATTTCCTCGGCGATCACCTCAGCTTTGAAGCGCTGCGCGACAATCGCGAGGCCCTGATCGCCTTTCGGGACGCCAACTATATTCTAACAGTCCTGGTCTTTATGGCGATCTATATCGTTATCGCGGGCTTTTCCCTTCCCGGTGCAACCATCGCCACGCTCACGGGTGGCTTTCTCTTCGCGACGTTCCCGGGCGCGCTTTTCAACGTGATGAGTGCGACCATCGGCGCCACGGCGATTTTCCTCGCCGCCCGCTGGGGCTTTGGCGAGCGGTTGGGCGCCAAGCTCGAAGCCTCTGACGGTGCGGTCAAACGTATCAAAGACGGTATCGATGAAAACCAATGGTCGATGCTCTTCTTTATCCGCCTCGTGCCGGTCGTTCCCTTCTTCGTCGCCAACCTTGTGCCCTCGTTCCTGGAGGTGCCGCTGCGCCGCTTCGTGATCTCGACCTTCTTCGGCATCATCCCCGGCACGGTCGTCTACACTTCGGTCGGTGCGGGCCTCGGCGAAGTTTTTGCGCGGGGCGAGACGCCGAACCTGGGCATCATCTTCGAGCCCCATGTCCTACTGCCGATCCTGGGCCTCATTGCCCTCTCCCTTATGCCGGTCGTCCTTAAGGCGATCCGCGGCAAGAAGGCGGTGTAACTCATGTCACGTATGGAAACCGAAATTCTTCCCGAAAGGCCCCAAACCATGGACCGCATCGAAACCGATATCTGCATCATTGGGGCCGGCTCTGGCGGTCTCTCGGTCGCCGCTGGCGCGGTTCAGATGGGCGCAAAAGTGGTCTTGCTCGAAGGCCACAAGATGGGCGGTGACTGCCTGAACTATGGCTGCGTCCCCTCCAAGGCCCTGCTGGCCGCGGGTCACAAAGCGCACGACACCGGTGAGGCCGCCTTCGGGGTCGCCGCCCACGAGGCCCAGGCTGACTATGCCGCCGCCAAGGACCATGTGCATTCCGTCATCGACGAGATCGCGCCGGTCGACAGCCAAGAGCGCTTCGAAGGCCTTGGCGTGCAAGTGATCCGGGAGTTTGGGAAATTCATCTCCCCCACCGAGGTGCAGGCGGGCAATCAGATCATCAAGGCGCGCCGCTTTGTCATTGCCACCGGCTCGGGCCCCTTCGTGCCGCCGATCCCCGGCCTTGCGGATACGCCGCACCACACCAATGAGACGATTTTCGATCTGCGCGAGAAGCCTGAGCATCTGATCGTCATCGGCGGTGGTCCGATCGGCCTGGAAATGGCGCAGGCGCATATCCGGCTGGGCTCCAAGGTGACCGTCCTCGAAGGCGCCAAGGCGCTGGGCAAGGATGACCCGGAGGCGGCGGCGGTCGTGCTGGAAAATCTGCGCGCAGAAGGCGTCGAGATCATCGAGGGCGCGAAGGCCCAGAAGATCTCGGGCACGGAAGGCGCCGTCACCGTCGAGACCGAGGACGGCCAGAGCTATCAGGCCAGTCACCTGCTGGTCGCGGTGGGCCGCAAGGTCAATATCGACAAGCTCGACCTGGAAAAGGCTGGCGTCAAATACGACCGCACGGGCGTGAAGGTTGGCGACGATCTCCGCTCCACCAACAAGCGGGTCTATGCGGTCGGCGATGTGGCGGGCGGCTTTCAGTTCACCCATGTCGCGGGCTACCACGCGGGCGTCATCATCCGCCCAATGCTCTTTGGTCTGCCGGCCAAGACGCGCACTGATCACATCCCTTGGGCCACCTATACCAGCCCGGAACTGGCCCAGGTTGGCCTGACCGAGGCGCAGGCCAAGGCCAAATTCGGCGATAAGGTCTTTGTTGCCAAGGCTGAGTTCCACCACAATGACCGGGCTATCACCACGGATCAAAAGCGCGGCTTTGCCAAGGTCATGGTGGTCAAGGGCAAGCCCGTCGGGGCCACGATCGTCGGCCCGCAAGCCGGTGAGCTCATTCAGGTCTGGTCGCTGGCCATCGCCAACAAGCTCAAGATGAGCGCGGTGGCGGGTATGATCGCGCCCTATCCGACCCTGGGAGAGATTAACAAACGCGCTGCGGGTGCCTATTTCTCCCCCAAGCTGTTCGACAGCCCATTGGTCAAAAAGGTGGTGCGTCTGGTGCAGCGGTTCTAGAACCGCCACCGACGCAAGACGGAGGGAGCGCGCGTGAATTCGCTATCGGGGCGATTTCTGGTCTTAACGATCATCTTCGTGATGATCGCGGAGATTATGATTTTCGTCCCCTCCGTGGCGCGCTTCCGTGAGGATTACCTGCTGCAAAGGCTGGACCGGGCGCAGATCGCCTCACTCGCCCTGCTCGCCAATGACGGGATGGTCGATGAGGATTTGGCCGCCGAGCTTTTGGAGAATGCAGGCGTCTTGAACGTGGTGCTCAGGCGCAATGAATTCAGTCAGTTGATCCTGGCCGCCGAAAACATCCCGCCCGTGGCCTATACGACCGACCTGCGCGAAACGAATGCCTGGAGCTTGATCCGCGACGCGATCATGACGCTGTTCAGCCCGAACGATGAGACGATCCGGGTGATCGGCAATCCGACCCGCGAGGCGGGGCTTCTGATTGACGTGGTGATGCCCGCCCCGCCGTTGCGAGAGGCACTGATCGACTACGGGCTTAGGATCCTTTTGCTGTCGGCCGTGATTTCCATCGTTACCGCGGCGCTTTTGTTCATGGCGGTGCGCCGGTTGCTGGTGATGCCCATTAAGCGCGTCGTCTCGCACATGGCTGGCTATGCAAGCGCGCCGGAGGATGCGCGCCGGATCATTCAACCCAAAGCGGGTGTGACCGAAATCCACGACGCCGAACTGGCGCTGCAATCCATGCAGACGCAGTTGACCGGCGCCCTGAAACAACGCGAGCGCCTGGCCCAACTCGGCGAAGCTGTCGCCAAGATCAGCCACGATCTACGCAACATCCTCAACGTGGCCACTCTGGTCGCCGACCGTTTGGAAAACTCTGAGGATCCGTCTGTGAAACGCACGGCGCCGCGCCTGATCAGCTCATTGAGCAGGGCAGTGAACCTGTGCGAGGGCGCTCTGGCCTTTGGCCGCGCGGAGGAGCCGCCGCCACAGCTGTCGCGTGTGGATCTGGGCGATCTGGTCTATGACGTGGTCGAGAATGAACGCCTGGCCAGCCGTGAAGAAGAGATCTCCTACGAGACGGATATCGAGCCCGGCCTGGTTGCCCGCGCCGATGCCGAGCAAATCCACCGGGTTCTGGGAAATCTGATCCGCAATGCGCGCCAGGCCATCGGCGCGACCGGAGGGCCGGGCCAGATCCATATCCGGGCCTGCGCGGGCGACAATGATTGGGTTATTCGCGTCAAAGACAGCGGGCCCGGCCTGCCGCAAAAGGCGATCGATCACCTGTTTCAGCCCTTCCATGGCGGCGTTCGCAAGGGCGGCTCTGGCCTCGGCTTGGTGATCGCGGCAGAGCTTATTCGCGGCCATGGCGGGGAATTGCTCCTGGAGGAAACCGGGGCTGAGGGCACGACCTTCGCAATCCACCTGCCTGCCGGAAACGCCGCCTGATTTCCCTTGCGCCTTCGAGTGCTCCCGGCTACACCCCCGCCTCACGCGCTGGTAGCTCAGCTGGATAGAGTACTTGACTACGAATCAAGGGGTCGGGGGTTCGAATCCTCCCCAGCGCGCCATAAATCCTTTCGTGAAGCGTTACATAGCCCTTTCGGCTGAGCCAGAGATATGGCGCTCTGCGCTGGCGATCCATGGCTCTGTTTGTTTCGTCTGATCCCGTTTCCCAAATGGATAAGCCTGCGCGATTTGAAGGTCAGACGGCGAGGTCGCCCGCGCCTGAAAACCTGCTCTAAATATTACATTTCATAGGGCCCGATCATAGCGTCCGGTCAAAGCCTGGCAGCTTGGGTTGCTGGACATCGGCCAGGACAGTGGGAAGGTTCTTGGACCGAAGCGGAGTGCGTGCGGCGACAAAGGAGGAATTGCCACCATAGGCGGCCACTTCGCGCGAGAGTGTCGGGAACACGGCTTCGAACTCCGCCCGTGTCTCACGATCCAGAGCGGCCATTGCCAAGGGGCCTGGATAGAAGCTCTCGGATGGCCGCCCGTTGGCAAAGACGATCTGGTGGGCGTCAAAGAGCAGATGGACATAGGTCACTTGGCGGCAGCCCTGCATTACCCGCACCGACCCGCCGTGCAGGCGCGAAAGCTGTCTGGCACGCACAAGCCTTTCGCCGCCTTCCACTTGGACAAGCATCGCATGTTGCGGCGAAACGATGAGGCTGCGCGCGGCACCCAACGCGCCTGCCTTCAGTTCGATAGGCTTGAGCTGCGGATTGTCGGCCAGGTCCTGCGCGCCCAACCTGCGCGAGGCCACCATCGCTAGGGGCTGCAGGCCGTTATCCATAGTGACGATCCGGTCCTCGGGGCGGAGACGTTCGATCGGGACTTCGCCCTTGTCGGTTAGGATCAGTGTCCCCGTGGCAAAACACACAACGCCAGTATTGTCCGAGGTGAAGCTGCTGCGCTGGGCCCCGGAAAACTCGGCGCTGTCGCCACTTTGCATGCGGGTGTTGTCGCTGTAATCCGCGCCGTCTTGACCATCGTTCGATTGGTTGAGGACGCCGTCATCGTCAAAATCGGCGCGCATCTCGCTGAGGTTGGTGTAGTACTGGCTGAGGTCGATGAAGTCGTTGTTCGACGTGTCACCGTCGTTAAGGGCGCCGGAATTACCGAAGTTGAAATCCGTGATCGTATCGGCACCATCGCCGACCTCGAAGACAAAGGTATCGTTTCCGGCACCGCCAGTGAGAACGTCATCGCCAGTGCCGCCCGCCAGGGTGTCATTGCCTGATCCACCCTCCAGGCTGTCATCTCCGCTTCCGCCGTCCAGGCTGTCGTTGTCGTTCAGGCCGCGGAGCGTGTCATTGCCTGACCCACCTTCAATCGTGTCGTCGCCGTTCCATCCATCAAGGCTGTCATCCCCGTCACCGCCTGAAACGCTGTCATTGCCCTGGTCCGCGTCGATTGTGTCGTTCCCGTCCCCCCCTTCAATCGTGTCGTCGCCGACCCCGCCGTTCAGGCTGTCATTCCCCTCTCCGCCATCCAGAGAATCGTTGCCGTTCCAACCCTCGATTGTGTCGTTGCCAATGCTGCCCTGTACCTGGTCGTCGCCCCGACCCGCATCTATGCTGTCGTCGCCCGCCCCGCCGTCAATCGTGTCGTTTGCACCGGTGCCGGTGTCGCCCCCTTCAATCGTGTCGTCGCCTGCGCCTCCCTCGATATTGATGCCGGTTGAAGAGGCGTTGCCGTCCACGCTGTCCGCCTGATCCGTCAGAATGATCCGCTCGATCTCCGAGAATGTGATCGTGTCGGTGCCGTCGGTGATCGTGCCCGCTTCGTCACCGGTATAGGTGACGGTGACGGGTCCGCTGAGATGACTTAGGTCGATGACATCGTCATCGGTGCCACCTTCTCCACCTTGAATTGTATCGTCCCCAAAGCCGTCCTCGACGATGAAGGTGTCCTGATCATTTCCGCCGTAAAGGGAGTCGTCGCCTGTTCCACCACGGATCGTGTCCCGACCCGTCGCCCCAATGATCGTGTCGTTGCCCGCGCCACCCGATAGGCTCGTATCGCCCTCTTCGCTCTGGATATAGTCGTTGCCGTCGCCCCCATCGACTGTGTCATCGCCCCATTGTGCGTTAATGACGTCGTCACCGCTGCCGCCTTGGATTGAGTCGTCACCGTAGCCGGAATAGATCGTGTCGTTCCCGTCGCCGAGATCGACAGTGTTGTTGCCGGTGTAGCCCGGATTGCCCGCGTCATCGTCGACGTAATCGTTGCCGTCACCGGTCGAGACCGAGTTATCGCCACCGCCGTAGAAGACGGTGTCGTTGCCGTCGCCTGTGGTGATCGTGTCATCTCCGGCGCCGCCGTCAATATGGGCGCCGCCGTTGTCAGCGGTGGCATCCACCACGTCCGCCTGATCGGTGAGGATGATCCTCTCGATCTCCGAGAAGGTGATCGTGTCCGTGCCGTTGGTGATCGTGCCCGCTTCATCGCCCGTATAGGTGACGGTGACGGGTCCGCTGAGGACGCTTAGATCGATCGTGTCAAAGTCGCTGTCGCCGGGATCGGTGGTCGTCTCGCCACCGACGATGACATCGTTGCCGAAGCCATCCTCGATGATGAAGGTGTCGGCATCGGCACCGCCGTCCATCGTGTCGTCACCGGCGCCGCCGCGCAGCGTGTCCTCGCCGCCCGTGGCCACGATGCTGTCATCGCCGTCCCCGCCATCCAGACTGTCATCGCCGTCCGAGTTCATCAGCGTGTCGTTGCCCTGACCGCCCATCAGGGTGTCATTGCCCAGGCCCGTGGTCAGGAAGTCGTCGCCAAGCCCGCCTTCGATGCTGTCATCGCCATCGCCCCCCGCGATGGTGTCGCCGAAGTCGGTGCCGATAATCGTGTCATCGCCGCCCGCGCCGTCCAAGTTCACGCCTTGAGTGAACGCTGAATCGGTGGCGTCCACCACGTCCGCCTGTTCGGTCAAACCGATCTCTTCAGTCTCCGAGAAGGTGATCGTATCCGAGCCCACGACGATGGTGCCAGCCTCGTCGCCTGTGTAGGTTACGGTGACGCCCTGGGTCGTGATGCCGGAAAGGTTGATGACGTCATGGTCGCTGCCGGTCGTGGTGCCTTCGCCGCCGATGATCGTGTCATTGCCTGGGCCGTCCTCGATCAGAAACGTATCGGCGTCATCGCCACCGTCGAGGTAATCCTCCCTCACTCCGCCCGAGATCGTATCGTTGCCCGCTTCGCCATAGATCGTGTCGTCGCTCGCGCCGCCGCCGGTATCGGCAATCAGGTCGTCGCCTGCGCCGCCGAAAATCGTATCTGTGTTGCCGCCCCCGTCGATCGTGTCATCGCCGTCGCCGCCCAGGATACTGTCTTGGCCAGAGCCGCCATCAACGCTGTCTGCGCCTCCGCCGCCGTAGAGCGTATCTTCGCCGGATCCACCGATCAGCGTATCGGCGCCTTCGGACCAGGCAAGCGACACATCGCCCAACATGGCCATGGTGTAGGCGTTATCCGAAAGGTCGTTAAAGCCAGCGAATTCGGGATCGGCCACCCAATTTGACACAAGATTGGAGTCGGATGTGTCAGCGACCGGGCCCTGTGTGCTGTCCAGAATTTCGGAGGGCGTGCGGATGTCGTTATAGATCCGCGCGCCGTAGATCGTGCCGTCGAACTCAGCGCCGACAACATAAGACCCTTCGTTCAGCTGGTACTGTCCCAGCACGAAGGTCCCGCCTTGATCGAAACTGGCGCCAGCGGCGACAGTGCCCGTGTAGGCGCTGGAACCGTTGTCATAGACTTCCAGGGCACCGCTCGCGCTGTCCCAGGTCAAAGCAAGGGTCTGCACGTTTCCGTCAAAAAGCGACGCGGTCGAGATACCTGTGTTGACGACGTTGCCGCCGATCTCAATCATCAGGCTGCCCGATTGCGTGTACAAGTTGAGGCTTGCACCGCCGCTATCGGCCACATAGGACCCCAAAGCCGCAGTACCTGTCGGATCGGCAGTAGAGCTGAAGGTCAGTTCAAAGCTCAATTGCGTGGTCGGAAAATCGGCAATATTGGTTGCGATCCCGATCCCGTCATTGCCGGTCTCGTTGAACCGAACACCCGCCAGATCACCCAGCAAGAGATCGTTGTCGGCACCGCCGTCGAGACTGTCGCCATCCACGCCGCCCATCAGCGTGTCTTGACCTGCGCCGCCTTCAAGGGTGTCACTACCTTGCGTGGCCACGATCAAGTCATCGCCCGCCCCGCCAACCAGGCTGTCATCGCCCGCCGCATTCATCAGCGTGTCCGCGCCGTCGCCCCCATCCAGCGTGTCTTGACCCTGGCCGGACTTCAGGAAGTCGTCGCCTTCGCCGCCCGATAGGAAGTCATTACCCTCGCCGCCTATCAGAGTGTCCGATCCCAGCGCGCCCATCAGGCTGTCCGACCCGTCTCCGCCTTCGAAAAGATTGTCGCCGGCATCGCCTAAGACGGTGTCGTTGCCAGTTCCGAACACGATGTGTTCGAACCCGGAATAGCTGTTGTTGTAGGTATCGATTCCAGTTTGCAGATTGATGTTGTAGGCAACCGATCCGACTGCTGTGCCAGCGATCATCAAGGTGTCTGTGCCAGACCCACCACTATAACTGTTGGGCTTTGCGGTTACTGAATAGAAATTGGCATACACCGTGTCATTGCCGGATCCGCCGTCGATGGAGCTTTGCCCGTTACCGCCGTATATTGCGTCGTCGCCATCGCCACCAAAGAGCGTATGATCGCCGCGCGCGCCGGTGATCGTGTCGCTGCCAGAACCGCCATCTACAGTGACCCCATGGTCGTTGTTGGTCGCTGTGAAAACATCCCCCTGCTCCGTGAGCGTGAAGGATTCGATTTCGCTGAACTGGATCGTGTCACCACCCAAAGCGATCGTGCCAGCACCGCCGTCGACGAAAGCTACGGAGATACCGCTTGATAGGGCAGAGAGGTCGATCTCGTCGACATCCGTGCCGCCTTCGCCTCCCTGGATCGTATCAGCCCCAAAGCCGTCCGCGATGACGAAGGTGTCCGCACCATCGCCGCCCAGCAAGCTGTCCGCACCCAGCCCGCCAATGATCGTGTCATCACCTGAACCGCCGATGACCGTGTCATCGCCCGCCCCTGCGTCGATGCTGAGACCGCCAGCGTCGGCACTGGCGTCGACACTGTCGGCTTGGTCGGTCAGCTCGAACCCCTCGATCTCCGAGAAGGTCACCGTATCGGTTCCGATCGAGAACGTCCCCTCGCCGGTGCCGCTTAGGGCAAAGCTCAGGGCGTCGGCCAAGTCTGAGGCGTCGATTATGTCGGT
Organism: Pseudomonadota bacterium; assembly: GCA_038530555.1. Classification (GTDB taxonomy): domain Bacteria; phylum Pseudomonadota; class Alphaproteobacteria; order Rhodobacterales; family Rhodobacteraceae; genus HKCCE3408. Next base: position 189,037 of record JBCBCN010000007.1, on the reverse strand, counting down.
GTCTGTTCCGGTTTCACCGCCGACGATGGTGTCATTGCCGAAATTGTCGTCCAGCAGGAAGGTGTCCGCATCCGCGCCGCCATCTAGCAGATCGTCATCGCTTCCGGCGGCCACGGGATTTGTGTCCACGTAGAATTCGTAGTGGACCCCGTCCCCGGACGAGTTGGACTGATAGTTCAACTGGGCGCTAGTGAAGGACGCGTCAATCGTCAGCGTCCCGACCACGGTAGACGCCGCGTTGGAACCGGAGGTGATCTGGCCGGAGCCGTTGATCAGATACTGGCCATTTCCGTCGAATGTGACCCAGCCCTCAGAAATCGCGGTGTTGAGGTTGACGAATTGGCCGTCCAGAACGAGCGACACCACCTCGTTGCTTTGCGCGTCGTTGAAGAGGATCTGCGCGCCGGCAATCTCTTGTGAAAACGTATGCGTGTGGGTCTCAAACGTGTCGTTGGATTGACCAAGGTAGTAGCCCGATATGGATCCGAAGCTCGCAGTGGATAGGGGGCCGTTGCTTGTCGTCGTGCCGGTAAAGCCGCTGTTTCCGTTGCTGCCGAAAAAGCTGTCGGACGCGCCGGTTTGCTCACTGTAAACGGGCGTGAAACTGCCTCCGCCCCAGGACCCGCTGAGGATCGTGTCGTTGCCGGATCCGCCCAGGATCGTGTCATCCCCGCCCGCACCGTCAACAAGATCATCGCCGCCCGCGACATTGATGACATCATCCCCGGTTGTGACCGCGTTGCCGAAGATGTCGGAGATCCCAAGGCCAAAGACGTCGGCGCCCTCGGTGCCCTCGACGGTGGATGAGACAACCCCGCCTACGATAGAAACCGAGAATACCCCCGCCTCGTCTCCGCCCGCGCCGTCAAAGTCCTCGTTGTCCCAATCCAGCACGGCAGAACCGTCGCCCGATCCGTCTACCTCATAGTCATTGCTGCCGCCGTCGGTGACCCCTGCCGTGGCAGGGCCGCCGCCGCTACCCGTGCCACCGTAGGCCCAGTCGATGTCTTCGTAGATGAACTCAACGCTAAAGTTGCCGTCCCCAGTGTCGGTCAGCACCATCTGAAAAGAGTTGGTGGAACTGTTGTTGCTATCGTATGGGCGCACATCCAGCCAGGTGACCGTGAGAGCCCCGGCGCCGGGGTCGAGATCCCAATAGATGTCGCCGCCCTTGGTGATGTCTATGTCCGACCAAAACGGTGCGATGGCGGGTTGATTGAGCCCGCCGATGCCGGAGGGCTGATAGGAGGTGTTGGCGCTGTCGAACGTGATCAGGCCGTTCGAGTTAATCCACACGTCGGTGTAGCTTGAGCCAAAGAAATCCACACCGCCCGCACCGAACACGGACGTGACGTCGACCTGGATCGCCCCGTCGTCGAGGTTGCCGGTATCCACGCCGTTCGTCTGGAAGCTGTTCTCGCCATAGCCCGCAGAACCGCCCAGACCGCTGTTCATCGTGGCCATGACGCACCTCGCCTTGAAGCGCGCGCAGTGCGTTGCGCAGCCCCTCCTGGACTAACCTTGGCTCGCATCTCGACCCATCCCGCAATTCAAACGCCCCGATTAGGGCGGGTATCATGGCCGCGTTAATGGATCGTAAGCGAGTTTATGTGCTGGAGTGCCCGGAACGGGTGGTCGCGGCTGTTTGAACCTGTATCGTCCTTGGACATTCGCCGCCCCGAGCCGCGCGTCTTTTCCAGATGCCAAAGACCAAACTGTCGTCCATAGAAGAGGCGCGTTGCCTCCGCGCGGCCAAATCAGGGCCAAGCGGTGCCATTGCGAGGGAGAGGTGAGCTATGGAAGATCACGGTAAGACTGACCGCAAAGCCAGTGAGCTTTTGCATCTGCGACAGCTCTCCAAGGGCGATCCGGTCAGCGCCCCGATGGTCCATGCCTCGATGTATCACCTGCCCGGCGCGCCCGATGCCGCGTGGACCTATGGGCGCACGGACAACCCGACCTGGCACCATGTCGAGGCGGCTCTGGCCTATCTTGAAGGCGCGCCCGTGGTCCTATTCCCGTCCGGCATGGCGGCGATTTCGGCGGCGATGTTCGCCTCGCTTAAGGCGGGCGCGCGGATGCTCATGCCCTCGGACGGCTATTACTCGCCTCGGGTGCTGGCCGAGAAATTCCTGGAGAGGTTCGGGATCAAGGTCGAGACCCGGCCGACCGCAGCGTTTGCCGAAGGCGGCTTCGCGGGCTTCGAACTGGTCTTCATCGAGACGCCGTCCAATCCCGGCTTGGACCTGATCGACATCGCCGCTGTGACCCAAGCTGTGCGGGATGCGGGCGGGCGCTCGGTCGTCGATAACACGACGATGACTGCCCTGGGCCAACACCCGCTGGAGCTTGGCGCCGACATCGTCGTGGCCTCCGACACCAAAGCTCCGGGCGGGCATTCTGATCTGCTGATGGGCCACGTGGCCAGCCGGGACCCAGAGATCTTGGCGCGGATCCGCGATTGGCGGACCTATTCGGGCGCGATCCCCGGCCCGATGGAGGCTTGGCTGCTCCTGCGCGGGCTCGAGAGCTTTGAGGTGCGTTATGACCGAATGTGCCGCTCGGCCGAGATCATCGCCGGGCGGCTGGCGGAGCATGCGAGCGTCGAGAGCCTGCGCTTTCCGGGCTTGCCCAGCGATCCGTCCCATAACCTAGCGCGGCATCAGATGAGCCGGTTCGGCTTTCTTATCCACCTCACGCTCTCCGATGCCGACACCGCCGAGGCCTTTATCGAACGCTGCCCCTACATCCTTCCGGCGACCTCATTCGGTGGCGTCCATACCAGCGCGGAGCGCCGCCTGAGATGGGGCGATGACGTGGCCCCGGGTGCGGTCCGCCTCTCGGTGGGATGTGAGCCGGTGGAGGCGCTTTGGTCGGCCATCGACGCGGCCCTAACGGGCGCTGACTGATGGCGCCGGATGGGACACCCGGTGGCGTGGAGGCGCCCTGATCCTTTGCGGCGATCACCTGCGGCCCATTCTCCCCGTGACGGCCCACACCCAGCCGCGTTAGGGTTTCGCCATGCAGCCCACGCCGCGCCATTACGTGCCGAGTTTTATCACCTGCGCCGATGTGACCGAGCTTGGCGGGTCGCCGCGCTTTGTGCTGTGCAATGAGGCGACGGGCCAGTATTTCCGGGTCAATCAAGTCACCGTCAATCTGATCGAGCTGGTCAATCGAACCGGCTCTCTGATCGATGCAATGCGGCGCCTGAACGTGCCGCAAGAGGTCGGTGAGACCCTGGCCCAAGCGATGGAGCGTAGCGGCATCCTGGTGCGCCGGGGCGCCACGGCTGAGGCCGAACGCGCGGCCCAGCCGCTGGAAGGCCCACTGATTTCGCTGCGCCAGGATCTTTTCGATGCCGGGCCGCTGACCCAGCGTCTGGGCTGGTTTGGACGCGTGCTATACGGGCGCGTTGGACTGGTGATCTGGGGCTGCATGATCCTCTTCGCGCTCGTGGCGTTGCTAGAAAATCTCGACAAGGCCCGCCTGATGCTCGGCGCGCCGGGCGCTTTTGATGCGCAGTCTAGCCTTATGTTTCTATTTGTTTTTCTGGGGATGAAGGCGGCCCATGAGATCGGTCATGCCCTGGCCTATAAGACCTTTTGCGACCGCGCTGGCTTGGCGCCTGGGCCGATCCGCATGGGGCTCGCGGTCTTTGCCCTGACACCCTTTCCCTTCACCGATGTTACCGGCGCCTGGCGCCTGCGGCGTCGGGTCGAGCGAGCGATCATCGGCGCAGGCGGGCTTTATGTCGAAGGTTTCGCGATCGCGCTCCTGACGCTCTTTTGGGCCGTATCCGCGCCAAGCGCGCTGTCGCTGGCGGTTCTGCAGGCCGCGATCCTTTCGGGTGGCCTGGCGCTGGCCTTCAATCTCAACCCGGCGGTGAAACTCGACGGCTATTACATCCTGACCGACCTCACCGGTCGGGCCAATCTGGCCGGGCGCGGATCACAGGCGGCGCGGACCTGGCTGGCGCGCGTCCTCGGGGCGGACATGGCGCCTCCCGACCGGCTGGATCTGCTCTATTGGGTGGGCAGCTATACTTACCGGGTGGTCCTCTTCGCCGGGATTTTCTGGCTCGCGTACCGGTTCGATCCAGGGCTGGCGGTTCCCGTGGCGCTGGTGACCGTGATGCTCTTGATCGTGCGGCCGATCCTGGCCTCGTGGAGCTTTCTCAAACGCCATACCCTGCGGCCCGGGCGTGTCCTGGCGGCGGGGGCGGCGCTGATTGGGCTCGGAGCGCTCTGTTTTGTCCCGCTGCCCGACTGGCATAGGATGGAGGGGCGGCTGGAGCGCTTTGAGACCCGGCTGATCTATGCGCCGGAGCCCGCGCGTCTCAGCCTGCAAGAGGCCGCGCCGGGCGCTGCCATCTTTGACAATCCACGCCTCACGCAGGACGCCACCGAGGCCGAGCTTCGCCTGGCCAGCTTGACCCAGGCGGCGCGGCGCCTGGTCGTCTCAGGCGCTGAACTTGCCGCGGTCGAAAATGATCTGGCCCGGGCTCAGGCGTTTGCGGCGCGGATCCAAGCGCGCCAAGCCGACATGGTCATCCCCTTCGCCGCGGATGCGGTTTGGACGCCGCTCGCGGCGCGGGATTATGAAGGCAGTTGGGTGATGCCTGACGCGGCCCTTGCCCTGGGCGCGGTCTCGCAACCGGCTGAGCCGCATCTGATCTTATGGTTGCCGCAGGCGCGACTGCGCGCCGATACCCCGGTGCTTGAAGGCGATCGGCTGAGGGTGCGTTTGAGCCATGCGCCGCGCTGCCGCTTTGAGGCGGAGACGGCCCGCGTGGCGGAAAACGCGGTCGACGGCGCCTTTCGCATCACTGCTGAGATCGCACCGGGCCAGGCGGCCTGCCTTGCCGATATGCCCACCGGCACGGCTGTTGCAGCGGCTTTGCCCCTGCCACCTGCCAGCCTGGTTGAGCGCGGCTGGCTTGCGCTCGGGCGGCTTTTGCAAGACCGATTGCCAGTAGCTAATTTGGCCCAATAAACCGGGCGGAAGGATACCCCGATGACACGACGACGCGCCATTTCCGCCGATGAGCCAAAGGCCAGCGTAGCGAGCAGCCGCTTGCCGGTTCTCTATTCCACGCTGTCGCCCCTGTCGCCCGAGCGACATGGATCCTTGCGGCTTAAGGAGGAGCGGGACTTTTCCTTTGCCGCCGCGCAAAACGCGATCCCGCTGAGCGCCGATGAGTTCCCCGCCGCCCTGCGCGATTATCCTATCGTGATCGCCGATGGCGCAGTGCCTGCCCCGGTCGCCCTTCTGGGCCTGGAGACCGGGAAAAACCCGATGGTGGATGCGGACGGCGCCTGGCAGTCGGGCAAATACATCCCGGCCTATTTGCGGCGCTGGCCGTTTTTGATGGTGGAGGAGGGCGAGGGGGCTGATCGCTCGATCCTATGCGCTGATCTGGGCGCCACGATGTTCACCGAGCAAGCGAGCGAGGGGCAGCCGCTCTTTGAGGACGCCAAGCCCTCCGCGTCGCTCCAAAAGGTGCTCGATTTTGCCACCAAGCTCGACGCCTCGACGCGGCGTACGCGTGCGATGATGCAAGAATTGCAAAAGCTCGATCTGCTGCAGCCGTCTCAGGCCACGATTACGCGGGACGGGCGCACGCTTTCGGCAAGTGGGTTTTTGATGGTGGCCGAGGACAAGCTCAGGGCCTTGCCCGATGACGTCCTGGCCGGGTTGGCGCGGCGCGGGGTTCTGGCCCTAATCACCACGCATCACCTCTCGCTCGGCCGCTTTTCGGAGGCTTGGTCATGAGGGCGGTCCTGATCGCGCTATCGCTGGCCATCGGCGGGCCGCTTTGGGCGCAAAGCGCCGTGCTTGAGCCCGCTTTGTCGGCCGAGATGCGCAGCACGGTGCCCGGCCGTATCGCCGAGCTTGCGGTGTCCGAGGGCGCCGTCGTGGAGGCTGGCACGCTTCTGGCGCGGATCGACGGCAATGTGCAAAGCGCGCGGGTGGAGCTTGCCCGCTTGGCGGCGGAGGCGCAGGGCGGTCTGGCGAGGGCCGAGACGGTTTTGGCCCAGAGCGCCGACCTGGCGGAGCGCCTGCGAGATGCCGCTGAAAGGGGGGCTGCGCAAAGCTGGGAAGTGAATGCCGCCAGCCAGGCGGAAGATCTGGCGCGGGCCGATCTGGTGATCGCGCGGGAGCTGCAGGCGCGCGCCGCGGCAGAGCTGGCCCTGGAAGAGGCGCGCCTGGCTGAGTTCGATATCCGCGCGCCCTTTTCGGGCACGGTGCTGGAGATCTTTCTGGCCCCCGGTGAGATCGCGGACACCCAAACGGTGATCATGGAGTTCGGCGCCTTCGACCGCTTGCGCGCGACGGCCTTCGTGTCGCCCGACCGTGCCGCCGAGCTAAGCCCGGGGAGCGAGGTCGAGGGCCGGATTGACGGCATTGCGGCCCAGGCGCGCGTGACGGCGATTGATCCGCGCCTCGATCCGGTCAGCCAGACGGTGCGTATCGCGCTGGAGATTGAGAACGGCGATGGTCGCTTTGCCATCGGCGCGGGTTTCAGTCTGACCGGCGGCTGAGGCATGAACGCGCCCCCCAAACCCACGTCCCCGTCCTTGAGCGATGCCCTAGCGCGCTTGGCGCAGCCGGATCTGCCGGAGGGGGCGTATCTCGATCACCTCGTGCGCTTGGCCGCGGATCTGACATCGGCGCCGTGGGTCGCGTTGGCGCGCGTGGAGGAGGGTCAAGTCTCGGTCCTGAGGCAGGCCGGGGAGGGGGCGTTGGATGAGGCGGGCCGAGCGGCGGTAGACGCGGCCCTGGTCGCGCCCGAGCCCGTCAGCCATGCGCAGCTGCCCTGGATTGTGCATCCGGTGCCTTTGGTGGGAGGGGCAGGTGCGTTGGCCTTGAAACTGCCGCCCGGGAGCGGCGCGTTGCAAGCCTTGGCCCATGAACGGTTGAGCTTTCTCGGCCGTCTGGTTTGGAGCGCGCGGCGCCATCCCGAACAGCGCGCCCTGGTCGATCTCCTCGCCCATGTGCAAGGCGTCGCGGCCCGGCGGGAAGAGGCGCTTCCGGCCCTGGCCGATCTTTTGGCCGCCGAGACCGAGGCCGATTACGCAGCGCTCGCCTGGTGGGACGGCGCACGGTTGGCCGACCCAATCCTGTCGGGCCAAAGCACAGCCGCCGCCCCGCGCGCCAGCCATCTCAGCGCACTCAAGGACACGATGCGGGAGACGGCTGTGCGGGCGCTTAGCCTGGCTGATCGTAGCTTTTGCGCGCTGCCGGGCCGCAATGAGGGCTGGGTGCTGCATGTACAAGAGCCCCGCCGTGGAAGTCCTCTGCCGGCCATCGCCGCCGCACTTCTGGCCAAGCTTGTGCTGCAAGGCCCGCCCCGCGCCGAGGGCAAGCGCCGGTTGCGGCGGCTGGCCGCGGTTGCCGGTCTGCTCGCGGCGATTGCGCTTGTCCCGATCCCCGACAGTGCCGAGATCCCGGCGACGGTCAGCTCTGCCCAGACCCGGGCCGTCACGGCGCCCTTCGCGGCCCGCGTGCTTGAGGCGCCACTGGCGGCCGGCGATGCCGTCACGTCGGGGCAGACCCTGATCGCGCGGCTCGACACGGCCGAGTTCGATCTCGATCTGATCACCGCGCGCGCCGAATTTGCCTCAACCGCGCTGAGCCGGGAGGCCGCGAGGGCCGAGCGCAACGCCGCTGAGCTTGCCTCGCTCGATCAAGAGGTCGAACGCCTGCGCGGCCGTATCGCCTATCTCGAAGAGCGGATCGCATCGGCTGAGATTTTCGCGCCGATTGACGGTGTGGTGACGTTTACAGCCCTGACAGATCTGCAAGGCGCGACCATCCGGCTGGGTGATGAATTGGTTCGCTTGGCCGATCCGGATCAGATCGAGCTGGACCTGCTCATTCCGCAAGACGCCGTGGCGCGCACCATTCTCGAAGGTGCGGGGGTCTTCCGGCCGGATTTCGATCCCAGTCGCCGCTTGGATTTTACCCTCAGCTCTCGCTCCCCGGCGCTTGATCCGACCGATCCGCTGGCCGGGATCCGCGCCCGTGCAACTCCCGCAGACGGTGCCGACCTGGACGAGCTGCGCCAGGGCATGACCGGCATTTTCGCCATGGATCGCCGCCTGACGCCGGTGGGCCTGCGCGTTTGGCGCACCCTGCGCGACGCCGTGCTTTTGCGGATCTGGCTTTAGCGCGGGCTGCCCGGTGTGGCGGTCTGGTCGGTCAGGAACTCATAATTGAACCGGTTGAGCTCGGTGCCGAGCGGCGAACGGCTTGCCGCATAGAGGTCAGCCACGGTACGCCCTGCGATCCCTTCGAAGACCTCGTCCACGCTGAGCACTTCGGCCACGGCAAAGGCCGCATGGGTCTGCGCCCCGGCATAGAAGGTGCGTGCGTTGAACATTCCCGCTTCCTGCGGGAGCGTCGCGGGACGATCCGCGTCCAAGCGCAGGGTATAGGTTTCCTCGTCGAGCTCGGTCTCGATCTGCAAGGTCCGCGCTGTCTCGCTGAAGGTGTTGAGCACGGTACGTTGCGCCTGATCGAGCGGCTTAACCGGCGCGTCAAAGATCCGGGTCTCGTCGAAGAACTGATAGAAATCATCTTCGATCGGCGTGAGCTCAACCCGCGGGAAGATCGCGATCCAATGCCCGCCCGCATCCGCCAGGATGTGGCGCGTATAACTCAGTGAACCATCTTGCAGGTAGAGCGAGATCGTCACGTTCGAGCCCGGTTCTGCCGTGCCGGAGAAGATCGGGTCGATCAGGATAAGGGGTCGGAAATCCGCGTCATCGATCCCCAGACCGGTCACCAGGCGGTTTTCTTCAACCGCGGTATCCGCTGAGGCAGCGATCACCGTGGCCGTGTCAGACACTTCGCCTGGACGCCCGCCTGGCGTCGCCGGGTCCCCATCCGGGATCTGGTCGAACTCAACCGTGGCTGTGTTTTCGAAGATCACGTCCGCCGGGTCCTGAACGGGTGCTGGATCGGCAACATAGGTCACTTCCAGGGTTTCGTCCGGCAACAGCGTTGGGATGATGAAGCTGAACCCGGCGCCAGTAGGCGTGATCGTCGGGGAGGCCATAGACCCGCCCACAGTGATCGAGATGGAGCCAAGGTTGAGGTCGAAATTCACCTCTTCCATCAGGTCGGTGAATTGCACGTCATAGGCGGGGCCCGAGCCGGTATTGGTGACCTGCACATTGTAGGTGATGCTGTCGCCGGGTTCGACCGGGTCGGGCGAGGCATTTTTGGTGATGCTCAGCGCGGGCTCGACGATATCGACATCCGCCGATGCCTCCGCTGTATTGAGCGGGTTGCCCCCGGCGGTCACATCGAGACCGGCCGTATTGGTCAGCGGTGTGCCCGCCTGGACCGCCGGATCGTCGACGACCAGGGCGACGAGTTCCACGCGGATCGTGTCGTCCGTGCCGATGCTGCCATCGCTTGGATTGACGACTGCGCCGAAATCATAGGTGACGGTTTGGCCGGAATTGCTGATCGCCGGGCTGTCCGCGCCGGTGATTGCGCCCGCGCCGCCCGCACCCGGTGCCGCGCCAGAGACCTCGGTGATCTGAGCCGAGACGAACTGAAGCCCGGCAGGCAGGCTGTCGGTGACAACCACGCTGTCCATCGCCACCTCCGGCAGATACAGCACCAGCTCGAAGGTCACTTCCTCGCCGATTTGCAGGTCGATCAGATCGGGGTCGAACTGGTCATCGCCAGTATCGATGTTGTTCGAGGATATCGGCTCTTTGGTCAGGAACGGAACAGTCGCGACGGAATTATCATCGTCGGCCGAATAGTCGCGGCCCGTTGGGCTGTCGGGATTGCCGTCGGGCACGGTGTCATAATTCACATCGACCGAGTTCACGAAGCTGCGCGCCTCGGGCGCCGTTAAGGAAAGCGTCGCGGTATATTCGACCGTTAGGATCTCACCCGGCAGAAGCCGTGGCACGATAGTGGTGAAGCCGTCGCCAGAGGGCGAAACGCTCGGCGTCGGGAGGACCGGGTTCCCATCAATCTCGAAGGTGATTGAGCCCGTATTGTAGCTCAATTCCGTCGCACCGAACGTGTCGGCGATTTGGATGTCATAGGCCGGTCCCGAACCAATGTTCTCAATTTCGACAGTGTAGGGCACGGTATCGCCGGGATTGACGGCGATCGGGCCGCTCTTTTCAACCGTTAGTTCGGGCTCGACGATGTCCACCGTCTCCGTATCTGTCACGGGCGGTTGCAGCGGTGTGGTCGGGTTGGACGGATCGAAGATTTCGAGCGTCGCGGTGTTGGTCAGGCTAAGGCCATCCGCAGCGGCGGCCACATCGGCCACGCGCGCCTCGACCAACAGGATGATCTGCGTGTCCACCGCCGCATCATCATCATCGCCCGCAATCGTCGTGGTGCCGAAGTCGAAATTGACGGTGCGTGCGCCGGCATTGAGCGTGATCGCCGACGAACTCTCGGTGTCACCCTGGCTGATATTGGCCGACGTTACCGTAGCGGGTATGGTTTGCGCCTCCGCACCAACGGGGATCAGACCGGGGGGCAGGGCGTCCGTGACCTCGATATTGCCCGTGCCTTGAGGGATATTGATCGTTAGCAGGTATTGCACGGTCTCACCGATGGTGAGCTCCTGCAGAGCGTCCGAGGTGTTGCCATCGCCAGAGCCGAGATAGGTCTTGGCGATGCTTCCATCAGGTGTGTCGACCTGGGCGGTGTCCGTCGGCCCGGTATAAGTCCGGCCGTCGTCGGGGTCATCGCCAGTGCCTTCTGGGTCGGTGTCGTAGTGTTCAATTTCCGCAGTGTTGATGATGCTCGAGGAAATGAGGGCACCATCGGCCACTTCCGCGTCATAGCTCACGCGCACGGATTGGCCGGACAGGAGCGCGGGGACGTCTACGGTGAGGGTGCCGTCGCCTGCGATGGCGAAGCTCGGGGCACCGCCGGTGGGTCCGACCACGCTGCCGCCTTGCACGATCTCGATGTTCACGGTCCCGGCGGTGATGTCGAAGCCGCCCGAGGCCGCGTCGTCGGAGATCACCACGTCATAGGCCGGGCCGGTGCCCGAATTGGTCGACAGCAGGGTGAAGCTGATCACATCGCCCGCATCGCCGGTCACCGGCGTGGCGGTCTTGGTCAGGTCGAGATCGGGCTCCACGACGCTGACCACCGCGTCGTCGGAATAGGTGAGCGGATCGCCGGTATCGGGATCGGTGCGCACGTTGCCGGTATTGTCTAGGAGCGACAGCGTCGCCGTGTTGGTCAGATCATCGCCGTCATTCACCGCGGCCACATCGGTGACCTGGGCGGTGACGGTGACGGTGATCACGTTGTTGGCGGCGTTGTTGTCGCCCGGCACGGTCGTGGCGCCAAAGTCGATGGTGAAGCCGCCGCCGGAGCCTACATTGATCGAGCCAGAGGTCTCGTCATCGCCCTGGGCCACGTTCGAGGTGATCGCGGCGTCCATCGTGGTGATCGACGCGCCCACGGCGGTCAGACCGGTGGGCAGAGTGTCATCGAGGCGCAGATTGGCCGTGCCCTCGGGCAGGGTCAGCTCGATCTCATAGGTGACGATCTCGCCGAAAGTGACCGAGGCGCCAGAGGTCTCGGCGAACTCACTGTCGGTGAAGGTCTTGGTGATCGAAGGCTCAGGCGTCTCCACCTCGGCATCATCCGACGGGCCGGTATAGCTGCGGCCCATATCGGCGGTGCCATCGGCCGGGTCGCTGTCATAGGCCGTGACCTCAGCGGTGTTCTGGACGCTGCCGGCAAATTCGGCATCGTTGGTGATCACAGCGTCAAAGATGATGCGGATCTGTTCACCGGGCAATAGCGCTGGGATATTCGCGGTCAGCCCGCCACCGCCATCGGGATAGGTCACCGTTGGCGTGCCGCCTGTGGGTGCCGTAACCGCGCCGCCGGACGTCAAAATCTCGATACTCGCTGTGCTGGTCGCCGTTAGCCCCGCATCGCTCAGCGGGTCTTCGATGACGATGTCATAGGCCGGGCCGTCGCCGGTGTTTTGCGAGATTAGGGTGTAGGTGACCGTGTCGCCCGCATCGCCGCTGGTGGGGGAGGGGGTCTTGGTGAGGTTAAGCTCCGGCTCCACCACATCGACCGAAGCCGTGTCGTTAACCGAGCCTTGATCGAAGGCGAAGGTCGCGGTGTTCACCAGCGTATCGCCCGAGGCATTGGCCGCAACGTCCGTGACGATGGCGTCGATCTCGACCGTAATTTGATCGAGATTGTTTGAGGTGTTGTCGATCGCGTTTTCCAGATCGCCGAAATTGAACGTCGTGCTCTGGCCCGAATTGCTCCCTTCGGCGTTCAAGGCCAAGGCCGAGCCGGTGATATTGCCGCCGATCGCGGTCACGCGGCTGTCCACATAGGTCAGGATGCCCGGCACGGAGGGCAGCAGATCGGTAAGAACAGCGCCGCTGATATCGCCCTCGGGCAGGGTGATGACAACTTCGTAAGTGACGATCTCACCAATGGACAAATCTGTCCCGGCAGTCTCGTCGATCGAGGTGTCGATTACGTCCTTGGTGATGCTCGGCGACGCAGCCGTGACTGTGGCGTCATCGCTATCGCTATAGTCGCGCTCATCGTCGGTGTTGTCGCCGGGCAAGCTGTCATAGGTGATGTCGGCGGTGTTATCGATTTCAATCTCGGCCTCAACGGCCGGGTTCACGCTCGCGGTATAGGTGATGACCACGTCGTCATCGATGGCGATTTCATCGAAGGTGATGAGGATTGTCGTGTCGCCGCCGCCATTCCCGGTCTGCACGGCCGTCGCGGTCACATTGGCGCCGTTTACAGTGACAACGACGGTGCCTGCGTCCAGCGTAATGTTCGGATCGGCGAGATCGTCGGTGATCACCACGTCATAGGCGGGTGCGTCGCGGCTTTGCGCCGGGTTGGTCACGTCAATGCGGTAGTTCACCGTCCCATCTGCGACCACGGTGCTGGGCGAGGCGGTCTTGTCGATGGCGACATTCGGCTCGACCACATCAACGCCATTGCTGACGCTTGCATCGACCCCATCCGCCTGGAAACGGCCGGTATTGGCCAGGCGATCATCGGCCTCAAGGCTCGCATCAGAGCCAAGCGAGCGCGCGGTCACCTCAAAGGTGATAAAATCATTGGTGACGGATTGATCGGCCGTATTCACCAATGTGCCAACGTCGAAGCTAACGGAATTGCCATCGCCCGCCACGGTGCCGGCGGTGCCAAACGTCACACCATTTGAGGAGTTTAGAACGCTTGCATCCCAGCCAGTGATCACCGCGGACAGGATCTCATAATCCTGGAAAGTGGCGCCGGTGCGAATGGTGTCAGACAGCACGACGTTGGTATAGGTCGCCTCTTGGATGTCGTAACGGACCTCGAAGGTAAACTCTTCGCCGATCAGAACTTCGGAAGCATTGACGCCAGCCGGGCTCTCCTCGCTCGAGACAAGCGTTTTGCTCACTTCGACGTCCTGCACGGTTGCCACCGCTTCATCGCTGATGTCTTCAGGTGTACGGTCCGTGGCGGCTGGATCGTCCAAAGCCGCGAAGTTCGACAGGGTCGCGGTGTTGACCAGTTCATCGTTCGAGGTCACCGATTGCTCGACGATCAGATCATAGGTGATGATCGCAATATTGGCGCCTGAGGTTTCGTTGAAGGTGGCAATCGCGCCCTGGTTGATGCTCGGATCGGTCAGCTCAATTCCAGTGCCCAGCGTGAAGAAATCCGCCTCGGTGCCGGTGAAGGGGATCGTGTTTCCCGCACCGTCGCGCACTTGCAGATTGAAGCCACCGGGCGGCTCCGCAAAGCCGGTGGGAATCGTGTCGCTGACCACCACATTGTAAGCGCCCCGCGCCGCATTGCCGGTATTCTCGACCACGACCGCGAAAGTAACCAGATCGCCCGCATCGACATTGTCGATGTTCGCATCGATCGGTGTTGCATCAAGCCCGTTTGAATTGATCGTGCCGCTGAACGGCGTGGCAGATCCGGGCGCGTTAAAGGTCACGCCGGTGGGGCCGACGTCGGTTGGGTCAAACGCTGTTTGCGTGTCCGGGCTGTTGGTCGCGACGACGCCTTTGGTGATATCGAGTTCCGGCTGCGTGAACACAAAATTCGAGATCGCCGTTGTGTCAACTGAGCCGGTGAAGGAGTTGTTCTCGAATGCCGTTGCTTGGTTCGTCAAAGGCAGACCATCGGCAAAGATGACGTCTTGGACCGACACCGTATAAAGGAACTCAAGCGTCACCTCTTGGCGCGGGTCGAAAGAAAGCGTGCCAAAATCGATGCTGAGGCCGTTGTTCGGCGCATCGGTTGTGAAGGTCGGGTTCGCGATCGGGGTCCCGGGCGGCATCATGGCGGCCAGGGCCGCATTTTGATCGTTGCGTTCTTCCTGAGTTTCATCGCCGGGGCCGAATTTGATCGTGCCGAGCGGCGGCGGGGCTGCCGATCCGTCGCTCGTGTCCAAGGTCGTCAGCTCGGTGACATCCAGGACGTTCTGCGGAAGGCTGTCGGAGATGACCAAGCTTTCGAATGAGCCGATCGGCGCTGTATATTCGATCCGGAAGGTGATCTCATCGCCCGGTGCGATGGCCGGATTCGCCCCCGGATTTAAGGTGCCGTTGATCGCGTAGATCTCTTTCGCTTCAATCTGACCGAAGGGAAGGACCACCTCTGAGCCTGAGCCATCAGTCTCAGTGCCGATGGTGGTTGCCGGCGTGTCATTGTCTCGATTGCTGCCGGTGATGGAGACAGAATTGGACAGCACATCGCCCTGGCTAATCTCCAGATCGTTGACGTTGCCGTCATTGCTGAATTGATCGCGGATTTCCGCTTGATACGTGATTGTGACACGGGTGTTCGAGCCGCTGGCCGCCCCATCGGCCAATTGCCCGGTCAGCAGGCCATCGCTGCCAAAAGCGCCGGATTGCGCGGCCATAGCGGCCGAAATGTCCCAGATATTGGTCGTCTCGCCGGTGCCTCCGTCGAAGGTGCTGTTCTCAAAAGGCGTGAGGTCCTGCGCCGTGGTGATCGACCCGGTTTCTTCCACCGTGGTAAACTCTGCCGAACCCGCGACGTAGTCCCAGCCATTGCCAAGGATGTCGGTGACCACGAGGTCGCCATAGGTGAAATAGTCCGACACCTGCACATTGAGCGTGAAAGTATAGACGTCCCCCGGTGTCGGGGCCGCTGGGCCGACATTCGTTAAGACGGCATTGCCCTTCTGGATCGCCAGAGACGCGGCTTGGTACTCATCAATGGCCGTATCCGTGATCGCCACGGGCGGGTCGTTCGTGTCCACCGGCGTCCAATCCGCCGAAAGGCCCGCGACATTGGTGACAAGCTGATCATCACCGCTGGCCACGGGCACAACAGGCGTGCCGGTATCCGCGTTATTTTGGTCGATATAGTAGTCGAACTCGACCGTAACGGTGCCGCTGCCAGTCCCGACCGCAACTTCAAGCTGGTTGTTGACTGGTCCCGCCGAGGTGGACGGCTGCCCAACCGTGGGTTCGATCGTGCCAGTCGCAGCGACGCCATTCACCCGGAGGTTGCCTTGATAGACCATCTCTGGCGGCAGCGTGTCAGTGATCACGATATTGTCGAGCGTTTGCCCGTCGGCGATGTCGAGAGTGATCGTATGCGTGTAGATATAGCTCGGGCCGGTCGCGTGTTCGTCTTCCGGCGCGCTGTTGGTCTTTTCGAACGTGTAGAGCGTCTGTGTCTGCGTAAAATCGGCCTGCGGCCCGCGGATGGGAGCATCCGTGCTGGGATCGTCAAACTGATCTTCACCCAAGAAAAAGCCTGGGATCGCGCTGAGCTGAAAATCTTGATCGAGATCGGTCAGGTTCGAAAAATCCAGCGTCAGATCTACGTCGATCGGCGGGTTGCCTGGCGAGAAGGAGCCATAGGGCAGCTCGATAATCAGAAGCGTGTCGCCCTCATTCCCGTTGACCACGATGGGATTGCCGAAGGCATCGACAGCGAAGGGATGCTCGGCCTCGCCCATGGCGTCGAAGACAATGGTCTGTGTGACGGGCGTTGTCCCAAGGAAATCAACGCCTTGGATGGACACGCCGTCATAGCCGTCCGGGCCCGCCGTGGGTACGATCACGTCGATATAAGGGCCATAACCGGTCACATCGTCATTGTCGAAGGTCAGCGTGAAGTCGACACCTTGGGCGCCGAGCGGCAGGGTCTCGGGACCCGTAATCGTCACAGACGGCTCGGCGTCCAGGACAATCCGGTCCTCCAACCGCTCAAACAGAGGAAGAAGCGTCATTGCGAGAACTCCTCTCGATTAGTCTTGGCCGCCCCTGACCAAACGGTAGGTGAGCTCATCGCGGATATCTTGATCAAGCTCGATGCTCAGGCCCCAGCGAGCCAGCAGGACGCCTCGGGCGCGCGCCAAGTTGGCGGCGGAAATTTCCCGCGTCGCCCGGGCCATCGCCACGTCTTCCTCGGCGTTTTGCAGGTTCTCATAGCTCGACAGCAGCGCCGAGAGCAGGTCGATCCCGGCCTCGCCAACGCCCTCGTTAAAGCGGTTTTGCAAGGTCTGCGTGTCGCGTTGTGCAGCGAGAAGCGCATTACGCTGAGCGATCAAGTCGTTGCAGGCCACGATATACTCGTTCGCAGCAACATCGACCTCGAGAAGCACGGTCGCGATCGCGGCAAGGACCTGGCGCTCTTGCTGAACCGTTTCGATGCGGCGCCGGTGGTAGCGCGCGTCACGTTCGTCATAGCCCAGCGGCACTGAAAACTTCAGACCAACCAGAGAGCCGGTATTGCCGCTTTGGTTGTCGAACGCCCCGGAGATGTCATCGCCATCCGCGCCGCCAGACATCCGTGCCTCCAGCACAAGGTCAAGCTCAGGCAGGGATTGATTGGCCGCGATCCCTTCGCGTAGAAGTGCGGCCTCATATTGCAAGATCGCCTGCTGAAGCTCGGGGCGGTGTATCAGGATATCCTCGATCGTGTCGGCACTCGACAGGATCGGCAGCGCGCCATTGGGCGAAGACGACGGCACAAGCTCCACATTGGCCGGGCCGTAGCGCGGGTCATTGACCAGGGCGGCCATGCGGAACTCGGCGTTCTCAACCGCCGCCTGTGCGCGCACCAGATCGGCGCGCCAGCGTTGCGCCGTGGCGCGCGCACGGTTGACGAGAACCGGGTCAGCGTCGATGCCCTGCCGGTCGCCGATTTGGCCGGCGATCTGATTGCCGTGGGAGGCCAGATGCGTCGTCTGGATATAGACGGCGCGGGCGACATAAAGGTTCCAATAGGCGCGCTCAACCTCAAGCAAATGCGCCTCAGACTGGCGATGGAATTCCTCAATCGCGATCTGGGTGTCCATATTGGCGATACGACGGGGTGCGTCGTTGTAGGTATAGCCCGAATCCCGCAGCAGAGGCTGCACATAGGTCAGCGCCGTCTCGGACCGGGTCTGCTCGCCCGGGATGAACGTCGTGCGGTTTGTGTCGGTCACGGTCAAGCGCTGCGACAGGCTGATCTCACCGCCGGTGATCAGGCGCGAGCGGACGCCAAACTCGGCATCGGTTTCATCGGTGAGAACGCGGTCAGCGCCGCCTGCGATGGCCGGTGATGTCGCCACGTCGTCGATTTCTTCTACACTAACTTCGGCGAAGAACTCCGGCACGAAGCGACCGCGTGCCTCTTGGATCGCGGTGCCGCGGATGGCCGGAAGATCCCCGAAAGCGCCGATCTGGTACGAGCTGTCGATGACCAGATCGATCGTGTCCGGTAGCGAGAAAGCGCGGCCCGGCTGATGTGGCAAGAGGTCAAAGCCATGCACACCCCTGGTCCACCATTCCCCGGCTGTCGAGGGCGAGGCGATTTGCGAGACCCGGCGCACCGATTGCAAAGACGTGCCAAGGCCCATCTCTCGCGCCTCGGTGATGGCATAGCGGCCCAAGGCGCGGCGGATATAAATCGCGCGCTCCGCGGTGTTTTGGAACCGGCGGTAGGTGATCGTGTCGATCGGCCATTCGCGGCTCATATCGTCAGAGCTGACGTCAAACTCATCCAGGCGTAGGCGCGCTTCGCCGGGTGTGGAGAACTCTCCGTTGGCGTTTGCCTCAAGCTCTTGGGCGAGGCTGGGCACGAAAGCACGCTCTCCCGGGACGTCACCGGGACGAAGTTCGATGCCCCGCTGAGTGTTGGCGCAGCCGACCAGAGCGGTCGTTACGAGCAAGGCCGTTACGGCGGTTGTTAGCCGCTTATGTGTTGTCGCCATGGATGTGCCTCACGTGAGTGTTTCGTGACTCTTTTCGAAATTTGGCTGGCGCACTCTCCCGCGTGCGCGCACGGATAAAGAGGCCAAATCGACGAGCCATCAGGTCAGGGGAAAAAGGTAAATGTCGCGACATGTTGCGTTTGCGCCACTCCGTCGCCACAAGGGCAAGGAAAAAAGCGTGGCCTCGCAAAATGAGCATATCGGCGCAAACTTCCCCTTGTCTGGCTGATTCTGGACGTAATAGTCAAACGACGTGCGACTGGCGGGGACTGGATGCGTAAAACCATTTTGATTGCAGCGTTGGCCTTTGCCGCTGGTCCGGCCGTCACCCAGACAGCCACCCAAACAGGCGCGGCGCCCGAGGCGCGTCTTTTCAATAGCGTAGCCATCGAAGGCAATCGGCGTTTTGATGATCGCGACATCCTCGCCACTGCCGGTTTAAACTTGGCCCAACCCCTGACCGAAGCCGATCTTAGCGCGGCGGTAGAGGCGCTCTATTTCACCGGTGAGTTTGAGCATGTGCGCATTCATAGCCAATCAGACACGCTTTTCATCGTCGTCGAGGAAGAAGCCGCGTTTCGGGGCGGTCTGACCTTCGGGCTGGGTTTTGACAGCGATGCGGGGGTTATCGGCAGCGCCGGGTTGCGCCTGCAAGACATCATCGCGCCGGGCGTGGAGCTCAGCGCGGGTCTCGAGGTCGCGGAGGAATTTCAGCGGCTGCGCTTTGATTTTGCCCATCCCGACCTTTTTGGCGATGGTTTCGGGGCTGGCCTGCGTCTCTCGGGTCTCAACGCTGATCCCGATGACCGTCTGTTTGCCTATCGCGAGTTCGAGGCGACGCCTTACCTGTCTTATCGGTTCAGCCCCGCGGTGACAGGTGAGCTCAGGGCGATCTACCGAAGCTCAGACATTCGCGATGTGGCGGCGACCGCCTCTCCGATCATCGCCGCAGATGAGGGCCGCGCGGTGCAGACCGGTCTGGGGATTGCGCTGGCCGCGGCCGGACAGTCGAGCCCTGGCGGGTTTGCTTGGCAGGCCAGTTTTGAGCATGACGTCACTGGCTTCGGCGGGGATTACGGTCTGCAAGTCACGCGGCTACGCCTGGGCGGCGATGCGCCACTGGGTCAGGCGGGTTTTCGTCTCAGAAGCACATTGGATGCCGGTCATCTCGAAGGGCGTGGCGGCGATGTCAGCCGCCTGACCGACCGGTTTGTGCTGGGCGGTGCGTCCTTGCGCGGCTTCGAAGGCGCCTCAATCGCCCCGCGCGATGTCACTGCCGGCGACGCCCAAGTCCTGGGCGGCACGGATTTCGCGGCTTTGCGGACCGATTTTGTTGTGCCGGTGTTTCGCCGCGCGACGCAGTTCGAGACCTTCGTTTTTTTTGATGTCGGCGCGGTTTGGGGCCTCGATAGCAATGTGGCCCCCGCCGGTGTCGTCGACGCGGACCGCTATTGGCGCAGCTCGGCCGGGTTGGGCCTGTCGCTCGACACCGATTTCGGCCGGTTTGAGGCTTATTACGCCCTGACCGAGGACGCCGAGGCGACCGATGAGACCCGCGCCTTTGGCCTGACGATCCGTTCTCAGTTCTAAGCCTGGGGCTTTGGGCGATTGCGGGTCCTGCGGATTGCGCTAGGCTCCGGCCACAAGACGCGTCAGGACGGGTAGGCGACCATGCGGGCCTTGTGCATCACGCTTCAGCGCAACGAGGGCGCGTTCCTGTTGGAATGGATCGCCCATCATATCGCGGCCGGATTCACCGATCTTCTGATCTACTCAAACGATTGTGACGATGGCAGCGACGCGCTGCTCGATCTGCTCAGCGCGGCGGGCAAGATCACCCATGTTACCCATTCCGCGCCGCCGGGCAAAAGCGTGCAATGGCAGGCGCTGAAGGCCGCCTGGGCGCATCCGCTACGCGAGGTGGCGGAATGGGTGATGGTCAGTGACATCGACGAGTTCTTGAACATCAAATGCGAGGGTCACCGGCTCACTGACCTGATCAAGCGCTTGCCCGAAGGAACCGATGCAGTGGTTCTGCCCTGGCGCCTGTTTGGTCATTGCGGGCATGCGCACTATGCCGATGCATCAGTGACAGAGCAGTTTACCCGCGCCGCGCCGCCCGATTGCGCCTTTCCGGTGGCCGCGACCTTTTTCAAAAGCTTGTTCCGCCCTCAGGCCTTCACGCAGCTTGGTGTGCATCGTCCGAAACACGGGGGAGGGGAAGCGGCCAATTGGGTCGATGGTTCGGGCGCGCCGATGCCGCCGGTCTTCGCAAACGCGGCGCAGCGGCTGTCGCTTTACGGCTTTCCCACCGCGCGCGATCTGGTGGAGTGCAATCACTATTCGCTGCGGTCGGCCGAGAGCTTCCTGGTCAAGCGGGACCGGGGCCTGCCCAATCGGCGGGGCAAGGCGATTGACCTTGGCTATTGGGTCGAGCGCAACTTCAACGCCGTCGAAGAGACCTCGATCGCGCGGATGCGCCCGGGCACCGCGGCCGCGCTTACCGCGCTTATGGCCGTGCCGGGCGTGGCCCAGGCGCATGCGCAATGTGTCCGGTGGCACCGCGCCCGGATCGCGGAGATTTTGCGGACCGAGGCCGGTCACAGGCTCTTCGGTCAGCTGCGCCTTGCCTCGGGCAGCGGCATCCTCTCGGCGGCTGAGGCTCGCGAAATGGTCGCGCTTTATCAGGAGGTTATGGCCTCAGAGGGTTAGTGCTTTGCGGATTGGCGCTCCACAGTGAAATAGGCGCCCTCCGGCAGGTCTTGCTTGAGCAGCGTGTCGGGGATCACCTCCGGCCCGGCCAGAAAGACATTGGCCCCAAAGGCATGGTGCATCCGCGATAGCTTCTCCATCCGCGGACTGGTCAACGCCTCGTAGAAGGCGCGGTTTTCCGGCGCTTCCATGAGCGTCTCGATCTTTTCGCGATGGGCCGCCACACAGGCGCGATGCGCCGCCGCGATCTCCGGGTCATCCATCAGGCGGGTCCATTCCGCCCGCACCATGGGCGACAGGCGCGAGATGGAGGTCTCGGGCGCGGCGTTGTTGTTCATGCGAAACCAATAGGCCAGGCCCTGGTCACGATTTGTATGGTTCACCCGCCCCCGCGCGCGTTTGACCAGAAAGCTCTCGGCGGAGCGCACGGCGTAATGGTTGAGCTGCACCAAGTCATAGCCATAGGTGCCCATGGTCGAGCGCCAGGCATTGCGCAGCATCTCGCGTGGCATCGGCCGGCCTGAGCCGTTGACCCAGCGGATCTCTTCCCAAAGCTGCGGTTTGAGACCCTTGGGCCGGTGCACGCCGAGCTTTTTGAAGTGCCCTAAGTTCTCAAAGAGCGTTTTGAAACCCCAGGCCTGGTGCGGTTTGCGGCAGAGCTCGGGCGCGGCGAGGGTGAAACGCTCGGTGACGAAATCCTCGGTAAAGTCATGGGCGTCGGCGTTGCCAAAGAGCCGCCAGGTCATCGCGATCATATTGGCCTTCGGCACGGCGGCGAAGAGGTCATCCAAATGGCCGCGCCCGATCTTGATATTGATGAACTCATCGACATCGATGCAGGCGATCCAACGCGCCTCGCGCAGGCAAGGCTCATGCTCGGCGGCTTGGAAGGCGGCATGTTGCGGCTTTGTGCCGGGTTTTGAGCGATAGGGATTGTCGCGGTGCTCCACGAGGCCCTTTTCCTGCAACACATCCAGAAGCGTATCGGTGCCGTCGCTGCAATCGTTCGAATAGACCAGGACGGTGTCGAACCCGATGGCGCGATGATGAGCGAGCCATTCCAGGATGAAGGGCCCTTCGTCTTTCATGCAGGTGACGATCACGCGGGCGTCGGTCTTCGGTTTGGCCTTTGGCGCGGGCGTCTCCTGCGGCGCGCGCACCGGGTCGGCGGCCCAAAAGTTCTTGGCCTGGGCCAGCAGTTCAGGCTCCTCCACCAAAGCGGCTTTGGGCACAACTTGGCTGACCTTGTCGGTCGGGTGGCGAAGGAGCATATGGCGGAAAAACCGCCCCTCCGGTGCGGGGCCTGGATCGGCATTCACGATGCGCGTCAGTTTCCAGATGGCGGCCTCGGGCAAGCGGGCGGGCGCGATGCACCAGCGCTGTCGCCGCTTGGCTGCGTCGAACTGCACGCAGATATGATCGCTGAACAGCGCGGCTTGCCCCTTGCGCACGCGCCAGGGATAGCAGGGCTGGCCCTGCAGGCGGAGCAGTCCGGTGGGCGCGGCCTCGGCCCGGGCAAAGATGCTCGGCCCCTCGTCACCGGTCACAAGATCGCTCAGGTCGAGATTGGCGATTGCAGCGGCTTGGCTCAAAAACCGCCAGCGCAAAGCCTCGTAGATCTGCACATCGCCCAAGGGCGCGTGCCAGGGATCGGCCTGCGGCTCGGTCATGCGCGCTTTCCCCGGTGCGCCGGGGGCGTAGTAGGGATCGGTCTCAGGCCCATGGCCCGGCTTGCCCAGCGGAACCGGCCCATCGACAACGACGACCTGCTCCAGCCCCTCAATGCCGGGGTCCAGGGCGCGCGAGAGCTTAGCGAAAAAGCCGCGCTCACGGTCGGGGGCGGCTCGGTCAAAGATCAAGGCGGCCTGCATCCCCGTTTGGGTGGCGTGAAAGCGCAGCCAGTCGATGACCGTTTCAACGCTTTCCCCGTTGCGTAACGCCACAATCGCATGGCGCCCCGAGAAAAGCTCTGGCTCCGCCGTCTCAAGCGCTACGGCAGCGGCTTGGCCGCCGATCTGGAAGGCGGCCGTCTCAGCGCTCATGGGGTCAAGATGCAAGGCTGCGCCTTGGCCGATGGCATAGGCGCGCGAGACGCTATGGCCGTCTTCGAGCCCGATCGTGTCCGGCGTCGCCCCGGCAAAGATCATCGTGGCCCCCGCCTCGTGCCGCACAGCGCTCAACAGCCGGGCCTCGCCGCAGGCCAATGCGTTCAACCGCCGGTGCGCGATCTGGGTCACGGGCTTGCGCTCAGGCATGGGAGCGGGCCCCCGAGGCGCGGGCAAAGACGCGCTGCATCGTCTTTACCAAGCCCTCATCGCGCACCAGCTCGATCTCCGGGAGCGCGCGATCATATTTCCACCCGGTTGTGATCTGGCGAAAATGCCAAAGCACGAAATCCGGGTCGACCGGGTCGCGGCGGTCGTTGATGAAATGCGTCAGCCATTGCTTGCCCTGCATCGGGCCTTGGGGCGCGACGCACCATTTGCGGTTGGCCTTTGGGCTGCCGGATAGGCTGACATGGCTGTGCTCGGCATGGCGGTAGGCCTCGCCCTGGGGCGGCGCGGCGGCATAGACCCAGACGGCATTCGCCCGGACATAGCCCTCCTGGGACTGCACAGTCGCGTCAAAGATCGACCGGCCGCGATGGGAATGAAACAGCTCATCGATATCGGCATTTACCACGGCGCGGGCTTGGGCCAGAAAACGGATCCGCGCGAGCTCGGCCAGGGAGCGCTGCAAAAACAGCGCGCGATAGCCGGCCGAATTGGCCGCCCGCGGCCCGAAAGGGTAAGGCGCGCGCAAGATCACCGCGACGCGCAAACCGGCGATCCCTGCCAGCGTCTGACGCAGCGCTTCGGGGGGATAATCGGTGGAGCCATTGTCGCTGAGGATGACCGCCTCGGCGCCGTGGACCTCGACATAATAGCGCAGCCAATCCGCGATCCATTCCAGCCGGTTGTTGCGCGAGATCGTGTAGATCGCATTGAGCCCGCTCAGCCGCTGGACGAAGGATGTGCCGATGGGCACGACACCGGAGAAAAGTGGATGGCGCACGCTCAAGCGCTGCCCCGCAGAACAGTCGAGCCGCGTGACAGAGCATCGCGACAGATGCGCGATGCTTTTGATCGCAACCGGGCGGCCGTCGACCTCCAGATCGGCGTCTCGGATCAGCGCCTCAAGGTTGAGCAGCGGCGGCCCCAAAAGCGCGACATCGCCGGTCAGCTCATCGGCAAAACAGTCATAAAACAACGTGCGATAGTCGTATTGCGACCGGAACGCGGCGTCGTGATAGGACGCATCGCCCACAAGCTTGCGCTTCGGCTGGCTGTCATGCTCGGCCAATTGCAAGCCATACAAGTCCAGATCAAGCACCTCGACGCTCAAGACTTGTCCCTGTTTTTTCTTTGCCCGATGCTGCGCAGCATAGACGGGATGCGCGGTGAGACAACTGCCGATACGCAGGCCGGTTCGCGCACGAGGAGGCGCCCCATGCCCGATACCACAATACGGCCCCTGATGGCGCGCTTGGACACAGGCGCGGCCCTGGAGCGAGAGGGGACGTTGTTGGTGGAGGCCTCGCTTCAGCCGTCCCTGCGGTATCTGTGGTTTTGGGAGGGCAGTCAGGCGTTGGTGGTGCCGCGCAAGCTGGCGGTCAAACCCGGATTTGAGCGGGCCTGCGAGATGATGCGCGCGGGTGGCTGGCCGGTGCATGTCCGCGCAACCGGCGGCGATGTGACGCCCCAGGGCCCCGGCATTTTCAATATGACCCATGTCTATACCAGGCCAGCGGGGGCGAAGATGTCGCTTGCCGGGGAGTATGACCTGATCTGTGGCCCGATTGAGCGCGCTTTGGGCCCTGGTGCGACACGCGGCTGGCAGCCCGGCGCGTTTTGTGACGGCGCGTATAACGTGCAGCTTATGGACAAGAAGTTCGCTGGCACCGCCATGCGCCTCAAACCCAGCCGTGCGGAGGCGGGCAGGGCGGCGGTGCTTGCCCATGCCATAATGTTGGCCCATCCGCCCCGTGCGGGGGTTATCGCGGCGCTCAACCGGTTCCTGGAGGCGATGGAGGAGCCGCGCGAGATCCGATTGGACGCCCATACTGGACTGCCCGCTGCCTTGGGTCTCGACGGTTTTCTTGAGCGGCTCTCCGCCGAGTTGGATGGACTTGAGACTTTATCGGAAGAATTGATCCTTCTTTAGGCCCAGGTCTCGCGAATTGTAGCCTCTTCGTTAAGCGCCCCTTATCCGTCCTGCTTTATCGCTGAGCGCTCTTGAGCCCGCGCCGATCTTGCGCGGGCGTGTTCAATTTTCCCCAAGCGGCGTTGCGGATTGCGCGCGGTCTCGGGCTTGAAAGACCGGTAGTGCATGACGGGCGATTTGGCCAACAGCGTCGGCGCCGAATTAGAGGGCGCAGCGCACGGCGAAGCGGGTGAAGCCTTTGCTTTGGCACGCCGGTTGCGGACCCCGGTTTGGGTCTATGACATCGACGCGGCTCGCATCGTATTGGCCAATGCCGCAGCCTGCGACTTTTGGAACGCACGGACAGAGGCCGATCTGCGCGCCCGGGATCTGAGCAAAGATATGTCTCCGGCGGTGCGCGACCGGTTGCAGCAATACAAAAGCGATTTCCAAGCCGGTGATCCGTCTTTTCGCGAGATGTGGACGGTCTATCCCGACGGTCAGCCCAAACATGTTTTGATCTGGTTTCGCCACTATCCCCTCCCGGGTGGCCGGGTCGGGATGCAATGCGAAGCGCTGCAGCGCGACGACCTGCCCACCGACAGTTTGCGCAGCGTAGAAGCGCTGCTTCATGCCGACATCATGGTTCTGCTATTCTCGCTGGGCGGAAAGCCCCTGTTTTTGAATGCGGCGGCGCGCGAGACATTCGGGCACAGGTTTGAGAACTTTCGCGATCTGTTCATCGATGAGGCCGATCACACGCTTATGATGTTCGAGCTCGACCGCCTACAGCAATACCGTGAGATCGCCCGTGTCGCCACGGCGCATGGGCCGCGATGGCATGAGCTTTCGGCCAAGCTGTCGAAGGATGCTTTGACCGGTGATCCGGCGATCCTGGTGACCACAAACGATGTCAGCGCGCTGAAAGACGCCCGCGATCATGCCCGTTTTCTTGCCGAACGCGATCAACTCACCGGCGCTTTCAACCGCTTTTTCCTGCACCGCTATTTTGAGCGTTTATCGACCATGCCCGGGACCAGCAGCGGGGTGCTGTATTTCGATTTGGACCGCTTCAAAGGGATCAACGACAATTTCGGTCATGAGGCCGGGGATACGGTGCTCAAGGCTGTGGTCGACCGCTGCCACCAGGCCTTGGGCGATGACGGTGTGCTGACGCGGCTCGGCGGCGATGAGTTCGTCGTGGTGTTCCCAGAGCTTGACAACGTCGACGATCTGTCCCGGCGCACTGAGGCGCTGCAAAGGGCTGTCAGCCAGCCCGTGCAACATGGCGATACAAGCCTTGCGGTTTCGATCAGCGTTGGCGCCGCGCACTATAATCCGCGGCGCCAATCCTACCACGATGTGCAACGGGAGGCGGATCTCGCGCTCTATGAGGCGAAAAAGGCCGGGCGCAATCGCGCGGTGATCTTCGGCGCCGAGCTGCGCCAGCGTTTTGAGCGGCGACGCGATTTTGAGAGCGATTTGAGATCCGCGATCGCGGAGCGACGGCTGAGCTATCACTTCCAGCCGCGCGTTGATCTGAGCACGCAGGACGTGGTCTCGGCCGAGGCGCTGCTGCGCTGGGAGCATCCTGAGCATGGCATGCTGGCGCCTGAGGATTTTTTGTCGATCATCGAGGATGCGGGCCTCACCCAAGAGCTGGGTCGCCTGACGATTGAAATGGCTGTCACCCAGGCCAAAGCCTGGAGCGATGGCGGTTTGAGCATTTCTTTGGCGGTCAATCTCCATGCTAGGCTGTTTCAGAGTGAACGGTTCTTCGACTTCTTGACCGAGACCTCGAAACACCCCGACTTTATCGCCGACCGGATCGAGCTGGAGATGTCGGAGGTGGCGCTGACCGGCGATATCGAGCGCGTTAGCGCGCGGCTACGGGCGATCCGAAGCTTGGGCTTTCATGTCGTTATGGATGATTTCGGTGCGGGCCATTCCAATCTCGCCTCTTTGCCTGATCTTCCGCTTAAGGGTGTCAAGATCGACCGGTCCTACCTCGCCTCTCTGCCCGGGTCGGCTCCGATGATCGAGATGATCATCAAACTCGCTGATGAGCTTGGGGTCGTCGCTATGGCAGAGGGGATCGAAACCGATGACCATGTGCGGTGGCTCAAGGCGCGATCCTGCGAGCAGGGGCAGGGCTTTTTGCTGTCGCCGCCTGTGCCGCTTGAAGAGTTGCCCGATGTGGTCCGCGAATTGCGTGCGCGTAAGGCGAGCTAGGCCTCCGTGGCGCATGCGGGCCGCGTCTTCGGCTTGCGCGTGGCTTGCAACAGTTCGGCCTCCCGCTATCTGCCTCTTATGAATGATGAAACTCCCTTCGGCCGCGCCGTCCCCGTCCCCGCGCGCCGGCTCGCGCGTCTTTCGCGCATAGGCTCCATGGCTGCCGGTGTGGCCGGAAATATGGCGCTGTCTGGTGTGGTCAGCTACTCCAAAGGGCAGCGCCCCTCGATGCGGGATCTGCTGCTCAAGCCCTCCAATGTGGAGCGAATCGCCGACGAATTGGCGCGGATGCGCGGCGCGGCGATGAAGCTGGGACAGCTGATTTCGATGGATACCGGTGAGGTGCTGCCGCCAGAGCTTTCGCGGATCATGGCGCGGCTCAGGGCGCAGGCGGATTTCATGCCGCCCGCCCAGCTCAAGCAGGTTCTCGCGGCGGAGTGGCCGCAGGGCTGGCTTCAGGAATTCGCGCATTTCGATGTGCGCCCGATCGCGGCCGCCTCCATCGGTCAGGTCCATAGCGCCAAGCTGAAAGACGGGCGCGATGTGGCGGTGAAGGTGCAATATCCCGGCGTCGCTAAAAGCATCGACAGCGATGTCGCCAATGTCGCCGCCTTGATCCGGATCTCGGGCCTTCTCCCCAAGGGTTTCGAGATCGACGACTATGTCGAGGAGGCCCGCAAGCAACTCCACGAGGAGACCGATTACGCCGCCGAAGCCGAGCATCTACAGCGGTTTCGCGCGCTCTTGGAGGGGGATGCGCGATATAGCCTGCCGGAATTTCACGCCGATTGGTCGACGCGCAATATCCTGACCATGACCTATCTGCCGAGCCGTGACATCGAAGGCGCCGTGGCCCTGGATCAGGTCGCGCGGGACCGGATGGCCAGCGATCTGGTCGATCTGATGCTGCGTGAGCTTTTCGAGTTTCGCCTGATGCAGACCGATCCCAATTTCGCCAATTACCGGTTTGATCCCGACACCGAGCAACTGATCCTCTTGGATTTCGGCGCCACACGGCATCTGGGCGAGACGCTTGTCGCGCAATACCGCCGTCTGATGCGCGCGGGGCTGAGCCATGACCGCGCGGCGCTGAGGGAAGCGGCCATTGAGATCGGCTTTTTTCTCGAGAGCGCTGAGACGCGCCACGCGGAGCGGATCCTCGACATGATGGAGCTGGTATTTGGCGCGATCACGCGGTCGCCGCTCTACGCCTTTGGCGATCCAGAGCTCTCACGCGCGATGAACCGCGAGGGCGAGGCGCTGAGCCGGGATGGCTTTATCCCGCCGCCGCTGCCGATTGACGTGCTGTTTCTCCAACGAAAATTCGCGGGCATCTTTTTGCTTGCCGCCAAGCTTCAGGCCCATGTGCCCGTGGCCGAGCTGCTGGAGCGACACCTGGCCGAGCCGCAATGACGCAGAGCATTTGCGTGATCGGCGCAGGCGTCGCTGGCCTGACCTGTGCGCGAGAATTGCGTGCGGCGGGCCATAGCGTGGTGATCTGGGACAAGGGGCGCGGTGTTGGCGGGCGCTGTGCCACGCGCCGGGCCGAGGGCGGTCTGCAATTCGACCATGGCGCGCAATATGTCACCGCGAAATCCGAGGCGTTTCAGGCGGTCCTGTCCGAGGCGGCGGAGGCGGGGGCCGTCGCGACCTGGCCCGGGCACCCCTCCAAGACCCGCTGGGTCGGGACGCCCGGTATGTCGGCCTTGGCCAAATACCTGGCGCATGGCCTTGATGTGACCCAGTCGCGGCATGTCACGGCGGTGCAGGAAACGTACGATACAGTGACGGTCCATGTGGGAGAGGAGGCCGAGGTATTCGATCTGGTCGTCTCAACGCTCCCCGCGCCGCAGATGATCCCGCTGATCGCGGATGACGCCGATCTGACCGCCGCTTTAGGCCGCGTCACGTATGACCCCTGCCTGACCCTCATGGCAGCGCTTGAGCTACCCCGGCCCGACCTCCCCGATAGTCAGCGAGAGCCGGAGGAGGCGCTGTCTTGGCTGGCCCGTGACACGTCCAAGCCCGGTCGCCCCGGGCAGGCCGAAAGTTGGGTTGCCCATGCCAGCCCCGAATGGAGCGCGCGTCATCTTGAGCTTGAGATGGACGAGATCGCGCAAGCTCTGACGGCGGAGTTTTGCGCGCGCTTGGGCATTGATCGCGCCGCGCTGATCCATGCAGTGGCCCATCGCTGGCGCTATGCGGCGGTGCGCAACGCTTTGGGCCGGGACTTCGCGCAAAGCCGTGGTGGGCGGATCTACTGCGGGGGCGATTGGTGCCTGGCGGCGCGGGTCGAGGCCGCCTTTGAAAGCGGTCTTGCCATCGCGCGGCATATCCTGGCCGCTGAACCCTAAAGCGTTCCGCCTTTAACTTGAAACATGACGTGACCGAAATGTCCCGAGAGCGCGCCGCGCGGCAGGGTATTTCGTGTCTCAGGTTTAAGGCGGGGCGCCCTAACAGTGCATTCCGAAGATGGCCCTATTATGCGCCCAAAGGTGGCTCACGAAAAAGGGCAGCGCAAAACGCTGCCCCCGTTCCGTGACGTGATCTGTCAGAAGCTTGGGTGGGTTAACCTGCCTGGGCTTCGAAACGGCTGCACCAATCCTCTGCGCTGACGACCGGCCAAGCGGCGCGGTTGCTGGCTTCCGGGGTCGGCATAGGCGGATTGAAATGACACCGGCCGGCATTTGCTGTCTCAACGGCTTGGCTGTTGAAAAATGCGCAAGCTTTACAAGCTGTGGTGGCCATATCGTTTCCTCTCGATAACTTCGGGGGCCTTGCTGGGGTAAACCTGGCTGAGACCCGATGTTCGCGTGTAGGGGTCATATATGTGCCCTCGTGTGATTGTCAAAAAATAATTCAATAAAAACATATAGTTGAGAGATTTACTCGGGTATTTAAACCCGATCAAACGGATCAGGTTTTGCGCGGCGCCCGACCATCCGCCTGAAATCAAAGCAAAAATAGAATAATTCTAAACTGGCCCATTTTCAGGGCCGCTGACCGACAAAGCGGCCCACACCTTCGGGGCGGGGTAAATGTCGATGCGCGTCGGCGTACTGCGCCAAGGCCAGGGCCACTTGTTCAGCCGGAGGACAGCTTTTTCGCGTGCTCAGATCCACATGCAAGAGAATCGTCTCCACCTGCGCCGCAAGGTCTCCCTCCCCGCGCCAGATCTGGTGAAACAGATGCAGCTTCTTGCCCTCGGCCCCGAGAACCTGGGTCGTGGCCCAGATCCGCTCCCCCGCTTTGACCTCACCCAAATAGCGGACATGGCTTTCGGCCGTGAAATAGCTCAGGCCCCCGGCAATATAGGCCTCATCCGCACCGATCAGCGCCATGAAGCGGTCCGAGGCGTAGGAGCCCAGCTCTAGGTAATGGGTCTCGTTCATGTGCCCGTTATAATCCGTCCAGCTTTCGGGCACCCTCTGATCGGCGGTCACAGGCAGGGGCTCGGCCCGAGGCAGCTCCAGACCCGCCTCATGCGTCTTGATCACCTGGCCCGCGCCGCTTCGGGTCCGTTTGAGCGCGCGCATGATTGCCACCAGGTTATCGTCGCGCAGGCGCTCAAGCTCCCTTATGCTTAAATGCCCCGATTGCGCGTCCGATTGCCCGGCGATGGTGGCGACGAGGTCCGCGTCGAGCTCGGGCACATCCATCAATTTGGTCCAGGGCCATTTCAGCGCTGGGCCGAACTGCGCCAGGAAATGCGCCATCCCCGCCTCACCACCCGCGATCCGGTAGGTCTCAAAGAGGCCCATCTGCGCCCATCTCAAGCCAAAGCCCATTCGGATCGCCTCGTCGATTTCCTCAGTCGTCGCGATGCCGTCCTTGATCAGCCAGAGCGCCTCACGCCACACGGCCTCGAGAAACCGGTCGGCGATATGCGCGTCGATCTCCTGGCGCAGTATTAGGGGGTACATGCCGATCCCGGTGAGATGCGCGGCCGCCTTGGCGCAAATCTGGGACGCGCCGACCAACTCGACCAGGGGCAGTAGGTAGACCGGGTTGAAGGGGTGGGCCACGATCACGCGGCTGCCCTCGGCGTTGAGTTCGGAGGGTTTGAAGCCGGAGGTGGAGGACGCGATGACCGCCTCCGCCGGGTCCAAGGCCAGAAGGTCGGCATAGACGCGGTGCTTGAGGTCGAGGCGTTCGGGCACGCTTTCCTGGATCCACGCTGCGCCTTCGACCACCCGGGCCAGGTCATCGCCGACCGAAAGCGAACCGGGGGCGGGCAGGGGTCGGTCATAGAGGCCGGGCAAGGCGCGCTTGGCATTGGCCAGAACCTCCTCGATCTTGCGCGCCGCCTCTGGGTCCGGGTCAAAGACCGCGACGTCCCAGCCATTGAGCAAAAACCGCGCGGCCCAGCCGCCGCCGATCACGCCTCCGCCGATGATCGCGGCCTTCATGTGGGTGCCCTTTTGCTTAGGCCGAGCTTCTCGCGCACTTCGCCTGGGCCCAGCACGCGCGCGCCCATCCCCTCGGCGATGCCCACAGCCCGCTCGACCAGCTGTGCATTCGTCGCCAGCACCCCCTTGCCGAGCCACAGATTGTCTTCGAGCCCCACGCGAATATGCCCGCCCGCCAGGATGGCGGCCGCGGCATAGGCCATCTGATTGCGCCCGAGCGAGAAGGCCGAAAACGTCCAGTCGCTGGGCACATTATTGACCATCGCCATAAAGGTGTTGAGGTCATCCGGCGCACCCCAGGGCACGCCCATGCACAATTGCACCAGGCCCGGACTTTGCAGCACACCCTCCTCGACCAATTGCTTGGCGAACCAAAGATGGCCGGTATCGAAGGCCTCAATCTCCGGTTTCACGCCCATCTCGGTCATCACCCTGCCCATCTCGCGCAGCATGCCGGGTGTGTTGGTCATCACGTAATCGGCCTCGGCGAAGTTCATCGTCCCGCAGTCGAGCGTGCAGATCTCCGGGCGACACTCCGCGATATGGGCGACACGCTCCGCCGCGCCGATCATGTCGGTCCCGGCCTGCAGCGGGAGGGGCGCGTCGGTCGGCCCAAAGACCATATCGCCGCCCATGCCCGCGGTGAGGTTGAGCACAACGTCGATGTCCGCGGCGCGGATCCGGTCGGTCATCTCGCGGTAGAGGTCCAAGCGGCGCGAGGGCACACCCGTTTCGGGATCGCGGACGTGGCAATGGACGATTGCCGCCCCCGCCTTGGCCGCCGCGATGGCGCTGTCCGCGATCTGTGCGGGCGAGCGGGGGACGTGTTCGGACCGGTCTTGGGTGCTGCCCGAGCCGGTGACGGCGCAGGTGATGAAAACCTCTCGGCTCATGGTCAGCGGCATCGTTACTTCCCTTTCCAAACGGGATCGCGCTTTTCGGCGAAGGCGCGCGCCCCTTCCAATTGGTCTTCTGATCGGTAGAGCGTCTCCACCGTGGCGAATTGGCTCTTGGTGATTTTGTTAAGCGCGTCTTGGAACTTCATATCCTCGGCCTCGCGCACGATTTCCTTGATTGCGGCGTTGACCAGGGGCGGTCCTGAGGCGATGAGGTCGGCCATCGCGCGGGCGGCCTCCATCAATTTGTCCGAGGCGTGGATTTGGTTCACGAGGCCCCACCGCGCGGCCTCCTCGGCCTCAAGCCAGCGGCCGGTCAACAGCATCTCCATGGCGATGTGATAGGGCATGCGTTTGGGCAGTTTGATCGAGGCGGCATCGGCCACCGTGCCCGAGCGGATCTCCGGCAGGGCAAAGCTTGCTTGTTCCGCCGCCAGGATGATGTCGCCCGACAATGCCAGTTCGAGCCCGCCGCCGCAGCAAATCCCATTCACGGCCACGATCACCGGCTTGTTGAGGCCGCGCAGCTCTTGCAGGCCGCCGAAGCCGCCCACGCCGTAATCCCCGTCGACCGCGTCGCCCTCAGCGGCGGCTTTGAGATCCCAACCGGGGCAGAAGAATTTCTCGCCCGCGCCGGTCAGAAGCGCGACGCGCAAACTGGGATCATCGCGAAACTCGGTGAAGATCTCGCCCATGATCCGGCTGGTGGCCAGATCGATGGCGTTCGCCTTGGGCCGGTCTAGCGTGACCTCAAGGACGGCGCCGCGACGTTCGGTTCTCAAGGGGGTGTCAGGCATCGGGCTCCTCCAATCGGATCAGGGCATCGACAGCGATTGCGCCATCTTGCACGCAAAGCAATGGGTTTATTTCCGCCTCCCAAAGCGTGTCGCGATGGTCAGCGGCGAAATCTTGGAAGGCGAGGACGGCGCGTGTGATCGCGGCCAGATCGGCCGGCGGCGCGCCACGATAGCCCTGGATCAGAGGCCAGATGCGCAGCTCGGATAGGGCTCGCGCGATCTCATCCGGGCCGACCGGTAGCAAACGCGTGCTCGTGTCACGCCAAAGCTCGGTCAGGGTCCCTCCGGCGCCAAGGGTCAGGACAAAGCCATGAGCGGGATCGCGGCGGATGCCGAGCAGGAGCTCGACGACTTTGCCCACCGCCATTTCTTCTAGAAGAAAGCTCTCCGCCTGCATGCGCTCTGCTGCGGACCTGACCGCCTCGGACGTCTCGAGGTTCAAGGCGACCGCCCCCGCTTCGGTCTTATGCGCGACACCTTCGGCCTTAAGCGCAAAGGGCGGCGAGAGCGCCTGGCAGGCAGCGGCCAGATCGGCTAATTTCACGCGCCGCGATTTCGGCACCGTGAGCCCATATTCGCCCAAAGCGGCCTTGGCTTCGGCTTCGGTGAGGATGCGCGTCGTGGTGCTCGCCTCCGGCGTTGCTGGCAAAAACAGCGCGTCGGGGGCTGCTCTCTCGCGGCCAAGCCAGGCGGCGGCCTCGATCGCGGCCATCGCCTCTTGCAAGCCGCAAAGCGGAACCAGACCAAGCGCCATCGCCTCCCGCGCGACCTCTTCAGGGAGCGTTTCGGTCAGGCTCGCCACGATCGCCATCGGCACGCCGGTCGCGTCTCTCGTCGCGGCGGCAGCGTCGATCACCTGACGCCAGAGCGAAATATCCGCGCCCTCTTGCAGCGGCAGGTCCAGGATCACACAGCCGAGCGCGAGATCGCCCCGCATAAGCGCCGTGAAACACGCCGTCGTCGCGGCCAAATCGCCCCAGATATAAGTGTGGTAATCGAGCGGGTTTGACAGCCTGACCCGAGGCCCGAGCACTGCGCGCAGCGCCTCTTTCTGGCTCGGGTCCAGGGGCGGAAAGCGCAAGTGCCGCGGCAGCGCGGTATCGGCAACCAAACTGGCCTCACCGCCCGAGCACGACATTGACGCGATCCGGTCAGAGCTCAGCGGGCCCGTCACGTGCAACAGCTTCAGCGTCTCAAGCAGCTCTGCCAGACTTTCGACCTGCGCCACGCCCAGACGGCGAAAGAGCGCGCGGGCGCCCGCGTCACTTCCGGCGAGCGACGCCGTGTGGGAGATCGTGGCCTCCTGCGCGTGCTCGGACGCGCCGATTTTGAGCGCCACGATGGATTTGCCGAGATCGCGCGCGCGTGCGGCCAGCACCTCGAAACGGCGCAGATCTTTGATCCCCTCGATATGTAGCCCAAGGGCGGTGACCCGAGTATCCTCCAGCGCCGCGATGCCAAGCTCGGCAATGTCGCGCTGCGCCTGATTGCCCGCCGTCAGGACGTAAGCAATTGGCAATGAACGCTTTTGCATCGTCAGGTTAATGGCGATGTTTGAGGATTGGGTGATCAGAGCGACACCGCTGTCCACCCGTCGCGCCCCGTGTTGATCTGGCCAAAGCGCCACGCCATCGAGCGCATTGATCAGCCCATAGCAATTGGGCCCAATAATAGGCATCTCGCCCGCCGCTGCGATCAGCGCGTTTTGCAGCGCATCGGCCTGATCACTCTCGCCCGACGCCTCCCGAAAGCCCGAGGCGAAACAGATCGCGCCACCCGCACCGCGCGTGGCGAGTGCGCGCACGATCTCCACGGTGGTCTCGCGATTGACGCCGATAAAGGCCGCGTCCGGCGCCTCGGGCAAGGCCTCAACGGTCGGATAGGCGTCTATCCCGGCGACGCTTGGCTTGTTCGGATGCACCGGCCAGAGCGCGCCCTCAAAGCCGATCTTGCGGCATTCTTCTATAACATTTCCGCACCAGACACCGCCGCCGATCACGGCAATGCTGCGGGGTTTGAGCAGGCGGTCGAGCATGGCTATTCGCGATCCAGATGACCCAGGTCGCGCGTGGGCTCGATGGTATCGCGCAGACGCGTTTTCAGGGCACGGGCATCGGGAAAGCCTCCGTCGCGGCTGCGATCCCAGATGACGACATCGCCGACGCGGACCGTGAAAACTCCGCCGGTGTCGTCCGGGATCAGGCTGACGCGCTCAAGATCAGCGCCGAAGGTTTGCAACAGCTCCTGCGCCATCCAGCCCGCCCGCAACAGCCAATTGCACCCGATGCAATATCTGATCTCGACAATCGGCTTCATCGCGCCCCTCAGGCGCCCAGCGGCCGGAACAGGTCACGGCTGATGATGTGGCGTTGGATCTCGCTGGTGCCGTCCCAGATCCTCTCGACCCTGGCATCGCGCCAGAACCGCTCGATCGGGAAGTCGTCCATCAGGCCCATCCCGCCGTAGATCTGCAGCGTCGCATCGGTCACCCGGGACAGCATCTCGGTCGCGTAAAGCTTGGCACTGGCGATCTCCCGGTTGGCGGGCAGGCTCTGGTCGAGGCGCCAGGCAGAGGCCAGCGTCAGCCAATCGGCCGCGTCGATCTCGGTGATCATATCGGCGATCTGAAAGCTCACGCCCTGGAACTTGGCGATCTGTTGGCCGAATTGCTTGCGTTCGGCGGCGTAACCCACGGCCATGTCGAAACAGCGCCGCGCGCGCCCCACGCTCATCGCGGCGACTGTGATCCGCGTGGCATAGAGCCATTCGTTCATCACCGCGAAACCGCCATCGACCTCGCCCAAAACCTGGGCGTCCGGCAGTCGGCAATTGTCGAAATCCAGGATGCAGTTTTTGTAGCCCCGGTGGCTGACTGACGCATAGCCGTCGCGCACCTCAAAGCCGGGATGGCCGCGATCGACCAGGAAACAGGTGATGCGCTTTTTCGGGCCTTTGGGCGTGTCATCGACGCCTGTGGCGATGAAAACGATGAAGAAATCGGCATGATCGGCGCCGGAGATGAAGTGCTTTGAGCCGTTGACGACCCAATCGCCGCCCTCGCGTTGCGCGGTGCATTTCATGCCACGGACATCCGAGCCTGCCTCAGGTTCGGTCATGGCCAGCGCGTCCATCCGCTCCCCTCGCACCGCCGGTAGGAGGTAGCGCTCGCGCTGCGCGCCTTCGCAGGCCATCAGGATATTCTGCGGACGCCCGAAGAAATGCGTCAGCGCCATGGAGCCACGGCCAAGCTCCCGCTCGACCAGAGCGAACTCGATATGGCTCAACCCCGCACCGCCCACCTCTTCGGGAAAGTTGCAGGCGTAAAAGCCCAGATCGAGGGTCTTGCGTTTGATCTCCTGGGCCAGATCATCGGGCACTTCACCGGTTTTTTCGACCAGCTGCTCATGCGGATAAATCTCATTCTCGACAAAGCTGCGCACTGTCGAGACGATCATCTCCTGCTCATCGCTCAATCCAAAATGCACCTCTGCCCCTCCTGGCCCTGGCTCCAAGAAGCCTATGGCGATAAGCCAAAGGAAATCACGGCCGTTTGCGCCGTCGAGTGACCTGAAACCGAAGTCCTGTTTCGCGCGGGTCGCGAAATCGGCAATGAGGTGGCGCCATGACCCTGGGGGAAGCTCTGATCGGATTGCTGGAGGCGCGGGGCGTCGACACGGTCTTCGGCATTCCGGGCGTGCATACGGTGGAGCTTTACCGTGGTCTGGCGGGCTCGGGCATCCGCCACGTCACACCGCGCCATGAGGCCGATGCCGGGTTCATGGCCGACGGCTATTTCCGCGCCTCGGGCAAACCGGGCGTGTGTTTCTTGATCACTGGGCCGGGCGTGACGAATGCGATCACACCGATGGCTCAGGCGCGCGCCGATGGGATCCCGATGCTGATCATCTCGGGTGTGAATCCGGTCGAAAGCCACGGGCGCGAGGACGGCCTTTTGCATGAATTGCCCGATCAGGCCGCGACCCTGGCCAGTGTCGCCAAGCTCAGCCTGGTGGTCCGCCGCCCTGAAGACCTGGAGCGCGTGGTCTCGCGGGCCTTTCACGCCATGCTCAACGAGCGGCCCGGTCCGGTGCATATCGACATCCCGATCGACGTGATGAGCCTGCCCGCGGCGCCTGCCGCGCCGACCTCTGGGACTGAGCCTGCCGCGCTGCATCCCCTGGCGCCCCATCCGCAGGATCTTGAGAGGGCCGCCGCTACGCTCAATACGGCTGAAAGTGTGGTCATCCTTGCCGGAGGCGGGGCGCGGGGCGCGGGCGCGGTTTTGCAGCGCGTCGCCGAGCGACTGGACGCGCCGGTGATCAGCACAGTCAACGGGCGCGGTCTGATGGCGGGGCACTCGCTCGATGTGCCCGCCAGCCCCAGCTTGCCATCGGTGCGGACGCTTTTGGCCGAGGCCGATGCCGTTTTGGCCCTGGGCACACAGTTCGGTCCTACGGATTACGACATGTACCGCGATCTGGGCTTTCCCGATCTCAAGCGGCTTATCCGGGTCGATACCTCCCCGGCGCAGCTCAGCCGGGGCGTGGTCAGCGGGGATGGGCTCTTGGCGGATGCCGGGCTCTTTCTGCAAGCGCTGCAGGCGCATCTGCCGGACGCTGCGCACACGCCCTCGGGCGCCGCCCGGGCCGAGGCTGCGCGCCAGGCGGCTCGGGCCGATCTGCCGGAAGGCTACGACGCTTTGATCGACGTGTTGGAGCGGGTCTCGGCGGCTGTTCCCGGCTGTCGGATGGTAGGCGATTCCACGCAATTGACCTATGCGGGCAATCTCTATTTCGGACCGTCGGGCCCGAGCCGCTGGTTCAACGCCGCAACGGGCTATGGCGCCCTGGGTTACGGCCCACCGGCGGCCATTGGCGCGGCCCTGGGCGATCCGGACACGCCGGTTATCTGCCTGACAGGCGATGGCGGGCTTCAATTCTGCTTGGCGGAGCTCGGTGCCGCCATGGATGAGGCCACGCCGGTGATTTTCCTCGTCTGGAACAACAAAGGCTACCAGGAGATCGAGACCTACATGGTCGATCAGGGGATCACAGCGATTGGTGTCGACCCTTCGCCGCCGGATTTCACCCGGATCGCCGCCGCCTACCGGATGCCGTCGGAGCGGATCGTGGGCACCGACGCGCTCGAAGACGCGCTGGGCCGGGCAGTGAGCATGGGCACGCCTTATTTGATCGAGATTTTGACATCCTAGACCTTTCTCGCCCAGATAGCGTGAGCAAGCGTCGGAGGGTTTGATGCCCGTCGAACAGCCAGCTCGGGAGGAGGCCCATGGCCAGATCATTCGACTATGTCATCGCGGGCGGCGGCTCGGCGGGATCGGTCCTGGCCGCCCGGCTCAGCGAAGATCCTGCCGTCAGTGTCTGCCTGATCGAGGCCGGGGGCGGCGGTAACGGCATCCTGGTGCGCCTGCCGGTCGGTGTCGTGGCGATGCTGCCCGGGCGCCCCCCGATCAACAATTGGGCGTTTTCCTCGGTGCCGCAGCCGGGTCTGAACGGGCGCCGCGCCTATCAGCCGAGGGGTCGGGCGCTGGGCGGGTCGAGCGCGATCAACGCCATGCTCTACACGCGCGGGACGAAAGGCGACTACGACGGCTGGGCCGATCTGGGCTGTGACGGCTGGGACTGGAATAGTGTGCTGCCCTATTTCAAACGCGCTGAGAACAACGTGCGCGGCGGCGATGACTTTCACGGCACGGGCGGCCCGCTTCAGGTCTCAGATCAGCGCGCGCCGCGCCGGGTTACAGGGGCTTTCCTTGAGGCGGCAGAGGCGATGCAGCTGCGCGCGCGCGAGGATTTCAACACCGGAGAGATCGAGGGCGCGGGCCTTTATCAAGTCACGCAATTCCATGACCCCGCCAAGATCGGGGAGCGCTGCTCGGCCGCCGCCGGCTACCTGCTGCCGCATCTGGACCGGCCGAACCTGACCGTGATCACCCAGGCCCGCGCCTGTCAGATCGTGCTGGAGGGCAAGCGCGCGACAGGGCTGATCTATCGCGACCCCGGCGGGCGCCGGCGGGTCAGTGCCCATCGTGAGGTCATCGTGGCCTCCGGCGCTTTCGGCTCGCCGCAGCTTTTGCAGCTGTCCGGCATCGGGCGGCCGGAAGATATCGAACCGCACGGCATTGCTGTGTGCCATGAAGCCCCGGGCGTCGGGCAGAACTTGCAGGACCATCTCGACGTGATCCTGGGCTATACCTCCAAGGACCGGGACAATTTCGGCATCGGGCTGCGGGCCGGTCTCGATATGATCGGCCATATCCGCGCCTGGAGCCGGGGGGAGCCGTCGATGGCTGCCTCGCCCATGGCAGAGGGTTGCGCGTTTCTCAAATCCGACCCGAGCCTGCCGGATCCAGACCTCCAGCTCCATTTCGTGATCGGCATCGTCGATGACCACGCCCGCAAACTGCATGCCGGGCATGGCTACAGCTGCCATGTCTGCAACCTGCATCCCAAAAGCCGCGGCGAAGTGTTCCTGCAATCGGCCGATCCGATGGCTGCGCCCGGGATCGATCCGGCCTATTTGCGCGATCCGGCCGATCTCGACGTGCTTATTCGCGGCGTGCAGATCACCGCCGAGATGATGCGCAGCCACGAGATGGCACCTTTCCGCGCGCGGGAGCTGTTCGGCTCGGAGAAAAACGAGACCCGTGAGGATTGGGCCAAGTTCATCCGCGCCCGGGCCGACACGATCTATCACCCCGTGGGGACCTGTAAGATGGGGCGCGATGAGATGGCCGTGGTCGACCCTGAATTGCGGGTGCGTGGGATGGACGGGCTCAGGGTCGTGGATGCGTCGGTCATGCCGCGTATCATCTCGGGCAACACCAATGCGCCCACCATCATGATCGCCGAAAAGGCCGCCGATCTCATCAAAGCCGCCCATCAGGAAGAGGGGGCCTACATCCATGCTGGATAATCCCGCAGAGCTTGACCAAGAGCTGACCGAGACGGCTCTCCGAGAGCTAGCCGCCGCCAAAGGCAGTTGGGCCGAGTTGCCCGTCCCTCGCCGGATCAAGCTTTTGCAGGACTGCCATGCGCGCCTAGGTGACGTGGCAGAGGGGTGGGCGGCAACCGCCGCGCGCAAAAAGCTGCTGACCCCAAGCGATCCTATCGTGGGGGAGGAGTGGTTTTCGGGCCCGTATGCCGTCCTGGCCGCGATTGACGCGCTCATCGCCACGCTCAGCCGGCTGCCGGGCAAGCGGTATCTCGATGGGATGCCGGTGCGCCGCCTGGACAATGGCCAAACGGCCCTGCGCGTGCGCCCGGCAGGCCTTTTCGACCGGATCGTGTTTTCCGGCTCAACGGTCGATGTCTGGCTCGAACCCGGGCAGAGCCCCGAGGACATGCGGGCGGGGGCCGCGAAGCTCTATGAGAATGGACCAAGCGGGGATGGCGCGGTCTGCTTGGTGCTCGGCGCGGGCAATATCGCCGCGATCACACCGCTCGATGTGCTGCACAAGCTCTTCAATGACAACGAGGTTGTCCTGCTCAAGATGAACCCGGTCAACGCCTATCTTGCGCCTTATTTCGAGGCCGCGTTCCGGCCCCTGATCGAGGTCGACGCGCTTAGGATCGTGACGGGGGACGGGGCGCTGGGCGCGTTTGCCTCAACGCATCCCCTCGTCGACAGCCTGCACATCACCGGCGCGCAAACCACCCATGACCGCATCGTCTGGGGGGAGGCGGCGTCGCAGGCGGCCAACAAAGCCAATGGCACGCTGGTGAACCCGCGGCCCATCACCTCCGAGCTCGGCGCAGTCTCGCCGACCATCGTGGTGCCGGGCGATTGGAGCGCGGCCGACATCGCCTATCAGGCCGAGCAGATCGCGCTTCAGAAGATGCACAATTCGGGCTTCAATTGCGTGGCGAGCCAGGTTCTGATCCTGCCCAAGGGTTGGGGGGGCACGCCTGCTTTGCTCAAGGCGCTCAGAAGCGTTTTGGCCCGGCAAACCCGCGCGCCCTACTATCCCGGGGCGGATGACCGCGTTAAGGCCTTCGCCCGCCATACGGAAGACAGCGTCGCCCGCGCGCCCGGCCCGGATATCCCCCTCACACGGCTCAACGACGATCCTGATGTGGGGACTGAGGAGGTCTTTGGCCCGGCTTTGGCTCTGCATGAGATCGACGAGAGGGACCCGGCGGCCTTCCTCAAGGCCGCGATCCTGCTGGCCAATACCGAGCTTGCGGGGACGCTGGGCGCCAATATTATCATCGATCCCGCCACGCTCAGGCGCCTGGGGCGGGCCTATATCGAGACGCTGATCACGCAGCTGCGCTATGGGATCATCGGCGTGAACGATTGGACCGGCAGCGCCTTTGTCGTGCCGACAGCGCCCTGGGGCGCGTTTCCCGGCCATAGCCTCGACGATGTGGGCTCAGGCATCGGCAAAGTGCACAACGCGCTGATGCTGGACGGGGTCGAGCGGACTGTGATTTGGGGCGCCTTTCGGCCCTTTCCGCGTGGCCTTTTGGGCAGGGAATACGCGCTGGTGCCCAAGCCCGCCTGGCTGCCCAGCCACCGCCGCCAAGCAAAGGTGGCGCGCGCACTCACCCGGTTTCAGGCCCGCCCAGGGCCGCTCAAGCTGTTGGCGATCCTCTGGCACGGGCTGCGGCCCTGAGATCTGCCCGACGCGCCTAAAGGCTCAACTCAGCCACCGGAATGATCGGAAAGAACGCCCCGCCGCTCCAGACCCCGAACCAGTCCTGGCCCTCATGGGTGTGGGCCTCTCCCAGATCGACCAGCCGGTAAAAGCTTTTGCGGTCGATCAGCGCCTCCAGATCGCTGCGCACATGCACGTAAGGCGAGGGCTCACCGCTGGGGTCTCGGACCACGCGGATCGCATTTTCCGGACCTGCTATCACCGCGTCGCCGACATTGGTTTTGAAGGTGATGATCTGGTCTGGCCCCTCGCCCGCAGCCTCGAAATCGACCGCCACAAAGGGCGCGTCCACCACCCTTATGCCGACTTTTTCCACCGGGGTGACCAGGAAGTAATCAGAGCCTTCGCGCTTGAGGATCGTCGAGAACAGTTTGACCAAAGCGGGTCGCCCAATGGGCGTGCCTTCGTAAAACCAGGTGCCGTCGCGGCGAATCTCCATGTCGAGATCGCCGCAAAAGGGCGGGTTCCAGAGATGCACCGGCGGTAACTTGCCGTCCTTTTGGGCCGATTTCGCGGCATCCATCAGGCTCTGCGGGGTTGCTGTCACGTCGATTTGTCCGTTTGACCTTTTGTTCATTTGTGGTCCGCGCGTCCCTTCGCTTTACTTGCCATGGATATATTCGCTTCACGGAGATTTGCCATGGCCGAGACCGCGCCCCCCGC
Organism: Pseudomonadota bacterium; assembly: GCA_038530555.1. Lineage (GTDB taxonomy): Bacteria > Pseudomonadota > Alphaproteobacteria > Rhodobacterales > Rhodobacteraceae > HKCCE3408. The sequence continues at coordinate 146,225 of JBCBCN010000007.1, read as the reverse complement.
CCCCGAAGACCTGGTGGCCGATATCGAGCGCCTGGCCGAAGACCTCGCCCGCGCCAAAGAAGCGATCGCGATCAAGATCATCGGTCAGCAATCCGTCGTCGACCTGTCGCTGGCCGCGATGCTGTCGGGAGGGCACGCTTTGCTGATGGGTCTGCCGGGTCTGGGAAAGACCCTTCTGGTGGACACGCTCTCGACCGTGATGGGGCTCAGCACGAACCGGGTGCAGTTCACGCCCGATCTGATGCCCGCCGATATTCTGGGCTCCGAGGTGCTGGAGACCGCTGCCGATGGGACGCGGTCGTTTCGCTTCCTGGAAGGACCGATCTTTTGTCAGTTGTTGATGGCTGATGAGATCAACCGCGCCAGCCCGCGGACGCAATCGGCCTTGCTTCAAGCCATGCAGGAGCGGGAGGTGACCGTGGCGGGCGATCACAAACCCCTGCCGCGCCCGTTCCATGTGCTGGCGACGCAAAACCCGATTGAACAGGAGGGGACCTATCCCCTTCCCGAGGCGCAGCTTGACCGGTTCCTGGTCAAGATCGACGTCGAATATCCCGACCGCGACACCGAGCGTGGGATCCTGGTGGCCACGACGGGAGTGCAGGATGCCCAGGCCAGTGCCGTCTTCACGCCCGAGCGCCTCATTGAGGCGCAGCGCATCGTGCGCCAGATGCCCGTGGGCGAAAGCGTGGTTGAGCTGATCCTCGATCTGGTGCGCGCGTGTCGCCCGCAGGCCGAAGAGGCGCCCGATCTGGTGCGCCAGACCGTCGCCTGGGGCCCCGGTCCGCGTGCCGCGCAGGCGATGATGCTCACGGTGCGCGCGATGGCACTCCTCGATGGTCGCTTGTCGCCGTCGGCGGATGATGTGGCCGCGATGGCCCGCCCGGTCCTGAGCCACCGGATGGCGCTGAGCTTTGCGGCGCGGGCCGAGGGGGCCGTGCTCGAGGATGTGATCGACCAGGTGACCGAGCGGGTCACGCGGATCGAGGCGGCCGCTTGAGCCAGACGGCCCTCCATACGCCCGAAAGCCTGCGCTTGCGGTCTGAGACGGTCGCCGCCGGGCTGCCAGCACTCCTGGTCGATGCACAGCATTTGGCCAATACAGTTATGTTGGGTGAGCATGGCCGGAGGCGCGCCGGTGTGGGCGCGGAGTTCTGGCAATATCGCCCGACCGAGATGGGCGACAGCTACCGCTCGATTGATTGGCGCCGCTCGGCCCGGGCGGATGCGACCTTCGTGCGACAGACGGAATGGCAGGCGGCGCAGGCCCTGATGCTCGGGGTCGATGAGGCGGCATCGATGACATTCACCGGGTCGGCCAAGGGCCGCAAGGCGCGCCCGTCCAAGCTGCGCCGTGCGCAAACCCTGGCCCTGGGCCTTGCGATCTTGGCGATCCGGGGTGGTGAGCGGGTGGGCCTGACGCATCTGGCCGAGCCGCCGCGCTCGGGCTCGGCACAGCTGATGCGCCTGGCCTCCGCGCTGATGGATCACGACACGCGCGAGGATTACGGCGCGCCCAAGCCGCGCATCTTGCCCGAAGGTGGCCGCGCGGTTTTGTTCTCGGATTTCCTAGGTCCCCTCGCCCCGGTCGAGAGCTTCCTGACCCAAGCCGCCGACCGGGAGGTCAAGGGCAGCGTTGTGCAGGTCCTCGACCCCGATGAGGAGGTCTTTCCCTTCGATGGCCGCACCGTTTTCGAAAGCATGAGCGGCGCCGTGCGCTTTGAAACGCTCAAGGCAAAATCCCTACGCGACGCTTATCTCGACCGCCTGGCCGAGCGCAAAGAGGCGTTGCAGACCCTCGCGCGCCGCACCGGCTGGCGCTATCATTGCCACCATACCGACAGGCCCCCCGAAGCGACGCTGCTTTGGCTCTACACGTCCTTGGAGAAGGTGCGGTAATGTTTGCAAATCTGGCTTTTGCCACACCTGCGCTGCTTCTGGCCCTGATCGCGTTGCCGGTTCTGTGGTGGCTGCTGCGCGCTGTGCCGCCCGCGCCCATCGTGCGGCGCTTTCCCGGTGTGGCGCTGCTTTTGGGTCTGCAAGATGACGACAGCGAAAGCGACAAGACGCCATGGTGGCTGTTGCTTTTGAGGGCGCTGGCCGTGGCGGCGGCGATTGTCGCCTTCGCCGGTCCAGTGCTCAACCCACAAGAGGCGCGCGATGGCGATGGCCCGCTGCTGGTGGCGATGGATGCCTCATGGGCGTCGGCCCGCGACTGGCAGGACCGGCTCGACCGGGCCGAACTTTTGATCGAAGAGGCGGGCCGCAATGGGCGCCCAGTGGCCCTCGTCAGCCTCAGCGATCTTCCCGCCGGGGGGGAGTTGGGTCTGCAAACGGCGGAAGCGGCTGTCGCGCGTTTGCTGTCTCTCACTCCGCAGGCCTATCCGCCGCAAATGGACGAGGTCGCCACCTGGGCCGGGTCTCTAGAGACGCGACTTGATACTGGGCTGGATGTTTTCTGGGTCACCGATGGGCTCGAACACCCGGGACGCGCGGAGGCCTTTGATGCCCTGTCTGCGCTTGGCCCCGTCACAATCTTTCAATCGGACGCGCCGTTGCGTGTGCTGCGGCCCGCGCGGTTCGAGGATGGCGCCATCAGCTTGAGCGTTGAGCAATTGCCCGATGGCCCGGCGCGCGACCTGAGCATCATCGCCCATGGTCTGGACCCGGCGGGGATTTCGCGCCCCCTGGCCGAGGTGCCCGTGGAGCTGGCCGAAGGGGCAGAGCGGAGCGAGGCGGTGCTGGATCTTCCGGCCGAGCTGCGCAACCGCGTCACCCGGTTTGAGATCGCGGGCGAACGCCATGCCGGGGCGGTGTCGCTCACCGATGATGCCCTGCAGCGGCGCCAGATCGCGCTGATCGCGGGCACGCCCGAGCGGGAGGGGCAGCGGCTTTTGTCCCCGCTCCATTTCCTACGCCAAGCGCTGGAGCCGACGGCGGACCTGCTCGAAGGCACGCTCGACGATCTGCTCTTGGCCTCTCCCGATGTGCTGATCATGGCCGATGTCGCGCAACTCGCCCCCGAGGAGGAAGCCGCCACCATCGCCTGGCTGGAAAATGGCGGGCTTTTGGTGCGCTTTGCGGGTCCCCGGCTTGCCGCCTCCGATGTGGCCCGGGCCGAGGCCGAGGCGCTGATGCCCGTGCGCCTGCGCGAAGGGGGCCGCTCGGTCGGTGGCGCGATGAGCTGGGGCGAGCCCAAATCCCTCATGGCCTTCGAGCAAGACAGCCCGTTTTTCGGCCTAGAGATCCCCGAGGATGTGGCTGTCACCAGCCAAGTCCTAGCGCAGCCCGATCCGTTTCTGGCCGACCGCACCATCGCCTCGCTGGCCGATGGAACGCCTTTGGTCACGCGGACGGGGCTCGGGCAGGGCAATGTCGTGCTCTTCCATGTGACGGCCAATGCCGATTGGTCCACCCTTCCGCTCTCGGGCCTCTTTGTGCAGATGCTCGAGCGTCTCGCCGTCGCCGCCCGACCGGTGCAGCCCGATGCCACGCAATTGGCGGGCACGACCTGGATCGCCGAGGAGGTGCTCGACGGCTTCGGCACCCTGCGGGATGCGGGCGTTATGGCGGGTATCGCGGGTGAGGTGTTGGCAGAGGCGCCCCTGTCGGCAGAGGTGCCGCCCGGGCTTTATGCCGGAGAGGACCGGCGCCTGGCGCGCAATGTGATCGGCACCGAGACGCCGCTTGTGCCTGCAAGCTGGCCCCTGGGCACGCAAGTCGAAGGGCTTTCGGTGACGGAGCCCACGGATCTGGCGCCACTGCTCCTGACGCTGGCCATTGCGCTTTTGGGTATCGACATGATCGCTGCCCTTTGGCTGTCGGGTCGGTTGTCGAATATCTCGCGGGCGGCGGCGGGTTTTGGCATTCTGGCCCTGGGCGTCATCACTCTGCACAGCCCAGCAGCCTGGTCGCAGAGCGATGAGGCGGGGCTTGATCCCGATGACGAACTGGCCCTGATCGCCACGGCCGAGATCACTCTTGCCTATGTCCTGACCGGTGATGAGCGCACCGATGAGGTTAGCCGCGCAGGCCTGACGGGCCTATCGAACGCGCTGTGGCGGCGCACCTCGGTTGAGCCCGCGCCACCCATCGGCGTGGATCTCGAAACCGACGAATTGGCGTTTTTCCCGATGCTCTATTGGCCCATCTCGCTCGATCAGCCAACACCGTCGGACGCCGCCTATAGCCGGTTGAACGATTATCTCCGCTCGGGCGGGATGCTGATTTTCGACACGCGGGACGCGGATGTCGGCGGTTTCGGCAGCGCGACCGCGCCCGGTCGCCGCCTGCGCGAGCTGGCCCGCCCGCTGGACATTCCGCCGCTTGAGCCGATCCCGGCCGATCACGTCCTGACGCGGACCTTCTACCTGCTCCAGGATTTCCCCGGCCGCCATATGAGCCGCGATGTCTGGGTCGAGGCCGCGCCGCCGGATGCCGAGCAGGTCGAGGGCATGCCCTTTCGCAACCTCAATGACGGCGTCACCCCGGTGGTGATCGGCGGCAACGATTGGGCGGCGGCCTGGGCGGTGGACAATTCTGGGCGGCCGCTCTTTCCGGTGGGCCGCGGCTTCACCGGGGATCGGCAGCGTGAGATCGCCCTGCGCTTCGGAGTGAACCTCGTGATGCATGTCCTATCGGGCAACTACAAATCCGATCAGGTCCATGTGCCAGCGCTTCTCGATAGGTTGGGCCAATAAAGATGGAACTGGCGCAGAATATCCTTTTCGACCCGCTCCTGCCGCTGCCGGTGATCGGTGTGATCGCCGCGGTGGCGCTGGTCCTGACGGCTCTGGCGCTGTGGCGCGGTCTCAAGGGCTGGCTGCTTCGGGGGTTCGGGTTTGCCGCCCTGATCCTGGCCCTGCTTCAGCCAGCCCTGCAGGACGAAGAGCGGGAGCCGCTGCGCGATATCGTCCTTGTGGTGGTCGATGAAAGCGCGTCGCAAAGGCTCTCGGACCGGGCCGAGCAGTCCCAGTCCGCACTGGCCGAGATCGAGGCGGAAGTGGCCGGTTTGGGCATGGATGTGGTCGTCTCGCGCGTCGGCGACGGTGAGGAGAATGCGGGCACGCTGATGATGCGCGCGCTGAACAACCTGCTGGGCGAAGTGCCGCGCGCCCGGATCGCCGGGGCGCTTCTCGTGACGGATGGTCAGATCCACGATGCGGGTCTGGCGCCGGATCTGCCCGCGCCGATCCACGCGATCCTGACCGGCCAGCCCGAGGATTGGGACCGCCGCCTTGTGGTTCAAAACGCTCCGGCCTTCGCGATCCTGGATGAAGAGTTTGAGCTGACGCTCAGGATCGAAGACCAAGGCGCCGTGCCCGCCGATGCGGGTGCCACCTCCGAGCTTTTGATCTCGATTGACGGGGGCACGCCCTTCCGCTTCAATCTGCCGGTGGGTGAGGACATCACCGTGCCGCTGACGCTCGATCATGCGGGCCGCAACGTGGTGCAGTTCAGCGTGCCGGAGGCCGAGGGCGAGCTGACCGACCGCAACAATGAGGCCGTCATCCAGATCAATGGTGTGCGCGACCGCCTGTCGGTCCTGCTGGTCTCAGGTGAGCCGCATCCCGGTCAGCGCACCTGGCGCAACCTGCTCAAATCCGACCCGGCGGTGGACCTGGTGCATTTCACCATCCTGCGCCCGCCCGACAAACAGGACGGTGTGCCGGTGGCCGAGTTGAGCCTGATCGCCTTTCCCACGCGCGAGCTCTTCACGGATGCGATCAACGATTTCGATCTGATCATCTTCGACCGCTATCAGCGCCGGGGCATCCTGCCGATGGTCTATCTTGATAATGTGCGCCAGTACGTCGAAGACGGCGGCGCGGTCCTGGTGGCGGCGGGGCCGGATTTCGCGAGCGCGGATTCCATCTATCGCTCACCCCTGTCCCTGATCCTCCCCGGAGAGCCGACTGCCCGCGTGGTGGAGCGGCCTTTCCTGCCGATGATATCGGAGATCGGCGCGCGGCATCCGGTGACGACAGGGCTGGAAGACGCCCATGCGCCGCTGGCCGGCAGTGACGCGCCCTGGGGCCGCTGGTTCCGGCAGATCGAGCTGATCGAGCGTGGCGGACAGACGGTGATGACCGGCACCGATGGCGCGCCCTTGTTGATGCTTGACCGGGTGGGGGAGGGGCGTGTGGCGCTTCTGGCCTCCGACCATGCCTGGCTCTGGGATCGCGGCTATGAGGGCGGCGGGCCACAGCTTGAGATGCTGCGCCGCCTGGCCCATTGGATGATGGGCGAGCCCGAGCTTGAGGAAGAGGCGCTGCAGGCCGAAACCGATGGTGAGACGATCACGATCACCCGCCAAAGCCTGGCGCCAGAGGTTGGCCCGGTGACGGTGACCAATCCGGATGGCAGCGTTGTGGAACTGACCCTAGATCCGGTGCGACCCGGGCGGTTCGAGGCTGAATATGACGGCCCGGAGCAGGGGCTTTACCGCCTGCGCGAAGGCGCGTTCGAGGCGGTGATCGCGCTCGGCCCCGCCGCGCCGCGCGAGTTTGAGCAAACCATCGCCTCCGGCGCGCGGCTAGAGGAGGCCGTGGCGCAACGGCGCGGCGGCACGTTCATGATCCACGAAGGCCTGCCGGATTTCCGCCGGGTCAGTGAGGGCCGGATCGCGGCGGGGAGCTCATGGCTGGGCCTGACCCCGCGCGATGCGTATCTGACGACCGATATCCGCGTGATCGCTCTGATCCAGCCCTGGCTGTTCCTGCTCTTGTCTGCAGGCCTGATGATCGCGGCTTGGCTCCGCGAAGGTGGGCGCACCGAACGCGGCTAGAGCTTGGCGCTTCCCAGCCCGGCACACCCGCAGGCGGCCTTGACCGTCTGATCGGCGCGCGCCTGGGCATAGCTGAGGCGTTGGCGGATATGGCCTAGCTCGTCTGTCGCCCCAAGCCTTTCCAAACACTCCGCCAGACCGGTCAGTGCCCAGACATTATCGGGATGCATCATCGCCCTGCGGCAGCCGCCCGTGAGACCCAGATCGGTGCGGAAGACCTCTGCGGCCTCCTCCAGATGACCTTGTTCGAGCAAAAGCGCGCCGAGCGCATGGCGCACGGGCTGCATCCAGCCCCAGGGCTCATCGAAATTGAGCGCCTCCTCCCGCGCCACGGCCAGGCGAAGCTGATCGAAGGCGGCCGCTTGAGCGCCTTCGCGGTAGAGGATCTCCCCCTCCAGCATCGCATCACCGACGGCCAGGATATCGGCCATCGTATTGTTATGCAGAAGACGGCCCTCGGGGAGCGCCCGGTGCGCCTGGCGAAAATCCTCTTGCGCCGCGCGCGCCGCCGTGACCTCGCCCAGGGCGGCAAGGCCCAGGGCGCGGGCGTAATGCGTCGTGGCGGTCAGGCTTGCATAGAGCGCTGTGTCCTTGGGCGCCGTCAGCTCGCTTGCCTCGCGCCAGCGCCCGAAACGCACTAGGATATGCGGCGCGAAGCTCAGAAACGCCTCGTAGAAATCCGCCATCGGCGGGCTTTCGATCCTGAGCATCTCCTCGGGCAGTGTCTGGCGCAGGCCTTCCTCGGCGCGCAGGGCGGGCTGTATCTGTCCGGCCATCATCGCGCCGTAGATGACGAAGTGATAATCATGGGCGCGGTAGCCTGAATAGAGGTTCATCGCCCCTTCGCGCTCGTAATATTTTAGATCCGCCGCGATCGCCTGTTCGTTCCAATGCACCACATCCGCATAGGCGCCGCATTGCACGTCGATATGGGTCGCCATGTGGACCAGATGGCCCGCATCGGGCACCAGATTGCGCAAGCGATCGGCCTGGGGCAGGGCAAGCTCGGGCTCGAGGTGCATTTCCATCAGATGCACATAGAGATGGAGGAGGCCGGGATGCGACCAGGCGGCCTGATCTTTCGTAAAGGCCGTCTCAAGCAGCGCCCGCGCCTGCACCGCCTCGGACCCGTCCGCCGGTGCGCCGCTGTCTGGTTGCCACATCTCCCAAGGGGTGAGCTGCATCAGCGCTTCGACCGCGAAGGCGCGGGCGTCGAGCGCATCGGGGAAGGAAAGCTGCACAGCCAGCATCGCGTCGGCAAAATCCCGGTCCCAGGTGGCCATGGTGCCGAGGTCGGATAGCTCGGCCTGGGGGAAACGGGCGGGCAGGGCCTCAACCAGGGCGCGCTCCAGCGGGCTGGCGCCTTCGATCAGAGCGAGGGCCGCTTCGGTTGCCTGCCGCGCCGTAGCGAGCGCTGTCGCCTGGCTCGCCTTATCGAACAGCTCCCAGGGCATATTGTAATTCGGGCCAGTCGCATAGGCGATGCCCCAATACGCCATGGCAAGGCTGGGATCGGCGGCTGAGGCGCGCTGGAAACAGATCACTGCTTCTTCGTGGTTGAAGCCGTAGACCCAGGCCAAACCGCGGTCAAACCAGGTCTGCGCCTCGGGCGAAGACGTGCTGACCGGCCAGCTGTGGTGGCCAAGATCGTAGGGGTAGTCTGTCATGGCTTGAGGCTAGAGGCCCAAGCCGCGCCCGTCGAGGTGGCTTTAGTTCAGCGGCAGCTCTTGCACCTCACCCCAGCCGCCCGCGTTCGTACTGGCGCGCAGGAACACCGTCTCGGGCGCCGGATCGCCCAGCATCACAGACAGCGACCGGGTGAAGGGCTGTTCCTCGACATGGGGGTGGGCCAGGACGCGGACGCCTAGCGAATTACCCTCCGCATCGAGGACTTCCCAAGCATCGGCGTAATCGTCCCAGCCGGTATCGGCGTGCAGCAAGGTCACCGAAAGTTGACCGGAGGTCGAATAGCGCGCCTCCAGAATTTCCGCGGGATCGGCCTGGGCGAGACCGCCGGAAGCCAAAAGAAGGATCAAAGGCAATGTGGTTTTCATGAAGGCCAGGGTGCGGAGATCGCCCACGCAAAGCAAGAGCCGATCCCCGTTCTCGCGCATCCGTGACGGGGACGCCTAAACTTGCGCCCAAATTGACGGGGAGTTTTGCGGGACAGGTCAAACTTTTGCCCCACCCTGTCGTTAGCCACGCGGGAGGGGCCGAGTGGAGTGGTTTTCGTATGCGATCGATTATGTGGGATCTTGCCCCGTTTTTCTTTGGTCCCTGGAACGCTTGCTCGCGGTCCCTGCTGCTTGCGGCGGCGATGGTCACGGGCCTTGGCGGCACTGTTCAGGCCCAGAATCAGGACACTCAGACCCGGGCACTTCCGACGGTCGAAGGCCCGGACGCACCGGTTCTGCAACCGCTGGAAACCCGCGACGCGGTCCGACCCTATGCCGCGGTCGGTCGCCTCGATACGTCCGACGGCTTTTGCACCGCGACGCTGATTTCTCCGCGGGTGGTTCTGACGGCGGCGCATTGCCTCTTCGACGATAACGCGGAGCGCCGCCCCGACAGTGCCTTTGTCTTCAATGCCGGTCTGCGCAACGGCGCCGTGGCCGCCCGCCGCGATATCGTGCGCAGCGCGCTGCACCCCGATTACCTCTATGGCGATCCCGACAACGTGGAGCGTGTGGGCACGGATATCGCGCTGCTGGAGCTGAGCATGCCGATTTCGTCTGAGGCCGTGCCGATCATGGCCCATGGGCGGGTGGCGCGCGGGGACGAGGTGCGCATCGTCTCCTACGGCCAGGACCGCGAGCAATTTCCCTCGCTGGAGGAGGGCTGTTCAGTGATGCAGAGCCGGGCGGCGCTGTTGATGTTATCATGCCAGGTCGTGCCGGGCTCCTCCGGGGCGCCTGTTATGGTCCAAACCGGGCTTGGCCTGCGGATCGTCTCGGTCGTCTCGGCCATGGCGCATTGGCGCGATGAGCCGGTGACACTATCGGCCGCGCTTGATGAGAGCATGCTGGCGCTGATGGCGGATTTCCAAGGTGGGCCGCCTGCCAGCGAGCGCATCGGCACGCCGGCCGTGCGCAACCTGACGGGCGGTGAAATCCGCGCCGGTGGGGCGCGTTTCATCCGCCCCTGAGGCCAAGTCCCGAGAACCGCACGCGAAATTAAACGCGACGATCGCGTTGCGCGCGGCCCTTGAACTGCGTTTTTGGCCATCCCATTTATCGCATGTTGGTGCCCATCAGGGGCCAGCGAACCCATCGGCGGGGCGCAATGCCCGCCACTTATAGTTGTCGCTCAAACTGGAGGATAACCCTATGCGCAGCTTAGATTTTTCGCCGCTTTACCGTGCCAGCGTTGGCTTTGACCGGATGGCGGATATGGTGGACCGCGTGATGTCGCAGGACATCGGCGCCAGCACCTACCCCCCCTACAATATCGAGAAAACCGGCGACGATGCCTACCGCATTTCGGTGGCCGTTGCAGGCTTTGGCGAGGCCGACCTCAATGTCGAGCAGCGCGAGAGCGAGCTGGTGATCTCTGCCCGCCGGGCGAAAGAGGCCGAGGAGGGCGTGCATTTCCTCCATCGAGGCATCGCGACCCGCAGCTTTGAAAAGCGCTTCCAACTGGCCGACCATGTCCGGGTGACCGCCGCCAGCCACGAGAACGGCATGTTGCATGTCGACCTGGTGCGTGAAGTGCCCGAGGCCCTGAAACCGCGCCGGATTGAGATCGGCACGGCGCGCGCACCTGAGGCCATCGAAGGCTAACGGCGATCCCATCCAAGGCGGCCCTTTCCTGGGCCGCCTTTCGCTATGGATCTGGCCAATTCAGGCGTCGAAACAGCCGACGCATCAGCCATGCCGGGCCTACGAAAATCAAATGCGGATTTTGGAAGACCGAGGGCACACGGCCCTCGATCCTATGGCCCAAAAGCAGCGTCACCCAGCAGATCGCAAAAAGCGGCAAGGCCCATCGCCAAGTGCCTGGCGCGAACGCATCGAGCCAAACCAAGATCACGCAAAACGCCGCGACCACGGGCAGAAATGCCAGTGTCACGCGGAGCGAGAGCCGGGCGAAATAGGTCAGCAGCAGGGCCAGAAACGGCAGCAACAAACTGCCAAACACTGGTAAGGGCACCGACGCGGCCAGCGCCATAAGCGCCAGGATCGCCAGCGGCTCGGCCAGCCAATGGATCGCCACATTCACGGGATGCCTGTGGCTCAACTCATATTCATCAAGAAGCGGGGCGAGACGGCTCATAATGCTGAGATAACCTGACAGGGCTGTGCGACCCTGCGACCTAAAACCACTGCCCCGGCTCCATCAGGCCCAGATCCATCAATTGTTGGGAATTCCACGTAAAAGGCTCTGACCGATGCCACAGAAAGCTCGGCACATCGTGGCGGGAGCCGGGATTGAGCCTCAGCGCTTTGGCCACCCGGAACGAGCAGATGCTCGCCGTCAGGGAATGGTGCCAGGGGCAGGTATAGGTGTTCAGTTCCTCGTCGCTCAGCGTGTGATTGTCGCGAAATTCGAGGCCCGAGCCCGTTTTGAACAGGCCCACGCGGTCGATCTTGCGCTTTTGCGGGGCGACATGCTCTTCGAACCGCCAGCGTAGGCCCCCGTAGAAATTCAACTGCCGCTCCAAGACGGTGCCGTCCGGCGCACGCCGTGTCTCGGCGTAATAGCCGGAACCGTCCAGATGCGCAGTTTCCAGGCAGACCCCATCGGGCGAATGCCCCAGGTCATTGGCGTAAAGGTCGATCACATAGGTCAGGACCGAGCTGCGCCGTTCCTCTTCGATAAAAGCGATCATTTCAGACACGGACCGGCTCTCGCAGAAGGGAAAAAACAGGTATTCGCCGTTAAAGCAGTAATGCAGCCAGGTCTCGGGCGCCTTTTTTATCACGATGCCCAGAGCGCGCGTGAGCGTTCCGGGCTGCCGCGTCGGGTGATCGACTAGGATCGCGTCGTCGGCCACTTGCGCCAGATCCTCTTGCGTCATCGAGGCCGGGGGCGCGAGGACAATCACCTTGGCAAAGCCCAGGCCCACGAGATGGCTGATCGTGCTGGCCACTTCGGTCTGATCTTCCGCGATCACCAGGGCGATGGGACCCGGGCTGAGGGATTTGGGCGCGATACCATCCAGCGCGTCGAGGGAGGGGAGGTGCATGGGCGTCGGGAGCGTCGGGCTAAAAACTGCGTCTAGATCTGCGTCAGGGGTAGCTTGCCCGCCGGGTATCCCGATTGCAAATGCCTTTGTCAGAGGTGTTGCCGGGGGAGGGGCCTCAGGCTAGTTTCACTCTTCAGACCAAGCCGCGCCAGCCCATCTCAGGAGCCCGCACATGTCCGCGCCGAAAAAGCTCTTTGTGAAGACCTATGGCTGTCAGATGAATGTCTATGACAGTGAGCGAATGACCGAGGCGCTGGGCGCGCAGGGCTATGAGCAGACCCAGGACGCCGCCGAGGCGGATATGATCCTGCTCAACACCTGCCACATCCGGGAGAAAGCCGCCGAAAAGGTCTATTCTGAGCTTGGTCGCCTGAAGCCGCTGCGCGATGCCAAGCCCGATCTTAAGATCGGCGTCGCGGGCTGTGTGGCGCAGGCCGAGGGTGAGGAGATCATGCGCCGTCAGCCCCTGGTTGATTTGGTCGTGGGCCCGCAGACCTATCACCGGTTGCCCAAAATGATGGATGCCCTGGCGCGCGGGGATAAAGCGCTCGACACCGATTTCCCGGAAGAAGACAAGTTCGCCCATTTGCCCAAACAGCGCCAGCGCCGCCGCAGCCCCAGCGCGTTTCTGACCGTTCAAGAGGGCTGCGATAAGTTCTGCGCCTTTTGCGTGGTGCCCTATACCCGTGGGGCAGAGGTGTCGCGTCCGGTGGCTCGCATACTGAGCGAGACGCGCGACCTGGTCGAGCAGGGCGTCCGCGAGATCACGCTGCTTGGCCAGAACGTGAATGCCTATCACGGCGCGGCCGAAAACGGCGAATGGGGCCTCGGGCGACTGATCCGGGAGCTAGCGCGCATCGACGGGCTGGAGCGGATCCGTTTCACCACCTCTCACCCCAACGATATGCAGGACGACCTGATCGAGGCCTTCGCCGAAGAGCCCAAGCTGATGCCTTACCTGCATCTGCCGGTGCAGTCGGGCTCGGACAAGATCCTTAAGGCGATGAACCGCAAACACACCGCCGAAAGCTACCTCCGCCTGATCGAGCGCATCCGCGCGGCGCGGCCCGATCTGCTGTTGTCGGGCGATTTCATCGTCGGCTTTCCGGGTGAGACGGATGCCGATTTCGAGGACACGATGGCCCTGGTCGAGGAGGTGTCTTACGGGCAGGCCTACTCGTTCAAATACTCCGCCCGCCCAGGCACGCCGGCGGCCGAAAAGCAGGACGTTGACGGCGACGTTGCCGATGCCCGCCTGCAGCGCCTGCAGGCTCTGCTGACCACGCAGCAAAAGGAAGCGCAAGACGGTATGATCGGGAGCCTGGTGCAGGTCTTGTTCGAGAAATCAGGCAAGAGGTCCGGGCAGCTGGTGGGCAAGTCTGATTACCTCCATTCGGTCCATGTCGACGCGCCCGAAGGCCTGCGCGGCGAAATTGCGCCCGTCCGGATCACAGGCTCTGCGTCGAATTCGCTGGCCGGTGTTTTGGCAGAGGCCGAGTGACAAAACGGCCCCCTTGGCTTGAGCTTATCTCTCTCTCAGTGCAACGCTATATCTTGGCTGCATAGACTTAGTTTGCGAGGGCACCGGCAGGCATGAGCACCGATCCGCAAAAATCCATTTTGGTCTCAGCGCCGGGTCCGGCGGCGCCGCCCGATGAGCTTTTGTTGGAGTTTGCCGACAACCGCTTGCTGATCGAGCTATGCGGTGAGTTCGACCGTAATATCGCGCAGATCGAGCATCTTTTGGGTGTGCAGATCCTGCGCCGCGGCAATGTTCTGGCGGTTTATGGTGACGCGCGGGCGCGGGCCGGGGAAGTTCTGGCCGAGCTATATGCCCGAGCCGAGGCGGGTCGTGGGATCGAGCCGGGCGATATCGACGCGGCCGTGCGCCTGGGCAATTCCGCGCTTGAGACCGGCAGTCGCCAGGGCGATCAGATCGAGATGTTTCGCGGCGACCGGATCGAGATCGCCACGCGAAAGCGCACGATTGAGCCGCGCACACAGACGCAGAACGAATATGTCCGCGGCCTCTTTGACCATGAGCTGGTCTTCGGCATCGGGCCTGCGGGCACCGGTAAGACCTATCTTGCCGTCGCGGTGGCCGTGAACCAGATGGTCAACGGTCATGTCGACAAGATCATCCTGTCGCGCCCCGCCGTGGAAGCCGGCGAGCGGCTGGGCTTTCTGCCGGGCACCGAGAAGGACAAGATGGATCCCTATATGCGGCCGCTCTATGACGCGCTGAACGACTTTTTGCCGGGCAAGCAGCTGGCCAAGCTGATGGAGGATAACCGCATCGAGATCGCGCCGTTGGCCTTCATGCGGGGCCGGACGCTGTCGAATGCGTTTATTGTCCTCGATGAGGCACAGAACGCCACTGTGATGCAGATGAAGATGTTCCTCACCCGTCTGGGCCAGGGCAGCCGCATGGTCATCACGGGCGACCGGAGCCAGGTCGATCTGCCGCGCGGTGTGACCTCGGGGCTGCGCGACTCAGAGCGGATCCTTACGGGCGTCGACGGCATTCATTTCAGCTATTTCACGGCCAAGGATGTCGTGCGTCACCCGATGGTGGCCAAAATCATCGACGCCTATGACGCCGATGAGGCGACCTCGGCCAAGCACCCGGAGGCGGGCTGAGGGCTCAGGTCGGCGTTTCGGCCAGGGCGACAAGCGCCGCGGGCAGGTAGTCGGCGGTATAGATCGTGATCCAAAGCTCAGGGAAACGTTCAAGCAGGAGATGCTCGCCCCGCCACATGCCAACAAAGCCTACCAGAGTCGCGCTGCTGCCGAAGGAGCCAAAATTCAGCACTTTGTCAGTGAAAAACACCATCGCGAAGCCGAAAATATAGCCCAGCAAGGTCATTCTGGGCGGCAGGACCGTGCCCTCGGTTAGGCCATCACCGACCAGCGCCACATTGATCACACCGGCCGCCAGAACCGCGCCCGCGCCCAAGGCCACTCCGATGGGCAGGGCCAAAAGCGCGGCAAATGGGTGGATTTTGCGCCGCTTTTTCGGCTTGGGAAGCTCGGGCACATCCTGCCCGCCATTGGGCAGGCTGCGGTTCTCTTCGATGCGGCCGAGCCGTTGTGTGAATGTCGTCGATGAAACAGGCATGAAGCCCCTCCGTTTCATAGTACCGCCGGTTTCATGTTGAATGTCAGGGCTTTGCGGCGACAATGCGCAAGCCGCGCGGCCGATTTCGCGCAAATTCGCGATAAATCCTGGCGCGCAATCCCTGTGCCCAATCACGCGGCCCAATCCCAAAGCGGGGCGCCGCCTGTTGACCAAAAAGCGCGGTGAGATAACTCGCAGGCCATGACGGACGCGCAAGAGATTGACCGCATCGAGATAGCCAGCGCCGAGGATTTGTGGGCCTGGCTGGAGGCCAACCATGCCGGGCCTTCCGTCTGGCTGACCACCTGGAAGGCGGCGCACCGGGACAAATACGTCTCACGCGATGAGGTGCTCGACGCGCTGGTGGCCTATGGCTGGATCGACGGGCGACGCCTCAAGCTCGATGAGGACCGCACGATGCAACTGATCGCGCCGCGCCAGCAGACGGCCTGGGCGCGCAGCTATAAGGTCCGGGCCGAGCGGCTGATCGCCGAGGGGCGGATGCAGGCGCCGGGCATGGCCGCGATGGAGGCCGGAAGGGCGAGCGGTCAGTGGAACAGTTCCGATCCGATCGACGATCTGGTCGTGCCCGATGATCTGCGCGCGGCCCTCGATCAGGCGGCGGCTTCGGCTTGGTTCGATCAGGCGGCGCCCTCCTACCGCCGCAACGTCCTGCGCTATTTGGCCAGTGCCAAACGCGGTGCGACGCGGGCCAAGCGCGTTGCGCAATTGACCAGCTATTCGGCGCGGGGCGAAAGGCTGCCGAATTACTGAACACCCGCCGGGATCTATCGCCTACGCGATACGCTCGTCCGCTGCTCGTGTTTGATCGGACCTGGAACCCCTACGCTCGACTGCGCTAAACTCGGCCTATGGAAATCGATATTCTCATCGAGGATTTTGCCTGGTTCACATCGGGGATCGAGGACCTGGCCGATGAGATTTGCCCCCTTGTCCTGAGCCATTTGGGCCTTGATCCAGACGATTTCGAGCTGTCGCTGCTGGCCTGCGACGATGACCGGATCGCCACCCTCAACGCGGAGTTTCTGGGTAAGTCGACGCCCACCAATGTGCTCTCCTGGCCATCGCGCGAGGTGCCCGCCCGGCTTGACGGCGCGACACCGCCCAAACCGGTTTGCGGCGAAGGGATATTTGAGCTTGGCGATATCGCCATCGCCCATGGCACTTGCGCGCGAGAGGCCGAGGCGGTGGGCAAAACCATGGCCGATCACACGCGCCATCTGCTGGCCCACGGCATGCTGCATCTTTTGGGCTATGACCATGAGCGCGATGGCGATGCGGCGCTGATGCAATCGATTGAGACAAGGATCCTTGCCAGACTGGGCATTGCTGACCCATATTAGGACCACGGGCTTGGTAAAGCTCGGTGTATTTTGGAAAAGGAGCCATGAGCTCGACATCGGACCCGTCTTCTAGCGCGGCGCAACGCGCGCAGGATGACCCCTTACCTTCACGCCCGGACCTATCGGGCCAAGACGACAAACCGCGCGGATTTTTCGCCCGTTTGTTCGGCTCAGATAACAGCCAAGCCGAGACTGACATAGCTCAGGGCGATGGCCTCGTCGCGACCGAAGCACGGCACAAGACCAACGGCCATGTCGTCGGCCTGTCGGCGCTCAGGCGCCTGCGGGTCGAAGACGTTTCGATCCCGCGTGCGGAGATTACGGCCGTGCCTGCGGATATTTCGCTCAAGGATCTGGTGCATGTCTTCCGCGAAAGCGGGAATACGCGCTTGCCGGTTTATGATGACACGCTCGATAACCCGTTGGGCATGGTCCACCTGAAGGACCTTTCGCTGCGCCACGGGTTCAACGGCGAGGCGCCCGATTTCAAGCTGACATCGATGCTGCGGCCCCTGCTTTATGCCCCGCCCTCCATGCCTATCGGTGTGCTGCTGCAAAAGATGCAGACCGAGCGAAAGCACATGGCCCTGGTGGTGGACGAATATGGGGGGGTCGACGGCCTGCTGACGATCGAAGACCTCATCGAGCAGGTGGTCGGCGAGATTGAGGATGAGCACGATGTCGAAGAGGACCGGCTTTGGACCCGCGAAGCCTCAGGCAGCTACCTGGTCTTTCCCCGCGCGCCCCTGGCCGAGTTCGAGGCGGAGACCGGGATCCTGCTCTCAGATGCCGATGCCGATGAGGAGATCGATTCCATGGGCGGTCTGGTCTTCGTTCTGACGGGCCGGGTGCCCGCGCGCGGCGAGGTGATCCCGCATCCCTCGGGCGCGGAGTTCGAAGTGGTCGATGCCGATGCGCGGCGGATCAAGCGTTTGCGTCTGCGTTTGCCGAAATCGGGCGAGGCATGAGCGGACGACACCGAGGGTGACCGCGCAAGCCAGTGCTTCTGCGACGTCCAGATTGCGCCGGACGGGGCTTGCCCTGCTTGTCGGTGCGGCGGCGGCTTTGGGGCAGGCGCCCTTCGATCTTCTGCCCCTATCTCTCATCGGCTTTGCCGGCCTGCTCTGGCTCGCCTATCGGGAGAGCCGGGGCCGCGCCGTCCTCAGTGTGATCTTCTGGAGTGGGACGGCCTATTTCGGCGTGGCCTTGCACTGGATCGTTGAGCCGTTTCTCGTCGATATCGCGCGCCACGGCTGGATGGCGCCCTTCGCGCTGATCCTGATCGCGTCGGGAATGGCGCTGTTTTGGACAGTCTTTGTCGCTGCCATCCTCAAGGTGCTGCCCCAGGGCGCGACGTCGCGTGGCCTTGTCCTCGCCACGGCGCTGACGGCGGCTGAGGTCGCGCGCGCCAGTTTTTTCACCGGATTTCCCTGGGCCCATCCCGGCCATATCCTGATCGACACGCGCTATCTCGCGCTCGCACCCTGGATAGGTCCCCACGGCATGACACTGTTCGTGCTGCTGGTCGCGGCGTGTCTGGCGGTATTGGCGCAAAGCCTGCGCGGTGCGGTGATCGCCTCCTTCCTGGTGGTCGGCCTCTGGGCGCCCTTCTTGCCCGGGCCGGTGGCCGAGCCACCCGATCCCGCACGACCCATTGTCCGGCTGATCCAACCCAACGCCCCTCAGGATCTAAAATGGGATCTCGATTGGATGCCCGTCTTCTTCCAGCGCGCCATCGATATGACGGCCGCTGCGCCAGAGGCAGAGCTGGGACCGGAGCTTATCGTCTGGCCCGAAACCTCCCTGCCGGAGCTGCTTTCGCGATCCGAGATCAGCCGCACGTCCATCGCCCTGGCCTCGGGCGGCACGCCCGTTCTGGTTGGTGCCCAGGACATCGACGCGCAGGGCGCGCGCAATCTCGCGGCCCTTCTGGGCGGGGAGGGGGAGGTTCTGGCCCGGGTCGAAAAGCACCACCTGGTGCCGTTCGGCGAGTATATCCCGCTGGGCCAACTTACCGCTGCGCTGGGCATCGACGGCCTGGCCGATATCATCGGCGGAGGCTTTGCCGCGGGGGAGGGGCCGCAGACGATCGCGTTCGGAGAAGGCATCGGACAAGGCATGGTGATGATCTGCTATGAAGCGATTTTCCCGCAATATGTCCGACAGATCGAGCGGCCCGATTGGCTGATCCATCTCACCAATGATGCTTGGTTCGGCGGCTTCTCCGGTCCGTTTCAGCATCTGGCGCTCGCGCGGCTGCGGGCCGCCGAACAGGGCCTGCCGGTCCTGCGCGCGGCCAATACCGGCGTCTCGGCGGTGATTGATCCGCGGGGCCAAATCCAGGCCGCACTGGCCCTGGGCGAGACCGGCTATCTCGACGTGCACCTGCCCGCAGCGCTCCCCGCGACGCCCTATTCCCGGACAGGCGATTGGCCCGCGCTGGCCGCCCTCGCCCTCCTGCTGATCGGCGGGGTTTTGCGTGGCCGCATGGCGGGCCTAGCAAAGCGCCATTGACCTGCCCAATTGGGCGGCATAAGCCCACGGGCAATACTGCCACAACGGCTTCCTGGCGTGGCGGAACGATAATCAATGGAGCGCTTCCCATGGCCCGCAAAGACTATTTGTTCACCTCTGAATCCGTGTCAGAGGGGCATCCCGACAAGGTGTGTGATCGGATTTCCGACGCGGTCCTGGACGCCTTCATCGCCGAAGAGCCTGAGGCCAGGGTTGCCTGCGAAACCATGGCCACGACCGGCATGGTGGTGATCGGCGGCGAAGTGGGGCTGAGCGATAAGGAACGGCTCAACACCTATATGGGCCGGATCGGTGAGATCGCGCGCAATTGCATCCGCGATATCGGCTATGAACAGGATAAGTTTCATTGGAACACCTGCCACATCCTGAACTTCCTGCATGAGCAATCGGCCCATATCGCCCAGGGCGTCGATGCAGCGGACAACAAGGATGAGGGCGCGGGCGATCAGGGCATTATGTTCGGCTTTGCCGTCGATGAAACGCCAGATCTCATGCCCGCTCCGATCCAGTATTCGCATGCGATCCTGCGCCGCCTGGCCGAGGCGCGCAAATCAGGTGAGGCGCCCAGTCTGAGGCCCGATGCCAAATCGCAGCTGACCCTGCGCTATGAGGGTGGCCGCCCGGTCGAAGTGACCTCGATCGTTCTCTCGACACAGCACGAAAGTGAGGATCAAACCTCCGACGACATACGCGCCATCGTGGAGCCCTATATCCGCGAGACCCTGCCCGAGGGGTGGTTGTCGGAGAACACCATCTGGCACGTGAACCCGACGGGGACTTTCGTGATCGGTGGCCCTGACGGGGATGCGGGCCTCACCGGACGCAAAATCATCGTGGACACCTATGGCGGTGCGGCCCCCCATGGCGGTGGCGCGTTCTCGGGCAAAGACCCCACCAAGGTGGACCGTTCGGCGGCCTATGCGGCGCGGTATCTCGCCAAGAATGTCGTAGCCTCCGGCCTGGCGAGCAAATGCACGATCCAGCTGAGCTATGCCATCGGAGTGTCACAGCCCCTGTCGATTTACGCCAACACCCACGGCACCGGTCAGGTCGAGGAGACCGCGATCGAGGCCGCGATCGGCCAGGTCATGGACCTGACCCCGCGCGGCATCCGCACCCATCTGGGCCTCAACAAGCCGATTTATCAGCGCACGGCGGCCTATGGCCATTTCGGCCGCAAGCCCGATGAGGATGGCGGGTTCAGCTGGGAAAAGACCGACCTGGTCGAGCCGCTCAAAGGCGCGGTCTAGGACGCAAGGCATGCTTGCCGCCGCCCCATGGTGGCGCTAGGCCCGCGACATGTCTGAAACACGCCCGCATCGCAACTTCTACGGCCGCCGCCGGGGCAAGCATCTTCGCGCCAGCCAGGAGGCGTATCTGGCCGAGGATCTCGCCGCGCTTTCCCCAGGGCCGGTCAGTTGGGAAGAGAACCCGAGCCGCGCGCCGCTGGATCTGGCTGCGCTCTTTGCGGGCCGCGATGTCTGGCTCGAAATCGGCTTTGGCGGGGGGGAGCATATGGTGCACCAGGCCGCGCAGAACCCCGGCGTGGGTGTCATCGGCGCTGAACCCTACATCAACGGTGTCGCGATGCTGTTAGGCAAGATCCGCCAAGCCGGGGCCACAAGCCTACGCATCCATCCCGGGGATGTCCGCGACCTTTTCGACGTGCTGCCTGAGGCCTCGATCGCCAAGGCGTTCTTGCTCTATCCCGATCCCTGGCCCAAGGCGCGCCACCATCGCCGCCGCTTTGTCACGCCCGAGCATCTGGCGCCGCTCGCCCGGGTCCTGCGCCCTGGAGCGGAGTTCCGGGTGGCGACGGATATTCCCGATTATGTGCGTCAAACGCTCGAAGAAGTGCCGCGCCACGGCTTTACCTGGCTGGCGGAAGGGGCTGAGGATTGGCGCAGGCCCTGGGCCGATTGGCTGTCGACGCGCTATGAGCAAAAGGCGCTACGTGAGGGGCGGGTGCCGCATTACCTCACCTTTCGGCGCGACGGGGTGGGCGCGTGAGATTGTTCGCGCGCTGGCCTGGCTGTCGCTAGACCTTCCGCCGCCCGGCCGCTATCACCGCGCCGAACCATCCGAGTTTGAGGTCTGAGCCCTATGTCGTCGCACGGCGCCCCGATCCCCATGACCGCCCACCGGGCGGGACCGCTGACCGGCACCGCTCGCGTGCCTGGTGACAAATCCGTCAGCCACCGTGCGCTGATCCTCGGCGCGCTGAGCGTGGGGGAGACGCGCATCACCGGCCTTCTGGAAGGTCAGGACGTCTTGGATACCGGCAAAGCGATGCGCGCCTTCGGGGCCGAGGTCACGCGCCACGGGTCTGGGGAGTGGAGCGTGCACGGCGTGGGCACGGGAGGCTTTGCCGAGCCTGAAACAGTGATCGATTGCGGCAATTCAGGCACTGGTGTGCGCCTGATCATGGGCGCGATGGCCACCATGCCAATCACCGCGACCTTCACCGGCGACGCAAGCCTCAACGGCCGTCCCATGGCGCGGGTGACCGACCCCCTGGCGCTTTTTGGCGCGCAGAGCTTTGGGCGCTCGGGCGGGCGCCTGCCCATGACGATCCTAGGCGCGGCAGAGCCGGTGCCGGTGCGCTACGAGGTGCCGGTCCCTTCGGCGCAGGTGAAATCGGCGGTCCTGCTCTCGGGGCTCAACGCGCCGGGCCAGACAATCGTCATTGAGCGGGAGGCAACGCGCGATCATACCGAGCGAATGCTCGCGGGGTTTGGCGCCGAGATCACTACCGAAGTGACGAATGAAGGCCGGGTGATCACGCTGACCGGACAGCCGGAACTGACGGCGCAAAGCATCTCTGTGCCTTGTGATCCATCCTCGGCGGCCTTCCCGGTTTGCGCGGCCCTGATCACCGAAGGTTCGGACGTCCTGGTGCCCGGTATCGGTCTCAACCCGTCGCGCGCAGGGCTTTATACGACCCTTGTCGAGATGGGCGCCGATCTGAGTTTCGAGAATCGCCGTGAGGAAGGCGGGGAGCCTGTGGCCGATCTGCGCGCGCGGTTCTCGCCCGAGATGCGCGGCGTCGAGGTGCCGCCCGACCGCGCCGCCTCGATGATCGACGAATACCCGGTCCTGTCGGTTGTCGCGGCCAATGCCCAAGGCGCGACCACCATGCGCGGTGTCAAAGAGCTTCGGGTCAAGGAAAGCGACCGGATCGAGGCCATGGCGCGGGGGCTACGCGCCAACGGGGTCGAGGTCGAAGACGGCGAGGATTGGTGGATCGTCCATGGCCGGGGCGCGGGAGGTGTGCCCGGGGGGGCTGTCTGCGAGACCTTCCTCGATCACCGCATCGCCATGTCGCTCTTGATCGCAGGCTTCGCCGCGCAAAAGCCGATCGGCATCGATGATGGCGGCCCCATTGCCACGTCCTTCCCGATCTTCGAGACACTCATGGCCGGGCTCGGCGCCCAGATCCGCCGGGAAGCCGACGCCGCGTGAGTGTGGAAGACTGAGCCCGGCTGGGCCTAGTCAAGCCCGCGACGACCTGACAAAACTCTCGCCATGAGTGAGAGATTTTCGGGCGGATGCCTGTGTGGAGAGGTGAATTATCACGGCACCGCGACCCTTCGGCCAGTGGTGGCGTGTCACTGTTTGGCCTGTCGCAAGACCTCGGGCCACCATGTTGCCGCCACCGCTGCCCCGCGCGACGCCATCACCATCCAGGGCACGGTCACCTGGTTCCAATCCTCGGCCCAGGCGCGACGCGGATTTTGCGCGCGCTGCGGCTCGAACCTGTTCTTTGACGGGGGCGGGGCGCGCATGTCGATCTTCGCGGGCACGCTGGATCAGGATCAATCAATCCAAATGAGCGGGCATATCTTTTGCGCGGAGAAGGGCGCCTATTACGCGCTCGAGGATGGGTTGCCCCAGGCGGCGGGCGAGGATCCTAAGCTAACCCAGGCGGGCCTCGCATGAGCTTTTGCGTTGCCATTGACGGACCGGCCGCATCGGGCAAAGGTACGATCTCCCGCGCAGTGGCCGCGCATTTCGGCCTCTATCATCTTGATACCGGCTTGCTCTATCGCGCGGTCGGGGCGCGGTATCTGCGGGGTGAGGATCCCGAAGGCGCGGCGCGTGATCTTGGCGTTACGGATTTGGACGAACCCGACAGCCTGCGCGGACCAGACGTCGCCCAGGCAGCGAGCCGGGTCGCCGCGATCCCCGAAGTTCGCGCCGCGCTCGTCGATTTTCAGCGCGCCATCGCCACACGCTCGGGCGGCGCGGTGCTGGACGGGCGCGATATCGGTACGGTGATCTGTCCGGATGCGGCGGTGAAGCTGTTTGTGGTGGCCAGCGACGCGGTGCGTGCGCGCCGCCGCCATGACGAGCTGCGCGCCCGTGGGCTCGACACCGAGTTGCAATCGGTGCTTGAGGATATTCGCGCCCGGGATGCGCGCGATGCCGAACGTGAGGCCGCACCGATGAAACCCGCCGAGGATGCGATCTTGCTCGATACGACGGATTTGTCGATTGAGGACGCCGTGCGCCAGGCCATCGAACATATCGCGAAAGCGTTGCCCGAGACGTGAAGGCTATCTAGAGCGCCCCGCCTAAAACCTGAGACACGAAATACCCTGCCGCGCTGCGCGCTCTCGGGGCATTCGGTCACGTGATGCTTCAGGTTAAAGGAAGCACGCTTTAGGCTACGCTTGCCAGGGCCTCACCGCCGGGAATGGCATAAATGCCCGCGGGCAGGCCGTCATGCCGGACGACAAGGCCCCGCTCCAGCAGGCGGCGCAAGGCACGGTGGAAGGTGGGCTGTGACACCGTCTCAAGCGTCGGATGCGCGCGTACCCGGTCGGTCGAGCTGATATAGCCATGCGCCGTGTCTTCCGTGGCATTTGCATAGAAGGCCAGCAGGATATCGCGTTCCTTGCGGTTCAGGCCGTCCAGCCCAAGATCTTGCTCCATCTGATGCAGCACGTCGCGGAGATGCGCCAATTGGATTAGGATCGACATTTTCTTACTCATCACTCTTTTGCTCACAGCCGCAGATACGACCGCATGAAGTGTTCCCGCCGGCACCTCACCTGGATCGCCTGAGCTGTGTAGTCCCTTTTTGCGTATGCCCTGCATTTGCGAGCGCACGTTGTTTCCATCCCATGCCACGCGAAGGCTCCCTCGCGCGCCACCCATGCGGATCCTCATCCGCGTGTCGTCTAGCGACCAAACCGAACGGACATGCTCAACTCAAGGTTGAGTAAGTCTGAGCTCCCTCCGGCACCCCCATGTCAATATTTGAAACATATTGTTTCTTTATGCTCAACAATAACCCAGTTTTCCTTTGTTCTTCCGCAGGATTGCGCGGGTTCTTGCACTAAGGAGGGTCGCGCGCTATACGCCGCCCGTCAACATGGCCAAAAGGCTAGGATTTTGTGGATAACCCACGATTTGAGCGGGGTCGGAGCAGCCGACCCTTTTCATTTTGATCCTGGCCAAGGCCGAATTGCACCAACCCAAAGACCGGCGGAGACAACCGCCCGGCCAGTTAAAGCGACGATGAAAAGGAACCTGAAACCGCATGTGCGCTAAAGCAACCATGGAGGAGTTCGAAGCCCTCCTGAACGAAAGCTTCGAAATTGACACCCCCGATGAGGGCTCTGTCGTCAAAGGCAAGGTGATCGCGATCGAAGCGGGCCAAGCCATCATCGATGTCGGCTACAAGATGGAAGGCCGCGTCGAACTCAAAGAATTCGCAAATCCCGGAGAAGCCCCCGAAATCGCCATCGGCGATGAGGTCGAGGTTTATCTGCGCAATGTCGAAAACGCCCGCGGCGAAGCGGTGCTTAGCCATGAAATGGCGCGCCGCGAAGCGGCTTGGGACCGTCTGGAGACGGCCTATGCCGACGAAGCCCGCGTCGAAGGCGCGATCTTTGGCCGGGTCAAGGGCGGCTTTACCGTCGATCTTGGCGGCGCCGTGGCGTTCTTGCCCGGCAGCCAGGTTGACGTGCGCCCGGTGCGCGATGCCGGTCCGCTGATGGGCCTCAAGCAGCCGTTTCAGATCCTCAAGATGGATCGCCGTCGCGGCAATATCGTGGTCTCCCGCCGGGCGATCCTGGAAGAAAGCCGTGCCGAACAGCGCGCCGAGGTCATCGGCAAGCTGGCCGAGGGCGATGTGGTCGACGGTGTGGTCAAGAACATCACCGAATACGGTGCCTTCGTCGATCTGGGTGGTGTGGACGGTCTGCTCCACGTCACCGATATGGCCTGGCGCCGGGTCAACGACCCCAAGGAAGTGCTGACCATCGGTGAGACGGTCAAGGTGCAGGTGATCAAGGTCAACAAAGAGACCCACCGCATCTCGCTTGGCATGAAGCAACTCATGGACGACCCGTGGGACAGCGTCGAGGTCAAGTATCCGCTGGAGAGCACCCATCAGGGCCGCGTCACGAACATCACCGATTACGGTGCCTTCGTGGAGCTTGAGCCGGGTGTCGAAGGTCTGGTGCACGTCTCCGAGATGTCCTGGACCAAGAAGAACGTCCATCCGGGCAAGATCGTCTCGACCAGCCAAGAGGTCGAAGTGATGGTTCTGGAGATCGACACCGCCAAGCGTCGCGTGTCGCTGGGCCTCAAGCAGACCATGCGCAACCCCTGGGAGGTTTTCGAAGAGGCGTTCCCGGTCGGCACGCAGGTCGAGGGCGAGGTCAAGAACATCACCGAGTTCGGTCTGTTCGTGGGTCTCGACAACGACATCGACGGCATGGTCCATCTCAGCGATCTGACCTGGGAAGGCCGGGGCGAGGATGCGATTGGCAGCTACCGCAAGGGCGACACCGTTGCCGCCGTGGTCACCGAGATCGACACCGACAAGGAGCGGATCTCGCTCTCGATCAAAGCGGTCGAAGGCGATCCCTTCGCCGATGCGGTCGATGGCGTGAAGCGCGGCTCGATCATCACGGTGGAGGTCACCGCCATCGAGGATGGTGGCATCGAGGTGGAATACGAAGGCATGAAGTCCTTCATCCGCCGCTCCGATCTCAGCCGTGACCGTGCCGAACAGCGCCCTGAGCGCTTCGGTGTGGGCGACAAGGTCGATGTCCGCGTCACCAATATCGACGGCAAGACCCGCCGGTTGGGCCTGTCGATCAAAGCGCGCGAGATCGCCGAAGAGAAAGAGGCCGTTGAGCAGTATGGCTCCTCCGATAGCGGCGCTTCGCTCGGCGACATTCTGGGCGCGGCTCTGAAAAAAGAAGACGAGTAGGTCTGATCTTACAAATAGAAAAGCCCCGCTTCGGCGGGGCTTTTTTTGTGCCGCGGCGGGGGCCGCGAGGGGCGATTAAGGCGTCCGACCTCAAACTTGAGACGCAAAATACCCTGCCGCGCTTCGCGCTCTCGGGACATTTTGGTCAAATGATAAGTCAGGTTAAAGGTCGGACGCCTTAGAAATCCACAGTCACGCCGGGGAGGGCCAGATCCTTCATCAGATCGCGCAACTCCTGGCGCGCGGCGATGTTGGAGACATTGAGCCGTTCGACGCCCATATCGCGCAGATCGAGCAGCGTCATGCCCTTGGGGAAAAGCTCCCGGAAGATCACGCGCTCTGAAAAGCCCGGCGCGATCCGAAAGCCGATCCGCTCCGCGAGGTTCTGCAGCGCTTTGCCGAGTTTGACTTTGTTATGGGTGCGTTGCGCGCCCACGCGGTTGCGCGCGACCACCCAATCGATCGGCGACAGGCCCGCCTTGGCGCGCAGCTGACGGGCATGCCAGACCATCTCGGAATAGACGCTGGGACCTTTGACCTCATAGGTCTCGGCATCGATCCGCGCCAGCAGGTCGAAATCGATAAAGCTGTCGTTGAGCGGCGTGACCAGCGTATCGGCCAGCGAGTGCGCCACTTGGCTCAGGCGAGTATGACTGCCCGGGCAATCGATGACGATGAACTCACAGCGCGGCTCAAGATCGGCGACCGCCATGGCCAGGCGCTTGTCATAGATGTTCTCGCCCGGGGCCAGGCTGGCCTTGTCGACATCCGGCAGTTCCATCGGCAGGGTCGAGGGGATCGAGCGGCCCTGACGCTGCACAGTGGCGAGGCGGTTTTCGATATAGCGGTGAAAGCTGCGCTGGCGCAGATCGAGATCGAGCGCGCCAACCACATGGCCCATCCGAACCAAAGCGGTTGCGATATGCATCGCCGTCGTCGATTTGCCGGATCCGCCCTTCTCGTTTCCGAGAACGATAATATGCGCCATGCTCGCGCCCCTTTGCCCAACTTATAACCGTAGGCTCAATTTCAGCTACCATATGTTGGGGCGCCGCAGAAGGGAAGCCTGAAGGATACCCGTCGGTGTCCACCGGGGGCTTTTGCAGGGAATTGGTTTCAAAAAGCAAAACGCCGCCCCGGGGGACGGCGTTTCGACATAACCAGGGCGTGGGTGCTGATCAGAAACCCAAACCTTCGTATTTCTTTTTGAACTTCGAGACGCGGCCGCCGGTGTCCAGCAGCCGGGTGCCGCCACCGGTCCAGGCCGGGTGCACGCTGGGGTCGATGTCGAGCGACAGTGTGTCGCCCTCGGCGCCCCAGGTCGATTTCATCTGCACGACATCGCCATTCGTCATTTTGACGTCGATGATGTGATATTCCGGATGCAGGTCCTTTTTCATGCCTGGTCTCCTTATGCCGAAGCGCCCGAGCGGGGCTTGTAATTCGTGTCCTCTGCGATCCGTGCGGATTTCCCGCGGCGGGCGCGCAGATAGTAGAGCTTGGCGCGGCGCACGCGGCCGCGGCGCACAACGGTGATGCTCTCGATATTGGTGGAATGCAGCGGGAAGACACGCTCCACGCCTTCGCCAAAGGACACCTTGCGCACCGTGAAGGAGCCGGCGATCCCCTCGCCGTTCTTGCGCGAAATGCACACGCCCTCATAGTTCTGAACCCGGGTGCGGGTGCCTTCGGTCACTTTGAAGCCGACGCGGATCGTGTCGCCGGCTTTGAAATCCGGAATGTCTTTGCTGAGCGCGGCGACTTGCTCCGCCTCAAGCTGTGCGATTAGGTCCATCAGACCCTCCATTGATGACGCGCGGTTGACCCGGCGATGTAGTTGCCCCCTCAGAGCTCTTGGTCTCCATCCGGGTCCTTGCCGTGCTTTGCACAGTAAGCCCGCCAGAGGTCAGGGCGGCGTTCCTTCGTCAGCCTTTCGGCTTGGGCCAACCGCCATCTCGCAATGTCGCCGTGATGCCCCGACAGGAGAATGTCCGGGATGTCACGGCCTTGCCAGACGGGTGGCTTGGTATAGTGCGGGTGTTCCAGCAATCCGTTCGAGAAACTTTCGTCTTCGATCGAGGCTCGATTCCCAAGCACGCGCGGTATAAGCCGGACGGTCGCATCGATCAAGGCCTGCGCCGCGATCTCACCGCCGGTCAAAACGAAGTCTCCGAGCGAAACCTCCTCGAGGTCGTGATGGGCGATCACGCGTTCGTCCACGCCCTCGAAGCGACCGCATAGCAGCGTGATGCCTTGGGCCTTGGAGTAGCGCTCGGCATGGGCTTGCGTGAAGGGTTGCCCGCGCGGGCTGAGATAGAGACGTGGCCAAAGCGCGGGGTCGTCGGGCGTGCCGTGGCGCGCCTCCTTCAGGGCCGGTCCGAGGACGTCCGCGCGCATCACCAGGCCCGCGCCGCCCCCGGCCGGAGTGTCATCCACTTGGCGGTGTTTCCCCAGCCCGAAGGCGCGCAGGTCCTTCGTCTCAAGCGCCCACAGACCCTGGTTCAGCGCCTTGCCCGTCAGGGAGCTTCCAAGAACGCCGGGAAACACTTCAGGAAAGAGCGTCAGAACCTTGGCTTTCCACGCGTTTTTAAGATCGGGCGGGCCGTCCATAAGGCTGCGCGGCCGGCGGCTGAGATTGACCGAAAGTCGCCCGTGGGAGCGTGGCTTATCCAAGATCTGTCCTCACTTTATCCACAGATTTATCCTCAGATCGCGAACGGTGCTATTTCTTGGCCTTCTTCCCCTCCGCCGCCTCAGCGAAGAGCCCTTCGGGCGGATCGATGATGACACGACCCGCAGCAAGATCGACGGTCGGCACCACCTCTCGGGTGAAGGGCACCAGAGTGCTTGACGAGGCGCCCGGCGCGCGCAGCTCCAGCAGATCACTGGCGCCGTGATTGTGCACGGCGTGGACCTGGCCCAAGGGCGCGCCCCCGGTGTCGAGCGCGGTCAGCCCGATCAGATCGGAATGGTAGAACTCATCGTCAGGCAGGCCGGGCAGGGCGTCCCGGTCCACATAAAGCCGCGTGCCCTTGAGCGCGTCCGCCGCCTCTTTGGAGCGCACGCCCGACAGCTTGGCGGCAAAGCCGTTTTTGATCGGGCGCGTGATCGTGACCGTGAAGTCGCGCGCCCCATCCTCGGAGGTGACAGGGCCGTAATCGCCGACGGCCTCGGGCTCGGCGGTGAAGCTCTTGAGGCGAACTTCACCGCGCACGCCATAGGACCCGGCAATCGCTCCGACGCAGACCCTAGCCGACATGGTTGGGCCTGGTGGGCATCGCGCCGTGGGCAGATCCGAGACCGGCCATCCGCGCCTTACTCGCTCTTCTCTTCCTCAGCGGGCGCCTCTTCGGCGGGTGCTTCCTCTGCAGGAGCTTCCTCGGTGGCGGTTTCCTCGGCGGGGGCCTCCTCAACGGGTGCTTCTTCCTCTGCCGGGGCAGCGGCGGCCTCCGCGGCGGCGGCGGCTTTCTCGGCCTTCTCGGCGGCGCGCTCTTGGGCTTTCTTGCCCGGCTCGGCCTTTTGCATGTTCGCGCGGGTCTTGCCCTCAAGCACGCCCGCGGCCTCAAGGAAACGGCTTACGCGGTCGGTCGGCTGGGCGCCTTCGGACAGCCAGTGCTGAACCCGCTCGACATCCATCTTCACCCGCTCTTCGCTGTCTTTCGGCAGCAGCGGATTATAGGTGCCGAGCTTTTCGATATAGCGCCCGTCGCGCGGCATGCGGCTGTCTGCGGCCACGATGCGGTAAAACGGGCGCTTTTTCGAGCCGCCGCGGGCCAGTCGGATCTTCATTGCCATGGGGTGTCTCCTTTGGATGGCGTGGGGGCGTTCAGCCCTTGTTCTCAGCGTGTGATTTGTGGTGCTGGATGACTTCCTGGATGATGAAGGCCAGGAATTTCTTGGCGAATTCCGGGTCCAGATCGGCCCGGTTCGCAAGGTCTTCGAGACGCGCGATTTGGCTTTCCTCACGCGCGGGGTCCGAGGGCGGCAGGTCGTGCTCGGCCTTGAGCCGTCCGACCGCTTGGGTGTGTTTGAAGCGCTCGCCCAGCGTGTAGACGAGGATCGCATCGAGCCGGTCGATCGAGGCACGGTGATCGGCCAGAAGCGCGGCGGCGCGGGCGGTGGTGTCGCTCATGTGTCACTCTCACGGTGTTCGCCCGGACCGGGATGGCGCCAGACATGCATCCGTCCGTATTGCGGGTGGTCATAATGGCCGTCCGCCACACAGCCCAAACGCCGGGCCAGCGCGACCGACCGGGTGTTGGCGGGATCGACAAGGGACATCACGCCCGTCCAGCCGAGGGTGTCGTAGGCATAGGCCCGGGACGCCAGCGCCGCCTCATAGGCGATGCCCCGGCCTTCGCCGGCTTCGAACAGTGACCAGGCGATCTCAGGCTCGGGCCAGTCGTCTGGATGGTAGAGGCCGACAATGCCGAGGGGCGCATCGGTCGATTTGTCGGCGACGATCCAGCGGCCGAAGCCCCGGATCACCCAATGTCCAATCAGGCCCGCGAATTGGGACCAGCCGGTGTGGCGCGGATAGGGGCCGCCCACGGTTTTGGAGCGGTCCGAGGCGCGGAAGTCGATATACGCTTCGATGTCGGCCGCTTTGGGCGCGCGCAGGCGCAAGCGGTCGGTTTCGAGCTCGGGGATGGTGAATGTGACGGTCATTGCGCGGGCCCCGGATGGCGGTAGATCAGGCACGGGCTTTCGGGTTTCGGCTGCTCTGCGGCCTTGTCCAGGCGACAGCCCAGCCGCTCGGCGAGCGCGATGGATCGCGCGTTTCGTTCATCGATGTAGGAGACGGCCGTTGGCCACTTGAGCGTTTCGTAGACATAGTGGCGGAGCGCCAGCACCGCTTCGTGGGCGAGGCCCGTGCCTTCGAAGTCGGCGTTCCAGATCGTCCAGCCAAGCTCTTGCTCGGGCCAGCCAGCGGGATGCCAAGGCCCGGCTGAGCCGATGGGCGTGCCCGTGGCTTTGTCGACCAAGACAAAGCTGCCATAGCCTCGGATCGTCCAATGCCCGGCGATGATGGCCATGATGCGCCAGGCCAGCCCCAGGTCACACTCCGCGCCGCCACCGATAAATTCGGCGCGCGCGGACATTGCAAAGGGGATGAACGCCTCTTCATCGCCCGCTTGCGGCGCGCGCAGGATCAGCCGCTCGGTCTCGATCACCGGGGTATCTTGCAACACGCCGATCATGCGGGGCCCCAATGGCGGTAGACCAGGCAATCGGGCGCGGTTTCGGGCCGGGCGGCAGCGTCATCCGGCGTAGCGCCCAGGCGTTCGGCCAGCGCGATGGAGCGTGTGTTCCCGGTCTCGATATAGCTGACAAGGGAGACCAAGCGCCCGCGCGCCCAGCTGATGGCGAGGCCCGCGGCTTCGGTCGCGTAGCCCTGGCCCTCAAAGCCGTCGTAAAGCGTCCAGCCGATCTCGGGCTCGGGGTAGTCATCGGGCTGACTGAAACCGACCAGGCCGATGGCGGTGCCGTCCCGTTCGACCGTCCAATGGCCGATCCCGCCGAGGCTCCAATCGACGATTTCTTTGGCGAAGGCCTTCCAGGCCTTGCGACGTGTCGGCTCGGAAGCGCGGGAGCGGGGCGTCAGATAGAAGGCCGCATAGGCCTCAAAATCGGCCCGTGTCGGGGCGCGCAGCTTGAGGCGCGCGCTGCGCAGCGTGGGGATTTGCACGGTGAGGCCGGTCATGCGGCGGCCCCATAGGCCCAGATGTTGCAATCGGGATCATGCGCCGATGCGGTGCCGGTATCGTGTGCGCCCAAGCGCTTGGCGACCGCCTGGGAGGCGGCGTTGGCGCGGTCGATATGGCTGACCAGTGGGGAAAAGCGCCCGTCGGCCCAGGCAAGCGCCGCCTTCGCGGCCTCGGTCGCATAGCCCTTACCAGTGGCGGAAAAAAGCGACCAGCCGATCTCGACCGCCGGGCGGCCCGCGGGCAGATGAAAGCCGACGCTGCCCACGCAGCCCGAGCCGTCATCGATGCTCCACCAACCGTAGCCGCGCAAAGTCCAGTGCCCGACATCGTTCGTCAGCACCTTCCAGGCAGCCGTTTCACCCAACGGTCCGCCGATGATGTGCGAACGCTCGGAGGCGTAGAAGGCCGCATAGGCGGGCGCGTCCTCGACCTGCGGCGCGCGCAGGGTCAGCCGCTCGGTCCGTAGGATCGGAACCCCGATGGAGTGGGTCGCATCGGCTGTCATTTCTTCTTGCCCAACCCGCTCAGACCCGGCGGCAGCGCACCACCGCCCAGACCCGGCAGGCCGCCGCCTTGGCCCATCTGTTTGGCCGCCTGTTCCAGCGCTTTGGGGTCCATGCCTGCCGGATCCATCCCAGGCATGCCCGGCATTCCGCCGCCCTTGCCCATCAGCGCGCCGAGGCCTTGGCGCATCAGGCCCTTTTTGCCCATCTTACCCATGCGTTTCATCGCATCGGCCATCTGGCGGTGCATTTTCAAAAGCTTGTTGAGCTCGCTCACTTCCTGGCCTGCGCCTGCCGCGATGCGCTTTTTGCGGCTTGCCTGCAAAAGCTGGGGATTGGCCCGCTCGCGCTTGGTCATGGATTGGATTAGGGCGATCTGGCGACGGATGATTTTGTCGTCGAAGCCCGCCTCGTCGAGCTGTTTTTGCATTTTGCCCATGCCGGGCATCATTGCCATCATGCCCTCCATGCCGCCCATCTTGAGCATCTGCTCCATCTGGCCCTTGAGGTCGTTCATATTGAACTGACCCTTCTGGAAGCGCTTCATCATGCGCTCGGCCTGTTCGGCCTCCAGCGTTTCCTGCGCCTTTTCCACCAGGGCTACGATGTCACCCATGCCGAGGATGCGGCCCGCCACGCGGCTGGGCTCGAAGGTTTCGATGGCGTCCATCTTCTCGCCGAGGCCGACGAAGCGGATGGGCTTGCCGGTGATCGCGCGCATCGACAGGGCCGCACCGCCGCGCCCGTCGCCGTCCATCCGGGTCAGGACGACGCCCGAGACGCCGATCTTGTCGTCAAATTCCGTGGCGACGTTCACCGCGTCTTGGCCCGTGAGGCCATCGACGACCAACAGCGTCTCCCGCGGGTTGGCCACGTCCCGCACGGCCGCCGCTTGGGCAATGAGCTCCTGGTCGATATGAAGACGGCCCGCCGTGTCAAGCATATAGACATCATAGCCGCCCAGGCTGGCTTGAGTCTTGGCGCGCTTGGCGATCGCGACCGGGTCTTCGCCCGGCACGATCGGCAGGGTATCGACGCCGATCTGGGTGCCCAGGATCGCCAGCTGCTCCATCGCGGCGGGCCGGTTGGTGTCAAGCGAGGCCATCAGGACGCGCTTGCCCTCACGCTCGCTTAGGCGTTTGGCGAGTTTTGCGGTCGTCGTGGTCTTACCCGAGCCCTGCAGGCCGACCATCAGGATCGGCGCGGGCGGGTTGTCGATCTTGAGAGCGCCGGGCTCCACATCGCCGGTCAGGGTCGAGACGAGCTCATCATGGACGATCTTGATGACCTGCTGGCCCGGCGTGATCGATTTGGTGACCGCCGCGCCGGTGGCCTTTTTCTCCACCGCTTTGATGAACGCGCGCGCCACCGGCAATGAGACGTCCGCCTCAAGGAACGCCACGCGAACCTCGCGCATAGCGGTGCGGACGTCATCCTCGCTCAGCGCGCCCTGTTTGGTGAGCCGGTCGAAGACACCCGATAGGCGTTGGGACAGATTTTCAAACATCGCTCACTCTCCTCGGCTGTCGCGTGCCCGGGCCTGGCGCGCCAATTCGCGCCGCACTGCGATCTCGGTCAGTGCGATCAGCACAACCCAGATCCCTAGAAATATAGGCAGGAAGATGATCGCCACAAAGATCCACGACGTGGCCCAAAGGTCGAAATACTCGCCGAGCCAGTTGGGCAGGGCCGCGCATTCCACCGGGCGCTGGGTGACACCGGCGCCCATCGGAAAGCGCCCTTGGGAGCAACCGCCCCACTCCAAGATCGGATAGCTGATCAGCGTCGAGAGCACACAGAACCCGAGCAGGGCCAGACCGGCCCAGAGGATCCAGCGTGCGCTGCGCGACTTCACTGTTCTGCCCCATGGCGCATGCCTCGGCGTACCTCAAAAGCGAAACGGCCCCCGTGGGCGAAGCTTCGCTGACGGGGGGCGATCCTAGATCTAGGACCGGAAGGCTTATGCGTTCCGGATGCCGCTCGTTACGGTGAGAGCGAGGGAATTGTCAAGCGGCGCTAATGCCCGGCCACAGCCTTGCGGATGGCGCGGATATTGGCGCCGTAAGGCGCTGGATCGGTGACCGAGCCGCCTTTGAAGACGCCCGAGCCCGCGACCAGCACGTCCGCCCCCGCCGCCACCATGCCGGGCGCCGTTGCCGCCGTCATGCCGCCGTCGATCTCGATGTGGATGGGCCGGTCGCCTGCCATAGCGCGCAACTCGGCCACTTTGGCGGACATATCGATGAAGCTTTGGCCGCCAAAGCCCGGATTGACGGTCATCACGCAGATCAGATCGACCAGGTCCAAAACATGGGCGACCGCGCTGGCCGGTGTGCCGGGATTGAGCGCCACGCCCGCGCGCATCCCCGCGCCGCGTATCGCCTGAAGCGTGCGGTGGATATGCGGACCGGCCTCGACATGGGCGGTCAGGATATCGGCGCCCGCATCCGCGTAGGCCTCGATATAGGGATCAACGGGCGCGATCATCAAATGCACATCCATCAGCGTCTTGATGTGGCGCCGGATCGCCTTCACCAGGGGCGGGCCAAAGGTCAGGTTGGGCACGAAATGCCCGTCCATCACATCAACATGGATCCAATCGGCGCCCTGGGCCTCCACCGCTTGGATCTCCCGCCCGAAATCGGCGAAATCGGCGCTCAGGATGGATGGTGCGATAATGACGTGCTGGCTCAAGGCGGCCCCTCCGCTTTGTCGTTTCGCCCCTTTACCCCGGCGCCCGAGTGCTGTCACCTCCGCGCGGCAGATTGAAAGGGACCTCGATGCAATTGAGCTTTATTCTGGCGCTGGTCGCGGTCGCCCTGGGCGGGGCCGCGATTGCGACCCAAGCGCCGATCAATGGCCGTTTGGCAGGCGCTGTCGGCGATCCGGTCGCGGCGGCGGCGATTTCCTTTCTGGTGGGGTTTGTCGTTCTTGCCGGTGTGGTCGCCCTGCGCGGTGGCGTGAGCCTTGGGGGTGCGTTGTCCGCGCCCTGGTGGATTTGGATCGGCGGCGCGCTGGGCGCGTTCTATGTCTGGGCATCGGTCTGGTCGGTGGCGACACTTGGCGTGGTGACCCTGGTGGCCGCGCTGATCTTTGGTCAACTGACCGCCGCCCTGATCCTCGATGCGACGGGCGCCTTTGGCCTGGATGTGCGGCAGATCTCACTCACGCGGGTTCTGGCCGTGATCTGCGTGGCTGCGGGCCTGATCTTGTCGCGCCTGTGACCGCGTGCGGGGCCAATGCTTGCCAAGACCCCGGGGCCGTGAGACCTTTGCCCATGGCCGATCCAGACGCCCCGACCACAACCCCAACCACACCGCCGCGCGCGAAACCCGCGCGCCCCGCTCATCCGGCACGCAATCCAGGCTTCGCGCTCGATTTGGAATGGGTTGCGTCCCTGCAAGCCAACCGGTCCGCGATTGAGCGTCGCGCGGCCAGCCTTCCGGCCCGGCGCAGCGTTAAAAAGGCTTGGCAGGCGGCCTGGCTGGCGCGGGCAATCACCCATATCGACCTTACGACATTGGCCGGAGATGACACGCCGGGCCGGGTGCGGCGGCTCTGCGCAAAGGCGCGTCAGCCGGTGCGCCAAGAGATCCTCGATGCGCTTGACCTGCCCGCCCTGACCACTGGGGCGGTCTGCGTCTATCACGACATGATCGGACCGGCGGTCGAGGCTCTGCGCGGCACATCCATTCCCGTCGCCGCCGTCGCGACCGGGTTCCCTGCGGGCCTGTCGCCCTTCGACCTGAGGGTCCGGGAGATCGAGGCCAGTGTCGCGGCGGGCGCGACCGAGATCGACATCGTCATCTCCCGCCGCCATGTCCTGAGCGGGGACTGGCAGGCGCTTTACGATGAAATGCGCGTCTTCCGAGAGGCCTGCGGCGCGGCCCATGTGAAGGCGATCCTGGCCACGGGTGAGCTTGGGACCTTGAGAAATGTCGCCAAGGCCAGTGCAGTTTGCATGTTGGGCGGGGCGGATTTCATCAAGACCTCCACCGGCAAGGAAAGCGTAAACGCGACCCTGCCCGTCAGCCTGGTGATGGTGCGCATGATCCGCGCCTTTTACGCGCGCCACGGCATCAAGATCGGCTTCAAACCGGCGGGCGGGATTTCCAAGGCCAAGGATGCGCTGATTTATCAGGCCCTGATCAAGGAAGAGCTTGGCCCCGATTGGCTCAACCCGGCGCTCTTCCGGTTTGGCGCCTCGTCCCTTTTGGGCGATATCGAGCGGCAATTGGAGCACCATGTGACGGGGCAGTATTCCGCCAACTATCGGCACCCGGCGGGCTAGGGGGTGGAGCTTTTCTCCCAGCCTGGCTTTTGGCTTCTTGCGGCCTTCGCGGTGATCTCCAGCCTGCTCAGCCGGTCGGTCACGCAAGGGATCAAAGACGCCGAACGCGATCTGACCGCCGATGAGCTCAAGACCTTTCGTGAGGACTATGTCCGCCACAATCGCCGCTCGGACATGCCGATGAAATATCAGCGTATGGCCGACGCCCAGGATCGCGCGCGCCGATTTTGGCTCGTGACCAGCGTCCTGCTGATCGCGATCCTGATGGCATATATCTATCTCGGCCCGAATTTAGGATTGCCGCTGTGACCACCCGTGAGATCTTCGACACTATGGATTACGGCCCCGCCCCTGAAAGCGCCTCTGAAGCGCTGGCCTGGATCGCCGGGCATGGCGGCCGTTTCGGGCATTTCATCGACGGTCGCTTTGCGGAGCCGGGTGCTCTGTTCGAGACGCGCAATCCGGCCACGGGTGAGGCCCTTGCGCAGGTGACCTCCGGCAGTGCCGAGGATGTGGACCGGGCCGTCACAGCCGCGCGCCGGGCTTTCGGGCGCTGGTCCAAGCTGGCCTCGCATCAGCGCGCCCGCCATCTCTACGCCATCGCGCGCGGCCTGCAAAAACACGCGCGCCTGTTCGCGGTGCTCGAGACGCTCGATACCGGCAAGCCGATCCGGGAGGCGCGCGACATCGACATCCCGCTCGCGCAGCGCCATTTCTACTACCATGCCGGTCTGGCGCAGCTGCGCGACAGCGAATTGCCGGGCCATGCGCCCCTGGGCGTGTGCGGCCAGGTGATCCCGTGGAACTTCCCGCTGCTGATGCTCGCGTGGAAGATCGCGCCTGCGCTTGCCGCGGGCAACACGGTCGTTTTGAAACCGGCGGAATACACGCCTCTGACGGCGCTTTTCTTCGCGGAGATCTGCGCCCAGGCGGGTCTGCCCAAGGGCATCGTCAATATCGTAACCGGCGATGGCGGCACGGGCGAGGCCGTGGTTACCCATCCGGGTATAGCGAAAGTCGCCTTCACCGGCTCGACCGAGGTGGGCAAGGCGATCCGGCGCGCCACGGCGGGCAGTGGCAAGGCCCTGACCTTGGAGCTTGGCGGCAAATCCCCCTATATCGTATTCGAGGACGCCGATATCGACAGCGCCATCGAAGGCCTGGTCGATGCGATTTGGTTCAACCAGGGTCAGGTCTGCTGTGCTGGGTCGCGCCTGCTGGTGCAGGAGGGCGTGGCGGGGGAGTTTCACACGCGGCTCAAGGCGCGCATGGACAAGCTGCGCCTGGGCGATCCGCTGGATAAATCGATCGATATCGGCGCCATCATCGACCCGGTGCAGCATGACCGGATCAGCCAAATGGTCAGCGCCCATGACGGTGAGCTTTACCAGGTCGCGTCCGCGCTTCCGGACCAGGGCTGTTTCTACCCGCCCAGCCTGATCACGGGCCTCAGCGCGGCCTCCCCACTGATGCAGGAGGAGATCTTTGGCCCGGTCTTGGTCTCAACCACGTTCCGTACCCCTGATGAGGCGGTCGAGCTGGCCAACAACACGCGGTTTGGCCTGGCCGCGACGGTTTGGACGGAGAATATCAATCTGGCGCTGGATGTGGCGCCGAAATTGGCCGCGGGCGTTGTCTGGGTGAATGCCACCAACCTCTTTGATGCGGCGGCGGGCTTTGGCGGCCTGCGCGAAAGCGGGTTTGGCCGCGAAGGCGGGTGGGAGGGGCTCAAGGCCTATCTCCGGGCGCCGGTGGAGAGCAAAGCGGCCGCGAAAGCGAAAGAGGCGCCCGCCACGGACCCGCTGGGCGACGCGATCGACCGCACGGCCAAGCTTTATATCGGCGGCAAACAAGTCCGGCCCGATAGCGGCTATAGCCGCGCCGTCATGGGGCCGCGCGGCAAGCTGTTGGGCCATGTCGGTGCGGGCAACCGCAAGGATATCCGCAACGCGGTCGAGGCGGCGCGGGGGGCGGCCTCCTGGGGCCGGTCGACCGGGCATAACCGGGCGCAGATCCTCTACTTTCTGGCCGAGAACCTGGCCGCGCGCGCCTCTGAGTTCACCGACCGCCTGCAAGCCGCCACCGGGGCCAGCGCGGCCAAGGCCGAGCAGGAAGTCGAGGCCAGCCTGTCGCGTCTCTTTAGCTATGCCGCCTGGGCCGATAAGCGGGAGGGCCGCGCCAAGCCGGTGCCGATGCGCGGCCTCGCGTTGGCCATGAATGAGCCGGTCGGCATCATCGGCGCCTTCGCCCCGGAAGAGGCGCCGCTGCTCGGCGCGATCTCTCTCATCGGACCCGCAATGGCGATGGGCAACCGTTTGGTTCTGGTGGCTCCGGAAGGCGCGCCGCTGCCGCTTTGTGATCTCTACCAGGTGATCGAGACCTCCGACGTGCCCGCCGGAGTGGTCAATATCGTCACCGCCACCCACGAGGAGCTCGCCGCGCCGCTGGCCGGTCATCTGGAGGTCGATGCGGTCTGGAGCTTTTCGGGCCAGGATATCTCGGCAACCCTCGAACGCGAGGCTGCGGGCAATGTGAAACGCACTTGGGTCAATCACGGCCGCAATCCCGATTGGATGGGCCCGGATGGCGAGGGTGAGCGGTTTCTGGACGCCGCGACCGAGATCAAGACGATCTGGGTGCCTTACGGCGCCTAAATCACGGGGCCTGAACCAAGTCGCCTGAACCAAGGGGCCTAAACCACGGGGCCTAACCCGCCGCCTTCACTTTTCCCGAAATACTCCCGCCGGAGGCGTTCAGCCGCGCCCGCTCAGCCGGTCTTTGGCCTTCGCCCACCTCACCGCCATTCCGTCCGTCGCGGGCGACAGAATGCGGTTCTGGAACCGGTCCCAAACCCGCCAGAGAAACAGCAGCAACAGGCCTATCGCCACCAGGATCGCCACGGGCATCCAAGGAATGAGCGTGACATCCGGCCCCGCCACGGGGCGGATGGACAGGGCATTGGGGTAAGAGGACAAGAGGTTGTTGCGCCAGCCGTAATGCGTCACCGCCACCCAGACGGGCTCATCCCGCGTGGATCGGAGATCTTGCGCCTCAGTTTGAAGATCCTGGCTGTCGAATTTAAAATAGGGCGGCCAACCGATCCCGGTGTCTTCGTTGCGATAATCTATCGGGCTTCCGTTGGGGCGCACGGCGCTGATGATGCGCACATCGCGCTGCACCGAGGCGCCAGTGCCCGAGCCGCTATCGCTTTGGGCATAGAAAAACCGGCTCCAGCCGTCGATTGAGGTCAGGATAGGCTGGGCATCCACGATCCGCACCACGTCGCGCTGCGGTAGCGTGTAATGGCCGAACATGAACAAAATCGCGCCCAACACGCAAAAAAAGATGATCCGTGGCCACCGCATACCTGTCCCCTTAATTGGTCAGATAGACGAAGACAGTTACGGCGACGGACGGCAAGACGTAAACCAGCCCAACCAGCCATCTGCGGATATTTTGCGCCTTGGGCTCGAGGCGCGCATCGATCCAATCCTCACGCTCATCGGGCTGTCCGGCATGGAGCCAATCCCGCTCGAGCCGCATTTTCGCGCCTTCGCGAAGGTAAAAATACATGCAGACATAGATCAGCGTCAGAACGACGAGAAACATGAGCGCCAGACGCACGAATGCGAACATTTCATCAACTCCACTTCCCTCGAGCCTCTATATAGCGGCGCTGATCCCGCTTTGCGAGCGGTGGGCCGATGGTCAAGACGCCCGATCAAGGCGCCTGATCAAGACTCTTGTCCCCGCGCCCTAAGCGCTGCAATCCTGGCGCCATGGATGAGCACAGCGTTTTGCGGGAGGCGATCGCGGGTCGACGCGAGGATCTGATCGGCCTGACCCGGGATCTGATAGGCTTTGCCACGCTGAACCCGCCGGGCCTGCAGTACCTTGAGATCTGCGAATACCTGGCCGACCGGCTCAGCTCCAAAGGCTTCGAGATCGAGATGGTCCGCGCCAAGGGCGCGCTGGCCGACAGTGAGAGCTATCCGCGCTGGAATCTTGTTGCCCGGCGGGCCGGTCCGCGCCCGGGCGACTGCGTGCATTTCAATTCGCATCACGACATCGTCGAAGTGGGCCATGGCTGGAGCAAGGATCCCTTTGCCGGAACGGTCGAAGACGGTCGCATCTATGGCCGGGGCGCCTGCGATATGAAGGGCGGTCTGGCCACCTCGATCATCGCGGCGGAGGCCTTCATCGACTGCAATCCCGATTTCGCCGGCGCGATAGAGATCAGTGCCACGGCGGATGAGGAATCGGGTGGATATGGGGGCGTCGCCTATCTGGCTGAGCGGGGCTATTTCGACCCCGACCGGGTCCAGCATGTGATAATTCCCGAGCCCCTGAACAAAGACCGGATCTGCTTGGGCCATCGCGGCGTCTGGTGGGCCGAGATCGAGACCCATGGCCGCATCGCCCATGGCTCCATGCCGTTTCTGGGCGATTGCGCCGTGCGCCATATGGGCGCCGTGCTGCAAGAGATGGAGGAAGTGCTGTTTCCCGTTTTGGCCGGACGGTCGACGGCTATGCCAGTCGTGCCCGACGGCGCGCGCCATCCGAGCCTCAACATCAACGCCATCCATGGCGGAGAGCCGGAACAGGCCGAGGATTACACCGGGCTGCCAGCACCTTGCGTGCCGGACCGCTGCCGCATCACCATCGACCGGCGCTTTATCCTCGAGGAGAACCTGGGCGATGTGAAAGCCGAGATCGTGGCTCTGATGGAGGCCGTGAAGGCGCGGCGTCCGGGCTTTACGTATGAGATCCACGATCTGTTCGAGGTGCAGCCGACGATGACCGACCGCGAGGCGCCGGTCGTCAAAACGGTCGGTGACGCGATCCAGGCGGTGCTGGGTGGTCAGCCGGATTTCGTGGTTTCACCCGGGACCTATGATCATAAACATATCGACCGGATCGGGCGGCTGAAAAACTGCATCGCCTATGGGCCGGGGATCCTGGATCTGGCCCATCAGCCCGACGAATGGATCGGCATTGACGATATGACTGACAGCGCGACGGTGATGGCCCTGACGCTCAGGGAATTGCTTGGCAAAGAATAGCGTGGATTGGGCGATTGAGCGGCTCAGACCGCCTCAGTAAAGCCCAAATGCGCAAGGACCCGCCCGGCCATGTCGTCACCGGACAACGCTTCGATATTGAGCGCTTTCATCAATGTTGAAAGGGTTTGGTTTTCGCGACAACTCGAGATGAACTCGGCGACTTCGTCCTGGCTCATCTGCAGGATGTCCGCCCACTCGCTTTTGGTCATAGCTCCACCCCCGGATCGACCGTCGATTTGCTTAGCGGTAACCCGACAAAGCGATTCTGGCGAGCGCATTCTGAGGCTTATCCCCCGTGTTTTCAGCGACCTTTGCGCGACGGCATGCGGACCGCTTTTGTGCCCAGGGCTTGCGCGGCCTATCCCCGGGCGAATACCATCGCGAAAATTGCCCTAGGGGAGGTGCCTCCATGTCCTTTCGTTTGATCTCGAGCACGGCCGCGCTGGTCGCCTTTGCGTCCGCGGCCCTGGCTCAGCAAACCGATATCACCATCGGGATGCAGCTTGAGCCGCCCAATCTCGACCCGACCGGCGGCGCGGCGGCGGCCATCGATGAGGTGGTCTATGCCAATGTCTTCGAAGGCCTCACGCGGTTCGGGCCCGATGGCGCGGTGCTGCCGGGTCTGGCCGAAAGCTGGCAGATTTCCGAGGATGGGCTGAGCTATACCTTCATCCTGCGCCAGGGCGTCAGCTTCCATGACGGGGAGGCGATGACGGCCGAGGATGTCGTCTTTTCGCTCGACCGCGCCCGCGCCGAGGGCTCGACCAATGCGCAACCGGCGCTTTTCGCGTCGATCTCGTCGGTCGAGGCAGTCGATGACACCACGGTCCTGGTCACGCTGAGCGACGCCAATGGCGCGTTTCTCTTCAACATGGCCTGGGGCGATGCGGTGATCGTCGATCCCGCCAGCGCCGAGAGCAATGCCACGATGCCCATCGGCACCGGGCCGTTCCGCTTCTCCGAATGGGTCCAGGGTGACCGGGTCGAGCTGGTCCGCAACGAGGACTACTGGGGCGAGGCCGTGGCGCTGGAAGCGGCGACATTCCAGTTCATCTCGGACCCGAACGCCGCCTTTGCCGCGATGATGGCCGGCGATGTGGACGCCTTCCCGAACTTTCCTGCGCCTGAAACCCTCAGTCAATTCGAAGCCAATCCGGAGTTTTCCGTGATCGTCGGCTCGACCGAGGGGGAGACGATCCTGGCCATGAACAATGCCGAAGCTCCGCTGTCCGATCCGCGCGTGCGTGAGGCCATTTCCGTGGCGATCAACCGCCAAGACATCATCGACGGCGCGATGTTCGGCTATGGCACGCCCATCGGCAGCCATTTCGCCCCGCACAATCCTGACTACGTCGATCTGACCGGGGCCAGCGCCTATGACCCAGACCGCGCCCGCGCGCTACTGGCCGAGGCGGGAGCCGAGGATCTTACGCTGCGCCTGATGCTGCCGCCGCCCGCCTATGCTCGCCGGGGTGGTGAGATCATCGCCGCGCAATTGCGCGAGGTCGGCATCAGCACCGAGATCAGCAACCTGGAATGGGCGCAATGGCTTGAGCAGGTGTTCCGCGGCAAGGATTTCGATCTGACCATCGTCAGCCATACCGAGCCCGCGGATATCAACATCTATGCCCGGCCGGATTATTACTTCCAGTACGACAACCCCGAGTTTCAGGCCCTGATCGAGGAGCTTGCCGTGACCGCAGACCCGGCGGCCCGCACGGCGCTGAACCAACAGGCGCAGGAGGTCATCTCGGCCGATTTCGTCAACGGCTATCTCTTCCAGCTCGCTAAGACCGGCGTGGCCAATGCCAATATCCAAGGCCTGTGGGAAAACTCACCCACCCAGGCCAATGACCTGACCGGGGTAAGCTGGACCGAATAACCTCGACCCGGATGACCATGGCATTGCCCGGCCCGGAGCCCAGCGCTCGGGCCGGGCTTTTTGCTGGCGACCCCTAAGGCCGGGCGGACTGGCGCGGCGGAACGCAGCGCGCTAGGGCTTGGGAATGCTGCGCTATATCGCTCAACGCCTGATCTCTCTCGGCCTCACCCTCGTGGTGGCCAGCGTGATCATTTTCGCGGTGATCGAGGTGATCCCGGGCGATCCGGCGGCCTTCATGCTGGGCCTGAATGCGACGCCCGAGGCCATTGCCGCCCTACGGGAAGATCTCGGCCTCGGCGGCTCCCTTGTGGAGCGGTATCTGGGTTGGATCAATGGTATGTTTCGAGGGGATTTCGGCATGTCCTACACCTACCGCGTACCCGTGTCCGAGCTTGTCCTGGACCGGCTCTGGATCTCTCTGCCCCTGGCCGCGATGGCGCTGATCCTGTCGACAGTGATCGCCCTGCCGCTCGGCCTGATCGCGGCGAGCCGACGGGGCAGGCCCGCGGATTACGGGATCATGGGCCTTACTCAACTTGGTATCGCAGTGCCGAATTTCTGGTTCGCCATGCTTCTGGTACTGCTCTTTGCAGTCACGCTGCGCCTGGTCTCGGCGGGCGGGTTTCCCGGTTGGGAGGAGCCTTGGCCCGCGCTGCGCGCGCTGCTCCTTCCGGCGATTGGCCTGGCGCTGCCGCAGGCCTCGATCCTGGCGCGCGTCATTCGCTCCGCCCTGATCGAGACGCTGTCGCAGGACTATATCCGCACCGCGCGCGCCAAGGGCCTGAGCACGCGTCAGACGGTATGGCGCCACGCCCTGCGCAACGCGATGATCCCGGCGCTGACGATCCTGGGGCTCCAGTTTTCCTTCCTACTGGCCGGGGCAATCATCATCGAGAATGTCTTTTTCCTGCCGGGCCTAGGTCGGCTGATATTCCAGGGGATCACGCAGCGGGATCTGGTGGTGGTGGAATCCGTGACGATGCTGCTGGTCTTCGCGGTCATCGTCGTGACCTTCCTGGTCGATATTGCCTATGCGATCGCCGATCCACGCCTGCGGGGGCGCCGGTGATGGCCCATCTCCACCGGACACGCTTGCCATGGGCTCTTCTGATCGGCGCAGTGCCCAGCGGGCTGGTCTTGCTCGCCGCACTCATCAGCCTTGTCTGGGTGCCCCATGATGTGACCGCGCTCGATATCACCTCTCGGCTCCAAGGCGCCAGCGGGGCGCATTGGCTGGGCACCGACCAATTCGGGCGCGATATCCTGTCGATGCTGATGGTGGGGGCGCAAACCTCGATTGCCGTGGCGCTGATC
This sequence comes from Pseudomonadota bacterium, assembly GCA_038530555.1. GTDB lineage: Bacteria > Pseudomonadota > Alphaproteobacteria > Rhodobacterales > Rhodobacteraceae > HKCCE3408. Next base: position 101,247 of record JBCBCN010000007.1, on the reverse strand, counting down.
GCGGTGGGGATCGGGATCGGTCTCGGCGTGCCCCTGGGCCTGGCGGCGGCGGCGCGCCGGGGGGCCTGGCTCGATGAGGTGATCATGCGCGGCAATGATGTGATCTTCGCCTTCCCCAGCCTGGTGATCGCGATCTTGATCACCGCCGTGTTTGGGCCCTCGGCCGTTAATGCGATCTTGGCGATAGGGATTTTTAACATCCCTGTCTTTGCCCGAGTGGCGCGGGGCGGGGCGCTGAGCCTTTGGACGCTCGACTATATCCTCGCGGCGCGGACCGCAGGGAAGGGCCGGGCGCGGATCAGTCTGGAGCATATCCTACCCAATATCGCCAACCTCCTGGTGGTGCAGGCGACGATCCAGTTCTCGCTTGGCATTCTGGCCGAGGCGGCCTTGTCCTATGTCGGGCTGGGCGCGCAGCCGCCCACGCCGTCCTGGGGCCGGATGCTGGCTGAGGCGCAGACGATGATCTACACGCATCCGATGCTCGCCGTGCTGCCCGGTCTGACGATTGTGTTTACCGTTTTGGGCCTGAACCTGATGGGCGACGGCCTGCGCGACGCGCTCGATCCGCGCCTCAGGGGGCGGCGGTTATGATCGCGATCGAAAACCTTTGCCTCGATCTCTCCGGTCAGCCGATCCTCCGGTCGGTGTCGCTGTCGATCGCGCCGGGCGAAGTAACCGGGCTGGTGGGAGAATCCGGCTCGGGCAAGTCGATGACGGCGCTCGCCATGATGCGCCTGTTGCCGCCGGGTGCGCAGACATCCGGGCGGATCGATTTCGACGGGCGCGACATCCTAAGCCTCTCGGAGGTCGCGCTTTGCGATATGCGCGGAAATGAGATCGGCATGATCTTCCAGGAGCCGATGACCGCGCTCAACCCCGTGCAAAGCATTGGCGCGCAGGTGGCCGAAACGCTCACCATCCATGGCCAGGCCAGCCGGGCTACGGCTTGGGCTAGGGCGCGGGAATGTCTCGACCGGGTGGGCCTGCAGGACATCAGCGCCGAGCGGTTTCCCCATGAGCTTTCGGGCGGGCAGCGTCAGCGCGTCTGCATCGCCGCCGCCATCGCGCTCAGGCCCAAGCTTTTAATCGCCGATGAGCCGAGCACCGCGCTTGATGTCACCACCCAGGCGCAGATCCTAGATCTGCTCAAGGGCCTGGTAGACGAGGACGGAATGGCGCTCCTGCTGATCACCCATGACCTTGGCGTGATCGCCCAGCTCGCGGCCCGTGTGGCGGTAATGAAGGACGGTGAGATCGTCGAGCAGGGCCCGACCGAGGAGGTTCTCAGCGCGCGGCGACATGCCTATACCCGTCAGCTCTTCGCCGCCTCCACCCATCAACCTGCGCGCCGGTCGCGGCCCTCGGGTGAGGTCTTGCTCAAAGCCGAGAATGTCTCGCAAAGCTATCCTGGGCAGCGGAGGGGGCTTTTGCGGCGGGATCCACCGGTTGAGGCGGTCAAATCGGTGTCCTTCGAGCTTTGCGCGGGCGAAAGCCTCGGGCTCGTCGGCGGCTCGGGCTGCGGGAAATCCACCCTGGCGCGCGCGTTGATGGGCCTCGACCGGGTGACGGGCGGGCGCATCACTCTGGCCGGTCAGCCCGTCAGCCCAAGCATGTCGCCCGAGGCGCGTTCGGCGATTCAGATCGTCTTTCAAGACCCGTTCGGTAGCTTCGATCCCCGCTGGCGGGTCGCGCGCCTGGTGGCGGAGCCTTTCCACCTCAGCCCGCACCGCCGAGACCTCGCGCATCAGCGGGCGCGGGTGGCAGAGGTGCTGGACGCCGTGCAACTCAGCGCATCGGACATGGAGAAATACCCCCATGAGTTTTCCGGCGGTCAGCGTCAGAGAATCGCCATCGCCCGCGCCCTGGTTCTCGATCCCGATATCCTGGTGCTCGATGAAGCCGTATCGGCCCTAGATGTCTCGGTCCGCGCTGGCATTCTGGACCTCTTGGCTGAGCTACAGGCCTCACGCGGGCTGTCGTTTCTGTTCATTAGCCATGACCTCACCGTGGTGCGGGCGATCACCGACCGGGTTCTCGTGATGCAGGCGGGTGAGATCGTGGAGGAGGGCAAGACGGCGGAGGTCTTCGCGGCACCCAAAGCGGCCTATACCAGGGCCCTGATCGCGGCCGCGCCCCGGCTCGACCGCGTGGCCGAAGCAGTTTGAGAGGAGGCGCTGAGATGACAGTCGAGACGTGGTTTGAGACCGACAAAGTCCTGACCCAAGGCACCTGGCAGGGCGTGGCCGAGACCTGGCCCGTTACAGATCCCTCGGACGGCGCTGAGATCGGCCGGATCGCCCGGGGCAAGGGGGCCGAGATTGACCGGGCCGTTGCCGCCGCCCATGCCGCGCGGGAGGGTGCTTGGGGCGCCTTAAGCGCGGCGGAGCGTGGGCGGCTATTGATGGATCTCGGGCGCCTGGTCGAAAGCAAGGTCGATGCCTTGGCCGAGCTGGAGGCGCGCGATGTCGGCAAGCCCTTGAGCCAGGCGCGTGCCGATGCCGTGGCCCTGGCGCGCTACCTCGAGTTTTACGGCGGCGCGGCGGACAAGCTGATGGGGGAGACGATCCCGTTTCAGGCGGGCTACACCGTCTATACCCTACGCGCGCCCCATGGCGTGACCGGCCATATCGTGCCGTGGAATTACCCTATGCAGATCATCGGACGCTCTGTCGGCGCGGCCCTCGCGGCGGGCAATGCCTGCGTTCTGAAACCCGCCGAAGAGGCAAGCCTGACCGCGCTGGCCTTTGCCGATCTGGCCTGTCAGGCGGGCCTTCCACCCGGTGCGCTCAATGTCGTGCCCGGCCTAGGTGAAGAGGCGGGCGCCGCGCTGGCCGCCCATCCGGGCATTCAACACTTGTCCTTCACCGGATCGCTGGCCGTCGGTCGGTCGGTCCAAGCGGCGGCAGCGCAGAACGTGGTGCCGGTGACGCTGGAGCTGGGCGGGAAATCCCCCCAGGTTGTCTTTGGCGATGCTGATCTCGATGCCGCGCTGCCGTTTCTGGTGCGGGCCGTGATCCAGAACGCCGGCCAGACCTGCTCGGCCGGAAGCCGCGTCTTGCTGCAGCGTGAGATCTATGACGAGGTGGCCGGGAGACTGGCCCAGGCCTTCGGCGCGCTGCGCGTGGGCCCGGCGATGGCCGATCTGGATGTCGGCCCCCTGGTCTCGGCGCGGCAGCGTGAGATCGTTGAGGGCTTTCTGGCCCACGCCCCGCAGGCCAGCACGCTGGCCCAGGCCGTCCTGCCCGACGATCTGCCCAAGGGCGGCGTATACGTGCGGCCCACACTGCTCGGACCCATCGATCCCGACAGCCCGCTGGCCCAGCAGGAGATCTTCGGCCCGGTCCTGGTTCTGATGCCCTTCGAAGATGAGGCCGAGGCGATCCGGCTGGCCAATGGCACGCCCTACGGCCTGGTCGCGAGCGTCTGGACGACGGATGGCGCGCGGCAGATGCGGATGGCGCAGAAGCTTCGGGCGGGGCAGGTTTTTTTGAACAATTATGGCGCGGGCGGCGGGGTAGAGCTGCCCTTTGGCGGCACCGGCCTGTCGGGCCATGGGCGCGAGAAGGGCTTCGAGGCGCTCTATGGCTTTACCACGCTCAAGACCGTGGCGGCGCGCCATGGCTGAGCGCTTGCTTTTCGCCGGTCTGCCGGGTTTCACTTGGGCATGGCTGTGATGTCGAAACCCCTGATCTTCGTGGTGCTGCTCGCGCTGTCTTGTCTGGCGGCGGCGCTTTTCGGGGCGCTGCACAACCAAGTGAGCTTTACGATTGGGCCGGATTACTTCTATGCGATCAAGTTTCCGCAGTTCCGCATCGAAGCGCTTCCGCCGCGCGGTGGGGCGGCAATCGTTGGTGTTTTGGCAAGCTGGTGGATGGGGCCGATCATTGGCCTGCCCGCCTTTGTGATCGGCCTGTTCGCGGTGCCGACGGCGGGCCGGTACTTCCGCGCGGGTCTCAGGGCGATTGCGGTGGTGTTCGCGGCCACGGGGATCGCGGCGCTTATTGGCCTCGCCTCAGGGATTTGGCGGGTGAGCCAGGGGATCGATCCGGGGTTCTGGATCCCCGCCGGAGCCGAGGCGGCAGACATCATCCGCGCGGGCTCGATGCACAATACCAGCTACGCGGGAGGTGCCCTGGGCGCGGTCATTGCGGCTGGGATGATCTGGCGGTCAGCGAGAATGGTGCGTGCCAATGCAACTTGAGGGCAAAACAGCGATCGTGACGGGCGGCGCGTCGGGCTTTGGCGCGGGCATCGCGCGGGGCTTTGCCCGGGAGGGCGCCGAGGTTCTGGTCGCTGATCGCAACGCCGATGGCGCGCGGAAGCTCGCCGAGGAGATCGGCGGTTTATCCCAGGAGGTGGAAGTTTCCCAAGCCGAGAGCGTGAATGCGTTGCATGACAGAGCTTTGGATGCCTGGCCTGATGTGGATATCATTGTGAATAATGCGGGGATAACCCATGTAAGAGCGCCACTCGAGGATGTGCCCGAAGACGAGTTCGACGCGGTCTTCGCCGTCAATGCCAAGTCAGTTTTCCACATGGCCAAGGCCTTCGTGCCTGGGATGAAGGCGCGCGGGGCAGGTGCGATCTTGAACGTGGCATCGACCGCTGGGCTCTCCCCCCGGCCTCAGCTCAATTGGTACAACGCCTCCAAGGGCTGGATGATCACAGCGACGAAAACCATGGCGGTCGAGTTGGCGCCGTTCGGCGTCCGCGTGAATGCCCTGGCACCGGTGGCCGGTGAGACCCCGCTGCTGGCGAGCTTCATGGGAGAGGACAGCCCTGAGATACGCGCGAAGTTCCTGGCGACGATCCCAATCGGGCGCTTTTCCACGCCGCAGGACATGGCCGCGGCTTCCGTCTTTTTGTGCTCAGACGCGGCCTCGATGATCACCGGGGCGGTTCTCGAAGTGGATGGAGGGCGCTGCATTTGACCCAAGTGACGCGCCGCGATCTGCCTGCGGATATCGCGCTTTTCCGCGGCCGCTTCGCCAGCCAACCGCTGGCCTTCGCGCATCTGCTGGACGCGGCACCCACGCTTGATCTGGGCCATGTCGAAGTGGTGGCCGCCTCCGGAGCCCAGGCGCGGCTGACGCAGTGGTTCGAGGCGCCCTCGGCGCAACGGTTAGCCGAAAGCCTAACTGTCGGGGAGTGTCTGATCGTCGTGCTGCCCCGGGCCTATGAGGGCCACACTTGCCCGCTCGGCGCGACCGAGCATTTGCAGGCGCTGGGTGTCGAACGCGGGATCGTGCCGCATCTGAGCCTGGGACCCGACGCGTGATGCAGATGGTGCCCGGCCCGCGCAATTTGATCACCGATGTGCCGGGCTTCGCGGTCGGCAATGCGCAGAACGCGCCGATGAAAACCGGCGCCACGGTGCTGACCGGGCCCGAGCCTTTCGGCGCCTCCTGCCATGTGATGGGCGGGGCGCCAGGCACGCGAGAGACGGACCTTTTGACGCCTGAGGCCTTGATCGACCGGGTCGATGCCATCGTGTTGTCCGGCGGCTCGGCCATGGGCCTGGAGGCCGCATCGGGCGTCGCGGAGGCCCTTCAGGCGCAAGGGAGGGGCGTGCCGGTCTATGGCAAAACCGTCCCCATCGTGCCGGCCGCCATCGTGCTCGACTATCCCGCGCGCGGGGAGGACGGCCCCGCGCCGTGGCGCCTGCTGGGCGTCGAGGCCCTGGCCGCGCAGGGCGCTGATTTCGCGCTCGGCAGTGCCGGGGCCGGGATCGGGGCGACGACGGCAGACCTTAAGGGTGGTCTGGGATCGGCCTCAGCGGTTTTGCCCAGCGGTGTCACTGTGGGTGCAATGGTCGTGGCCAATCCGATCGGCACAGTTATCCATGGCTCGACGGGGCAATTCTTCGCCGCGCCCTTCGAGCTTGGGACCGAGTTCGGTGGCTTGGGGAGTGCTTCTGGCCCGGCCTCTTGGGCACCCACGAAGGTCGAGCAGGGGATGGGCGCGGGGAGCGCCACTTCCATCGCCATCGTGGCGACCGACGCGATCTTGAGCAAAGCCGAGCTCAAGCGCCTGTCGGTGATGGCCCATGACGGCCTGGCCCGCGCTATCCTTCCCTCGCACACGCCGTTCGACGGGGATATCGTTTTTGCCGCCTCCAGCCGCCAACGGCCTATCGTGACCGAGGGCCCGGACATGATCCATCTGGGTCATGCGGCGGCAAGCTGTCTGGCCCGAGCCGTGGCACGGGCGATCTACGCCGCGACACCTGCGCCGGGCGATCCCAAGCCGACCTGGTCGCAGGCCTACGGCGCGGATCGCGGGGGCTGAAACGCGAAACGCCCCCGTGGCTCAGGCGGGGGCGGTGCGATGTCGATTGTTGTAGAGACGCGCTAATTCAACCGCTGACCGGCCTCTTCGATGGCGCTGTCGATCAGCTTGTTGGCCTGGGCAGCAGTCGTCTGCTGGCTCAAAAGCTCACCGGCCGCCGCAACCGCCACTTCGACGGCGCGGTCGCGCACTTGGCGCACGGCCTGGGCCTCGGCATTGGCGATTTGATCCTCGGCGGCCTTCAGACGCCGGTCGATGGAGCGCTGCAGCTCTGCCTTGGCCTCTTCTGCGGCGGCGGAGGCATCCTCACGGGCCGCGGCGACGATGCGCTCTGCCTGTTCAGACACTTCGCGCTGCTTGCGCTCGTAATTGGCGAGGATCGACTGCGCCTCATCGCGCAGGGCGCGGGCCTCAGCGAGGTCGGACTTGATCTTTTCGGCCCGGTTGTCGAGCAGGCCCATGAGCATGCTGGGCACGTTGAAGTAGAACAGAACGCCGATGAACAGCACAAAACCGATCGCCACGATGAAATCGGTATTGGCGAGCGACGGATTGAACAGGCCGTGGGGCTTGTCATCAGCGGCCAGGGCTGCGACAGGCGCCAGAGTGAGAACAGCGCTGAGCGAAAGTCTGGTCATCATGCGTCCCCCCGGACCCGTGGTGTCACGGCCTTGGCAACCGCGTCCGGCGTGGCCGAGCCACCCATGGCGGTGACGATTTCAGCCGCCGTGTCGCGGGCCACGTCTTCGATGGATTGCAGCGCGCCCGCCTGGATCTCGGCGATCCGGCCCTCGCTTTCAGCGGATTGTTCCGCGATGCGGGCATCGGCCTGGGCCATTGCCTCATCGAGATCCGCTTGGATTTCGGCGCGGGTCTTTGCCGCGATCTCCTGCGCCTCGGCACGGGCATCGCTCAAGGCCTTTTCATAGGCCGCTTCCGCATCAGCGGCTTGGCGCTTGAGGTCTTCTGCGGCGGCAAGGTCATTTGTGATCGTGCCCTGCCTTTCGGCCATCACGCCAGCGATCCGAGGAAGCGCCACGCGGCTGAGCAGCACATATATCACCACGAGCGCCACGACGAGCCAGAAGATCTGGTTCGGGAAAGTGCTGAATTCGAGCTGCGGCATGCCTGCGCTGCTCGCCTCGGCTCCGCTTGTTACTTCGTCGGCCATGATCGTCGTCCTTTGGAACCCAGATTGCCGGTTGCGCCGGTGTCAGCGCAACCGAAACGTAAGGATCTCCGCGCGGTTTAGACGGCGAACATCAACAGCAGCGCGACGAGGAAGGCGAAGATGCCCAGGGCCTCGGCGAATGCGATGCCGATGAAGAGGGTCGCGGTTTGACCGGCCGCAGCCGAGGGGTTGCGCAGAGCGCCAGCCAGGAAGTTGCCGGCCACATGGCCCACACCGATGGCAGCTGCGCCAGAGCCGATAGCGGCCAGGCCTGCGCCGATGAATTGGCCCATTTGTGCGATATCGCCTTCCATAATCCTGTCTCCTTACGTGTATGGAATGAGGTGAGTTCGGGCTGACCTAGTGATGCGGATGCAGCGCGTCTTTGAGATAGACGCAGGTCAGAATGGTGAAAACGTAGGCCTGAATGGCCGAGACGAGCACTTCGAGCGCGTATATCGCCACGACGCCCAGGATCGGAGCCACGGAGGCGGCGCCCATGGCACCGGCAAAACCCGCGAAGACTTTGAGCACTGCGTGGCCCGCCATGACGTTGCCCGCCAGACGAATGGAATGGCTGACCGGGCGCACGAAGTAGGAAATGAGCTCGATCACGGCGAGGATCGGCCGCAGGGGTAGGGGCGCCGAGGACACCCAGAAGAGGCTCAGAAAGCTCGCGCCGTTCTTAACAAAGCCGAGGATCGTGACGGTCAGGAACACGGCCATAGCAAGCACCGCGGTGACCGCGATATGCGAGGTGGTCGTGAAGCTGGTGGGGATCAGGCCGAGGAAGTTGGCGCACAGGATGTAGAGAAACAGCGTGAAGATGTAGGGGAAGTAGGGCAGGGCGTCTTTGCCCGCGACGTCTTCCACCATCTTGCGCACGAAGCCGTAGAGCAGCTCGGCGATGGATTGGCTGCGGGTCGGCACGACGTCGCGCTTGCGCGTGCTCAGAACCATCAGCCCGATCACGGCGGCGATTGCGAGGCCCAGCCATAGCGTGACATTGGTGATCGTGAAGGCGCCAATTTCGCCCTCACCCACGATGCGCTTGACCTCGAACTGATCCATCGGATGGATCTGCAGACCGGGCGTTTCCGTGCCGGTGATGGCCAGGATGAACATCAGCGCGGCGAGGCCAAAGAGGATGAAGGCCACCATCTTGCCGCCAGAGGTGGACGGCGCTGCCGCTGTGTTTGGATCGTTTGCCACCTTAGTCGTCCTCTTGTCTCTCGGCCGCGTTTTGATAGGCCCCGTCTCTCTCGGCCTTGGCGCCCATTTCGCGCGCTGACCGGATCATTGTCTTGACCCCGGCGATGAAGCCGAGGAGGCAGAACACGACCATCAGAAATGGCCTGGTCCCCAACAGGGCGTCGAGCCCGTAGCCGATGCCGAACCCGATCGCCAGACCCGCCACCAATTCGATCACCATCCGCCAGGCCATCTGGGCCTGAGAATAATGCTCTCCCATATGCGGATTTGGCTCTGGCTCGGCGCGTAGGTTTTGCAGCTTTGCTTCGAGCTCAGCCAGCCTTTGCGCGTCGGATTTTTCCGCCATGGCGCCCTCCGAGAGGTTGCGCGGAAGCTAGGCGGCGAGGCCACGGGAGTCAATTCGATTACGCGGGGCGGCGGATCTATCTAAGTATATGAAATTAAACAAATAATTTACCATGCGACAGGATGGCATTTGAGTTGCGAGGAGCCGGTGATGTTCAACCTTTCGGTTGACTTTCGGCGGGCGCTCGGCATCCAGGGGCGATGAACGACCCCTTGGACCCCCCCTTGGATCTCGTCTTCGCGGCCCTGGCCGATCCGACGCGTCGCGCAATCCTGGCGATGCTCTTGGAGGATGATATGGCCGTGACGGATGTGGCCGAGCCTTTCGAGATATCCCTCGCCGCGATCTCCAAGCATCTGGGCATCCTGACCCGCGCCGGTCTGATCGCCCAGGAAAAGCGCGGGCGGGTGAAGTGGTGCAAGCTGGAACCCGACGCGTTGAAGGCGGCCTCCACTTGGATGCAGGGCTTTGGGCAATTCGAGCCGGTGCATCTCGACGCGTTTGAGGCCTATCTCGCGCGGGAGTTGCCAGATGGGGCCGATGAGGCGCTTTGAGCCTAGGACGCAGGCCGGAGCAGCATCACAAGTGCTACGACACTTAGAAAAACCCCCGCCAGGATTAGCGGCGGCGGCACGGGCGCGCCCAGGGCAAGCTCCCAAAGGATCACCACGGACGGAGTGAGATAGGTATAGGCCATCACATTGGAGGCCGGCAGGCGCATCGCTGCGAATTGCACCAGGAAGACGGTCATCGAGCTGGCCGCGAAGGCTGTGTAGAGCAGCGTGATCCAGACCAGCGGGCGTTGCCCGGTCCAAGACATGCCCCGCGCGTCGATCTGGGTCCACAGGATCAACACGGCGCAGGTGGCCAGCAGCGTCAGAAAGGTGAAGATCAGCACCGGCTCACCGCGATTGAGCCAGCGCACAGCCGGGGCATAGGCCGCGTGGGCGACGCAACCCCAAAAGAAGATCGCCTCACCCGGGCCGATCTCAAAGGCCAAGAGCGCGGCAAGATCGGCGCGGAAGATCACCCAAAGCGCGCCCGCCGCCCCGATGGCCAGTGCGAAAGACATCCATAGCGTGAGGCGCTGGCGCAAAAGGATATAGCCGAAGCCCGCCGCCATGACCGGCGTGAGGGTGAAGACGGCAGCCGAAGAAACCGGCGTCGCAGTTTTGAGCCCCTCGAACATCGCCACGAAATAGGCCCCATAGAGACCGCCCAGAAGCAAGTAGCGCCAGGGCGCGACCAAAGCTGTCCGCGCAATGCCGCCGCGCACCATAACAAGCGTGCCGATGGCCCCCGCGGCTAGGCAGAAACGCACGGCGTTGAAGGTGGCGGGGTCGATCTCAGCGGCGACGCGCCCGCCCAGGGAATAGGAGCCCGCGATCAGGATGGCGAAGGCGAGCATCGCCAAATGCCCGCGCGAGGCTTCGGTCCGCCCAGGCGCCTCTGACGATGCGCTCAAGCCAGCGGCCAGTCTTTTGCCTCGGACTTCAGAAAGCGCAAGAAGGTCTGCACCTTGGCTGTGCGGTGCAAATCGACATGGGTGACGAGCCAGATCTTGGCGGTCCATTCCTCAAGGCTTGGCAGCATTTCCACCAGGTTGTCGCCCTCATAGCGGTCCCAGGAGGCGACAAAGCCAATGCCGATCCCGGCTTGGATCGCGTCCTTGGCCTCGCGCATCTCGGTCGTGCGAAAGACGATGGTCTCATCGGGCACGAAATCCACCAGCCAGCGCAGAAAGGGCGCGCGGGGATTGTCAGCGGCCGAGCCGATGAAGCGGTGCGAGGCGATATTGGCCTCGGTCAAGGCGCCGTGGCGGTTGACATAATCCTGATGCGCCACGAGTTGCAGCGCTTGGGTGAAGAAGGGCTGCACCACGTTGTCGGGCTCTTCGGGCAGCTTGCCCGCGCGCACGGCGACATGGGCCTCCCCATATTCCAGACGCAGCAGTCGGTTGGCCGACAAGAGCCGCACTTTCACCTCGCTGTGTTCGATCTGAAAACGGCTGATCACCGGGATCAGAAGGGGGGAGAGGGATTCAAGCGACGTAACGATCAGCTCCCCCGTTACCTCATCGCCTCGGCCTTTGATGCGCCCGGCCAGCTGGGTGAACTGGTCGTCTGTCGAGGAGGCGACGGCCAGAAGGTCCTGGCCCGCCTCGGTCGCGGTATAGCCCCTGGCGTGACGCTGAAAGAGCTTGGCGCCGAGCTTGCCTTCGAGCGCGTCGATATGGCGGATCACAGTGGCGTGGTGGACGCCAAGCGCATTGGCCGCGCCCGACACCGTGCCCAGACGCGCGACTTGATAGGCTGTGCGGATCTCATCCCAGTGATCGAATGACATGGGCACTCCCTTGGCCGCTTTGTGCGCAATCACACATCAACCATATATTTTGTGCATATTGTGCGCCTGCGCTCAAGTCGTAAATCTCAGCGCAGGCCGGATAGTCGGCGTTCAGCTAAGGACAGCGAGCATGACACAGATACTTCGTTTGGACAGTTCCGCGCGCAAAACGGGCTCTATCACCCGGGCGCTCGGCGATGACGTGATCGCGCAATTCACTGACGCGACCGTCACGACCCGTGACCTGTCCCTGGGCGTTCCGATTATCGATGAGGCCTGGGTCACGGCGAATTTCACACCCGCCGATCAGCGCGATGAGGCGCAAAAGGCCGCGCTTGCCCTCTCCGACGAGATGGTGGCCGAGCTTAAGGCCGCCGATGTCGTGGTGATCGGTGTGCCGATGTATAATTTCGGCGCGCCCGCCGCGTTTAAGGCCTGGGTCGATCAGATCGCCCGGGCGGGCCTGACCTTCAAATACACCGAGAGCGGGCCCGTCGGCCTTTTGGAAGGCAAGCGGGCCATCGTTCTGACGGCAAGTGGCGGGGTGGAGATTGGATCCGACGCTGACTTTTTGAGCGATTATGTCCGTCACGTCCTTGGATTTGTGGGCATCACCGAGGTTGAAGTCATCGCCGCCAACCAAATGATGGTCAGCCCAGAAGAGTCATTGGCATCCGCTAAAAAGCAGGTATCGTCCCTGGCAAACGTGGCGTAGGGGCTGAAGATGAACACCGTTCTGAAAATCGGACTGATCGGTCTCAAGGTCCTGCTGTCAGCCTTCTTCCTGTTCGCCGCCTACGGCAAGTTCACCGGTGAGGCGATGGTGGTCGGCGTGTTCGATCAGATTGGCTGGGGCGATTGGTTCCGCTATTTCGCCGGGGCCGTGCAGGTCACGGGCGTCTTGCTGCTCTGGGTGCCGGGCCGCCAGGTCTTTGGTGGCTTGCTCTTGGCGGGCACGATGGCCGGCGCTGTGATGTTCCACATTCTGGTCCTTGGGCCCTCGATGGTGCCTGCCCTGGTCGCGGGCCTCCTGGCCGCCACGGTGGCCTTCGCGCATCGCGATCAGATTTTGGGGCGCTAAGCGCCACGCTCACGAAACAAGTCATGCCCCGTGCCATCTTGGCGCGGGGTTTGGTGTTGCACGGGACTTGCTATGCGGGAGGGCAGGCGGCACCATCGCTATTGCCTATTTCAACCCGAGGCGCTGCCATGCTCCGTTCTTCATTCCTCGCCCTTATCCTGTCTGCCGGGGCCGCCTATGCTCAGTCTTGCGAGTTGGCCTTTACCATCGAAGTGACCCAAGGCGTGGGCATGATCCGGCCGGGTACAGAGCTTGACGGCAGCGTGAGTTTCGTGACCTCCGGCGACCGGTTCCGGCAGGAAGACGGCGTCGTGGCGCATCTGTTGGAAGGGGAAATGCTGCTTGAGCCGGATATCCGCGGCGGTGTCTGGACGATGATCACGACGATGCGCGATTTCGGCACCGATCTGGTCTCAGTCTACGCCAAGGACGTCACTGGGTTTTCGTTCGCGGGTGTCCGATTCGACGGGCCGATGGTCCTGACCCTTTACGGAGCCCCGGGCACGCGCGCGGATCAAAACCCGCCGCAAAGCCAAGCCGATTGGGATGAGCTTGACCTGCGGCGGAGTTTTCAGCTCCACGCTTTTGGCGGCAACGATATGCTGGGCGGCGATATCACCGCCCTTGAGGCCGAGTGCAGCGATCTGGGTTAGGCGGTCAGGCCGCGCTCAGCCCGCCATTGCGCGCAACATCCAGGCGGCCTTTTCATGCACCGCCATCCGAGCGTTCATCAGATCCTCGGTTGCGCCGTCCCGATGCTCGGCGGCCAGGGTCGCAACATCGCGCGCCTGACGCACCAGCGCCTCATGATCGGCAACGAGTGCGGTCAGCATCGCCTGGGCATCGCCCAGGTCATCGCTTTCCTTGAGCGCGCTTTGCGACAGCATCCCGGCCATGGAGATCGGCGCGAGCTGGCCAAGCGCGCGAATGCGCTCGGCGAGCTCATCGATCGCCTGGAAAAGCTCGGTATATTGCTCTTCGGTCAGGCTGTGGATCGAGTGAAACATCGGCCCCGACACGTTCCAGTGCACGGCTTGGGTTTTCACGAGCAGAAGCTGGCTATCGCTGAGCACACCGGCCAGAGCGTCGGCGATTTGGCCGATCTCATTGACACCCGTTTCAGGGGTTTCGGTTTGCGCTGTCGCGGTCAGTACGGATTGGGTCATTTGCTTGCCTCCTTAGAATGATTCTAAATAGGCAAAGGGTCGCCAATGACAAGCGGGCAAGGGCGCTTTCGGCTGCAAACCGGTGATGCACGTCGTGCATAGCCCGGGGCGAAGCCGCCCTGAGACTTGTGCCACTCGCCACAACCGTTAAGGCTTAGCCCTGGGGGCGTGCGAGGATACCTGTATGGGCACTTTACTGTGGGTTTTGGCCGCTGTGGGCGGGCTCGCCCTGCTAGGGCTTATTTGGTTCTTTGCGGTGATCCTCAAAGAGTTTGGCGGAGAGCTTTTGTCGGATCGCCGCCACGCCAAGGCGCTTTTCGCGGCCAATGGCGCGGCGCTGACCGGAAAGTTTAAGCAAGAATATCCTGCGCCGAAACTGATGCTGCTGGACAGAAGCACCATTCCCTACGCTGACGAGGAAAGCTTCGGCAGCCACGATCATTACCTGCTGAGCCTTGCAGCGGTCTTTAATGCCCAGCGTGACAATCAAAACAGAATAATCGGCGGCTATTTCGACAAGGTGTCGTATTTCGACGCCGACCTGGGGCCCGTTAAGTCTGAGGATCGCGACAACCTGCGCGATTATTGCGTGCAAAACCATCGGATCAAGTCGGGGGCGGACCTGAACAACGTCCTTGGGCATTTCAGCCTGCAGGAGATGGGCTGGGAGGTGTCGCAGGTTTTGGCCGTGAACCAGATCAAAGCGGTGCCAAAGGATTTGCGTGAGTTTTACGACGCCCATGCCGACACCTATGCGCGGGGGCTTGAGCGCTATCAGGCAGGTCGGCCGCTCGATCTGCGCAGCTACCGGTTGGTCGTGCTGATCCATCTGGCGCGGATCGGCGCAAGTTTGGACTGGATCACCGAAGAGGAAGCTTGGAGCCATATCCGGCGTCTTGGTTTTGAGCTCAGGGCGCGGGTGTGTCGGTATCGATCCTGGGAGGCCTATGGCGAGATGCTCTCGCGTTGCCATCACTACCTTGAGCCTGAGGCCTGGCGGGCCAAAGGCATCGACAAACAGCTCAAATGGCTGGCCCGGGAGGAATGCAGCCCCTGGAAAAAGATCGATTTTCACTTCGATGAGGCGCAGAAGGCGTTTGCCTCGAAAGCTCCGGATCTACGCCTGCCGATGCCCGCCGCTCGGCAGCCAGAGGTCGATTTTCCTGAGTTCACATCGGGCCAATATCTCGATGCAGGTCAGCGCCTGATCGATGCAGAGAGCTGCGCCGCGATAGACCGCCTGATCGGGGATGATAACTTGTTGAGCGTCCCTCATGCGGAGCTTGATGCGTTGCTCACCTCGCACCCCAACCATGCCGGTTTGCATCTGCTCGCGGGCTATCACGCCTTCCAAGAGGGCCGCAAAGCGCGCGGGACGGCCACCGCCAACCGGGTGAGCGCGCAGGCGTTTTCCATTTTTGAGGAACGCTGCTGCCGGGCCTACGACTTGGCGAAGGCTGGGATGGAGCTGGCCCTGGGGCATCACGGATTTGTCGACCTGATCATCGAGGCGGCCGATCACACGCGGCGCTCAGATCTTTATGGCGATCTCTATCGTGAGGCCCTGAACCTCGCCGGGGAGCGGCATCTGAACGACCTTTCGCTGCAATTCGCGCTGTTGCGGCCGCAGCTTGAGAAATGGGGCGGTTCGGTCTCGGCGTCTTTCGGGCTGGCGCGGGACCGGATGGCGCGCAGCGAGAACCCGATGGCCGGATTGCTTTTGGTGGCGGCGGCGGTGGAATATGTGATCCTGGGCCCCGATTGCGGCGGCTCGGACGGGCGGCACAAGGATTTCGCGCTGCACCGAGAGGTGCATGGCGCGGCCGCAGATCTGTTGCGTCTGAGCGATCCCGATCAGGTGCGGCATGTCCGACGCTGGCTGCTCTACTGGGCCTATGCCGCCGACGATGTCGACATGCTGATCAAGATCGGCCCCTTCGATGGCAGCTTTGACTTTGATATCCAGCCTTGGATCTATGCCGGAGAGACGATGGCGCGTGTGAAACTCGCCATGTTTTCCGACATCGCGAATACTGCCGGGCATCCGGAATGGCTGAGGCTTACCGGGTTCTACGACCAGAGCGAGGTGCCGACGGGGCCGCTTCAGTAGCTCTCCGAGAAGTTATAGCGTTTCGGGATAAACTTGAATCTAAAATACCCTGCCACGCTGCGCGTTCTCGGGACATTTTCGATGTTTGACGTATCAGGTTAATCCCGAAAAGCTTTAGGTCGCGTTGGGCCGGACGCCCTTTGAGCCCGGCCCATTGATCTATCTCAGCCCAGCGGGCCGGCTTCAATCACATCTTCAAGCGTGCGCAGACCGGTGCGCGGGGCCTGCACGAGGATGCTCATATTCCCCGGCTTATGCTCGTTGCGGTACATCTTGGTATGCGCGTCCGGCAGATCGGCCCAGGAAAAGACCTCGGACATGCAGGGATCGAGGCGCCGCTCGACCATCAGCTTGTTGGCTGCGGAAGCCTGCGCGAGATGGGCGAAATGGCTGCCCTGCAGGCGCTTTTGGTGCATCCACATATAGCGCACATCGAAGGTGCAGTTGAAACCCGTGGTGCCTGCGCAGATCACGACCATGCCGCCCTTTTTCACGACGAAGGTCGAGATCGGGAAGGTGGACTCGCCGGGATGCTCGAACACCATGTCGACATTCACGCCCTTGCCGGTGATCTCCCAGATCGCCTTGCCGAATTTGCGCGCCTCTTTGAACCAGTCGGCATATTCGGGCGTGTTGACGGTGGGCAATTGGCCCCAGCAGTTGAAGTCTTTGCGGTTGATCACGCCCTTGGCGCCGAGCCCCATGACAAAATCGCGCTTGTCTTCGTCCGAGATCACGCCGATCGCGTTGGCGCCCGCGGTATTGATGAGCTGGATCGCGTAGGAGCCTAGGCCGCCCGACGCGCCCCAGACCAGGACATTCTGGCCCGGCTTGAGGTCATGGGGCTCATGCCCGAAAAGCATCCGGTAGGCCGTGGCCAGCGTCAGGGTGTAGCATGCGCTTTCCTCCCAGGTCAGGTGCTTGGGGCGCGGCATCAGCTGTTGGCTTTGCACGGCGGTGAATTGCGCGAAGGAGCCGTCGGGCGTTTCATAGCCCCAGATCCGCTGAGAATTGGAATACATCGGGTCGCCGCCATTGCATTCCTCATCGTCGCCGTCGTCCTGATTGCAGTGGATGACAACCTCATCGCCGACCTTCCAGCGTTTGACCTTGTCGCCCACCGCCCAGACGATGCCCGAAGCGTCCGATCCGGCGATGTGATAGGGCGCGCCGTGGCCGTCGAAGGGCGAGATCGGCTCGCCCAGCCCGGCCCAGACGCCGTTGTAATTTACTCCCGCCGCCATCACGAGGACCAAGACGTCCTGGCTATCGAGGGCAGGCGTATCCACGACCTCTAGCGCGAAGGCCTTGTCCGGTGTGCCGTGACGCTCCCGCCGGATGGTCCAGGCATGCATCTGCGCGGGCACGTGGCCCATGGGCGGAATCTCTCCCATCGCGTAGAGATCTTTCTTCTCGGCGCTGAAGGTTGCGCTGCCCGTGTTCTCATCCAGTGCCATGTCGGTACCTCGTCCCATAATCCACTCCGCTGCAGCGCAGAATCAGGCTGCTTTCGGATAAGGGGATAAACCCACGACGCAACTTTGCAACTAAAATCGCCTCATAAACGTAATTTTATGTCGTAAGAGATTCTGGCTGGGGCGCCGGTTCCCCGTCGGGCACAGTGGTCTCAAAGAGATGCGCCACGGATGCGGCGTAAAACGAAATCATAGGCTCGCCGCCCTCCAGCACGTCGATGCGGCCCGCGTTGTCGGCGATAATCCGGCGCTCGGTCAGAATGCGCAGACCAGTTGAGACAGCGTATGCCGTATCGTCTCGGGGCACATGCACAGTGATCCCGGCCGCACGCGCCTTGACCGTTTCACGCTCTGCAAACTGGGCTATCTCTTCGGCGGTCTTGAGGCCTTCGCGGATCGCCAGGGCGACGAAGGGCACGGGCGGCACGGGCATCACACTGCCGATGCGGGCCATCAGCGTCTCGCCCAAAGCGGCGGGCTGATCCTCACGCGGGGTCGCCAGGAACGCCGTCAGGCTGAGCGGCATGCCGAAGCTGACGGAGGCATAGCCGTAGCGGTGAAACTTGCCCGCCAGACGCTGCAATGTGCGGCGTTTGATGTAACGCAGGATGGGCCAGATCGAAAAGGTGAAGCGGCTTCCGCCGATCTGTTGCGCGGCGATCAGATTTCGATCCTCCATCACCCGGTCGTAATTGATCGCGACGGGCACGAAGACGACATCGCGCGAGGTGCCGGGATCGAAGCCGTCGAGGATATAGGAGATCAGGCCGAGCTTGGGCTTGCCCAGTGCGCCCGTGCGGCTTAGCCCGCCCTCAGGAAAGACAGCCTGAGTGATCCCCGCCTCGGTCGCCATCTGCACGTAGCGGGCCAGGACCTTACGGTAGAGCGCGTTGTTATACCGACGCCGGATGAAATAGCCCCCCAGCGCGCGCACGAGCTGGCGCAGCGGCCAGACCCTGGCCCATTCCCCGACGGCATAGGCCAGGGCGGAGCGTTCGGCGACAAGCCAGGTCACCAGGACGTAATCCATATTGGAGCGGTGGTTCATGACGAAGATAACCGTGGCCTCAGGCGAGATCGCCTCAAGCTGGGCGTCATTGCCGCGCACGAGGCGGACGCGGAACAGGGTCTGGCTGAGCAGCTTGGCCGCACGGATCGCAAAGCCGAAATAGGCGAAGGCCGAAAAGCCAGGCACGATTTCGCGGGCATAGCGCTCAGCCGCTTCGGCGGCGACATCGACCGGAACGCCCTCTTCTCGGGCATAGGCGGCCACGGCCAGCGCGACCTCAGGGTCGTAGATCAGCCGTTTGACCGTATCGGCGCGGCTGGCGAGTTTGAAGGGCTGGATCGGCACCTTGAGCCGGGAGTTTAACCGCTCAACAGCACGTTCCAATCGGCGGCGGAGAAACCAGCGCACCGAGGGGAATAGGAAATGCGAGGCGAACGTGACCGCAGCAAAGAGGACGATCAGGATAAAGAGCCAGAGCGGGACGGCGACCGTCGAAAACATGGGTCAGCCTTGCAGGTCTGAGGGCCGGGTACAATTGGCAAGCGCGGAAGGTGCGCCGATGCTGCGACGCGGCGCATTGACATGCGACACAATATTATGATCTAGGACGGTTTGGCGAAATAAAGTTGTTCAAGGCTCGAGAAACGAATGAGTGATCCTGCAGCACATCGTGACCGGCCCTGGTTGATCCGGACCTATGCCGGGCATTCCACCGCGGCGGCGTCGAACGCGCTTTATCGTGGCAATCTTGCCAAGGGGCAGACGGGCCTCAGCGTGGCCTTCGATTTGCCGACCCAGACGGGTTATGACAGCGATCACCAATTGGCGCGAGGCGAGGTGGGCAAGGTCGGCGTGCCGATCTGCCATCTGGGCGATATGCGTACGCTGTTTGATCAGATCCCGCTGGCGCAGATGAATACGTCGATGACGATCAATGCCACCGCGCCCTGGCTTCTGGCGCTCTATGTGGCCGTCGCGGAAGAGCAGGGCGCAGATCCCAGCACGCTGCAGGGCACGGTGCAAAACGATCTGGTCAAAGAATACCTCAGCCGAGGCACCTATATTTGTCCGCCAAAGCCATCGATGAAAATGATCGCGGATGTTGCGGAATATTGCTTTGCGCATATTCCGAAATGGAACCCAATGAATGTGTGTTCCTATCATCTGCAAGAGGCGGGCGCGACGCCGGAGCAGGAATTGGCCTTTGCTTTGGCCACGGCGCAGGCGGTTTTGGATGAATTGAAACCCCGCGTCTCGCCTGAGGATTTCCCAGGCATCGTGGGCCGTATCTCGTTTTTCGTGAATGCGGGCATCAAGTTTGTCACGGAAATGTGCAAGATGCGCGCATTCGTCGATCTATGGGATGAGATTTGCGAAACGCGCTATGGCGTGAGCGATCCGAAATTGCGGCGCTTTCGCTATGGGGTGCAGGTGAATTCCCTGGGCCTGACGGAGCAGCAGCCAGAAAACAACGTCTACCGTATTTTGATCGAGATGCTGGCCGTGACGCTGTCCAAAAAGGCGCGGGCGCGAGCGGTGCAATTGCCTGCTTGGAATGAGGCGCTTGGATTGCCGCGGCCCTGGGATCAGCAATGGTCAATGCGGATGCAGCAAATCCTGGCCTTTGAGACCGATCTTTTAGAATACGGCGATCTTTTCGACGGAAATGCGGTGGTCGATCAAAAAGTCGAAGCGCTCAAAGAGGGTGCGCGGGCCGAACTGGCGAACCTGGCTGCGATGGGCGGCGCGCTTGAGGCGATTGATTATATGAAAGGCCGCCTGGTCGAAGCGAATGCCGAGCGTGTGGCGGGAATTGAAACCGGGCAAACCACTGTAATCGGCGTGAATAAATTCACCGCGACCGAGCCCTCGCCCCTGATCGGGTCGGATGGTGGAATAATGGTCGTTGATCCAGGCGTCGAAATTGACCAGATCAATCGCCTGAATGAGTGGCGGACGACCCGCGATGCCCAGGCCGTGGCAGATGCGCTCGAGGCGCTTAAGTCGGCGGCGCAAGCCGGTGACAATATCATGCCCGCCTCGATTGTGGCGGCGAAGGCCGGTGTGACAACAGGGGAATGGTCCTCGGTGATGCGCCAGGTCCATGGCCAATATCGCGGGCCAACGGGTGTGTCGCGCGCGCCGTCCAATCGAAATGAGGGTCTCGAAGATCTTCGCGCCGAAGTTGACGCCGTCAGCGATCAATTGGGTCGGCGTCTGAAATTCTTAATCGGCAAGCCGGGTCTTGATGGGCATTCTAACGGGGCTGAGCAAATCGCCTGTCGCGCGCGCGATTGCGGAATGGATATTGCCTATGAAGGGATCCGCCTGACGCCGGAGGAAATCGTCTCGGCGGCCATGGCGGAAGATGTCCATGTCATTGGTTTATCGGTTCTTTCGGGCAGTCATGTGCCCTTGGTCGAAGATGTGATGCGCCGTCTTCAGGAGGCGGGTTTGTCGCATATTCCCGTGATGGTCGGCGGAATTATCCCCGAAGAAGACGAGCCGAAACTCAAAGCGATGGGAATTGCCGCGATTTATACGCCGAAGGATTTCGAGCTCAATCGCATCATGCATGACCTTGTCGCCTTGGTAAAAGACGAGCCGATCGCGGCGGAATAAGCAGCCTCAAAAGCTTTTTACAAAGGCCCAGAACCTTCTTTTAAAGGATTGCCTTGCATTTCGGTGCAATTTGGCCATTTTCAGCACTGCTCGAGCGTAGAATTCGAGCAGAGCATAAAAGGCAATGAACATGGCAAAAATCAATCTTGGGAAAATGTCGCGCGAAGAGCTGGTCAAGCTCAAATCCGATATCGACGCGCAGCTGAAGGCCAAGGAGAAATCGGCCCGCAAAGACGCACTTGACGCGATCAAGAAAGCGGCGGCGGCGCATGGCTTCTCGGTCGATGAGATCGTGGGGGATGCACCGAAAAAGCGCGGGCCCAAGCCGGGTTCGACCCGGGGAAAAGCAAAACCAAAGGCCAAAGCGGCAGCGAAATCCGCACCGAAATACGCGAACCCCGCTGATCCAAAGCAAACCTGGACCGGACGCGGACGTCAGCCGAATTGGGTGAAAGAGGCTGTGGCCAAGGGCAAGAAGCTGGCGGATATGGCAATCTAGTTCCAATGACGGTTCACATCGGGGCCGCGCCCGGGCAAATTGCCGAAACGGTTTTGATGCCGGGCGATCCGCTGCGCGCGAAATGGGCGGCGGAGGCGTTTCTCGAAAATCCTACGCTGATCAACGATGTGCGCGGGATGCTTGGGTTTTCCGGCACCTGGCGCGGCCACGATGTAACGATCCAAGGGTCGGGCATGGGAATGCCCAGCCTGTCGATCTATGCAAATGAACTGATCTGTGATTATGGGGCGAAAACGCTCATTCGGATTGGATCGACTGGGGCGATGCAGCCCCATGTAAATCTGCGCGATATTGTACTGGCAATGACGGCCAGCACGATCAACACCCCGTCGAGCGGGATGTTCAAAGAGGTCAATTTTGCGCCGTCGGCCGATTTCGGTTTGCTGCAATCCGCCTTTGCGGCGGCGCAAAAAACCGAAAGTACGATTCATGTCGGCGGGATCTATTCCTCGGACGTGTTCTACGACGAGCGGCCGGATCTGAACGAACAGATGACGCGGCACGGCATCCTTGCCGTCGAAATGGAGGCGGCCGAGCTTTATACAATCGCTGCGCGCTACGGCTGTCGGGCGCTCGCCGTTTTGACCGTTTCGGACCATTTGCAAACGGGGGAGGCGCTCAATTCTGCTGAGCGCCAATCCAGTTTTTCCGATATGGTTCAAATCGCCCTTGAGGCGGCCTTCGCGGATTAAAGCACCACGACGTCAAGAGGCGGAAAGCCGTTAAAGCCCACCGACGCATAGCTAGACGTATAGGCCCCGCAATTGCGGATGATGATCCGCTCTCCCCCGCGAAGCCCCAACGGAAGCTGCACCGGGCGCTGTTCATAAAGCACATCGGCGCTGTCGCAGGAGGGGCCGGCCAGGATGCAGGGGCCGGTATCCTCGTGGTCGCGGTCGGTGGTGAATTGATAGCGGATCGCCTCATCGATTGTTTCGGCGAGGCCGGAGAATTTCCCGATATCGAGATAGACCCAGCGGCAAATATCCTCGTCCGATTTGCGGTCGACCAAAAGAACCTCGGCTGCGATCATTCCCGCTTCGGCGACGAGGCCGCGGCCCGGCTCCGCCATGACGGTTTCCGCACCGGGGAAGCGGGCCTCGACCATTTCCATAACCTGCGCCGCATAATCGCGTGCCGGGGCGATGGCGTCGCCGTAAAAGGCCGGGAACCCGCCGCCGATATTGAGCAGGTTGAGCGCAAAGCCATTGGCGCGCGCCGCGGCCCAGACCTTGGCCACTTGGTCCAGGACACCGGCCCACATCCAAGCCTCGCGCGTTTGCGAGCCCACATGAAACGACAGACCCACCGGGCGCAGGCCAAGATCCCGCGCGGTCGCCAAAAGCGACAGAACGCGGCTGTGCGACGTGCCAAACTTCCGGCTGAGCGGCCAATCGGCATCGCTGTTTTCGACTAGCAGGCGGATATAGACCGCGGCACCGGGCGCGTGCTCGGCGATCTTTTCCAGCTCATCGGCTGCGTCGGCGGCGAATAGCGTGACCCCTTGAGCATGGGCATAGGCGATGTCGGAGGCACGTTTGACCGTGTTGCCGAAGGAGATGTGTTCCGGCGCCGCTCCGGCCTCAAGACATAGGGCGATCTCCCCTCGGGAGGCAGCGTCGAAATGGCTGCCAAGGGCCACGAGACGTGTCAGGATGGCGCGTTCGGGATTGGCTTTGACGGCGTAATGGATCGCGGCACGGCCCAGGCCCGCGCTCAACGCGTCGTATTGCGCGGCCACCCGGTCCACATCCAGCACCAATGTGGGGCGATCGAAGGCGGTATTGCGGATGAAGCTTTCGATTTTGTCATGGGTTGGGGCGGCGTCGACGACGCGCCCCGCCGAAAAATCGGCGTGCGTTACGTGCATTGGTCATCTCCAATCAGACTCGGCCATGTCCGGCGCACCGGCTTGAGACCGCTCAGTTCCAAGGGAGACGTTACCGTCGCTACGTAACCGCGTGGGCGCTGACCCCACCTCGACAGAGGCGCGTGCGTTGGCGTCTATGAGCGTGCGCTTGCCAAAAACCGAAGCATCGCGCAAGGCCCAATTGCGACTTTTTCCACAGCGCATATCAGCAGGGTTAACGCCCGTGACTGCGGTCGTATCCGGGATAGGGTGCGGGGGCGGGTGCAGGGGCGTCGGCGATGTCGAAAACCTCGACCAACAACGGGTGACACTCAGCCGTGTCGGAGGAATGCGTGGCGCTGCAATCACCGCCGGGGCAGGCCGACAACCCGCCGATTAGGTCCATATGGGCGAGAAAGTCGATGTGATCGCCGGGCCGGACCGGAGAGGCTTTCATGAAATACTGACCTGTGTCGCGGGTGAAGCCGGTGCACATGAACACGTTGAGCACGTCGTGGACAAGCAACTCGGCCTCAGCCAAGGGGAGGCCGGTTTCATCGGCCAGCGCCCGGCTGAGATTTGAATGACAACAATAGTGGTATTGATCACCGCCGGAGAGCAGCGCGTGCGTATAGGGGTCACAGCGTGTGCCGATGACGTCATGCACGCCGCCGCCGAAGTCGTCGATCCCGTACCATCCCAAACTGTCGGCGGTGATCGTCGCCATGGCGCGCAGATGCGGCAGGCTGGACCAAAGCCGATCGCCGATCCCGACATGGGTGCCGTGCAAGGCACGGGTTTTGCCCGAGAAAAAGCGCTCATTCAGGTCGTGGGCGTTCCACAGGTTCATATCGCCGACCTGCGCCCCTTCGACCGAGGAGACGCGAAAGACCTGCCCGGCTTGCACGCGAAAACACCGCCCATCGCGTGGCGGGACAAGCACTTCATGGCGTTTGATCAGGGGGCCGCTTGCAGCGCTCACAAGGGCCGGATCCAACGGCGGCAAGGTCTCTGGCGGATAGCAGATCACCGGCGCGATCGCGCGGCGCTTTTGGGCGTCAGAAGGGGGCGTCTGGGCGGCCATGAGCCAAACTCACATGCCGCCTCCCGACACGCCAGCCGAAAAACCGCGTTATGCGGACCGCCGGTCTGTGTCGTTTCCGTGGCGGAAACGTATCGTTCGGGCCGAATTGTGATAAAATTGTGTGCACATTGCAGTGAAAGCATGTTAGGTGACGCATGGGGATAGGCGAGAAATCGCCAATTGCGAGTGGTTCCTTAGACTGGGGAATGAAAAAATGCGTACCTATTTGACGGCTTCTGCCTCTGCAGCGGCCATCTTACTCACAATGACTGCAGCAAATGCAGTGCCGATGACTTTCTTCGGGGAAGACGTCTCGGGAAGCGGCCCCAACGCGGCCGCAGCAGAAGCGGACTTTCTGTCGAATTTGTCCGGAGCGGGAACTGAGGACTTCGAGAGCGCGACACTCCCGAATGTCAGCTTCACAGCGTCCACGGGAGTTATCGGCGCGACGCTTTCGGGCGGTGGTGCAACCATCGAAAATTCGAGCGCCCAGGGCCGTTTCGCGACCTCCGGCAGTCAGTTTGTTGAGACGGAAACCGGCGGCGACTTCGCTGTGACCTTCGACAGCCCGATTGCGGCGTTTGGCTTCTTCGGCACGGATGTCGGCGACTTCGGCAACTCCCTCATCCTGCGTTTGACGCAGTCGGCAGGTGGTTTCATCGATCTGAATGTGGGCAACACCGTGGCCAGCTTTAATGGTCAGAATGATGGCTCTTTGCTCTATTTTGGCTTTCTCGACACCGATCAGACCTACACCTCCGTTGAGTTTCTCAACACCGGGGAAGGTGCCGATGTGTTTGGCTTCGACGACCTGACGGTTGGCGATATCGGCCAGGTGATCGATCCGACGCCCGACCCGGATCCAGAGAATGACCCTGATCCTGATCCCACGCCTGAAATCGCGCCGGTGCCTGTGCCTGCCTCCTTGCCGCTTTTGCTGGTGGGTCTAGGCGGCATGTTCGGGCTGCGTCGGCTGCGCAACCGCGCCTGATCGCAACGCGCGAGACCTGAATAAACGAAAAGCCCGGCTTTAGCGCCGGGCTTTTTCATGTGTTGCTGTACCGTCTTTGGCGTCAGAGACGAGAGGACCCCACCTGAAACCCGCGACACAAAATACCCTGGCGCGCTTCGCGCTCTCGGCGCACTTCGATCACGTGACGTTTCAGAGTGCCCGACCTTAAACTTGTGACGCAAAATACCCTGCCGCGCTTCGCGCTCTCGGGATATTTTGATCAAATGATAGGTCAGGTTAAAGGTCGGACGCTCTAGGTCAAAGGCGGGACGCTTTAATGCTGACGCTCAACCATCATCTGTTTGATCGAAGCAATGGCCTTGGCCGGGTTCAGACCCTTCGGGCAGGTCTTGGCGCAATTCATGATCGTGTGACAGCGGTAGAGCTTGAAGGGATCTTCCAGCTCGTCGAGACGCTCACCCGTCGCCTCATCCCGGCTGTCGATGATCCAGCGATAGGCATGCAGCAGGGCCGCCGGGCCGAGATAGCGGTCACCGTTCCACCAATAGCTCGGGCAGGATGTCGAGCAGGAGGCGCACATCACACATTCATAAAGGCCGTCGAGCTTTTTGCGATCCTCGATGGACTGCTTCCACTCTTTCTCCGGCCGTTTCGTCTTGGTCTCAAGCCAGGGCATGATCGAGGCATGCTGTGCGTAGAAATGCGTCAGATCCGGGATCAAGTCTTTGATCACGGGCATATGCGGCAGCGGGTAGATGCGGACATCGCCCTTCACCTCGTCGAGACCGTAGATACAGGCCAAAGTGTTGATCCCGCCGATATTCATCGCGCAGGAGCCGCAGATCCCCTCCCGACAGGAGCGGCGGAAGGTCAGGGTCGGATCGACCTCATTCTTAATCTTCAGCAGAGCATCCAGAACCATCGGCCCGCATTTGTCCATGTCGAGGAAATACGTGTCGACGCGGGGATTTTGGCCGTCATCGGGATTCCAGCGGTAGACCGAGAATTTGCGCACATTGGTGGCGCCTTCCGGCTTGGGCCAGGTTTTGCCTTTGGTGATGCGGCTGTTTTTGGGCAGCGCGAATTCAACCATGGGTTCGTCTCTCTTTCATTCGTTCGGTCGTCTGTGGCCCATGCACGGGGCCGGTCGTCTCTAAAGCAGTGTGATGCCGTTGTCTGAAAGGCATGTAATCGTCGTTGGTCGGTCGAGTATGCCAAGCACGACGATTTGAGCGTCGGAGCCCACAGCACCGGAAGAGCCCGCAAGCGTCCTAAGCTCGGCCTCGGTCGCGTTATCGCGGACGCAATTGGCCGCCGGGG
The DNA here is from genome assembly GCA_038530555.1 of Pseudomonadota bacterium. GTDB lineage: Bacteria > Pseudomonadota > Alphaproteobacteria > Rhodobacterales > Rhodobacteraceae > HKCCE3408. Next base: position 74,672 of record JBCBCN010000007.1, on the reverse strand, counting down.
CCGTGCTCATCCCGGGATACAGGCGCGCGATCACCGTGGCCGAAACCTGCTCGGCCCGCTGCGCCATTTCAGACGCGCTCACGCAGCCGGTCAGGGCGATCAGGGCGAGCCCAATCGTGGTTTTGGTCGCGACATGCGTCATTGCTCGGGCCTGTCATCCCGCACGGGCACGGCGACGGTTTCTCGGTCTTTTTCGCCCTTTGACGCAGCGCCGAGGCCACGGGCCAGGGCTGTTAGGATTACCGGGATCATCTTTAATACACCCTTGCCTTCGGTTTGATCTTATCGAGGTCGATGCCGCCCTCATTGTGGCCCAACAGCGGGTTGAGATGGACCGGGCGATAGTCGAGCTTGACCTTCGCGCCGTCGACCTCTGCCAGAGTATGCACGCGCCAGTTGACGTCATCGCGGTCTGGATAATCCTCATGGGCATGGGCGCCGCGGCTTTCCTTGCGCGCCTCAGCTGAGACGATCGTCGCCATGGCGTTGGGCATCAGGTTGGTCAGCTCCAAGGTCTCCATGAAGTCCGAGTTCCAGATCAATGAGCGGTCGGTCACCTTTAGGTCTGACACCTTACCGGCGATGTTCGTCATCGTCGTCACGCCTTCGCCGAGCGTCTCATCGGTGCGGAAGACGGCTGCATCGGCCTGCATGGCCTTTTGCATCTCAAGGCGCAGTTCTGCCGTGGGCGTCTGCCCATCGGCATAGCGCACGCGGTCGAACCGTTCGAGCGCTTGATCGACGCTGTATTGATTGAGATCAGCGTTCGTGCTTTCGGCATCAACGACCGTGCCCGCTTTGATCGCGGCGGCTCGCCCGAAGACCACCAGGTCAATGAGCGAGTTCGAGCCCAGGCGATTGGCGCCATGGACCGAGGCACAGCCCGCCTCGCCCACGGCCATCAGGCCCGGCACGATCGCATCTGGCTCGTCCTTGGTCGGGCGCAGCACTTCGCCCCAGTAATTCGTGGGGATGCCGCCCATATTATAGTGGACAGTCGGCAGAACCGGGATCGGCTCTTTGGTCAGGTCTACGCCCGCAAAGATCCGTGCGCTCTCAGAGATGCCCGGCAGACGCTCAGCCAGCGTTTCGGGCGGAAGGTGATTGAGGTGCAGGTGGATGTGATCGCCCTCCGGCCCCACGCCGCGGCCTTCGCGGATCTCCATCGTCATGCAGCGCGAGACCACATCGCGGGAGGCGAGGTCCTTATAGGTCGGGGCATAGCGCTCCATGAAGCGCTCGCCCTCGGAATTCGTCAGATAGCCGCCTTCGCCCCGCGCGCCTTCGGTGATCAAACAGCCCGAGCCGTAGATGCCGGTGGGGTGGAATTGCACAAACTCCATATCCTGGAGCGGCAGGCCTTGGCGCGCGACCATGCCGCCGCCATCACCGGTGCAGGTATGGGCGGACGTGGCCGAGAAATAGGCCCGGCCATAGCCCCCGGTCGCCAGGACCACCATTTTGGCGTTGAAGGCGTGCATGGTGCCATCGTCGAGCTTCCAGGCCAGAACGCCCTGGCAAGCGCCGTCTTCCGTCATGATCAGATCGGTGACGAAATACTCGATGTAGAATTCGGCGTCGTTCTTGAGCGATTGACCATAAAGCGTGTGCAGGATCGCGTGGCCGGTCCGGTCGGCGGCGGCGCAGGTGCGCTGAACCGGGGGGCCCTCGCCGAATTGCGTCGTATGTCCGCCAAAGGGCCGTTGATAGATCTCACCCTCCTCGGTCCGTGAGAAAGGCACGCCGTAATGCTCCAGCTCATAGACCGCCTTGGGCGCTTCGCGGGCGAGGTATTCCATCGCATCCGTATCGCCCAACCAGTCCGACCCCTTCACGGTGTCGTACATATGCCAGTGCCAATGGTCCGGCCCCATATTGCTGAGCGAGGCGGCGATGCCACCTTGCGCGGCCACGGTGTGCGAGCGCGTCGGGAACACCTTGCTGATGCAAGCGGTTTTCAGGCCCTGTTCGGCCATGCCGAGGGTTGCACGCAGGCCGGCGCCGCCGGCGCCAACAACGATGACATCATATGTGTGATGGATGATGTCATATGCGGGAGAGACAGTATCTTTCACGGAAAAGCCTCTTAAATTGCCAGCCGCGCAAGGGCGAAGAGCCCCACGGCCATCAGAATGTAGGAAAATGTGGTGGTCGCGACTTGGGTCAACTGTCCTGTCGTGCCGTGGACATAATCCTCAATCGCTTCCAACGCTTCATTCATCACGTGGCGGATGATCACGAACCAGCAGAGCGCAAGTATGATCGCGGGCAGGGGTTGTCCGTAGAAGGCCGCCGCCTCGGCATGGGATCCGCCGAGGCCCATCGCAAAGACGATCAGGAAGGCCGGAACGGCGACGCACATCAGGATCGAGCTGACCAGCATATGCCAATGGTGCTCAGTCCCCGACCGGCTGGAGCCCAGCCCGAGCGCGCGCTTTTTTTCGGTCACGAATTTTGCGGTTTTCGTATCCATCATGCGCGCCTTACAGAACCAACCAGACGAAGACTGTCAGCAAGGTGGCGCCGCCAAACATGCCAATTGCAAGCTTTTCGGACGTCGGCACGTCCAAGCAATAGCCAAAATCCCAAAGCACATGCCGCAAGCGACCGAGCATGTGATAGAGCAGGGCCCAGGTGGCGCCGATCATCACGAGGTTGCCGAACCAACTGCCCAGGATGCCGTTGATAAAATCGTAGACTGTTTCCGAGCTCGATGCCGAAAGCAGCCAAGCCGCAATGACCGGCGCAATAGCCAAAATCGCGATGCCGGTGATGCGAACCATGATCGACGACATAGACGTCAGTTGAGGCCGGTAGTACGGGCCGATCATAAACGGGGAGAGAGGGCGGTTGCCCCGATTTACGTCAGCCATGGCGATGCCTCGCGGGTTAGCTCTGGATGCTTGTCGAACATAATGAAGATATAGCTGCTTTTATGCTTCTGTCACGCCGTTAGACGCCTAAGATTGGCCGCTTAACTACGTCTTATCGCCGCATTGCGGCATATGTGATCACACCAAAAATTTTTGTGATCACGAATGTGCGCGCGAGTGGCGACCCGGCTAGGGCATCGCTGGCGACTCAGCTTGGCAACAGGGCCCAATAATCGAAATCAAGCAGGATATCAGGCAGATACTTGCCCTCATCATCGCGCAGTGCACCCGCCAAGCCGCCCTTGGAGGCGACGAGACGCAGGCGAAGCGCTGAGACGCCGGGCCGTGCTGTCTCGGCGATGTCGAGCACTTCGCTCCAAGCGGTGATGGTGTCGCCCGCGAAACATGGCGAGACGTGGCTGCCCGCGTTGATCGCCGCGATCATCTGCGCATTGGCCAGGCCGTTGAAGCTCAGCGCGCGCGCCATGCTGATGACATGACCTCCATATATCAGGCGGCGGCCATCGGGCCGCTGGCGCGTGTCGAAATGCACTTTGGATGTGTTCTGCCACAGCCGTGTGGCCATCATATGCTCGGCCTCTTCCACGGTCACGCCATCGACATGGTCAATGATCTCGCCGACGCTATAGTCCAAAGCTGTGAAGGGCTCTCCGGCTAAGGTGTTGTCATAGGATGAAAAATCGATGGTTTGTGGCGGCGAGAGCCGATCGGCGGGCACAAAAGGCGCAAGCTCGGGGATCACGCTTTCCGGGGCGGGCGCGCTCAGGTCGCCTTTGCGCACCATCACCCAACGAACATAGCTCAGCACCGTCTCGCCGTCCTGGTTAAGCCCTTCGGTCCGGACATAGACGATCCCGGACTTGCCGTTCGAGTTCTGCTTGAGCCCGATCACGGTGGAGCGTGCGCTCAGCGTATCGCCGGGCCAGACCGGACGCAGAAAAACGCCCTCCGCATAGCCGAGATTGGCCACCGCATTCAGCGAGATATCGGGGACCGTTTTGCCGAAGATCGTGTGAAACGCGATCAAGTCATCGAGCGGCGCGCGGGCAAGGCCACAGCTGCGCGCGAAGGCGTCCGAGGAGGCCAGCGCGTGCCGGACGGGGTAGAGCGATTGATAGACCGCGCGCTCCCCTTCGGCGACTGTGCGCGGTGTCGCGTGCTCGATCACCTCGCCGACGCTGTAATGCTCGAAAAAGCGGCCCGGATTGGTTTTGGTTTGCTCGGCGGTCATGGCGCGCATCAACCCTCGGCGCGCTGCGCGATGATCTCGGCCTGGGCGAGGGTCATCCGGGCGGTTTCCACATGCAGGTTTTCAACGATGCTTCCGTCCAGGACGGCCAGGCCGCTGCCCTCGGCGAGGGCCTCATCGAAGGCTTGGATCTGACGCCGGGCCAGGTCGATTTCGGCCTCGGACGGGGCGAAAACGGTGTTTGCGGTCTCAATTTGCAGGGGGTGGATCAGGCTTTTGCCGTGAAAGCCATAATCGCGACCCTCCTCGCACTCCGCCTTCAGGCCGTCGACATCGCGAAACGCGTTATAGACCCCGTCGACGCAGATGATCCGCGCCGCCCGCGCCGCAAGGAGCGTCATTTGCAGCGCCGTGCGAAGGGCCTCGCGGCTGCGGGAGGTAAGGTCTTTGGCCAGGTCGTTCGTGCCCAACACGAAGCCAGCCATGCGCGGCGCCCGGGCGATCTCGGCAGCGTTCAGCACACCTTCCGGCGTCTCGATCATCGCCCAGATCGCGGTGTCTTTGGCGGACGCAAAGGCGTCCAATCGGTTGGCCGTACTTTCGATGTCACTCCAGCGGTTTACCTTGGGCAGCAAGACCGCGTCCGGCGCCAGGGGGGCGAGGGCTGATAGGTCATCTTCGCCCCAGGGCGTGTCAAAGCCGTTGATCCGAACGCTGATATACCGATCGCCAAAGCCGCCCTCGCGCAGCGCCGCGGCCAGCGTCTCACGCGCCGCCACTTTGTCATGCGGCGCCACGGCGTCTTCGAGATCGAGGATCAGCGCATCGACCGGCAAGGTGCGGGCTTTTTGCAGGGCGCGGACGTTGGATGCGGGCAGATATAGGACGGACCGGAACGGACGATTGGACATCGAAACACCTCATAAGTTGCGGCCTGATAGCGATTCTTTCGCACCTGCGGCAAGCAAAACCGAACGGATTTGGGCCACCGTTCGGTGGGTGCCGCCTGGTTAACCTTATTTTTGGCCTTTGCAGCGCAGGCTTTGGTCCATGGCGCTGTCGTGACGGGGGCTGTGTCATTGCAACAAAGGCGAGAGGTCTGCGCGGAACCAACGGGACATACCGGCGTGCGCATGGACCCCTGGCCCCAACACGGAAAGGCACCAGACAATGACCCTCGCGAAACTCTTTGTGGGTGTGGCTTTGACGCTGACTTGCCTCAGTGGCCCCGCTTTTTCTCAGAATGCATCTCGGCCGGTATGCGCCGAACGTGACGTGATCGTCGCGACCCTGGCAACGCGGTACGGCGAAACCGCGCGCTCTATCGGGCTGGGACCCGGCAACCGCGTGGTGGAGGTGTTTGCCTCAGAAGAGACCGGCACCTGGACGATCACCGTGACCTCGGTCAATGGCACGACCTGCCTTGTGGCCTCAGGCGACAGCTATACGTCTGTTGCAGCGCTGCCCCAGGGGGAGCCGCTTTAAAAGACGCGCTGGCCGCCGGGACAACCGGCGGCTTGTTCGCGGCTCAGCCGTTCTAGCGCGCTCTGAAAGGCTCCCCCATGCTGGCCTTGCGGTGGGGCGCCAATGTCTGGAACGCGATCCCAGTGGCAGGCGCAGCCATGCGGCCCAACGCCGCCCAATCCAGCAAAAAATCTCACCTTTACAGATATTTGAAATCCGGTGGCCGTGCTTTTTGCGGCCGCCGATTGTTGCGAAAAGGCGCGCTGCACTTGCACAGCCCCGCCTGCAACGGCTACCGAATGCACGACTCAGACAGGGACATGGAGTGTTTTGAATGGCCAGACCCAAGATCGCGTTGATCGGCGCAGGTCAGATCGGGGGCACCCTTGCCCATCTTGCCGCTCTCAAGGAGCTTGGCGACGTTGTTCTTTTCGACATCGCGGAAGGCACGCCGCAGGGCAAAGCGCTCGACATCGCGCAATCGGGGCCGTCCGAAAAGTTCGACGCCGCGATGAAGGGCACCAATGACTATTCCGATATCGCGGGCGCAGATGTCTGCATCGTCACCGCAGGTGTCGCCCGCAAGCCGGGGATGAGCCGCGATGACCTGATCGGCATCAACCTCAAGGTTATGAAATCGGTCGGCGAAGGCATCCGCGACAATGCACCGGACGCCTTCGTGATCTGCATCACCAACCCGCTCGACGCGATGGTTTGGGCCCTGCGGGAGTTCTCGGGCCTGCCACATGAAAAGGTCTGCGGCATGGCAGGCGTTCTTGATTCGGCGCGCTTCCGGCATTTCCTGGCCGAGGAGTTCAACGTCTCGATGAAAGACGTCACGGCTTTCGTGCTGGGCGGGCATGGCGACACGATGGTGCCGCTGACACGATATTCGACTGTGGCGGGCATTCCGCTGCCCGACCTGGTCGAGATGGGCTGGACCAGCCAGGAAAGCCTCGACGCCATCGTGCAGCGCACAAGGGATGGCGGCGCGGAGATCGTGGGCCTTTTGAAGACCGGCTCGGCCTTCTATGCCCCGGCCACCAGCGCGATCGAAATGGCCGAAAGCTATCTCAAAGACCAAAAGCGCCTGCTGCCCTGCGCGGCCTATTGCGACGGCGAATATGGGCTGAACGGCATCTATGTGGGCGTGCCCACGGTGATCGGCGCGGGCGGGATCGAGCGGATCGTCGACATCAAGCTCAACAAAGATGAGCAGGCGATGTTCGACAATTCCGTCAATGCCGTGAATGGATTGATCGATGCGTGTAAGGGAATTGACGCGAGCCTGGCCTAGCGGCCATGCGTTGGGGCGTAGCACCTGACGCGAGCTATCATGAGGTAACGCTGCCTTGGGGTCGCGTTGCCGAGCACGCCGATGCGCTGCTCATCCCCCCGCTTCTTGAGCGTAAACTGGCCCGCCGCACCTATCCGGTGGGCCTTTTCGATGGGGATGGAGCCCCGATCCAAACTTCGACGCTGGCGAATTTCAAGAGCCGCTTCGCGCCGCTCGATGCGCCTTTGGAGGGGAGCCGTGAGGCGGCCGAAACGCTGCCTGGGCGGTGGCTCTTCGGCGGGCTTCTGCGCCCGCAATTCGGCCATATCCTGACGAATGCTCTGGGCCGGATATGGGCCGTTGATGACGCGCTTGATGGGGTGGTTTTCTTCCCCGATCGCCTGAGAACGCCAAGCTGCACACTCTATCCAGCCATGGCCGAGGCGTTGCATCTGCCCAGCAACCACCGCGTCGCCCACGGCCCCCTGCGTGTCGAAACCCTTGTGGTTGCGCCGGATTTGTTTTCCGAAGCGCTCGATTGCCAGCCCGCGCAAAGCTACCGCGATTGGTGGCGTGATCGCATGGGCGGCAGGTCAGCGCGTCGAAGGCTCTATCTCAGCCGCAGGGCCCTGTCTGAGAGCCATGGCCGTGTCTTGTGCGAAGATGTGCTTGAGGAGAACCTTGCGCGGGCGGGCTATGAGATCATCGCGCCTGAGCTCTTGAGCCTCACCGATCAAGTGGCGCTCTATCGCGATGCCGCGCAGATCATCTCGACCGACAATTCGGCGCTGCATCTCCTGGCTTTTGCCGCGCCCCCTGACGCAGAACTCACCGTGATCCAACGCCGCCCCGGCGTGCCCGAAAATCTGCGCAACCATCTGGTCGCGTTTTTCGGCGACCGTGTTCGGTTTATCGATGTCCTGCGCCACACCTGGTTTGCCGAGACCGACAAGCATCAGATGATGCATGCCGCCAAAACGGAACTTGACTACGCGGCACTCGGCGCGGAGCTTATGGAGGCGGGCGCGGTATCTTCTGAGACCGATTGGAAGGTGCCAAGCCCGGATGAGGTTGGAGAATCGCTGCAAGCGGCAGGTCGACCCGGTGCACGGTATGTTGCGCGCGCGCCAGGGGACAGCACCGCCAAGACTGCACCAGCGATAAGCAGAAGGGATGCAGGTATGGAACAGGCACAGGCAACCGAACACGACGAGGTTGAGACGCTGTCGCCCCAGGGTGCCCCGGAGATCGCGGGCATGCGGTATCTCCGCGTGATCTCAGAGTTGCACGGCCTGCTCGAGCCGCGCTGGTATCTCGAGATCGGCACCAACAAAGGGCGCAGCCTGGAGCGGGCGAATTGCAATTTCGTGGCCGTCGATCCCGATTTCATCCTGGAAAAACCGATCAAACCGGTCGCGGCCGAGGAGATGTTCTATTTCCAAAAGACCAGCGACGCGTTTTTCGCCTCAGGCTTTTGCGAGCAATTCGGCATCGAGTTCGACTTAGCCTTCCTAGATGGCCTGCATCATTACGAGTTTCTGCTGCGCGATTTCATGAATGCCGAAAAGCTCATGACGCCGAGCGGTACGGTTTTGCTCCACGATTGTTGCCCCACCAGTGTCGAGATGACGGCGCGCAAGCAGACGCGCGGCAATTGGACGGGGGATGTTTGGAAGACCCTGCTGATCCTGCAGCGCTTCCGCCCCGACCTGGAGATCATGGTGACAACGGCGCGGCCCACGGGCCTTGTCATCATCCGGGGTCTCGACCCCGCCAACACCGTCCTTGACGAGGCCTATGACGAGATCACGGCCGAGTTCGACGGCCTGGAGATGGCCGCTCTGCCCGGGGGAATTTCGGGCTATTACGAGCAGATTGATCTCATCTCGCCGCGGACGGCACTGGCGCGGATCGCAGAGGCGCGGGCCGGCTGAGGCGCTTTGTGATCACACGATTTTACGCTGTGATCACAAAACAGAAAATTCTACGTTTAAAGCGCTAAACTGCGTCATTGTGGCGGTTTGTCGGCCTGTCGTCCTGTGTAAAGACGGACAAAAGCGGCAAACGACGGGACAGCGCCATGAATATTCACGAGTACCAAGCCAAAGCGCTTTTGCGCTCCTACGGGGCGCCTGTCTCGGACGGCCGGGTCGTCATCAAGGCCGAAGAGGCCAAGACGATGGCAGGCGAACTCGACGGCCCGCTCTGGGTGGTCAAGGCGCAGATCCATGCCGGCGGCCGCGGCAAAGGCACCTTCCAGGAGGCCGATGCGGGCGAGGCTGGCGGTGTGCGTCTGGCGAAATCAGTCGAAGAGGCCGCGACCGAGGCCAAAAAGATGCTCGGCCGCACCCTGGTGACGAAGCAGACCGGCCCAGCAGGTAAGCAGGTCAACCGCATCTATATCGAAGATGGCTCAGGCATCGAGCGGGAGCTTTACCTCGCGCTGCTGGTGGATCGCGCCACCTCACGGGTGTCCTATGTGGCCTCGACCGAGGGCGGGATGGACATCGAAGAGGTCGCAGCCTCGACGCCCGAAAAGATCCTCAGCTTCAGCGTCGATCCGGCCACCGGCTATCAGGCCTATCACGGGCGCCGCATCGCCTTCATGCTCGGCCTAGAAGGGCCGCAGATCAAGCAATGCGTGGCGCTTATGGGCACGCTCTATCGTCTGTTCACCGAGAAAGACATGGAGATGCTGGAGATCAACCCGCTGATCGTGACCGATAAGGGTGATCTGAAATGCCTCGACGCCAAGATGGGCTTCGACGGCAACGCGGTCTACCGCCATCCCGATATCGCCGAACTGCGCGACACCAGTGAGGAAGACCCCAAAGAGCTCGAGGCCTCGAAATACGACCTCAACTACATCGCGCTCGACGGTGAGATCGGCTGCATGGTCAACGGTGCGGGCCTGGCCATGGCAACGATGGACATCATCAAGCTCTACGGCGCGGAGCCCGCGAACTTCCTCGATGTGGGCGGCGGCGCGACCAAGGAAAAGGTGACGGAGGCCTTCAAGATCATCACCTCGGACCCGCAGGTGAAGGGTATTCTGGTGAATATCTTCGGCGGCATCATGCGCTGCGATGTGATTGCCGAGGGCGTCGTCGCCGCGGTCAAAGAGGTCGGCCTGCAAGTGCCCCTAGTGGTGCGGCTAGAGGGCACGAATGTCGAGAAAGGCAAAGAAATAATCAACTCCTCGGATGTCGATGTGATCGCTGCCGATGACCTCAAGGACGGTGCTCAAAAGATCGTCGCGGCGGTGAAGGGGTGACGACCTGTCCGCGCATATGCGCGGCAAACGCTCCGGCGGAGCGTTTGTGGTCGTCACGGGCGGAGCCCTGAACAATGCGGTCGGCCTCGGATCATCGTAAACTTGTAAGGACCGCGCTCTTGGGCGCGCTGTTGTCTGCCGTACTGAGCGGCGGTGCTGGCGCGCAAACCACGCCCGTGCCGGCAACCGAGGCCGAGGCGGCGGCGATCAATATGCGGCTCGCGGCAACGCTTTGCCTGCAAAGCCGGCGCGTCCCGGGGCAATTGGCGCAGAGCTTCGAGGCGGCGGGCTTCACCATCGCGCCGTGGCTCGATGCTGGGACCTTTGAGGCGACGGCACCGGGCGTTTATGCCGTTCTAGACGCAACTCAGGATCAGCAGGGCGCCTGCAATATACAATCGCAGCTTGTCGATCTGCCGACCGCCCGCGTCATCGCCGACGCGATCACGGCGGGCCAAAACGGTTGGGTCGCGGGTGGTCCGGCCGATCAGATCGGCGCGCCACCGGGCCCGTGTCAGGGCCTGACCAACTGGGACGCGCGGCCGGTTCTCGTGATCAGCTTTGCCGCCGCGGGCAATTCCGGCGAATGCATCGAGGATGGCACCTCCTCGATCGTGATAAACTGAGGTAGGCCGATGCAGTACGCGTGCATATCCCTGTCCTTGGCAACAGCGGCAATTTCGGCTGGCTTTTCCGCCTCGGCAGCGGCTGACACTCAGGCGCTTGAGGCCTTCGCCGATCACTGCTTCAACCCGCTCATGACGGCGGAACGCGCGGCGGAGGTTTTGCCCGCGCGGCATGATTTCTACGATCTTGACCCCTTTCGCAGCGGAACAGAGATTTCCCCGCCCCAGGGACGCGCCGTGACACAAGGCACTGACCGCCGGTGCGAGGTCGCGTTCGATGGTGAGGCGGTTGAGGCCGCTCGCGACACCGTCATCTCAGCGCTCGACCGAGAGGGCATCTTGACCAAGGCGGACGTGCCGCCGGATTTCCCGGCTCAAGACGGCGCAGCCTTCGTGGCCGCAAGACAGCTCAACCCGAACCGCATCGCCGTCGTCCAGGTGGGCACGCGCCCCAGGCCGAGCGGACCCGAGACATTCATAAACGTAGAGCGGCTTGTGCCGTTGGAAGACTAAGGACCGAGGAACAGACATGGCCGTACTCGTCGACGAAAACACCAAAGTGATCTGCCAGGGCTTCACCGGAAGCCAGGGCACGTTTCATTCCGAGCAGGCCATCGCCTACGGCACCCAGATGGTCGGCGGTGTGACACCCGGAAAGGGCGGGATGAACCATCTCGACCTGCCGGTCTTCAACTCGGTCCATGAGGCCAAAGCCACAACGGGCGCCAATGCCAGCGTGATCTACGTGCCGCCGCCCTTCGCCGCGGACTCGATCCTGGAGGCGATCGATGCGGAGATGGAGCTGATCGTGTGCATCACCGAGGGCATTCCGGTCCTCGATATGATGTCGGTCAAGCGCGCGCTGGAAACGTCCAAGTCCCTTTTGGTCGGGCCGAACTGTCCCGGGGTGATCACGCCCGATGCCTGCAAGATCGGCATCATGCCCGGCCACATCCACAAGCGCGGCTCGGTCGGCGTGGTCAGCCGCTCGGGCACGCTGACCTATGAGGCGGTCAAGCAGACCTCGGATGTGGGCCTGGGGCAGTCGACCTGCGTGGGCATCGGCGGGGACCCGATCAAAGGCACCGAGCATCTCGACGTGCTGGAATGGTTCCTGGGCGATGACGAGACCCAGGCGATCATTATGATCGGCGAAATCGGCGGTTCCGCCGAAGAGGACGCGGCGCAATTCCTGGCCGATGAGGCCAAGCGCGGCCGCAAAAAGCCGGTGGCGGGCTTTATCGCCGGGCGCACGGCGCCTCCGGGGCGGCGCATGGGCCATGCTGGCGCAATTGTGTCTGGCGGAAAAGGCGGTGCTGACGACAAGATCGAAGCCATGCGCTCGGCCGGAATTGTCGTCGCCGAAAGCCCCGCCGGTTTGGGAGAGGCCGTGTTGGAGGCAATCGGCTAATGCAGGCAACCGGGCAGAGCTTGCGCAGTCGTGACGGAGGGGTGTCTCGCACGCCTCGCTGCACGCCGACGCGTCTGTCGTGCCCGAAATCCCGGGCGGGACGGCGTCGTGAGATCGCACGTGTTTTGCCAAAGGGAGCGCCCGCCATGAAGACCCACCCCATGAAGACCCACCTTAGCATCCTCGCCTTGACCCTGTCCGTGAGTGCGGCCAAGGCCGATATCGGTACAGCGCTTGATCTGTGTTTCGACCCTGAGCTTGATCTGGAGGGCAAGGTTCTGGGCTTTGTCGATGCGGGCTGGGACGTCTCGCTCGATATGACGGTCGCGGATGTAGCGCTGAGCCATGCGTTGTTGCTGTCGGGTCTGCAGCCTGACGCGCCCGATGATTGGGCGTCGTCACAGGAGCGCTCGGTCGAGATCGCGACCAATCTGCGCGAGCGTCGGGGTTATGACACCGTGACTTTGGTCGTCAATGAGGCAGAGGCCGTAGTGATCGAGCCCAATCGCTCGGGCCTTTTGACCTGTCTCTATGTCGGGCCGCCCAGCGAAATGGCCGCCGTGGCCGAGGTTCTCGAGGGTGGTGCGCTGAGCCGCATCGCCACCGAAGGCCCGCGCACAGAGATGCGGGGCTCCCCCGATTTCGGCACTTTGCAAGCGCATGCAATCACGCAAGAGGCCGCCGAGAGCTTCCCCGAACCGCTCAGTTTCGCGACCACATTCACCGCCATTAGCAATCGCCGCCGACAATGAAATTTGCGCCGCCTGGAAAGGCGGCACCGTAAGGACGAAGAAACATGGGATTTATCGAAGCCACCAAAACCTGCTTTTCCAAATACGCGACCTTTTCCGGCCGGGCGCCGCGGGCGGAGTATTGGTGGTTTTGGGTGTTTTTGATCCTGCTCGCGCTCGTCGCGGGTGCGCTCGACTACTTTATTTTCGGGCCGCAGACCCTCGACAGCGACAATGGCGGCCCCATCGCGATCATCACCAATCTGGCGACGTTCCTGCCGTCCCTCGCGGTGACGGTGCGCCGCCTGCACGACACCAATAAGCCCTGGTATTATATCTTGATGCCCGTCGCGGCAGCCATCGCGGCGTTTGGGATCGGTGGCGCCATCGGTGCGGGCTGGCTGATCGGTATCATCGTGATCGCCGCGGTCCTGCTGTTTTTGTATTGGATGATCAAAGCGTCTGACCCCGGCGCGAACAATTGGGGCCCCAACCCCTATGACCAACCCTTCGATGAAGAGGTGTTCTCATGACCGAGCAATCCCCGAACGATCAGTTCCACGCCTCCTCCTTCATGGGGGGGCACAATGCCGAATATCTCGAACAGCTCTACGCGCAATACGCCAATGATCCGGGTGCGGTGGACGAAGCCTGGCGCGCGTTCTTCGCATCGATGGGGGATGCCGATCTCGATGTGAAGGCCGATGCCGCCGGTCCGTCCTGGGCGCGGGCCGATTGGCCGCCGGTGCCCCATGATGATCTGACCGACGCGCTAACCGGCGATTGGGCCGCCCCCGCCGCGGAAGTCCAAGGCGCGGCGGACAAGATCAAAGCCAAGGCCGAGGAGACCGGGACGCCCGTCAGCGAAGAGCAGATCAAACGCGCGGTTCTGGACTCGATCCGGGCGCTGATGCTGATCCGCGCCTACCGGATCCGGGGGCACCTGGCCGCCGATCTCGACCCGCTGGGCATGCGTGATCAATCGATCCGGCCCGAACTTGATCCGGCCTCCTATGGTTTCACCGAGGCCGATATGGACCGGCCGATCTTTCTCGATAACGTCCTAGGCCTTCAGCACGCCTCGATCCGGCAGATCGTGGAGATCGTCAAACGCACCTATTGCGGCACCTTCGCGCTGCAATACATGCACATTTCAAACCCCGAGGAGGCCGGCTGGCTCAAGGAGCGGATCGAGGGCTATGGCAAGGAGATCCAGTTCACCCGGGAGGGCCGCAAGGCGATTCTGAACAAGCTGGTCGAGGCCGAGGGCTTCGAGAAGTTCCTGCATGTCAAATACATGGGCACGAAGCGCTTTGGCCTGGATGGCGGTGAGGCGCTCATTCCGGCGATGGAGCAGGTGATCAAGCGCGGCGGCGCGCTGGGCGTGGAAGAGGTTGTCTTCGGCATGCCGCATCGCGGGCGTTTGAGCGTGCTGGCCAATGTGATGGCCAAGCCCTATCGCGCGATTTTCAATGAGTTTCAGGGTGGCAGCTTCAAGCCAGAGGACGTCGATGGCTCAGGCGATGTGAAATACCACCTCGGCGCGTCCTCGGACCGAGAATTTGACGGCAACAGCGTGCACCTGTCGCTGACCGCGAACCCGTCCCACCTGGAGGCGGTGAACCCGGTCGTTCTGGGTAAGGTGCGCGCCAAGCAGGACGCCAAGGGCGATACCGAGCGGAAAACCGTGATGGGCGTGCTGCTCCATGGGGATGCGGCCTTTGCGGGCCAGGGGATCGTGGCCGAGGGCTTTGGTCTTTCTGGTCTGCGCGGGCACCGCACGGGCGGGACGATGCATATCGTCGTCAACAACCAGATCGGCTTTACCACTGCGCCGCATTTCAGCCGGTCGAGCCCCTATCCCACGGACATCGCCCTCATGGTCGAGGCGCCGATCTTCCATGTGAACGGCGATGATCCCGAGGCGGTGGTCCATGCCGCCAAAGTCGCCACCGAGTTCCGCCAGAAGTTCGGCAAGGACGTGGTGATCGACATCATCTGCTATCGCCGCTTCGGACATAACGAGGGGGATGAGCCGATGTTCACCAACCCCGTCATGTATAAGAAGATCAAAAAGCAAAAGACGACGCTGCAGCTTTATACCGAACGCCTCGTGCGCGATGGGCTGATCCCGGAAGGGGAGATCGAAGACGCTAAGGCCAGCTTTCAGGCGCGTCTTAACGATGAGTTCGAAGCTGGCAAGACCTTCAAGCCGAACAAGGCCGATTGGCTCGATGGACGGTGGAGCCATCTGGACCGCAACAACGGCGATTATCAGCGTGGCGAGACCTCGATCAAACCCGAAACCCTGGCCGAGATCGGCGCGTCGCTGACCCGGGCACCGGACGGGGTGGCGTTGCACAAAACCGTCGCCCGCCTGCTTGAGGCCAAAGCGAAGATGTTTGAGACCGGAGAGGGCTTTGACTGGGCCACGGGTGAGGCTTTGGCCTTTGGCTCGCTCCTGACCGAGGGCTATCCTGTCCGCCTCTCGGGCCAGGATTCCACCCGCGGCACCTTCAGCCACCGGCATTCGGCGCTGATCGATCAAAACACCGAGGAGCGGTATTATCCGCTCAACCAAATCCGCGCCGGTCAGGCCCGGTTCGAAGTCATCGACTCCATGCTGTCGGAATATGCGGTTCTGGGTTTTGAATACGGCTATTCCCTGGCCGAGCCCAACGCGCTGACCATGTGGGAGGCGCAGTTCGGCGACTTCGCCAATGGTGCGCAGATCATGTTCGATCAGTTCATCTCCTCGGGTGAGCGGAAATGGCTGCGCATGTCGGGCTTGGTGATGTTGTTGCCGCATGGCTTCGAGGGCCAGGGGCCGGAGCATTCCTCGGCCCGGCTTGAGCGGTTCTTGCAGATGTCGGCCGAGGACAACTGGATCGTGGCCAATTGCACGACCCCGGCCAATTACTTCCACATCCTGCGGCGCCAGTTACACCGTGATTTCCGCAAACCGCTGGTCCTGATGACGCCCAAATCGCTCTTGCGTCATAAGCTCGCCGTGAGCCGGGCCGAGGATTTCACCACCGGCTCAAGTTTCCACCGGGTGCTTTGGGACGATGCGCAATACGGCAATTCCGATACCAAGCTGAAGCCAGACGCCAAGATCAAGCGCGTGGTGATCTGCTCGGGCAAGGTCTATTTCGACTTGCTGGAGGAACGCGACGCGCGCGGGATCGATGACGTCTACCTGATGCGTCTGGAACAGTTCCACCCGTTCCCCGCGCTCAGCATGGTCAAAGAACTGGAACGCTTCAAAAAGGCCGAGATCATCTGGTGCCAGGAAGAGCCCAAGAACCAGGGCGCCTGGAGCTATGTCGAGCCCAATCTGGAATGGGTTCTGTCTCGGATCGGGGCGGCCCATGGGCGGCCCAAATATGCCGGACGGGCGGCCTCTGCGTCGCCCGCCACCGGTCTCGCCAGCCAACATAAGGCACAGCAACAGGCGCTTGTGAATGACGCGCTGACAATCGAGGGAAAGTGAACGATGTCCGTTGAAGTCCGTGTCCCGACTTTGGGCGAAAGCGTAACCGAGGCCACCGTTGCCACTTGGTTCAAGAAACCCGGTGAGAGCGTGGCGGCGGACGAGATGCTGTGTGAGCTGGAAACCGACAAAGTGACCGTCGAGGTGCCCTCTCCGGCGGCAGGAACCATCGCCGAGATCGTCGCGGCCGAGGGCGAAACCGTGGGTGTCGACGCGCTTTTGGCGACGCTGAGCGAGGGCGCCTCGGCGCCGGCGGCGGAACCCACAGCGTCCGCGCCTGCCGCTAAGGCGGCTGCACCCGCCCAGGCCAGCGGTGGGGACAGCGTGGATGTGATGGTGCCCACTCTGGGCGAAAGCGTGACCGAAGCGACGGTTGCCTCCTGGTTCAAAGCGGTGGGCGACAGTGTCGAGCAGGACGAGATGTTGTGCGAGCTCGAGACCGATAAGGTCTCGGTCGAAGTGCCCGCACCGAGCGCCGGTGTCCTGACCGAGATCCTGGCCGCCGAAGGCTCTACGGTCGAGGCAGGTGGTAAGCTTGCGGTGATGGGGGCCAGCGGTGCCGCCATCCCCGCCCCTGCCGCGCAGGCGCCCGCGGCAAGCCCCAGCGCGCACGCATCCGGGGCCGCATCGGGAGACGTGGCCAACGCACCCTCGGCAGAGAAGATGATGGCCGAGAAGGGGTTGAGCGCGGGCGATGTCAAAGGCACGGGCCGCGACGGACGGATCATGAAAGAAGACGTCATGCGCGCAGAAGCCTCGCCTGCACCTGCGCCGGCAGCAGCACCCGCCCAGACCCCGCGTGCGCCGGTCGCGGCCGAAGACGCGGTGCGTGAAGAGCGGGTCAAGATGACCCGCCTGCGCCAGACCATCGCCCGCCGCCTGAAAGACGCGCAAAACACCGCGGCGATCCTGACCACGTTTAATGAGGTCGATATGGGCGCCGTGATGGATCTGCGCTCGACCTACAAGGATCAGTTCGAGAAAAAGCACGGCGTGCGGCTAGGCTTCATGTCATTTTTCACGAAGGCCTGCGTGCACGCGCTCAAAGAGATCCCGGAGGTCAATGCAGAGATCGACGGCTCCGAGATCGTCTATAAGAACTATGTGCATATGGGTGTCGCTGCGGGCACGCCTCAGGGTCTTGTCGTGCCGGTGATCCGGGATGTGGACCAGAAAAGCTTTGCCGAGATCGAGAAGGAGATCGGCGAGAAAGGCCGCCGCGCCCGTGATGGCAAGCTCAGCATGGCCGAGATGCAGGGCGGCACCTTCACGCTGAGCAATGGCGGCGTTTATGGCTCGCTCATGTCCTCGCCGATCCTCAACCCACCGCAATCGGGTATTCTGGGCATGCACAAGATCCAGGACCGCCCGATGGTTGTGGGCGGTGAGATCGTGATCCGCCCGATGATGTATCTGGCGCTGAGCTATGATCACCGCATCGTCGACGGCAAAGGCGCCGTGACCTTCCTGGTGCGGGTGAAAGAAGCTCTCGAGGATCCGCGCCGCCTGTTGATGGATCTCTAAGACATCTCTGCGGCACGCTTGCCTTGCGGGGCGGGCGTGCGTAGACCGGCGCGAAATACGGTTTCCAAGCGCTGGGGAGCATAGATATGGCCGTTGAATTACAGGTTCTTGTCCTGGCCGCACTCTTGCAGATGGTGCAGTTCCTGCTGGTCTCGATCCCCGCCAATCTTCAGCTCGGCTCGGGCAAGTTCATGTCCCCGCGCGACCCCGAACGGTTGGGAAAACCGCTCCAGGATCAACTGCACCCGATCACGGGGAGGCTCTTTCGGGCCTTTAACAACCATTTCGAAGGTTTGATCCTCTTTACCATCGCCGTCGTGGCGGTCGTGCTCGGTGATAAATCCACTGGCCTGACGGAGGCCTGCGCGCATATCTACCTGATCGCCCGGTTGATCTATATTCCGGCCTATGCCCAAGGTCTTTCGCCCTGGCGTTCGCTCATTTGGCTCGTGGGCTTTGGCGCGACGGGTGTGATGCTGGTCTCGACCCTGTTCTAAAGCCGCCCTGGCCCCGGGCTGCGACATTCCCGCCGGGTGAAACAGCGCGCGAAATCCCTCATATCAAGCCTATTCGAAGTGGCGTGACGCGCCTGCGCAACGTGAGGGAAGCTCTCTATGGCAAGCTATGATGTGATTGTGATCGGCTCGGGCCCGGGGGGCTATGTCTGCGCGATCCGCTGTGCGCAGCTTGGTCTTAAGACGGCCTGCGTGGAAGGCCGCGAGACCCTGGGCGGCACCTGCCTGAATATCGGCTGCATCCCCTCCAAGGCGCTTTTGCATGCCAGCCATCAGCTCCACGAGGCGGAACACAATTTCGCGAAGATGGGCCTGAAGGGCAAATCGCCCAGCGTGGATTGGGGCCAGATGCAGGCCTATAAGACCGACTCGATCGGCCAGAACACCAAGGGCATCGAATTTCTGTTCAAAAAGAACAAGATCGACTGGCTCAAGGGCTGGGGCTCGATCCCGGCCAAGGGTCAAGTCAAGGTCGGCGATGAGGTGCACGAGGCCAAATCCATCATCATCGCGAGCGGCTCGACCCCCTCAAGCCTGCCGGGCATCGAGGTCGATGAAGAGCGCGTCGTCAGCTCCGAAGGCGCGCTGAGCCTGCCGAAACTGCCCAAAAAGCTGGTGGTGATCGGCGCGGGCGTGATCGGGCTTGAGCTCGGCTCGGTCTATGCGCGCCTGGGCGCCGAGGTCGAGGTGATCGAGTATCTCGATGAGATCACGCCGGGCATGGACGGCGAGGTGGCCAAGACGTTCCGCCGGATCCTGGCCAAGCAGGGGCTGAACTTCACCCTGGGCGCCGCCGTCGAAAGCGTTGAGACGACCAAAACCAAGGCCAAGGTCAGCTATTCGCTGAAAAAGGACGGCTCCACCCATCAGGCCGAGGCCGATGTGGTCCTCGTCGCCACCGGCCGCAAGCCCTTTACCGACGGTCTGGGCCTGGCGGAGCTGGGCGTGGAGATGAGCGAGCGCGGCCAGATCAAGACCGATGCGCATTGGGCCACCAATGTGGACGGCGTCTATGCGATCGGCGATTGCATCGCGGGCCCGATGCTGGCCCATAAGGCCGAGGATGAGGGCATGGCGGTCGCCGAGGTTGTCGCGGGCAAGCACGGCCATGTGAATTACCGCGTCATCCCGGGCGTGATCTACACCCATCCCGAAGTGGCCAATGTTGGCGAAAGCGAAGACAGCCTCAAAGCAGCCGGTCGCGCATATAAGGTCGGCAAGTTCTCCTTCATGGGCAATGGCCGCGCCAAGGCGAATTTCGCCGCTGATGGGTTCGTTAAGATCCTCGCCGACAAGGAAACCGACCGCATCCTGGGCGCCCATATCATCGGGCCCGCGGCGGGCGATCTGATCCACGAGGTCTGCGTCGCGATGGAGTTTGGCGCCTCGGCCGAGGATCTGGCGCTGACCTGCCACGCGCATCCGACCTATTCGGAGGCGGTGCGCGAGGCGGCCTTGGCCTGCGGAGACGGCCCAATTCATGCGTGAGGTCTACGCCTGATACGGGTGCGCGATATCTTTGCCTGCAAAAATTGCCTGATACCGGGCGAATAGCCAGGCCTTGGACGGCGAGCTACGATCCCGCCCTTTCGGTGCGCCGGCGGGAACGGGTCACGCTGGGGCAGAAGGACCCCGAAAATCCCGGCCGGCGCTGGGTGACGAATGCGCAGGGTTTAGGCGGTTGGGTGCCCGAGGATGCCTTGCAAGGCGATGTAATGGTTGAGGATTTCGACACTGCGGAACTCAGCGTGCAACCGGGTCAAGTGGTCGAGATTTTGCAAATACGGCTGGGCTGGTGCCACGCGGCGTTGCCAGAGGGGGGCACCGGCTGGCTCCCCGCTTCGGTCCTGGTCCGAAAATAAGCCAGCATTGTCCTAATTCTGCCCCTTTCGCCGGGCATTTGGATGTCCGTCATTCATTGCCGGATATCACTCATGCTCCGTCAGATCGCTGCTCTTTTGGGATTTGCCCTCGTCACCGCCGCCGCCAGCCCGGCGGAAGCTGCCCGCATTTCGTATTCCATCACCGAGGAGATGGAATTCATCGCACCCACCGAAATCACCGGGTTTGGCGCCGGCAAGGACGTGGCTTTGTGCCGACTTTATAAAGAAACGAGCGTTTTCGGCATACCGGTTTGGCTAAGCGCGCAGGCCTATGTGCTCTCGACCTCAGAGTGCACCGGCGTCAGCTATTTCGACGATCCACAGCTGATCTCACAGGCCCTGTCGGATGGTCGGATCGCGGCCAGCGTCGCCGATCAGCCTGCCTTCACCATCCTGGAGCGGGTGCAGCGCCATCCCGCGTCCTTCGGTCTGGCCCTTTTGGTGCTGTTGAACATCGCGTGGCGCCTGCGGGGCAAGCGCCCATCGCGTCTGGAGCAGCGTCTGGAAGTGCTCGGCCTGCAGGAGGGGCCGGTGTTCCGCTTCATCGACGTGATGCTGCACGCCGCCAAGGCGGATGGGACAACGCAGCCCGAAGAGGTGGCCTATATCCGGCAGAAGGCCACCGATCTGACACAGCTTGAGTATAGCGATGAGCATATCGCCTGGGCGATTGACCGGACCGAAAAGCTGAACTCGCCGCGCGATTTCCGCATCTTTGGTCAGGGACTTACACCGGATCAGTCCCGCGTCGTGTTGCGCGCGGCCCTGGCGGTGGTGGCCGCCGACGGGACGATGACGCGCGCGGAGCGCAAATTTATCTCACAGCTCGCCACCGGTCTGTCGCTCGATCTGGATATGATCGAAAAGATCATGCAGCCCACAGACGATATGGTGCCTGCAGAGTAGGCCATCCGCTGAGAAATCGGCTGGAGAGGGGAAGGTTGGTGCGCCGTCGAGGCCCCTAAGCGGTCAAGGGGGATAACTGGGGGGAGGTTGCCCATTGAACCCGGGGCCTCTGACATCTCTGTCCGGCGCACCTGAGCCCACTTGCCGTGATTCGTTCTAAAAAATCGTTAGGGCCTCGCGGCGGCGTTAACCCGCGAGCATTTTTAGCGCTTGAGTTACGTCCGCGCGCACGGCGAGGCGCAGGCCAGGCTCATCCCCGGCATTCAGCGCGGCGATGATCAGCCGGTGATGCGTCGGCGGCTCGGTTCGGCCCAGCCGCCCATAGAGCGAGCGCATCGTCGGGCCCAGTTGCAGCCAAACCGTCTCGACCAGGGCCAGCATCGCGGGCGCCTGAGCCCTGAGATAAAGTGTGCGGTGGAAATCGAGATTGCTGCGGATATAACCGACCGCGTCCCGTTCGGTGATCGCGCGACCGATCCGCGTGTTGATCATCTCCATCCGCTCAATAAGGGCGGGGTGGGCGCGGGGCAGGGCGCGCGCGGCCAGCTCGCTCTCCATCAGAGCGCGGATCGCGGCCAATTCCTCGATGCGCTCGCCGACCAGTTCCGGCGTCGAGACCCGGCCCGAGGGCGATAGAATGAGCGCACCTTCTGAGACCAGGCGGCGCACGGCCTCCCGCGCAGGCGTCATCGACACACCGAACTCACGTCCGATCCCGCGCAGGGTCAGGGCCTGGCCCGGCTTGACCTCGCCATGCATGATCCGCGTTCTCAGCGCGCGATAGACCTGGTCATGGGCCGCGCTGGGGCTCGGCTCGGTCGGGCGGGCCGGGTTGCGCACTTCGGTTTGCATGGGAGTGGTCATGGGGGTGTGGTCATTGGGGTGCGGTCATGATGACGTGTTGGGGCCGGGCAGATCGGAGGCCGCGTCAAAGCGCAGGGCCAACAGTGCAGGGCCATGGGTTCTGAGCCAATCGCGTTTCTCGCGGTGATCGGGGTAAAGCTGCCCGCAAAGAGACCAGAAGGCCGGCGAATGGTTCATCTCAACCAGATGCGCCACCTCATGGGCCGCCACGTAATCAAGCACGCCCGGTGGCGCCATGATCAGGCGCCAGGAAAACATCAGATCCCCTGCGGAGGTACAACTGCCCCAACGGGTCTTGGGATCGCGCAGGGTGATGCGGCCATAGGGTTTGCCGAGCGCCGTGGCGGCCAAGGCAGCCGCGCGGGTCAGATGCTCGCGCGCCATCGCCTGGAGCATCGCGCGGATCCGCGGGCCGATTTTGTCATCGTCGGGCACCGAGATCGAGGTGCCGTCGAACCGCGCCACGCGGCCCGGACCTGCGATGATCGGGCGTTCAGTGCCCATCACCGGCAGGGTCGCGCCAATGGCCGGCATGCGCACAGGCGGGGCCGCTTCAAAGTGATGCCGGACCCAGCTTTCGCGCTCGGACAGGAATTTCAGCGCCTCTGTTTCCGCCGCCCAGACCGGCAGCGACAGACTGACCCGGCCATCGGTGCGCGACACCCTGAGCGAGAACCTTTGCGCCCGCGCGGAGCGGCGCAAACGCACCTCGATGGGCGGATCGCCGGGCAGAATATGCAACTTGGAGGTATCCGCTCGCGCCATTTTGGTCCTGTCGTCAGTGGCTCTTGCAGTCTGAAACGCGACACGCGCCGCGTAAATGGAAAGGCTTTGACAGCCTTGGTGGAGTATGGCACCTGACCGCAGGTTTCTCGATAGCGATGATTGAAGGGGGTGTCATGCCCAAAGAGGAATGGGGCGTTAAGCGCGTCTGTCCGACAACTGGCAAGCGATTCTACGACATGGGGCGCAACCCCGTGGTCAGCCCCTATTCGGGCGAGGTGGTCGAGATTGACACCGGCAAGGGTTCGCGCAGCCTGGTGGCCGAAAAGCCCAAGAAGAAAGAAAAGGTCGAGAAGGAAGAGGAAGAAGATCTGGTGCTCGAGGATGACGCCGATCTGGAGCTCGAAGACGACGACAGCGATGTCGAGCTCGACGATGACGAAGTGCTCGACGACGATGACGATGACGACACGGTGTCGCTCGACGACTTGGCCGATGTGGCCAGCGAGGACAGCGAGGACTGAGGCGGTTGCGCGCGGGCTGTCGTTTCTGACGGGACCGGGCGTGCGCCTGAGCGGGGGGCGGTTTGGCATGCGATATTGGGATTTTTCGCTTGAACCAAAAGCGGCGAAGCCCTACACCGCCGATCTCAAGATGGGGCCATAGCTCAGTTGGGAGAGCGCTTGCATGGCATGCAAGAGGTCAGGGGTTCGACTCCCCTTGGCTCCACCAAACTGCACTTTCGAAGAAAGTGTCAGGGATAAACGCTGAACATCAACAGGCGGCAACGGTTTTGCAGAAACCGTGAGAGCCTCTGTGTCCATGTTTTTCTTTTTGGCTCTACCATTTACCAGAGTTTAATGTGTGATGAGACACTTGCCCTGAACCGGGTCAGCCGAAAACGCCCCAGGCTCTCAATGGCTGCCGATGATCCCGGTGCGCACGGAGTAATCTACGGCAAGCTGGTAATCCGGGTCGTCATGGCTATCGGCCATGAGGTGGCCCGCCTTCGTCAGCAATTGGTGACAGTCGCGCGACAGGTGGCGGAGCTGGATCGATTTGCCCGCTTCCTCGTATTTCGCGGCGATGGCCTCGATGGCTTGTAGGGCGGATTGATCCACGACGCGGGAGCTTTCGAAATCGACGATCACGGTCTGTGGGTCATCCTCAACCTGGAACAATTCGACAAAGCCGTCACTCGATCCGAAAAACAGCGGGCCTTGGATTTTATAGACTTTCGCGCCTTCGGGGGTTTTGTGGCTGATCGCGTGGATGCGGGTCGCGTTTTGCCAGGCATAAACCAAGGCGCTGACGATGACGCCGACAAAGACGGCGGTGGCGAGGTCTGTTGCCACGGTCACGATGGTCACCAGGATCGTCACGAATGCGTCCGAGCGGGGTACCTTTGTCAGGATCCTCAGCGAGTTCCAAGCAAACGTGCCGATCACCACCATGAACATCACGCCTACCAACGCGGCCAGCGGGATCTGTTCGATGAGGGGCGCGCCCACCAGGATAAACGACAGCAAAAACAGCG
This sequence comes from Pseudomonadota bacterium, assembly GCA_038530555.1. Lineage (GTDB taxonomy): Bacteria > Pseudomonadota > Alphaproteobacteria > Rhodobacterales > Rhodobacteraceae > HKCCE3408. Next base: position 50,362 of record JBCBCN010000007.1, on the reverse strand, counting down.
ATGCGGCGATGCCCGCGATGCGCGTGCGCCCGCCCGATTTCACGTTGATCATCGACTGGCCGATCATGGCGCAGCCGCCCATACCGCCGAAAAAGCCGGTGACCGTGTTGGCGGCGCCCTGGGCCAAGCATTCCTGGCTGGCCCCGCCGCGTGTGCCGGTCATCTCACCCACGAGGTTTAGGGTCAGCAGGCTTTCGATCAGGCCGATGGCCGCCAGGATCACGGCATAGGGCAGGATGATCTCAATCGTTTCCCAAGTGAGCGGGACGACGGGGATATGGAATGCGGGCAGGCCGCCCTCGATCGAGGCCATGTCACCGACCCGGGGAATATCGATACCGAAGACAATCACGATCAAGGCTGTCACGAGAATACCGGCCAACGGTGCGGGCACGGCCTTCGTCAGCTTGGGTGTCACCCAAATCACCAGCATCGTCAGCGCCACCAGGGCCAGCATCATCGTCAGCGGCAGGCCGGAAAGCCATTCGCCATCCGCCATCCCGTGGCCCGCATGTTCCGCAGTGCCAGGCACCTGGAATTGGCTAAGTTGGGCCAGGAAAATCACAATGGCCAGGCCGTTCACAAAGCCTAGCATGACTGGATGGGGCACCAGGCGGATGAACTTGCCCCATCGCAAGACACCCACGCCGATTTGGAGCAGACCCATCAGCACAACGGTGGCAAATAGGTATTCGATGCCGTGCGTAGCCACCAGGCTGACCATGACCACTGCCAGGGCGCCGGTCGCCCCCGAGATCATGCCGGGCCGCCCGCCGAACACAGCGGTGATCAGGCCGACGATGAAGGCCGCGTAAAGGCCCACCAGGGGATGCACGCCCGCGACAAAAGCGAACGCCACCGCTTCGGGCACAAGCGCCAGGGCGACGGTCAGACCTGCCAACAGCTCGATACGCCACTGCGCCGCGCTGGGCCCGGGACTGATTTGATCGCCGCCCCAGGTATCGCCCAAGACCGCCAAAAGCGCACGCGTCATCCAATCGTCCTTCGAATAGCTTTACCCTTCGCGCGAGATAGCCGGTTCCTATGGGAATGCACGGTATTCTTTTGCATACACCGCAGAGGTAAAGGAGATGTCATCGCGCGGATTGCTCGGACGATCTCAAGTGTCACGATACCGCATGTCGCAGGTTCCCGCGGCGCCTTAGCCTTGATCAAGCCAGTGCTGACGCGCCAGCCATCCCGAGTGAAATCCGTGACCAAGCGAGGCTGACCGATGGCCGAAACCGCCTATCCCCTCACCGCCCAGGCCGATTTGCCAGGGGTGGCGTTCGCGTCCATGCGTCAGATCATCCTGGCCCAGGCGACCTCGGGCAATCTGCCTGTTTTGCGCGACGGGGACGGGCATCTGACGGTTGAGACCAATCACGGGCTGATCGGCTTGGTGCCGGGTCAGGATGCTGAGACCGCCGGCATGGTCGCGGCAAGCGATGAGCGATGGCTTTTCATCATGAAAAACGCCGTGATCAGTCAGATGCGGCAGTTGATGCCTGACGTGGCCGAGGCCATGCGCTGGTCGGACGGGGACGAAGCGGGGAGCTTGCCGCCCAATTTTCAGTTTGTGCGCACGGTATCGGTTGAGGAGCTTGGGCCGGTCTTCCTACGCGTGACGCTCGAGGGGGAGGATCTGAGCGCCCATGGTGACGCGTCGATCCATTTCCGCCTGGTGCAGCCGCCGATTGGCGTGCCGCCCGAATGGCCCGCGCTCGCGGCCAATGGTTCGACCAAATGGCCCGAGGGGGAGGGCGCGCCGCACAAGCCCGTCTATACCACGCGCTCTGTTGACCACGGGGCCAATCGGCTGGTGACGGACATCTATATCCATGAGGGCGGACGGACGACCGACTGGGCCCGAGAGGTCCAGGCCGGCGGGCGGGAGCGCGCGGTCGTGGGCCTAATGGGCCCGGCTGGGGGTGGTCTGCTCGATGCCCAGCGGGTGTTTCTGGCCAGCGACGAGACCGGCTTTCCCGCCGCCGCGCGGTTGCTGGAGAACCTGCCCGAGGGCGCGACGGGGCGGGTCGTGCTGGAGGCTGAGCACGGCGCGGATTGCGCCTATCCGATTGAGGCGCCGCCGGGGATCGAGATGGTCTGGCTTAAGCGGGCGGCGGGCGACAATCTGGGCGCCTATGCGCTCGCGGCTTTGGCGGGTCTCGATCCTGGCGTCAGCCTGTGGTTCGCGGGCGAACGCTCCCAGGCCAGGGCGCTGCGCGAGGCGGCCAAAGAGGCAGGCTGGGAGGCGCCGCAGCTGCGCATTTCCGGCTTCTGGGCCGCCTGAGCCTGCCGTCATCCGCCGATCAGGTAGGGCCTATCGAACCAATGCTCGACGAGGTTCGCCCCTTCACCGATCCGGTCGATAACCGCGAAAATGCCCGGACGCGAAATCGGAGTGAGTACGCCGTGCCAGGTGCCGCGGTGGTAATTCACGCCCTGGCCGGGGGCCGTGCGAAAGGCCAGGGGCCCGCCGGGCATACCGCCCGCATCGGGCGCCACGATCACCAGGAAGGGGTCCAGGCTCATGGGGATGAAGGCCTGAGACCCCAGGGGATGGCGCTCCATCATCCGCAGCTCGAGCGGGAGGGTGCGGGGCTCGGCCTGAAACAGGCTCACGCCCGCGCGCCCATCCTCGAAGTCGAGCCGCGCGCGGTCGTGGTAGCGGCCGCATAGCCCCTCATTGATCAACTTGTCTGGTGCGCCGCTTGTATCCAAGACGTCACCGAAGGGCGCGAAGGCCTCTGCCGTCAGGGGGGCGATACCGATCATGGCGCGGATCCCAAAAGACTTTGCAACCGTATGCAAGCGATGCGCTCGACCTGGCGGCAGGCCTCGGCAAACTCTGTCTCGGTGTCATGCTCGATCCGGCGCTCAAACGCGGCCAAGATCCCCGCCTTGTCGTGATCGCGCACGGCGATGATGAAAGGAAAGCCAAATTTCTCGGTATAACGCGTGTTCAGATCGGTGAAGGCGGCGCGCTCGGCCTCGCTGAGGATATCGAGCCCGGCCGAGGCCTGTTCGGCGGTGCTGTCGGCGGTCAGCGCCTTGGCCGCCGACAGCTTTCCGGCGAGATCGGGATGCGCGCGGAGGACGCCCAGCCGCTCGGCCTCATCGGCGCTGCGAAAGCTCCGGCAGAGCGCGTTATGGAGCCCTGCTGCGCTGTCATGGCCGGGGCCAAGCTCCAGCGACCAGGCGCGCTCGGCGATCCAGGGCGAATGCTCGAAAATGCCGCCGAAGGCCTCCACGAAGGCCGCTTTGTCCAGGCGCGATGGACGCATGACCTCGTGGGGCGGATGCGTCCGCGCCCAGTGCTCGGCGATTTGCAACCGGCTCGCGAACCAAACGCCCTCATGCCCCGCCATATACTCCAGCGCGCGGCGCAAGGCCGCCGCCCGACCGGGCCGCCCGACCAGGCGGCAATGCAGCCCGATCGACAGCATGCGGCCCCCTTCGGAATAGAGCGTGTCGAAACTGTCGCGCAGATAGGCTTCGAATTGATCGCCCGCATTGAAGCCCTGGGGCGTGGCGAAGCGCATATCGTTGGCGTCGAGCGTGTAGGGGACGATCAGCTGGGACCGCCCCGCATGGTCGAGCCAGTAGGGCAGGTCATCGGCATAGCTGTCGGCGATATAGGCGAACTGACCTGTCTCGGCAGCCAAATGAACAGTGTTCATCGAGCAGCGCCCGGTATACCAGCCGCGCGGCGGGGCGCCGGTGACCTCGGCGTGCAGGCGGATGGCCTCGGCGATCTGGGCGCGTTCCTCCTCGGGCGGCATGTCTTTGTGCTCGATCCATTTGAGCCCGTGGCTTGCCATCTCCCAGCCCGCCTCCTGCATCGCGGCGACTTGTTCGGGGGCACGGGCCAGCGCGCTGGCCACACCGAAGACGGTGACGGGAGTGCCCTTTAGCATCCGGTGGAGCCGCCAGAACCCGGCGCGGGCGCCGTATTCGTAGATCGACTCCATATTCCAATGGCGTTGACTGGGCCAGGCGGCTGCGCCGACGATCTCGGATAGGAACGCCTCGGAGGCTGCATCCCCATGCAGGATGTTGTTCTCCCCGCCCTCCTCGAAATTCAGCACGATCTGAACCGCGATCCGCGCGCCACCGGGCCATTTCGCCTCCGGCGGCTCAGCGCCATAGCCCGCCAGGTCGCGGGGGTAGCGCGGTGGGTTTTCGGGCGGCTCTTGCTGCGGCTCTTGCTCCATGGGCAGTCTCGTGCTGTTATATCGTCTGCACGCGATCACACCATAGGTAGCTTGACAAGATGGCCGATGGCTTTCTGACCACCCATGTTCTGGATACGGCGCGCGGCTGTCCGGCGGCGGGGTTGAGTATTTCGCTCTTCCGGCTTGAGGGGGAAAGCCGCAAAGAGATCGCGCAAGTCGTGACAAATGCCGACGGTCGCACCGATGCGCCGATCCTCGGCAAGGACGGATTTCAGACCGGGCGTTATGAGCTGGTCTTTCAGGCGGGCGATTACCTGCGCGCCTCGGGCCAGGCCGGGGTCGAGCCGCTGTTCCTCGACGATGTGCCGATCCGTTTCGGCATGGCCGAGGATGACCATTACCACGTGCCGCTTCTTCTGAGCCCCTATGGAATGAGTACCTATCGGGGGAGTTGATGGCACGCGCGGCACCGCGGCGGTGCGTGGCTCTAATTCCTGGCGTGGCCGCCCTGGCCCGGCGGAGCTTTGCCCATGCTTGATCTCGCAATCCTCTGGGCCTGGTTCGAATTTGCTATCCGCTGGACCCATGTCATCACGGGGATCGCCTGGATCGGCTCGTCGTTCTACTTCATCGCGCTCGATCTGGGGCTCGACCGCCGCGTGCCCGGGCCCGCCGATGGCGAGGAATGGCAGGTCCATGGCGGCGGCTTTTACCACGTGCAGAAATACATGGTCGCCCCCGAGGCGATGCCCGAGCACCTGACCTGGTTCAAATGGGAGAGCTATTCGACCTGGCTTTCGGGGGCGGCGCTGCTGATGGTCGTCTATTGGGTCGGTGGCGAGATCTACCTGGTCGAAGCGGGGAGCGGGATCAGCGTCTGGCAAGGGGTGTTGATTTCGGCCGGGTCGCTGGCGCTGGGCTGGGTGATCTATGACATGCTGTGCAAAAGCCCCCTGGGCGAGCAGCCGACCGTCCTGATGCTGCTCCTGTTCGCGCTGCTCACCTTCATGGCCTGGGGCTATGCCCAGGTCTTCACCGGGCGGGCCGCGCTTTTGCATCTGGGCGCCTTCACCGCGACGATCATGACGGCGAATGTGTTTTTCATCATCATGCCGAACCAGCGCATTGTGGTGGCCGATCTCAAGGCGGGGCGCACGCCGGACGCGAAGTATGGCAAGATCGCCAAGCTGCGCTCGACCCATAACAACTATCTCACGCTGCCGGTCATCTTCCTGATGCTGTCCAACCACTACCCGCTGGCCTTCGCCAGTGAGTTCAACTGGCTGATCGCGTCGCTGGTGTTTTTGATGGGCGTGACGATCCGGCATTTCTTCAACACGATGCATGCCAAAGGCGGGCTGCAATGGTGGACCTGGGCGCTGACGGCGATGCTGTTTGGCGCGATCATGTGGCTGTCGACGGCGCCGATGTTCGACACCTATGAGGAAGCCGAGGCGCGGCCTTTGACAGCGCTTGAGCAGCATTTCGTCTCGGTGCCGGAGTTTGCCGAAGCCGAACTCGTGGTGCTCAGCCGGTGTTCGATGTGCCACGCGCGGGAGCCCGTCTGGGCGGGGACCTATTGGGCGCCCAAGGGGGTCTTGCTGGAGACGCCGGGCGATATCGCGCGCCAGGCCCGGGAGATTTACCTCCAGGCCGGGGTGAGCCATGCGATGCCGCCTGCGAACATTACCCTGATCACCGAGGAGGACAGGCTCGCGCTGATCCGTTGGTATCGGGCGGCGACAGAGAATTAAGGCATCTTTCGACAAATTCGCTCAGATCTTTTTAAGTATTTTGCTTTCAAGTTGCGCGCACCTGGTCAGACATTGGGAGGCGCGCAGTGCAAGTTTTTATCCATATCGGCACCAATAAAACCGGTACCACGGCGTTTCAGTCCTATGCGTTGAAAAACCGCAAAGCGTTGGAGCTTGCCGGGCTGCTTTATCCCAAGACCGGCCTGGGTGAAGGGACGGCGGGGCCAGAGCATCATTACAGGTTGGCGCGCGCGCTGGCCAATGGCGGGCCCGCCGCGTCTGAGATGTGCGCCGAGTTGGCCGCGGAGCTGAGCAAAAGCCGGGCGGGCAAGGCGATCTTGAGTTCGGAGTTTTTCGTCGACGTGACCCGGCCCGGTCCCTTGGCCGAGGGTCTGAAAGAGCATGATTGCAAGGTGATCGTCTATCTGCGGCGGCACGATTTCTGGGTCGATTCCATGTTCAATCAGGCGATCAAGATGACCCGGCGTCCGCAATGGAAACCGGATATCGAAGACTTCATCCGTGACAAGAAAGAGCGTCAGAGCCATTGGTTCTCGTTTGCGCGATTGCTGCAAACCTGGTCCTCGGCCTTTGGCAAAGAGAATGTGATCGTGCGCCCCTACCGCTCGCTTCAGCGCATGGACATCCACAAGGAGATCTTCGATCTGGTCGGGGTAGAGCGCGCGGCCCTGCCGCCGCCGCATAAGGCCAAGCGTGCGGTCAATGGTTCACTGTCGCGGCGCCAATTGGCCGCGATCGATTTCTTCCAGCGCTCCGACATGCCCGATGAGCATGTGCGCGACATCATCCAACAGGTGATCCGCCACGATGACAGCGACCGGCCGCGCAGCTTGATGCCCGCCCACGTCGCGGCTGCGCTGGTCTGTGACAATGCGGAGGATTACGCGATGATCGCGCGGGAATATCTGGGCCGGGCCGATGGGATCTTGTTCGATGAGCCGATGCCGAAGATGCTGAACGCTGAAGACGATGTGGGACCGCTCGACCCGGAAGAGGGCATGGCGATCCTGGCGGAGCTGGTCGCCGCGCGGCAGGGGTTGCTGGCGGCCTGAGCCAGAGGCCCTTTGGCTGTCGCTTTCGACTGGCCTCGGGCATTTTGCGTCCTGCGAGTGGTGCCTTGAGAGTGGCGTCCGTCGGCTGGCGTAAGGCGAGTGGCGGATAGCGTCCGGTGGCCGGCGTAAGGCGGGCGGTTAGCGCCTCGGCTAATGTCCGCCTGCTCAGGTCAGCTCGGGCTTGAGCTCCTCGCTCACAGATCGCGCTGATAGATCCAGTCGTGATCGGGATGGTTCTTGAAACGCCATTTGCGCAGCGGTCCAGCCATCACATTCAAGTAATACATGTCATAGCCATAGGGCGCGGCGCAGGGATGGTGGCCCTTGGGCACCAGCACCACGTCATGGTTGGCCGGGCTCAGCGTCACATCGAGGCTGCCGTCTTCGGTGAAGACGCGCTGATGGCCATAGCCTTGGGCCGGGTTCAGCCGATGATAATAGGTCTCCTCCAGATAGGTCATATTGGGGAAGTCATCCTCATCGTGGCGATGGGGCGGGTAGGAGGACCAATTGCCCTGCGGCGTGTAGACCTCGGTCACCAGGAGGCTATCGGCCACATCCAGGTCTTCCATCGCGATATTGTGGATGTGCCGCGTGTTGCTGCCCTTGCCCCGCGGCGTGAGCGTGATGCCCTCGGGCCCCAGACGCCGCGCCGCATGCCCGCCCTTGCCCGGCGCGCTGCACACGGCCAGCGTCAGGGGTGTGCTGGCCTCGATCCGCCAATCGCTTCCGTTTGGCACATAGAGGCAATGGGGGGGCCTGCGCTCGAAGACATCGAGCCTGTCGCCCATCTCGCCCCAATCCGTGCCCGCCGCCTGCACGGTGCCAAGACCTTCCACGATCACCAGGATCGCCTCACGGTCGCCCGTGGCCTCCTCGGCGATCTCACCGGGCGCCAGACGGTAAAGCGTGAAACCCACATAGCGCCAGCCCGCCGCCTCGGGCGTCAGATCATGGACTTTGCCGGTCTCTCCGGTGGGTTTGCGAAGAAGCTCCATCGCCCTGGCCTTTCTGTGCGTCCACGCACAAATTATCGTCATTTCCAACCCTGGTGTGCCCAGATGGTCCGGCTATCTATCGCCCATCACCAAGAATGGAGGGTCAAATGTCCCAAGCAATCCAAGGTCTGCACCATGTCACCGCGATCTCGGGTCCGCCGCAACCCAATGTCGACTTTTTCACCCAGGTCTTGGGCCAGCGTCTGGTCAAAAAGACGGTTAATTTCGACGCGCCGGACACCTATCACCTCTATTACGGCAATCAGAGCGCTGAGCCGGGCACCATCATGACGTTCTTTCCCTTCGTCGATGCGGGCCCCGGGCGCGCCGGGCCGGGCATGGCCTCGGCCTATGCCTACGGGGTGAGCCAGGGTCAGTTCGATCCTTTTATGGAACGCCTCGCCGAGCAGGGCCTCGATTTCGAGGGCCCGACCGAGCGTTTTGGCGCGCGGGTCATCACGCTCAGCGATCCCGATGGCGCGCCGGTCGAGCTTGTTGAGACGGACCGCGCGGGCGCGGAGCCGCTCGACGGCTTTCACTCCGTCACCCTCTGGGAGCACGATCCGCAGAAAACCGCCAGGGTTCTGACCGATATCTTCGGCTATGAAGAGGCGGGCCATGAAGCCGGTGCGGAGGGTGAACGCCTGCGCTTTCGGACCAAGGGCGACGCGCGCGCCACGGTGATCGATCTCAAGCGCTCCGACAGCCCGTCGATCGGGCGCCAGGGTGCGGGCACGATCCACCATGTGGCGTTCCGGGCCGAAGATGATGAGGCGCATCAAACCTGGCGCGAGGCCATCGCGAGCGCGGGTTTCGATGTGACACCCGTGATCGACCGGCAGTATTTCAACGCGATCTACTTCCGGGAGCCGGGCGGTGTGCTGTTTGAAGTGGCGACCGATCCGCCGGGGTTCGCTGCGGATGAAGAGATGGCTCATCTGGGAGAGGCGCTGAAGCTGCCGCCGCAATATGAAAGCCAGCGCGACCGGATCGAGCGCGTTCTGCCCGAATTGCGGGTCGGCTAGGATGGCCCGGACACTTACCGCTGGCGCGCCGCTCGCGCGCGCCAGCTCCGCCCTGATCTTGCTGCATGGCAGGGGTGCGGGGGCAGAGGATATCCTGGGTCTCGGCGCGGGTTTGGGGCTGCCGGATGTGGCGCTGATCGCGCCTGAAGCGCCGGGCCGGTCCTGGTGGCCGACCTCCTTTCTGGCGCCGAGTGCCGCGATGGAGGCTCATGTCGAGGCCGGAATGAGCGTCATCGACGCGGCCCTCAATGAGGCGCGCGCCGCCGGATTGACGGCTCGTCAATTGTCCCTGGCGGGCTTCAGCCAAGGCGCCTGTCTCGCGCTGGAATACGCCGCACGGCGCGGCGGCATCAGCGGCGTGTTCGGTCTATCGGGCGGCCTGGTCGGGACCGGTGACGCCGAGGGCGGACCGGAGGAGACACTTTACGGCTATGGCCCCAAGGTCTTTGACTACGGTACGGATTTGAGCGGCAGCACCGCCTTTCTCGAGGTGCATGAGGCCGATCCGCATATCCCGCTCATCCGGGCCGAGCACAGCGCCCGGGTCCTTCGCGGGCTTGGCGCTGAGGTCACCTTCCGCACGCAAGCCGGAGCCGGTCACGGTGTTGGCGAGGCGGGCATCGCCGCTCTGCGCGCCCATCTCAACCGGGCGCCGGCCTAGCCCAAAACCTCCGCCACCGCGTCGCGCGTCACCGCGACGATGGTGTCGGCCTCCGCGCGGGTGAGGCAGAGCGGCGGCGCGAACCCAATCGTGTCGCTCATCGGCATGGCCCGCGCGATCACGCCACGCTTGCCCATCGCCGCGATCACCCGCGGCAAGACTTTGCCTTCTGGGGCGAACATGGCCAGGCTCTCGCGGTCGGCGACAAGCTCGACCGAGGAGAGCATCCCGATCCCGCGCACATCGCCGACATGGGGGTGGTCCTCCATCGCCTCGCGCAGGCCTTGCGTCAGGTAAGGGCCGATCTCGGCGGCGTTGTCGATCATGCCATGGGCGTCGAGCACCTTGAGGTTCGCCACCCCCGCCGCCGCACCAATCGGATGGGCGGAATAGGTCCAGCCATGGCCCATCGGGCCCAGCTCATCGCTGCCCTTCTCGAGCACGCGCCAGAGCTTATCACTGATGATTGAGCCCGACAGCGGCGCATAGGCCGAGGTCAGCCCCTTGGCGATGGTCATGATGTCCGGCTCCAGCCCGAAATACGGCGAGGCGAACATCGTGCCCAACCGGCCAAAGCCCGTGACGACCTCATCGGCAACGAGCAGGATATCGTGCTTTTTGAGAACCGCGCTGATCGCGGGCCAATAGCCCTCGGGCGGGGGCACGATCCCACCCGTGCCAATCACCGGCTCCGCGACGAAGGCCGCGATGGTGTCGGCGCCCTCGGCCTCGATCAACGCCTCAAGATCGGCGGCGCATTGGGCCGAGAACGCCTCTTCGCTGAGCGTGCGGTCCTCACGGCGGAAATAATAGGGCGCGGTCGTGTGCAAAAAGCCCGGCAGCGGCAGGTTGAAGGCCTTGTGAAAGAGCGGCAGGCCCGTCATCGAGCCCGAGACCACGCCCGCCCCGTGATAGGCGCGCCAACGCGAGATGATCTTGCGCTTTTCCGGACGGCCCAGGACGTTGTTGTAGTACCAGACGATCTTGGCATTCGTCTCATTCGCGTCCGAGCCGCCCTGGCCGAAATAGACCTTGGACATGTGATCGGGCGCCCGGTCGAGCACCATCTTGGCCAGCGTGATCGAGGCCTCAGTGGAGTGCCCGGCATAGGTGTGGTAAAACGCGAGCTTCTCGGCCTGATCGGCGATGGCATCGACCACCTCGCGGCGGCCATAGCCGATATTGACGCAGTAGAGCCCGGCAAAGGCATCGAGCATCCGGTTGCCGTCGCGGTCGGTGACGAAGGCGCCCTCACCGGTCGTCATGATCCGGCCCGGTGCAGTGCCCCGCGCATGATCGGCCCAATGGGTCGAGGGGTGCAAAAAGGCGTCGCGGTCCCAAGCGGCGAGTTGGTCATTGGTCAGCATGGCAAGCCTCCGATCTAGGTGGCTTCATTAGACAGATTGGTCGCGCGTGCGTCCACTTCTATCGCCCGGGTTTCGGCGCTAGATTGCCGCTATGAATGACGTTGCTTTGCGGTATTCCGAGGATCAGGCCGACGCCCATGACCGCATCGCAGAGGCGTTGCGCGGGATGGGGGTCGATCTTGAGAACGACACGCTGACCCCCGCCGCCGAGGGGCGGTCTCGCGTGATGGCCGTGACCGGCAAGGCGGGCTCGGGCAAGACGCTGCTGTTGTCGCATCTTGTCACCGCGCTGGAGGAGGCGGGGGTCGAGCTCATCTCGGGCGATTGGGAGGGGCGCAAACGCCGCGACCGGCGCACGGCCGCGATCCTGGCGCCCACCAACAAGGCGGCAAGCGTGCTGCGCAACCGTGGCGTGCCCGCGACCACGATCCACCGCATCCTCTACACGCCGGTCTACGATCCCGAGTATGAAAAGGTCGCCGAATGGCTGGCCGGACAGGGGGAGCGTCCGGTGATCGAGGGTCTGACCGATCTGGCGCTCGACCGCGCCAAGCAGGTCTATGAGGCGCATAAATCCGTGCCCGCCGCCCTGGCCGCGGCGGGGCTGCGCGGCTCGGACTTCATCACCGGCTGGAAACGCCGGGAAGAGCCGCTCGATATCGGCTTTGTCGACGAAAGCTCCATGCTCGATGAGCGGCAGTTCGATGATCTGCGCGAGATCTTCCCCATGCTGCTTTTGTTCGGGGATCCGGCACAGCTGGCCCCTGTGGGGCAGTCAGGCGCGATGATCTTCGACAAGCTCAATCCCGAGGCCAAGCTGTCGCTGGCACGCATTCACCGTCAGGAGGCCGACAACCCAATCCTCGATCTGGCCCATGCCCTGGCCGATCCGGCGCTGGATTTCGAAGCCTTTGAGCGGATGATCGAGGATGCCGCGCGAAGCGATGACCGGGTGAGTGTCGTGCAACGGGCCGATAGCGATCTGATGGCCCGCTCTCCGGTGCTGGTCTGGCGCAATATCACGCGGATCCGGCTGATCAATGCGTTTCGCCTGGCCCATGCGGCGCCCGATGACACGCTCTTGCCCGGTGAGCCGCTGATCTGCGACGGGATCGAACTGCCGCTCAAGCATCGCAAGCGGCGCATCGATCTGGAGGCGCGGGGGCTGATCAAGGGCGCGCAGGTGGTCTATGTCGGCCCGGGCTCTCGCCCCGGATTTTCGCGTCTGCATGTGATCGGGGCGGAGAGCCCGCGCTTTGCAGCCGCCTCGATCGTGAAGATCGAAAAGCCCGACGAGGATGAGCCGTTCATTCCCTACGCCGCGCGGATGGGCGCCACGTTTTTGCACGGGGCGGCGGTGACGATCCACAAGGCGCAGGGCTCACAATGGCCCGAAGTGCAGGTTTTCGCCCCCGATCTCTGGGCTGCGGCCCGCTCGGGCCGGGAGGAGGCGGGCCAGGCGCTGTGGAAACGGTTGGCCTATGTCGCGATCACCCGGGCCGAGACGCGGCTGCATTGGGTGACGCGCTACAGGCTGTCGAAACCGCAAGGCGTGTTGGGTGTCGAAGACCTGAGCGTGCCCGCCGCGCCGCTGGGCCTGGAGGCGGAACCGGAAGGAGAGGCCAGCGGATGACGCGACTGGTTGTGACGGGCGCAAGCTCTGGCATCGGTCAGGCGGTGGCCGAGATGGCGCTGGAGGCGGGCTGGCAGGTGGGGCTTGTCGCGCGGCGAGCAGAGCTGCTCGAGGCGATGGCCGCGGGGCGGGAAACCGCGACGGCCCTGGCGGCCGATGTGAGCGATCTGGTCCAGGTCGAGCGGGCCTTCGCGGCCTTCACAGAGCGCGCGGGCGGCGTCGATGTGCTTTTTAACAATGCCGGGATTTTCACGCCGCAGGGGCGGATCGATGAGATCGACCCGGCCGATTGGACCGCCTCGGTCGCGGTAAACCTCACGGGCATGTTCAACTGCGCCCGCGTCGCGTTCGCCACGATGCGGCGGCAGAGCCCGCGCGGCGGGCGGATCATCAACAATGGCTCGATCAGCGCGCAGGTGCCGCGCGAGGGCTCGGTCTGCTACACGGCGACCAAGCACGGGGTGACGGGCCTCACCCGCTCCCTCGCGCTCGACGGGCGGGGCCTGGATATCGCTGCGGGGCAGATCGATATCGGCAACGCCGAGACGCCGCTGGTCACGCAGTTGCAGGACCGGCTGACCTCGGAAGGCAGGCCGACGCTGCCCACGATGGCGGTCGCGGACGCAGCGCGCGCGGTGATGCAGATGGCCCAGCTCCCGCTCAGCACGAATGTGCTCTTTCAGACGATTATGGCGACTGAGATGCCCTTTGTCGGGCGGGGGTAACTGGCCCGTAGGGCGCCCCGCCTAAAACCTGCGACACGAAATGCCCTGCCGCGCTGCGCGCTCTCGGGACATTTCGGTCACGTGATGTGTCAGGCTAAAGGCGGGACGGGCCTAGCGGCGCAAGAGCTGGAACGCGGCCGACGCGCCCCAGCCCGCGGCAATCGCGATGATCAGGGATAGGATGCCGTAGATCAGCGGCCTTTCATGGGCGAGCGTGAAGATGATCCGCTCCAGCCCGACCTTGCGCACCGCAATCTCGGTCTGGAACTGCGCAACGACCGCGCCCTCCCGCACCAGGAAGATCCGCGTCTCGTAATCCCCTTCGACCAGGTTGGCGGGCAGCGCGATGGCGGTGTCAAAAAGCGTGTTCTCGCGCAACTGCACCGCGCCTTCCAGCATCCGGTAGGTGCCCTCGTTCCGGCGAATCCGCATCAAGGCTTCGGTAAAATCGCCCGGTGCGGCCACATCGAGACCCACCGCCCGGATCGCGCGCGGGATCGAGATGCGGTGGCGCAGGTCCTCGGTCGCGGTCACGATCTCGGAGAGCGGGCCGGTGGTTGCGACGGCGTAGAAGGTGGGCGCCGCGTCGATTTCGGCGGCCTCGGTGTTGACCCAGATGCCGAAGCGGCGGGCCTTGCGGCGCACGGTGATCGTCCGGTCGGGGCCTGCAACGGTCACGATGACATGCAGGTCCGAGTCCCCCGGCGGCGGCGCCTCCCGGCTGATCGCGCCGAAGACCAGGATTTCCGAGCCGTCGAAATTCGCGGTGATCGCCACGCTGTCCTGGCTGAGACCCGCCACGATCTCTTCGGCCAGGGCGGGTTTGAGCAAGCCCACCGTGGCGATCAGAAGGCACAGCGCGCGGATCAATGGGCCGTCCCCGCGCCCAGGGTGAAGAGCTCGCTCGGCTCAAGCAGCAGGTCCATGGCCAGGCGCCCGCAGACGGCCAGGACCATGATCGCGAGAAGAATGCGCAATTGCTCGGCCTTCATGCGCACGCCCAGGGTGGTGCCGATCTGCGCACCCACCACCCCGCCCAGAAGGAGCAGCACGGCGAGAACCATATCAACGGTGAAATTCGTCGTGGCATGCATCAGGGTGGCGAAGCCGGTGACGAAGATGATCTGCAAGAGCGAGGTGCCGACCACGACCTTGGTTGGCATGCCCAGGAGATAGATCATCGCGGGCACCATGATAAAGCCGCCGCCCACGCCCATGATCGCGGCTAGGATGCCCACGAAAAAACCCACAGTGAGGGGCGGGATCACCGAGATATAGAGCCCCGAGGTGCGGAACCGGGTTTTGAAGGGCAGGCTGTCGACGAGGCCGCGCTTACGCTTGGGAAGCGCGATGGGGGGCGCACCTGCGGCGGCGCGGGCGCGGCGGATGGCTCGCAGCGACTCGACGAACATCAAGCTGCCGATGATGCCCAGGAAGACCACATAGCACAGCCGCACCAGCAGATCGACTTGGCCCAGAGCGGTCAAAAGCGCGAAGATCTGCACGCCGATCGCGGCGCCTATGACCCCGCCGATCGTCAGCACGCCGCCCATTTTGAAATCCACCGTTTTGCGCCTCAGATGGGCCAGAACGCCCGAAAAGGACGAGGCAACGATCTGATTGGCCTCGGTTGCGACGGCCACAGCGGGTGGGATGCCGATGAAGAAAAGCAGCGGCGTCATCAGAAATCCGCCACCCACGCCGAACATGCCCGAGAGCACACCGACAAGCCCGCCCAGACCCAAAAGGAGAAAAGCGTTCACACTGACTTCTGCGATCGGCAGGTAGATCTGCATCAAGGGGCCTCTAGCGGTGCCCCCTCGTAGCCAATGATGCGCAGGAGGGCCAGCTTGCAGGCGCGTGGCACCGATGCGACAGATCGGAACAGTAAGGCCGTCGGGGGGGCGTTCAGCGCTCTTTGACGTAGGGCTCCCCGCCCGCTTTGGGCGGGACGGCCTTGCCGATGAAGCCCGCCAGGATCACCACGGTCAGGATATAGGGCAGGGCCTGCATGAACTGGACGGGGACGGCGATGCCCAAAAGCTCGATGTTTTGGAACCGGTTGCCGATGGCGTCGAGCAGTCCAAAGAGCAGGCAGGCATAGAGCGCGTACCAGGGCCGCCATTTGGCGAAGATCAGCGCTGCCAGGGCGATGAAGCCGCGCCCCGCGCTCATGTCTTTGACGAAGCCTGCCGTAAGGCCCGTGGCGAGATAGGCGCCTGCGATCCCGCACAGGACCCCGCAAATCATCACCGCCGCATAGCGTAGCCCCACGACTGAGACGCCCGCCGTGTCGACAGCGCCGGGGTTTTCGCCTACAGCGCGCAGGCGCAGGCCAAAACGGGTGCGAAACAGCAGCCACCAGGTGAGCGGGACCAGAAGGAAGGCGACATAGACCAGGATGGAATGGCCTGAGATAAGCTCCCAATAGATGCCGGTCAGATCGAGGGTATCGGGATCCTCGGCCCGGGCGGCGCGGTAGCTATCGCGCAGCGCGGCCGCGCCGGGCCAGTCTATGTTTTCGAACCGCGCCGGACCTGTGAGCGCCGGGGTACGGCCGCCTTGGTTGAACCAGGTTTGCGAGATCACCACCGTGAGGCCCGCGGCGAGGAAGTTGATGGCAACGCCCGAGATCAGCTGATTTCCCCGGAAGGTGATCGAGGCCAGGCCGTGCAGCGCCGAGAGCGCCATGGAGGCGCCGATCCCGGCCAGAAGTCCGATCCAGACCGAGCCTGAGGTGAAGGCCACGGCGGCGGACATGAAGGCTGCGGCAAGCATCTTGCCCTCGAGCCCGATATCGAAGATCCCCGCGCGTTCGGAATAGAGCCCGGCAAGGCAGGCCAGCAGCAGCGGCGTGGCCAGCCGGATCGTGCTGTCAAGGAGTTGCAGGACGGTCATGAAATCCATCAGCTGGACCTTACGTCGGCTTGGGCGGGGAGGGCGCGCATACGTCTCATTCCGCCGGGGTGTCCGCGGCACGGCCGCGTCGGCGCAGGGCGAGGAAGAACCGCTCCATCGGCATGCGCACCATATTGTCGAGCGCGCCGGTGAAGAGGATCACCAGGGCTTGGATCACCACCACCATCTCGCGGCTGATCGCGGGCATTTCGAACTGAAGCTCCGCCCCGCCCTGATAGAGTGCGCCGAACAGAAGTGCCGCGAGGATCACGCCTACCGGATGCGAGCGGCCCATGAGTGCCACCGCGATCCCCACAAAGCCCGCGCCTTCGACGAATTCGAGGACCAGGCGCTCGGCCTCACCCATGACCACGTTGACGGCCATCATCCCGGCGAGACCGCCCGAGATCAGCATCGAGACCATGATGATCGTGGTGGGGTTTATGCCCGCATAAACGCCCGCCTTTTCGGAATGCCCGTAGGCCCGGATCGCGTAGCCCAGGCGCGTGCGCCAGATCATGATCCAGACGGCCAGGCATGCCAGAAGCGCGATGAAGAACGACACGTTGAGCGGTGTGGAAGCGCGAAAGCCGAAAAAGCCCGCGAAATCGGCGGCGTTTGGCAGGTGGACGACTTCCGCGAAGCGCGCGGTTTCGGGTGTCATCGAGCCTTCGACGCGGAACACATTGACCAGCAGATAGACCAGGAGGGCCGCGGCGATATAGTTGAACATGATCGTCGTGATCACGATATGGCTGCCGCGTTTGGCCTGCAGATAGGCCGGGATCGCGGCCCAAGCGGCGCCAAGGAGCGCGCCGGCCAGAACCGCCATCAAAAGCGCGACGCTCCAATGCGGCCAGGGCACCAGGAGCAGGACAAGCGCCACGCCCAGCCCGCCCAGTGTCGCCTGCCCCTCGCCGCCGATATTGAACATCCGCGCATGGAAGGCGACGGCCACGGCGAGCCCGGTGAAGATGAAATTCGTCGTGTAATAGAGCGTATAGCCCCAGCCATAGGCCGAGCCGAAGGCGCCGCGGATCATCACCAGCATCGCTTCGAGGGGGCTTTCGCCGATATAAAGCACCACAAGGCCCGAGGCGATCAGGGCCAGCAAGACCGAGATCAACGGGATCAGGATCACGTCGGCCCAGTTGGGCATCTTGTCCATCAGGCGGCCCCTTCCAAATCGCGTGAGGTCATGCCCGCCATCATCAGGCCAAGCTCTTTCTCGTCGGTCTCATGGGCCAGGCGTTCGCCCATCAGGCGGCCGTCGAACATCACCAGGATCCGGTCGCTGAGGCCGAGGATCTCATCGAGCTCAACGCTCACCAGCAAAATCGCCTTACCCGCGTCGCGTAGGGCGATGATCTGGCGGTGGATGAACTCAATCGCGCCAATGTCCACGCCTCGGGTGGGCTGCCCGATCAGCAGGAGGTCGGGATTGCGCTCCATCTCGCGGGCGACGACGATTTTTTGCTGATTGCCGCCTGAGAAATTGCGGGCGGGCAGGCGCGTGTTTTGCGGGCGCACATCGAAGCGCTCCATCTTGGCGGCGCAATCCTCTTTGATCGCGGAATTGTTCATCAGCCAGCGATTGCGTTGGAAGGCCGGGTCGTGGTGATAGCCGAAGGCCACGTTTTCCCAGGCCTCGAACGGCATGATCAGGCCCTCGGTCTGGCGGTCTTCGGGCACATGGGCGATGCCGCGCGCGCGTCGTGTTTGCCCGTTGCTGCTGCGCCCGGTCAGGTCGATGGGCTGATTTCGAACGGTGATCTGACCTCCTTGTGCCGGGATCATACCGCCAAGCACTTCCAGAAGCTCGGATTGCCCGTTGCCCGCCACCCCGGCCAGGCCCACGATCTCTCCGGCGCGGATCTGAAAGTCGACGCCCTTGAGCCGTTCAACGCCCGCGCCATCGACCACGCGCAGACCCTCGACCTTGAGGACCACATCGCCCGGCGTCGCAGGCGCTTTGTCCACCTGGAGGAGGACTTTGCGGCCGACCATAAGCTCGGCGAGTTGCTGCGGGCTGGTCTCGGTGGTTTTGACGGTGGCCGTCATCTGCCCACGTCGCATCACACTGACCGTGTCGGTCACCTCCATGATTTCACGCAGTTTGTGGGTGATGAGGATGATCGTTTTGCCCTCGGCCTTTAGGCGTTCGAGGATGCGAAAGAGCTGATCGGCCTCGGACGGGGTCAGAACGCCGGTGGGCTCATCGAGGATCAGGATATCGGCCTGGCGGTAGAGCTGTTTGAGGATTTCGACGCGCTGTTGATGCCCCACACTGAGGTCTTCGATGATGGCGTCGGGGTTCACGTCGAGGTGGTATTCCTGCGCGAGTTCAGTCAGCAGCCGCCGCGCCTTGGCCAGCGACGGGCGCAGCATCGCGCCGTCTTCCGCGCCGAGGATCACGTTTTCCAGAACCGTGAAGTTTTCGACCAGTTTGAAATGCTGGTGCACCATGCCGATACCAGCGCGGATCGCGGCCTGGCTGTCGGAGATTTGCGTGCGGGCGCCGTTGATAAAGATCTCGCCCCGGTCGGCTTTGTAAAAACCGTAGAGGATCGACATGAGTGTCGATTTCCCGGCGCCGTTTTCGCCCACGATGCCGTGGATCGCGCCGCGCGCCACACTGAGCGAGATGTCTTTGTTGGCCTGCACCGGGCCGAAGGCTTTGGAAATGCCTTTGAGCTCAATCGCGTGCGGTGCAGCCTGTGTCATAACGCGCCCCCTCGGCGCCTCGTCCCTGAAAAATGGCCCGCGCCAAGGACCTATGGCGCGGACCGTTTTGTCGATGCCTGAGCCTCGAAATGGGCCCCGGCGCGCGCCGCAATCACTCCATCGCGACCGGGCAGGACCCGTCATCGGTGAAGTTGTGGACGGCGATCTCACCGGCGATGATCTGCTCGCGCGCGGCATTGACCGCCTCGGCCATCTCCGCGCTCACCAGGCTTTCGTTGTTCTCATCGAGCGCCCAGCCCACGCCTTCCTCGGCCAGGCCCAGCACGGTGATGCCCGGCTCGATCATCTCCGCCGAGAAGCTTTCATAGACGGCGACATCGACGCGCTTAAGCATCGAGGTCAGGACCGAGCCCGGGTGCAAATAGTTCTGGTTGCTGTCCACGCCGATCGACAAGATCCCCTCATCGGCCGCGGTTTGCAAAACACCCACACCGGTGCCGCCGGCCGCCGCATAGACGATATCAGCGCCACGGCTGATCTGATCGCGGGTCAGCTCACCGCCGCGCACCGGGTCGTTCCAGGCCGTCGGCGTGGTGCCGGTCATGTTCGACAGAACCGTGGCATCGGGGTTGGCCGCCACCACGCCCTGGGCATAGCCGCAGGCAAAGCGCGAGATCAGCGGGATATCCATGCCGCCGATAAAGCCCACCGTGTCACTTTCCGAGGCCATCCCGGCCATCATGCCCACCAGGAACGAGCCCTCATGCTCACGGAAGATGATCGACTGCACATTGGGCGCGTCGACCACGCCGTCGATGATCACGAAGGTCGTGTCCGGGTAATCGGGCGCCACCGTCTCCAGCGCGGAGGCTTGGGCGAAACCGGCCATGACGATCGGGTTCGAGCCCGCCTCGGCCAGGCGGCGCATCGCTTGCTCACGCTGGGCATCGGATTGCAGCTCGATCTCGCGGTAGGTGCCGCCGGTCTCTTCGGCCCATTGCTCGGCGCCCATGAAGGCGGCTTCGTTGAAGGAGCGGTCGAATTTGCCGCCCAGATCGAAAATGATGGCAGGCTCGGCCAGGGCCGCGACGCTGCTCAGGGCAAAGGCAGACGCGGACAGAACGATGGGTTTGAGTAGGCTCATTGGTCACTCCCAGAATGGTGTCCGGCACGCTAGGCAACGGGTCCCCCGATGGCGGCCAGACTTGGTTTTTCCCTCACACGATAAGGGCAAAGCGGGGGCGGGGGGTCAACTGGATTCTGGCGTTGGGCAGGAATGGCGCCGGGGGTCTCGCGCGGTCGCTTGACGATTGGGCAATCGGGCAGGCTATTGCGGGGGGTTTTGGGTGGGACGCGTCTTTTGCCTGACCAGCTGCATGACCAGTGCATCCTCCGCGCCGCCATCGGGATAGGCGTAATAGCGCGGCCGCCTGCCGATCTCCTCGAAGCCGCAGCCGGCATAGAGCGCCCTGGCGGCCTGGTTGCTTTCGGCGACTTCGAGAAACACGCGCTCAGCCCCGGTGGCCTGCGCGATCAGCTCTTGCACCAGCAGCCGTCCCAGACCTTGCCTGCGCGCCTCGGGCTGCACTGCAAGGGTGAGGATCTCGGCCTCACCGGGCAGCAGGCGCAACAGGCCGAAACCGCCCTTGCGGGAGGCCTGGCGGATCGAGGTCTGGCCCAACAGGACTTGAAACTCGGTTTTGGTCCAGGGGCGCTGACGCGCGAAGGCGCGTTTGTGGATCGCCGCCATGGCCGAGGCGCGCATCAGGCTTGTCTCGGGGCCATGTGCCGGGACGGCAGGGCGTCGGGCGCTTTGATATAGAGCGGCGCCGGGCGGTTTGCCGGGTGCGCCCAGTCCTCGGGCTGGCTGGCCCCAAGGCGCCGCTGCGCGATCCGCGCGATGGCGCTGGCATATCGCGTGACGGGCTGCGCGTTTGCGTCTTTCTCGAACTCGAGCCCGATCAACTTGCCCTTGATCACTGGGCCCGCGTCGCCTTCGGCAAGCCTTTGTGCCGTCCAAAGCTCTGCTGCGCCACGCACCGTGCCATCTTCGAAGCGTTGCACGTAGTGTTCTCCGCGCGGGGCGGGCAGGGCGATCAGGACCGGCCCGGTATGCAGGCCCTTCTCCTCGATAATGGCCTCAAACGTGCTGACCCCGATGGCGGGCACACCCAGGCCAAGCGCCAGGCCGCGCGCCGCAGCGACCGCGATCCTCAGGCCGGTGAAATTGCCGGGGCCTATGCCCACACCGACGGCGCTGAGATCGCGGCGCCCGATCCCCGCCTCGCCCATCAGATCGGCGATCATCGGCATCAGGCGCTCGGCCTGACCGCGCGCCATCTCGGCATGGGCCTGGGCGATCAGGCGCTCGCCCTGCAGCAGGGCCACGTCGCAGAACGGGCCGGACGTGTCGAAGGACAGGACCGTTTGGGGCTGGGTCACGCCGAGACGATATTGAAAGGGTGCGCGGGCGCAGTTCCGGCCTCAGACGGCGACCGGACGCACCTCGACAACCTCGGGGATGTAATGGCGCAGCAGGTTCTCGATGCCCATTTTCAGCGTAAGCGTCGAGGACGGGCAGCCCGCGCAGGCGCCCTGCATGTGCAGGTAGACGATGCCGTCATCATAGCCGTGAAAGGTGATGTCGCCGCCGTCTTGGGCCACGGCTGGACGGACCCTGCTGTCCAAAAGCTCTTTGATCTGGCCGACGACGACGGAATGCTCCCCGTCATGCTCGGCATGCCCGCCGGTCGCGCCGGAGGCATCGTCATCCATGACCTTCTGGCCGGATTGGTAATGCTCCATGATCGCGCCGAGGATGGCGGGGCGCAAATGCTCCCATTCGATTGCCTCAGCCTTGGTCACGGTCACGAAATCGGGCCCGAAAAAGACGCCGCTCACACCCTCAACGGAGAAAATCCGCCGCGCCAGGGGAGAGCCCGTGGCAGCTTCAGCGCTTGCGAAATCGGCTGTGCCGACATCCAAAACGGGCAATCCAGGCAGGAATTTCAGGGTTGCGGGGTTCGGGGTCGCTTCGGTCTGGATAAACATGCGTGGGATCCTTTCGACGGTTCCGATATGCGAATTCGCCGCGCCATAGTCAATGTGGGCGGGGATCATCACGCTGCGGCATATCGGGGCGGCATATCGAGGCGGGTCATCGGGGCGGCCCATCGGAGCGGTCTTGTGGAATAGGCGGCTTGCTCAGGTGATCGCTTCGAGCTTTTCCTTGGACAATTCGCCCGGCACGATGGTGATGGGCATCGGCAGCGAGCCCGCCGATTTGGTCAGCGCTGTGACCAGGGGGCCGGGCCCGCCCTTGCCCGAGGCCGCGCCCAGGACCAGCACGCCAATTTCTGGGTCTTCCCGGACCTGGGCCAGGATTTCATCCACCGGCTCGCCCTCGCGGATGACCAGGCCGGGATCAATGCCCTGACGGTCGCGCATCCATTTGGCGAAGACGTTGAAATGCGCCTCGATCCGCTCGCGCGCCTCGGCGCGCATCAGATCGCCCACACCGATCCAGTGGTTGAACTCTTCGGGTGCAATGATCGACAGGATCTCTACTCCGCCGCCGGTGCTGGAGGCGCGCATCGCGGCAAAGCGCATCGCGTTCAGGCATTCGCGCGTGTCATCGAGGATCACGAGAAATTTGCGCATGCGATCTCCTCAAGGTTTCGGGTGAAAGGCGGGACGTCTCAGGCCGCGCTGGAATGGGCCCAGTCCCAGTACATCTCGCGCACTTGGCGAGTGATCGGACCGATCTGGTAATGCGTGCCGTCGAACTCCGAGACCGGCGTCACCTTTTGCGCATTGCCTGACATGAAGACCTCATCGGCCGCGCGGAAGGCATCGAAATCGAGCACGCGCTCATGCACTGTCACGCCGCTTTCGCGCAGGTTCGAGATGTGACGCGCCCGGGTGATCCCGGCCAGGAAGGTGCCGTTGGGCGCGGGGGTGAAAACCTCACCGTCGCGCACCATGAAGATATTGGCGCTGGCGGTTTCGGCCACATTGCCGAGCGCGTCCGCGACGAGCGCGTTGTCAAAGCCCTTGGCGCGGGCCTCCATCAACATGCGCGCATTGTTGGGGTAAAGGCAGCCCGCTTTAGCGTTGCAGACCGCGTCTTCCAGGACGGGGCGGCGGAAGCGCGTGGTGGTCAGGCGCGAGGTCTCCTCGGGCGCGGCCAAGGGCACGTCTTCGAGGCAGATCGCAAAGCCCGCGGGCCCGTCACCCGCCATGATCCCTGTCGGCCCCGCCTCGATCCCCCAGAACATGGGCCGGATATAGACGGCGGTTTTAGGGTCATAGCGCTTAAGGCCCTCCCAAGCGGCGTCAAAAATCTCTTGCGGGGTTTGCTCAGGCTGGAGCGCTAGCGCCTTGGCCGAGGCCACGGCGCGTTCGCAATGGGCAATCAGATCGGGGGCGACGCCGTCAACAAAGCGGGCGCCGTCAAACACCGTGGTGCCCAGCCAGGAACCATGGTCGGCGGCACGCATGATGGGCACGTCGCCGTCATGCCATGCGCCGCCGAAATAGGTCTTGATCTCAGAGCCGATCGCCATCCGCGCCTCTCCCCATTGACGGGGCGAGCATGGGATGAATTACAGCGAATATCCAGAGGTGAAACCGGCCTGGTAATCCATGGCGGATTGAGTGTCGGTTTTATCGGCCTCTTTCACTGGCTTACCATTCAATGCGCCGACAGTCTCGGTGTCGGCGGACACCTTGGTGGTCTTGTCCCGTTGGGTCATGAAAACCTCCTTAGCAGGGAAGGAGCGTGGCGCTACCTAGACCGTTGAGCAGTCTACTGTCCAGTTTAATATTTCACTAATTGAAACAAAGATGCCCGATTATTACTCAATGAGGCCCAGAAGTTCAGATAAATCAAAGCGTTCATTGACCATGGTGAGATTGCCATTGCCATCACGCGGCCAGTCTTCGCGCGGGCGATCCCAGTAAATCTCGATCCCGTTGCCGTCCGGATCGTCGAAATAAATCGCCTGACTCACGCCGTGATCGGCCCAGCCATAGATCTCAACCCCGGCTGAAAGCGCCTGCTTATACGCCCTTGCGAGGCCTTGCCTCGTTTTGAACAGGAACGCGCTGTGGAACAGCCCGGGCGCACGGCGCGGCGCCGGGTCCTCTCCCGCGCTGTGCCAGGTGTTTAGCCCCAGATGGTGGTGATAGCCGCCAAAGCCCAGGAATGCCGCGCGGTCCCCCATGCGGGTCTGCACCTCTAGGCCGATGATATCGCGGTAGAAGGCGACCGAGCGCTCAAGATCGCTGACCTTGAGGTGGATATGGCCGATCGCGGTATCGGACGGGGCAATATAGCTCATGGGTGCGCTCCTTCGCGGTGTGGGACGTAGATAAATGCCCGTCTCAATTGCGGAAGTCGCGATTTCTCAACAGGGGCTGTGCGGCGAGTGCCTCAAGCGCCAAATCAAGCGCCGGGCAGCATCCCCACGATATCATAGGTCCGCGCCAGGATCGGGGCCGCGATGGACCGCGCCTGCTCGGCGGATTTGGCCAAGTGCCTGTCGATTTCCGCCGGGTCGTCCATCAGCCGTGACATCTCGGCCGAGATCGGGCCAAGTTCCGCCACGGCCAGATCGGCCAGTGCCAGCTTGAACTGCCCGAACTGCGCGCCCGCATGCTCGGCGATGACCGCCTCGGCGCTGCTCTGGGCCAGGGCGGCGTAGATGTTGACCAGGTTGCGCGCCTCGGCCCGGCCCGCCAAACCCTCGACACTGTCCGGGAGGGGATCGGGGTCGGTCTTGGCCTTGCGGATCTTTTTGGCAATTGTGTCGGCGTCGTCGGTCATGTTGAGCCGCGTCTTGTCCGACGGGTCCGATTTCGACATCTTCCGGGCGCCATCTTGCAGGTTCATCACGCGCGTGGCGGCACCCTCGATCACCGGCTCAGTGATGGGAAAGAACCCCTGGCCGTAATCGTGGTTGAACTTGGCCGCGATGTCGCGCGTGAGCTCGAGATGCTGCTTTTGATCCTCGCCCACGGGCACGTGGGTCGCGTGATAGACTAGGATATCGGCGGCCATCAGAGCCGGGTAGGCGAGCAGGCCCAGGGAGGCGGCCTCGGCGTTCTTGCCCGCCTTGTCCTTCCACTGGGTCATCCGCGCCATCCAACCCATCCGCGCGATACAGTTAAAGATCCAGGCCAGTTGCGCGTGTTCGGGCACGTGGCTTTGTACGAAAAGCGCCGATTTCGCGGGGTCGATCCCGCTGGCCAGAAAGCCCGCGGCGACCTCGCGGGTGTTGTGGCGCAGCTCTGCCGGGTCGAGGAGTTTGGCCGTAATCGCGTGCAGATCGACGACACAATAAAGCGTCTCATAGTCGCCCGAGTTCTGCATCGCCACCGAGGGCCGGATCATGCCCAGGTAATTGCCCAGCGTCAGACCGCCCGAGGGCTGGATCCCGGAAAGCACGCGCGGGGCAAAGGTTGGGTCGGTCATCGGAGCGGTCTCGCGGTGTCACATCAAGCTTGGGCCGCCGGTCTGGTCATTGCGGCCCGGCTCGCATACGCAAGGCGGCAATTGCCGTCAACTCAGGCGCCGCAGATGCAAGACCCCGACGCGTCCCCCTTCAATCGCCTGCCGCCGCTGGTCGTGGCCCTTGCGGTCATTATCATGGGCGTGGAGGCGATGTTTTTCCTTGGTGAGCGGGGGATGATCGCGACGGACACGACGCGGCAGTTTGCGATCCGAGACTTTGGCTGGAACGATGCGGTGTTCCACTGGATGGTCGAGAACGGGCGTGCGCCCCTGTCCGAATTGCGCCGGCTGGTGACCTATCCGTTCCTGCATTCCGATGCGGTGCATGCGGCTTTGGTGACGGTCTTCGTGCTGGCGCTTGGCAAGCAAGTGGCGGAGGCCTTTGGCCAGGCGGTTTTTGCTGTGATCTTCATGCTGTCCTCGGTTGTCGGCGCGCTGGTGTTGGCGGTGCTGACCAACTCCAATGCCTGGCTGATCGGCGGTTATCCCGGGGCCTATGGCCTGATCGGGGCCTTCACCTTTTTGCTTTGTTATGGCGGTGCAACCGGTCCCTGGGCCGGGCGTCAGGCGTTTTCGCTCATCGCGATCCTGGCTGGGATCGGCCTACTGTTCAGCCTTTTGAACGGGGAGTTTGGGCGGCTTATTGCGGAGCTTGGCGGCTTTGGGAGCGGGTTTCTGGCCTGCTATGTTCTGCGGCCAGGGGGCTGGCGCGATCTGCTCAACCGCTTGCGGCAAAGGTGAGTTTTAGCGTCCGACCTTTGACCTGACTTATCATTTGACAAAAATGTCCCGAGAGCGCGAAGCGCGGCAGGGTATTTTGCGTCTCAAGTTTAAGGTCGGACGCTTTAGCGTCGCAGCGCTCCGCGATGCTCTGAGATCCGCAGGGCGCCGAAAATCTGCGCCAGGAGGAGGTAACCTCCCAGACCCGTCCCAAGCAGGATGCCCAGGGCGAGATAGCGCCAGCCTTCGAGCCCGAACATCGGCCCTAGGGTGAGCAGGACGGCCCAAAGGATCGCGCCCAGCCCGACAGAAGCCGCGATCATCCCCCACAGGCGTTTGCGAAAGCGCATATCAAACTGCGTCTCCGGGCCGAAATTGCGCCGCCCCCGGGCCAAAAGGCCGAGCATGACCCAACCGGCCAAAGTGGTCGCGATGGCCGCGCCGATAAAGCCGATGGTCAGGCCAAGGCCGATCGCGATGACCGCGTTGACCACCATCGCGACAAGCGCATAGCGGAACGGGCGCACCGTGTCGGCGCGGGCAAAATACACCGGTTGAAGGACTTTTTGCATCACGAAAGCGGGCAGGCCGAGGCCGTAAACCGCCAGGGCGAGGGCGGTATTGGCGGTGTCATCGGCGGTGAATGCGCCGCGCTCAAAGAGGACTGAAACCACGGGCAGCGGCACGATCACAAGGATCACGGCAGCGGGCAGGGTGAGGGCCAGGGCCAGTTCGGCGGCACGGCTGAGCGAGGCCTGCGCCGCATCGCCTTCGCCCGCGCGCAGGCGGCGGGACAATTCGGGCAGCAGGACGACGCCAAGGGCGATGCCGATCACGCCCAAGGGCAGTTGATAGAGCCGGTCGGCGAAGCTGAGCCAGACGATGGCGCCGTCGAAAAAGCTCGCGACTTGGCGCCCGACCAGAAGGTTTATCTGCACGACCCCCCCGGCGAGCATGGCGGGTCCGGCGATGATGGCTAGGCGCTTGAGGTCAGGGCTGAGCCGGGGCAGCGACAGGCGCACCGGAAAGCCCGCCCGCGCCGCGGCCCACCAGACAAGGGCAAGCTGTGCCAGACCTGCCAGCGGCACCGCGAGCGTGAGGAGCGTGCCATGGCGCAGGCCGGTCGGGTCCTCACCCGTGGGCACGGGAAACTCTGGGCCGAGCCCCATCTCGGCGGCCAAAAGGGCCGCGATCAGGATCACATTGAGCAGGACCGGCGCGGCGGCGGCTGCCGCGAAGCGCCCGATGGAGTTGAGCACGCCCGAGAGCGCCGCGGCGAGTGAGATCAGCAGAATGTAGGGAAAAGCGATCCGTCCCATCAGCGTGGCCAGATCGAACCTCAGATCGCCCACAAAGCCCGACGCCATGGCCAGGACCAGCCAGGGCATCGCCACCTGCGCAATCAGCGTGAGCATCAGGAGCAGCGTTGCCAGCCCGGCGAAAGCCTGGCGCGCGAAGGCCAGCGGGGCCTCATCCGCTTCCACCTTTTTGGCGAACATCGGCACGAAGGCGGTGTTGAACGCGCCCTCGGCGAAAAAGCGGCGGAACATATTAGGCAGGGAGAAGGCGACGAAGAACGCCTCCGCCACCGGCCCCGCCCCGATGAAGGCCGCGATCAGGATCTCGCGCACGAAGCCCAGGATCCGGCTCGCCAAGGTCCAGACCCCTACGGTCATGAAGCTGGCGACCATGCGGATCGGCCGGGCCTGGACCGCCATGCTAGGCGCCCGCCCGCTCGGCCACGCGGGCGATGGCGTCGCGTAGCTTGCGTTCGAGGTTCTGCTGGCGCGCCTTGGCGTGGAGCTTCAGCCCGAAGACATCCTTGACATAGAAGGTGTCGACAACCTGGGCGCCATAGGTCGCGATCTGGGCCGAGGCGATCTGAATATTGGCGGCCGCGAGCGTCTTAGTCAGGTCATACAGCAGGCCCGGACGGTCGCGGGTATCGACCTCGATGATCGTGTAGATGTCCGAGCCGTCATTGTCGAAAGTGATCGTGGTCGGCACATCGAAAGGACGCTCGCGCTTTTTGATCTTCTCGCGGTCCTGGAGCGCGCGCGACGCGATCACCTCACCCTTCAGCGTCTTCTCGATCATGGATTTTAGGCGCGGCAGGCGGGCCTCCTCGAACGGATTGCCATTCGCGTCCTGCACCCAGAAGGCCGCCGTCAACAGCCCGTCACTGGTGGTGTAAGAACGAGCGTCGACAACATTGGCGCCCACCAGCGAGATCGCGCCCGCAAGGCGGCTGAAAATGCCGGGATGATCGACAAGGCCAAAGCCGATCCTGGTCGCGTCCCGGTCGGGGTCGGGCTGGGCGTCGATTTTGAGCGTGTCGGCCTCGAGATCGCGCAGCATATGGGCGAACATGGTGTGGGTGGAGGTGTCGAGACCCTGCCAGTAGGGGCCGTAATGGCGGGAGACCTCTCTCCGGATATCGGCTTTGGGCCAGTCGGCAAGCGCCTGGCGCAGCATAGCTTTCGCCTCGCTCTGGGCCTTTTCGCGCGTGACATCTTCAAGCCCGTGCTCGAGCGCTGAGGCCGTGGCGAAGTAGAGCTGACGCAGCAGTGTCGCCTTCCAGTTGTTCCAGACGGCCGGGCCCACACCGCGGATGTCGCAGACCGTCAGGACGGTCAAAAGCTCGAGCCGGTCGCGCGAGGTCACGGCGCGAGCAAAGTCGCGGATAGTGCGCGGGTCTGAGATGTCGCGCTTTTGCGCGGTGTCCGACATCAAGAGGTGATAGCGCACCAGCCATTCCACCGTGTCGCATTCGGCGGGTTTAAGCCCCAGGCGCGGGCAGAGCCGCCGGGCGATCTGCGCGCCTAGGACCGAGTGATCCTCGGGCCGGCCTTTGCCGAGATCGTGGATCAGGCAGGCCACGAAGAGGACGCGGCGATTGACCCCTTGCTCCAGGATGCGGCTGGCCACGGGAAGCTCTTCAATCAGCTCTTTGCGCTCGATCCGGTCCAGCGTCGAGATCACTTGGATCGTGTGCTCATCGACGGTGTAGCTGTGATACATATTGAACTGCATCATCGCGACGATGGGCGCGAATTCCGGGATAAAGGCAGCCAACACGCCAAGCTCATTCATCCGCCGGAGCGGGCGCTCAGGGTTGCCGTATTTTAGCATGATATCGAGGAAGAGCTTATTGGCCTCGGGCGCGGCGCGCATCTCATCGTCGATGATATCCAGGCGCGCGGAGATTTCGCGCATCGCGTCGGGATGAAGCAGATAGCCCGTCCGGATCGCCTCGGCGAACAGGCGCAGCATGTTGAGCTTGTCGGCGAAGAAGTCTTCGGGCGCCGCGATATTCAGGCGGTTCTGCTCAACCACATAGCCATCTTTGACCTTTTTGCGCCGGGGAGCGCGCCCGCGAAACAGCGTAAAGAGCGACGGCTCCCGCTTGACATGGGCCGCCTCGAGCGCGGTCAGAAAGATCCGCGTCAACTCCCCCACGCGGGTGGCATGGCGGAAATAATCCTGCATGAAATGCTCAACCGCGCGGCGCCCGCCCGTGTCATTATAGCCCATGCGCGCGGCCACCTCGACTTGCAGATCGAACGTCAATTGATCCTGAGCGCGCCCGGCGATCAGGTGCAGATGACAGCGCACGGCCCAAAGAAAGGTCTCGGCCTGGTCGAAGGCGTCGAATTCCTCCTGGCGGAAGACCTTGAGCGCGACCAGATCGGCGGCGTTGTCGACGCCATGGATGTATTTCGCGATCCAGTAGAGCGTTTGCAGATCGCGCAAGCCCCCTTTGCCCTCTTTGACATTGGGCTCGACCACATAGCGCTGACCGCCCTGGCGGTTGTGGCGCTTGTCCCGCTCCTCCAGCTTGGCCTCGGTAAACTGCGATGTGGTTTGCTGAAAAAGCTGCGTGCGCAGGGTGTCTTGCAGCTCCTGGGCTGTGGCCAGGTCGCCGTCTATCACCCGCATCTCCAACAGCGAGGTGCGGATCGTGATGTCTTCCCGGCCAAGCTTCATGCAATCGCGGATCGTCCGGCTGGAATGACCGACCTTTAGCTTGAGATCCCAGAGCATATAAAGCGTGCTTTCGATCACGCTCTCGGCCCAGCCGGTCAGCTTGTAGGGCGTCAAAAACAGCAGATCCACGTCGGAAAACGGCGCCATCTCGTTGCGGCCGTAGCCGCCGACGGCCAGGAGCGATAGCCGCTCGGCATCCGTGGGAAGGGGGTTGGGGTGCAGCTTGTCGCGTGCGAGTGCGAACGCAATGCGCACCACAATGTCGGTCAGGTGCGCATGGGCGCGAGTGATGCGCCGCGCCTCAAACGGTGCGGCGCCGAGTTCCCGAGCGATCAAATCACGTCCCTCGGCCAGGACCTTGCGCAGCTCAGTGACAGCGGCCTGGCGCAGTTTGGCCGGGTCTGAGACGGTTTCGGCCGCGAGTGCCGTGTGGGCCCTTTGACCGGCCGCATCCAGCGCTCGGGTCAGATCTATCGCGCCGTGCGGCTGATCCAGGACCAGCGGCGCGGTGTCAGAGGCCTGGGCCAGCGGAGCCTGTGGGTGCGGGGTCAACGATCGACACCTGACTTTCTACAATCGAGGCAACGGCGAGGCCGCGGCTGTTGGTGCCATCGCTGTTGAGGCGGAATACGCCGTTCGCACCGTTAAATCCAGAGGCCGCACTCAGATCGGCGGGTCCCAAGCGTCCGGTCGAGACACTGGCCTCGGCGATTAGCCGGATCGCATCATAGCCCAAACCGGCCAGGACATGCGGCGGCTCTTGATAGGCGGCCTGGTAGCGGGCCGAAAAGGCCGCAGAGGCCGCGGGATCGGGCAGGGCGAACCAGCCGCCCTCAAGCCCGGCCAGTTCAAGCGTTTGCGGCGGCGTGTCCCAGCGTGTCATGCCGACCAGCCGCACGGCCTCGGTGTCCAAGCCGTTTTCGGGCAAAAGCTGCGCGAAGAGCGGCAGCGCGCCGGTCGTGTCGGACGTGATAAAGACGGTGTCGATGGCCTGGTTTTCGACGGCATCCATAACTTGCGGGATCGCTTGGACCACACCGTTGGCCGAAAACTCGTAGGAGACGCTTGTGACGACCGCCGAGCCATTGCGCTGCGCCGCGGTCAAGATCGCGTCGCGCGCGACCTCTCCGGCCAGGTTTTGCGCGTGCAAGACAAGGATCCGGCGCCGGTTTTGCGCCGCGGCATAGCGCACCAGCCGGTCGGCGGTGTTGCCGAACGTGTTGCCCAGGACGAAGACATTGTCGCCCGCGATCTCGGTGTTGTTGGAGAAGCTCAGAACCGACACGCCGCGGGGGGCTGCGGCGACGCCGACAGCGGCGCCTGCATCCGAGCGCAGGGGGCCCACGATGATATCGGCGCCTTCGCGGATGGCCTGATCGACCATGGAGGCAGCTTGGGCGGAATTGCCGGCGGTGGGATAGACCGAGATATTGACACTCGTCGCGGTGATCTCGCTTGCGGCCAAACGCGCCGCGTTCTCGATCGAGCGCGCGATCAGAGCGTCGCCGCCTTGCGCGGATCCGAACGGCAGCAACAGACCCACATTGACCGTGCCGCCATTGACGCGCGGCGCTGGTCCGGACGGCAGCGCGAGCTGACACGCCGCTAAAGTCGCAGTTGCAAGTGCGCATACTGCCAAACGCCACGCCTTGCGGCGGTCCAAAACATGACCCATCATCTTTCCTGCCCTCCCGACGTCACCCTCGGGCGGACCCTACTGCCAGCATCTGGCCAAGTAAACGGCCCCAAACCCCTGGACTGAGCCGCCCATGGCCAAAGAGCGAGAGACCGCCGAAAGTCCCGGAGGGGCCCCGCCTCTGCCGCCGGGGCTTTACTTTGTTGCAACGCCCATCGGCGCGGCTCGAGACATCACCTTGCGCGCGCTCGATATTCTAAAGGGCGCGGATCTGCTGGCCGCTGAGGATACGCGCCGGACGCGGAAAATTTTGGATTTACATGGGGTTAAGCTCGCCGGGCGCAAGCTGATCTCCTACCACGATCATAGCGGGCCGGGGGCGCGGAAAGCTCTGCTTGAGGCGGCGCGGGATGGCGCAGTGGTTGCCTATGTGTCCGATGCGGGAACGCCACTTGTGGCCGATCCGGGATTTGCGCTTGCGCGGGAGGCGATTGCGACAGGCGCGCCGGTCTTCGCAGCGCCGGGCGCCTCGGCTGTCTTGGCTGCGCTCGTGGTGTCAGGGCTGCCGAGTGACAGGTTTCTGTTTGCCGGTTTCGCGCCCCGCAGCGGGCGCAAGGCCTGGCTCAAAGCGCAACTTGCCTGTCGAGCGACGCTTATTCTCTACGAAAGCCCGAAACGTGTTCACCGAATCTTAGCTGAGTTGGCCGAGGTTGCTGGGCAGGATGTTGAGATGGCGCTGTGTCGGGAATTGACGAAACGGCACGAAGAGGTGCTGCGCGGCCCAATCTCGCAGGTCGTGGACAATATCGCGGGGCGCGATCTCAAAGGCGAAGTGGTCCTAGTCTTAGGACCTGTCGCGCCCGCCGAGGTGAGCGATGCGCAGATCGAAACAGAGGTCGGAGAGGTGATCGGCGAGATGGGTGTCAAAGCGGCGGCAAGTTTTGTCTCGGACCAATTGGGTGTGCCCCGACGAAGGGTCTACCAGCTGGCGCTCGGGCTTGCGTCTCGGAACGGCGACGCGTCATGAGTGGTACACGGTCATATCACGCGGGCAAGACGGCCGAGGATCAGGTCTGCAACCAGTATCTTGCAACTGGCCATAATGTGGTGGCGCGGCGTTGGCGCGGCCGGGCCGGTGAATTGGACCTGGTCATGGAGAAGGACGGCCAGGTGATCGTCGTCGAGGTTAAGCAATCGAGCAGTTTTGCCCGGGCGATGCGCGCTCTGACTGCAAGACAGATCGGCCGGATATACCGCTCAGCAGGCGACATGCTGCGCCATTTTCCCCGCGGGCAACTGACGCCTGTGCGCTTTGATTTGGCCTGCGTCGACGGGGTGGGCCGCATTGATATTCTGGAAAACGCGATTATGCCGTAGGGCGCCTTTTCAATAGGTCGGTGACTGGCAATTTGGTTTCATGCCAGGTCCTTAGCGGTGTGCCTGGCTTGTTTGCGATTTCAAGGCCCGCAAAAGTGAGTACGTCGCGAACAGCGGCCGCCATCATGAATCGGGCATGGGTGCCTGCGTTTATCGGACCCTGCGTGTATCGGACCCTGCGTGTATCGGACATAGTGCCTGACGGCGCTTTTGCCGGAGCGCCGTTCACAGCATGGGTAGGAAAGCCATTGGGCGCCGGGCCCGCAGGGCGACTGGCGCTTCTTGCGCTTGGATTGCGGCGGGCGCCACGGCTCCGAGACACCGCCTTCTTGCTTGCGCCTACGCCAGGCGCGGTCCATCAACGGACCCATGCCACAGCGGCCGCACCGAATGAGGCGCCAGCAGGCCGCGTTGCATGCCGAAGGTTTTGCCATAGGGTCATACCATGTCGTCCGCACCGCTTCGCATCGCCATCCAGATGGACCCGATCGAACGCATCGATATCGACGCCGATAGCTCGTTTCGCCTTGGCGAGGAGGCCCAGGCGCGCGGGCATTCGCTGTTTTACTATACGCCGGATCGACTGTCCTGGCGCGAGGGCCGGGTGCTGGCCCAGGGTCGGTGGATCGAGCTGCGCCGACAGGCCGGAGACCATGTCACCTTCGGAGATGAGACCGAGGTCGATCTGGCTGATGTCGATGTCGTCCTCCTGCGCCAGGATCCGCCCTTTGATATGGGCTATATCACCACCACGCATCTGCTTGAGCGTGTGACGCCGGGCACTCTCGTGGTCAATGATCCTTTTTGGGTGCGCAATTATCCCGAAAAACTGCTGGTCCTGAACTTTCTCGATCTCACGCCGCCGACCTTGATCGCGCGCGATCTGGACACTCTCAAGGCCTTCAAGGCCGCGCATGGTGACATCATTCTGAAGCCGCTCTACGGCAATGGCGGGGCCGGTGTCTTCCGTCTCGGATCCGAAGATCGCAATCTCAATTCGCTCCATGAGCTATTTTCCGGCATCAATCGTGAGCCGCTGATCGCGCAGAAATTCCTGCCCGATGTTGCAACGGGAGATAAGCGCGTGATCCTGGTCGATGGGGAGCCCGTGGGCGCAATTAACCGTGTGCCTGCGGAGGGGGAAACCCGCTCCAACCTGCATGTCGGTGGCCGCGCAGAGGCCGTTGCGCTCAGCGAACGCGACAAAGACATTTGCGCGCGGATCGGCCCGCTTCTGCGCGAAAAGGGCCAGGTTTTTGTCGGGATCGACGTGATCGGACCCTATTTGACCGAGATCAACGTGACCTCGCCCACCGGTATCCAAGAGCTTGAGCGCTTCGACGGGGTGAATATCGCCGAAAAGATCTGGCAGCGGATCGAGGCGCGCTGCGCGGGCTAGGGCAGACATACGAAAACCCAGACCATCCCAGCCGGCCTGAAGCCAATGATTTTGGGCGGGTCGCGTCGTGCCCCGTGGCGCAAGCAATTCGCATTTCGCCTCACGGATCCGCGCCCGCGCAGCGCTCAATCGGGCTTGGGCGCGTTTGTCTGTCCGATGACCAGCCGGAAACTCAGCGCCTCGCCGATATGCGCGCGCTCGATCGCGTCGCTTTCGGCCAGATCCGCGATCGTGCGGGCCACGCGCAAGACCCGGTGATAGCCACGCGCCGACAGCGCGAGCTTGTCAGCGGCCTGGCGCAGCATATCGCGGCCTGCGGCATCGGGCTTGGCGATCTCATCAAGGAGCGCGCCGCCCGCATCGGCATTGCAGCGGGCTGAGGCATCAAGGGTGGCAAAGCGCGCCGCTTGCCGGTCCCGCGCCGCGGCGACGCGGGCGCGGATGGTTGCCGAGGCCTCGCCCGTGGGGGGCGCGTCGAGATCGTCCAGGCTGACCGGCGGAATCTCCAGACGAAGATCGAACCGGTCCATCAGCGGGCCAGAGATGCGGCCAAGATAATCGGCGCTGCATTGCGGCCCTCTGCGGCAACCCTGGCCGCTTTCGTAATGCTGCCCACAGCGGCAGGGATTGGCCGCTGCGACCAGCAGGAACCGGCAGGGATAGGTGACATGGGCGTTGGCGCGAGAGACGACGACCTCACCGTTCTCAATCGGTTGGCGCAGGGTTTCGAGGACTTGGCGCGGATATTCCGGCAGCTCGTCGAGAAAGAGCACGCCGTTATGCGCAAGGCTCACCTCACCGGGCTGCGCGCGGCGGCCGCCGCCGACCAGGGCGGGCATGGAGGCCGTGTGATGCGGGTCGCGATAGGGCCGCGTGCGGTTGATGCCGCCGTCGCTCAGCAGGCCCGAGAGCGAATGCACCATCGAGGTCTCAAGCGCCTCTGTGGGTGTCAGTTCGGGCAAGATGCTGGGCAGTCGGGAGGCGAGCATGGATTTGCCCGCGCCGGGCGGGCCGACCAGCAGAATGTGATGGCGCCCTGCGGCCGCGATCTCGAGCGCGCGTTTGGCCCGCTCCTGGCCCCGGACCTCTGCGAAATCGCCGCGCGTCTCGCTGCGCGCCACTTCGCCCGGTCGCATCGGCTCGAGCGGGGTTTTGTCCGTCAGATGGGCGATGATCGCAGCCAGGGAAGTCCCGCCATAGACCGGCGTTGCCCCGACCCAGGCCGCCTCGGACCCGCAGGAGGCGGGGCAAAGCAGTGCGCGACCGTCCTCACCGGCGGCAAGTGCTGCGGGCAGGCCGCCCAGGATCGGGTTGAGCTGACCGTCGAGCGACAGCTCCCCCAGGGCCAGGCACCCGCTCAGGCGTTCGGCCGGCACGATGCCGAGGGCCGAGAGCAGCGCGAGCGCGATGGGCAGGTCGAAATGGTTGCCCTCCTTGGGCAGATCGGCGGGCGTGAGGTTGACCGTGATCCGGCTCGAGGGCAGGGCAATGGCCATTGACGAAAGCGCCGTGCGGACGCGTTCGCGCGCCTCGCTGACGGCCTTGTCGGGTAGGCCGACGATGGCGAAGGCGGGCAGGCCGGGATTGATGGCGCATTGCACCTCGACCCGGCGCGCCTCGAGCCCGTCGAAGGCGACGGTGTGGCTTCGCGCGATGGGCTCGGGTCGGGCAGCATCCAGCATCGCCCGAACTTTGGCGCCATTATAGTTAGCAGATCGTTAACGACAGGGGCGAAGACGGCCCCGGGCAGAGGCTAGATCAACGCAATGAATTTCGGCCAAGCCTCGGGGTCGGCCACGGTCTTGTCGCGGCAAAAGGCGTTGCAAAAGCCGAAAACGCGATCGTCCAGAGCCAGGAAATGCGTGACAGGGTCGCCCGAATAAGGACAGGCGGCATTCTCGGAAGGGCCGGTCTCGATGGCCCTTGCGTCAAGGGGCTTTGGACCCGGCCAATCACGCAGCGGCAAATCCTTGAGATACCATTCCAGCGTCTCGCCCGAAGCCAGACCCATCGCGCGCCAGCGCCGGAACGGCTCATGGGCCAGTTGGGCGGCCACATAGGCCTGGCCCGCCTCGCCCACGGGCAAATCATAGGTCGCGATCCTCGCCGCCACGGGAGCATAGAACGCATCGGCTATGGAATATCGCCCGCAGAGCCAGGGGCCCCCGGCGCCATGGGCCTCGCGGGCAGCAGCCCAGATCGCTTCAATCCGGGCGAGATCGGCGCGCACGCCATCACTCGGCTCAAAACCTCGATAGGCTAGGCGCAGGTTCATCGGACAGTCCCCGCGCAGATCGCCGAAGCCGCTATGCATCTCAGCCGTGAGGTTGCGGGCCACGGCGCGGGCGGCAGGATCTTCCGGCCAGAGCCCTGCTTCGGGGTGCAGGCTGGCCAGCTCTTCCGCGATTGAAATGCTGTCGCTGAGAACACCGCCGCCCGGCAGGCGCAGGGCGGGGACGGTGCGCAGGAGCGGGTCGTCCAACTGTTCGGCCACGCTGGCCTCAAGCGAGAAATCTACAAACTTAGAGCGGTAGGGCAGCTCGAACGCCTCAAACAGGAGCCAGGCGCGCAGGGACCAACTGGAATAGGAGCGGTCGCCGAGAAAGAGGGTGTATGTCATAGACGCAAGCGTTCGCCCGCGCCGCGCGGAAGGTCAATCGCCGATCTGTGATGGGGCGGATCACACTTCGAAATTGATGCGCTCGGCCTTTGGGCCGTCTGGCCCGAGATCGATGCGCGTGATCGAGAGCGGTTCGATCTTATGGCTGAGCGCGGTCATGATCGTATGCCTGTGACAGCGCGCGAGCTGCGTCAGGATCACGCCGAAATGGGCCACGACGATCAGGTCTTGACCCGTATCCCCCTCAAGCAGGCGGGCCAGGGCCGCGCTGACCCGCGCGTCCACATCATTCCAGCTTTCGCCCTCGGGCGCGCGGACATCGCCGGGCTCATCCCAAAAACGGCGCGACAGGACCGGGTCACGCTCGGACACTGCGTCAAAGCCCAGGCCATCCCAGGCGCCGAAGTCGAACTCTCGCAGGCCAGGCTCGGCCGGTAGCAGCCTCCGGCCCGCTTGCAGCTCGCCCGCGGTCTGAACACAGCGGCTGAGATCGGAGGAGACGAGATCAGCGCCTTCCGGCAGGGCCGCGTTCAGGCGCGCAAGCTTGGCGCGGTCGCTGAGATCGGCGGGCACGTCGCGCCAGCCGACAAAGGTTTTCTCATGCGTCGGGCCGTGGCGGACCCACCAGATGCGCGTGGCGGTCTCGCTCATGGCAGGGTGCCTTTCAGAACCTGCGGCAGGCCCGCCGTCACGAAGACCACGAGATCCGCGACCTCCGCCAAGCTTTGGTTCATCTTGCCATGGGTGTCGCGAAACCGCCGTGTCTCCCGGTCTGCGGGCACGATGCCGTGACCGAGCTCATTGCTGACCAGGACGAGGGGCGCGGGAGAGAAATCGACCACCTGGCACAAAGTGTCGACCTCTTGGCCCGGATCGCGGCCCGCCAGTGTAAGATTTGACAGCCACAGCGTGGCGCAATCAAAAAGCGCGATCTCCTCGGCATCCAGCGCAGCGATGGCCTGCGGTACATCCACCGGCGCCTCGACCGTGCGCCAGCCGTCGCCCGCGCGCTGGGCGCGATGCTCGGCGATCTTGGCCTCCATCTCGGCATCGAAGGCCTGGGCCGAGGCGATATAGACCTTGGCCAGCCCGCTCTGCCGGACCAGGCGTTCTGCCCAGGCCGATTTGCCCGATGCCGCACCCCCGAGAACCAGGCTGACGGGTGGAATTTGCATGAACGCGCCCCAAAAGTGATCCAACCCGATTTGCGCTGCGTATCCCTGACGAAGACCAAAAACAGGGTCGCAATGTAGACCGGGGAGTTAGCTATGGCATTTGACTCAAGTGGGGACCAGTCACTTTCGCGCCGCGCGATGAAGGCCGAACTTCTGGATGCGGAAACCGAGCTGAAATTGGCCTATGCGTGGCGGGATGAGCGCGACGAGGAAGCGCTCCATCGTTTGGTCACGGCCTACATGCGCCTCGCAATTTCGATGGCCGCCAAGTTCAAGCGTTACGGCGCACCGATGAACGACCTGATCCAAGAGGCGGGTCTTGGCCTGATGAAGGCGGCTGACAAGTTTGACCCGGACCGCGGCGTACGCTTTTCGACCTATGCGGTCTGGTGGATCAAAGCTTCGATCCAGGACTATGTGATGCGCAACTGGTCGATGGTGCGCACCGGCTCTACTTCCAGCCAAAAGTCACTGTTTTTCAACATGCGCCGCGTTCAGGCTCGTCTTGAGCGTGAGGCGATGGCCCAGGGTGAGACGCTGGACAAGCATCAACTACGCCAGATGATCGCCACAGAGGTCGGTGTGCCACTGCATGACGTCGAAATGATGGAAGGACGCCTGTCGGGCTCCGATTACTCCCTCAACGCGACGCAATCTGTCGATGAGGAAGGCCGGGAGTGGATTGACGCGCTGGAAGATGACAGCGAGCAGGCCGCGGAACTGGTGGAGCAGTCGCATGACAATGACACTTTGCGCGACTGGCTGGTGACGGCGCTTAACGGTCTCAATGAGCGGGAACGCTTCATCGTGCGGGAGCGCAAGCTGCGCGATGATGCTCGGACGCTCGAAAGCCTGGGCAATGAGCTTGGCCTTTCGAAAGAGCGTGTGCGTCAGCTCGAAGCGGCGGCTTTTGCCAAGATGCGTCGGACGCTGGAGACGCAATCCAAAGAAGTGCGCGCGCTCATCGCGATGTAATCGACCTCGCGACACAGGAATTGAAGGCTCCGCCCCTCCACGGGACGGGGCCTTTTTATTATTGGGTTTAATCTCCGTCACCCCCCCTTTCAGCCACCCTTGCGCATCCCGTGCCGATATCCGTAGGCTCGCCTCGAGTG
The DNA here is from genome assembly GCA_038530555.1 of Pseudomonadota bacterium. Classification (GTDB taxonomy): domain Bacteria; phylum Pseudomonadota; class Alphaproteobacteria; order Rhodobacterales; family Rhodobacteraceae; genus HKCCE3408. Next base: position 10,822 of record JBCBCN010000007.1, on the reverse strand, counting down.
TGCGACGGAGGCGAGATGCTGTCTGGACGGCGGGTTCTGCTTATCATTGGCGGCGGTATCGCGGCCTTCAAGTCATTGGAATTGATCCGGGAATTGCGCCGTCACGGCGCGGCGGTCACTCCGGTTCTGACCAAAGCGGGCGCGGAGTTCGTCACACCGCTCTCGGCCTCGGCCCTGGCGGCGGAGCGTGTATTCCAGGACCTTTTCGATCTGACCGATGAGGCGGAAATGGGTCATATCGAGCTTAGCCGCTCGGCGGACGTTCTGGCCGTCGTGCCCGCGACGGCGGATCTGATGGCTAAGGCGGCGAACGGGATCGCGGGTGACCTGGCCTCAACGCTCCTTCTGGCGACGGACAAGCGCGTTTTGATGGCGCCCGCAATGAATGTGCGGATGTGGCAGCACCCGGCGACACAGCGCAATCTGGCCACGCTCCAGGCGGACGGTGTGGTCTTCGCGGGCCCGGTCGAGGGCGATATGGCCTGTGGCGAATACGGGCCCGGTCGAATGCTCGATGTGCCGGAAATTGTGGCGGCGATCTCGGGGATGCTGAGCTCTGAGGCGAGCTCGCCCACTGGCACGGCGCGGCCTTTGGAAGGACGGCATGCCCTGGTCACCTCCGGCCCGACCCATGAGCCGATTGACCCCGTGCGCTACATCGCCAACCGCTCCTCGGGCGCCCAGGGCACGGCGATTGCCGAGGCCCTGCGGGATCTGGGCGCGCGCGTGACCTTTGTGACCGGCCCGGCCGATACGGCGCCGCCGCCGGGCGTGGATGTCCGCCGCGTGCAAACCGCTCAAGAGATGTCGGACGCCGTCGATGCGGCCCTGCCCGCCGATGTCGCTGTCTTCGCCGCAGCCGTGGCCGATTGGCGCGTGGCAGAGCAGGCGGCGCAGAAGATGAAAAAGACCGAAGGCCAAGAGGGTGCCGATCTGAAATTGACGCAGAACCCGGACATCCTGGCTCGTGTTGCTGGCCTTGCGCCAGAGGCTCGACCGCAATTGGTCGTGGGCTTTGCGGCGGAGACCGAGGAGGTCGTGGCCCATGGCACTGCCAAACGCCTGCGCAAGGGCTGTGACTGGATCCTGGCCAATGATGTCTCGCCCGCCTCTGGCGTCATGGGCGGCGCCGAGAACCAGGTGCATCTCATCACAGACGACGGCGTCGAGGATTGGCCGCGCATGGGCAAGGCCGAGGTTGCCCGCGCCCTGGCGGATCGAATTGTCACCACTTTGCGCGGCGCGCGTTAAACAAATTTTACCCTCTGGCGGACACGAAAGAGCCGACGCCCACGCGCAAGGAGCCTTTGACATGATGGATTACAGAGAGGTTGTCGTTCAGTTTATCCGCGAAGACTGGGCCGACCCTAAGGTCGCCCCCCCGGCCTATGCGAGTTTTGGGGCGGCTGGTGCCGACATCCGCGCCAATCTGCCGGAAGAATATCGCCTCGAAGGGTTCGACATCGCGCCGATGGGCCGACGCCTGGTGCCCACAGGGCTTCGCCTCAGCGTACCGCAGGGCTATGAGCTACAGCTGCGCCCGCGCTCAGGGCTCGCCCTGAGCCATGGGATCAGCCTGATCAACTCACCCGGCACGATCGACTCGGATTTTCGCGGCGCTTTGGGTGTGCTCATGGTCAATTTCGGGACTGAGCCCTTCCGCGTCACCCATGGCAGCCGATTGGCGCAAGCAGTCCTGGCCCCCTTGGCCCAGGCGCGCTATCTAGGCACTGAACGTCTCTCCGAGACAGAGCGCGGTGAAGGAGGCTTCGGCTCGACCGGCACCGGCTGAATGACCGGGTTAAGGGGGGCTGACGCGCAAAATGTTCTTCGTGCTGTTTCTTGGCGCGGGCATCCTGTTTTTGGGCCATGTGATGAAGGCGCCCTGGCAGGCCCGCTTTATTATGCTGGGCCTGCTCTATGTGGCCGTCCTTGCCGTGCAAGTGGCCTTGCCGGACGGCCATGCCCTGCGTGAGGCGACCGGGGGCTCGCCGGGGCTGTGGCTGGTGGTGGGCGGTGTCACGACGCTGATCCTGGCCTATCGCGCGCTTTTGATGCAGGTGCAGGTCCGCGCCGATGCCGCCGAGGCTGCGCGCGCGCCACTCGTGCGTCACGACACATTCGGCGAGGATGAGCTTGAGCGCTATGCCCGCCACATCACCCTGCCCGAGATCGGCGGCGCCGGGCAAACCCGCCTCAAACACGCGCGCGTGCTGGTCATTGGCGCGGGCGGCTTAGGGGCGCCGGTCCTGCTTTACCTTGGCGCGGCAGGCGTGGGACAGCTTGGCGTGATCGATGACGATGAGGTTGATCTGAGCAACCTGCAGCGCCAGATCATTCATACAGATGCGCGCCAGCGCATGCCCAAAGTGTTCTCGGCCGAGATGGCGGTGAAAGAACGCAATCCTTTCGTCGATTTCCGCCCCTATAAGCGCCGCCTCACCGCCGATATCGCGGAAGCGCTTTTCGAGGACTATGATCTGATCGTCGATGGCTCGGACAATTTCGAGACGCGTCGTCTGGTCAATGCTGCGGCTGTGGCCACCCGGACCCCGCTTTTGGCCGGAACGATCTCGGCCTGGGAGGGGCAGGTGACGCTTTATGACCCGGCCAATGGCGCGCCCTGCATGGAATGCCTGTTCCCGGATTTGCCCGCGCCGGATCGCGCGCAGACCTGTTCGGAAAGCGGCGTAATCGGTGCCTTGCCCGGTGTGATCGGCTCGATCCTGGCGCTGGAGGCGGTCAAGGAGATCACCCGCGCGGGTGAAGGCCTGCGGGGGCGCTTGCTGCTCTATGATGGGCTGACAGCCGAGACGCGTTTGATCAAGGTCGAACGCCGCGCCGATTGCCCCATCTGTCGGAACGTCTAAGTGATTAGTCATCGTCAGGGCGCACGCTTAGTCTGACGCTGATCCGCTTGAACCCCATGCTGACCCACTACGGAGAGCTGCCTTGACCAACCCATTGCTTGCCACCTGGGAGACCCCGTTCGAGCTTCCGCCTTTCGACCAGATCGAGGACAGCCACTTCGAGCCTGCGCTAAATGAGGCACTCGAAGTGGCGCGCGCGGCTGTGGCTGAGATTGCCGAGGCCGAGGACCCGCCGAGCTTTGCCAACACAATCGAGGCTCTGGAGCGCGCCGATGCGCTGCTCGACCGGGTGGCGGGCGTGTTTTTCAACCTGGCCGGATCGGATGCGACGCCCGAGCGCGAAAAGCTGCAACGCGATTTCGCGCCGAAGTTCTCGGCCTATGGCTCGGAGATCATCGGCAATCAAAAGCTGTGGCAACGGATCAGGACCCTGTGGGACGGGCGCGACGACCTCGACCTGACCCAGGAGCAATCCCGGCTGCTCTATCTCAAGCATCGCGCCTTCTTGCGCGGGGGCGCGGCGCTGGAAGGCGCGGACAAAGACCGTATGGCTGAGATAAAAAGCCGCCTCGCCGTGCTCGGCACCGAGTTCGTTCAAAACCTGCTGGCTGATGAGCGGGACTGGGCGATGGAGCTCAGCGACGGGGATCTGGGCGGCCTGCCCGATTTCCTGATCGCGGCTGCCCGCGCCGCGGGCGAGGAACGCGGCGCGAAGGGGCCGATCATCACCACCTCTCGTTCGCTCTACACGCCCTTCATGCAATATTCGCCGCGCCGCGATCTGCGGGAGCGTGCCTGGACCGCTTTCACCAATCGCGGGGCGCGCGGCGGGGAGCATGACAACCGCGCGCTGACCGCCGAGATCCTGGCCCTGCGGCAGGAGCGTGCGGCGCTGCTGGGGTATCCCAGTTTCGCGGCCTACAAGCTCGAGACCGAGATGGCGGGCAATCCAGATGCAGTGCGCGATCTGCTCATGCAGGTCTGGCGCCCGGCCCGCGCCCAGGCCGAGGCCGACGCCGGGCATCTGACCCGGATGATGGAGACTTCGGGCGATCCTAGCCCGCTCAGGCCCTGGGACTGGGCCTATTACACCGAGAAGCGCCGCAAGGAGCTGCACGATCTCGATGAGAGTGAGCTCAAACCCTATCTGTCGCTCGAAGGGATGATCGAGGCGGCGTTCGATTGCGCCAACCGCTTGTTCGGGCTGGAATTTTCACCGCTCGACGCGCCACTTTACCACCCGGATGCCCGCGCGTGGGAGGTGACACGCGACGGCGCGCATGTGGCGGTTTTCATCGGCGATTACTACGCGCGTGGCTCAAAGCGGTCGGGCGCCTGGTGCTCGGCCTTCCGCAGCCAAGAACGCCTGGACGCAGACGTGCGCCCGATCGTGGTCAACGTGTGCAATTTCGCCAAGGGCGATCCGAGCCTGCTGTCCTATGACGATGCGCGCACGCTGTTTCATGAGTTCGGCCATGCGCTGCACCAGATGCTCAGCGATGTGACCTATGGCGCGATCTCGGGCACGTCTGTCGCGCGCGATTTCGTGGAGCTTCCGAGCCAGCTTTATGAGCATTGGCTGGAAGTGCCCGAGGTTTTGGAACGCCATGCCCGCCATGCCACGACCGGCGAAGCAATGCCCGCCGAGATGCTCGAAAAGGTCCTGGCCGCGCAGACCTACGATATGGGCTCTCAAACGGTGGAATATGTCGCCTCGGCCCTGGTTGATCTGGATTTCCATGACGGCGCGCCGCCTGCTGACCCGATGCAGGCCCAGGCCGAGACGCTGGATCGGATCGGCATGCCGTCCGCCATCGCCATGCGCCATGCCACGCCGCATTTCGCCCATGTCTTCGCGGGCGACGGCTATTCCAGCGGCTACTACAGCTATATGTGGTCCGAGGTCATGGATGCCGACGCGTTCGAGGCGTTCGAGGAGGCGGGCGGTCCCTTTGATCCAGAGGTCGCCAAGCGGCTTGAGACGCATATCCTGAGCGCTGGCGGATCGGAAGAAGCCGAGGCGCTTTACACGGCCTTCCGAGGGCGGATGCCGGGTGTGGATGCATTGCTCAAAGGGCGAGGGCTCGACCGGGTCGCCTGAGCCCGTCGTTGATTAGTCGATCACTTCGCCCGGATCGGTGCCCCAAAGCGCCTCCTGCGGGACCCAGCCGCGATGGCCGCCCGCGATCAGCAGGCACCAGCCCTCGGCGCAGCGGTCGATCCGGCCGACCACACCGCGTGCGGCGCGCGCGCGAATGACCGCATCCTCATGCGGCCGGGCGCGAAGTTCCAGCATGTCGCGCTCCACGATCGCGGTGCGGGCGCCCGACAAAAGCGTGTAATGCATCCAGCCGCCCTGGCCGTCACGGTCGACGACCCGGCGCCAGTGTTCGTGCTCGGCGACGACGACAAGGGGGATATTGGGTTGCAGAAAGACCCAGTCGATGCGGTGACTGCGCGAGGGGCCACGCCGGACATTGCCCTCATCGGCAGCCATCGAGACATAGCGGGGCAGGGCATAGCCGGTTTCCGGCCCGACACCGACCGGAGCCGTGACGGGCGAGCCGGTCTGGGCCTGCGCCCAAATCGGCGCCACACTGATCAAAACGGCTAAAAGCGCGAAAATCCGCACCATCATCTGCATCGCCTCTGCTGCTCCACGGCTCTGATCGGCCGCTTTCCTTGCGCGCGCGGTCTTGCGCCGGCTCACGCGCTTTGAGACTGTCAGAACGCGGGCATGAAATCCACATAAGGACGCGAAGACATGGCAGGTCGGCGGTTAAGTGTTGTCGTCACGCGACGGTTGCCGGAGACGGTCGAGACCCGGATGGGGGAGTTGTTCGACGTCGAGTTGAACACCGATGATCATAAAATGAGCCGCGATGAGCTGATCGCGGCCAGTCAGCGCGCCGATGTTCTGGTGCCCTGCGTCACCGATCAGATTGATGCGGGCCTGCTGGGCCAGGCGGGCGACAAGCTCAAGCTGATCGCCAATTACGGCGCAGGCGTGGATCATATCGACGTCGCCACGGCGCGGCAGCGGGGCATTCTGATCTCCAACACGCCGGGTGTCGTGACCGAAGATACGGCCGATATGACCCTGGCCCTGATCCTGGCCTGCACCCGGCGCATCCCCGAAGGCTTGGGCGCGATGCAGACCGGCGCCTGGGGCGGTTGGGCGCCGACAGCCTATATGGGCAAGCGGATCGGCGGCACGCGGCTGGGCATTCTGGGGATGGGGCGGATCGGCCAGGCGGTGGCGCGACGGGCGCAGGTCTTTGGGATGCAGGTGCATTACCACAACCGCAAACGGCTTCATCCTGAGATCGAAGAGGGGCTCGGGGCGAGCTATTGGGAAAGCCTCGATCAGCTTGTCTCGCGGGTCGACGTCCTGTCGATCAACTGCCCGCACACGCCTTCGACCTTCCATCTGATGAATGCTAGGCGGCTCAAGCTTATGAAGCCGAGCGCGGTGATCGTGAACACGTCGCGCGGCGAGGTGATCGATGAAAACGCCCTGACGCGGATGCTGCGCGCCGGGGAGATCGCAGGGGCGGGGCTCGATGTGTTCGAGCATGGCCATGAGATCAATCCGCGCCTGCGCGAGCTCGAGAATGTTGTGCTGCTGCCGCATATGGGCTCAGCCACCGTGGAGGGGCGGATCGAGATGGGCGAGAAGGTCTTGATCAACATCAAAACCTTCGATGACGGCCACAGGCCGCCCGATCTGGTCGTTCCAAGCATGGTTTGAGGGCCGAGCATGGTTTGAGATGAGATTCGGCGGAAGTTGCCGTAAGCGTCAACGACCTGCACAATGGCCCTTACGGCCAAGCGATCGTTTCGTGCGATGCGACAGTCAGCGCAATTAATTCAATATTTTAAGGAAATTAGAGCATAGTTTGCCTTAATTCTGCCAGCTTCTGGCGGGATAAGCATGGTGTTCGTAATTGTTCACGCCAGTATCCAGTGAGGTAAAAGGTATGTTGGATTTCACCCAGAGCGCTGCTCTCAAGCTCGACTTTGAACTTGATGCACCGGCCTTCGAAGCTTCCCCCGAATTTCGTGATCTTCAGTGCTCCTACCGGTCGCACCGTTGCGCCCGCCAGGTCTCGATCGCACCGAGCACCGCGACGGAAAATCTGTTCGCGCGCTCTGGCTCTCGCATGGCGACCGAGGTGCTCGATCTGACCTCCGAGAACATCTTCGCCTAAGTCTTGAGGATTTGGCGCGGTCCGTCCGCCGCGCCCTCCCGAGAAATCCTGAAACGAAGTCAGGGTTCAGCGCGGCCCGTGCCTCACCTCAAGGCGCGGAGCCGCGCAATTCGTTCTTCCAGCGGCGGATGCGTTGAAAAGAGCGCGCCCCGCCGCAGAACATGCAGCGGATTGACGATGAACATATGCGCCGAGGCCGGGTTGCGCTCGGCGCTTTCCATGTCAATCCGGCCTGAGAGCTCTCCCAGTCGTTGTAGGGCCGAGGCCAGCCATTCGGGCTGACCGCAGATCTCTGCGCCACGCTTGTCGGCCTCATATTCGCGGCTTCGGCTGATCGCCATCTGCACCAGACCGGCGGCGAGCGGCGCCACGATCACGGCCAGCAACACGCCCACGAACCCCAGCGGGTTGTTCCGATTGCCGCGGAAAAAGAACGCGAAGTTCGACAGCAGGCTGATTGCGCCCGCGAGCGTCGCGGTGATCGTCATCAGCAGCGTGTCGCGGTTCTGGATATGCGCCAGCTCATGGGCCATCACGCCCGCCACCTCTTCGCGCGACATCGCCCTAAGCAAGCCTGTGGTCGCGGCCACGGCGGCGTTTTCAGGGTTGCGGCCGGTGGCGAAGGCGTTGGGCTGGGCGCTGTCGATGACGTAGATCGCCGGATGCGGCAGGCCCGCGCGATCGGCCAAATCCTGCACCATCGGCACCAGGTCGGGCGCGGTGCGGGCATTGACCTCCACTGCGTTGTGCATCCGGAGGACCATCTTGTCCGAGCGCCAGAAGGCGAACAGGTTCATCCCAGCCGCCGCGACAAGCGCGATCAGTAGCCCCGCCTCACCGCCCAAAAGCAGCCCCGCCGCGCCCACCAGCGCCGTCATAAACGCCAACAGCATGGCGGTTTTGACATATCCCATCGTGCGATCTCCTTGCCGTCCACCATAGGCTGGCCCCCTTGCGATGTGCAAAGGTCGTTTTTGCGCAGGCTTAGGTCGACTAGGCTCTGCGGCGCGCACCTACGCGTGGCAGGGTGTCCGAGCAGCCTCGGGGCGGCCTTTGAGGGAGAGCAACATGGACGGTGGATTGGGCGACGGTGGATTAAGCAGCGATGTGCGGATGCATGTCAGGGCGCTTGTGGTCGGCGGCGGTGCCGTGGGGGCCGGGATCGCCTATCACCTGGCGCGCGCGGGCTGGGACGATGTCATGCTGCTCGAGCGCGATGAGCTGACCTCGGGCTCGACCTGGCACGCGGCGGGTCTCTTGCCGCTCTTCAATATGAGCTACGCCACGAGCCATATCCACGACTATTCGGTGAAGTTCTACAAAACGCTGGAAGAGGAAACCGGCCTGAACCCAGGGTTCTCGGTCGTGGGCAACCTGCGCATGGCGCAAAGCCAGGCGCGCATGGACGAATATATGCTCTATGCCTCGACCGCCGAGACCGTGGGGATCCCGTATGAGTGGATGAGCGCGGGCGACATCAAGGACCGCTTCCCCCTGGTGCGGACCGAGGATCTGGTCGGCGCGATTTATCACCCGACCGACGGCTATATTAACCCCGCCGATGTGACCCAGGCCATGGCCAAGGGCGCGCGGCAACGCGGTGTGCGGATCGAGCGCAAATGGCAGGTCGACGGCTATCGCTGGTCTGGCGATTACTGGGAGGTCACCTGCACCAAGATGATCGAGAAGGGCGGCAATCTCGTCGCCTCGGATGAGCAGATCGTGATCAATGCCGAGCATGTGGTGACGGCCACGGGCAACCACGCCCAGCGGACGGCGCGCCTTTTGGGCCTCAAGATCCCGGCCATCCCGGTGGAGCATCAGTTCATCGTCACCGAGCCCGATCCCGAGCTTGTGCAATGGCGCAGCTCGAACCCCGAGCACCCGGTTCTGCGCGACGCCGATGCCAAGTGGTATGTCCGTGAGGAGCGTGGCGGTTGGATCCTGGGCCCCTACGAGCAAGGCGCGCCTGCGCGCTTCGCCTATGACGTGCCCGAAAGCTTCCGGGCCGATCTCTTCCCCCTCGATCTGGAGCGGATCGAAGAGGAGTACATGTCGATGATCCACCGTCTGCCAAGCTCGGAGACGGTGGGTCTGAAGGACGACTATAACGGCCCGATCTGCTACACGCCCGACGGCAATCCCCTGGTCGGACCGGCGCCCGGCATGCGCAATATGTGGCTGGCGGAGGGCTTCAGTTTCGGGATTACCGCCGCCGGGGGCACGGGGCATTACCTGGCGCAGATGATGGTCGAGGGGGAGGCCGAGATCGACATGGCGAGCCTCGATCCCAAGCGCTACGGCTCTTGGATGACGACGGAATACGCGACCCGCAAGAACGAGGAATGCTATTCCCACGTCTATGTCCTGCATCACCCCGACGAAGAGCGTGAGGCCTGCCGCCCGCTTCGGACCGGGCCCGCCTATGAGCGGCAAAAGGCGCTGGGCGCGCAGTTTGGTCAGGTGAATGGCTGGGAGCGGCCGAATTACTATGGCCCGCTCGACGCGCCCTCGAGCTTCGATCATGACAGCCGCTCGTTCCGGCGTGGCGCCTGGTGGGAGTACGCTAAGGCTGAGGCCGAGGCGGTCCGCTCGGGCGTAGGCCTGATCGACGCGACGGCCTTCGCCAAGCACCGAGTATTCGGGCCGGGCGCGGCGGCGTTTCTCGACTGGTTTACCTGCAACAAGCTGCCCAAGACGGGCCGGATCAACCTGACCTATGCGCTGACGGCTTCGGGGACGACGCGCACGGAATACACGATCATCCGTGCCCGTGACGATGAGTTCTACCTGATCTCGGCTGGGGCCTGGGCGGATTATGACGCCGATTACTTGCGCAAGGCCGAGGAGGATTGGTTCGCGGAACATGGCGGCCCGACCACCTGGTTCGGCATCGAAGACGTGACCACGAAATGGGGCGTCTTCGCCCTGGCCGGACCAAAGGCGCGCGATGTGCTCAAGGGCCTGATCCGCGATGCCGACCCCGACACTGCGCTTTCCAACACGCGCTTTCCCTGGCTGTCGACGCGCCGGATCGAGCTAAAGATGTGCCCGGTTATGGCCGTCCGCGTCGCCTATACCGGGGAGCTCGGCTGGGAGCTTCACCACCCGATGGAGATGCAAAACTACCTCTGGGATCAGCTGATGGCTGCGGGTGAATTGAACGGGCTTAGGCTCGTGGGCGCACGGGCGCAGAACTGGCTGAGGCAGGAGAAAAGCTATCGCGCCTTCGGGACGGAACTTGGCCGCGACGCGACGCCGCTGGAGGCCGGGCTCGACCGTTTCGTCGATCTGGACAAGGACTTCCACGGCAAGGCCGCGATGCTCGAAACCGGGATCCGCTCGAAATGCGTGACGCTCCTGATCGACGGGCCCCCCGATGCTGATCCCTGGGGCCGTGAGGCGCTCTATGATGGCGAGACTAAAGTTGGCCGCCTAACCTCAGGCGGGTATTCGGTCGCCCTCGGCAAGTCTATCGGCATGGGCTATGTCCGGCCCGATCTGGCCGAGCCGGGCACAAAGTTGATGGTGCGGATGCAAAACGCGTTCTGGCCCGCCGAGATCACCGAAGACAGCCCCTATGATTCGAAGAACGCCGCCATTCGCGTGGACGGCTGAAGCGCTGCTTGGGCGACCCCGCAAGGGGCTCCTCCTGTCGATGGGCCCCGTCTTTATCGTTCAAATATCCCGGGGGGTTTGGGGGGCTGGCCCCCCAAGGATCTCGCGGTTTGGAGGGCTGGC